>NZ_JAFKFX010000052.1 GCF_017308075.1 Allobosea sp.
TCCTCGCTCGGCTACAAGCCGCCAGCACCGGTCGCTGTGGTCTGGCCGGCTGCGCAAACCCAACCCGCTTCGCCGGCCATCTCAACCGTGGCCGCCAAGCCCACCATGCACTAGATTAGAACCGGGCCACCTAACGGGGGCGGGCCAGCTTGTCGACAGTCGGTCGGCCAGGTCGAGATGGGATTTGGGCCGCTGCATGTCCACGTGTCGGCGACCGAGGTTACTTCAGCGCGCGGGATATCGAGGGGGCACTTTCGAAGCCGTCATTCTCGAACTCGTCACGTCGGCGGGAGGGCGACGGGCGGTTCGCTAGTCGAATTTCGGGAGGGCGGATTCTCGCAGGAGCGGCATTCCCATGGATCCAATAGATCTGGCTTGGACGGAGCGTCGGGCAGGGATTGAACTCGAGATCGAACGGCTGACGCGGCTCGTCGCCGACCTCACGATGTTCTGCGCCACTAAAGCTCCGGCCAGCGCCGAGCTCGCAACGGCGCCGATGCTTGATCGATGGCTGGCGACGTCAAGGCCCGCCTATTGCCTCGTTGGCGAGGTTTCCGGACATCCGCTGCTGGCGGGATCGGGGCGCAGGGTCGTTACCTCCGACCTCGTCCTGATCGACGGAGAGCGCGGTTGGGCGAGAACACGGTCTCGCTGGTATCGGCTCGGCACGCACACCACGTCGACGTCCGGCGGCTGAAGTTTCCACTCAACGAGATCCGTCGAGCGCGCCGAGAAAATTACCTCCGGCTTCCAACTCATCGTCGCGCGCGTTTCGCACCCGACGCGGCCAATAGGAATGATGCATGCGTCTTCTCGTCCTATCCGACATCCATCTTGAATTCGGCCCCTTCGAGCTTCCCGATGACATCGAGGATTTCGATGTCGCCGTGTTCGCCGGCGACATCGGTCGACCGATCGCAGACGCGATTGCGTGGATCGATCGGCAACGGAGCGGCCCGCTCAAGGGGAGACCGGTCGTCTTCGTGCCGGGGAACCACGAGTTCTATCGAGCGGAGTTCGCCGAATCCTTGAGCGCAGGCAAGACTTCGGCCGAACGGGCCGGAATCCATATGTTGGCGCCGGGAATGGTCATCCTCGGCGAGACGCGCTTCATCGGCTGCACGCTCTGGACCGATTACGCCCTGCTGGGAGACCCCAAAGCTGCGCGACAAGCGGCGCTCATGAGAATGAACGATCACCGCCTGATCGAGGTGGTCGAAGATCGACAAAGAATGCGCTTCCTGCCTCCGCACGCCGCCGCGCTACACGCGCAGGATCTGAACTTCATCGTGGCAAATCTCCGGCAGCCATTCGGAGGGAACACGGTCGTGGTCACGCACCACGCTCCTCACCCAGGATCCGTGCAGTCGCGATACCAAGGGGATGCGCTGTCGCCTGCTTTCGCCTCCGACCTCTCCGAGATCATCGAACGGTATCGCCCCGAACTCTGGATCCACGGTCACGATCACGCTTCCCACGACTATAGGGTCGGCCAGACACGTATCCTTTCGAACCAGGCCGGCTATCCGCGCAGCGGAGGAGGGCGCGAGAACCCCGAGTTCAACCCGCGCCTCGTTGTCGAACTCTCTCCATTTCGCAATTGTCGCTAACCGGGGTCCAATCCGATGAGAAAACGGAATGGCAGAATCTTGCGGGACCGCGCCAACATTATCCGCAGCGCTGGCCGCCTTCTGGCTTATTGCGCGACGATCCGCGGTTGCCGGCCGTATCTGCGCCGCGGCGGTACCCTCGCACTCGTCCTGATCGTCCCGGACGACGCTGACGTCGAGGACTACCGGCATGCAACCAACTTCGCGTTTTCGAAACCTGATCGGTTCGGCGGCTTCGATTTTGGCGACAACGCGAAGATCGTGGTCGCTCCCGATCACTGGCGAAAAGAGCGAAAAGAGGCCGCTCAGGACGACCTTCTGAAGCACGATTGCCTTGTCATTCTTGCGAAAGATGTGGCCGAGGTTCCGAATGCGGTAATGGCGGCAATCGACGACGTGGTGAAGTTGGACCGCCCTCAGGTCCGGCACCTCATGGCGGCCAGTCGCGTCTGCCTTAAGCAGCGGATGAGCGTGGTTCAGGCCGAGGAGCTTGCTGCCATGCCCCTGGCTCTGGTCGGTTCGATGCTGTGGCGCACCAGGCCGGTGTCCCAATCTCTTGATTGTATGAGGGATGTTCTGAGGGAGCGCAGGCCGGTCAAGGATCGGGAACTCCGCATCGAGAATCTGCATGGCCTAGGCGAGGCCGGGAGCTGGGCGCTTGATCTCGCCCAAGATCTAAATGACTGGCGTGAGGGCAAGATCGGGTGGGAGGACATCGATAAGGGAATTCTAATCAGCGGCCCGACCGGGACCGGCAAGACGACCTTAGCAAAGGCTTTAGCGGCAAGCTGCGGCGTGCATCTCGTTCTAGGGTCACTGGCACGTTGGCAAGCGCACGGCCATCTTGGCGATTATCTCCGGGCGATGAGGGCCGCTTTCGACGAAGCGCGTAAGAATGCGCCGTCCATCATCTTCATCGACGAGGTCGACGCCGCCGGAGACAGGGAGAAATTCAGCAACGATTACAACAGCCAGTACCACAATAAGGAGGTGGCGGCTCTCCTTGAATGCATCGATGGCGCCGAACGGCGAGAGGGCGTGATTGTCGTAGGCGCGTGCAATTATCCGGAAAGGTTGGATGCCGCTCTCGTTCGGCCTGGACGCCTCGATCGTCATATACGGATTCCACTACCCGATGGTCCGGCTCGGGAGGGTATCATCCGGTGGCATCTGGCCGGGGCACTTGAAAGCGACGATCTTTCCGTCGCCGTAGGCCGGACCGAAGGCTGGAGCGGCGCTGCCTTGGAGCAACTCGTCCGTGACGCCCGCCGATCGGCCCGTCGGGCTCGACGGATGGTCTCCGTCTCCGATCTCAACGCAACGCTCCCGCCGACCGTCTCGGTTCCCGCCGCGATGTTGCGTCGTGCGGCTGTGCATGAGGCCGGACATGTGATTGCCGCTGTCGTGTTGGACAAGCCCTTCGAGTTTGCGGAGATCCGCGACAAGGTAGATTCCGCTGGCGGGCATCAATCATTGGGCGTTGTCCGGGTCGGCAAGATGCCAATCGCCGAGATCACCGTCCAGAGCCTCCTCGACGAGATTTGCTTTCTGCTGGCTGGCATAGCTGCGGAAGGCGCCATCCTGGGCAGTCGCTCCATTGGTGGCGGCGGAACCCGAGGCAGCGATCTCCATCTGGCGACCCTCGTCGCACTCCGGCTCGAAGGGTCCTATGGGCTTGGCGAAGGGCTGGCTTTCCTGGCGGGAGAAGGAGAGGCTGAGCTGCTTCGATTGCTCCACACCTCAAAAACCATTCGCGAGCGGGTCGAAATCATTCTTGCCGAGCAAATGGTGAGGGCACGCTCACTCGTCGAGAGACACCGCGGCGCGCTGGAGCGCGCGGCTGATGAACTGCTCGACGGGAGGCGCATCACAGGTGTTAATGCAGGCGAGTTGATGGCAAGCGTCATAGATCGACCTGGGATTGGCCGAGAGCTAGTCGCCATCGGCTCAGCCCAGTGAGGCCTATTACCAAGCTTCAATCATCTCAGATTGCTGCTTCTCTTCAGCGGCCACTTCGGGATTCGAGCTGTGCTCGGCAAGATATTTTTCGGCTTCAAGCGCTGCCATGCAGCCCATGCCTGCCGCGAGCACCGCTTGACGATAAGTGGGGTCTGCCACGTCGCCTGCCGCTAGGACACCCCTTTGACTGGTCTTCGTGGACCATGGCGCGATCCTGATGTAGCCGGTCTCGTCCATATCGATCTGACCGCGAAAGAGCGCGGTTGCTGGATCGTGGCCGATTGCGACAAAGACGCCGTCGGTCGCAACTTCTTTGAACTCGCCAGTCTTCGTGTTCCGGATACGGACCCCAGTAACGGACTTCAGCGGTTCGGTAGTCCCGAGGATCTCGTCGACGGCGTGGTCCCAGATGACCTCAACCTTCGGATTTGCGAAAAGCCGCTCCTGAAGAATCTTCTCGGCACGGAAGCTGTCGCGACGGTGGACAACAGTGACCTTGCTGGCATGGTTAGTTAGGTAGAGAGCTTCCTCGACCGCGGTGTTGCCGCCGCCGACCACCACGACTTCCTTGCCCCTATAGAAAAAACCGTCACAGGTGGCGCACGCTGACACCCCGTGCCCGCCAAAGGCCCTCTCAGAATCCAAGCCAAGCCAACGTGCCTGGGCTCCAGTCGCGATGATTACGGTGTCCGCGAGATACGTGTCGCCTGAGTCGCCGATCGCCTTTTTAGGGGTGCTTGCAAGATCGACCGAGACGATCAGATCGTAGACCAATTGCGTGCCGACGTTCTCTGCCTGTTGACGCATCTGCTCCATCAGGTCGGGACCCTGAACCGGGTGTGCAAAGCCCGGATAGTTTTCGACGTCGGTGGTGATGGTTAGCTGGCCGCCCGGAGTCATGCCGGTCACGAGCATCGGCTTTAGGCTCGCACGCGCCGCGTAGATTGCTGCGGTGTATCCCGCCGGACCGGCACCGATGATCAGTACCTTGGTGTGGTGGACCTTCGACATTGGGAAATCCGTTCGGAGTATGATGCTGAGTCAGGCGGCCAAGCGAGTAGGACGGGCAGTATTGTAACTCTCTGCAACGCCTTGATTATAAAGGTAGAGTATCACACTCGGGGGCGTTTCGCGATCGCCGAAGCCCTGGAAGCTCTGCTCCGAGGGCAGGCCGAGCCACTTGGCCTGGGCGCCGGTGGCGATGACCAGCGCATCGCAGGAATAGGTCTCGCCGCCATCGCCCCAGAGCCGGAAGGGCCGCTGCGAGAGATCGACGCGGGCGATATGGTCGGAGACCATCTTCGTGCCCATGTGCTCGGCCTGGGCACGCATCTGCTCCATCAGCCAGGGGCCCTGGATGACGTCGGCGAAGCCGGGATAGTTCTCGACATCGGTGGTGATCATCAGCTGACCGCCGGCCTGCATGCCGGAGATCAATACCGGCTCGAACAAGGCGCGGGCGGCGTAGATCGCGGCGGTAGCCCGCGGGGCCGGAGCCGATGATCATCACCTTGGCGTGGGTATGGGCCATTCTCGTCTTCCTCTACCGGCCGTGCCGGTGAATTTCGGTCTCTTCCGGCCTCGCCGGCGATATCGCCTGGCCGGCCGCAACCCGACATATCGGCATCGGGGCGCGTCAGTCCAAGCCTGTCACCGCCCTGTGGCAGCGCCAGGCCTCGTCGACGGCCCGCGCGATCGCTTCCGTCGAGTCTAGCGGCTCGTAGCGCCCGCCTTCAAGCCGGCCCTCGAAGTGATGCACAGCGCCATAGGCCTTCAGCGCCTCGAGGAACTTCGCCAGCCGGGCATGGCCGCCATGCGGCTCGAAGACCAGAATGGGGACACCGGTGGCTGCCGCCTCGCCGATCATGTTGGTCGAGTCGGCGGTGACGACGATCGCATCCGCCAGCGCCAGCAGCGGGACATAGGGGTTGGCGCCCGTGCCGTCCCACCACCAGCCGCCATGGCGCCTGAAAACAGCAGCGACCGCCGCCTCGAGCGCCGGCGGCGTGCGGCGCGAGCGCGAACCCATCAGGGCAACGCCGGAGGCGGCGAGCGCCTCGAGCCGGGCGGCGAAGGCCTCGACGTCCTGCGGCCGGAAGCGGTGATGGCGGCTATCGCCGCCGACCAGGACGGCGGCGCGCGGCGAGGGCAGGGCGGCGAGCGCCGGCGGCGGCGCTGCGCGCGCGGCGGCGAGTGCGGCTGGGGCGAGGCGGTGCGGCGAGGTGATCGTCACCAGGACATTGTCCCCGCGCAGACGGTCGTGCTGCGGCACCCAGATCAGGTCGGCGGCGCCGGCGCCGGTACGGGGGTCCTTGAGGAAGACGGTGAAGCTGCGCCCGTTCGAGGCTTTCTTCAGCGCGCGCAGATAGGCGACGGCGCGCCGGCCCGAGGCGATGGCGATATCGGGAAAGGGTGGGCGCAGCGGGCTGTCCGCGCGGTCCGGCGCCTCCCGCGGATCGATCGGCCCGCGCGGCATCAGCCAGGCCCAGGGCCGGCCCGGGCGGACGCGGCGGATTTCGGGGACGAGGCCGAGGCGCTCGGCGACACCGAGGCATTGGACCTCGTCGCCGGCCTTGCCGTCGGTGAGCACCCAGAGAGTGGGATTTGGTTCGGAAGGCCGATGCTCGCCCAAGAATGATATCCCCGACGCCCGCCGTTGTCCCGGGCAGCTTCTGGCTGCTCCCCGGGACAAGGCTCGAATGTGGCCATCCCGATGATGGCCATCGCCTTGTATCGCGTGGACACTGCGTCTACACCAGCGCGACCTTTTTCCCCGGAGGATCTGTGCGTTCCAAGCTCGACGAGATCGATCTTCGCATCCTGGCCGAATTGCAGCGTGATGGGCGGATGACGAATGTCGAACTCGCCAGCCGCGTTGGCATTTCGCCGCCGCCCTGCCTCAGGCGGGTCAGGGCGCTTGAGGAGGCCGGGGTGATCACCGGCTATCGGGCGCAGCTCGACGAGCGCAAGCTCGGCATCGAGGTCGTCTGCTTCGCCTTCGTTCACCTCGCCAGCCAGGCCGAGGCCGATCTCGCCGCCTTCCAGAGCCGGATCCGCGATTGGCCGGCGGTGCGCGAATGCTGGACGCTCTCGGGTGACATCGATTTCGTGCTGAAATGCGTCGCGACGGACCTGAAAGCCTTCCAGGACTTCGTCAGCGACCTGACGGCGCTGCCCAATGTCCGCAATGTCCGCACCGCGCTGGCGCTCGACCGGGTCAAGGACGAGCCGATCGCGCCTCTGGACTGAGGTCTCAGCCGAGCGTCAGCTTCTTGATCCAGGCGGCGTGGTTGACGATGAGGCGCTCGACGCGGCGCTCGTCGATACCGGGTGAGAACCAGAAACCGGAATCGCCGGCCCCGTTCATCGACAGGACCGGATAGGTCGCCAGCACCTCGCCTTTGCGGCCGGTGACCGTGACCAGACTTTCCAGATAGTCCGAGGTCGCGCCGTCATCGATGTCGCCGCCCACATAGGTCGGCATGGTCAAACCGCGCACGGCGACCGTGAGCGTCGCGCCGCCAGGCTGACGCATCCCGGCGAAAGCGCGTGCCAGCTCTTGCTCGAGCCGGGTCCTGACGACCTCGGCGCGCGGGCCGACGCCGAGCTCGACCAGGCGCGAGACGTCGACGCGAATGGTGCCGATCACGGTGCCGGGGTCGAGCGGCGGCGTGGTCTGGCAGCCGGTCAGCAAGGCCGCGGCTGCGCCCAGGACGAGCAGGCGGCGGGTCGGCAGCATCGTCTCACCCACCGAGATAGCGCCTGATCCATTCTGCGTTGCTGGAGGCCAGGGCCGCGATCCGGCGCCGGTCGACGTCCGGCCGGTACCAGGCGCCCCCGGAGCTCGGGGCCATGATGGCGAGGATCGGGTAGCGGGCGAGCTCGCGCCCGTCGGCCCCGATCAGCCGGGCTTCGCTTTCGAGGCTGTCATTGCCGAGGGTGACGGCCTGTCCGCCGGCATAGCTCGTCAGGTAGAGCCCGGTGACGGTGACCAGCAGGGTCGCGCCATGGGCGCTTCGCAGGCCGGCGAGCTCGCGCTCCAGCATCGGCTTGATCATCACGGCGGTGGTGCTCTGGCCCTTGGCTGCGAGCGGGCCGGTGTCGACGCGAATCGCGCCGATCGCGATGTCCTGACCGTGGCGCGACGTGGTCTGGCAGCCGGCCAGCAAGGCGGCGGCTGCGCCCAGGGCGAGCAGGCGGCGGGTCGGCATCGCGGCTTCAGCCACCGAGATAGCGCCTGATCCAGAGCGCGTTGTTCTCGAGCAGGGCCGCGACGCGCCGCTGGTCGATATCGGGCCGGTACCAGGCGCCGCCGGAGCTGGAGAGCAGGGTCGAGCGGATCGGATAGCTGGCGAGCACGCGGCCGCGATCGATCAGCTCAATATAGCTGTCCATATTGTCGTTGCTGTCGGAATCGCCGGGGCTGCCGCCACCGGCGAAGCTGGCGAGCCAGATTCCGTGCACGGTGACGTAAAGTGTCGGGCCGCCGCGCTGGCGCTGGCCGCTGAGCTGGCCGGCCAGTTCCCGCTCCAGGGCCCGCGCGATCCGGCCGGCATTCTCGCCCCAGCCCTGCGGGCCGAGGCGGCTTGCATCGACGCGGATGGCACCGACCGGGAGGCCCTGAGCCAGGGCCTGAAACGAAGCGAGCCCGCCTGCGGCAAGCGCGGCGGACCCGGTGAGAAAAGCGCGGCGGCTGATCATGGCGACTTCTCCGGCAGCAGGCATCCTCCTCAATCTAGGAGCTGCCGCCGGGCGGGCCAAGGAGCCTTTCAGCGGAAGGCGACGTCGACGACCTCATAGGACTTGCCGCCGCCGGGCGTATTGACCTGGACGGAGTCGCCGACCTTCTTGCCGATGAGCGCGCGCGCGATCGGCGAGCCGATCGAGACCTTGCCCGACTTCACGTCGGATTCCGGCTCGCCGACGATCTGGTAGAGCTTCTCTTCCTCGGTATCGTCGTCGATCAGCTTGACGGTCGCGCCGAACTTGATCGTGTCGCCGCCGAGCTTCGAGATATCGATGATGTCGGCGCGGCCGATCAGCGATTCCAGCTCCATGATCCGGCCTTCGTTGAGCGACTGGGCCTCCTTGGCGGCATGATACTCGGCGTTCTCCGAGAGATCGCCGAGGGCCCGTGCCTCGGAGATCGCCTGGATGATCCGTTGGCGCTCGACCTGCTGCCTGTGCTTCAGCTCGACCTCGAGAGCGGCGAAGCCGCCCGCCGTCATAGGAACCTTGTCCATCGTCCCGTCCCAGTTCCGAAACGCGATGCGGCGCCGGCCGGACAAGTCCGCGCCAGCGCCGTCGCTTTCGATCGTCAGAAAAACTATTTCGGTGCGCCGTCCCGAATCAGGCGGCGCCGTCGAAATAGGATTGTAGCGACCTCACCTCGAGATCGCCGCTGCAATAGGCCTTGATGCCCTCCGCCGCAGCGATCGCTCCGGCCAAGGTGGTATAATAGGGCACCTTGTGCAAGAGGGCGGCGCGGCGCAGCGGGCGCGAATCCGCGAGGGCCTGCGGACCCTCGGTCGTGTTGAAGACGAGCTGGACACCGCCGTTCTTGATCGCGTCGACGATGTGCGGGCGGCCTTCCAGAACCTTGTTGATCTTGCTGGCGCGGATGCCGTTGTCCTGGAGCAGGCGCTGGGTGCCGCCGGTCGCGACGATCTGGAAGCCGAGATCGGCGAGCATCCGGATCGAAGGCAGGATCCGCAGCTTGTCCTGGTCGCGGAGCGAGACGAAGACGGTGCCCTTGACCGGGACCTTCGAGCCGGCGCCGAGCTGGCTCTTGGCGAAGGCGACGTCGAAGGAGCGGTCGAGGCCGATGACCTCGCCGGTCGAACGCATCTCCGGCCCGAGCAAGACGTCGACGCCGGGGAAGCGGGCGAAGGGGAAGACCGCTTCCTTCACGCCGACATGGCCGAGCTTCTCCTGCTTCAGGCCGAAGCTGGCGAGGCTCTCGCCGGCCATCAGCCGCGCCGCGATCTTGGCTATCGGCTTGCCGATGACCTTGGCGACGAAGGGCACGGTGCGCGAGGCCCGCGGATTGACCTCGAGCACGTAGATGACGTCGTTCTGGATGGCGTACTGGACGTTCATCAGGCCGCCGACATCGAGCGCCAGGGCCATGGCGCGGGTCTGGCGCTCCAGCTCGGCGATCATCTCGGGGCTGAGCGAGCGCGGCGGCAGCGAGCAGGCGGAGTCGCCGGAATGGATGCCGGCCTCCTCGATATGCTCCATGATCCCGGCGATGAAGGCGTCCTTGCCGTCCGAGAGGCAGTCGACGTCGACCTCGATGGCGTCGGAGAGATAACGGTCGAAGAGCAGCGGGTTCTTGCCGAGAACGGTGTTGATCTGCCCGGTCTTGTCGTTCGGGTACTTGGCCTTGACCTCGGAGGGGATCAGCGAGGGCAGGGTGCCGAGCAGGTAGTTCTCGAACTGGGTCTCGTCGCGGATGATCTCCATGGCGCGTCCGCCGAGCACATAGGAGGGCCGGACCACGAAGGGCAGGCCGAGCTCGGCGGCGATCAGGCGGGCCTGCTCGACCGAATAGGCGATGCCGTTCTTCGGCTGCTTGAGCTGGAGCTTGTCGAGCAGGCGCTTGAAGCGGTCGCGGTCCTCGGCGAGATCGATCGCGTCCGGCGTGGTGCCGAGGATCGGGATGCCGGCCTGCTCGAGCGCATGGGCGAGCTTCAGCGGGGTCTGGCCGCCGAACTGGACGATGACGCCGTGCAGCGTGCCCTTCTGCTTCTCGGTCTCGAGGATCTCGAGCACGTCCTCGGCGGTCAGCGGCTCGAAATAGAGCCGGTCCGACGTGTCGTAATCGGTCGAGACCGTCTCGGGATTGCAGTTGACCATGATGGTCTCGTAGCCGGCGTCGCGCAGCGCATAGCAGGCATGGCAGCAGCAATAGTCGAACTCGATGCCCTGGCCGATGCGGTTGGGGCCGCCGCCGAGGATGACGACCTTCTTGGCGTCGGAGGGCTGTGCCTCGTCGGCCGGCGCGCCGGCGAAGGGCATGGCATAGGTCGAGTACATATAGGCGGTCGGCGAGGCGAACTCGGCGGCGCAGGTGTCGATGCGCTTGAACACCGGGCGCACGTCGAGCGAGCGGCGCAGCGCCTTGACCTCGGCCTCGGTCTTGCCGGAGACGGCCGCGAGGCGCTTGTCGGAGAAGCCCATCGCCTTGACCTGGCGCAGCGCGATCGGCGTCTGCGGCAGGCCGTGGGCGCGGATCTTCTCCTCGGTGTCGACGATGCCGCGCATCTGCTCGAGGAACCAGGGATCGATCTTGCAGCTCTCGTGGATCTGCTCGTCGGTGAAGCCGAGGCGCATGGCCTGGGCGACATGCAGGATGCGGTCGGGGGTCGGCGTCGAGAGTGCCGCCTTGACGGCGTTGCGGTCGTCGCCCTGGCCGAGGCCCTCGACCTCGATCTCGTCGAGCCCGTCGAGGCCGGTCTCGAGCGAGCGCAGCGCCTTCTGCAGCGATTCCTGGAAGGTGCGGCCGATCGCCATGGCTTCGCCGACCGACTTCATCGCGGTGGTCAGGGTCGGTTCGGAGCCCGGGAACTTCTCGAAGGCGAAGCGCGGGATCTTGGTGACGACATAGTCGATCGTCGGCTCGAAGGAGGCGGGCGTCGCGCCACCGGTGATGTCGTTCTCGATCTCGTCGAGCGTGTAGCCGACGGCGAGGCGCGCCGCGACCTTGGCGATCGGGAAGCCGGTGGCCTTGGACGCCAGGGCGGAAGAGCGCGAGACGCGCGGATTCATCTCGATGACGATCATCCGGCCGGTCTCCGGATCGACTGCGAATTGCACGTTCGACCCGCCGGTCTCGACGCCGATCTCGCGCAGCACCGCCAGCGAGGCGTCGCGCATGATCTGGTATTCCTTGTCGGTCAGCGTCAGCGCTGGGGCGACCGTGATCGAATCGCCGGTGTGGACGCCCATCGGGTCGAAGTTCTCGATCGAGCAGACGATGATGCAGTTGTCCGCCTTATCGCGGACGACCTCCATCTCGTATTCCTTCCAGCCGAGGACGCTTTCCTCGATCAGCACTTCGCTGGTCGGCGAGGCGTCCATGCCGCGCTCGACGATGTCGATGAACTCGCTCTTGTTGTAGGCGATGCCGCCGCCGGTGCCGCCCATGGTGAAGGAGGGGCGGATGATGGTGGGAAGGCCGATATCCTCCAGCGCCTCGAGGGCGGCGCCGAGCGATTTGACGTGGTGCGAACGCGGCGTCGAGAGGCCGATCTTGGTCATCGCCTCGCGGAAGCGCTCGCGATCCTCGGCCTTGTCGATGGCGTCGGCGGTGGCGCCGATCATCTCGACGTCGAATTTCTCGAGCACGCCCATCTTCTCGAGCGAGAGCGCGCAGTTCAGCGCGGTCTGGCCGCCCATGGTCGGCAGCAGGGCGAAGCCGCCCGGCAGGACGTTGCGTTCCTTTTCGATGATCTTGGCGACGATCACGGGCGTGATCGGCTCGACATAGGTCGAATCGGCCAGCTCCGGATCGGTCATGATCGTCGCCGGGTTCGAGTTGACCAGCACGATGCGGTAGCCCTCGGCCTTCAGCGTCTTGCAGGCCTGGGTGCCGGAATAGTCGAATTCGCAGGCCTGGCCGATGATGATGGGGCCGGCGCCGATGATCAGGATCGTCTTGATGTCTGTGCGCTTCGGCATGGGTCTCGACCGTACTTGCGGGCGTGCGCGACCCTCGTCCGATCGTGCGAACGGGGGGCAGCAGGCGCCTGAATGAATGCTAGGCGCTCGCTATAGACGGGAGCGGCGGCTGGGGGAAGCAGAAAGCGCGGGCAGGTGGCATGCGCGCGCGGCGATCTTTCCTCCGCCGGCCGGTGGAATGCGCCTGGCCGGGGCGAGGCGTGCCGGGGTGGTGTCCAGGTTGCGGCCCTCCGCCATCGATGCGATAGAGGGCCCGGGTGCTCCGCCGCGCTGGTGCGGCGGGCAGGTTTTTTGCGCTGGTCGGGCCGCCAGTGCGAGGAGACCTGCATCGATGATCCCGGCCACCCGGGCGCGCCTCCTGCGTGCGCGCCGCGCTTTTGTCTGCTGTTCCGCAATCGCCTCGCAGAAGGGGCTGCGCCGATGAGCGGTTCGCTTCACGCCCCCAACGCGCGCAAGCCCGTCACGACGCTGCGCAAATTCGTCGAGAGCGAGTCGGCCGGCGGTCTCGTCCTGATGGCGGCCGCGCTGCTGGCCATCCTCATCGCCAATTCGCCGCTGGCTCCGACCTATTTCGCGGCGCTGAATGTCTATGTCGGACCGCTCAGCCTGCTGCACTGGATCAACGACGCGCTGATGGCGCTGTTCTTCCTGTTCGTCGGGCTCGAGATCAAGCGCGAGATGCTCGACGGGCAGCTTTCGAGCTGGAGCCGCAGGATCCTGCCCGGAGCGGCGGCGCTCGGCGGCATGATCGTTCCCGGCCTGATCTTCATCGCCTTCAACCGGGCGGATCCGGCTGCGCTTCGCGGCTGGGCGATTCCGGCGGCGACCGACATCGCCTTCGCGCTCGGGGTGCTCTCGCTGCTCGGCTCCCGGGTGCCGGGCTCGCTCAAGGTCTTCCTCGCTGCGCTCGCGATCATCGACGATCTCGGGGCGGTCGTGATCATCGCGCTGTTCTACACGGCCGAGCTCAACCTCTATGCCCTGCTCGGCGGGGTCGTCGTGTTCGGGCTTCTCCTGGGGCTGAATCGCCTCGGCTATCGGAAACTGCCGGCCTATCTCGCCCTCGGGCTGGTGCTATGGGTGTTCACCCTGATCTCGGGCGTTCATGCAACCGTCGCCGGCGTGCTCCTGGCCCTGACCATCCCGATCCGGGTGACGCCCGCCAAGCCCGAATCCGATCCGGCGTATTCGCCGCTGCACCGCCTGGAGCACCATCTCCACCTGCCGGTCGCCTTCCTGATCGTGCCGATCTTCGGTTTCGCCAATGCCGGCGTCTCGTTCGCCGGGCTTTCGCCCGCCGTGCTCGGCGACATGCTGGCCGTCGGCGTCGCGGCCGGCCTGTTCTTCGGCAAGCTGATCGGGGTGATGGGCGCCGTCTTGCTGATGGAGCGCAAGGGCTGGGCCGATCTGCCGGCCAATGCGAGCTGGGGCCAGATGTTCGGCGTCGCGCTGCTCTGCGGCATCGGCTTCACCATGAGCCTGTTCATCGGCCTGCTCGCCTTCGAGGACCCCGCCATGCAGGCGCGGGTGAAGTACGGCATCCTCGCTGGCTCGCTGCTATCGGGCCTGGCGGGCTATCTCGTGCTGCGGGTGGTCCGGCGGGACGACCCGCCGCCGCGCCGCGCCTGATGATGCGGCGTCGGCCAGCGGCGCCGCCATCGCCCGTCTTGGCGCTTTCCGGGTGGGCGGCGCGGGTATAGCATCGCCGCTTCCGCGATGGCGTCGAGCCGGTTCGCGAGAGTTCCGGCCACGCCCCAACCAGAGGAGCTTGGTCATGCGTCAACCAGATCCGCAAAAGCTCGATGCCCTGGTGGGACGCCTCGTCGGGGACGTCGGCGCCTGCGTCACCGGCTCCCTGATCGTGCTGGGAGACCAACTCGGCCTCTACAAGGCGATGGGCGACGGCAAGCCGGTCACCGCTGCCGACCTTGCCAGCCGTACCGGCGTCAAGGAACGCTATGTCCGTGAATGGCTCTCGGCCCAGGCGGCGGCGGAATACGTGCAATATGACGAGAAGACGGATCGCTTCAGCCTGTCGCCGGAGCAGGCGATGGCCTTCGCCGAGGAGAGCAGCCCGGCCTTCTTCGCCGGGGCGTTCGAGGTCGTTCAATCCATGTGGGTCGACGAGCCCAAGGTCGAGCAGGCCTTCCGGACCGGTCAGGGCCTGGGCTGGCACGAGCACAGCAAATGCCTGTTCCGCGGCACCGAGCGCTTCTTCCGGCCGGGCTACAACGCCAATCTGAAGACGAGCTGGATCCCGGCGCTCGACGGTGTCGAGGCGAAGCTGGAGAAGGGCGCGGTCGTCGCCGATGTCGGCTGCGGCCACGGCGCCTCGACCATCCTGATGGCGCAGGCCTATCCGAAATCGCGCTTCTTCGCCTTCGACTATCACGGGCCTTCGATCGAGAAGGCGCGCGAGGCGGCCGACAAGGCCGGCGTCGGAGACCGGATCGTCTTCGAACAGGCCTCGGCCAAGGATTTCCCGGCGAAGAAATACGATCTCGTCGCGATGTTCGATTGCCTGCACGACATGGGCGACCCCGTCGGTGCCGGCCGCCATGTCAGGGAGACGCTCGCCGATGACGGGACCTGGATGATCGTCGAGCCTTTCGCCCATGACCAGCTCAAGGACAATCTCAACCCGGTCGGCCGGATCTTCTACGGGGCGTCGACGATGATCTGCACCCCGGCCTCGCTGTCGCAGGAGGTCGGGCTCGGGCTCGGCGCCCAGGCCGGCGAGATGCGCTTGCGCAAGGTCGCGCTCGATGCCGGTTTCTCGCGTTTCCGCCGCGCCACCGAGACGCCGTTCAACATGGTGTTCGAGGTCAGGGCATAGGACGCAGGACAGCTCTCCTAAGCGCAACAGGGGCAGCCCGGACCGAACACCGCCCGGCTGCCCAGTGCCGCGAGCCTGCCGCGCCAGCCCGGGACCTTCTCCTTGATGCGTGCCATCGTCCGTTCGCGGTCGAGGCGGGTCGGACGGCCATCCTCCATGACGATCGCCCCGTCGACGATGCTGGTCACCACGTCGCTTGCCCTCGCGTAATAGACCAGCGCGGCGTAGTCGCCGTAATAAGGCTGGAGATGCGGGCGGTCGATGTCGACCATGATCAGATCGGCCTTCTTGCCGGCTTCCAGCGAGCCGATCTCGCCCGCCTGCCCCATGACGCGGGCGGCGCCGATCGTGTGCAGCTCCAGTGCCTGCGCGCAGGTGAGGGCGGTCGGGCTGCCGAGGCGCAGCCGCATGGCGTTGAGGGCGTTGCGCATGCCCTCGAACGGGTCGTTCAGCATCCAGTCCGTGGCGAAGCCGGTGGGGATGCCGCGCGCCATGATGTCTTCCAGCGGCGGATAGCGGCCGCGGCGCGGATAGATCGTCGGGCAATGCGCATAGGCTGCGCCGCTCTCCTGGACGGCGTCGAGATCGCCATCCTTAGCGAAGACGAGATGGGCGAGCACGACATCCGGGCCGAGCATGCCGACATCCCTGAGGAATTCGACGGGGCCGCAGCCATGGGTCGCCTTGATCTGCTCGGCCTCGCCGGCGCTCTGGGCGGCATGGATATGCATGCCGATGCCGAGCCGGTTCGCCTCGGCGCGGGCCGTCTTGAGCAGTTCGGGCGAACAGGTGTCGGTGGCGTGCGTCCCGATGCGCGCGGTGATGCGGCCATTGGCGGCGCCGTGCCAGCGTTCGGCGAAGGCGACACCGTCGCGCAGGCGCTCCTCGCCGATATCAGGATGATGCGTGTAGTCGCCGCGCCAGAGTTCGTGCAGGCGGACATCGAAGACCTTGTGGGCGATCTGGGCACGCAGGCCGCAGGCTTCTACCGTCCCGGCGAGCCGGTGCGGCGCGTACCAGATGTCGTTGATGGTGGTGATGCCGGACTGGAGCATGTCGGCGCAGCCGGCCTCCGCCAACAACGCCCATTCGTCATCCGTGATGTCCTTCTCCATCCGGAACGCGACTTCGAGCAGCGCCGCCTTGGCGGCGTGGTCGTCGGTCTGGCTGCGGAAGACCAGCGAAGCGGCGTGCGAATGGCAGTTGACGAAGCCGGGCAGGACCGCCCGCCCGGCGCCGTCCAGCGTGCGGGCGGGTGCCCAATGTCCCTCCGGCTGACGCGGGCCGGCATGGAGGATGCGCCCGCCTGAGATCGCGACCTCGCCATCCGGGATCACCGGCATTCCGGGGCTGACCGGGTACAGGAATTCGGCGCGCACCAGGAGGTCGATCTCGATCATGGTGCTGGCTCCTTCATCGGCATGAAGAGGTTAGCTTAGCGAGGCGAGACAATTTCCCAAGCCCCCATCCTCATCAGCGCTCCGCAGGAGTGCGTCTCGAAGGATGCCTCAGGAGGCTCTGGCGATAGCAGGAGCATCCTTCGAGACGCCGCTGCGCGGCCCTTCAGGATGAGGCCTGAGTTTGGAGACCGTCGCAGACCGCCTTGCGTCTCCCGATCACTCTCGATATGAAATGTTACAACGTAACAAAATATGAGTTCCGAGATGGATACCCGCCTTCCGGTCACCGTGCTCTCCGGCTTTCTCGGCGCCGGAAAGACGACGCTGCTCAACCACGTCCTCAACAACCGCGAGGGCCGCCGGGTCGCGGTCATCGTCAACGACATGAGCGAGGTGAACATCGACGCCGACCTCGTGCGTGCTGGCGGCGGCGATCTCTCGCGCACCGACGAGAAACTGGTCGAGATGAGCAATGGCTGCATCTGCTGCACCTTGCGCGACGATCTCCTCGCCGAGGTCGGCCGGCTCGCCCGCGATGGGCGCTTCGACTATCTCCTGATCGAGGGGACCGGCATCGCCGAGCCCTTGCCGATCGCCGCGACCTTCGAATTCCGCGACGAGGACGGCTTCTCGCTTTCCGATCTCGCCCGGCTCGACACGATGGTGACCGTGGTCGACGCGGTGAACCTGCTGAAAGACTACGGCTCGCGCGACTTCCTGCGCGAGCGCGGCGAGACGGCGGGGGAAGGCGACGAGCGGACTCTGGTCGATCTCCTGGTCGAGCAGATCGAGTTCGCCGATGTCGTCGTGCTCAACAAAGCGGCCGATGCCGGACCGGAGCTGCTCGAGCAGGCGCGGCTGGTGGTGCGGGCACTCAATCCCGATGCAAGGCTGGTCGAGGCCGATTTCGGCCGGGTGCCGCTCGATGCTGTCCTCGACACCGGGCTGTTCGATCACGACAAGGCGCAGGAGCACCCGCTCTGGCACAAGGAGCTCTACGGCTTCAAGGACCATGTGCCGGAGACCGAGGAATACGGCATTTCCTCCTTCGTCTATCGGGCGCGCCGGCCCTTCCACCCCGAAAAATTCAATGCCTTCCTCGCTCGGAGCTGGCCGGGGCTGATCCGCGCCAAGGGCCATTTCTGGCTGGCGACGCGGCCTGAATGGGTCGGCGAGATGTCGCTCGCCGGCGCGATCTGCCGGACCGAGGCGATGGGTTTCTGGTGGGCTGCGGTCCCGCGTTCGCGTTGGCCCGACCATCCAGAGTGGAAGGCGATCCTCAATCGGCACTGGCATTCGGTCTGGGGCGACCGGCGGCAGGAGCTGGTCTTCATCGGCACGGGGCTGGACGAGCGGGCGATCCGCGCCGCGCTGGATGTCTGCCTGATCGGCGAGGTGCCGACCATCGCCTTCAAACCCGAGCGCTATCGCGATTTGCCCGACCCGCTCCCGGCCTGGCGCCGGGCCGAAGCCGCCTGACATCCGACTTCCCCGTTTCCGGCCGCGGCGTGCGGCCCTTTCCCCTGGAGATATTTCGATGCGTCTACCCGCCCTGAGAGCGGCCCTGCTTCTGTCGGCCGCCTGCGCGAGCCAATCCACCTTCGCCCATGACCATGCGGTGCTGCGCGGCCGCCTGGTCTTCGCCGACCATGAGAAGCCGGTGGTCCGCGTGCTCGATCTCGACAGCGGCGAGGTCACCCATAGTTTCGCGGTGCCGAAGGCCAATCCGGGCTTTGCCGGCATCGAGGGCGGGCGCTTCGTCGCGATCAAGACCGGCGACGAGGCCGGCACGGTCCGCATCCTCGACAGCGGGCTGAGCTACGAGACCCATGGCGACCATGTCGATGTCGAGAAGGGGCCGGTGCGGCTGACCGATCTCGTGCTCACAGGCGAGCGGCCTGCCCATGTGATTTCCGGTCATGGCCAGCTCGCGGTCTTCTTCGACGGCATCCGCCCCTGGGAGGGCAAGAGCAGCGCCAAGGCCTTGCTGGTCGCGATCGACGATCTCGGCAAGGCCGGGCCCGCCGTGACGGAATGGCCGAGTCCCGGCCCGCAGCACGGCATCGTCGTGCCGCTCGGCGCGCAGCGCTGGCTGACTTCGGTGCCGAACCCCGCCTATGTCAGGGGCGACGACCGCAAGGCCTCCTCGCGGCCGGACGGTTTCGAAATCCAGCAGCAGGATAAGGGCACCTGGCGCCGGCTCGCCTCCTTCAACGATCCCGCGAAGGCCGACGCCTCCTGCAAGCTCTATCACGGCCATGCCGCGGCCGGCGGGCGCCATGTCTTCGGCTGCGCCGAGGGCGAGGGCGGCGGCATGTTGGTGTTGTCGCAGGACAAGGGCCGCTTCAGCGCGCGCAAGCTCGCCTATCCCGACGATCGCCGGATCAGCGCGATCAAGGCCCGGGCCGGCGCGAAGTTCATGGTCGCCAATTACGGCAAGGCTGCGCCCTATGACGCGCTGCTGCGGGTCGATCCTGCCGCGCAGTCGCTGTCGGCGAGCGATGTCCTGCCTGTGCCGGGCGGTCAGCCGGCCTGCCAGTTCGAGTTGTCCGGCAATGGCAGGCGCCTCGCCAATCTGACGCCGGACGGCAAGCTGCGCATCTACGAGATCGCGCCCGCCTGGAAGGAACTCGCCAGCTTCGAGGCAGTGCCGGCCTTCGACTGCCAGTATGGCGCGCGGACGCCGACACCGTCGCTGGCGGTGATCGGCGGCAATGCCTTCGTCAGCGATCCCCTGAACGGCCGGATCCGCGAATACAGCCTGGATTCGCTGAAGCAGGGGCTCGACCTGCCGGTCGAGGGCAAGCCGGCCAATCTCGCCGGCAGCGATGCGGGGTGATTGGCCGTAGGCTTCCGTTCAGCATCCGGGGTATAGGCATCCCGGATGCTGAACCGTCTTCCTCGCCATACGCGCCAGGTCATCGCCTATGCCTTTTCGGGCGTGATGGCGGCGGTTGCGCATTACGGCTCGCTGATCGGTCTGGTCGAGCTCGGCGGAGCCGATCCCGTATTGGCGTCGCTTGCCGGTTTCGTACTCGGTGGCTTCGTCTCTTACGCGCTGAACCGCTGGCTGACCTTCGAGGCGACGCGGACCCATGGCGAGGCGAGCTGGCGCTTCGGCCTGATCGCCTTCGGCGGCTTCCTGCTCACCGGCGTGCTGATGCACCTCTTCGTCAAGGTCGCCGGTCTGCCCTATCTGCCGATGCAGGTGGTGACGACGCTGGTCGTGATGATCTTCACCTTCGCCGGGCACAAATTCTTCTCCTTCGCCGATCGCGAAGGGGCGTGATCAGCTATTGGCGCCTTCATCCAGGACAAGGTCCGGGACCGTGAGCGGCCGGCGCGCGGAAAAGGCCATGCGGTGCGGATTATGGCCGAAATTGCTGCGGCGTGTGACGCCTTCGAAGCCGGCCGCTTTGACCAAGGCGGTGAGGCCGACGGCGCTGTAGGTCGACAGGCCACACTGGGCGCGCAGCTTGCGATAGTCCGAGAAGAGCGTGCGGACGAGGCCGCCGAGCGCAGCGATGAAGAAGCCGCCGCGCCAGGCGAAGCCGAGCAGTTCGCTCGCATCCGTCAAAGGTGAAAGATCCGGTGGAATCACATCGGCAAGGATGAGTTCGCCGCCGGGCTTCAGCTTTGCGAGCCAGGTGGCGAGCGCCCGCTTCAGCTCGACATCGCTCAGATACTGGATCAGCGAATTGGCGACGACGAGGTCGAGCGACCCGTCCGGCAGCGCCTCGACCTCTTCCGGCGACACGACGGAGAGGTTGGCGAGGGTGCCGAAACGGGCTTTCAGCTTATCGCGTACGGTCGGGGCCGCCTCGCACAGGATCAGCTTGCCTGAGGCGGCGGCGACGAGATCGGCCGAGAGCGCTTCGCCGCAGCCGACATCGAGCACGGCAGCGTCCTTGTCCGGCACGGCGGCGGCGATGTCCTGAGCGATGCGCCGGTAATGCAGGGCCTTGTGGCGCTCCGAGACGTAGATCGCGTGCTCGCCATTCCAGAAGTCGCGCCAGGACATCGGGCCTTTTCCGTTTCGCACCGGCGCGGAAAGGCGCCTTTCCGGTTAGCCCTAACCTGTTTCGCAAGCGCGCGGAACCGGGGCAACTCGGGTTTCGCCGGCGCGGAAAAGTAATGCGCCCGACCGAAACGGCCGCAGGCGCGGCCAAACGGTTTGCGCTCCGGCCGGCGAGACCCTAGCCTTTCCGGAGCCGTTCATGCGCCGGGGGGACCATGCTGCTGCTGCCTAAGCTTCTGAAGCGCTTCGTCCGCCAGGGCCGCCTCACCGTCATCACACCCGACAATAAGCGCCATGTCTTCGGTCCCGGTCCGGGGCCGATCAGCTTCGCCGGCCAGAACAAGATCGCCCCCGACGTCACCGTGCGTTTCTCGGACGACAAGATCGAGCGCGAGATCTTCCTCAATCCCGAGCTCGCATTGGCCGAGGGCTATATGGACGGGCGCGTCAATTTCGAGGACGGCTCCTCGATCCACGACCTGCTTTCGCTGTTCTGGCTGCAGCGCAAGGAACTGCGCAAGCACCCGCTGCAGCAGGTGATCCGCAAGGTCCGCTTCAAGATCCGGCGCTTCCGGATGCACAATCCGCTCGGCATCGCCGGCAAGAAGGTCAAGCACCACTACGACATCCCGACCGATTTCTATCGGCTCTGGCTCGACGAGACGATGACCTATTCCTGTGCCTACTGGCACAGCCCCGAGGTCGGGCTCGAGGCGGCGCAGAAGGCGAAGCTGCGCCATCTCGCGGCCAAGCTCCGGATCGAGCCGGGCATGCGGGTGCTCGATATCGGCTCGGGCTGGGGCGAGCTGGCGATCTATCTCGCCAAGGCCTGTGGGGCGCAGGTCACCGGCCTCAATGTTTCGCCGGACCAGATGGCGGCGGCGCAGAAGCGAGCGGAGGCGGCCGGCGTCGGCGATGCCGTCAGCTTCATCAACAAGGATTATCGCGAGCTCACCGGCAGTTTCGACCGGATCGTCTCGGTCGGCATGATGGAGCATGTCGGCGTCGCGCATTATCTCGAATATTTCGAGAAGATCCGTGATCTGCTGGCGCCGGACGGGATCGCGCTCGTGCACTGCATCGGCCGGGTCGGGCCGCCCGGCTTCACCGGCCCGTTCTTCGACAAGTACATCTTCCCCGGCGGCTATGCTCCGGCGCTGTCCGAGGTCTTCGCCGCGGTCGAGCAGACGGGCTTGTGGCATTCCGACTGCGAGTTCTGGCGCCGGCATTACCACTGGACGCTGGAGGCCTGGCGCGAGCGCTTCATGGCGCAGCGCGACGAGGTCGTCGTGATGCTGGGCGAGCGTTTCGCGCGGATGTGGGAATTCTACCTGTCCGCCTGCTCGATCTCCTTCGATATCGGCGGCGACATGGTCTTCCAGCTCCTGCTCGGCCAGCACAAGAGCGCCGTTCCGGTGATCCGCGACTACGTCACCGAGGCGGAGCAGGAACTGGAGCAGCGCGGCTTCTGAGGCCGTGCCCGGTGCAGGGTGCGTTGCCGACGCAAGGTGCCGCGCAGATGAACCTGCGTCACATGAGTATCGCGATCGCCGCCGGCCCGAATTCGGCCTGCCTCCGGCCCTGCGGCAGGCAGCTGCCGAACTTTCCTCCAGCATCTTTCGCCGCAGGTGGGAGGCGAGCGCGGAGGTACGCCAGAATATCAGCCTCTGTCCCTGATCAATGCCGTGAAAATCGGCTATTCTGGCCACGCCTGCCGCTCTTTCAGCTTACAGATCCTGTGCGGTGATGAAGATGAGACTGGTCGCCGGAAGCCTGCTCGGTGCCGCGAGTATCCTGCTCCTTTCGGATACCGGCTTCGCGCAGCAAAGACCGGCCGAATGGGTTCTCGGCGTCGACAAGGATACCCAGGAGGAGCTCGGCCTGAAGAAGCCTCCCAGGGTTGCGCATGTGCGCGCCAAGGCGGGTCGGAACAGCAGTTTCGTGCTGACAAAATGCAACAAGAACGCGATCGAGGGACGTTTCGACGACGATCCGACGCTCAATGTCGAGAAGCTGTCAGGCGGTTCGGACACCAAGAAGATATTCGTGTCCTATGACGGCCTCTCGGCCGTCTCGACCTTCGCGGACAATGGCTATGCGCCCTGGTATGTCGCGCTGCCGATGCCGCCTCGCAATGCCACGACGATCAATCTCTGTCCGACGGCCGAAGCGGCAGGCTCGCGCTGCCTGCGCTTTCCGATCGAGGGGTTCGCCAAGGCCCGGCAATTCGTCTGCGGCAAGTGACCGGGGGCTCTGCCTCGCCTCAGCGCCTGAGGTTGACGATCACGACGCCGGCCAGCGCCATCGCCCCGCCGAGGATGCCAAGCGCGGTCGGCACCTCGCCGAGCCAGAGGAAGCTGATCAGCATCGCGGTCGGCGGCACGCCATACTGGAAGTTAGAGGCGCGGGCGGCGGGCAGGCGCGAGAGCGTGATCGCCCAGGTGCCGTAGGCGATCAGGCTCGGCACGACCGCGAGATAGACCACGGACCAGAGCGCCTGGGCAGGCGCAGCCGGGACCTGCTCCAGCGCGCCGGGCAGGAAGGGCGAGAGCGCCAGCCCGCCGATCGCCATGTTCCAGGCGGCGACCGAGAGTGGCTTGTGGCGGGCGAAGAGCGGCTTCTGCACCACGGTCGAGATCGCATTGCAGAAGGCGGCGCCGAGGATCAGCAGGACGCTGACGCCGATGTTCAGGTCGAGCCCGTTGCTGAGCGCGATCACGCCGATGCCGGCGAAGGAGAGGGCGGTGCCGAGCCAGGCGACGAGGCTGAAGCGCTCGTTCAGGATCAACATGGCGAGCGCGGCGGTCATGATCGGGTTGGTGTTGATGATGAAGCTCGCGGCGCCCGCCGGCACGACGCGCTGGCCGAGATTGAGCAGGATCGCATAGAGCGCGATGAAGACGATGCCGCCGGTGAGAAGGCGCCAGATGTCCGTGCCGGCGGGCAGGGTGGCGCGGGTCAGGGCCAGGAAGAGTGCGGCCGGCACGCCGGCGAGGGCAAAGCGCAGCGCCGCCATTTCGAGCGGGCCGAAGCCGGAAAGCCCCGCCCGGATCGCCGGGAAGGAGGAAGCCCAGGCGACCACGGTGAAGGGGATGGTGAAGAGCAGCAGGGGATCGATCGCCGTGCCGTGCCGGGCCGGGGTCGTGGAGCAGCTGACGTCTGCCATGAGAGGTCTCCAAGCGATCTGGTTCCGCCCTCATCGACCGCCTTCGAGACCGCCGATGCTTAGGCCTCGATAGACGCCTCCTCGAGCTGATTGACAAACGAGTAATTCGATGACGAGCTGTGAACATGGATCACAGCTCGAACCTGCCGCCGCTGGATACGCTGCGCGCCTTCGAGGCGGCGGCGCGCTCCGGCAGCTTTTCCGGCGCGGCGGAGGCGCTGAACCTGACACATGGCGCGGTCAGCCGGCAGGTGGCGAAGCTCGAGCACTGGCTCGGCCTGCGCGTCTTCCTGCGCCAGGCGCGCGGCGTCGTACTGACGCCTGAAGGGCAAAGGTTGCTGCAACGGACGCAGGAGGCGTTTTCGCTGTTCGCCGACACGTCGGACCGCTGGACCGAGCAGCGCGGCGCGGCGGTGGTCAGGCTCAGCGCGCCGCCCTCGGTCTGCGCGCTCTGGCTGATGCCGCGGCTGAGCGGGCTGGAGGCCGGCGACCCCGCCCTTCGGATCGTGCTGCAGGCCGAGCACCGCAAGGTCGATTTCGAGGAGGAGGGGATCGATCTCGGCGTGCGCTGCGGGCGCGGCGGGGCGCCAGGCCGCGTCTCGGTTCAGCTTTTCGAGGAATGGTGCTTTCCGGTAGCCTCGCCGGCATTGGCCGCCGCGTTCGGCGAGGGCCCAGCGGAGCGCCTGCTGGTGCAACCCCTGATCCATGATTCGGATGCAGCCGGCTGGAAGGCCTGGTTCGCCGCGCAGGGCCTCGATTATCGCCCGCGGCCACAGGATCGCCGCTTCGAGGACTACAACTTGGTGCTCGATGCCGCCGCCCATGGCCTCGGCATCGCGCTGGCGCGCCCGCCGCTCGCCCAGGAGCAGCTCGATGCCGGCCGGATCGTCGCCGTCGACCGGCGCACCGCGTTGAATCCGGTTGCCTATTGGCTCGATCGCCCGCTCGGCCAGCCACGGCCGGCGACTATGGCGCTGGCTATGCGCATCGCAGAGCAGGCGGGATTGCCGGCCGCTCGTCTCGCGACCTTCCTGAAGCCGGAGGCGAGGACTGTCGCGTAGCGCCTCTCCCGTGACGTTCCGTCGCGTCCCGGCGCTTCGGAGGTGGGTTGCTCGTTTTCCGCGACGGTGAACAAGCCGCCAGCTGACGAGGGAGGCCGTGCAGGAGTCGATAGCATCGGACCGAAACGTGGAATGCATCTTCCGAAGAATTTTAATGCAATGACAATGAGATAGGTCGCCGTTGTTGCGCCCAGGCGGACGCGCGGCGATCCAGCTGACACCGGACGACAATGGGCGCGGCTAAAAGCGTGGAGCTTGGCACCACAGCGAAAGGACACGCCATGGCGAAGAACACGATCTGCGTCTGGTACGACAAGGACGCCGAGGCCGCTGCCCGCTTCTATGCCGAGACCTTTCCCGACAGCGCTGTCTCTGCCGTCCACCGCGCGCCCAGCGACTATCCCTCGGGCAAAAAGGGGGACGTTCTCACCGTCGCGTTCACCGTCGCCGGCATCCCCTGTCTCGGCCTCAATGGCGGCCCGGCCTTCAAGCACAGCGAAGCCTTTTCGTTCCAGATCGCCACCGATGATCAGGCCGAAACCGACCGCTACTGGAACGCCATCGTCGGCAATGGCGGCCAGGAGAGCGCCTGCGGCTGGTGCAAGGACAAATGGGGCGTCTCCTGGCAGATCACGCCGCGCGTGCTGACCGAAGCGCTGGCGGCCGGCGGCGAGGAGGCGCGGCGCGCCTTCGAGGCGATGATGGGCATGCGCAAGATCGACGTCGCGGCGATCGAGGCGGCCCGGCGCGGCTGATCCTCCAGCCGCTCCGGCGATGGGCGGCGGCCCGTCCCTGTCGGTCCCGGCGGTGCAGCGATCCTAGGCTGGCTGCATCGCTTCGTCCTTCGCGACCTCGAGCGCCTGCCGGGGGGCGTCGTCGAGGTGCAGCCGCATCTCCTCGGCGAGCGCGAAGAAGCGGTCGCGGACGGCGCGCGCATGCGGGTTGCCGCGTTCGATCGCGAGGAAGACGTTCGGCGCATCGTAGCGGACCATCTCGGTCGCCTGCATCAGCAGGTCGAAGCTCGCCGTCGTCATCCGGCGCGGCAAGGGCTCCATCTGCACCAGGATCTTGGCGATCAGATGCGTCAGCCCCTGGGCGAGCGCGACCTCGCGGTCAAGGGCGTCGGGCGTGGTCATGATCACGTCGAGGCCGAGCACCCGGCGCAGGAAGGCGGCGATCCTGCCGGCGCTGCGGCCGCGGATCGGGCAGATCGCGATCTTCAGGCCGCGGATGCCCTTGCGCGCGCTCTGCGGCCCGAACAGGGGATGGGTTCCGACGATCTCGACATGATCGGGCAGGCCGGCCTGCATTGCGAGGGCGGGAGCGATCTTGACCGAGCCGACATCGAGCACGATCGCGCCGGCCCGCAGATGCGGCGCGAGAACGGCCAGTGCCGAGGGAACTGCGCCGACCGGGACGGCGAGGATGACGAGGTCGCAGGCGCCGATCTCGGCGATGTCGCCTGGAACCAGGCCCTTTCCCGAGTCGTCGAATTGGGCGGGCTGATCGGGATCGAAGACGCGCAGCCGGAAATGCGGCTGGAGATGGTGCGCCATCAGCCGGCCGAAGGCGCCGAAGCCGATGATGCCGATCGAGGTGACGGTCTTGCGGGGGGTATGCATCGCGTTTTCCTGAGGGAGGCCGCGATGCCGGGTGACTGCCTGAATTCAACCGCCAGCGCGGCGGTTGAGACATGGGAATGCCACCGCCTTATGAGGACGGGGCGTAATAGTTCCGGGCGAGGAGGCAGGAGATGGCCATGGCGGGCTTAGAGCGCGCCGGCGCAGGCCTGTCAACTCAGAGCTGCGGCGAATAGTCGGTCGGCGTCAGCATGCGGTCCTCGATCGCGCCGACGAGGTCGCCATGCTCGATCGCGCTGACGCGCTTGATCTCGAGCCATTCCGGATCGGCCTTGAAGCTCGCCCAGCGCTCCGCCTTGGTCTGCGCATCGGGCCAGGCGAGGATATAGGCGAACTCGGTGCGGGTCGCGCTCCTGGTTTCCCAGAGCGACAGGATGCGGAAGCCGTGGCGGGCCATGATGCGCATCGCGTGATCTCGAAAGCGGGCGTGGAAAGCGGCCTTGTTGCTCTCGAAGATCTCGTAGATGCGCAGCTGGTGGATCATGGCCGCCGCTCTCCTCAGATCACCTTCTTCGCCTTCTCGGTTGCCATCATGTCGACGAAACGCGCGAAGAGGTAGTGACTGTCCTGGGGACCGGACGAAGCCTCCGGGTGGTACTGGACGCTGAAGGCCGGGCGGTCTGTCAGCGCGATGCCGCAATTGGAGCCGTCGAAGAGCGAGACATGGGTTTCGGTCGCGTTCTTCGGGAGGGAGGCCGGATCGACTGCGAAGCCATGGTTCATCGAGACGATCTCGACCTTGCCGGTGGTCTTGTCCTGCACCGGGTGATTGGCGCCGTGATGGCCCTGCTTCATCTTCAGGGTCTGGCCGCCGATGGCGAGCGCCAGCATCTGATGGCCGAGGCAGATGCCGAAGGTCGGGATCTTCTGCTCCAGCAGGTCGCGGATCACCGGAGCAGCATATGCGCCGGTCGCGGCCGGGTCGCCCGGGCCGTTCGAGAGGAAGACGCCGTCGGGGGCGAGATCGAGGATCTGCTGGGCTGTCGCCGTCGAGGGCACGACCTCGACCTCGCAGCCGGCCTTGGCGAGCAGGCGCAGGATGTTGCGCTTGATGCCGTAGTCGATGGCGACGACGCGATGAGCCGCGCTTTCGCGCTTGCCATAGCCGCGCGGCCACTGCCAGGGCGTCTCGTCCCAGTCATAGCGCTGGGTCGCGGCGACGAGCGGGACGAGGTCGAGACCGGCCATGTCGGGCAAGGCGGCGGCTTCGCGCTTCAGGGCGTCGATATCGAACGCGCCGTTGGGATCATGAGCGATGATCGCATTGGGCATGCCCTTGTCGCGGATCAGCGCGGTCAGGGCGCGGGTGTCGACGCCGCAGATGCCGACGATGTTGCGGGCCTTGAGCCAGGCGTCGAGATGCTTGCCGGCGCGCCAGTTCGAGGGCTCGGTGATCGCGGCATGGAGGACGACGCCGCGCACGCCCGAGGAGGAGGAGGCGTTCACCGTCTCGGTGTCGTCGTCGTTGACGCCGACATTGCCGATATGGGGAAAGGTGAAGGTGATGATCTGCCCGGCATAGGACGGGTCGGTCAGGATTTCCTGATAGCCCGTCATCGCGGTGTTGAAGCAGACCTCGCCCGGCGCCCGGCCGATGGCGCCGAGGCCGAAGCCTTCGAGCACGGTCCCGTCCGCCAGTACCAGAACCGCAGTCGCGCGCGGCTCGCTCCAGCCCGCCGCGGCGGGGTTCCCTTCGTCAACGGTCATGTCTATGTCTCGTCCAGGCCGCTCGGAAGCGCGGCATCGTGAAGGCAGGGCGCCGTTTGGTGCCGCCGGTCTGGAGCGTGAGCCTTAAAGAGCCGCTCGCGCCCCGTCAATGAACGAAGACGAGGATAGCTGAGTCATGTCCACCCTGCGCGAGCAATTCTCCGCCGACCTGAAGACCGCGATGAAGGCTGGCGAGAAGGGCAAGGTCGCCGCGATCCGCCTGATCCAGTCGGCGCTGAAGGACAAGGACATCGAGGCGCGCGGCGCCGGCAAGGGCGAGATCTCGCCGGACGAGATCCTGGCCATGCTGCAGAAGATGATCAAGCAGCGCCAGGAATCGATCGCGATCTACGACGCCAATAGCCGTCCCGAGCTGGCCGATGGCGAGCGCGCCGAGGTCGCGGTGATCAGCGCCTATCTGCCGCAGCAGATGGGCGAGGCCGAGGTCAAGGCGGCGATCGAGAAGGCGATCGCCGAGACCGGCGCCGCCGGCGTCAAGGACATGGGCAAGGTGATCGGCGCGCTGCGTGCCGCCTATGCCGGCCAGATGGATTTCGGCAAGGTCTCGCCGCTGGTGAAGGGCATGCTCGGCGGCTGAGCCGTACCCGCAGGCTCTGTGCCTGCCGGGGGGCAGCGCCGGCCATCGTGCAGCTCCCTATCCGGGGAGCTGCTGTCTTCTTCGGGCAGTGGCTGTGGATATAGGCGATAAGCCCCTCGCGTTTCGCTCCGGGGCTGGCTTTCATCGTCCGTATCGCCACATAGGAAGCCATGAAGTTCCCGCCCTCCGTCCTTGAGGAGATCAAGGCGCGGCTGCCGGTCTCGGCGGTCGTGGGCAAGCGCGTGCGCCTTGCCAAGGCGGGGCGGGAATGGAAGGGGCTTTCGCCCTTCAATGCCGAGAAGACGCCGTCCTTCTTCGTCAACGACCAGAAGGGCTCGTTCTTCGATTTCTCCTCCGGCAAGAACGGCGACATCTTCAAATTCGTGATGGAGACGGAAGGCCTGACCTTCCCCGAGGCCGTCGAGAAGCTCGCCTCCGAGGCCGGGGTGGCGCTGCCGAAGGCCTCGTTCGAATCGCAGGCGCAGGAGGAGCGCCGCAAGGGCCTGCACGAGGTGGTGGAGCTCGCGGCCCGGTTCTTCGAGGCCGAATTGCAGACCGAGCGTGGCGGCCTCGCGCGGCGTTACCTCGCCGGGCGCGGGCTGGAGGGCAAGGCCCGCGAGCATTTCCGTATCGGCTATGCCCCGCATGACCGCTTCGCGCTGCGCGATCATCTCGCGGGCAAGGGCGTCGGCGCGGAGCTGATGATCGAGGCGGGACTGCTCGTCCATGGCGAGGAGATCGCCGTGCCCTATGACCGGTTCCGCGACCGGATCATGTTCCCGATCCATGATGCACGCGGGCGGGTCGTCGCCTTCGGCGGCCGGGCGATGAGCGCCGAGGTCTCGGCCAAGTATCTGAATTCGCCGGAAACGCCGCTCTTCCACAAGGGTGCGCTGCTGTTCAACCACCACAATGCCCGGAAAGCCGCGCACGACACCGGCCAGGTCATCGTCGTCGAAGGCTATGTCGACGTCATCGCCATGACGCTTTCGGGCTTCCCGCAGGTCGTGGCGCCGCTCGGCACGGCCCTGACCGAGGACCAGCTCGGACTGCTCTGGCGCATGGCCGACGAGCCGGTGATCTGCCTCGACGGCGACAAGGCCGGGCGCAAGGCGGCGAGCCGGGCGATCGACCTCGCGCTGCCCATGCTGGAGCCGGGCAAGTCGCTGGCCTTCGCCCTCCTGCCGGAAGGGCAGGACCCCGACGATCTCGCCCGCTCCGGCGGCAAGCAGGCGATCGCGGAGGTGCTGGGCGCGGCCAAGCCCTTCGTCGATATGCTGTGGGCCCGCGAGTTCGAGGCGAGCCAGCTCGACACGCCCGAGCGCCGCGCCGCCTTCGAGCGCCGGCTGAAGGAGCCGCTCGGCCAGATCCGCGACGAGGCGACGCGGCGCCATTACCGGCTCGAAATCGACGAGCGGCTTGGTCAGCTCTTCGCCGCCGCCGCTCCTGCGCCGCGCAATGAGCGGCGCCCCGGATTTTCAGGCGGCGGACGAGGCGCCGGCCGCAGCGGCTTTGGGGCTGCCGCCGCACGGTTGAACCTGCCGCTGCGCGCCAGCCCGCAGCTCGCCCGTTCGGCCCTGCTGCAGCGGGCGCATCGCGAGAACCCGCGCGAGGCCTTCGTCCTGCTCGCTTTGGCGAGCCATCCCGACCTCGTCCTGCGCTGTGTCGACGACATTGCCGAGCTCGCCCTGGAAGGGCCGGCGGCGGAGCGCTTCCGCCAGGCCCTGCTCGATGCGACGGGCGAGGGCGATTTCGATCGCGAGGCCTTCCAGCGCCGTCTCCAGCAGACCCGTGTGGCCGAGGCGCAAGCCGCGCTCCTGGCCGTCACCGGCCCGGCCGAGCGGTTGAAGCTTCTCCAAACCGCTGATCCTGAATCGGTTTTTGATTCGATTCATCAAGCTCTCGTCTTGCATCGCCGGGCGCGCACGCTACATAGCGAGCTTAAGGCAGCCGAACGCGCATTGGCTGACGAAGCGACAGAAGCCAATTTCGCCTGGATGAAGGACGTTAAGGCCCGGCTCGACGATGTCGAGGGCACGCAGGCCAACGCCGATGATTGACCGGGCGCGGCGCGTTGCATTTCGTCGGTAAATCCGGTGATGGCGGCAGATGGTGCACGATTCATCAACGATGAGTGGCGCTATCTGTGTGAGGGATGATTTGGGTGGGTGCGCGGCCGTTCCTTCGGCCGCGGCGCCCTTTCACGCGTCGAGGCATCGCTCAGGCGATGTCGCGGCGTTTCAGAAGGCGGAGCGCTGATTTATGGCCACCAAAGCGAGCGAGCGGGAAAAGTCCGAGCCGGTGTCGCCGGAAGCGCCTCCGAGCGCGGACGGACCCCTTCTCGACCTTACGGACCAGGCCGTAAGGCGGATGATCAAGCTCGCCAAGAAGCGTGGTTACGTGACTTATGACGAGCTGAACGAGGTCCTGCCTTCGGAGGAGTTCACCTCCGAGCAGATCGAGGACGTGCTCGGCCAGCTCAGCGAGCAGGGCATCAACGTCGTCGACAACGAGGACCCGGAAGCTTCCGGCGAGGAGCGCGCCGCGGCGCGCGCCGGCAAGGAAGGCGACGACGAGGAAAGCGAGGGCGGCGATCTCGTCGACGCGTCGCGCTCGGCTTTGCCTGTCGAGGTCAAGCGCAATCTCGAGCCGACCGAGCGCACCGACGATCCCGTCCGCATGTATCTGCGCGAGATGGGCTCGGTCGAGCTGCTCTCGCGCGAGGGCGAAATCGCCATCGCCAAGCGCATCGAGGCCGGCCGCGAGGCTATGATCGCGGGGCTCTGCGAGAGCCCGCTCACCTTCCAGGCGATCATCATCTGGCGCGACGAGCTGATGGAGGGCAAGGTCCTCCTGCGCGACATCATCGATCTCGAAGCGACCTATGCCGGCCCCGATGGCAAGAATCCGTCTCAGATTCCGGGCGAAGGCGAAGAGGGCGAGGGCGGCGAAGAGGCGCCTGCCTTCGGCGCCGAGGGCGAGCAGCCGCCGGAAAGCGACGACGACGACATCGAGAACAATGTCTCGCTCTCGGCCATGGAGGCCGAGCTGAAGCCGCGCGTGCTCGAGACCTTCGACTCGATCGCCTCGAACTACACCAAGCTGCGCCGCCTGCAGGACCAGGACATCGCCAACCGGCTGGAGAACGCCAAGCTCACGCCGTCGCAGGACCGCAAGTACAAGAAGCTCAAGGACGACATCATCACCGCGGTGAAGTCGCTCTCGCTCAACAACAACCGCATCGAGGCGCTGGTCGAGCAGCTCTACGACATCAACAAGCGCCTGATCTCGCATGAGACCCGCTTGCTGCGCCTGGCCGAGAGCTATGGCGTCGCGCGCGAGGACTTCCTGCGCCAGCACATCGGCGGCGAGCTCGACCCGAAATGGGTGCTGCGCGTCTCCAAGCTCGGCTCGCGCGGCTGGAAGGAGTTCGTCGGGGTCGAGAAGGACCGGATCAAGGATCTGCGCGAGGACATCCACACGCTGGCCTCCGAGACCGGCCTGGAGATCCAGGAATTCCGCAAGATCGTGCTGATGGTCCAGAAGGGCGAGCGCGAGGCCAGGCAGGCGAAGAAGGAGATGATCGAGGCCAATCTTCGCCTCGTGATCTCGATCGCCAAGAAGTACACCAACCGCGGCCTGCAGTTCCTCGACCTGATCCAGGAGGGCAATATCGGCCTGATGAAGGCGGTCGACAAGTTCGAGTACCGCCGCGGCTACAAGTTCTCGACCTACGCCACCTGGTGGATCCGGCAGGCGATCACCCGCTCGATCGCCGACCAGGCCCGCACGATCCGCATCCCGGTGCACATGATCGAGACGATCAACAAGATCGTCCGGACCTCGCGCCAGATGCTGCACGAGATCGGCCGCGAGCCGACCCCGGAGGAGCTGGCCGAGAAGCTGGCCATGCCGCTGGAGAAGGTGCGCAAGGTCCTGAAGATCGCCAAGGAGCCGATCTCGCTGGAGACGCCGATCGGCGACGAGGAAGATTCGCATCTCGGCGACTTCATCGAGGACAAGAACGCGATCCTGCCGATCGACGCGGCGATCCAGAGCAATCTGCGCGAGACGACGACGCGCGTGCTCGCCTCGCTCACCCCGCGCGAGGAGCGCGTGCTGCGCATGCGCTTCGGCATCGGCATGAACACCGACCACACCCTCGAAGAGGTCGGACAGCAGTTCAGCGTGACCCGCGAGCGCATCCGCCAGATCGAGGCGAAGGCGCTGCGCAAGCTCAAGCATCCGAGCCGCAGCCGGAAGCTCCGGAGCTTCCTGGACAACTGAAACGGTCTTGGACGGGGCGCTTCGGCGCCCCGTTTCATTTTTGCGAGGGAGCGATGCCGGCGCGCCGCTTGTCTCGGTTTCGTTGCCCGAATATGCGGCGGCATCATTCGCAGCCCTGTATAGGCGCCCTCCCTCTGCAGGGCCTTCCAAGCGAATTCGGCTGCATCCGCCATTCTTTCGCTAAGATCGCCCAGAGGAATGCTGCATCGACAGGGGAGCGCGCATGACCGGCATTCCAGATTCTGCCCAGATCGAAGTCGCCAGGGCTGCGGCGCAGGCTGAGCTGGAGAGCGAGGCGAAGAAGCAATCGGCCGCTTCGGCGGGCGATGCGGCTGGCAGCGCCGCCGATATCGGCGGCAATGTCATGATGGAAGGGGTCGGCGAGGTGGCGTTTGCCACGGTTGGTGCCGTCGTCGAAGGGATCGGCAGCGTCGTCGGGGCCGCGGCCGAAGGCGCGGCCGCGGTGGTTGGCGGCCTTTTCGAGGGATTGGGCAGTTAGGAGGCCAGCTACGCGGCTTCGCTCGTCCGGGCCGAATGATCTGGCCCTATCGCATTGAAAAGGAGGCGCATCTGTCCGCCTTGCATCGTCTTGCAGTAGCCGCCGTCCTGGCGGTGCCGATGGCCTTCCAGAGTTTCCAGGCGCTGGCAACGTCGATCGCTCCCGAAACCTTCATCGCAGCCGCGACGCAGATCGACGCTGCGAAGCTCTCGGCCCTCGCCCTTGCGGTGGAGGCCGATCCCCGGGGCGTGGCGAACCGTCTGCAAGGCGATGTCGGAGGCCGCGGAGCGCTGCAGCGCTATGCTGCGGCGATGCTGCAGCAGGGCCAGGCCCAGCGCCTCGGCCGGCAATGGGCGGTGCTGGTCGCCGATACGGCCGTGCTGGCGGCGCCGGAAACCAAGGATGGAAGCGTCTGGTTTCCGCGGGCGAAGGATGCCGGTTTCTTCACCGGCGGCATCGCTGCTGCCTTGTTACGAGATTCGGGCGCCGTTTCGGCCTTCGCGCGCGGCGCCGGCCTGCCGGAGCCTGCGAAAGTCCAGAGCATCCCCGAATGGCTGTCGCAGCCGGCAGCGCTTTTGCCCCGGCCGGCTCGCTCCGCCTTCGATAGGGCCCAACGCGCCGGAGCCTTCTAGAACCTTGTCTTGTCGCATTTTTTCACGCGACCGGCGGCCGGAACGCTCGAAAATGCTCTGATCGCGAGCGCCGCAAGCGGCGCGATGTCGCCGATCCCGGGGTCGGCAGCGCATTGTTGACGAAGCGGCATGGGGCGCTCGACAGTGACCAACCGGGCATGTTTGATGCGGGCCTCTCGGTTGGAGCCTCCCATGTCACCCGAATTCCTGCTGACCTCGCTGATCATCGTGGCCTCGCCGGGTACGGGGGCGATCTATTCGATCGCGGCCGGGCTGGCGCGCGGCGGCAAGGCGAGCGTCGTGGCCGCTTTCGCCTGCACGCTGGGTATCGTGCCGCATCTGATCGCCGCGATGATGGGGCTCGCGGCGCTGCTGCACGCCAGTGCGGTGGCCTATGAAATCGTCAAATATGCCGGCGTCGCCTATCTGCTCTGGATGGCCTGGCAGACCCTGAAGGAGCAGGGCGCGCTCAAGGTCGAGACCAAGGCCGATCCGCGCTCCTTCTGGCGCGTGATGGTCGATGGCATCGCGATCAATGTGCTCAACCCGAAGCTCTCGATCTTCTTCGTCGCCTTCCTGCCGCAGTTCATCGCAACCGACGAGGTGAGCCCGCTGGCACGCATGCTCGAGCTCTCCGGCGTGTTCATGGCAATGACCTTCGTCGTCTTCGCGCTCTACGGACTGTTCGCGGCGGCGATGCGCGACCATGTGGTGACGCGCCCTGCGGTGATGGCCTGGCTCAGGCGCAGCTTCGCGGCGGCCTTCGTCGCGCTCGGCGCCAAGCTCGCACTGACCGAGCGCTGAGCGTGGCAACGCTGCCGCGGCAGTCGCGATTGACGATCGAGACGCGCGGCGCCGGGCTCTACGAGTTCACGCCGGCGGCCGCGCGCTTCGTGCGCGAGGCTGCGGTTGATGCCGGGCTGCTCACCGTGTTCGTCCGGCACAGCTCCTGCTCGCTGCTGATCCAGGAGAATGCCGATCCCGATGTAAGGCGCGATCTTCTCGCCTTCTTCGCCAGGCTGGTACCGCCCGCCGACGACCCGGCCATGGCCTATCTCACCCATCGCGCCGAGGGGCCGGACGACATGCCGGCCCATATCAAGGCGGCGGTCCTGCCGGTTTCGCTCGCGATCCCGGTGAGCGACGGGCGCCTTGCGCTCGGAACCTGGCAGGGCATCTATCTGTTCGAGCATCGCAGCAGTCCGCACCGGCGCGAGGTCGTGCTGCATCTGGCGTGAGCGGTCACGGCGCGGCCGGGCGCGGCAAGAGCCGCATGAAGCTGCGGTAGCAATCGTGCAGGTCCTGCGACGACAGGCCGAGATCGAGTTGCTGGAAGCCGACGAAAGCGGCGTATTCGATCCGGGCCAATGCCAGGGCCTCTTCGGGCCGGCGCCCTACCTCGCCATGGAGCCCGGCGAGGTATGCGATGCGCTCGCGATCGACAGCGGTGCAGATCGTGGCGACGCCGGCATCGAGCTGCGCGAGGCGGCGCATGCCCTGCTCGATGCGAAAATCGAGGCTGAGCGCCATCTTGTCGAGCGCGATCAGCCTTGCGCCTGCGGCCTCGCCCTCGTCGGCCTCCTGCATCAGCCGCAGCGTAAAGCTCTCGCGCCAATGTTCGGCAAGGGCGGCAAGGAACGCCCCGAGCGCCGGGAAATGCGCGTAGAACGAGCCCTTGGTCTTGCCGGCACGCCGGCACAGGGCCTCGATGGTCAGGCTGGACGGTCCGCCCTCGGCGAGGGCGGCAAGGCCGAGTGCGAGCCAGTCCGCCCGACTGAAGCGGGAGGGGGGCTTCACCACCACAGCCCGAGCGCGCCGCAGGCGGTCATCGGGGTAAACAGCGCCCATTGCGGGAAATGGGCGGGGCGAAGCCGGAAGCCGCCGATCATGCCGAGGCTCCAGGCCGCGAAGAGCCCGGCTCCGGCCGTGGCGAAGATGGCGAGGTCGCGGCTGGCATGGCCGGATGCGGCGAGCGCGAAGGCGAGAGCCTGTCCGGCGAGGATGATCGTCACCAGATGCCAGCAGTAATACATTGTGTATTTCGGGACATTGCGCAGCCGTTCGGCGGCGAGCAGCGGAGCGGCGATCTCGCGACCGCCGAGCCAGGCGTGGATCAGGGTCGTCAGCGCGGCGATGACGGCGGCGGCGGCCAGCCAGAGATTCATGGCGGTCTCTCAAATTTTAATACCATACGGTATGGTATTGATATTTGATCCCGGCGCAAGCGCCTCTGCCGGCAAGGGCGGCGAAAGCTGCGGAACGGGCCAGGAAGGGGAGCGCAGCGCTGCTGCACGTCGGCGTGGCAAGCGAAGGAGACTGCGGCGAGGCCGGTGTGCGCCGGCGGTCGGTTTAGCGGGCCGCGAAGCTTTCCTCTTGCGGCGAAGGCTCCCAGGCCTCGCCCGAGGCGATCAGACAGCTTTGGCCGTGCGGCGTCGTCGCGAAGACGGTGAAGGAACCTTGCGGACTGACGAAAATCTCGATCAGGACGCCGCTATCGGCCAGTCCCTGCCCGAGCCGGCGCTCCTCGAAGAGCTCGCCGAGCTGCGCGACCACTTCCTCATGCCTGCCGCAGGCCAGCCCCGCCGGAGCCTGGGCGGCGGCGGAAGTGAGCATGACGACCCCGGACGCCAGGGCCGCCAGATGCATTTTCAGGACGCGTGCCATGGCAGTACCGGTGGCAGAGCGGCCGTTGAGAGGGCAAGTTGGTCTATGGGCCTCTGTTCCCGCCCTGACTGAGCAAGAGATGGGGATGGCGTGCGTAAAACAACAGAGGCCGCTGGCGGTCGCGGTTCGACTGTCCCGGTGGGCCGCTTCATCTGCGCCCGGCCCGGCACTGCTAGCCTGCCCCTGCACGAGATGCTTGGCCTCGCGGCGCGCATCTGCGCTATAGAGAGCCAAACAGATGGAGCCAGCCATGTCTTTTCTCAAATCCCTGTTCGGCCGCAAGGAGGCGACGCCGGCAGAGCCGGTCGCGCTCAAGACGGTGGAGCACAAGGGGTTCACCATCCATGCCATGCCGTTCCAGGAAGGCGGGCAGCATCAGCTCTGCGGGGTAATCGAGAAGGAGATCGACGGCGAATTGAAGAGCTATCGCTTCATCCGTGCCGACCGGTTTCCGGGTGCGCAGGAGGCGGCGGATTTCGCGCTGGTCAAGGGGAGGCAGTTGATCGACGAGCAGGGAGAGAAGATATTCAGATCATAGAGGAGCAGTCTTCACGCCACAACGCGCCTTACGTTTCGTCATCTCTTCGGGGTCGCGATAGAATTCGCCGCCGCGCGATGCGGGGTGCAGCGCCAAGTGCAGGGATATCGACGAAAATTGTCGGTTCATTGCATGTTTCTGATTAACTGAATGCCGAGAATCGCGCGCCGAACGTCCGGCGCGATCAGCGAAATGCCGCACCACTGTCGCGATTTAAAGATTTGTTGGCATTTTTAGTTTCTTGATGGACCGGTATCGCTCGGGGCGCAATCACGACAGGTTTCGCATGTTTCGTAGTGCCGTGGCCGCGGAGACGCCGGCCGAGGGCCAGACCAGCAAGTCCGGGTCTGACACCGGCGAGGTCGACTTGGCCCTCGCCTTGCTTTCCCAGCAGGGCGTTGAGTCCAGCCTTCTCGAAGACCGTTGGTTCAAGGCCATCGTCGCCAACCTGCCTGCTGCCGTCTATACGACCAATGCCGACGGGCACCTGACCTATTTCAACCAGGCGGCGGCGCGCCTTGCGGGGCGCGTGCCGCAGATCGGCGAGGATCGGTGGTGCGTCGCCGAGCGCCTGTTCCTGCTGGATGGCGCCCCATTGCCGCATCAGGACTGCGCGATGGCGATCGCCTTGCGCGAGAAGCGTCCCGTTCGCGGCGGCGCGGCCCTGGCGGAGCGCCCTGATGGCAGTCGTGTCGCCTTCATGGCGTTCCCGACACCGCTCTATGGTGACGAAGGCGAGATGGTCGGCGCCGTCAATCTGCTGCTCGAGCTGCGTGAAGGCGAGGAAATCGACGGCGAGGCCTGCGATGCCGCTCAGGGGATCGAGGCCGATCTGCGTCTCGCCATCGCCGGCGACCAACTGCGATTGCACTACCAGCCGCTGTTCGATGCGGCGGGAGTACTGGTCGGATTCGAGGCATTGGCGCGCTGGGCCCACCCGGAGCGCGGCGAGATCTCGCCCTCCGAGTTCATCCCTGCGGCCGAGGAATGCGGGCTGATTCTGCCGCTTTCCGAGCAGTTGCTGCGGCGGGCCTGCGCCGAGGCGGCCGGGTGGACCAATCCGCTGCGGGTCGCCGTGAACATCTCGCCGCTGCAGTTCCGCCATGGCGATCTGCCGGGGCTGATCGAGACCGTGCTGGCCGAGACCGGGCTGGAGCCGGAGCGGCTCGAGCTCGAGGTCACCGAAGGCGTGATGATCACCGATTTCGACCGGACCATGCTGGTCCTGCATCGGATCAAGGCGCTCGGCGTCAGGATTGCGCTCGATGATTTCGGTACCGGCTATTCGTCGCTCTCCTACCTCCATGTCTTCCCGCTGACGACGCTGAAGATCGACCGCAGCTTCGTCGCCAATCTCGGCGTGGCCTCCGAGGCGGCGGCGATCGCGCGGGCGGTGATCTCGCTCGGTCACGCGCTCGGCATCGAGGTGGTGGCCGAAGGGGTCGAGACGCGCGAGCAGTTCGATTTCCTGGTCGACGAGGGCTGCAACTATCTGCAGGGCTTCCTGCTCGGCCGGCCGATGGCGGCGGAGGACTACGCCGTCGAGATGGGGCGCAAAGCCTAGAGCGCTCCTGCCGGAGGCGGATTGGTTGCCGATCTGCTTATGGAAGCATTGGCTTCATCCGCAGCGCGGCTTCCGCTTCCCGATCCCGCCTAAGCCGTGGCATCGGCAGGATTGCCTGCGGCGCCCTGCAATTCGGCCAGCAGCGCTTCGCCCGGCCAATATTGTCGGTTCGCATCCCGTTCCGCCGCGCGCACGAGCGCTGTCAGCCGGGTATTCACCGGCGCTCGCCGCCCGAGCCGCTCGGCTAGGCGCACGACCTCGCCGTTCAGCCAGTCGATTTCGGTGGGGCGGCCGGCGACGAGATCATCCGCCATCGAGGAGCGCGCCAGCGGGTCGATCGCCAGCATGCGGCGGCCCAGCCGCTGGAAAACTCCGTCGGGAAGCCGGAGCACGGCAGGCAGAAGCTGTGCCGGGAGCGGTGTCAGCCGCGCCGGCCGGATGCCGGCGCGCGCCAGCAGCCCGAGCGCTTCCTCCAGTGCGATGGCGAGGCAACGCCGATAGGCGCGCTGGCCGAGCTCCTCGCGCAGGGGCAGGCCGGAGAGCGCGTTGATGGCATTGTTGAGGTTGAGCAGCAGCTTGGCCCAGAGCACCGGCTCCATGTCGTCATGGCGGACCAGCGGCAGGCGCGCTGCGGTGAAGCTGGCGAGGAAGGGCGTGAGTGCTGGGGCGGCCTGCGCGTGCAAATGCCCTTGCGAGCCTTGATGGAAGGCGCCTTGGCCGCGGTGGACGACGTTGAACGCCACCATGCCGGCGAGCACTTTCTGCTGCGGCAGGGCCGTCCGCAGCAGTCCGGCATTGCCGATCCCGTTCTGTAGGCTGAGCACGACCGTGCCCGGCTGCAGAACGGAAGCGAGCTCGGCGCCGGCGGTCGCGGTGCCGGCGGATTTCACGGTGACGAGCACGAGCTCGGCGGTGGCTGCGGCCGCCGGCCCGGTCGCGAAGGCGATGACCGCCGGCCCCTGCCGCCAATGACCGCCGCGATAATCCGTGAGGCTGAGGCCATGGCGGTGCAGTTCCGCGCCGACGGGCTTGCGGCCGATGAAGGCGACGTCGGCGCCACCTGCCAGCAGGCGCCCGCCGACATAGCAGCCGATCGCGCCGGCGCCGTAGATGCAGATCCTGGCCATGATGTCGTTGCCCGCTTCCGCCGATAGAAGGTGCAGCAAGACCGGCCGCCGATAAAGCTGCGATAAAGGAGGACCTCGGTGGCCCTGCATCTGCGCCGCATGGCCCCGCGGCAGGTGCGCTTGCTGGCCCTCTGGCGCCCGCCTATTGCTCGATCAAAGAGAAACTCGTTCTCCGGCTGCGGCCAGGGGAGGGAACATGCCGATCGAAGATCCGCGCTACGCGCCCGATTCCTCCTATGCCTGGTTCAGGCTGGCGCTCGCCTTGCTGGTCGGCATGATCGCCTGCGTCGGTTCCTGGTCCGCGGTCGTGGTGGTGACGGCGGTGCAGCAGGAATTCGGCGTCCTGCGTGCCGATGCCTCGCTGCCCTATACCTTCGCCATGATCGGCTTCGGTGTCGGCAACATCGTCATGGGCCGCCTGGTCGACCGTTTCGGCATCGCCCTGCCGATCGTGCTCGGTGCGCTGCTGCTCGGCGCCGGCTATGCGCTCGCCTCGGTCTCGGCCACGCTCTGGCAGTTCGCGCTGGCGCATGGCTTCCTGATCGGGCTCGGCGCCGCGACCGGCTTCTCGCCGCTGATCGCCGACCTCTCGCACTGGTTCCGGCGCTATCGTGGCCTTGCCGTCGTCTTCGGCGCGTCGGGCAGCTACCTCGCCGGCGTGTTCTGGCCACAGCTGATCAACTGGGGCGTCGAGACGCATGGGCTGCGTACGACGCATCTGTGGCTCGGCATCGCCTCGCTGGTCGTGATGCTGCCGCTGGCACCGCTGTTCCGGCGCCGGCCGAACGCCGCGACCTTCGCGGCGGCCGAGCTGAGCAGCGCCGGCGCGCGCGGCAATCTCGGGCTGACGCCGAACCAGCTGCAGCTGCTGCTGGTCGTGGCGGGGTTCTGCTGCTGCGTCGCGATGTCGATGCCGCAGGTTCATATCGTCGCCTATTGCAGCGACCTCGGCTATGGCGTGGCGCGTGGCGCCGAGATGCTGACGGTGATGATGGCGCTCGGCATCGTCAGCCGGATCAGCTCGGGCTTCATCGCCGACAAGATCGGGGGCACGGCGACGCTGGCCCTGTCCTCGCTGATGCAGGGCATGGCGCTCTTTCTCTATCTCTGGTTCGACGGGCTGAGCTCGCTCTTCATCGTCACCGGCATTTTCGGGCTGTTCCAGGGTGGAATCGTGCCGATGTATGCGGTGGTGATCCGCGATTACATGCCGCCGCGCGAAGCGGGCGTTCGCATCGGCGTCGTGATGTCGGCGACGGTCTTCGGCATGGCCTTCGGCGGCTGGGTCTCGGGACTGATCTTCGACGCGACGGCCTCCTACCGCCTCGCCTTCCTCAACGGCCTCGCCTGGAACCTGATCAACCTCTCGATCGTCTGCTGGCTGATGTTCAAGGCGCGGCCGAAGCTGGCGGTGGCGTGATGCGTTCCGTCATTGCGGGCGCAGCAAGGCGATCCAGGGCGACATGGAACCCGTCGCCCCTGGATGGCGTCGTCGCTACGCGCCTCGCAATGACGGGAGAGTTCATGCAGGCTCGGCACCTGGCCGATAGGTTCCGAAGCACCAGACATGGCCTTCGGGATCCCGGCAGATGAAATCGCGGCTGCCATAGGGCTGGTCGGTCGGCTCCATGATGATCTCGGCGCCCGCCCGGCGCGCGCGCTCGCAGCGGGCGTCGATGTCGTCAGTGGCGATATAGGGCGAGGCCGTGGTGCCGCCGAGTTCGGCCGGGCGCGAGACGAGCTTGCCGAAAGCGTTGTCCTCGGCCGAGCCGAGCATGACATAGCTGTCGCCCAGGCGCAGTTCGCCATGCAGCAGCGTCCTGCCGTCCTGCGAGTAATGCGCAGCGACCCTCTCGAAGCCGAAGGCGTCGATCAGCCAATCATAGATTTTCGGGGCATCGGCATAGCGCAGCGAGATTGAGATCGTGGCGGGTGGCCGCGGCATGACAGTCTCCTTGTGCAGGCATCGCTTGACGCAGCTTGCCCGCCCGGCAATCTCGGCTCAACCTCAACGGGACCTCGCAATGGTGCGCCTGACACGCTTCGAGCATCGGCGACAGAAACTGATCCCGATGCGGCGTTTTGCGCTGCGCATGGGGCGGGCGATGCTGCTCTGGCTGGCGCTGACCCTGGTCGGCCTCGGCATCGGCATGGCGGGCTATGCCGCGAGCGAAGGCATGAGCGCGCTTGACGCCTTCGTCAACGCGGCGATGATCCTCTCCGGCATGGGGCCGGTCAGCGAACTCAAGACGAGTTCGGGCAAGCTCTTCGCCGGGTTCTACGCGATCTTCTCAGGCCTGTTTGTGGTGATCGCCACCGGCTTCGTGCTGGCGCCCGTGCTGCATCGTGTGCTCCATTCCTTCCATGTCGAGGAAGGAAAGGAAGCCGATGACTGAGCCTGGCCTGCAGCCCGAGGAGAAGCCGCGCGGGGCATTGACGGTGCGCACCATCGCCATGCCGGCCGATACCAACGCCAATGGCGATATTTTCGGCGGCTGGGTGATGTCGCGCATGGACTCGGCCGGTGGCATTGCCGGGGTCGACCGGGCGCAGGGGCGCGTGGTGACGATCGCGGTCGAGGCGATGACCTTCTTCCGACCGGTCAAGGTCGGCGATGTGCTCAGCGTCTACACCACGGTGGAGTCGGTCGGCCGGACCTCGATGAAGATCTATGTCGAGGCCTGGGCCAAGCGCTTCCGGACGACGATCCACGAGAAGGTCACCGATGCGACCTTCACCTTCGTCGCGATCGATGAGGAGGGCCGGCCCCGGCCGGTGCCGCCGCTCGGCGAGGACTGAAGGCAGACGTTCGCGGTCCTCGTGTCGCGGGAGGCCTACTTTCGGGAAGGTTGCCGCCCCGCCGCAGTGCTCGCCGGCTGAACCGGGAGGCCGGCAAGTCCTAAGCGAAAGTAAACCGGTATCGGTGGCCGTTGATTCAGAAGACTCCAGCCGCTTAAACGTTCTTTAAGTGAAGCACCCCGATCTTGTCGGACAACAGGCGTCAGCCTGACCTGCATGCTGGGGAGCCAGATGGTCGATCGCCGCGACATCCTGATAGGATTTGCCGCCAGCGTCGGGGAGCTGTCCGCTCCTCCCGACCGTTTCCTGGGCGCTCCGACCAAGGCCGAGATGGCCGCCGGCACTGTCGGCCCGGTTTCCATTTGATCGTTCTGTAAAGGCCAGCCGCTCGAGGGGAGCGGCGGGCATCTTCTTGCTGCCGCGACTGCGCGGCCATGCCTTCGGGAGTATCGGGTATGTCGAAGACAAAGAAGCCGGTGCGCCAGCCGAAGCCGGCATCGCGCGTCGGCATCGCCGCGCGAATCTATGCCGCGCTCGGCGTGCTGACCGTATTGACCATGGTGGCCTCGGGAGTTGCCTGGCTGTCCTATGAGCGTGTCTCGACGACGGTCGACGACATGGTCGAGCGCAAGATCCCGGTGGTCGAGCTGTCGCTCGAGCTCTGGCAGGCTGCGACGACCTCGACCGCACTGGCGTCGCGCTTCATGGAGGTGCAGGCCGTGCGCGAGCGCGCCGCGCTGACCGGCGAGTTCGACAAGGTCGAGGCGCGGCAGTTCGACCTGGTGCGCCGGATCGGTCAGCTCGGCAATGTCGACAACAAGAAGGCCCAGGCGGCGCTCGACAATCTCTCGCGCCACATCAACGACATCAACGACCTGACCGGCGAGCGCCTTCGCAATGTCGCGGAAGCGGAGACCGCTCTCGCCAACCTGTCCAAGGCGCAGGAGAACTTCATCAAGGCGGCGAGCGGCGAGGCCGAGCAGGCCAAGTTCGCGGTGACCTTCGGCTTCGACGATCTCGGCTCGCTGACCGGCGAGGCGCTGACCGGCGCCGTCCGGACCCTGGTCGACCGCGACTTCGTGATCTTCGAGCTGGCGCGGACCCTGCAGGCCGACGTCAACGAGCTCGTCGGCCTGTTGCGCGAGATCGCGCAGATCAACGACAAGGCCCGGCTCGGCACGGCGCGCGAGCGCTTCAACGGCATCGCCTACAAGCTCAGGACGATCCTGCAGGATGCCGACAAGGTCAGCACCAACCAGACGCGCACGCGCACGGTCCAGGATCTGATCGCGATCGGCGAAGGGACCGAAGGGCTGATCGACATCCGCAACCGTGATCTCACCACGCGCGAGGCGATCGCCCGCGGCCTGAAGGAGGTCGACGAGGCCGCCGAAGTGCTGCGGCGCGAGGTCGATGTGCTGGTCCAGGGTGCGCGCGGCGAAGCCAAGGCAGCCAGTGCATCGACCATCGAGACGATCGCGACCAGCAAGCTCTGGCTCGGGCTGATCGGGCTCGGCTCGCTCCTGATCGCGCTCGCATTGTCGCTGTTCTATGTCCGTCCGATGATCGTCGGACGCCTGAACCGGCTCTGGGCCGCGACCCGGGCGATCGCCGATGGGCAGCTCGAGACCAAGGTCGAGATCCGCGGCAATGACGAGATTTCGGACATCTCGAAGAGCGTGCTGCTGTTCCGTGACAATGCTGTCGCGCTCAGGGCCGCCGAGCTCGCCAAGGTCGAGGACGAGGCCCGGGCGCAGGAGCAGCGCCAGGCGATGATGGCCGAGCTCGGCCAGGCCTTCGGCGAGGTCGTCGAGGCGGCGGCGCAGGGCGATTTCAGCCGCCGGGTTTCGGCGAACTTCGCCGATGCCGAGCTGAATGCGCTCGCAGACTCGGTCAACGAGTTGCTCGCAACTGTCCAGACCGGTCTGAGCGAGACCTGCGAGGTTCTGGCCGAACTCTCGGCCGGGCGCCTGCACACCCGCGTCGAGGGCCTCTATCACGGCGCCTTCCAGGAGCTGAAGGACGGCACCAACGGCCTCGCCGGCGAATTCGAGAGCACGCTTGCGCGGCTTTCCGAGACGGTCACCGCGGTCCGCAGCGCCACCAGCGAGATCCTCGACGGCGTCACCGACCTTGCCGAGCGCACCAGCGAGGAGAGCAACGCGGTCTCGGTCGCGACGAACCAGCTCGGTGCCTTCGCCGGAAATGTCCAGAAGACCGCGAGGGATGCGGCCGAGGCCGTCGGCATGGCGCATAGCGCCGAAGAGCGCGCCCAGCAGGGCGAGCAGGTCGTCGCTTCGGCGCTCGAAGCGATGCAGCGCATCCGCACCTCGTCGAGCAAGATCTCGGAGGTCATCGCGATGATCGACGAGATCGCCTTCCAGACCAATCTGCTGGCGCTCAACGCGGCGGTGGAGGCGGCGCGGGCCGGCGAGAGCGGCAAGGGCTTCGCCGTGGTCGCTGCCGAGGTGCGCAGTCTCGCCAAGCGCTCGGCCGACGCCTCCAACGACGTCAAGAAGCTGGTCGAAGCCGCCCATGGCGACGTCAAGGTCGGTGTCGGCCTGGTCGAGCAGAGCTCCGAGGTGTTCGGCAGCATCCTGACCTCGGTCAACGATCTCTCGGCGCTGATGAACGGCATCTCGCAGACCGCGCGCGGCCAGGCCACGGATGTCTCGACGATCAACAAGGAGATCGACGGCATCGGCACCATGGCGCATCAGAACGCGGCGCTGGTCGAGCAGACCAATGCGGCTCTGGCGCTGACCGACGAGCAGACCCGCTCGCTGAAGGAGCATATCGCCCGCTTTAGCTTCCGCGAGGGGCAGGCGGCGGAACAGGAGCAGGCGCGCGCCGCCTGAGCGCTCGCCGAGCCGTGCAGTCCGGACATCACGGCCCCCGCCCCAGGCGGGGGCCGTTCTGCTTTGCGGCGTCGGCTTGCCGCTGGCGATGATTCACATTATTTAGAATTGTTCTAAACAAGGATCGCGCCATGCTTTCTTCGCTCCTTCCGGCCGGGCTCGGCGGCCGGCGCCGTTTCGACAGCCTGTCCGAGCGCGAGATCCTCGCTTTGGCGATCTCCTCCGAGGAGGAGGACGGGCGGATCTACGCGACCTATGCGGCGATGCTGCGTGCGGAATACCCGGCTTCCGCTGCGGTCTTCGACGGGATGGCGGCCGAGGAGGATGGGCATCGGCAGCGGCTGATCGGCGAGTACCGACGGCGTTTCGGGGAGGTGGTGGTGCCGATCCGGCGCGAGCATGTCGCCGATTTCTATGTCCGCAAACCGGTCTGGCTGGTCGAAAATCTCGGGCTTGCGCGCATCCGCGAGGAAGCGGCGGCGATGGAGCGCCAGGCCCGCGACTTCTATGTCGCGGCTGCAGGCCGCAGCGGCGATGCCCAGACCAGGCAGCTGCTCGGCGATCTCGCCGCGGCCGAGGCCGGTCATGAGGCGAGGGCAGGGGAGCTTGTCGACAAGCATCTGGCTGAGGGGCCGAAGGCGGACGAGGACGCCGTGGCGCGCCGCCAATTCGTGCTGACCTGGGTGCAGCCTGGGCTCGCCGGGCTGATGGACGGCTCCGTCTCGACGCTCGCCCCGATTTTCGCGACTGCCTTCGCGACGCAAAATCCGTGGACGACCTTCCTGGTCGGGCTCTCGGCTTCGGTCGGTGCCGGCATCTCGATGGGTTTCACCGAAGCCGCCCATGACGACGGCAAGCTTTCGGGGCGCGGCTCGCCCTGGAAGCGCGGCCTCGCCTCCGGGGTGATGACGACGCTTGGCGGGCTCGGCCATGCCTTGCCCTATCTCATCCCGTCCTTCTGGACGGCGACGGCGATCGCGCTGGTCGTAGTCTTCATCGAGCTCTGGGCGATCGTCTGGATCCAGAACCGTTACATGGAGACGCCTTTCGCCCGCGCCACCTTCCAGGTCGTGCTCGGCGGCGCATTGGTGCTCGCCGCCGGCATCCTGATCGGCGGAGCCTGAGGCCAGTTCCGATGTTTCGACGAAGTGTCGGATCGCCGATCTGTGCTGGCGACGGCGCTCGGCGATCTAACCCGTTGCATCGGCAGTGGGGCGAATGCTAGGCCTGCCGCGGGCCGGTAGCTCAATGGTTAGAGCTCGCTGCTCATAACAGCGCCGGTGCCGGTTCGAGTCCGGCCCGGCCCACCAATTCGTTTTAAAATCAAGGCGTTAGATACAGGACTCTGCGGGTGGAACATACAAGTGGAACATCCGCGTGTTCAATCCAGCCTATCTGCAGATCAGCCGCCACGGTGTGTTCTACCTACGTTGGCCGATTCCCCGACGCTTCCATCCGGCCAACAAGCCAACGACATTGCGGATTTCATTACGAGTTCGCGCCCCGAAGACAGCGCTACGATTGTCGCGTGCGGTCGCAAATAAGGCAGACGGGCTGGCCTGCTGCCGGTTTCGTGGACACCGAGATTGGGTGTTTCATGAAGCGGGAGGTGGCATATGCAGCGAAGACAGTTTGGGCGTGAGTTCAAGATTGAGGCGGTCCGCCTGATCAAGGATCGCGGAGTGATTGTGGCGCAGGCGTCTCGGGACCTGGATGTCCATGAGAACCAACTGCGCAAATGGGTGAAGCTCTTCTCGGTCGATCCTGCGCAGGCCTTTCCCGGCCACGGTCAGATGAAGCCGGAGCAGCTTGAGATCGAGAAGCTGCGGCGAGAGGTTGAATAGCCCCGAGTTTCGTAGACGCCGTCGTGCTACGTATTGTGCTGCCATTCGAACTCGACGGGTGACAGCATCCCGTTCCTGACGTGCTTGCGCTTTGGGTTGTAGAACATCTCGATGTAGTCGAACACGTCCTGCCTTGCCTCCTCGCGCGTTCGGTAGGTCTTGCGGCGGATCCGCTCGCGCTTGAGCAGATTGA
>NZ_JAFKFX010000026.1 GCF_017308075.1 Allobosea sp.
GCCGGCCCGGTGGCTAGAGCGTGGAGCCAGAACCCGATCCCATCCCGAACTCGGCCGTTAAACTCCTCAGCGCTGATGGTACTGTGTCTCAAGACCCGGGAGAGTAGGTCGTCGCCGGGCCTGTCAAGGATATCCCCTCTGAACAATGATGAAATTCAGAACGCTGCTGCCGATGACGATTTCGGTTACAGCGTGACTGGTTTGACGCGGGGTGGAGCAGCCCGGTAGCTCGTCAGGCTCATAACCTGAAGGTCGTAGGTTCAAATCCTGCCCCCGCAACCACTGAGACAAACACTCCCGAGAGCTCTGCTCCGGGAGTGTTTGTTTTTGTCGCCTTTCAACGGATTGCCGCTGCGCCCACTCCAGGACCGTACCGATTTCGTCGCGCAGCCTCGCGAAGATCACCGAAACGCTCGGCAGGAGCGCTCGGCGCGCCTACTGAAACATCCCCGAGCAGGGCGGTCAGCACTTTCTTGCCGGCCGCCAACCCGCTCTTCTTCTGCTTCATCGACGGGATCATGCCGTCTGCGATCGTCTCGACGACCTGCTTCTCGACCTTGTAGCCATAGCGCAGCCCGCCACCGGACTTGCTGGCCTCCAGGCGCCCCCTCTTGCGGCGATTCGCCTTCTCGCCTAGGTCCCTCGGGGCGAGGGCGTTCGCCGTGCCCTTCAGGCCGACATGCAGTGGGAGGAATGGTCCATTGCCGACGTCTGAACGCCTGGTTTCGGGCAGGCTCGTTCAGCGATAGGCGACAGCGCTGGAGCTGCCTATTCCAGACGTCAGGCACCTTCGTCTGCAGGGGCGTCTCAGCCGGGCAACGGCCCGGGCAGCGGGAGTGGCGCATTGTGCCAGCTCGAACTAACCCGCGTGGTGATCCGGCGGTACGCCGCGCTGGTCCGGTCGGCTTCGCTAAAGGCAGCGAAAAGATCGACGCCCCCGGCTACCGGCTTGCGACGCCGAGCCAGTTTCACGCCGCTTGATCGCATTATCTTTCCGGCGAGGCGTCACGCTGCCGCTTCGAACGGGTGGTGACAGCGGACCATTCCGCCCGCGGTCCCGGTCGGCTCCGGCATCTGCGTGCGGCAGAGATCGCTCGCCCGCGGGCAGCGTGGGTTGAACGGACAGCCGGGCGGCGGGTCGACAGGATTCGGCGGCTCGGCGATCGCCTCCGACCAATCGGGGCGTCGCCCCGGCGTCGGCGGCAGGACTGCGTCGAGCAGCGAGCGCGTATAGGGATGGCGGGGCCGTGCGAACAGCTCCTCCGTCCGACCGGTCTCGACCAGGGTGCCGAGATACATCACCGCCACCCGCTCCGCCATATGATAGACCACGGCGAGGTTGTGGCTGATCAGCAGTACGGTGAGGCCGAGCTTCTTCTGCAACGTGCCGATCAGGTTGATGATCTGCGACTGCACGGAGACGTCGAGCGCCGAGGTCGGCTCGTCGCAGATCAGGATACGCGGCTGTGCGATCAGCGCGCGTGCGATGGCGACGCGCTGGCGCTGCCCGCCCGAAATCTGGCTCGGATAGGCGTTGAGCAGGTGCGGCGGCAGTCCGACCGCCTGCATCATTTCGGCCACGGCGGCCTGCCGGCTGCGGGCATTGCCCTCGCCGCGGACGACGAGCGGTGCCGCGATGATGCTGCCCAGCGTCTGGCGCGGATTGAGCGAGGAATAGGGATCCTGGAAGACCGGCTGGATCAGCCCCGCTCGCACGATCCGGTGATAGGACGCGATCGGCTTCCCCGCCACGGTGACGGAACCGCTGCTCGGCGCCTCGATGCCCAGCATCAGCCGCGACAGCGTGGTCTTGCCGCAGCCGGATTCGCCGACGATCGCGACGACCTCGCCCTGCCGGACCTCGAGATCGATGCCGCGCAACGCCCGCAGGGTGCGCCTTTCGCCGTGGAAAGCGACGGCGTAATCGCGCGTCGCGCCGACGATGCTCAGTGCGGCCTGCGCGCTCACGACACCACCTCGCCCCGCTCCTCGAAACCCGGTTCGCCGGCCCGCTCTGCCACTGACCGGATGCAGCGTAGCGCACGGTCGCCATCCTGCGGTACGAGCGGCACCGGGACGGCGCAGACCGGCCGCGCATAGGGGCAACGTTCCATGAACAGGCAGGTCTCCACCTCGCCTGTCGGCGGCGGCACGATCCCCGGTATCGACCCCAGCAGCGCGCCGCGCGCGGTGCGTCCCGGCGTCGGAATCGCCTGCAGCAGGCCTTCGGTATAGGGATGCGCCGGGGCGCTCAGGATGGCTGAGGTCTCGCCGGTCTCGACCACCTGGCCGGCATACATCACCGCGACGCGGTGGGCCATCGTTGCGACCACGCCGAGATCATGCGTGATCAGGACGATGCCGACGCCGGTCTCCGCCTGGAGTTTCGCCAGCAGCCCGAGGATCTGCGCCTGGGTGGTGACGTCGAGCGCCGTCGTCGGCTCGTCGGCGATGATCAGGTCCGGATCGCAAGACAGCGCCATCGCGATCATGACACGCTGGCGCAGGCCGCCGGACAGCTGGTGGGGGTATTGTTCGAGCCTGGCTGCCGGCGACGGGACGCCGACCCGGGCCAGCAGCGCAACCGCCCGCTCTCGCGCCTCCGTCTGTCCGATGCGCCGATGCGTGCGCATCACCTCGGTCATCTGGCTGTCGATCGTGTAGCAGGGATCCAGCGAGGTCATCGGATCCTGGAAGATCATCGCGATGCGCGGTCCGCGCAGCTTGCGCCATTCCGTCTCGCGCAGATCGATTAGCGATTGTCCGGAGAAGCTCAGCCGCGTGGCATCGACGCGCCCGGGCTTCGGCACGAGCCCCATCAGCGAAAGGGCGGTCAGGCTCTTGCCGCAGCCGGATTCGCCGACGATCGCCAGCGTTTCGCCGCGCGCGACCGACAGCGTGATGCCGCGCACCGGCTGCAGCACGCGCCCCTGCGCGGTCGGAATCGTGATCTTCAGGTCCTCGAGCGCGATCAGCGCGCTCTCCCTGGGAGTGCTCATGCCCGGCCCTCCGGCGCGACGACGTCGCGCAGCGCATCGCCGAGCAGGTTGATCGCCAGCACCAGCGTCACCAGTGCGACGCCGGGGATCGCGATCAGCCAGGGGCGGAACAGCAGCTGGTTCTTCGATTCCGCCACCATCAGTCCCCAGGAGGCGAGCGGCGGCTTGACGCCGAGGCCGAGGAAGGAGAGCGCCGCCTCCAGCAGCACCGCATGCGCGACCTCGACGGTGGCGACCACGATCAGCGGCCCGACAATGTTGGGCAGGATCTCGACCAGCAGGATGCGCGGCGTCGAGGAGCCGATGGCGCGCGCCGCGATGACGAAGTCGCTATGCGCCAGCCGCTGCGTCGCGCTGCGGGTCACCACCGCGAACCGGTCCCAGAGCAGGAGTCCGATCACCACGACGAGCACGCTCAGCGAGGAGCCGACGACCGCGACCACGACGAGCGCGACCAGCACGACAGGAAGCGTCAGTCGGATCGTGATCAGGAAGTTGATGACGAGATCGACCCGGCCGCCGAAATAGCCGGCGGCCATGCCCATCGCCGTGCCGATGAGGCCCGAGACCAGCACCGTCGCGATGCCGATGAACATCGAGATGCGGGCGCCGTCGACGAGGCGCGCCAGCAAGTCGCGTCCGAGCTGGTCGGTGCCGAGCGGATGCGCCCAGCTGCCGCGCACGTCCCACACCGGCGGGACGAGGCGGGCGCCGAGATTCTGTGCGACGGGATCAAGCGTGAACAGCGGCCCGACGAGTGCGACGAGCAGGATCAGCAGGATCGCACCACCTCCAAACCAGAAGCTGCCATGCCGCAGCAGGCGGTGCAAAGCGAGCCGGCGGGGGCTCATCGTGGTGAGTGTCGCCGCCGTCATGAGATGCGGATCCTCGGATCGATCAGGGCGTTGAGCAGGTCCGCCAGCAATGTCAGCAGCGCATAGATCAGAGCGATCAGCAGCAGGATGGCCTGGATCACCTCGATGTCGGAGCGCTGGATCGATTGCCAGGCAAGGAGCCCGAGCCCTTTCAGCGAGAAGACCGTCTCGACGACGATCGAGCCGCCGAGCATGAAGCCAAGCTGCACCGCCGCCAGCGAGACGACCGGGATGATGGCACTGCGCAGTGCATGAAGCAGCACCACGCGCCAAGCCGGAAGCCCATAGGCCCGCGCCGTGCGGACATGGTCGGATTGCATGACGTCGATCATGCCCGAGCGCGTCAGTCGCATGAGGGCGGGAGCGGCGTAATAACCCAGCGTCACCGAGGGCAGCACGAAATGCAGCCATGTCGCCGAGCCGGAAATCGGTAGCCAGCGCAGCTGCACGCCGAAGATGTAGATCAAGAGCAGCGCGAACAGGAATGAAGGCAGCGCCTGCCCGGCAACCGCCAGACCGAGCGCGAAACGGTCCAGCGCCGTATCGCGATGGAGGCCAGCGAGGATTCCGAGTGGGATGGAGAGCAGCAGCGCGAAGACCAGTGCCGACAGGCCGAGCTTGGCGGTGACCGGGGCGTGCTCTGCGAGCACGGTGATCACTGACTGGCGCAGATAGAAGGACCGGCCGAAATCGCCGGTCAGGATCTTGCCGATCCAGGCGAAGTACTGCGTGTGGATCGGTTGGTCGAAACCGTAGAGCCGGCGGATCGATTCCACATCGGCCGGAGAAGCCCCCTCGCCCGCCATCGCTGCGGCGGGATCGCCGGAGAGATGGACGAGCGAAAAGGCGAGCACCGAGGTGCAGGCGATCACCAGCAGGGTGACGAGCAGCCGCCGCGCGAGAAAACGTAACATGATGTTCGATCAGACGGCGGCGACCGCTTTCCTGCTCACTTCTTCCAGCGTGCCAGGTAGAAGTGGGCCAGCTCGTCCGGCGTCACCGGCAGGTCGAGTTCGGCGTTGAAGGCGTAGGTCCGGCCGTAGCTGAACAGCGGCACCATATAGGCCTGCTCGTTGATGCGGGCGAGCGCCTTGCCGTACAGTTCCTTGCGCTTCTCCGGATCGACAGTCGTGTCCGCCGCCTGGAGCCAGTCGCGCACCTGCTCGTCGCGGGCATAGTCATCGGTGCTGAACTTGAAATAGTTGCTGACCGAGGCCGAGGCGTCGAGCACGCCCTGCGAACCCCAGCTCAGATGGGCCACCTCGGCCTTGCCTTCCTGCAGGATCGGCCGCAGCGCGCGCCACTGCAGATAGCGCAGGTCGGTCTTGATGCCGACCGCACGCAGATAGTTCATCACCGCCTCGGTATAGGGTCGGTCGCGATAAGCGTAGATCGGGATGGTGAAGCCGTCGGGATGCCCGGCCTCTTTCAGCAGCGCCTTGGCCTTGGCGGGATCGTAGGCATATTCCTCGGTTTTGGCGTCGCAGCCGAACTGGCGTGCGTCGCACATGAAGCGCAGCACCTCGGAGCCGTCGCCGACGAGATCACGCGAGATCGCCGCCCGGTCGATGGCGTGGAACATCGCGCGGCGGACGCGGACATCCTTCATCGGATTGTCGCCGGAGCGGCCGACCGCGTCGAGCGAGAGGAACGACATGCGCGTCGTCGGCGCGGCCTTGACCGTGACGTTCGGCATCGCGGCAAGCTGCTTGGCGTTCTCGGACGGCACGCCCCAGATCCAGTCGAGGCCGCCGGTAACGAGTTCGGCGAGCTGCGTGTCGGTGTCGGGGATGGTCTTGTAGATCAGCGTGCCGATCGCCGGCTTGCCCTTCGGGCTGTCGGCGAAATAGGCGTCGTTCTTGACCAATGTCACCGAGGAGCCGGACTTGAACTCCTTGAGATTATAGGGGCCGATGCAGACCGGCTGGACCGCTCCCCAATCGCGCCGCGGCTTACCGCCGGTGTTGACGGTCGGTGCCTTGTCGTAGTGCCCCTCGGGATAGATCGGCGTGATGCCTGAGAAATACTCGATCGCAGCAGGCGTGGGCGCCTTGGCCTTGAAGATCACCGTGTCGGTGCTGGGCGCCTCGACATTCTCGATCCAGTCCACCAGCAGCCGGGTGACCACGCCGCTGTCCGGCTGGCGGGCATGGTTGTAGGTGTAGGCAACGTCGGCAGCCGTCAGTTCCTTGCCGTTCGAGAACTTCAGCCCCTTGCGCAGCTTGAACTCAAGCGTCTTGTCGTCGATCCAGCGATAGCCGGTCGAGAGCAGCGGCTTATATTCGCCCTTGATCGGATCGCGATACATCAGCGTGTCGCACATCTGCTGTGCGATGATCACGACCTCGCGTAGATTCTGATAGTAGAGATCGACCGTGTCGACCTCGCTGGCCGAGGCGAAGACCAGCGTGTCGTCCGCCTTGCCGGCCTGGGCGGTGCCGGCACCGAGGCCGAGCGCTGCCGCGACAGTCAACGCGGCCGCCATGCTCCGAGTCGTCATCATCGTTCCCCTCCGTCCCGTTTCAGGATCAGTCTCCATTCCCGGCCCTCTCCTCATGGCCGGGAATGATCGCTTGCGACCTTCTCAGACCGCGCGTCTCACCGGCAATCTGATTGTCGAATTCCGGGTGCCGCCGCGATGCAGTGTCAGCTTCGGCGGGCGGCCATGCGGCACCTGCCCGCAATGGTCGGCATCGGCGCCCGCGATCGCGATGCGGATGCGGCTCCCTGCCCTGAAGGTCCACGACGTCGGCAGCAGTGCGAAATGCAGGCGCTGCGGCTCGCCGATCGGCATCGGCGCGGCATCGGCTCGCGTGAAGCTGCGGAACGGCCAGCTGGTGCGATGCTCCGCCGGGCACTCGCTTTCCTTGCGATGCAGCGCCCGCAGCAGCCCTTCGGTGACGTAACGGACCATGCCGTCCGCCTCGACCTCAGAGAGATAGACGAAGACCGCGGCGTCCGGCTCGTTCGACGCCACCTGCAGGTCGGCGATCACATGGCCGGATACTTGCCAATCCCGCTCCAGCGGCGCGGAATCGTAGCGCAGCATCGCCTCGTCCCGGCCCTGCCAATCGATGTAATAATCGCGGCTATCGATCGCGGCGATCCGCTCATAGCGGGTCTGGCCGCCGGTGCCCTTGCTGAAATCGACCTGGTAGTCGTCCGCCCCCGCGGCGCCGGCCTGCGGCGAGAGGCGCGCGCCTTCGTCGAGATGCAGCGTCTCGCTGGTCTCGACCGGCGGCCAGGACGCGGCCTCCTGCCAGGCTTCCTCATGCATGGCGTAGTAATGGATCGGCGCCTCGTCGCGGAGACCGGTGTCGAGGCCCATGAGGTACTCGTCGAAGAAGCGCAGCACCTCGCCGACGACGGGAAAGTCCGGCTCGACCTTCGGCCGCCAGGGCGAGCAGTCGATGCGCGCACCATGGTCCCAGGGACCAAGCAGGAGATGGCGCTTGGCGTTCGGCAGTGTCAGGAAGCGGCTGATCGAGCCGTTGGCATAGCCCGCGCCGTCCATCCAGCCTGAGACCGAATAGACTGCGACATCGGGATCGATGCCCTCGTAGAAGCCGTAGGGACTGAACTTGGCCGAGGTGAACTGCGGATCATAGGGCAACGTGTCGCCCTTGAATTTGAACTCGGTGATGAAGTCCGGCATGTGGAAATTACCGATATGCTCGGTGATCGCCTGCCGGCAGAGCGCCCCGTCCGCATCCTCGTCCACCGGCTGCGGGCCGGCATAATTCGGGTTGGCGTAGTAGGAGATGTTCTTCAACAGGTCGCGCCGGTCGTGATCCATGGCGATCATCAGGTCGTCATAGACCCGCGCCAGCTCCTTCAGGAGGATGCCGCCCGGATAGTAATGGTCCGAATAGGTGTCCCAGACCGCGAAAAGCGGTGCGATCGCCTTCACGGCCTCGTGGCCCGTGCTGGCCAGGAAGTCCGCCGCCGCGCCGAGATAGGACACGCCGGTCGCGCCGATCGCGCCGTTCGACCAGGGCTGCGCCACGATCCAGTCGGCGATGGCGCGGCAATCCTCGCGCTCGCGCGGCGAACGGAAGCTGTCGCGCGTTCCGAAGCTCGCTCCCGTACCGCGCACGTCGATGACGACCAGCGCGTAGCCGGCAGGCACGAAATTGTCGCGATAGCGGAATGAGCCGGGCGTGACCTCGTCGCCCTTGCTCCAATCGGCCAGTGCGAACCGGCGGTAATAGGGGGTGAAGATGGTGATCGCCGGGAACGGTCCCTCGGCAGCCACTCCCTCCGGCGTCTGCGGAAGATAGACATCGACCGCGAGCCGGCAGCCATCCGGCATCGTCACATAGTGCGAGAACGGCTTCTTCGACACGCCATAGGGGCGCTTGCGGTCCTTCAGATAGGCCTGCGGGGTCACGCGCCAGGCCGCATTCTCGCTCGCCATGAAAGTTGCCCGTCTCAAACCGTTCCACTTCGAAATTCGAGCGTCGCAAACCCTCGACATATGCGTCAAATGCGTAATAAAGAGAACATCATGCTTAATTCGCATATTAAATAGATCGGATGGCGGCGCTGCGGGGATTGGAGGCCCTGAGGGCCTTCGTCGAGACAGGCACCGTATCGCGGGCCGCGGCAAGGCTCGGCCGCACCCAGCCGCAGATCGGGCGACTGCTCAGTGCGCTCGAGAGCGAGCTCGGCTTCCAGCTGTTCGATCGGCAGAACAAGCGCCTGAGCCTGACCGCCGAAGGCCGCGAGTTCTATCAGCATGCGGAGCGGCTGCTGCAGGGACATGACGGACTTGAACGCTTCGCCGCCCAGCTGCGCCGTGGCGGGCGCCACCACATCCGCGTGCTCGCCGCGCCGCATGTCGCCGAAGCCATCGTCATCGATGCCGTGGCCAAGCTCTCCCGAAGCGACCCACGCTTCACGGCTAGCGTCGATTCACGCGTCCGCATCGATATCGACAGCTGGCTCGGCCAGGAGCACTTCGATCTCGCTGTCACCGTTCTCCCGATCAGCCATGCCGGCTTCGAGACCGAAGAATTCTTGCGTATCGAGGCCGTGGCCGCCATGGCGGACAGTCACCCGCTGGCGCGGCTGGAGGCGGTCACGGTCGCGGACCTCGCCAAGACCAGCTTCATCGCGACCCACCGCCGCTCGCTGATCCAGAAAGAGATAGAACGCCAGGCGGACGAGGCTGGAGTTGCGCCCGAATCGCGCTTCGAGACGCAGAGCGGCATGATCGCATGCCAGCTCGCAGCGCGCGGCCTCGGCTGTTGCGTCGCGGACCCCTTCGTCGCTCATTCGAGCGGAGCGCCCGGCCTGGTCTTCCGGCCCTTCCGGCCTGCCATCGAGCTGCGCTACGGTTTCGTTTTTCCCGCCTGGCAAAGCCGTTCGCGCTTGGCCCGGGAGCTTTCGGGAGCGATCGCGGAGCAGGCGAAAGCACTTTGGAGCGCGATCAGGACGTCGTTCGGTTAAGAAGCCGAAGCAGAGATTCGAGATGACAACCCGCCCGATTGGCCGGGTGCCGGATTGAATGTCCGCTCATTGACCATGGCCCAACGCCAGCTAGCGGATTCCCTGGCAACCTCAGGCTGAGGCTGAAAGCTCGGCGATCGGAACCGCCAAGCTTTACAGCAGTCTGAGACGGTGGCTGATGGCCAGCTATGGATTTCCCGCCATAGAATTGGACGCCTAAGGGATGATCGGCGCGCGGTAAGTGAAGGTGTGCATCAGGGCGACCGCGAGCAGCATGACCACCGGGAAGTGGATGAAGAACTGCATCGAGGTGTAGCCGATCAGGTCCTTCGACTTCAGCTTGAGCACGCCGAGGAGCGGCAGCATCCAGAACGGGTTGATGAAGTTCGGCAAGGTCTCGGCGATATTGTAGACCATCACCGTCCAGCCGAGATGCGCGCCGATTTCGTTGGCGGCCTTCATGATGTAGGGCGCCTCGATGATCCACTTGCCGCCGGCAGAGGGGATGAAGAAGCCGAGGATCGCCGAATAGATACCGACGATGAAGGAGAACACGCTGGCATCGCTGGCGAGGCTGACGAACCAGTGCGCGATCGTGTCGGAGAGCGAGGCGCCCTCGGCCTTCACCCGGGTCAGCATGTAGGCGATGCCGCCATAGAACGGGAACTGCAGCAGCACGCCGGCGACGCTCGGCATGGCCTGCGAGAAGCTGACGAGGAAGCTGCGCGGCCGCCAGTGCAGCAGGGCGCCGACGAGCAGGAAGACGAAGTTGTAGGTGTTGAGGCCCGACATGGTGATCAGCGGGTTGCCGGACTTGAAGGTCTCGTAGAACCAGCCGGCCGCCAGCACGACGATCAGGATCGTTAGAAGCGGGCTGAATTCGAGATAGTCGCCCGGCCGGGTCGGCTTCTGCTCGGCTTTGACGTCGGTGAGATCGACGCCGAGATCGGCGGCGGTCTTGGCCGCCGCGTCGGACGGGGTGGTGTAGTAGCAGATCGCCGCTGAAAGCAGCGTGCCGACCACGATCACCAAGAGGTTCTGCCAGGTCAGGATCGTCTCGTAGAAACTGATCACCCCGGTGATCGGCATCAGCGAGGGCGGGATGCTCGCCGGATTGGCCTGCAATTGCGCCGCCGAGGAGCTGATGCCGAGCGTGAAGCCGAAGCCAAGCCCGAGATAGCCGGCTGCACCAGCTGCGCGATAGTCGAGGCGGATGTCGCTGCGCCGCGCGATCTCGCGCACCAGCAGGCCGGAGAAGATCAGGCTGACGCCCCAGTTGACCAGCGAGAGCAGGATGCTGACCACGCCGACGAAGACGACGGCGCCGCGGCCAGTCGTCGGCACGGCGGCGGCCCGGCGCATCAGCGCCGCGACAGGCGGCGATAGCGCGACGATGTAGCCGCCGATGGCGACGAGCGCCATCTGCATGGTGAACGGAATGATGCTCCAGAAACCTTCACCGAAGGCGGTGCTGACCGCGACCGGCGAACCGCCATGTACGATCGCCGCCAGCGCCACCGCCACCGTCGCCAGCAGAACGAAGATATAGGCGTCCGGGAACCAGCGTTCGGAAAAGGCCACCATGCTCTGTGACAGGCGCACGAGGGCGCCTTCGCGCGGCGCCGCCGCGCGTTCGTTCAGGATCGAATCTGTCATTGTCCCCTCTTATGGCGGTTTGCCGCCGTTGGTCTGCTTCAGGCGTCGAGAACGAGGTCGCTGAGCGGCACCGCACAGCAGGTCAGGCAATCGTCGGGCTCGCCGTCATAGGGCGAGAGATGGCTGGCGGTGCCGGAGACGACACGCAGGCGGCAGCTCTCGCATTGGCCGCTGCGGCAGCCGCTCGGCAGCGACAGCCCGGCCGCCTCGGCGGCATCGAGCAGGCTGCCTGATTGCGCCGACCAGGCGAAGGATGTCCCGCTGCGCGCCAGCACGATGCGGCGCGGCGCCAGGTTTGAGGGTATCTCGATCTGCGAGACGAAGACCTCGCTGAACACGTCGAAGCCCGGCAGTCCGGTGCTGGCCAAAGCGGCCCTGGTGTCGGTGACGAAGCCGTCGGGCCCGCAGAGATAGGCGAGCGGCTGGCGCGTTCCAGGCGCGAGGCCGAGCTCTGCGATGTCCGGCCGGCCGGCATGGTCAAAATCGCGGCCGAGCCGATCCTGCGGCCGTGGCCGGGTGAAGGCGCGGAGCACCCGCAGCTCCGGGATTCGGGCGGCGATCATCCGCAGCCAGTCGCCGAAGGGCTGCTCGGCTCCGTTGCGGCAGATATAGACGAGCTCGACGGAGGGTGGACGCTGCTCCGGCGCGATCCGTGCAAGCGCCGCGAGATAGCCGACGAAGGGCGTGATGCCGACACCAGCCGCGACCAGGATCACCGGGCGATCGCCGGTCAAAGGCGGGGTAAAAATCCCCGCTGGTGGCTGCAAGGTGACGATACTGCCCGGCGCGAGTTCATGCAGGCGCGTCGACATCCGGCCGGGCGGCGTGCCGTCGCCACCTGCCGCGATGCGGCGCACCGCGATTTCGTATTCGGCCGGGTTCTCGGTCGGCCCGGTCAATGAATAGCTGCGCGACAACCCCGTCTCGGGCTCGGTCACCTGGACATGCTGTCCGGGCAAGAAGCCGGGTAACGGTTCGCCATCGAGAGGCGCCAAGCTGAAAGCGAGGACGTCGCTCGCTTCGCGACGGCGTGCCGCTACGCGGAAGGCGCGCTCGCCAGCCCACCAGCCGCGCGAGGCGGCCTCGTCCAGGGCGATCTCGCAGGCCACGGCCCGCAACGGCACCGAACCGCTGATCGGGTCACGGTCGCGGTCCGACAGGATCGCGTTGATATTGCATGTCGCCGCTCCCGTGATTGCTCCACCGGAGCGCCCCAGCGGAGTGCAGGCCTGCCACCAGCCGAACTCGGCGATCACGGTTCCGGTCGGCAAGGTCGGGTCCAGCTTCGCCCTTAAGCGCGCCTCGCCATCATGCGTGCGAATGATCACCCAATCGCCGGCGGTGATGCCGCGTGCCTGCGCGTCCGCCGGGCTGAGTTCGACCGACGGGTCAGGCGCCTTGCGCCTGAGCGAGGCGACATGTCGGTGCGATGAGTGGACGAACCAGCCGGATTTCGCGGTCGAGAGCAGCAATGGCAATTCGGCCGGGCGCCCTTCCGCGCTCGCCGGCTCGACATGTCGGGGTAAAGCCGGGTGGCCCAGTGCGAGCAGCTGTTCAGAATAGATCTCGACGCGGCGGCTCGCGGTCGGGAAACCGGTGACGCAGCCCTCCTTGCGAACCACAGTGTATTTGCGTTCCGGATTGGGCTGCGGCACGCGGATGCCGCCCGGCGCTTTCCGCAATTGCGCGACGCTCAGCCCAAGCGGCTCGAGCTGGTGGTTCCAGCCGGCTTCGATCGAACCGCCGAAGAAGGCCTCGGCGTGACCGAGGCGGCAAGCCAGGTCGAAGGCTATGTCGTAATCGGCCCGGACATCGCCGCGCGGCGGCACCATAGCCTGGCGCAATTGGATGTGCTCGACCGCCGCCTGCGTGATCTCGAAGCCGAGCCGGAGCGCCTCGCGCTCCCAGGGCATGCTCGCCGGCAGGACGATATCGGCCTGCTCGGCGGTCGGGTTCATGAACATGTCGACATGGACATGGAATTCGAGTGCCTGCAGCGCTGCGCGATTGCGCGCGGAATCGCCCTGTGACACCACGAAATTGGTGCCGAAGCTCATCAGCGCCCGGACGCGGTAAGGCTCGCCTTCGAGCACCGACCGGCAGAAATCGCGCGCGGTGATCCAGCCCTTGGCCGGCGGGCCGAGTGGCAGCTCAGCGAGGCCGAGCGCCTTGCGGCGCTGTGCCTCCGGCAGCAGCGCATAGTCATTCACCGCGCGGAACGGCGGCGGCCTCGTCCAGATATTGCCGCCGATACGGTCGCTCGCGCCGGTCAGCGCATAGAGCGTGCCGATGGCGCGCTCGATCATGGTCGCATTGGAGTGCTGGCCGACGCCGGTCCAGGAATGATAGGCGAGCCGCGGCGAGCCCTCGAACAGCGCGTAGAAGCGGGCGAGGTCATCGGTCGCGAGACCGGTGATCCCGGCGACATGCTCGGGCGTGAAGGCGGCAGCCTCGCGCGCCAGGAGCCGCATCACGGTGGCGCAGGCGATTGTCCGGCCGTCCGCGCCCTGCAGCGTCGCTTCGCCATCGAGGACGATGTCCTGCGGCCGCACCAGCGCCTCGCGCGTGTCATAGGCCACAGGCGAACCATCCGGCCGCAGCAGCACGAAGGCGTCAGCCGCGCCGTCCGGCCAGAGATCACCCGCCCGCAGCAGGCGCTCCGTCGCGAGATCGACCAGCATCGGCGCGTTCGTCCATTGCCGGACGAAGGCGTCGTCATAGCTGCGTTTGATGACGAGATGGTGGATCGCGCCCATGGCGAGCGCCCCGTCGGCGCCCGGCCGGATACCGAGCCAGAGATCGGCACTCTCGCCAGCGCCGCCGCGCTTGGGATCGACCACCGCGACGATCGCGCCGCGCTTGCGGGCCTCGGCGATGCGGGTCGCCTGCGCCAGCCAGGTCCGCGTCGGGTTGTGGCCCCAGAGCACGATGGCGTCGGCATGGTCGTAATCGGCAGCGCCGATGCCGCGGCCATAGGTCAGGGCCTGGGCATAATCCTTGTGCCAGCCGCAGATCTCGACGGCATAGATCAGGTTGGGGCTGCCGAAGCAGCGGATGAAGCGCTCGACCCATTCGAAGCTGTCGACCATCGGCGTGCCGCTCGGCGTGGTCACCGCGAAGGCGACCGTCTCCGCCCCCGTTTCACGGCGAATCGTGCCGAGCCGCTTAGCGATCGTGTCGAGCGCCTCCGACCACTCGATTTCGACCCAGCCCGGCGAATCGGCGCCGCGCGGCGTGGTCCGCTTCAACGGCCTGGTCAGCCGCAGCGGGCTTTCGATCAGCTCCGGCGCCGCCCGGCCCTTGGCACAGAGTGCCGCCCCGGTGGGATGGGTCGGATTGGGCGAAACCGCGACGAGGCGCCCGTCCAACACATGGTTCAGCGAACCACAGCGGGAGCGGCACAGGGTGCAATAGCCCTCTTTGATCTCGGCATTCCGCACATCGGACATAAGGTAGTGTATTACGCGTGACGCGCTACTTCAAGTCAGAGATGCGACTCGCCATATCCGGTGTGCTCATGGCAGAGAGCGCAGACTGTTCGGCGCAAGGTGGGGAACGGATGCAGCTGATCTCGGGAGACGCCAATCTGCGCGAACAGGTCGTCGATCAGTTGCGGATCGCGATCGTCTCGGGCGAGATGCCGCCGGGCACGGTCTGTTCGGTGCCCTCGCTGGCGCGCACGCTCGGCATCTCGACGACGCCGATCCGCGAGGCCCTGCTCCAGCTCACTTCGGACGGGCTGCTCCAACCGATGCGCAATCGCGGCTTCCGGGTCGTAGATCCCTCGCTGGACGAACTGCGCGGCATTTTCGAGGTTCGCACGCAGCTAGAGGCCTCCGCTTTTCGTAAACTGGTCAGAATGGGGGCCGGAGACCTTTCGGAGTTGCAGGCACAGGCCGATGCCATCGCCGACTCGGTCGAAACGGGGGACGTGCCCCGCTATCTCGCCGCCGACCGGGCTTTCCATGCCGAGTTGCTGGCGCTGGCGGGCAACGAAGTGCTGGCCGATATCGTCCTGCGCCTGCGCGACAGGATGCGCCTATATGGAATCCGATCGCAGCACGGCCTTGAACGGCAGAAGGCGTCAGTGCCGGAGCACTACCGCATCATTGAGATCATCAAGCTGCGTCTCGAAGGCGAGGCGGAGGCGTTGATGACCGGCCATATCATGGCTTGGGAGCCGATTTTCACCGAGGCGATTGCGCTGAGAAGCGCTCAAGGCTAGCCGAGATGATCCTCGCCGGTTCTCAAGGTTCCGGGAAAGCGCCAGGAAGTCCCTGATCATGTCCGGACGCCTGCCTTCTGTCTGATGGGGCGAATGCCGGACGCCGGTCAGAAGGCCGATCTCTGCCTTTGGATTCCTCTCCGCTGCGATCCGGACATGAGCTGACATACCGAACGGATCGCGGTTGTCCTCAAGTAGCAGCCATGGCATGCGCAGCGACGCGGCGGCTATCGCGATCGTCCATTCCGCGTCTGCGGACGCAGCCAGAAATTGTGCCAGAGTTGGACTGGTCGGGCTGCTGCTCGTCGCGCCGGCTTCGGCCGTGCGTGCTGCGCGCCGAGGTGCTCGGATTCGCAGTGATGGCCGTCTTCGTCATCGCTAGGCTGCGCCACAACGGGCGAGACCTTGTGCTACCGCTCTCGGCCAAACTGGCGCTGATGGCGACAGCAGGCCTCGTGCGTGCCCTGCCCGAACTCTGCATCAGCGAGGCCATGCTCGGCCCGCCCTACCAGTCGGCAGCATGAGTTTCGGGGTGGACCCTGACACTCTTTGATCTGACGCAACGTTCCGAATCGCACACCGTTATATTTGTCTGACTATAGCGTTTCCTGAAAGCGCCTGGATACGGATAGAGACATTCGTGTCGTGGCTTCGATATCGGAACTGCGATGAAGGTACGAACAAGCGATTGGCCCGAAGGCTGCAGGCCGTCCGATGTATGGCAGCGGTCGGGTGAGCCGCGATGCTGATGGATCCCGACATGCGGCGCGGCGAGATGGCCGTCGCGGTCCCGCCCGCCATCGATGCCGGGCTCGTCTTCATCGGCCGTGTCCGGACGCCCTGGGCGACGCGCCGGGAATGCCCGCGCCGGGGACGTGAGGACGGTCCGGTCTGCAGGCTCGAATTCTTCGAGCCCTGGCATGAGGCGCTTCTGGGCACCGAGGCATTCACGCAGCTGGAAGTGCTCTACTGGCTCCACGAGTCGCGCCGTGACCTCGTGCTGCAGAGCCCCGCCAATGACGGCCGCGTGCATGGCACCTTCGCGCTGCGCTCTCCGGTCCGGCCGAATCCGATCGGTACGTCGATCGTCACCCTGCTGGCGCGCGAAGGGCCGGCGCTCTTGGTCCGCGGCCTGGATTGTGTCGACGGGACGCCGCTGCTCGACGTGAAGCCGGCTCGTTTTCTCTTCGCTCCCTTGGCTCCACCCAAGCCGGGAGTCGCCTAGGTTTCGGGAAGCATCGCGATGTCGCGGAAACCCCGTCGCGCATAGGGCTCGTCGGGAGAGGCGGCGTCGCCGCAGACGCCTTGCCATTCCGGCGAGGCTCCTTAGAGTGCCAACCGTTATATTCAGTCGAATATAACGAAATGGAGGTTTCATGATGAACGAGACGGTTTCGACCCCCGTTACCCTGACCAAGATGTGCGAGCTGCACGGCATCGGGCTGCCGCGTGGTGGCGCGCTGGTCGAGCGTTTCGAGCAGGCCTTCCCGAGCGCCGGCTATGACGATGTCGCCGGGGAGTGGCGCATGGTCTGGAAGAAGGGCACCTATGCGGAGTCCAATGCCCGCCTCGAGGCCTTCTTCACCGAGAACGGCGTCGCGATATCCCATGTCGACAAATGCTAGGGCGGCCCGAAACGGCTGCGATTTCAGCGGCGGGCAGCGGTGCTGCCGGCCGCCGCGATCGGCTCGTGCTGGCGGCTCTGCTGCTTCTGCTCGCCTGCCTGGCGGTCCTTTCAATGGGAATCGGGCGGGTGACCATCCCGCCTGATCGCGTCGTCGCGATCCTCGTTTCCCGCGTTGTTCCGATCATTCCGAGCTGGAGCCCGGCGGAGGAGCTCATCATCCTCGGCGTCAGGCTTCCGCGCATCTGCGCCGCCATGCTGGTGGGCGCCGCACTCGCCGCGGCCGGCGCAGCCTATCAGAATCTCTTCCGCAATCCGATCGTCTCCCCCGACATACTGGGCGTTTCAGCGGGCGCGGGCTTTGGCGCGTCGGTTGCGGTCATGCTCAACCTCGGTGCGCTGGTGATCCAGGCAGCCGCCTTTGCGACCGGGCTGGCCGCGGTCGCGCTCTGCTTCCTGATCGGCCAGGCGATCAATCGTCATTCACTCGTCGTCCTGGTCCTCGTCGGCGTCGTCATCGCCGCCTTCTTCCAGGCGATGATCTCAGTTCTGAAGATCCTCGCCGATCCTGTCGACGTCCTGCCAATCATCACCTTCTGGCTTCTGGGCGGTCTGAACAAGATCACGCCGGACGATCTGCCGGTCGCCGCGGCGACGATCCTGGCGAGCCTGGGCCTGCTCTACGCGCTGCGCTGGCAGGCGAACGTCATGAGCCTTGGCCAGGAGGAGGCCCGCAATCTCGGGATAGATGTCGGCCGGATGCGGCTTCTGCTGGTGCTCGCCGCCACGCTGATGACGGCGGCTGCCGTCAGCGTGGCGGGAATCGTTGGCTGGGTCGGGCTGGTGGTGCCGCATATCGCGCGCATGCTGGCGGGCCCGAGCTTCGAGCGCATGCTTCCGGTCGCAATCGTTTCGGGGGCGCTGTTCGTCCTGCTGGTCGACAATTTCGCGCGGGCTGCCAGTTCGATGGAGCTGCCGCTCGGCATCGTCACCAGCGTGATCGGCGCCCCGCTGTTCCTCGCCCTGCTGCTGCGCACGAAGGTCGCCTGGTCGTGACGCTCGCGGTCGACAATCTGTCCTTCCACTTTCCGGGTGGTGGCCCCAAGCTCGCCGGGATCAGCTTCATGCTGACGGCGGGGGAGGTCGCCTGTCTGCTCGGGCCGAACGGCGCCGGCAAGACGACGCTGATACGCTGTCTTCTCGGCAATCTGTCGGCGTCGGGCGGAACCGTGACGATCAATGGCGTCCCGACGCATGCCTTTGGCGCCCGGCAGTTCGCCGCCAGGGTCGCGCATGTCCCACAGACCGTGCAGTCCGTCTTCGGCCATCGCGTCCAGGACATGGTCCTGATGGGCCGCTCGGCCCATCTCGGGCTGCTGGAGACGCCGGGGGAGCGCGATCGCGAGATGGCCGCGCAGGCGCTCGCGCGCGTCGGCATCGCCGATCTGGCCGATCGGCCTTTCGCGGCGATCAGCGGCGGCGAGCGCCAGCTCTGCCTGCTGGCGCGTGCGCTCGCCCAGGAGGCATCGATCCTGATCATGGACGAGCCTGCCGCCAGTCTCGATTTCGGCAATCAGATCAGGATCCTCGATATCGTCTCCGGGCTCGCGCGCGCCGGCTACGCGATCCTGATGAGCACGCATCATCCCGACCACGCCATGCTGGTCGGTTCCCGCGTCATCGGGCTTCGTGACGGGCGCATCATCGGCAGTGGCGCGCCGCGCAAGCTGCTCTCCGCCCGGTTCCTGTCGGAACTCTACGGCGCGCCCGTCCGCATTCTCGAAGAGCTCGACGGCACGCGTGCCTGCGTCCCCGTTCTGTCCCGACATCACCAGCAGGAGATCATGCAAGATGCGTAGGTTGGCAATCGGCATCGTGGCGGCAATCGGCGCGAGTATCCTCGCGGGCGCCGCTTCGGCGCGCGACGTCGTCGACATGACCGGGCGTACCGTGACGGTGCCGGACAAGATCGAGCGCGTGATCACCATCGGCTCGGTCCCGGTCATCAACAGTTTCGTCTTCGCCGTGGGAAAGGCGGACACGCTTGCGATGGGGTTGCCGGTCCGGTTCAACCCGAAGCGCTGGTCATGGCAGTTCGTGTTCGCTCCGCAACTCAAGACCGGCCCTGAGCTGCAGGATTCCAACTATTCCCCCGACGTCGAGAAGATACTCGCCGTGCAGCCGCAGGTGGCACTGACCTTCGAGCAATCGACGGCCGACGTGCTCGGCCGCAATGGCGTCCCGGTCGTGCGTCTGCGCATCCAGACGCCCGAAGACGTCAAGTCCGGGGTCAAGCTGGTCGGAGACCTGCTCGGAAATCCACAGATCGGCGAAACATACGAACGCTATTTCGATGCCACGTTGAAGCGCATCGCCGTCAAGGTCGATGCGCTGCCGCAGGACAAGCGGCCGACCGCCCTCTATCTCAATCCCGGCAACATGACGCAGCCCCATCTCGTCGCGGAGTGGTGGCTGCGGGCAGGGGGCGCCCGCAGCGTCACGGATGACGGCCGCGCGGAGGAAGTCCTCAGCCTATCCATGGAGAGAGTGATCGCGGCCAATCCCCGGTTCATCGTGCTGTTCGAGCCGGGGCATGTCGAGGTCCTCAAGAAGCATGCCGCCCTGTCGCAACTCGATGCCGTGAAGGCGGGCCGCATCCTGGTCACACCCATGGGAGCCCATACCTGGGGCAACCGCACGGTCGAGCAGATCCTCACGGTCTTATGGGCGGCGAGCGCGTTCCACCCGGACCTCTTTCCCCATGATGAACTGGTCGCGGAGGTCAGGAATTTCTACGCGACCTTCTTCCGCGCCGAGCTGAGCGACAAGCAGGTCGAGACCATACTGGCGAGCGGCAAGCACTAGCCGCCCGTCTCCTTCGCCGCGAGCGAACCGCGATCCACTCATCGGAGAACAGGCCATGCACCACGCGACCTATCCCCACAAATACGACAAGCCGCCGAGCCATGCCTTCAACCTGCCGCGCGATGGCGCGTTGACCCGCCTTTTCCGCGAGGAGTTCCCGGAGGCGTATTTCAACGAGGAACACCAGGAATGGCGTCTCGACTGGGACGAGACGCAGTTCCCCGAGCACGGCCGGCGTCTCGATGCGTTCGCCACCACCCACGGCCTCGAGATCACGCACCGCTACTGAAGGCGGGCGGTGAGCCACAGAGGAGGCAGCATGTCCAGGGACATCCTAGAGGAAACCATCGCCTGCGTGCGCAGCCGCCTCGGTGATCTCGACGAGATCGTGATCGAGAGGGCGGTGGTGGGCCTTTTCTTTTCCGGCGTGAAGCTGTCGACGGGCCATGCAGGCAGCGCGGCGACGCCGATCAAGGACATCCCGGAGGCGGTCTGCTGCCCGAGTTCGGCGATGGCCATGCCGTTTCCGGGCAAGCTGAGAGGCCGCAAGGCCGCAACCTTGATGGAGGAGGCCGTCGGCAGCACCGGCGTGCGCCGAGCGCTCGGCATCGCAGCCGTCAACGCTCTGGCCCAGGCCGCCGCCGAGCGCTGCGGCTCGCCCGGTGCGCAGGTGCTCTCCGACGTGGACGCCTTCGACGCGGCGGAGATCGACGCCGGAGAGAAAGTCGTCGTGGTCGGTGCGTTTGCCCCGTTCCTGCGCTCGCTGCGCCAGCTCGGGGCCGATTATCTGGTGCTTGAGAAGGATCCCGCAACGCTGAAGCCGGTCGAGATCCCGTTCTTCCGTCCGGCGGAACAGGCCGCCGACGTCATTCCGCAGGCCGATGTGCTGCTGATCACCGGGACGACGCTGATCAACGAGACACTCGATCTGCTGCTCGGCCTGGCCAAGCCGACGGCGCGCGTAGCGGTCGTCGGTCCGACCGTCTCGATGCTGCCGGATGCCTTCTTCAGGCGCGGCTGCGACATCCTCGGAGGTGTGGAGATCACGGATCCGGACGCATTCCTCGACGTCATTTCCGAAGGCGGCTCCGGCTACCACTTCTTCGGAAAATCGGCCCGGAAAATCGTGCTCACGCCGCGGAGAATCCATCAGGGCGACGGTTCCAGCCAGCTTCGGACGCAGCAGCCGGGCCGGAATCCGATCTGATCCTTCGCCTCGTCGCCTGTCGCCCGGGAGGGGCCAAGCGTTATCCCCGTTTTAATATAGCGATCTGGGTGTCTGCCTCGGCCCTGTCGGGTTTCGCCGCTGTTCGCCTGCGTCAAGGAGATTATCATGCATCTGCGTTTCGCGGCCCTCCTGGCTCTGCTGCTCGTGCCGCTTCTGGCCGCTCCGGGCCATGCCGAACGAATCGTCACCGATCAGCTCGGCCGGAAGGTGACGCTGCCGGACGGCACCTCCCGCGCCGTTGTGCTCCAGCACCAGACGCTCAATCTCGCCGTCCAGATGAACGCGACCGGCAAGATCGTCGGCATCCTGGACCAGTGGAAGCAGCAGCTCGGCGCGAACTACGTGCGGCTGGCTCCCGAACTGGCCAGGCTGCCGATGCCGGGCAGCCTGACCAAGGTCAACATCGAGGCGCTCCTGCAACTGAAGCCCGATGTCGTCTTCGTCACCAATTACGCTCCGGCGGAGATGATCGGCCAGATCGAGAGGGCGGGCATTCCCGTCGTCGCGATTTCACTTCTGGCGGCGCCGCAGGGGGAGGCGACCAAGGTCAGTCCGGTGGTTGCCGATGAGGAGGCCGCCTATGAGAGCGGCTTCGCCGAAGGCGTGAGGCTGATCGGCACGGTGCTCGATCGCAGGGACGAGGCCGAAGCCTTGATCGCGACCGCCACGGCCAAGCGGAAGCTCGTCGCCGAACGTCTCTCCTCGGTGGCGCCGACGCAGCGGGTGACGGCCTACATGGCCAATCCCGATCTGAGCACCTACGGATCGGGCAAGTATACCGGCATCATGATGAAGCGTGCGGGCGCAGCCAATGTCGCGGCCAGCTTGCAAGGCTTCAAGCAGGTGACGATGGAGGATGTCCTGAAATGGAATCCCGCCGTCATCTTCGTGCAGGAGCGCTATCCCGCCGTGGTCGGCGAGATCAAGAGCGCCCCGGCCTGGCAACCGATCCAGGCCGTCAAGGCGGGTCGCGTCTACCTGATGCCGGAATATGCCAAGGCCTGGGGGTATCCGATGCCGGAGGCGATGGCACTGGGCGAACTCTGGATGGCCAAGAAACTCTATCCCGAGCGCTTCGCCGACATCGACATGCAGGTCGAGGCGGACGCCTATTACAGGCGCTTCTACCGCACCGGCTACGACGCCTTCCATTGACTGCGGGCACAGATCGCCAGAGAGCGGCGCGCGGACCGCATCGGGTCGGCCCCGGCTTCATGCTGGGGCTGCTCGCGGTCGCGCTTCTGGTTGGGCTGCTGGCCTCCCTCGGTATCGGCCCCTTCGGCATCTCTCCCGCCCGGGTCGGGCAAATTCTGCTCGCCTTTGACGGCACGGACGCGATCGAGCGCCATGTCGTTCTGACCGTGCGATTGCCGCGCGTCCTGACCGCGCTGATGGCCGGGGCCGGGCTCGCCTTGTGCGGGGCGGCGCTTCAAGGCGTGTTTCGCAATCCGCTCGTCGGGCCGCACATCATCGGCGTCTCGACCGGAGCGGCCTTCGGCGGCACGCTCGCGATCCTGATGAGCGAGTCGCGCGGGCTCCTGCTGACGCTGGCCTTTCTCTTCGGCATGCTGGCGCTGCTGATGGTCTACGCGCTCAATGCACTGGTGGCGCGGCGCAACATGCTGGTCCTCGTGCTCGCCGGCGTCGTCGTCAGCGGATTTTTCGGGGCGCTGGTGAGCCTGGCGCAATATCTCGCCGATGCCGAGGAGAAGCTGCCGCGCATCGTGTTCTGGCTGCTTGGATCCTTTGCCACGGCCGACTACGGCAAGCTCGCATTGATGCTGAGCGCGCTCGCTCCGGGCGCCTTCCTGCTCCTGCTGCTGCGCTGGCGCATCAATATCCTGTCGCTTGGCGACGAGGAGGCAAGGGCGCTCGGTATCCGCGCCGAGCCGACGCGGTGGCTGGTGCTGACGCTGATCGGGCTGATCGTCTCCGCACAGGTCGCCGTCAGCGGCGTGATCGGCTGGATCGGCCTCGTCATACCGCATCTGGCGCGGATGCTGGTCGGTCCCGACCATCGCGTTCTGCTCCCCGGCGCCATGCTGGCCGGCGGCCTGTTCATGGTGCTGGTGGACGATGTCGCGCGCACGCTGAGCCAGAGCGAGATCCCGCTCGGAATCCTGACGGCCCTCATCGGCGCGCCGGTCTTCGCACTCGTCTTCCTGCGTGCCGCCGGTCCCGAGCGTGGCCATGGCTGAGCCGCGCATCCAGGCGACACAGGCCGGCCATTCCTATGATGGCCGGTGCTGGCAGTTCCGTGAGTTGGATCTCACGATTGCGGCCGGCGAGATCGTCGCCGTGCTCGGCCCTAACGGGCGCGGAAAGTCGACGCTTCTGCGGGCGGTGGCTGGCTTGATCCACCCGAGCACCGGCAGCATCAGGGCAAGGGGCGCCATCGGCTTCGTGCCGCAGGCATTCATGCCGGCCTTTTCCTACAGTGCCTTCGACATCGTGCTGATGGGGCGCACGCGGCACATCCCGCTGCTGCGCACACCGGGCAGGAACGATCGCGAGATCGCCTTCGCCTGCCTGACCGAACTGGGCATTGCGAGGCTGGCGCAACGCTCCTTCAACTCGCTTTCCGGGGGCGAGCGGCAGCTCGTGCTGATCGCCCAGGCGCTCGCGGGCGAGACGCCGATCCTGCTGCTCGACGAACCGGCCGCGGCGCTCGATCTGCACCATCAGGACGAGGTGATCGCCCTCATCCGGTCGATCGCCGACAGCCGGCGGCTCGCGGTCCTGTTCACGACGCACCACCCCGACCATGCCTTCGCGATCTCGGACAAGGTGCTCCTGATGCACGACGACGAGCGACACCTGATCGGCCCGACGGTCGAGATCATGACGGAGGCACATCTCGCGGAGCTCTACAAGGTGCCGGTGCGCCTGCTGCGTTTCACTGCCGAAGGCAGGGAATTGACGGCCTTTGCCCCGATCTTCCGAAGCCAGGTCGCGCGCGGGGGCAAGCCCATTCCGGGAGATCGTCATGCCGAATGAGACCGTGGCGGTGCGATCCGTGACGCTCTATGCGGCCGGCAGTTTGCGCCGTGCTCTTGGTGAGTTGCTGCCGCTGTTCGAGCACGCCCATGCGACACGCGTCGAGGCGCTCTCGGCCCGGCCGGTCTGCTGCGTCGACGGATCGAAACGGGGGAGAGCTCGGACGTTTTCGCCTCGGCCAATATGGAGCATCCCCGCCGCCTGTTCGAAGCGGGACTTTTCGGCGAGCCGATCTGCTTTGCCCGCAATGAGATCTGCGCAGTGGTTCGGCGCGACCTCGCCATCGGCACGGTCGGACTGATCGACGCGATGCTTGATCCGGGACTGGTGCTGGCGACCTCGACGCCCGGTGCCGATCCTTCGGGAGACTATGCCCGGACGGTCTTCGAACGGGTCGACCGGATCCGGCCGGGCACGGGGCGAACGCTCGCCGGCAAGGCGCGTCCGCTGCTCGGCAGCGGCTTCGTTTCGGAGGTGCCTGCGGGGCGCGCGCCCGGATCCTGGCTGATCGAGACGGGACAGGCGGATATCGTCCTGGGCTACCGCTCCGGCACTTTGGGTCTCGACCGGGCCGGCCCATGTGCGGTCGTTGCGCTGCCCGGGGACTGCGCGGTCACCGCAAGCTACGGCCTGGCCGTTGCGCGTGCGAGCGGGGAGGCGGCGCATGCCCTCGCTGCCCACCTGGCGGGGAAGCAGGCTTTGGCCGTGCTGCTGCGCAACGGCTTCCTCGCTCCGCCCGGCAGGCCATCGGCAGGAATTCCGACAGGGCAGACCTGATTGTCTGCATCGTCGGCATAGGCGGGGCACTGCGCTGACCCTCGAGCGCCTGCTTGCGGAGAAGTCCGATCTCATCATCGATTTCGGCACGTTCCATGAGGCCTATCGCTGGCCGACCATGTGCAGGCTCAGACCGGCATTCCCAATCCTCTGATCGACGGCCCCGCTCTCCTCCGGCTTCCGACGAGGGCGCGCCGTGAATGAGGCCTTGGTGCCGGGCCGGCGAGGTTCTCGGCGTGCGTTGCCGGACGCTCATCGGTGCCATCAGCGAAACCGAGATTCCCCTTACGTAACAGACCTTAATACGATCGCGCCTGCCAGTCTGAGATACCTCGGTCCCTGGGGGAATGCGACGTTCTGGCGATTGTCGACGCGCCTTCGCCGCTGGCCGCTGCTGGGCTTTGGGGGGGCGAATGGATTCCGAGATGACGGGCATTCGCGCCAGAGTTCCGATCGTCGACAACGAGGTTCCGTTCGCATTCGAGGAGCTGTTCTTTTCGCGGACCGACCAGCGCGGCGTTATTCTGGCCGGCAACAGCGTATTTCAACGGGTGAGCCTCTACGGGTGGAGCGAGCTTATCAGGAGGCCGCACAATATCATCCGGCACCCCGACATGCCGAAAGGCGTGTTCTGGCTGTTGTGGGACATGATCAAACGGGGCGAGCCGGTCGGCGCCTATGTCAAGAACCGGGCGAAGGACGGCCGCTATTACTGGGTTTTCGCGGTCGTCACGCCGATCGAGGGCGGCTATCTGTCCGTCCGGTTGAAGCCGAGCAGCCCATTATCCGCAGCGGTCGCGGAGGAATACGCGTCGCTCATTGCGACCGTCAGCGACAACAAGGCGGGCGCCCGGATCGGCGCCGAGGTCTTGCTGCAGCGTCTCGCCGTGCTCGGCTTCGAGGACTACGCCTCATTCATGGCGGCGGCGCTGAGCCAGGAGATCATGGCGCGCAATCGGCATCTGGGCTGCCATCCGGATGCCGTGATCACCTATTTCGGCGAGTTGGTGGCGGCTGCGCGATCGCTCCTGCATCAGGCCGGGTTGATCTTCGCAGCCTACGCCCGAAGCGAACACGTGCCTGTCAATCTGCGCGTCCAGGCGGCGCATCTCGGCCAGTCCGGAGCAGTCATCGATACCATCTCCAGCAATTACAGCCTGATTTCCAGCGAGATCAGGAGCAACATGGATCGGTTCATCGCGTCGGCGGCTGGCGTGCTCCGGACGATAAACAACGGCTTCTTCTTCGTTTGCACGGCAACGATCCAGCGTGAGGCTGCAGAGCAGTTTTCTCGGGAAATTGCCCTGTCGGTCGATCTGGAGGGGCAGGATCAACACGAGGAGATGCGGCTCCTGGACGATCAGCGGATCGCTTATCGGCAGAAGGCGATCGACGGTCTGACTGCGATCAATGACCGCGTCAGCAGCTTTCGCCAGGATTGTGCCGAGATGAGGCGGCTCGCGGCCGGCCTGGAGGTGACGCGGATCATGGGAAAAGTGGAAAGCGCGCGCCAAACGGTCATCCAGAGCGGGTTGAGCGAACTGATCGCGGATCTCGAGACCTTTCAGGCGGCGCTCACCGACGGTCTGAAGGAAATCGATTCCAACAACCAGCATATCCAGACGAACGCTCGGCGCCTGGTCGAGATCGTGGGCCAGCAATCCGGCTGACGCCGGATGGAACGCCGTTCGGATTCACCGCCGGGGTGGTGCAACTCTCCGGCAGGCGCTGATTTCGCCTCGAGGATCTCCAGAACGGCGGCCCTGTCGTCGTCTCGTGCGGATCGTCGCCCTGCCGGCCGGACGGTAGCGTCGCCGAGGAGACGGCGAATGATGCTTCACGGTCTTGGCAGCGCGAATAATGCCGCTCTTGCGTCAAGCATACAGGGCAGGTTGCAAAGCGATGTACGGAGAATCTTGTGTGCGATCGCCTATGCCCTCCGCAAAACCCCTTAAGTGCGGACACGGTTTGCGGGTGAACGCGGCAAATTGTTGATCTGCCGCAACTTCTGCAGGGTGATTTTGGACTTGGTTCGCGGTCGACGGCACTTCTGCCGATTGAGGCCGGAACCATGGAACGTCAGTCAGCCATATCTCCGGGCGAGCAGGGGAGAGCGCTCTGGCTCTCGACCATCGCCTTTACCGCCTGCTTCGCGGTCTGGACGATCTTCTCGATCATCGGCGTCCGGATCAAACAGGAGCTCGGGCTGAGCGAGACCCAGTTCGGCCTGCTCGTCGGAACGCCGATCCTGACGGGTTCGCTCATCCGCGTCGTGCTGGGCATCTGGACCGATTATTACGGCGGGCGGCGCGTCTTCTCGCTGGTCATGCTCGCAGGCGCCGGCGCGACCTTCCTGCTGTCCTACGCCCAGACCTATCCGCAGATGCTGCTCGCCGCGCTCGGCGTCGGCATCGCGGGCGGCTCCTTCGCGGTCGGCGTCGCCTATGTCTCGCGCTGGTATCCGGCAGGCAAGCAGGGGACGGCGCTCGGCATCTTCGGGGCGGGCAATGTCGGAGCGGCCGTGACCAAGTTCGTCGCGCCCTTCGTGCTCATCGCCTATGGCTGGCAGAGCGTGGCGCAGATCTGGGCGGCTGGGCTCGTCGTCATGGCCGTGCTGTTCTGGTTGGGAACCGCGGACGATCCCGTCATCGTCGAGCGGAGGCGCACGGGTGAGCGGCCGAAGAGCGCCTGGCTCGAACTCGAGCCGCTCAAGAACGTCCAGGTCTGGCGTTTCTCGCTCTACTACTTCTTCGTCTTCGGCGCCTTCGTCGCGCTGTCGCTGTGGCTGCCGCAATATCTGATCGGTGTCTACGGGCTCGACATCAAGGCCGCCGGCATGATCGCCGCCTTCTACTCGGTCCCGGCCTCGATCTTCCGCGCCTATGGCGGCCATCTCTCGGACAAGTACGGCGCAAGGCGCGTCATGTACTGGACCTTCCTGGTCTCGATCGGCTGCACCTTCCTCCTGAGCTATCCGCCGACGGATTATGTCGTGAAAGGCATCTCCGGGCCGATCGCTTTCCACACCGAGGTCAGCCTGCCGGTCTTCATCGGCCTCGTCTTCGTGCTCGGCTTCTTCATGAGCCTCGGCAAGGCGGCCGTGTTCAAGCACATCCCGGTCTATTATCCGCAGAATGTCGGCGCGGTCGGCGGCCTCGTCGGCATGATCGGCGGCCTTGGCGGCTTCATCCTGCCGATCGCCTTCGGCGTGCTCAACGACCTGACCGGGATCTGGACGAGCTGCTTCATGCTGCTCTTCCTGATCGTGACGGTCTCCCTGGTCTGGATGCACATGGCCGTCCGCACCATGGAGGAAGGCGTCGCCGGCAAGGAGCTGGCCAAGCTGCCGCAGCTGCCTGAGATGCAGCCGATCCATTCGCCGGAGCTTGCCGGCGCGCTGACCGGCAAGACGCTGCAGGACTGGCGCCCTGAAGACCCGCAGTTCTGGGCGCAGAGCGGGCGCGCCATCGCCCGCCGCAACCTGTTCATCTCGATCCCCAGCCTGCTGCTCTCCTTCGCGGTCTGGATGGTGTGGTCGGTCGTCGTGGCGAAGCTGCCGAGCGTGGGCTTCAAGTTCAGCACGGACCAGCTCTTCTGGCTCGCGGCTCTGCCGGGCCTGTCGGGAGCGACGCTGCGCGTGTTCTATTCCTTCATGCCGCCGATCTTCGGCGGGCGGCTGTGGACGACGGTCGCGACCTGGTCGCTGATGCTGCCGGCGGTCGGGATCGGCTATGCGGTGCGCGATCCGAACACGCCCTATGTCGTCTTCCTCGGGCTCGCGCTGCTCTGCGGCTTCGGCGGCGGCAACTTCGCCTCCTCCATGGCCAATATCTCGTTCTTCTTCCCGAAGTCCGAGAAGGGCAACGCCCTCGCGCTCAATGCCGGGCTCGGCAATCTCGGCGTCAGCGTGGTCCAGTTCGTGATCCCGCTCGTCATCACCGCCGGCGTCTTCGGGGCGCTCGGTGGCGAGCCGCAGCTCGCGACCGAGGCGGGACGGACGACCCAGCTCTGGCTGCAGAATGCCGGCTTCGTCTGGGTGCCCTTCATCGCGGCTTCCGCCTTCGCCGCCTGGTTCGGCATGAACGACATCGCCTCGATGAAGGCCTCCTTCGCGGAGCAGGCGGTGATCTTCAGGCGCCGGCACAACTGGGTGATGTGCTGGCTCTATACCGGCACCTTCGGCTCCTTCATCGGCTATTCCGCCGCGTTCCCGCTGGTCACTAAGACGCAGTTCCCCGAGATCAACGCCCTCCAGCTCGCCTTCCTCGGCCCGCTGGTCGGAGCACTCTCGCGCTCCTTGACCGGCTGGATCGCCGATCGCTTCGGCGGCGGAAGGGTGACGCTGTGGGTCTTCGTCCTGATGATGGCCGGCGTCGGCGGTGCGCTCTTCGGCCTGGCGCAGCACAGTTTCCCGGTGTTCTTCGCGAGCTTCCTGGTGCTGTTCTTTGCGACCGGCGTCGGCAACGCCTCGACCTTCCAGATGATCCCCGCGATCATGCGCAAGGAGATCCCGCGGCTCGAGCCACAGCTCAGCCCCGGCGAGCAGGTCAAGCAGGCCGAGAAGGAATCGGCGGCGATCATCGGCTTCACCTCGGCGGTCGCGGCCTATGGCGCCTTCTTCATCCCCAAGGCCTATGGCTCCTCGATCGCGGCGACCGGGGGGATCGAGGCGGCGCTCTACGGCTTCCTCGGCTTCTACGTCACCTGCGTGCTCTTGACCTGGGCGGTCTACACGCGCCGCGGCGGCCTGCTCTGGGATGTCGAGCGCGTGCGCTCCTCCAGCGCGGTCGCGGCCCAGCCGGCCAGCTGAACCCCGTGAAGGTCCGGGCTGCTGCCCGGCCCGGACCTCCGCAAGACTACTTAGGAAAAACTCTAAATGGGCCCTGCGGCCCGGCCCGGCTACCACCAGCGCCAGCGTTCCCTCGCTCCAGAGGACGGCTTCGCGCCTGAGGCCGAAAGGATTTGAGATGAGCCACTTTCTCGACCGACTGACCTTCTTCAACCGGGTCGTCGACGCTTTCTCGGACGGCCACGGCATCACCACCAACGAGGACCGGCGCTGGGAGGAGGGCTACCGGAAGCGCTGGCAGCACGACAAGATCGTGCGCTCGACCCATGGCGTGAACTGCACCGGCTCCTGTTCGTGGAAGGTCTACGTCAAGGGCGGGATCGTCACCTGGGAAACGCAGCAGACCGACTATCCGCGTACCCGCCCCGAACTGCCCAACCATGAACCGCGCGGCTGCGCCCGTGGCGCCTCCTATTCCTGGTACCTCTACTCGGCCAACCGGGTGAAGTATCCGCTGATCCGCTCGCGGCTGCTCAAGCTCTGGCGCGAGGCGCGCGTGCTGATGACGCCGGTCGCGGCCTGGGCCTCGATCGTCGAGAACCCGCAGAAGCGCGCGGCCTACACCACCAGGCGCGGCCATGGCGGCCTCGTGCGGGCGAGCTGGGACGAGGTCAACGAGATCATCGGGGCGGCCAACGCCTATACGGCGAAGACCTACGGCCCCGACCGCGTCTTCGGCTTCTCGCCGATCCCGGCGATGTCGATGGTTTCCTATGCCGCTGGGGCGCGCTACCTCTCGCTGCTCGGCGGCGTCTGCATGTCGTTCTACGACTGGTATTGCGACCTGCCGCCCGCTTCCCCGCAGACCTGGGGCGAGCAGACGGACGTGCCGGAATCGGCCGACTGGTACAATTCCGGCTTCCTCATCCTCTGGGGCTCGAACGTGCCCCAGACCCGCACGCCCGACGCGCATTTCTACACGGAGGCGCGCTATCGCGGCGCCAAGAGCGTCGTGATCTGCCCCGACTATTCGGAGGCCTCGAAATTCGCCGATCTGTGGGTCTCGGTGAAGCAGGGCACGGATGCCGCGCTCGGCATGGCGATGGGCCATGTCATCCTGCGCGAGTTCCATGTCGACCGGCAGGTCCCCTACTTCACCGATTATGCCAAGCGCTACACCGACATGCCGATGCTGGTCCGGCTGGTGGAGCAGGATGGCCGGCTGGTGCCCGAGCGCTTCCTGCGTGCGAGCGATCTCGACGGTGGCCTGGGCGAGGCCAACAATCCGGAATGGAAGACGCTGTCCTTCGATGCGGCGAGCGGCGAGCTCGTGGCGCCGCTCGGTTCCGTCGGCTTCCGCTGGGGCGAGAAGGGCAAGTGGAACCTCGAGGCCAAGCGCTCGGACGGCGCCCCCGTCGATCTGCGCCTCTCGCTCTACGATGTCGCCGACGGCTTCGAGAACGTCGCCTTCCCCTATTTCGGCAATATCGAGCACGACCACTTCACCGGAACGGATCATGCGAGCGTGCTGGAGCGCCGCATCCCGGTGAAGAAGCTGAAGCTCGCCGAAGGCGAGGCGCTGGTCGCCACCGTCTACGACCTGTTCCTGGCCAATTACGGCGTCGACCGCTTCGGCGGCGAGAACGTCGCCAACTCCTATGACGACGACGTGCCCTATACCCCGGCCTGGGCCGAGAAGATCACCGGCGTGCCGCGCGACCAGATCATCACGGTCGCACGCGAATTCGCCCGCAACGCCGAAAAGACCAATGGGCGCTCGATGATCATCATCGGCGCGGCGATGAACCATTGGTACCACATGGACATGAACTACCGCGGCGCCATCAACATGCTCGTCATGTGCGGCTGCGTCGGGCAGTCGGGGGGGGGCTGGTCGCATTATGTGGGCCAGGAGAAGCTCAGGCCGCAATCGGGCTGGGCCCCGCTCGCCTTCGCACTCGACTGGGGCCGCCCCAGCCGGCAGCAGAACTCGACCTCCTGTTTCTACGCCCATACCGACCAGTGGCGCTACGAGACGCTGGACGTGAAGGAGATCCTCTCCCCGACGGCGCCGGCCGGCCCTTGGGACGGCGCGATCATCGACTACAACATCCGGGCCGAGCGGATGGGCTGGCTGCCCTCTGCGCCACAGCTCGAGCAGAACCCGCTGGGCATCGCCGCCAAGGCGAAGGCCGCCGGGCTGGAGCCGAAGGACTATGTCGCCGGCGGCCTGAAATCGGGCGAGCTCAGGATGTCCTGCGAGGACCCTGACAATCCGAAGAACTGGCCGCGCAACCTCTTCGTCTGGCGCTCGAACCTGCTCGGCTCCTCGGGCAAGGGGCATGAGTATTTCCTCAAGCACCTGCTCGGCACCAGCCACGGCGTGCTTGGCAAGGACCTTGGCGAGGAGGGGCGGCAGAAGGCGAAGGAGGTCGTCTGGCACGACGAGGCGCCCGAAGGGAAACTCGACCTGCTGGTGACGCTCGACTTCCGCATGTCGACCACCTGCGTCTACTCGGACATCGTCCTGCCGACGGCCACCTGGTACGAGAAGGACGACCTCAACACCTCCGACATGCACCCCTTCATCCATCCGCTGACGGCGGCGGTGGATCCGGTCTGGGAGTCGCGCTCGGACTGGGAGATCTACAAGGGCATCGCTGCCAGCTTCTCGAAGGTGGCGCCCGAGGTGCTCGGCGTCGAGCAGGACGTGGTGCTGACCCCGATCATGCACGACACGCCGGCCGAGATCGCCCAGCCCTTCGACGTCAAGGATTGGAAGAAGGGCGAGATCGATCCGATCCCCGGCAAGACCATGCCGAGCATCACCGTGGTCGAGCGCGATTATCCCAATCTCTACAAGCGCTTCACCTCTCTCGGCCCGCTAATGTCCAAGATCGGCAATGGCGGCAAGGGCATGGCCTGGAACACCGAGCACGAGGTCGAGTTGCTCAAGGAGCTCAACGGCGTCGTCGCCGAGGAGGGACCGACCAAGGGCCTGGCGCGGATCGACACTGCGATCGACGCCTGCGAGGTCCTGCTGATGCTGGCGCCCGAGACCAATGGCGAGGTCGCGGTCAAGGCCTGGGAGAGCCTTGGCAAGGCGACCGGCCGCGACCATGAGCATCTCGCCTTGCCGAAGGAGGACGAGAAGATCCGCTTCCGCGACGTGGTCGCACAGCCGCGCAAGATCATCTCCTCGCCGATCTGGTCGGGGTTGGAATCCGAGAAGGTCTGCTACAACGCCTGCTATACCAACGTCCACGAGCTGATCCCGTGGCGGACGCTGACGGGGCGCCAGCAGCTCTACCAGGACCATCTCTGGATGCGGGCCTTCGGCGAGGGCTTCTGCCTCTACCGCCCGCCAGTCGATCTCAAGACGATCACGCCGGTCCAGGGCAAGGTCGCCAACGGCAATCGGGAGATCGTGCTGAACTTCATCACGCCGCACCAGAAATGGGGCATCCACTCCACCTATTCCGACAACCTGCTGATGCTGACGCTCAATCGCGGCGGGCCTGTGGTCTGGATCTCGGAGCGGGACGCGGCGAAGGCCGGCATCGTCGACAATGATTGGATCGACGTCTTCAACGTCAACGGTGCCATCTCGGCGCGGGCGGTCGTCTCCCAGCGCGTCAAGGACGGCATGTGCATGATGTACCATGCGCAGGAGAAGATCGTGAACACGCCCGGCTCCGGCATCACCGGGCAGCGCGGCGGCATCCATAACTCGGTCACCCGCGCCGTCCTGAAGCCGACCCACATGATCGGAGGCTACGTGCAGCTCTCCTACGGCTTCAACTACTACGGAACCGTCGGTTCTAACCGCGACGAGTTCGTCGTCGTCCGCAAGATGGGCTCGGTCGACTGGCTGGAAGGCCCCTTCGACGAAGGCAGCGCCCGGCGCGGCCCCAAGCTCCACGCCGCCGAGTAAGAGGATATCGACATGAAAGTCCGCGCTCAGATCGCGATGGTGCTGAACCTCGACAAGTGCATCGGCTGCCACACCTGCTCGGTGACCTGCAAGAACGTCTGGACCAATCGCGAAGGCATGGAATACGCCTGGTTCAACAACGTCGAGACCAAGCCAGGCATCGGCTATCCCAAGCAATGGGAGAACCAGGACAAGTGGAACGGCGGCTGGCGCCGTCGCAAGGACGGCCGGATCGAACCGCGGATCGGCTCGAAATGGCGGGTCCTGGCTAAGATCTTCGCCAATCCCGACCTGCCGGAGATTGACGACTATTACGAGCCGTTCGACTTCGATTACGGGCACCTGCAGAAGGCGCCCGAGCTCCAGGCATTCCCCACCGCCCGCCCGCGCTCGAAGATCACCGGCGAGCGGATGGAGAAGATCGAGTGGGGCCCGAACTGGGAGGAGATCCTCGGCGGCGAGTTCTCGAAGCGCAAGCTCGACAAGAACTTCGACGGCGTCCAGCAGGAGATCTATGGCCAGTTCGAAAACACCTTCATGATGTATCTGCCGAGGCTGTGCGAGCACTGCCTCAACCCGGCCTGCGTCTCGGCCTGCCCCTCGGGCGCGATCTACAAGCGCGAGGAGGACGGTGTCGTCCTGATCGACCAGGACAAGTGCCGCGGCTGGCGCATGTGTGTCTCGGCCTGTCCCTACAAGAAGATCTACTACAACTGGTCTTCCGGTAAGTCGGAGAAGTGCACGCTCTGCTACCCGCGCCTCGAGGCCGGCATGCCGACGGTGTGTTCCGAGACCTGCGTCGGCCGCATCCGCTATCTCGGCGTGATCCTCTATGACGCCGACCGGATCGAGGCCGCCGCCTCGACCGAGAACGAGCAGGACCTCTACGACGAGCAGCTCGGCATCTTCCTCGACCCGCATGATCCGGCGGTGATCGAGGCGGCCCGGCGCGAGGGCGTGCCCGAGGCCTGGCTGGAAGCCGCCAGGCGTTCGCCGGTCTACAAGATGGCGATCGAGTGGAAGATCGCCTTCCCGCTCCATCCCGAATACCGGACGCTGCCGATGGTCTGGTACGTGCCGCCGCTCTCGCCGATCACCTCGGCGGCGTCGGCAGGCAAGATCGGGATCGATGGCGAGATGCCGGACGTCAAGAGCCTGCGCATCCCGGTCAAATACCTCGCCAATCTGCTGACCGCGGGCAAGGAACAGCCGATCGTCACCGGCCTGGAGCGCATGCTCGCGATGCGGGCCTATATGCGGGCCAAGACCATCGACGGCGTCATCGACGAAACGCTGGCGAAGGCCGTCGGCCTGTCCGGCGCGCAGGTCGAGGAAATGTACAAGATCATGGCGATCGCGAACTACGAGGATCGCTTCGTCATCCCGACCAACCATCGCGAGATGGGGATCGAGGATGCCTACGATCTGCGCGGCTCTTGCGGCTTCTCCTTCGGCAATGGCTGCGCCGGCGGCACGAGCGGCACCAACCTGTTCGGTTCGCCCAAGCCGGCGAAGACGCCGATGGAAGTCGCCTGACGCAATCTGCTTCCCCCGCAGCCCGCCCTGCGACGGGCTGCGGATTTCGCCCGAATTCCGTTTGCCGCAGCTCAACGTCGCGCTTTTCGCAAGCCGGTAACGTTCCGGCAGCACTCGGCGAGCGAGCTGCCCGGAGACATCAGATGAAAACCCTCAAGGCCTTCTCCGCCCTGCTGAACTATCCGAGCCGGGAGCTGGTGGCGGCGATTCCGGAGATCCGCTCGGTGCTGGCGGAAGAGGCTGTCGTCGATCCGGCGGCGCTGGAGCCGCTCCTGCGCATGCTGGAGGAGGCGGACCTCTACGATGCGCAGGAGCGCTATGTGATGCTCTTCGACAGGACGCGCTCCCTGTCGCTGCACCTGTTCGAGCATGTCCATGGCGAAAGCCGCGACCGCGGCCAGGCCATGGTCGACCTGAAAAGCGTCTACGAGGCGGCCGGCTTCACCATCGAGGGCACGGAGCTGCCGGATTTCGTGCCGCTCTTCCTCGAATACTGCTCGCTGCTGCCGGCGCAGGAGGCGAGGGTGGTGCTGGCCGATCCGGCGCATGTCATGACGGTGCTCGGCGAGCGGCTGCGCAAGCGGGAAACGCCCTATGCCGTCGTCTTCGAGGCGCTGGTCGCGCTCGCGGCGACGAAGCCCGCGCCGGAGGTGTTCGAGGCGATCGTGCCCGAGACGGAGCAGGACCCGAACGACCTGGCTGCGCTGGATGCCGCCTGGGAGGAGGAGGAGGTCCGCTTCGGCCCCGGGGCAGGTGCCGATTGCGGCGTCGAGAACCTCGCCGCCAAGCTGCGCCAGGCCAAGCGGCCGGCCCCCGGACTCGGCGTCGCCACCGTGCGGCGGCCCAAGACCCGCTTCACCTATGCGTCACCCCGCGATTGAGGAGCAGCCGTCATGAACGCGACGCTCAACCATATCTTGTTCGGCTGGTATCCCTATTTCGCCCTGACGGTCTTCCTGCTCGGGTCGCTGGTGCGTTTCGAGCGCGAGCAATACAGCTGGAAGGCGGATTCGAGCCAGCTCCTGCGCCGCAGACAGCTCGTCGCGGGCTCCGTCCTGTTCCATGTCGGTGTGCTCGTGATCTTCCTCGGCCATGCCGGCGGGCTGCTGACCCCGATCGCCGTCTTCGACGCGCTGGGCATCTCGCACGGCTTCAAGCAGGGGCTGGCGATCGTCGTTGGCGGGCTGGCTGGCCTGATGTGCTTCCTCGGCCTGAGCCTGCTGCTCCATCGCCGCCTGTTCGATCCGCGGATCCGCAAGAACTCGTCCTTTTCGGACATTGCGGTGCTGCTGATGCTCTATGCCCAGCTCATCCTCGGCCTTCTCACCATTCCGCTGTCGCTCGGCCATATGGACGGGAACGAGATGGTCAAGTTCATGAACTGGGCCCAGGGGACGCTCACCCTGCAGCCGGGCGCCTCGACCTATGTCGCCGACGTGCACCCGATCTTCAAGGCGCATCTTCTGCTCGGCATGACGATCTTCCTCGTCTTCCCGTTCACCCGCCTGGTCCACATCTGGTCGGCGCCGGTCTGGTATCTCGGCCGGACGGGCTACCAGATCGTGCGTACCAAGAAGCGGCCCCTTGCCGGCCAGGGGGCTGTTCCCGCCCCGGTCCGCGCAACCCGCCGCTGACCGACGTATCCGCCTCGGCACGCAACCCATCCCGGGATATCCGCCATGTCGTCCTGCTCGGCCCAGCCAGTCACCACAGCCCCGAAGGCCCCGATCAAGGTCAACGGAGCCGTGATCTCTCGGGCGATGATCTCGCGCGAGGTCCAGAACCACCCGGCCTCGTCGCCTGCAGCCGCCTGGAAGGCCGCTGCCCTGGCGCTGGTCATCCGCGAGGCCCTGGGTCAGGAGGTCGTCCGGCTCGGTATCGAAGCCGAGCCGATGACGGATGGGGAAGGCCGGTGCGAGACCGAGGACGAGGCGCGGATGCGCGCCCTGGTCGAGCGCGACATCAGCGTGCCTGAGCCGACGGAGGAGGAGTGCCGGCGCTATTACGAGCGCAATGCCGGGCGCTTCCGCAGCTCCGATCTCTATGAGGCGTCGCATATCCTGTTCGCGGCGCGGGGTGACGATGCCGAGGCCTACGAGCGCGCGCGGCGGCAGGCTGGCGCCGCCATCGCCGAACTGGCGGCGGCGCCCGGCCGCTTCGCCGAGCTGGCGCGCCGGCATTCCGCCTGCCCTTCCGCCGAGCTCGGCGGCAAACTCGGCCAGATCGGCCGCGGCCAGACGACGCCACTGTTCGAGAAGGCCCTGGCGGCGATGGAGCCGGGCACGATCGGTCACGAGCCGGTCGAGACGCCCTATGGCTTCCACATCATCCGGCTCGACAGGGCCATTGCGGGCCGCCTGCTGCCTTTCGAGCTCGTGCAGGAGCGGATCGCGGCCTATCTCGGCGAAGCGGTGCGGCAGCGGGCACAGGCGCAATATGTCGCGCGGCTGCTCGGCCGCGCCCGGATCGAGGGTATCGACCTGCCGTCGCCGGGCGAGCTCAACGTCCACTGAGAGGCGATTGCCATGCTGCTTGGAGACATCATCTCCCGCCTCGACGACGAAGCCATGGCGATGCAGACGCTGGTGGGGCTGGGCGATCTCGTGCTGCTGGCCCGTGTCGAAACGGCCGCCTCGGCCGAGGGGCTCACGCCCGGCGGCTTCGCCGCCCGCGCCGTCAACCTCTTCTCCAGCCAGGCCTCCGACGAGGATTGGGTTTCCCTGATCGGCGTCATGGGCCGGACCACCGATCCCGGCCAGGCCTGCCTGCGCAACATCCTGCACTTTGCCCTTCGTCCGCCGAAGGAAACGGTTCATGCCTGCGGCCACGGTCACTGAGCTTTCCGCCGAGACCGATGTACTGGCCCCGGTCCGCAGCGAGTTGCTGGCGCGCCCGCTCGAGTTCATCGTCGCCGAGCATCATCGTCTGCGCGACCTGTGCCGGCTGCTCGACGGCATCGCCGAAGCGCCGGGCTCTGCGGCCATCCCCGCTGACGCGATCCTGCACTGCATCGAGCATGAGCTGCCACTGCACGTCCTCGACGAGGAGGAGGACTTGTTTCCGCTGCTCCGCCGGCGCGCCATGCCGCGGGACGGCGCGGAGCGGCTGCTCGGCCTGCTCTCGCGGGAGCACGCCGAGGACGACCGGCTGGCCGGGATCATTGCGGGCGGGCTGCGGGCGCGGGGAACCGCTGATTGGGACGGAGCCGGTTTCCGTACCGCACTGGCCAGCTTCTCGCGCGGCCAGCGCCGCCATCTCACGGTGGAGAATGCGGTGCTGATTCCGCTGGCGGAGCTGCGCCTGACCGCGGGGGACCGCGACGGGCTGGGCCGGCGCATGGCGGCCCGGCGCGGCATCGTGCTCGGCGGGCGCAGCCATGGCTGAGGTTTCGATCCAGGCGCTGTTCGACCGCAATGTCGACTGGGCGATCGCCAAGACGCGCCAGGAGCCCGGCTATTTCCGCCGTCTCTCCGCCCTGCAGGAACCGCGGTTCCTCTGGATCGGCTGCTCGGATTCGCGCGTGCCGGCCAACGAGATCGTCGGGCTCGATCCGGGTGAGCTCTTTGTCCATCGCAACATTGCGAACGTCATGCATACCGGCGACCTTAACCTGCTGTCGGTGATCGAGTTCGCGGTCGAGGCGCTGGGGGTGGAGGACATCATCGTCTGCGGCCATTACGGCTGTGGCGGCGTGCGCCGGGCTCTGGAACGGCAGACCGGGGCGCTGGTCGACCATTGGCTCGCACCGGTCGTCGAGGTCTACGAACGCGAGCGGGCCCGCTTCGACGCCGGCGCCAGCGACGAGGCCCGGCTCAACCTGCTCTGCGAGCTCAATGTCGAGGCGCAGGTGGAGCGCGTCGCGCATACGCCGATCGTGCGGGCGGCCTGGACCGCCGGGCACACCCTGCGCATCCATGGCTGGATCTACGGCCTGAAGGACGGGCTGGTGCGCGATCTCGGCGTCAGCCGCGACGGGCCGGACAAGATGCAGGCCGAGCAGACGCCGCTCGACCCGGCCCCCGTCGACGACTGGTCGGAGCATATCCATGCGAGTGCGCTGCGCCTGCTCGGCGGCAAGGCGGCCTGCGGCTGCGACGCAGCGGGCGGCCTGCGCAGCGAGGGCGTGCCGTGAAGCGCCGCGCACGCCGCGTCGCGAAGCAAGGATGACAGGAGGTCGAAACGTGGATACCCGCTCCGAGGAATGCGGCATCTTGGTTCTCGTGCATGAGCGCGACGAGGCGCCGGACCCGGCCATCGCACAGGCGGTCGCGCGCCTCGAGGCCGGTGGCCTGAAGCCGCGCGGCCTGCTGCAACATGGCGTGCCCGGCTGCGGCAAGGCCTGCGCAACGCTCTATCTCGACGATATCGGCATGCAGCGGCAGGTCTGCATCTTCGAGGATCGCGGCCCTCAGGCGCGCGGCTGCCGGCTCGATACGGCGGGCCTGACCGTCGCTGCCGGGTGGCTGTGCGAGGCTGTCGAGGCGCGGCCGGACGTGCTGTTCGTCAACCGCTTCGGCAAGCACGAAGGCGAGGGCCGCGGCCTGCGCGAGGAGATCGGCATGGCGGTTGCCGCGGGCATCCCGACCGTCATCGCCGTCAACCGCCAGTATCTGCCGCAGTGGCGGGCTTTCGCGGGCGAGACCTTCGCCACGCTGCCGCTCGATGCCGGCGAGATCGCCGACTGGTGCCGCAAGGCCGTGGCCGGGGTCGAGGCCTGACATCCAGGGCGTCCCCGTCTCATCCCTGCTTGCGAAAAGCTTCGCTGCCGCCGCTGGCCAGCGCGTCCCTGATACAGTCCGCCAGCGAACTATCCTCGAGCGGCTTTTCCAGTACGGCGCGGCAGCCGCACAACGTCGCCAGCCGACGGATTTCGGCGCTGGCCTTCGCCGTGATCAGGATGGCGGGCAACGCGATGGCGCTCTGCCGCAGGCGGCCGACCAGCGCCAGCCCGTCGAGCGTAGGCATGCAGTAGTCTATGACCATGCACGCGCGTGCCGGCAGTTCCTGTTCCGCGAGCAGCTCCTCGCCGTTGCGAAAGGCCCTGACCTGGAAGCCTTCGAGCGCGAGGGAGAACGTCAGCGACTGCCGGACGGCATCGTCGTCATCGACGATGATCACGCATCCTTCGGGAGACATGGCATGCCTTGCTCCGGGCGATCCGCGGCTCGGATCGCGCCGGGATGGCATGCCGACAGTCTGCGTCGGCCCGCCGCAGCGTCCAAGTCAGGAATACACCTTACGCGAGCCGTCCCCGACGACGCAGCACGATCTCAGGGGGCGTTGTCGCCGACCAGCAGGGCGAAGCGAACGAGCTCGGGCAGGCTCGCAGCCCGCATCTTGGTCATGACATTGGCCCGGTAGATCTCGACCGTTCTGGGGCTGATGCCGAGTTCATGCGCGATCACCTTGTTGGCCTTGCCTTCGACGAGACGGTCGAGCACCTGCTTCTCGCGCTCGCTCAGCGATTTGAGGCGCACCAGGATGTCGATGCCCTGCGCCTCGCGCTGCGTCCTGCGCTGGTGCCGGTCGAGGGCCGCGCGCACCGCGGCGAGCAGCAGTTCGTCGTCGAAGGGCTTCTCGATGAAGTCGACAGCCCCCTCCTTCATCGCCTCGACGGCGAGCGACACATCCGCATGGCCGGTCATCACGATCACCGGAAGGCTGAAGCCGCGCAGGGCGAGGCCGCGGAGGAATTCAATGCCGTCGATCCCCGGCATGCGCACATCGGTGATGATGCAGCCCGTCGGCGCCTCCCTGACGTTGTCGAGAAACTGGCTGGCGGATTCGTGCAGCCTGACTGGAAACCCGTCGGAAGCCAGCAGGAACGAGAGCGACTGCCGGACAGCCAGATCATCGTCGACAATATGGACGATGGCATCACCCTGCATGAGCCAGCTCCTCCGGGTCGACGGCGCGTAGTGAAAAGGTGAAGCAGGTTCCGCGTCCCCGCTCCGACACAGCCGAGATCTTTCCGCCATGCGCCTCGACGATGGTGCGGCAGATCGAGAGCCCGACGCCCATGCCATGCTGCTTGGTCGTGACAAAAGGCTGGAAAAGCTGGTCTATGATTTCGGGAGCCAGGCCCGTACCGGTATCGCGGACCGAGATCTCCAGCATCTCCTCGCTGACGCGTCGGGACTCGACGATCAGTTCGCGCCGCTCCTCGCCATCCATCGCCTCGATCGCATTGCGGATCAGGTTCAGCAGCACTTGCTGGATCTGGATGCGGTCGGCCAGCGTAAAGGCCGCGCGGGGGTCGAGGAGATAGGCGATGTGCACCCCCCTTTCGCGGGCGCCGACCATGGCCAGCGCGCTGGCCTCCTCGATCAGCTTGGCGAGAGGCTCGATCCGGCGCTCGCTTTCGCCGCGCTGCACGAATTCGCGCAGATGCCGGATCACCTGGCCGGCGCGCAGCGCCTGATCGGCCGCTTTCGTGACGCCGTCCTCCAGCAGGCGGGCGGTTTCGCCTTCCATGCGCTGGAGAATCCGGCGGCACCCCTTCAGGTAGTTCGCGATGGCCGTCAGCGGCTGGTTGATCTCATGGGCCAGCGTCGATGCCATCTCGCCCAGCGCGGTGAAGCGCGACATGTGGACGAGCTCGGATTGCAGCTCCTGCAGGCGGGTTTCGGTCTTCTGGCGCTCGGTCAGGTCGCGGATGAAGCCGGTGAAGTAGCGCCGGCCGCCCGAATGCATCTCTCCGACGGCGAGCTCCATCGGAAAGGTCGAGCCGTCCTTGCGCTGGCCGACGACGATCCGCCCGATGCCGACGATCCTGCGCTCGCCGGTGGTGAGATAGCGCTTGATGTAGCTGTCGTGATGATGCCGGTAGGGGCTGGGCATCAATATCTTGACGTCTTCGCCGATGACTTCGCTGCGACCATAGCCGAACTGTCGGACCGCTGCCGCGCTGAAGGACTGGATCCGGCCGTCCTCGTCGATCACGACGATGGCGTCGGGGATCGTCTCGAGGATGGAGCGCAGATGCGCCTCGCGGACCGTGTGGGCCTCCTCGGCCTGGAGCTGTTCGGAGATGTCGCGCAGGACGAGCGCATAGCCGCGAGGGCAGCCGGGCTGCGCCTTCACGGTCGCGATCGAGAGTTGTGCGGTGAACGATGCCCCATCCCGGCGCCGGCAGATGCGCTGTGTCTCGCTCCCGCCGGTCACCTGCGCCGCGGCGAGCAGAGAGGCTGTCACGCCCGGCTCCGCAGCAACGAAAAGGCATGCGAGGTCGCTGCTCAGAATCTCGGCCCGGCTCCAGCCCGTGATCTGCTCGGCGCCGGTGTTCCAGCTGCCGATCCGGCCTGCCTCGTCGACGAAGGCCAGGCCGATTCCCGTCACCGCCTCGATGAGGACCGCTGCCAGTTTCGGAGATTCGATCTCACGGTGCAAAAGCAAGCTCTCCTGCCGGATTGCCGTCGATGCGTCATGATCGCCGAGAGCGGCCATGCATCCACGCTAACCAGCGCGATGGCTCGAGTTGACCGCCTGCGTCGAAAAGACTCCTGATGGCGAGCGAATTCGATCTCGACCAAATTTACGGATGGGGTGAAACGCCAGCGTAAATTGTCAGGCTGGGGACGTCTCGTCCTTGTGCTGGGTCAAAGAATCCGGTGGTGGCTGCGCCTACCCTGCATCATCCCTCTTGCAAGGGAGCGCATCATGCATCCACGGCTACAAGGGCAGAAGGCGGCGCGGCGATGGCCCCGGTTCGAAAGGGTGCGGCGCCAGGCGGGCTTGTTTCGCGAGATGATCGAGAGGGCGGGCGTCGATCCCGGAGCGGCGGCCAAGGACGATTTCGGCGGCACTTTTGCCATGGCCGCCCGCCTTTGCCTGTCCTGCCCTCACGCCTGCGCGTGCCGCGACTGGCTCGATAGCGGTGCGCCCGGGCCGGCACCGGAGTTCTGCCGGAACGCCGCCTATCTGGCCCGGGTCCGTAGGCGGCCTGGGCCCGGAAGAGAAGGGATACTCGACGCGGACACCTGAGGGATGGCCGGTCCGTGGGTTTGACGCCCGCTCGCTATTACGCGCCTTAATCTTGGTCTTTCGCCTAGGAGTGAAAGTTTCATGTTGAGGGTTTGGAAACGACACGTAGCGTCAGCTCACCACCTCTAACGAATGTCGGCATCGGTGGTTGTGTGCCCCGCAACCAAATTCGGAAAACCCCGCAGGTTCGCCCTGCGGGGTTTTTCGCGTGCGCTGCTGACAGCCTTTGTCGGGACGATGCAGGAAACCGTGCGCGTTCAGGCGCCGCGGCTGCCATAATGGCCTTGCCATGATCGACGGATCGGCACGATCCGGACCAGAGCGAGCGCTTCGCTCGAGCCATCGCAAGGGAGATCGAGATGCCCGGCAAATCCAGCGGCAAGATCCGCATCGGCATTGGCGGCTGGGTGTTCGAGCCTTGGCGCGCCAGCTTCTATCCCGACGGCCTGCCGCAGAAGCGCGAGCTCGAATATGCCGGCAGCAAGCTGAGCTCGATCGAGGTCAATGGCACCTATTACGGCTCGCAGAAGCCGGAAAGCTTCGCCAAATGGCGGGCCGAGACGCCTGATGGTTTCGTCTTCGCGCTGAAGGGCTCACGCTTCTGCACCAATCGGCGCGTCCTGGCCGAGGCCGGGCCGTCAGTGGAGAAGTTCGTGACCTCGGGCATTGCGGAGCTGAAGGAAAAGCTCGGCCCGATCAACTGGCAGTTCATGGCGACAAAGGCCTTCGATCCCGCCGATTTCGAGGCCTTCCTCAAGCTCCTGCCCAAGGAGGTCGACGGCATTGCCCTGCGCCATGCGGTCGAGGTCCGTCACCCGAGCTTCCGCTCGCCCGATTTTGTCGCCCTGCTCCGCGAATACGGTGTCGCCGTGATCAGCGCCGGCGATTCGGAGTATCCGGAGATCGCCGACGTCACCGCGCCTTTCGTCTACGCCCGCATCATGGGCACCAGCGAGGCCGAGCCGAAGGGCTATTCCGAGAAGCAGCTCGACCTCTGGGCCGAGCGTGCTCGCGCCTGGTCCGAAGGCGGCATGCCCGCCGATCGCGAAGCGCTGGCGCCGGCGGCGGAAAGGCGTCCGCGCGACGTCTTTCTTTATGTGATCAGCGGCGCCAAGATCCGCAATCCGGCGGCGGCGATGGCGCTGATCGCCCGCAGCCCTGGCTGAGCGGCCTCAGGCCGGCTCGATGATGGCGTCCTCGGCGGGCAGGGTGGCTGCCTCCTGGCAGACATCGACCCATTGCGCGCCGGTCAGCGCGACCATTCGCTCGGGGCTGATCCGGACGGCGCTCTGGGTCGAGCCCGCGGCGGGAACGACCTCGCCGAAGGCCTTCAGCGAGACGTCGCAATAGACCTGCAGCGGGTTCAGCAAACCGAAGGGGCAGACGCCGCCGACCGGATGGCCGGTGATCGCCGCGACCTCCTCGAGGTCGAGCATGCGCGGCTTGGTGCCGAAGGCGGCCTTGGTCTTCTTGTTGTCGAGCCGGGCATCGCCGCGGGTGACGAGCAGGACGACGCGCTCGCCGAGCCGCAGCGACAATGTCTTGGCGATGCGGGCCGGCTCGACGCCGAAGGCCTCGGCGGCAAGCGCCACCGTGGCGCTGCTGCCGGAGGTTTCGAGGATCTCGATATCGGGGGCATGCTGCGCGAAGAAAGCGCGGACCGAAGCAAGGCTCACCGTGTTCTCCCGTCGAAGCGCCAGCAGATCAGGGCAGCGACCGCCGCCGGCACGCCGAAGACGAGGAGCAGGATCGGCGCCTCCTGCAGGAAGGTGTAGCCGGCGCTGTTGATGCCGACGATCAGGTTGATCACCGAGGCGACGAACCAGAGCGGGATGAACAGCCGCATCGCGAAGATTACGGGATGGCGCCCGCCGGTGTTCAGGCGCGGCGCCAGCACGAGCAGGAGGCCGAGCAGGGCGAAGCCGGCGGCGATGACCTTGACGGTGTGCATCCGGCTTCTCCCGTTTCGTCTCAGTGCCGGAAATGGCGGTGGCCGGTGAAGACCATGGCGAGGCCGGCCTCGTCGGCGGCCTTGATCACCTCGTCGTCGCGCATCGAGCCGCCGGGCTGGATCACCGCCGTCGCGCCGGCCTCGGCCGCGGCGAGCAGGCCGTCGGCGAAGGGGAAGAAGGCGTCGGAGGCGACGACCGAACCCCTGGCCAGGCTCTCGGGCACGCCGGCCGCCTTGGCGGCCTCGCCGGCCTTCCAGGCGGCGATGCGCGAGGAATCGACGCGGCTCATCTGGCCGGCGCCGACACCGACCGTGGCGAGGTTCTTGGCGTAGACGATGGCGTTCGACTTGACGTGCTTGGCGACGCGGAAGGCGAAACGCAGATCGGCGAGCTCGGCCTCGCTCGGCTGGCGCCTGGTGACGACCTTGAGCTCCATATCGTCGACCACGGCATTGTCGCGCGCCTGGGCCAGGAAGCCGCCGGCGACGGTGCGCAGGGCAAGGCCGGCCTTGCGGACATCCGGCAGGCCGCCGGTCAGGAGCAGGCGCAGATTCTTCTTGGCGGCGATGAGGGCGATCGCCTCCTCGTCGGCGTCTGGGGCGATGATCACCTCGGTGAAGATCTCGACGATCTTCTTCGCCGCCTGTGCGTCGAGCTTGCGGTTGAGCGCGACGATGCCGCCAAAGGCCGAGACGGGGTCGCAGGTGAGGGCGCGCTCATAGGCTTCGAGCAGCGAAGAGCCCTCGGCGACGCCGCAGGGATTGGCATGCTTGACGATGACGCAGGCCGCAGTGCGGGCCGGATCGAACTCGGCGACGCATTCGAAGGCGGCGTCGGTGTCGTTGATGTTGTTGTAGGAGAGCTGCTTGCCCTGGACCTGGCGCGCGGTGGCGACGCCCGGGCGCTGCTCCGGGGTGCGGTAGAAGGCGGCCCATTGATGCGGGTTCTCGCCATAGCGCATGGTCTCGGCGAGGGCACCGCCCAGCGCGCGGAAGGCCGGCGAGGTGTCGCCGAGCTCGCCGGCGAACCAGTTGGAGATCGCCGCATCATAGGCAGCGGTGCGGGCATAGGCCTTTTGCGCGAGCTTGCGGCGCAGCGTCAGCGTGGTCGCGCCCTTGTGAGCCTCGAGATCGGCGAGGACAGCGGCATAATCGCTGGGCTCGACGACGACGGCGACGTCCTGATGGTTCTTGGCGGCGGCGCGGATCATCGCGGGACCGCCGATGTCGATGTTCTCGATGCAGTCGTCATAGGGCTTGCCGGCCGCGACGGTCGCCTCGAACGGGTAGAGGTTCACCACCAAGAGGTCGATCGGCTTGATGCCATGGCCGAGCATCGAAGCCTGATGCTCGGGATGCGAGCGGATCGCGAGTAGCCCGCCATGGACCTTGGGGTGCAAGGTCTTGACGCGGCCATCCATCATCTCCGGGAAACCGGTGAGGTCGGAGACGTCGGTCACGGCGAGCCCGGCTTCGGCGATCGCCTTGGCGGTGCCGCCGGTCGAGACCAGCGCGATGCCCAGGCGCGAGAGCGCCCGTGCGAACTCGATCAGGCCGGTCTTGTCGGAGACGGAAAGCAGCGCGCGCTCGATGCGGCGAAGTTCATTCGGCATGAGGAAAAAGGTCCAAAAGTTGCGCGGCACACCGCAAAAAGTCTCGCGCGCCCTATCACGCCAGCGCCTCGCTGCAAAGCACAACCGAGGCAACCCGGCCCTGTCCTTATCGTCTCTCAGCCTTGCGGCGGCTGATCGACCGGGGCCGGCCCGCCTTCCGCTTCCGTATCGGTCCCGGGGGGAAGCCGTCCGGCGGTGCCAAGCTTCGCAAGGCGCCAGGAAATCCGCGGAGTCGTGGCGGCGTCGAACTCGATGATCAGTTGAGAGGTGCGCCGGCGGCCGTCGGCCGCGGCGAAAAAGACGCTTTCCTCCAATGTGACGGGCAGGCCCGAAGCCTCGAAGGCCCAGACCTCGCCGGAGGGCAGCGCCAGCAGCGCGCCCTGGCCCTCGCGGATCAGGCTCGGCTTGACGTTCGGGTGGAGGTGGAAGCGCGCGGCGGCGGGCAGACTCGCCATGGTCGGCGAGGGGCTGATCTCATCCTCGCCGAGCAACTGGTTGCCGCCCGGAGCAAGCACCAGGCGACGCGTATGGACGACGCCGAAGCTCCGCTTGTAGCCGTCATGGCTGGCGACCCATTCGACGCCCTGCTCGGTCTCCTGGCGGGCGGCACGGATATCGGCGGGGCCGGCGGTGATCCGCCGCTCGCCGAGCACCAGCCCGAAGACGCAGCTGGAGCGGTCGTCGAGGGTCACGGTGGAATGTGCTGCCGTGGCGCGGGCGGCGAGCCGCAATTCCGGCGAGCCGTAGCGGCTGGCACCACAATTCACGATGATGCGCTGCGCGGCGCTGGAGAATTCGAAGCTCAGGCAGCCGGCATGGGCCTCGACGGAGTTCGCGCCGCGAGGCGGCGGGCCGGCATCGACGATCACCGTGCCCGTGCCGGCAGCGAGCCGATCATAGCCGGCATAGGCGGCATGCTCGATCGGCCGGGCCCGGGCGTCGTCATAGGCGGCGAGGGTGGCCATCAGGTCGGGCGGGGTCGCGCCCATGCCGTTGAACAGGGCGAGCGCGCCGTCGCCATGCCGGAACAGCCGCAAATGCGGCATCATCCGGTCGATCGCCATGATGATGCTGCGGGGCGGCTCCAGGCCGCGCGCTGCAAAGGTCTCGCGCAGCGGCAAGAGGTCGAGCAGCAATTCGATGATGATGCGCGGATTGCGGCTGAGATGGCCACCATCGGGAAGGATCTGCCGTTCCAGCTCGTCCGACAATGCCGCTTCGAGGCGCCGCAGGCGGCGCTCCTGGCCGTCGAGGCTGATTGCCGCGAAGGAGACTGCGATCAGGCATTGCAGGCGCGCCACGCCTTCGACCGCGCCGGCCAGAGCCAGCTGCAGCCGGTCCGCGGTCTGGACGATCTGGCGGACGAAGCGCTCGTAGAAGACATGGTCGGCGCCCTCGAGCAGGAGCGGCGAATGCGAGAGGAAGGAGATCAGCCGCCGTGCCGCGACGGCCGGCCGGCGCGCGATCTCGCCGCGATCATGCCGGTTGCCGATGAATTCTTCGACCAAAGCGCGGGCATTGGCGCGGGCGATCGCGGTGTCGGCGGCACGCAGATGCCGAAGCCAGGAGAAGCCGAGCAGCGCCTCCGCCCAGGCCGGTGTCGGCGGCTCGATCTCGAAAGGCGATTCGCCGTGGCTGTTCACCGTTCGGCCGGCGAAGGCGAAATAGCCGGAATAGATGTCGCTTGCCGTGGTCGGGTCGGCGGTGCGCAGGTCGTGCGGCGCAAAGAGCAGGCGGTTCGCCTTCATGCGTCTGAACGGCCAGAGTGCGCGGACGGCTCCGACGATCTGCCCGCGCGTGCGCTTTGCCGCGCGGGCGGTCGCCGCGCGTGCCAAGCCTCCCCGCTCAGACCAGCTCTTCAATGCCGCTGTCCGTTCCGCCCTTTCGCCACGCGCCATGTGACGAATCCGGCAAAGTCATAGCCTGATCAGGCGACATGCGTAAAATCCCGCCCATCCCGAAAGCCGCGGCGTTTCGCCGGCAAGCTGGTGCGGGAGCGTCCTCAGCTCGCCGAGAGGGGTCAGGGCCTCGGCGATCCCGCCGATTTCCGTCGCTGCGATCGGTTGCCGGGCAAAACCGGGCTGGCGTTCGAGGAAGGCTGCGATCTGCGCCTCGCCTTCCTCCGGCTCGAGCGAACAGGTGCAGTAGATCAGGCGGCCGCCGGGGCGTGTCAGCTTCGCGGCCTGGTCGAGCAGGCGTGCCTGAAGGGCGGTGAGCTTGGCGATGTCCTCGGGGCGCTTGGTCCAGGCGACGTCGGGATGGCGGCGGATCGTGCCGGTGGCGCTGCAGGGTGCATCGAGCAGCACGGCGTCGAAGGGCTCCGCCTCATAGCGGGCGGCATCGGCGGTGACGATCTGAGCCTTCTGGCCGAGCCGCTCCAGATTGGCGGCCAGGCGGCGCAGGCGCGGGCCGGAGCGGTCGACCGCCGTGACCTCGGCGCCGGCGGCTACGAGCTGTGCCGTCTTGCCGCCGGGAGCGGCGCAGAGATCGGCGACACGCTCGCCGGGCTTGGCCGCCAGCAGCAGGGCCGGCAGGGCGGCGGCGGCGTCCTGGACCCACCATTCGCCCTCGGCGAAACCGGGCAGGGAGGTGACGCTCTCCCGGCCTCGCAGCCGGACCGAGCCGGTCGGCAGCACGATGCCGTCGAGCTTTTCGGCCCAGCCGGCGGCGTCGGCTTTGACGGTCAGGTCGAGCGGCGGCTCTTGCGCATGGGCCAGGGCGATGGCGCTGGCGGTCTCGGCGCCGTAATGGCGGATCCAGCTCTCGCCCAGCCATTCCGGCGCATCGATCAGGGGATCGAGTTCGGCGAGGATGGTGTCGCGCTCCCGCGCCAGTCGGCGCAGCAGGGCATTGCCGAGCGAGACATAGCGTGACGAGCGCGCATCCTCGTGGAGATGGCGGATGGCAAGGTCGACGGCGGCATGGTCGGGAACGTCGAGAAAGAGCAATTGTGCCGCCGCGGCGACCATGATCGGCTCGAATGGTCCGGCATTGCGCGGGCTGCCGCGCTCGAGCCTTGCAGCGATGATGTGGCGGATCGCGCCGAGGCGGCGGAAGGCGACCGTGGCGATGGCGCGGGCGAGACCGGCATCGGCCGGCTCCAGCTTCGCCATTGCAGCCATGCGTTCATAGGTCTCGTCGAGGGCGGTCCCGGCGCGCAGGACCTCGTCGATCAGTTCCGCTGCCAGCCGGCGCGCGGCGAGCCCGGGGGCATCGTCACGCGGCTTTGCTTCGGGCGAGGGCGCGGCGGTTTCGGAGTGTGCCATCTCAGCCCCAAGGCCCAGGTTCGCGGCCGCTGCCGAAAGGACTTTGCGCCGCGCCGCGCAGGAAGCCGCCGGCCTGGCCGGAAAGGCCCATGGCGCGCGCCTGCTCCATCAGCGCGGCGATGCGATTGCCGGTGTCGGGGTGGGTTGAGAACAGGGAATCCATGCCGCGTCCGCTCAGCGGGTTGATGATGAACATATGCGCCGTAGCAGGCTTCTGTTCCGCCGTCTCGTTGGGAATATGGGCGACCCCGCCGGCGATCTTGGCGAGCGCGTCGGCGAGCGCGGCCGGATTGCCGCAAATCTCGCCGCCGAGGCGGTCGGCCTCGTATTCGCGCGAGCGCGAGATCGCCATCTGGATGATCGTCGCCGCCAGCGGCGCCAGCACCATGACGAGCAGCTGGACGATGAAGTTCGGACGCTGGTCGCGCGAGCCGAAGAACATGCCGAAGCTGGCGATGGTCGAGATCGCGCCGGCCATGGTCGCGGTGATCGTCATGGTCAGCGTGTCGTGATTTTTGATATGGGCCAGCTCGTGCGCCATCACGCCGGCAAGCTCGTCATAGCTGAGCGTGCGCAGGATGCCCGTCGTGGCGGCGACCGCGGCGTTTTGCGGATTGCGGCCGGTCGCGAAGGCGTTGGGCTGGTCCTCGTGGATGATGTAGACGCGCGGCATCGGCATGTTGGCTCGTGCCGCGAGGTCGCGCACCATGCTGTAGAGCTCCGGCGCGCGGCGCTCGTCGACTTCCTCGGCATTATGGGCGGCGAGCGCGAGCTTGTCCGAGTTCCAATAGCTGAACAGGTTGGTCGCGACCGCGATGCCGAGCGCGATCATCATGCCGCCGGCGCCGGCCAGCAGATAGCCGACCGCGCCGAACAACGCGGTCAAGGCCGCCATCAGCATGCCGGTACGGACGTAGTTCATCGCTTTTCCTCGCGGGTTCGAGCCTTTGCGCCGGTCTGGCCTCGCCTGGCGCCGCATTCATCCCTATGTGGTGAAGACGAGGCGTATCCTGCAAGAGAATGGTGCGAGTATGGGCGCGAAAGCGGAGAAGGGCGAGGCTGTCGAGCAGCCGGCCGCCAGGACATTGTCGCCGGCGGCGCAACGCGCCCTCGCCGAGGCGGCGGCCCGGCGGGCCGCCCTCGATGCCAAGGCGGCGCAACTCGGGCGTGACAAGGAGATCGCCGGGCGCGGCGGTCTCGAACCGGTGCGCTATGACGACTGGGAAGTGAAGGGCATCGCCAGCGACTTCTGAGCGCGCCGGCGAGGCTTGGTCAAAGGCCTTCAGGCGGCGTGCCGGTCAGCTGGGGGCTTCGCGGCTGTGCTGTCCGTCGTCCGGAAGGCGCTCATCAACAGGTTGAGCCTTTCGATCTGCTCGAGCAGGGTCCGGGCGGAAGCCGCGCTCTGCTCGGCCAGGGCGGCGTTGCTCTGGGTCATCTCGTCCATATGGCTGACGGTACGGGCCATCTCGTCGATGCCATTGGCCTGCTCGCCGGCCGCGGCCGCGATTTCGCCGACGGTCGAGGAGACCTGCGTCGAGGCATTGACGATCTTCTCCAGCGTCTCGCCGGCCTGACGCACCAGGCGCACGCCCTCGACGACCTCGGCGTCGGACGAGCCGATCAAGGCGGTGATGTCCTTGGCGGCACCGGCCGAGCGTTGCGCCAGCGCGCGCACCTCGGCCGCGACGACAGCGAAGCCGCGCCCGGCATCGCCGGCGCGGGCGGCCTCGACGGCGGCGTTCAGAGCCAGGAGATTGGTCTGGAAGGCGATGCCGTCGATGACGCTGGTGATCTCGGAGATCTTCTTCGAGGCCTCTTCGATCCGCTCCATCGCCTTGATCGCGTCCCTGACGATCTCGCCGCCGGTGCGGGCGACGTTGGAGGCATTATCGGCCAGAACGAGGGATTCGCGCGAGGACTGGGCGGAGCTCTTGACGGAGGCGTTGAGCTGCTCGGTGGTGGCCGCCGTCTGCTGCAGGGCGGCTGCCTGCTGCTCGGTGCGCGAGGAGAGATCGTCCGCGCCCGAATTGATTTCCTGCGAGGATGCCGCGATCGCGATCGAGCTCGCCTTGATGGTCGTGACTATCTCGCCGAGCCGGTTCATGGCATGGTCGAAATGCTCGCGGATGCTGGCATATTCCTCCGGCATGTCGTCGGGCACGCGGTGGCTGAGGTTGCCTTCGGCGAGCGCGGCCATGGCGGCGCCGACATAACCGATGGCCTTGTCGCGCAGGCGGGTTTTGGCCTCATCCTGGGCACGGGCCTCGGCCTCGGCTTTCATCCGCGCTTGCTCGGAGGCCTGCACATAGACCGAAATGGCATAGTCCATGTCGAGCATGGCGGCCTTGAGGATGGCACCGATCTCGGCGCCGCGCTGGGCCGCGCCGGGAATCCTGCCGCCGAAGCGGCTTTTCGGCCAGCGCTCCTCCAGCACCTTGCCGATGATCTGCTCGAGCAGCAGGGCATAGCCGCCGATGTACCAGCGCGGCTCGAGCCCGATGCGGGCATGGACCTCGCCGATGGTGGTGACGGAGCGGACATAGTCCTGATCTTGGCGGCCGCTGGCGATGGCCCGCCAGTGATCGAGCTGCCGGCTCTTGGCCTTGTCGGCCTGGCCAGCCGATTTGAAGAAGGCGCTCGCCTCGGGGAAGCGGGCGATCTGATCATAGAAGGCGTCGAGCGCCGCGGGCAGAGCGGCACGAACCACATCCTCGACATCGGCCATATGCGCGCGCGTCTCGGCGTCGAACTTCAGGAAATCAAGACGACGGCTGAGATGGTCGGCTGACGACATCATGGGCTCCAGAATCGGTCGGCGCGGTGGCGCCACGTCGTCTTTGGATCAGCGCAGGTTAATGATTGTGCAGGTTCGCGGGCGCCGATGCTGCGGTGCATGGCGCTGTTGCGCCGCGTGCATGCCAGTGCATTGCCGGGCGCATGCGTGAACGCGGTTGCAATGGCCGGCGTCCTGCGGCCTAAAGGCCGCAAGGTCAACGAGCAAGGTATCGGCATGGGTGGCGACGTCGAACGTATCGAGGCACTCCGGCGGCTTCTGTCCGAGGCCCATGCGAAGCTCGGGCTGAAACTCGGCTTCTCGCTATGGGATGGCTCGCGCGTGCCGGCCGACTGGCCGCAGGACGGGCTGATGATCGCGATCCGCGATTCCGGCGTCGTCGCGGCGCTGTTGCGCAAGCCGAAGCTCGACACCTTGCTGCATCTGCATATCGCCGACCGGATCGCGATCGAGAACGGCTCGATCTTCGACCTCGCCGCGGCGCGGCCGGAGGGCAAGGTCGGGCGCCTGGCGCGCGGCATTTCGAAGGCGGCGGTCTTCGACCTGGTCCGGCGCTTCATCTTCGCGCCGGGCAAGGCTTCGGCGGCGGTGACGCATCGCAAGGGCGACGAGATCGCCCGCGATGGCGACCCAGCGACCAACAAGGCCAATGTCGCCTATCACTACGATGTCTCGAACGCATTCTACCGGCTCTTCCTCGATGAGGAGATGGTCTATACCTGCGCCTACTTCGCCGAGGATCACGGTGATATCGCCCGCGCGCAGCGCGATAAGCTCGACATGATCTGCCGCAAGCTGCGGCTGAAGCCCGGCGACAAGCTGCTCGATATCGGCTGCGGCTGGGGCGCCCTGATCTGCCACGCCGCTCAGCATTACGGGGTCGAGGCGCATGGGGTGACGCTGGCCGAGGAGCAGCTGAAGTTTGCGCGCGAGAAGGTCGAGCGGCTCGGGCTGCAGGACCGGGTCACGCTGCATCTCAAGGATTTCACCCAGATGGAGGGCGTCTTCGACAAGATCTCCTCGATCGGCATGTTCGAGCAGGTCGGCATCCGCAACCACACGACCTATTTCCAGGCGGTGAACCGGCTGCTGCGGCCGCGGGGGCTCTATCTGCACCACACCATTTCGCGCCGCGCGAAGAAGACCGACAAGGCCTTCAACAAGATGCCGGCCGAATACCGCGCCCTGGTGCGCTATATCTTCCCGGGCGGCGAGCTCGACCATTTGGGCATGTCGATCGCCAATCTCGAGCGCAACGGCTTCGAGGTCCATGATGTCGAGGGCTGGCGCGAGCACTACCAGCGCACGACGCGGCTGTGGTGGGAGAGGCTGAACGCCCGCAAGGCCGAGGCCGAGGCCGAGATCGGCGCCGAGCGGACGCGGATGTGGCTGCTCTATCTCGCCGGTTGCTCGCTCGCCTTCGAGCGCGGCGGCGCGCTGGTCAACCAGACCTTGGTTTCCAAGCGCCGCAAGGGCCCGTCCGGCCTGCCGCTGTCGCGCGAGGATCTTTATCGCTGAGCGCGCGGGCTCAGGACAGCCGCGGCGGCAGCAGCTCGAGCGGGCGGGTCGCCAGCGTCACCCCGCCGGGCTCGCGCCCGGCGCTGAAGCGGGCATAATGCAGGGCGGCGTCGAGGCTGGCGAAATAGCCGCCGCCGCGCCCATGTGTATCGACGGCGATCCAGAAGCCCTCGCGGTCGCGCCCGACCTCGAAATGCGGGCAGCCTGGCCGGGAGGCGACGGAGGTTTGCGGGGCCGGCATGGCGGCACCTTCAGAAGAAGCCGATGGTGACGGCGAGCGCGAGACCGGCGCCGAAGACGATGACGGCGACGAGCGCGGCTTCGAGGCCGGCGAGAATGGCCGGGGTGCTGCTGGCGACGGCGGTGCGGGAAAGCGAGAACATGGCGAAATCCCCCGACGCGGCGATGCGTCATGCCGGGGGTTTGGCGGGATCAGCCGCGGTTTCGCCTGCGGGGATGGAAGACGGCGGGTGGCGGACCATAAAAAAGGCGCCTCCCCTTCGGAAGGCGCCCTGCGGCCAGGCCGCGAAACCGGTTCCTACTTCTTCACGAAGGCATCGAGCTTTCCGTAATGCTCGGCGAGAAGATAGTAGAAGGTCAGGCGCGATTTGGTCTTGTCGGCCTTCATGTGCTCGCAGACCGCCTTGATCGAGGCGTCGAGATCGCCGCCATTCAGGCCGAGCTTCTTCTTCAGGAAGTTCTCGCGGACGCGCTCCAGTTCGGCCGGGTCGGAACAGGCGACATAGCGCGTATCCGGCTTGCTCATGACCAGTGCATAGGACTTCGACATTCCGGCGAAGGCCGGTTCGTTGACAGCCTTTTTGGCGAATTTCTTGACGTCGGCGAGATGATCCATCGGTAGCCCCTCTGAGACACTGCGGTTCGAAGTTGAGCAAGACTGGCGTCGCGCGCGGCGAACGATATCCGGCTTTCTTCCCGCAGGCGAGGGGGGCGGGCGAATCCGATGCGACTTTACGGCAGGGTGGCTTCCTGCCGTAAAGCCGGCCGTCTCAGGGCATGACGACGACCGGGGCGCCCATGCGGACCCGGGCGTAGAGGTCGATCACATCCCGGTTGTGCATGCGAAAGCAGCCATAGGATGCGGCGGTGCCGACCGAGCGCGGATTATTGGTGCCGTGGATGGCATATTCGCCGCCGGGGCCGAGGCCGATGACGCGGGCGCCCATCGGGTTGTTGGGGGCGCCGCTCGGGATGATGTCGGGAATCGAGGGATTGTCGCGCTTGACCGAGGCCGGCGGGCTCCAGGAAGGCTCGATTGCGAGCTCCTCGATGTATTTCACGCCGCGCCATTGCTTGCCGGCCTTGCCGACGGCGATGGTGTAGCGCAGCGCCTGGCCGGGCGCGGCGATGAAGTAGAGCTTCCGTTCCGCGGTGCGGATGACGATCGTGCCCGGCTGGTAGCGATGGTCGGGAAATTCCACGACCTCGCGCGCCTGGACCGGGCGCAGCGCCAGCAGCATCAGCAGCAGCGAGAAACCCGCCGCGAGAATGAAATCGATCGGCCCTTGCCGGCGGGTCATGTCCTTCACCTCCTGCGCGGCAGCTGCCGCCTCGCAGGCGATTTGACGAAGGCCCGGGTGAATCGCCGGTTCAGCAAGATGGTGAACGGTCGATTCAGGATGAATCACGCCTGAATCTGCTCGGATTCAGGCAAGGACGCTGCCGGCTGCCAAGGCTGCGATCAGCAGTGAGAGGGCGGCGGCGAGTAAGAAGTCGATCGGTCCGTGCGGGATGCTCATGACGTGTCGCTCCGGCTTGTCGCGGGCCCGAGGGAGCGCGGCGCGGTGTCGTCATGCCAGCACCGGCCATGCCGGTCCATGGCAGGGACGCGCAAGGCTCAATGGCGGGTTAAGCCCATCCGTCGCATTCGGTGCAAGCAGACGGGAGCAGCAGCGGCGGTTCAGGCCTTCTCGACGATCAGCGTCGCGCCTTCGACCCTGACGACGCGGACCTCGGAGCCGGCGAGCAGTTCCGGGCCGGTGACGCGCCAGGAGGAATCCCCGACGCGGACGCGCCCCTCGCCGCCGGTCATGGTCGCCTCGAGCTTGAAGACCCGGCCAATCAGTTGCCGACCGCGATCGTTGAGACCGTGGGCGGCATCGGGCTCCTCGTCCTTGCGCCTTGTCGCGATGCGACCGACGAGAACACTGACTATGGCGAGGGCGGCGAAGACGAGCCAGGCCCCCTGCCAGGCGATGCCGGTCAGGCCGACCACGGCGCCGGTGACGAGGGCGGCGAGGCCGAGCCAGAGCAGGAAAACACCCGGCGCCAGCGTCTCGCCGCCGATCAGGACGAGACCGAGCGCGATCCAGGCCCAGCCGCCGAAGGAGGCGAACCAGTCGAGCATATCAGGCTCCGGGGCTGCGGCCGGCGGCCGGCACCGAGCCGGTGCGGCGGCTCTCGATTGCGTCCTCGCCGAACACCGCCTTGGTGAGCTGAGCGATGCCGCCGACCGTGCCGGCGAGCGCGGCGGCCTCGATGGGAACGATCACCAGCTTGCTGTTGCTGGCGCTGGCCATCGCCTTGAGGGCGTCGGTATAGCGCTCGGCGATCAGGAAGTTGGCCGCCTGGATGTCGCCGCGGCTGATCGCCTCGCTGACCATGGCGGTGGCGTTCGCCTCGGCCTGGGCGAGACGCTCGCGCGCCTCTGCGTCGCGCAGGGCGGCCTCCTTGCGGCCCTCGGCGGCGAGGATCTGCGACTGCTTCTGGCCTTCGGCCTTGAGGATCTCGGCCTGGCGCAGGCCCTCGGCCTCGAGCACGGCGGCGCGCTTCTCGCGTTCGGCCTTCATCTGGCGGTTCATCGCGCCGGCGATGTCGGCCGGCGGCAGGATGTCGCGGATCTCGATGCGGGTGACCTTGACGCCCCAGGGCGAGGCGGCGGCGTCCATGACGCGCAGCAGCCGCTCGTTGATCTCGTCGCGATGCGAGAGCAGCTGATCGAGGTCCATCGAGCCGACGACGGTGCGGATATTGGTCATGGTCAGCACCATCAGCGCGTCGTCCAGGCTGGCGACCTCATAGCGGGCCTTGGCCGCGTCGAGCACCTGGAAGAAGGCGGCGGCGTCGATGCGCACGCCGGCATTGTCCTTGGTGATCGCCTCCTGGCTGGGAATGTCGAGCACCTGCTCCATGACGTTCACCTTGTGGCCGACCCGGTCGATATAGGGCACGATCAGGCCGAGACCGGCGCCGAGCGTGCGCGAATAGCGGCCGAAACGCTCGACGGTGTAGTTGTAGCCTTGCGGTACCGTGCGCACGCCGAGCGCGATGGTCAGGATGACCAGCGCCACCAGCGCGACGACGACGATGTCGAACCCGTACGGACCCATGAAACCAGTCTCCAATCCAGCCAGTGCCCATCAAGCTGATGATTGCGAAGCTTTGATGCAAGCTCGCGTCGGGATCAGCCCTCCAGCGCCTTGACGACGCGCCACATCGTCTCACCGATGGCGTTGCATTCCTCCTCGCTGAGGACGCCCATCATCGCCTCGATCCGGGCGGTGTGGATCGCCAGGGCCTTGCGGGTGAGCGCCTCGCCCTCCGGCGTCAGCCAGAGCCGGCGGACGCGCTTGTCGGCCTCGTCATTGCGGCGCTCGATCAGGTTCCGGCGTTCGAGCTCCGGCAGCAGCATGCTCATGGCGCTGCGGCCGACGAGCAGCTTCTCGGCCAATGCCTGCTGCGTCAGTCCCGGGGTGCGGAAGACATTGGCGAGCACGTCGTAATGGGCGAGCTGGATGCCGAGCGGCACCAGCGCCTCGGAAAACACCTTCTTCCAGAGCTGGTGCATGCGCGCGACGGCGAGCCAGTTCTTGAAGCGCGGCAGATCCCAGGGCAGCCCGGTCCCGCCGGTGCCTCCAGGTTCTCCTGCCGGCTCACCTGCCGGTGCGGAAATCGGCTCTTGCATTTTGTTCATGGCTGAACATAGTAGTTCAAGACTGAACAAACAGGGTTCCCGATCATGCCCAGCGCAGCCCTTCGCGTCATTCGTCCTCTCGTCCGCATCGGCAGCTTCATCGCGCCCCGCACGGCCGGGCGCGCCGCCTTCAAGCTCTTTTGTACCCCGCCGCGCCGCCCCGCTTCCGAGAGCCGCTCCGGCAAGGCGATCGCGGCCGCCCGCGCCCGACTCGCGCCGGCGATCAGGCAGGCGGTATCCTACCCGTGCGGGACGGTCAGCACCTATCTGTTCGAACCGGAGCCTCGCTTGCAAGACGGCGATGCTCCGGCGCCGACGGTGATCCTGCTGCATGGCTGGAACAGCGAGGCGGCGTTCATGACCGCTTTCGTCGAGCCGCTGCTCGCCGCAGGCTTCAGGGTCGTCGCCTTCGACATGCCGGCCCATGGCGCCTCGACCGGGGCCGAGCTCAATATCCCGCTCGGTGTCGCGGCGCTCGCCGCGGTCGCCCGGGTGTTCGCCCCGGTCCATGCGATCGTGACGCATTCCTTCGGCGGAGCGATCGCGCTCGCCGCCTTGGCGGGCAGCGTGCCGGGCCAGCCGCCGGTCGCGGCGCGCCGGCTCGCTCTGGTCGCGGCGCCCTCCTCGATCGCGCTGATCACGCGTAATTTCGGCGCGACGATCGGGCTCGGCCGGCGCGGCCAGGCGGCGCTGGAGCAGCGCATCCACAGCGTCGCCGGTAACCCGGTCGAGGTCTTCGAGGGCCGCGCGCAACTGGCCGGGATCGGCCTGCCGACCCTGGTGATCCACGACCGGCAGGATCGCGAGCTCGATTTCCACCATGCCGAGGCGCTGGCGGCGGCGGGTCCGTTCGTGACGTTGCAGGAGACGGGCGGGCTCGGCCACCGCCGCATCCTGCAGGCGAAGCCGGTGGTCGAAAGCGTGACGCGCTTCGTGGTGGGCTGAACGATGCGCCTCGGCGCTTCCCGTCATCCCGGGCGACCAAGGGTCGGCCCGGGATCCATCGGAGGGCACTGCGCTTCGCTCCGGCCGGAATGACCGGCAAAGAGGGAAGGGCGTCAGGATGCCTCAGACCCAGCCCATCAGCTCCCGGCGGACCAGCGCCTCGATCACGTCGATGCCTTCGGCGGAATCGTTGAGGCAGGGCAGATAGGCGAATTTCTCGCCGCCATTGTGCAGGAAAATCTCGCGGTTCTCGCCGTCGAGTTCTTCCAGCGTCTCCAGGCAGTCGGCCGAGAAGCCGGGCGCGACGATGGCCAGCGACTTGGTGCCGCCCTGCGCCAGAGCCTTCACCGTTTCGTCCGTATAGGGCTGCAGCCATTCCTCCGGCCCGAAGCGCGACTGGAAGGTCAGCCTGAAGCGCTCGGGCGAAAGGCCGAGCGCCTCGCCCAGCAGCCGCGAGGTCTTGACGCACTGGCAGTAATAGGGGTCGCCCTTGAGCAGGTTCTCCTTCGGCATGCCGTGCAGCGAGCAGAGGATGATCTCGGGCTCGAAGTCGAGCTTGGCGAGCGAAGCCCGCATCGAGGTGGCGAGCGCGCCGATATAGGCGGGGTCGTCGTGATAGGCCGGCACGGTGCGTACCGCCGGCTGCCAGCGCATCTCCATCAGCGCCCGGAAGGCATGGTCGCAGGCGGTCGCGGTGGTCGGGGCGGCGTATTGCGGATAGAGCGGCACGAACAGGATGCGGTCGCAGCCCTCGTTCTGCAGATGCTGGATCCGGCTCTTCACGTCGGGAAAACCGTAGCGCATCGCCCAGTCGAAGACGATGCGGTCGCCGGCGAAGCCCTTCAGGCGCTGCGCCAGCTGCTCGGTCTGCGAGCGGGTGATGGTCTTGAGCGGGCCCTCGTCGCGCTCCTTGTTCCAGATCGTGGCGTAATCCTTGCCCTTCCGGCCCGGTCGCGTCGACAGGATGATCAGGTTGAGGATCGGCCACCATTTCCAGCGCGGCTCCTCGATCACCCGTCGGTCCGAGAGGAACTCCTTGAGATAGGCCCGCATCGGCCAATAGCCCGTGCCTTCGGGCGTGCCGAGATTCATCAACAGCACGCCGATCCGGCCGTAGCGGATTTGCGGATGGTCCGCCGGCCGCCCGATGGCGGCGTCGGCGTTGATTTTGATGCGCTTGTCCATGGCCTGTGATTTAGACGAGTTCCGGCTTTCGTCCAGTCGGCAGAGCGGTTTCGCTGCCGGGGTGCGACACTGCGGAAGCTGTTTCGACGGCAATCACACTTTTGCCGTGTGTGGCATCTCGCCAATCCAGCACGGCTCTTGCTAATCTAGAGAAAATCAAAATCCGGAGGGGTTGGCCGATGACCAAGATGACCCGTCGCCGCGCGCTCAGCGTGCTCGCCGCCCCCGCCGCCATGGCGGCGACCGCACCGGTGGCGAAGGCACAGGCGCCCGCTCCGAGCTTCACCCTGCTGCTCGTCAACGACATCTACAAAATGAGCGACGACAAGGGCCGCGGCGGCTTCGCCCGGGCCTCGGGCATCGCCAAGGCGGAGCGGGCACGCGGCGTACCGGTGCTGTTCTGCCATGCCGGTGATTGCTATTCGCCCTCGCTGATGTCGGGTTTCGACCAGGGCGCGCATATCGTCGCCATGCAGAACAAGATGGGGCTCGACGTCTTCGTGCCCGGCAATCACGAATTCGACTTCGGCAAGGAAAACTATCTCAAGCTCACCGCCGCCCAGACCTGCCCGACCTTCGCCGCCAATCTGCGCGACGCGGCGGGCAATCTCCTGCCCGGACACAAGGATTCGCAGATCTTCGAACTCGGCGGCTTCAAGGTCGGCGTCATCGGCACGACCTATGATCCGACGCCGCAGCTCTCCAATCCCGGCGACCTGAAATTCTCCTCGACCATGGAGGCGCTGCGGCGCGAAGCGCGGGCGCTGAAGGCGCAAGGCGCCGACATCCTGGTCGGCGTCGTCCATGCCGACCGCGCTACGGACCTGCAGATCGTGCGCTCGCGCGTCGTCGACATCCTGCTGACCGGTCACGACCACGATCTCGCCATCGCCTATGACGGCAAGGTGGTGATGGTCGAGTCGAACGAGGAGGGCAATTACGTCACCGCGATCGACATCGCCGCCAAGGCGACCGGCGAAGGCGCCAATCGCCGGGTCGAGTGGACGCCGACCTTCCGCGTCAACGACAGCCGCGCCGCGACGCCCGATCCCGAGGTCGCCGCCATCGTCAAGGGCTATGAGGCCGAGCTCTCCAAGGAGCTCGACATCGAGATCGCGACGCTGGCTGCGCCGCTCGATTCGCGCACCGCCATGATCCGCACCCAGGAGACCGCGATCGGCAATCTGATCGCCGATGCGATCCGCAGCGCGACCGGCGCGCAGCTCGCCATCAGCAATGCCGGCGGCATCCGCGCCAACAAGCAGTATCCGGCCGGCCACAAGCTGACACGGCGCGACGTCCTGAGCGAGCTGCCCTTCGGCAATGCCACGGTGATGGTCGAGATCACCGGCAAGGACGTGCAGGATGCGATCGAGAACGGGTTGCGCGATGCGCCGCAGGGCGCCGGCCGCTTTCCGGTGATCTCGGGGATGAAATTCGAAGCCGATCTGAAGCAGCCGCAGGGCTCGCGCGTCATCGTGGTGACGGTGGACGACAAGCCGATCGACCCTGCCGGCAGGTACACGGTGGCCTCGAACAACTTCCTGCTCGATGGCGGCGACGGCTATGTCGCGCTCGGCCGTGGCAAGACGCTGATCGGCCTGACCGACGGCAAGCTGATGGCCAATGAGGTGATGGTCTATGTCCGTCGGCTCGGCACGGTCGACGCCAAGATCGAAGGCCGGGCGGTGCTGAAATAGGCGGCGGTACCAAGTCGTTGGGCATAGAACCGGATCGTCATTCCGGCGGCAGCGAAGCGGATAGACGGAATCCATTATAGGGAGCGACGCTCTATGATGGCTTCCGAAGCTGCTCCGCGCCGCAGCTTGTCCGGAATGACGGTGAATGATCCGATCGCTATGACATTGACGATGCCGACCTTCGATGCGGCGCTTGCCGCCTTTCTCGCTTCGCCCGCCTCGGCTTCCTGGCGCGATCTTTCCGTCTTTCGCGATGGGACGGTGGCGCAGGCCTGCGCTGCCGTCGATGCCGAACGTGCCGCCGGCGAGATCGTCGCGCCGGCACCGGAACGCTTTCTGGCCGCGCTTGCCTTGACGCCGCTCGACCGGATCCGCGCCGTGATCCTCGGCCAGGACCCCTATCCGACGCCGGGCCATGCCAATGGGCTCGCCTTCTCCTATGTCGGCCCTCCGCCGCTGCCGCGCTCGCTCGTCAACATCTACCGGGAGCGGGCCGATGATCTCGGCCTGGCGCCGTCGCCGGGCGGTGATCTCTCATCCTGGGCGCGTCAGGGCGTGCTCCTGCTCAATACGGCGCTGACGGTGCGCGAGGGCGCCAGCAAGGCCGGCTCGCATCTCTCCCTCGGCTGGGGCGCGGTGACCGATGCGGTCATCGCCTCGGTCTCGGCCGCCCGGCCGCATGTCGTCTTCCTGCTCTGGGGCGCGCCGGCGCAGGCCAAGCGCCGCCTGATCGACGAAAGCCGCCATCTCGTCATCGCCAGCCCCCATCCCTCGCCGCTTTCGGCCCGGCGCGGCTTCTTCGGCTCGAAGCCGTTTTCGCGCGCGAATGAATGGCTGAAAGAGAAGGGGGAGCAGCCGGTCGCGTGGTAGGCGCGGGATCCCCTCTCCTTCCAGGAGAGGGTTCCCCACGCCTTTTCCGACGAAGACGAGTTTATCCCACCGGCCGCTCGTCGGCGATGACCTTGCCGTCATTGGGCAGGGCACCGAGCGGCAGGACCTCGACGGTGCCTTTCAGCTTCGTGACCTGCTGCAGGGTCGAGGAGACCGCGTCGATGAAACCCTTCGGCTCGGCATAGATCTCGGCCTTGAGCGTCATCGTATCGACCTCGCCGGCGCGGCCGACGACAAGGCGGAGCTTGGCGATCTCGGCATGGCGACGCGCGATCTCGGCGACCTGCTCGGGGCGGACGAACATGCCCTTGACCTTGGCGGTCTGGTCGGCCCGGCCCATCCAGCCCTTGATGCGGGCATTGCTCCGGCCGCTGGCGCTCGCACCCGGCAGGATCGCGGTGAGATCGCCGACGGCGAGCCGGATCTGCGGGTGGTGCGGGTCGAGATTGGTGACGACGATCTCGCCGACCTCGCCTTCCGCCACCGGGTCGCCGGTGCCCGGCCGGACGATCTCGACGATCAGGTTCTCGTTCAGGACCATGCCGTCGCGGGCAGCGGTCTCATAGGCGATCAGGCCCAGATCGGCAGTGGCGTAGAGCTGGTAGGCGTCGATGCCGCGTGCCCGCACCCAGTCCTGCAGCGTGGGCGGGAAGGCGGCGCCCGAGACCACGGCGCGCCTGATGCAGGAGATGTCGGTGCCGCGCGCATCGGCGGCCTCGATCAGGATCTTCAGGAAATCGGGCGTGCCGAGATAGGCGCTCGGCCTATACGCCGAGATGACCTCGAGCTGCTGCTCGGTATTGCCGGGGCCGGCCGGGATCACGGCGCAGCCGATCGCGCGGGCGGCGGAATCCATGATGAAGCCGCCGGGCGTCAGGTGGTAGCCGAAGGTGTTGAGGACGATGTCGTCCTTGCGGAAGCCGGCTGCGAACAGCCCGCGCGCCGTGCCCCAGGGGTCGATGCCGGTGCCCTCCGGCTCGAAGATCGGCCCGGGCGAGGTGAAAAGCCGGCCGAAGGAGCCGAGCGGGGCGCTGGTGAAGCCACCGAAAGGCGGCGCCGCCCGCTGGAGTTCCGGCAGGTCGGCCTTGCGCAGCACCGGCAGGCGCGCGAGGGCGGCGCGGTCGCCAATGCTGGCGGGGTCGAACTCGCCGAGATGGGCGCGGTAGCCCGGCGTCGCCAGCGCCGCCGCGAGCACGGCGGGCAGCCGGGAGAACAGGGCGGCCTCGCGCGCCGGCGGCGATCGCGTTTCGAGATCGTCGTAATGCTCGCTCATCGCTCGGGTCCTCGGGGAATGGTGTCGATCATCGGATGAAGCGCAGGAGGCGCAGAAAATTCAGCAGCCCGACCAGCGCGCCCGCGACATAGGTCAGCGCCGCCGCCCGCAGCACGCCACGCGCCGCCGGCACGTCGCCGGGATGGAGATAGCCGTCATTGGTCAGGATCGGCAGCGCCTTGCCGAAGCTGGCGTCGAATTCGAGCGGCAGCGTCACCAGATGCACGACGAGGCCGATGCCGAGCAGGGCGATGGCAAGGCCGAATTGCATCAGGGCGATTGACGGCACGCGGGTCAGGATCGCGACCAGCGGGGCGGTGACCAGCACGACCATCGCAACCTTGTCGACCAGGAGGAGCAGACGCGCGAGCCCGGTCCGGGTGCTAAACAGCGTGCTGCCCTGCGCGTGCTGGATGGCATGGCCGACCTCATGGGCCGCGACCGCCACAGCGGTGATCGAGCGCCCGTCATGATTGTCCGGCGAGAGCCGCACCGCGCGCGAATCGGGGTCGTAATGGTCGCCGGCGGCGGTGGTCTCGACCGCGACCGTGCCGAGCTGGAACCGGTCGAGCAGATGGCGGGCGAGCTCGCCGCCGGTTCCCGGCAGATCGGGCCGCGCTCCCGCATGTTTCTCCATTTCGTGCCGGACCCAGAATTGCGGGCCGAAGATCAGCGCGAGGAGCAGGAGAACGATGACGAGATAGAGCATGGGTCTGGTCCTGGACCCCTCCTGCGGCGGATTCGCGACGGCGCTCTCAGGACAGCCAGCGCTTGCGGCGCTTGTAGCTCTTGACCTCGCGGAACGACTTCTTGTTGCCCTCGGCGACGCCGAGATAGAATTCCTTGACGTCCTCGTTCTCGCGCAGCATCTGCGCCTCGCCGTCCATGACGACGCGGCCGGTCTCCATGATGTAGCCATAGGTGGCGTAGCGCAGCGCCATGTTGGTGTTCTGCTCGGCGACGAGGAAGGAGACGCCGTCCTCGGCATTGAGCCGGCGCACGATCTCGAAGATCTCCTCGACGATCTGTGGCGCCAGCCCCATGGACGGCTCGTCGAGCAGGATCATCTTCGGCTTCGACATCATGGCGCGGCCGACCGCGCACATCTGCTGCTCGCCGCCGGAAGTGTAGCCGGCCTGCGAGTTGCGGCGCTGCTTCAGACGGGGGAAGAGCTCGTAGATCTTCTCGAGGTCGCGCTTGATCGCGGCATTGCCGTCGCGCCGGGTGAAGGCGCCGGTCAGGAGGTTCTCCTCGATCGAGAGATGGCCGAAGCAGTGCCTTCCTTCCATGACCTGGATGCAGCCCCGCCTGACCAGCTCGTTCGGCGACATCCTGTCGACGCGCTCGCCGTCGAAGACGATCGAGCCCTTGGTGACCTCGCCGCGCTCGGCCTTGAGCAGGTTGGAGATCGCCTTGAGCGTCGTGGTCTTGCCGGCGCCGTTGGCGCCGAGGATCGCGACGATGCCCTTGCGCGGCACGGTCAGCGAGACGCCCTTCAGCACCAGCACGACATGGTCGTAGATGACCTCGATGTTGTTCAGCGACAGGATCGTGTCCGTCGCGGTCACCGGGGCGGGCTGTTCGAGGGTGGCGGTGGACATCGTGCGCTCCTTCCCTTCTCCCCTTGGGGAAGTAAGGTAGTCCGGCGTGAGCCGGGTCGGATGAGGGAAGGACGGATGAGGGCGGGTGCAAGACCTCCCTCATCCGTCTGCTTCGCAGACACCTTCTCCCCCGGAGGGGAGAAGGATTCGCGCTCGTCAGATCAGGACGACTTCTCGCAGGACTCGGTGCGCTTGGGCCAATTGCCGGCCTTTTCGACATAGTCCTTGGCGGCGGCCTCGATCAGCGGCCGGACCTCTTCCTTCATCGGCTCGATCCAGTCGCCCTTGCGGGTCCATTTGGCGCCGTCCCATTCGGCGACATAGGCCTTGTGGTGGCCGGAATGGTCGGTGCAGCTGACCTTCACCGGGGAGGCGAAGCCGGCCATGCCGATCTCCCTGAGCCGGGCCTCGTCGATATTGAGGTTCTCCAGGCCGCGGCGCATGTCCTCCGGCGTGATCACCTTCTTGCCGGTCAGCTTCTGGGCGGTGCGGATCGCCTCGACGACCAGCATCGAGTTGTAGACGCCGCGATTATAGAGGTTCTCGCCAACCTTCTCCTTCGGCGTGGTGCTCTTGCCCTTCTCGACCACGTGCTTGAGGATGTCCTGGATCACCGGGAAATCCTGGCCGGCCGCGTTGAAGTTCAGCGACCTGTAGCCCTTGGCCTCGGCGCCGCCGGCCCGGGCGTCGTCATCGCCGCCGGCCCACCAGACGCCGACCAGCTTGTTGATCGGGAAGTTGTTCTTGATCGCCTCCTTGACCGCGGTCGGGTTCATCGCGCCCCAGCCCTGGTTGTAGAGGAAATCGGGCCGGTCACGCCGGATCGAGAGCCAGAGCGAGCCCTGGTTCTGCATGTCGGCGGCGGCGACCGGATAGAGCTTGAGCTCGAAGCCGTATTTCTTGGCGAGGCTCTCGAGCACCGGGATCGGCTCCTTGCCGAAGGGCGCGTCGAGATGGATCAGGCCGAGCTTCTTGCCCTTGAGCTTGTCCATGCCGCCGAGCTCGGCCGCCATGTGCTTCACCATCACCGAGGCGCCGTCCCAATAGGTCAGCGGCGGGATGAAGACCCAGGGGAAGCTCGTGCCGTCGGCCGAGGCCGAGAGGCCATAGGCCATCGACAGGATCGGCAGCTTGTCGACATGGGCGCGCGGGATCGCGGCGAGCGTCGCGCCGGTCGACCAGGGGCTGTAGACGATCGTCTTCGACTTCACCTGCTCGTAGCACTCGATCGACTTCTTGGTGTCGTAGCCGGTCTCGCACTCCTCGTAGACGATCTTGACGCCGTTCACGCCGCCGTCGCGCTCGTTGATCATGGAGATGTAGTCGCGCATGCCGTCGCCGATCGGGATGCCGGAGCCCGAGAACGGTCCGGTGCGGTAGGCGTTGTTGGAGAAGTAGATCGTATCCTGCGCCGAAGCAGGCGCGACGACGGCACCCGCCGCCAGAAGCGCGCCGAGCGCGACGCCCTTGATCATGCTGCTCTTCATCATTGCTTCCTCCGTGGGTGGCGTCGGATGCGGCCGAGCCGTTCCGTCGTTCTGCCTGCGGCTTGTGTATTGCCGCAGGTCGTTTCCTTTGGGCCTCGTCCCCGCCTCAATAGGGGAAAGGCCACGTCCGCAATTTCTGCTTGCCGATCTGCCAGAGCCGGGCGAGGCCGTGCGGCTCGACGATCAGGAAGACGATGATCAGCGCGCCGACCAGCATGAAGGTGACGTGCTCGGCCGTGGCGCCGGTCAGCGGCACGCCCAGCGCCGGCAGCCCGAACTTCAGCGCGGTCGGCAGGATCGAGAGGAAGGCCGCGCCCAGAAAGGAGCCGATCAGCGAGCCCAGGCCCCCGATGATGACCATGAACAGGATGTTGAAGGAGAGGCGGATGTTGAACACGTCGGCGGCCTCGGCCGTGCCGTACCAGAAGAAGATCATCATCGCTCCGGCGACGCCGGCATAGAAGGAGGAGACGGCGAAGGCGAGCAGCTTGGCGTTGAGCAGCTTGATGCCCATCAGCTCGGCGGCAATGTCCATGTCGCGTACCGCCATCCAGGAGCGGCCGATCTTGCCGTGGACGAGGTTCGAGGCGAACCAGGTGAGGATGACGACGAGCCCGAGGCAGACGAAATAGCGCGTCTCCGGCGAGGCCGTGGCACCCGTCACCGGCAGGCCGAAGAGCAGGCGCTGCGGCACCTCGATCGCGCCCGAGGCGTTGTAGTTGAACAGCCAGGGCACGCGCACGAAGGCCCATTGCAGGAAGAACTGCGCGGCCAGCGTCGCGACGGCGAGGTAGAAGCCCTTGATGCGCAAAGAGGGTAGGCCGAAGAACACGCCGACCGCCGCCGAGAACAGTCCCGAGACCAGGATGAGCACGATGATGTTCACGCCCGGGAAGATCGTGGTCAGCTTGTAGCAGGAATAGGCGCCGACCCCCATGAAGGCGGCGGTGCCGAGCGAGATCAGCCCGGTATAGCCGGTGAGGATGTTGAGCCCGATCGCCGCCAGCGAGAACACCAGGAACGGGATCATCACCGAGGAGATGAAGAAGTCGTCGCCCAGCATCGGGATCGCGACGAAGGCGATGCCCAGGATCACGGCGATGCCGATCCGGTCCTGCCGGATCGGGAACACCGCCATGTCGGCGGAATAGGTCGATTTGAACTGGCCGGCTTCGCGGTAGAACACGGGCTCACCTCGTCATTCCGGGGCGGCGCTGAGCGCCGAGCCCGGAAACCATGAACATTGTCGCTTGCGAAGAGGTCGCGCCCTTGCCGGCGCCACCTGCGGTTATGGCTTCCGGGCTCGATCCTGCGGATCGCCCCGGAAAGACGGCCTGGCTCGCGCGGCCGGTCATCAGATCCGCTCGATGATCTTGTCGCCGAACAGGCCCTGCGGCCGGAACAGCAGGAAGCCGAGCGCGATGAAATAGGCGAGCCAGCTCTCGATGCCGCCGCCGATCAGGGGCCCCCAATAGAACTCGCCGAGCTTCTCGCCGATGCCGATGATCAGCCCGCCGACGATGGCGCCGGGGATCGAGGTGAAGCCGCCGAGGATCAGCACCGGCAGGGCCTTCAGCGCGACGATCTCGAGGGCGAAGGAGACGTCGGAGCGCGCGCCCCACATGATGCCGGTGATCAGCGCGACGATGCCGGCGGTGAACCAGACGATCACCCAGATCTGGTTGAGCGAGATGCCGACCGAGAGTGCCGCCTTGTGGCTGTCGGCGACCGCCCGCAAGGCCCGGCCGATGCGGGTATACTGGAAGAAGACGGCGAGCGCGGCGATCATCAGCGAGGCGATGACCGCCGCGGCGATGTCGATCTTCTGGAAGGAGACGAGGCCGCCGAGGATCTTGGCGTCGATCGCGCCCTTGGGCAGATAGAGTTCGCTGGTGATCATCTGCTTGGGATTGCCGCCGAAGACGGATTCGCCGAAGCCGATCAGGAAATATGTGATGCCGAAGGTCGCCATGAACAGGATGATGTCGGGCTGGTTGACCAGCGGGCGCAGCACCACGCGCTCGATGGTGGCCGCCAGCACGAACATCACGCCGAGCGTCAGGATAACCGCGAGGAAGGCCGGAACGCCCTTCTCGTGCAGGCCGACCAGGGTCAGCGCCGCGAACACCACCATGATGCCCTGGGCGAAGTTGAACACGCCCGAGGCCTTGAAGATCAGCACAAAGCCGAGCGCGATCAGAGCATAGAGCACGCCGGAGACCAGCCCCTCCCAGACGGTCTGGGCGAGCAGATCGGGGGCCTCGACCATCTGCTGGAACGGGTCGACGAAGACCTTGTGAATGGTGCCCGACGGATCGATCCGGGCGCCGATCGCGATCGCTGCGATCACGGCGGCGGTGATCAGGCCGGTCCTGATCCAGCCATTGGCGAGGAGGCTGGGCGCGGGCTGCGCGGCGACGTCGCTCATGCGCTCTTCCCCTTTGCACTCGGGTTCCTGGATGCGGTGGTCATCAGTGCGCCACTCCGAGATAGGCATCGATGACCTTCTGGTTGGCCTTGACCTCCTCGGGCGTGCCGTCGGCGATCTTGCGGCCGTATTCGAGCACGACGACGCGGTCGGAGAGGTCCATGACCACGCCCATATCGTGCTCGATCAAGGCGATGGTGGTGCCGAACTGATTGTTCACGTCGAGGATGAAGCGGCACATGTCCTCCTTCTCCTCGAGATTCATGCCGGCCATCGGCTCGTCGAGCAGCAGGAGCTCGGGCTCCATTGCGAGCGCCCGGCCGAGCTCGACCCGCTTCTGCAGCCCATAGGGCAGCTTGCCGACCGGCAATTTGCGGATGTGCTCGATCTGCAGGAAATCGATGATGTCCTCGACCACCTTGCGGTGCGCGATCTCCTCGTCCATCGCCGGCCCCTGGCGGAAAAGCTGCCAGAACAGGTTGCCGCGCATCTTCAGCGTGCGCCCGGTCATGATGTTGTCGAGCGTCGACATGCCCTTGAACAAGGCGACGTTCTGGAAGGTGCGGGCGATGCCGGCGGCGGCCGCCTGGTGCGGGCGGACCTTGCTGCGGCGCACGCCCTTATAGGTGATGCGGCCTTCCTGCGGGTGGTAGAAACCGTTGATGCAATTGAGCATCGAGGTCTTGCCGGCGCCGTTCGGGCCGATGATGGCGCGGACTTCGCCCTTGCGGATGTCGAAGGAGACGTCGGTGATCGCCTTCACGCCGCCGAAGCGCAGCGAGACGTTCTCGACCGAGAGCAGGACCTCGCCCTTCTGCGTCACCGGTGCGCCGGCGGCTGCCATGGTATGAGCGTTCATGCCGCCTCCTTTGGCGCCAGGGCGGCCGCCGGCGCCTGAACCGGATAGGTCTGCGCGTCGCGGATCTTGACGCGGGCCGAGATCGTGCCCTTGCGGCCGTCCTCGAAGGTCACCTCGGTGGAGATGTCGGCTTCGGTGGAGCCATCATACAGAGCCTCGACCAGCGGCGCGTAGCGCTCGGCGATGAAGCCGCGGCGGACCTTCTGGGTGCGGGTGAGCTCGCCGTCGTCGGCGTCGAGCTCCTTGTGCAGGATCAGGAAACGCTTGATCTGGGCGCCGCCCATCATCGGCTCGGCGGCGAGCTGCCGGTTCACCTCGTCGACATGCCTGGCCATCATCTCGTAGACCTGAGGGTGGCCGGCGAGTTCCTGATAGGAGGCGTAGACGACATTGTTGCGCTCGGCCCAGTTGCCGACTGCGGTGAGGTCGATGTTCAGCGCGACGGTCGCGTAGTCGCGGCCCTGGCCGAAGGCGACGACCTCCTTGATGTTCGGATAGAATTTGAGCTTGTTCTCGATGTATTTCGGCGGGAACAGCTCGCCCGAATTGAGCTTGCCGACATCCTTGGCGCGGTCGATGATCTTGAGGTGCCCGCTCTCGTCGAAGAAGCCGGCATCGCCGGAGCGGACATAGCCGTCCGCCGTCATCGTCTCGGCGGTCTTCTCCTCGTCCTTGTAGTAGCCGCGGAAGATCGAGGGCGAGCGGTAGAGCACCTCGCCATTCTCGGCGATCCGGATCTCGACCTGCGGCGCCGGCTTGCCGACCGTGTCGGCCTTGATCTCGCCGTCCGGCTGCATGGTGATGTAGACGCCGGCTTCGGTCTGTCCGTAGAGCTGCTTCAGATTGACGCCGATCGAGCGATAGAAGCGGAAGAGTTCGGGGCCGATCGCCTCGCCAGCGGTATAGCCGACCTTGATGTTGGTCAGGCCGAAGCGGTTGCGCAAAGGCGCGTAGATCAGGATGTCCCCGAGCCTGTAGAGCAGGCGTCCCCCGAGCGGCACGGGCTCGCCATTGAGGAGCTTCTCGCCGTATTTCTTGGCCACGCTGAGGAAGTAGTGGAACATCTTGCGCATCAGCGGGCCGGCATCCTCCATGCGCACCATGGTGATGGTCAGCATGGTCTCGAAGACGCGCGGTGGCGCGAAAGCGTAGGTGGTGCCGATCTCGCGGCGATCGTCGACGACTGTGTCAGGTCCTTCCGGGCAGTTGACGCAGAAGCCGGCGATGATCGCCTGGGCATAGGAGAAGACATGGTCGCCGACCCAGGCGATCGGCAGATAGGCGATGATCTCGTCGGTCTCGTTCAGCCCGTCGAAGCTGCAGCCGATCTCCGCGGCGGTGATGACGTTGTAATGGCTGAGCATCACGCCCTTGGGCCGGCCGGTCGTGCCCGAGGTGTAGAGGATGATGGCGAGGTCGGAGCCCGTGCCTTGCGCCATCTCGGCCTCGAGCGCGGCGCTCGCGGCCGGATCCTTGAGGGCGGCGCGCCCGGCCTCGATCACGTCCCCGATATCGTGGAGCTTGCCATGGTCGTAGTCGCGCAGGCCGCGCGGCTCGTCATAGAGCATGTGGCGCAGGTTCGGCAGGCGCTCGGCCACCGAAAGGATCTTGTCGACCTGCTCCTGATCCTGGACGCAGGCGAAGACGGCGCCGGCATGGTCGAGCACATAGGCCATCTCGTCGGCGACGCTGTCGGCATAGACCGGGACTGGGATCGCGCCGAGCCATTGCGCCGCGGCCATCGACCAATAGAGGCGCGGGCGGTTGTAGCCGACGATGGCGACCTTCTCGCCGCGCTTCAGGCCGAGCTGCTCGAGCCCCTTGGCGAAGGCGCGGATCTGCTCGACCACCTCGGCCCAGTTCCAGGATTGCCAGATGCCGAGATCTTTGTGCCGGAAGGCGACGCGCGAACCCCGTTCGCGCGCATTGCGCACCAGCAACTTGGGAAAGGTGTCAGCCTGGCCGGCGGGGCCGCTTGCCACGATCGTCGTCTCCACCCTGTCGCCCCGTCTGTCGCGGGTTTGTCCGGGCCGGTCGGCCCCTTGTGCGATCATGCAAGCTTTGCAGTTGGCTCGGCGCTGTGCAAGGAGGCGCTTGACAGACAGGAGGCTTTTTGAGCTATATCATCGCGCTGATATTCGGCCTGCTGGCCTTAGAATCGGCGTCTCCGCTATGATTTCAAGGATTTGCGACCTCCTGCAATCGTGAAGGAGGCCGCATTGTCGTCAATCGAAGCGGATCGGCGCGCTTTCACTCAATCGCGAGAAGCGCGGCAGGAACCGCGTCTCGCCGGTTCTGACCGGCCGTGGGCCGCCGTTGAGCAGCAGCACGCGGGCCGCCTCCTCGGCGAGCAGCGAGGCGAGCTGCCGCCCGAGGCAGCCATGGCCGCCGATGCCGAAGGCTAGGTGCCGCCTGGCCGGCCGTACCGGCTCGAATGCAGCAGGCCGCGCGAAGGCCCGGCCATCGAGATTGGCGGACGGCCACCACATGACGAGCGTGGTCCCGGTGGGAATCGTCTCGCCCCGCCAGGGGATTTCGCCCGCCGTCATCCTTGCGGTCAGGATCGTTGGCGAAGTCAGCCGAAACGCTTCCTGCACCGCCGCGGCGAGGGTGTAGCGTCCCTCCGCCAGCTCCCGATGCAGCTGTGGCTGTCTTATCAGGCAATCGAGCACGCAGAACACGCCGGAGGTCGTCGTTTCGACAGCGTCGAGTGCGAAGGCGGCGACCAGTTCGGCAGCGCTGGCCCGGCTGGCCGGCGGCAGCCGTGCGGCGATGTCGGTGATCAACGCGGATGAACCATCAGCCTCAAGCGTATGCATCAGCTCCAGCAGCCCCCACGCCGCTTGGTTCGCGGCGGGAAGCCGTTCGGGAGCCGGAGCGAAGGAAAGCTGGCCGCCGATCTCGGCGATCGCCGCGGCGATCGCGCCGGCGTGATCGGGATCTATACCGGTGAGGGCGCAGAAGGCGCGAGCGGCCAGCGGGGCGACGAAGCTCGCGATCAGGTCGGGCCGCGCCTGCTCCAGCATTGCCCCATGCAGTTCACGAGCTTGCAGACGCAGGGTCGCCCGCAGCGCCTCGACGCGCCGCGTCGAGAGGCCGCCGATCACGGCCTGGCGCAGCGCGCGATGCTGCGGCCCGGTCAGTGCGAACAGCCCCCAGCGCAGCAGCGCGTGGATGTCGGCCTTGTCGGGGCCGAAATCGCCCTCGGGGAAGGGGTGGCCGTCGAGGCGCGGGTCGCGGCCGAGTTCGAAGAGGGCGTCATAGCCCAGCACCGCAAGGCCGCTGGCGGATGTGAAGAGTCCGCCGCCGGAGGCGAGGGCATCCTGGAAGAAGGGCGCCGGATCCTGCCAGAAGGCGGGGTCGGAAGGCAGTTCGAAGGTACGCATTTCGGTTCGCTTTCGTCATCAAGGCAAAATCGATCGCTCCCGCGCTCGGTGAGGCGGGCTGCGGACTTAGCTCTCGATGCGGTCAGCGAAGCCGGATGGATGCGGTCATGCGCGTCTGCTACCATAAGTTGGCCCATCGGTGAACCGGTCCGCGCAACGCCTTTGATCCACCGCATTCCGGCAGGAGTTTCGAGCCGGGGATCGGCCCATGCGCGTTCTTGCCTCGATCACGATAGCGGTCATGCTCGCTGCCGGCGCGAAGGGGATCTGCGCCCATGAGGCGCCCAGCGGCTGGGAATATCCGTTCGCCTGCTGCTCGGGAGCCGATTGCGCGCGGATCGATGCGAGCGCCGTGCGGGCCGGCCCGCCCGGCTTCGTCGTGACGATCGCCCCCGGCCGTCATCCGATGTGGCCGCGCGAGCGCCGCGAACTGCTGATCCTCGAAATCCCCTATGAGAAATCCCGCCTGTCGCCGGACGGACTCTGGCATCTGTGCATCAACGATGCCGGCGAGCTGCTCTGCTTCTTCGCGCCGGGTGGGGATTCATAGGGTCACTTCAAGTGAGTGGACGCGCGGCGATCTGGGAAATGCTCTCACAGCGCCGGATCACCAGTTCCTGTCCGCCAGGAGGCGCGCGGATCTGGGCACGGCCCCGGCTCCAAGGCTGGCCTCATGCGCGCCCTCGGCGGATTATCGCGTCCGGCCGCAGCGTCACCGCCAGTTACGCAGCCGCAATACCAGGATGGCGCAGGCGGCCAGCTGGCCGGCCACGATGAGATAGGGCCAGTTGAAGCCGCCCGTCGCGCTCGCGATCACAGCGAAGGCGAGCGGCCCGCAGACCGAGCCCAGAAAGCCGAAGAGATTGGCGGCCGAAGTCACCTCGCCGATCTGCGCGGGCGGAGCAAGCCGTGCCAGCTCGGCCATGTAGATGCCGTTCCAGCCCAGTGACGTCGCGCCGACGAAGGAAACACAGACATAGACCGTCCAGGCAGGCGCTCCAGCCGACCAGACCAGCAGTACCAGTGCGGCGCTCGCCGCCAGGGCCAGCAGGCAAAGCAGCAGCAGGTTGCGGCCGAGCTTGTCCGCCAGCCAGCCGAGGACGATGCGAGAAACCGTGCTGGCGGCGAGCAGGACCGCGACGAAGGTGCCGGCTTCGGCGAGATCCTTGCCGTTGGTGACCAGATAGGTCGCCGTGAAGGCCTGGACGCTCGCCTGCGTGATCGAGAAGGCGATGCCGATAGCGGTGAGCAGCGGCAGCGAAGGATGGGAGCGGATGACCGCGGCCGATCTGCGCAAGGCGGAGGGTGACAGGAAGGTCCGCGCCCATGCCCGGTTCGCCGGCCCCTTCTCCGTGTCGAGACGTTGCCGAAAGGGCTGTACGGCCAGAAGGCTGAGGAAGACGATCGCGGCGATCAGCCAGATCGCCTTGCCGAAGCCGAGCAGGAGCACTGCGGGGGCGACCGAAATGCCGGCGATGGCGCCGCCGAGGGGGACGCCGGCCTGCCGGATCGAGAAGATCAGATTGCGATGCCGGGCCGGGGCGGTGCGCATCAGCATCGTGCTGCCCGCTGGATTGTTCGGGGCGAGGCCGAGGCCGATCAACAGGGCGCCGCAAAATCCGAGCACCGCGATCGGCTGAGACAGCAGAAGCAGACCCAGGCCGATCGAGGCCAGGCCGAGCTGGAGGGTCCGGATCGGCCCGTGATGATCGAGCATCGGGCCGCCGCAGGCCAGACACCAGCAGATGCCGATCGAAACGGTCGCCGAGACATAGCCGATGCTCTCGGGCGGCAGGTTCCAGCGCTGCGTGAGAAGCGGACCCAGGAGAGGAATGGCCGCGGCGGCGAAGGAGCTCACGACCTGCACGAGGAGCGTCGCGCTCAGCGCGCTCCCCCATAGTGGCAGCTTCAAGCCAGTTCCTCCCAGCCTCGCTGCGGGCTTGTTCATGCCCTCCGGCCGACCGTTCGATCGTCCGGCGAGACTGCAGCGTTGATCCGGGTCTTCCTGCAATGGCTCGTCGCGGTCGATACCGGTCTTGGATTGACTGCCCTGCGTGGTGTGCATGCGGGGACCGGCCGACCGGCCGACCGGGCGGCGAGCTCCGGCCGCGCCGGCGCGCCTCAGCCCTCGTAGCGAGCCAGGCGTTCCAGATCGAGGATCGTCACCTCATTGTGCCCGACCTCGACGAGCCCGAGCTCGGCGAGCTTCGCCAGGCTCTGATTGGCCATCTGCCGGGAGATGCCGGCGAGCAGGCCGAGCTCTTCCTGCGAGATCGCCAGCGTCCGCTCCTGGCTCGGATAGAGGATCGGATTGAACAGCCAGGCGAGATTGCGGGCGAGGCGTCCGGTCGCGCCGAGCATGCGGTCATATTCGGCGAGGCCGATGAACTGGGCGAGGCGCTCGTTGAACTGGTGAACCAGGAAGCGGTTGAAGGCGGCGGAGTGCTCGAACAGCCAGATGAAGGTCTGGCGCCGCATCAGCGCCACCTTGCTCTCGCGCAGGGCGACGAGATCATAACGTCGCGGCTCGTTCTTGATGATCGTGCCCTCGCCGAACCAGGCGCCGCTGCGCAGCCCGGCGAGCGTCGCCGATTTGCCGGTGCGCGAGGTCGTGCTCATCTTAAGCAGCCCGTCGGCGACGCCGGTCCAGGATTCGAGCCGGTCGCCGACATGGCAGAGATAGGCGCCCTTGCCATAGGTCTTGATCGTCGTCCCGCGCCGAGCCTCATCGAACTCCTCGGGCGTGAGCTCGAGCGACCAGGAGGCGATCTGGCGCAGTTCTTCGGCTGGGATCAAAGCGGGCTCGCCGGAGACAGGGTGCGGGCCTCGCGGCCCACCTGAGGTTGAGTATGCGGTGAGCCAGCAGGCAAACTCAAGCGGATGTGCCGGCCGGAGGAGTGGAACAAGGGGCGGCCGACCAAGTCTATTCGGCGGCCTTCGGCATGGCGAGCGCCGCCTCCGAACCGTCGCGCAGGCGCACCAGCAATTCGGTTTCTTCGACCTTGGCCTGCTTCAGATGGCGTTCCTTGACATGGCCGAAGCCGCGGATCTTCTCCGGGATCGCGGCGAGAGCGACGCAGAGCGCATGGTTCTCGGGCGCCAGCTTGGTCCGGATCTCGCTCAGAAGCGCCTCGTAATCCGCGACCAGCTTTCGCTCGGTCTTGCGCTCCTGCGTGTAGCCGAAGACGTCGAAGGCGGTGCCGCGCAGGCCCTTCAGCTTCGAAAGCAGGCCGAAGGCGCCCATCATCCAGGGGCCGAAGCTCAGCTTGCGCGGCAGGCCGGTGTTCGGATCGGCCTTGGCGAGCAGTGGCGGGGCGAGATGGAATTCGAGGCGCAGCTTCTGGCCGGAGGCGCTGTCCGGCTCGAAGGTCGCGGCGAGCTGCCTGCGGAAGGCGCCGTCGCTGTAGAGGCGCGAGACCTCATATTCGTCCTTGTAGGCCATCAGCTTGAAGAGATTGCGCGCGACGCTCTCGGCCAATGCGCTCTGGCCGGGCAGGATGCCCGCCTCCCTGACACGGACCTTCTCGACGAGGTCGCGATAGCGCGCCGCATAGGCGGCGTCCTGATAGCCGGTGAGGAAGTCGACGCGGCGGGCGATGATCTCGTCCAGCGTCTGCGAGAGCTGGCGCGCCTGCGTCGGGGCCTTCGCCTCTGCGAGCGCGGCGAGGAGGGCGGCCGGCTCGTGCGCGGCACGGCGGCCGAGCTCGAAAGCCTGCTGGTTCATCGCCACGGCCTCGCCGTTGAGCGCGATCGCCTGCAGAAGCGATGCGCGCGAGAGCGGCACCCCGCCATGCTGCCAGGCATAGCCGAGCATGAACATGTTGGCGGCGATGGCATTGCCGAGGAAGGCGACGGCCGCGGCGGTCGCATCGACGAGATGGGTGTGCTCGCGGCCCGACGCTGACAGGATCGCCCGCTTCAGACGCTCGGTCGGTAGCGAGAAATCGGCATTGCGGGTGAAGTCGCCCGGCAGGCTCTCGGCGGTGTTGACCACCACCGTCGAGCCCGGGCGGATCGCGCCCAAGACCTTCTTCGAGCCGGTGACGGTGAGGTCGCAGCCGAGCACGAGGTCGGCCTGGCCGGCGGCGACGCGGATTGCGTGGATCTCGTCCGGCGTCGGGGCGAGCCGGACATGGCTGAAGACGGCGCCGCCCTTCTGGGCAAGGCCGGCCATGTCGATCATGCCGCAGCCCTTGCCTTCGAGATGCGCCGCCATGCCGAGGATCGCGCCGATGGTGACGACGCCGGTGCCGCCGACCCCGGTGACGACGATCGCGAAATTGCGATCGAGCGCCGGCACCTCGGGCTCGGGCAGATCGCTGGCGCCGAGCGCCGAGGCGCCCACTGCGCGCGGCTCCGCCTTCTTCGGCCGGGCGCCATGCACGGTGACGAAGGAGGGGCAGAAGCCCTTCACGCAGGAGAAATCCTTGTTGCAGTTCGACTGGTCGATCTGGCGCTTGCGGCCGAACTCGGTCTCGAGCGGCTGCACCGAGACGCAGTTCGACTGCACGCCGCAATCGCCGCAGCCCTCGCAGACCAGCTCGTTGACGATGACGCGCTTGTCCGGGTCGGGATAGGCGCCGCGCTTGCGCCGTCGGCGCTTCTCGGTGGCGCAGGTCTGGTCGTAGAGCAGCAGCGTGACGCCGGACGTCGCGGCGAGCTCGCGCTGGACGGCGTCGAGATCCTCGCGATGGTGCAGCGTCGTGCCGGGCGGCCAGAGCGTTCCCGGCGGGTATTTCGTCGGCTCGTCCGAGACGATGGCGATGCGGGCGACGCCTTCGGCCGCGACCTGGCGGGCCATCTGGTCGGGTGAAAGATGGCCTTCGGCCTGCTGGCCGCCGGTCATCGCGACGGCGTCGTTGTAGAGCAGCTTGTAGGTGATGTTGACGCCCGAGGCGACGGCCCAGCGGATCGCGAGCGAGCCGGAATGGGTGTAGGTGCCGTCGCCGAGATTCTGGAAGATATGGCCGCGCTTCGAGAACGGCGCCTCGCCGACCCAGCTCGCGCCCTCGCCGCCCATCTGGGTGAAGCCGGCAGTATCGCGATCCATCCAGAGCGCCATGAAATGGCAGCCGATCCCGGCCGAGGCACGCGCGCCCTCGGGCACCACGGTCGAGGTGTTGTGCGGGCAGCCGGAGCAGAAATAGGGCGTGCGCTTCGCCAGTTCGATCGCCTCGGCGAGTCGGTCCTGGGCGGTGGCGATCACCTCCAGCCGGGCGCGCAACGCCGGATCGTCGCGGTATTGCAGCAGGCGGGCGCCGAGCGCGATCGCGACGTCATTGGGGTCGAGCGCGCCATGGACCGGGAAGAGCCAGTCGCCCTTCTCGTCCTTCTTGCCGATCACCATGGGCTGGTGCGCCGAGCCGTAAAGCTCCTCGCGCAGCTGGACCTCGATCAACGAGCGTTTCTCCTCGACCACCATGACGAGGTCGAGCCCGGCAGCGAACGCCTTGAGCTCGGCCGGATCGAGCGGCCAGGGGCAGGCGACCTTGAACAGGCGGATGCCGAGATCATTGGCCCTGAACTCGTCGAGGCCCAGTTCCTCCAACGCCTGGCGGACATCGAGATAGGATTTGCCGACGGTGATGATGCCGATGCGCGGCGCCTGCCCGCCGGAGAGGACGGTCTGGTTGAGCCTGTTGGCGCGCAGATAGGCGAGGATCGCCTCGCGCTTGTGGACGTGAAGCCGCTTCTCCTGGTCGAGGAAGTCGAGTTCGCGCCTGATGCCGAGCCCACCCGGCGGCATGACGTAATCATCGGGCAGCGCGATCTGGACGCGCTCAACCGAGCCGTCGACCGAGGCGGTCGATTCGATGTTGTCCTTGACGCATTTGATGCCGACCCAGACCGAGGCGAAGCGCGAGAGCGCGAAGCCGTGCAGGGCGTAGTCCATGATCTCCTGGACGCCGGCCGGGTTGAGGATCGGCATCATCCGGTCGACGAGGACGAATTCGGTCTGATGGGCGTTGGTCGAGGATTCGGCGGTGTGGTCGTCGCCGAGCAGGCAGATCACGCCGCCATGGCGCGAGGTTCCGGCCATGTTGGCATGGCGGAAGACGTCGCCGCTGCGGTCGACGCCCGGGCCCTTGCCGTACCAGAGCGCGAAGACGCCGTCATGCTTGCCCTCGCCGGAAAGCTCGGCCTGCTGCGTGCCCCAGATCGCGGTCGCTGCGAGGTCCTCGTTGAGCCCGGGCTGGAAGACGATGTCGGCGGCCTTGAGCTGCTTGCCGGCGCGGGCGAGCTGCTGGTCGAGCCCGCCGAGCGGCGAGCCGCGATAGCCGGAGACGAAGCCGGCGGTGCTGAGCCCAGCCTGCCGATCGCGCTCGCGCTGGACCAGCAGCATGCGGGCGATGGCCTGCGAGCCGGTCAGGAAGATCTGCTGCTTCGAGAGGTCGTATTTGTCGTCGAGGGAGACGGCGCGGAGCGCACCGGTCCCGGAGTCCTGCTGCGCCTCGGCCATGAGCGACCTCCCGAAGATCGAACCCCGCAGGGATTATGGGGACGGTATCGCCGGCCTCCAACCCGTTATTATGTCAGTATTGCTGTCATACTGCGCGGGTGCCGTCAAATCAGTTTGGTCCAATGCCAGACTGCGCCGTCAGTGCCGCGATTTGGCCGCCTTTGCGGGGGAAGGCTGGGCAGGCCTCGCAGCCGATTGCGGGCTAGGCGCGAAGTGCGTGCGTTTGCTAGCATGGATAGCCGATTCCGTCGCAGATTCGAGGACATGCCACCGTGCCGCGTCGCCAGACCGGATCGCTCGCGCTCTGCGCCGTCATCGCCTGGCTCGGCCTCGTTCCGCCGGCCGCGGCGCATCCGCATGTCTTCGTGACCTCGCGCACCGAGATCATCTATGCGCCCGACGGCATGGTGCAGGCGCTGCGCCATCGCTGGAGCTTCGACGAGGCTTACTCGGCTTATATGGTCCAGGGGCTCGACAAGAATGGCGACGGCAAGCTGACGCCGGACGAGCTGGCCGAGCTCGCCAAGGTCAATATCGAATCGCTGCCGGATGTCGATTTCTTCACCGCCGCCAAGGCGAACGGCAAGACGCAGGCCTTCGGCACACCGCGTGACGAAGGCCTGGTCTACGAGAACAAGGTGCTGACCCTGAGCTTCACCCTGCCGTTGAAGACGCCGGCCGCCGCCAACCGCTCCTTCGGCATCGAGATCGGCGACCCCACTTATTTCGTCGCCTTCGAGGTCGGCGCGGAGGCCGATGCGGTGACGACGCGCGATGCCCCGAAGGGCTGCGTCGTGCGGGTGATGCGCCCGCCCAAGCTCGATACGGCGACGCAGCAGCGCCTGGCGCAGGAAGACATCACCGCGACGCCCGACATGAGCGCCTATGTGGTCACGACGCGCGCCTTGGTGGCATGTCCCTGAGCGTCGACGCCGCCCCGGGCTTCTCCGCCCTGCCGCGCCGGCTATGTGTCGCCGTGCTGGCGCTCGCCCTGGTCGCTGGCGCGCTCGGGCTGGTCGCCTGGCTGCTCAGCCTCTATTTCCCGCCGCCGCCTCCACCGCCGCGCAACCCGTTCGGTACGGCGCTGCCGCGCGAGGCACTGCCGGCGACCTCTGGCCTCGGCGCGGTCATCCTCGCCTGGCAGTCGAGCTTCTATCGCGAGCTGACGGCGACGCTGAAGGCGATCGCAGGGTCGCCGGCCGCGCTGCCGGCGCTGCTCGGCCTGGCCTTCGGCTATGGCGTCTTCCATGCCGCCGGCCCCGGCCACGGCAAGGCAGTGATCTCGGGCTATATCGTCGCCGATAATCGCAGCCTGCGGCGCGGGCTGGGGCTGAGCTTCGCGGCGGCGCTCGTCCAGGCGCTGGTCGCGATCGGGCTGGTCGGGACCCTCACCCTCGCGCTGAACGCGACGGCGAAGACCATGGCGGCGACCACCTCGGTGATCGAGCAGGGCAGCTTCGCGCTGGTCGCGCTGGTGGGGCTCTACGTGCTCTGGCGCAAGGCTGGCAGCTTTGTCGCGCTCGGCGGCGGCGCGGCGCACGACCCGGCCTCCTGCGACCATGTCCACATGCCCGGCCCCGACGAGATCTCGCGCCTGCGCTCTTGGCGCGAGATGGCTGGCGTCGTCTTCGCGGCGGGGCTGCGGCCTTGCGCGGGGGCGCTGATCATCCTGGTCTTCGCCAATGCGCAGGGCCTGTTCTGGGCCGGCATCGCCGCGACCTTCGCCATGGCGCTCGGCACCGCGCTGACCACGGGGGCGCTGGCCGCGCTTGCGGTGTTCTTCAAATTCGCGGCGCTGCGCCTCGCCGGCGGCGGCTCGCTCACGGGCGTGCGTATCATCGCCGGGCTCGAAGTGCTGGCGGCCGCCTTCGTCGCGGTGCTCGGCGCCGCCCTGCTCTTCGGCTTCTGGGCGGCCGGGCAGGGCAGCTGATCACACCGTCAGACCTACTTCACCGTCGCCTCGAAGGTGAACAGGGTCGACTTGTCGTCGTCCGGCATGAAATAGGCGCGCACGCCTTCCGCCGTGGGCTCGACCCAGAACGGGTTCTGCGTCATCGGCAGTCCCGAGCTCGGCGACCAGAGCTCGACCGGCACCTGATAGACCGGCCTGTTGTCCTTGAGGTCGACGATCTCGAGCCCGCCGAGGCGAAAGACCGGGCCGTCCTTCGTCGTCCTATAGGCATTGAGGCCCGAGCAGAGCATCCGGCTCATGCCGATATAGTGGCAGTCCTGATAGTCGATATAGAGCGCGGGATTGGCGACGCGCAGCGCCTCGGGGCTCGTCGCCGCATTGGTGATCCTGCCCGCGCCGTCGAGCGGCCATTTGTAGAAGCGGCGCGAGCCCCAGCTGACGCCGTGCAGCGACTTGTCGTCTGTGTTGTGGACGATGCCGCCGACATGGTCCTTGAAGCGGAAGACCTCGGTCGCCTTCAGCGTCTCGGGATCGACCCTGTAGACGATCGACTGGCTGTTCGGCCGGTATTCTGCGACCGGGACCCAGATATCCTTGCCGTCGAAGTCGATGCCGCCGGGGTGGTAGATCGAGCCTTCACCGAGGGGGACGCTGCCGAGAAGCTTGCCCTGCGCATCGACCTTGAAGAGATGGCCGACGCCCTCGCCGGTGTCGCGGTCATAGCCGTCCTGCGGGGTGGGATAGCGGGTCGTCGGCTTTTTGATCTCGACCGAGGAGATGAAGAAAGCGTCGCCGATCCTGGCCATGCCCTGGGGGTGGTGCGTCGGGAACTGCAGCGCGACCGCCGACTTCTGCGTCCATTGCGTGCCGCGCGTCAGCTTCGGGATCAGCGTGTTGAGGGCCGGGTCGGCGGCGTGGGCCGGCGAACTCGCAGCCGGAAAGGACAGAGCCGCCGCGGCCAGGGCGGTCAGGCCGGTGAGAACCGTCTTCATGCTGCGTCCCTCCCGTTTTCGCTTCGTCGCGCGAAGCGGTTCTGCGAAGTTCCAGCCTTGTGCACGGCCGGGGCATCAGCGTTGCGGGTCGTTCTCCAGCAGGATCGGCTTGCCATGCGGCGTCGCCTCTGCAGCCCGTTCCCAGGCGGCGCTGCGGGCGTCGACGCCCTCATGGCTCGTCAGGCCCTTCGCGATCAGCAGATGCTCGAGCGCCTCGCACCAGCGCTCGTAATAATCCGAGCCATCGCGGCAGCCGCCGGCGGCGAGCGCCTCGCGGATTTCGGCGCCGAGTGCCTGCGCCCATTCATCGGCGCTGAAGACGCCGCGGTTCTGCAGGGCGACGACCAGAGCGAAGGCCTGCGCCTGCCAGGGCTCGGCGAAGACCGGGCCTTCGGCGTCGCGCGGGATCGGGGTATCGGCGGCGAGCGCCTCGGCGAGGGCGGAATCAGGCCGGCTCAAGATAACTCTCCCAGGCTTCGATGCTGACGCTGGAGGCCGGGTCGGCGTCGCGCCCCCAGAGCTCGGGGCCGGTGAAGACCACGGTATAGAGCCATTGCGCCGTCTCCGGCGCGCCATGGGCACCGGTGTCCGGGAAGACATGGCAGCCGGTGATGCGCTCGATCACGCCCTGCTTGCCACGGGCATAGCGCGGCAGGCGGGTATGGTGCTGCGGATGCATGACGATGGTACGGACCGCGTCGCCGAGCTTGAAGCGCGCCGGCGCGGTGGCCTTGCGCTCATAGGGGAAGCCGCGGCGCAGCACGGCGGGCACCTCCTCGCCCTTGAGCACGCGCTTGGGCTCCCGGCGTGCGCTGCCGGGGATGCCTGATTTCAGCTCCTCCTCGCTCAGGAAACCGTGCCCGACGAGCACCTTGTCGAGCGCCGCCAGCCAGATCTGGTAGTAGCTCGACGACAGATACTGCGCCGGCGGCAGGCTCTCGCGGGCATGGCGGATGCCGTCGATCGTCCAGGCTCCCATCGCGCCGGCCGCGACATTGATGGCGAGGACCTTCTTTTCCCAATCGGCATGGAAGATCGGCTCGTTCTCCTCCGGAACCACAGGGCCAAAGCCCATATGGCCGCCGAGATCATGGGCGCTGTTCATGGCGTATCCTCCCAAGTCAGTTCGGCATGGCGCGCTTCGGGCACAAGACCACTCACTTTCTCGCCGAAACCGCGCTGGGCAGGCCGACGCCGATCATCGAATCGCGCGTGACGATCTCCGCCAGCTCGTCCTCGGACCAGCCCTCGGTGCCCTCTGGGCGCATCGGGATGACGATGAAGCGGGTCTCGGCGGTCGAATCCCAGACGCGGATGCGCTGGCCCGCGGGCAGGGTGACGCCGAAATCCGCAAGGGTGCCGCGCGGGTCGATCACCGCCTTGGCGCGGTAGGGCGGGGATTTGTACCAGACCGGCGGCAGGCCGAGCACCGGCCAAGGATAGCAGGAGCAGAGCGTGCAGACGATCAGGTTGTGCTCTTCCGGCGTGTTGAAGCAGGCGACAATGTGTTCGCCGCCGCGCCCGCCATAGCCGAGCTCCGCCACGGCGGCGGTGCCGTCCTGCTTCAGCCGCTCCGCATAGGCCGGGTCGCTCCAGGCCTTCGCCACGACGCGGGCGCCGTTGCGTGGGCCGACCCTGGTCTCATAGGTCTCGACGATGGCGTCGAGCGCGGCCGGGTCGACATAGCCCTTCTCGACCAGCAGCGATTCCAGCGCCTTCACCCGCGCCTCGATCGGCGTGAAGTGGTTGTCGTGGTCGTGGTCATGATCGTGGTGATGATGGTGGTCGTGGCCGCTCATCGCCGCCTCCTCCTCATGCCCGGCTGATCGCTAGGCCAGCCTGATCCTCGCCGCCCGCTCGACCCTGACCGCGAAGGCGGTAAGCGACTTGTCCGAGCCCTTCGGCCCGATCACCGAAAGCCCGAGCGGGGCATCGTCGCGATGGGCCACCGGAATCGAAATCTGCGGGAAACCCGAAAGCCCCGCAAGGCAGAGCAGGCGCAGGGCCCGGTTGCGGAAATCATCGAGCTCGCTCTCGCCGGCGCTGACCAGAGGCGCGATGTCCGGTACGGTCGGCAGCAGCAGCACGCCATCCTGGCCGAGCAGCTTGGCGAGCCTGGCGCGGAAGTCGCGACGGACGGCCTCGCCACGCGCGACCTCGGCGTCGCTGACCGAGCGGCCGAAGGCGAAACGCTCGGCGACGCCGGGGCCGAGCGGCGGGGCGAAGCGCTCGATCATCGGCCCGTCCGCTTCCCAGGCCTCGCGGCCCTGGAGCCAGCGAAAGGCCCAGTAGAGCGCGTCCATGTCGCGCACGGCGCGGACGCTCTGCGGCTGGCCGAGCAGCGGCACGATGCGCTGCACGGCGTTGCGTAGGATCCGCTCGGCTTCCGGCACCGCCTGGGCGAAGAGGTCGTCGGCGAGCAGCAGCCGCGGCCGTTCCGGAAGGGTCACGCGGTCCTTGCCGAACAGGACGTCGGCGACGCGGGCGAAGGTCTCGCCGTCACGAGTGAAGAAGCCGGCGGTATCGAAGCTCTCGGCCAGCGGCCAGGCCCGCTTCAGCGAGAGGCGGCCATGGCTCGGGCGGATGCCGAACAGCCCGCCATAGCTCGCCGGTGCGCGCACCGAGCCGCCGGTATCGGAGCCGAGCGCGATGTCGGCGAGCCGCCCGGCGACCGCCGCCATCGAGCCCGAGGAGGAGCCGCCGGTGATCCGATCGGGCGCCGCCGGATTCACCGGCGCGCCGAAATGCGCGTTCTTGCCGTTGAGCGAGAAGGCGAGCTCGTCGGTATGGGTCTTGCCGACGAAGCGGGCGCCGGTATCGAGCAGCGCCTTCACCACCGGCGCCGTCCTGGTCTTGATGCCGGACTGTGCCAGCACGGTCGGTGAGCCCGCTCCGGTCGGATAGCCCTTGATGTCGAACAGGTCCTTGACCGCCAGAGTCAGGCCCGAGAGCGCTCCGGAGGAGGCGTGGTTCACCTTCGCCGGCGGATAGGGCACGAAACAGCGGAACGGATCGTCCTCGATCATCGCGTGTCAGATCCCCCTGGCATCACCGTCGGAGCGCGGGTCATGCGTCGCCTCGACATGACCCTTCTGGTGCTTGACCAGCAGGCCGGCATGGCCGAACTGGTCGGAATAGGCTTCGCTGTATTCCTCGACCGGGTGACCGGCAGCGGTCAGCCGGGCCAGCAGCATCGGGTCGAAGCGGCTTTCGAGCTTGAGCGAGATCGAGCCGGCGCCCCAGGTCCGGCCGAAGAGCCAGCGCGGCGCGTCGACGGCATCCGCGACGCTCTGGCCGAAGCAGTAGCGCGACAGGATCTGGGCCTGGAACTGCGGCTGGCCGTCGCCGCCCATCGCGCCATAGGAGACGATCCGGCCGTCGTCGAAGCGCGCCAGCGGCGGGTTGAGCGTGTGGAAGGGCTTGCGGCCCGGCGCCAGCGGGTTCAGCGCCTTGGCGTCGAGCGAGAAGGAGACGCCGCGATTCTGCCAGTTGATGCCGGTCTTTGGCAGGATGCAGCCCGAGCCGTACTCCCAGTAGATCGACTGGATGTAGGAGACGGCGAGGCCGGAGCCGTCGATCGCGCCCATCCAGACGGTGTCGCCCTCGCCGGGCCGGAACGGCCAGCTCGCGGCGCGGCGGCGGTCGATCTTCTGCGCCTCGCGGGTGAGGACGGCCTCGCTCAGCAGGCTCGCCGGGTCGATGGTCATGAAGGCGGGGTCGGTGATCACCTGGTCGCGCAGTGCCAGCGCCCGCTTCACCGCCTCGACCAGCCCGTGATGATGGTCGAAACTCTCGGCCCGGGCGACGCCGAGCTTCTCGAAGATGCCGAGGATCAGCAATGCCGCCAGCCCTTGTGTCGGCGGTGGGAAATTGTAGGCGGTCAGCCCCGGCAGCTTCAGCGACAGAGGCTGGACCGCCCGGGCCCGGAAGGTCTCGATATCGGAACGGCTGATCGGCGCGTCGAGGCGGCCGAGATCCTCGGCGAGCTCGCGGCCGATATCGCCGCGGTAGAAATCGTCGAGTCCGGCATGGGCGAGTTGCTCGAAGGTCGCGGCGAGCGCCCGGGGCCTGCGCCGGTCGCCGGCCTTGGGGCGCTCGCCGCCCGGCCAGAAGAATTCGCTGAAGCCGGGCGCCGCCTTCACCGCCTCGATCTCCTGAGGCCAGGTGCGCAGCTCGGAATCCGAGATGGCATAGCCCTCGCTGCAATGGCGGATGGCGTCGGCCAGGAGATCCTTCAGCGGCATCCGACCGCCGAGGCTTTGCGCGAGCGCCAGGGCCGTCTGCCAGCCGCCGATCGCGCCGGCGACCGTGATCGCCGCATCGGCGCCACGGGACGGCAAGGTGTCGTAGCCCTTTTCGCGATAGCGCTCGATCGTGGCGAGCGAGCCGGCGGCGCCGCAGGCCTCGATGGCGTGGACCTTGCCGCCGGGCTCGTGCACCAGCCAGAAGCCGTCGCCGCCGATCGCGTTCATATGCGGGTAGACGACGGCGATCGTCGCAGCCATGGCGACCATGGCCTCGATGGCGTTGCCGCCTTCGGTAAGGATCGCCCGGCCGGCCTCCGAAGCGAGATGATGGGGAGCGGCGACCGCCGCGCTGGCGAAGACGGGAGACTCGGACATCAGGCTCTTTTCATTCGGAGTAGCGGTGACCATTTGCCGATCAGGCGCGATTTTGTTGCATGCCGCCGCCGCCTAGGCTAGGCGGTCTACGCATGGGTCCGAGGAATGGAAGCATGGCCGCAGGGCGTACAAACTGGCGCAACGTGATCCTGGTGATCTCGATGGCGATCCTGATCGGGGTCGAGTTGTTCGGGGTCGCCCTGGCTTCGGGCTGGGCGCTCGCCGGCATGTTCGAGCTCGGCCATATCGTCGCCTATGTGCTGATGGCGCTGTTCTCCGGCTTCGCCGCCTATGGCATGGTTGCCTTCATGCGCCGCGTGGTGAAGATCGAGCGCCTGCACCCGCCCCACTGAGCCGTCACGGGCAGGGTTTCAGCACCACCGGGTCGGCTTCAGCCGGAACCAGCTCCGCCATCGCACGGCAGGAACTCCCGACGCAGACACGCCAGTCGGCCGTGGCGCCGGAACGGCGCATCACGACCTCGCGCAGCGCCGGCAGGCCCGGCCGCCAGCGCCAGAAGCCGTCGGCCAGCTTCGCCCCCTCCGGCGGGTCCATGCCGGCGCCTGAGCCCTGGACCCGGGCCTCGGCGAGGACGAGCCCGTCCGGGCTCTCGCGCCAGAGCTCTTCCCAGAGCGTCTTCTCGACCGAATGGCGCCAGGCGAGGGTGATCTCGCCGGCGCCGAGCGGCACGAGGAGCGCGCCGGCGGCGAGGCAGATGCTCATGCCGCCGGTGTTTCCGCCGCCTTGGCGCGCCAGAGATGGAGGCCGATGAGCAGGGCTGCGAGCGCGAAGCCGACCTCGTCGGTGATCGGCAGGGCGAGCACGAGAAAGGCGGCGGCTGCGGCGGCCAGCACGCGCTCCCACACTGCCATCTCGCGCTTGAGGTAGCCGATCGTCGCGGCTCCCCAGAGGCAGATCGCGAGCAGAGCCTTGCCGATGATGTAGGCCGCGCCAAACGCATAGGCCAAGCCAGTGACGCCCTGGACCGGCTGCAGCATCAAGGCCGGGTCGTATACCGCCATGAACGGCACGACGAAGCCGGCCATCGCGATCTTCACCGCCTGGCCGGCGATCTTGAAGCCGGATTCCTTTGCGATCGGCGCCGCGGCGAAGGCGGCCAGCGCGACCGGGGGCGTCAGGTCGGCCATGATGCCGAAGTAGAAGACGAACATGTGGCTGACGATCAGCGGCACTTCGAGCTTCAGCAGGATGGGCGCTGCGATCGAAGAGGTGATGATGTAGTTCGGGATCGTCGGGATGCCCATGCCGAGGATCAGGCTGACGATCATGGTCAGCACAAGGGCGAGGAACAGCGAGTTCTGCCCGACCGCGACAACCGCATTGCCGAATATGGTGCCCACGCCGGTCAGAGTCATCGTGCCGATGACGATGCCGACGACGGCGCAGGCGACGCCGACCGGAATGGCCTGTCGCGCACCATCCGCAAGTGCCTCGCGGCAGGCGGCGACCGTTTCGCGGCCACCCTTGGTGAAGAGGCTCGCCAGGATGAGTGCCACGACGATGCCGACGATCACGAGGATGCCGTACCAGAAGAAGAAGGCGCAGAGCAGGCCGAGGCCGATCCAGAACATCACCTTGAGGGCGAACGCCCCGATCCCGAGTGCGATCGAGCCGCCGAGGATCAGCATGACGGTGAGCGCAAGGCCGACCGAGCCGGAGAAGAGCGGCGTATAGCCCGCAAAGAGCAGGTACACGAGGACGGCGAGCGGCAGGATGAGATACCATTTCGACGTCAGCGCCTTGCCGGCGCTCGGCAGCTCCGATTTCGGCAGGCCGACGAGGCCGCGCTTGCCGGCCTCCAGATGCACGGCGAGGAAGGCGGCGGTGTAGTAGAGGATGGCCGGCACGATCGCGGCCTGGACGACGGCCGCATAGGGCACGTCGATGGTCTCGGCCATGATGAAGGCGACGGCGCCCATCACGGGCGGCATGATCTGGCCGCCCATCGAGGCCGTGGCCTCGACGCCGCCGGCGAAGGCCGGCCGGTAGCCGAACCGCTTCATCAGGGGAATGGTGAACTGCCCTGTCGAGACCACATTGGCGACGCCGGAGCCGGAGATCGTCCCCATCAGGGCCGAAGAGAAGACGGCGACCTTCGCAGGCCCGCCGCGGGCCGCACCGAACAGGCCCATGGCGATGTCGGTGAAGAGCTGAATCATGCCGGCCCGTTCGAGGAAGGAGCCGAAGAGAATGAACAGGAAGATGAAGGTGGCGGAGACGCCGGTCGGCGTCGCATAGATGCCCTCAGTGCCGAAGGACATGTGCTCGATGACCTGATCGAGCGAATAGCCGCGATGGTTGAGCGGCGAGGGTAGATAGTTGCCCAGCAGGCAGTAGGCGAGGAACAGACCGGAGACGATCGGCAGGGCGGGGCCCATGAAGCGCCAGCAGATCACGAAGAGAACGGCGATCGCGGTGATGCCGACGACGAGGTCCGACGGCGTCACCTCGCCGGCGCGGGCGACAAGCTCCTCATAGAGGAACCAATGGTAGAGCCCGATGGCGAAGCCGATGCCGGCCAGCGCCCAGGCGGCCATGGCCTTGATCCGGCTGTCGCTCTTGTGCTGGGCGAGCAGTCCGCCGGCGACCAGGCACAGGAAGCCGACATGCAGGGCGCGCAGGATCTGGTTCGGGACGGAACCGCCGAAGCGGGCCAGCAATTCGACGATCACGAAGATCGGCAGCCAGGCGAGCAGCATCTCGCCGGCGGGTTTGCCCTGGAGCTTGCGCAGGACAATCCAGCCGAGCCAGAGCGCCATGGTGAGGCGCAGCAGGTCGATGATCGAGACGCCGGCCAGACGATGGTCGAGCGGTACGTTGAAGGCCGTCGCGATCTGGAACAGCGAGAAGGCGACGGCGATCCAGAACAGCAACCGGCCTTGCCAGCCGGGTCCGAAGCCGGCCGGGAGCCCGTGCTCGGGATCGACGAATTGCTCGGGATGCTGTGACGGGACGCCGGCATTGTCGGGCACGGCCAGGGGTTTCTCAGCGGCGCTGCTCATGTTCGTTGCCTGTGTCCCGCGCCTCTGCGGCGTCGAAGTCGACGGATCAAAAAAGGCGAGGCCGGATGGGACCGGCCTCGCGCGTCATGTTCGGACCTCGGTGGCTCAGGAGCCGACCTTCAGGCCCTTTTCCTTGAAGTAGCGCGCGGCGCCCGGATGCAGCGGCAGAGGCATGCCGTCGAGCGCGTTCTCGAGCTTGATCGAGCGCGCGGCCGCATGGGCGGCGGCAAGATCGGGCAGGTTCTCGAAGATGGCCTTGGTCATCTGGTAGACCGTCTCCTCCTTCATGCCCTCATGGGTGGCGAGGTAGTTGACCACGGCGGCGGCCGGGACGGCGGCGGTCTGGCCGGTATAGGTGTTGGCCGGGATCGAGACCTTGACGAAGGGCGGGCCGGCCTTGTCGACCACGGCGGCGGGCACCTCGACCACGGTGATCTCGACCGAGGTGGCGAGGTCGCGCAGCGAGGCGACGCCGAGGCCGGCCGATTGCAGCGTGGCGTCGAGCTGGCGGTTCTTCATCAGCTCGACGGATTCGGCGAAGGGCAGGTACTCGACCTTGCCGAGATCCTTGTAGGACAGGCCGGCCGCGGCGAGGATGGCGCGGGCATTGAGCTCGGTGCCGGATTTCGGCGCGCCGACCGAGAGGCGCTTGCCCTTGAGATCGGCGAGCGTCTTGATGCCGCTATCCTTCGAAGCGACGATCTGGATGTAGTTCGGATAGATCGCAGTGATGCCGCGCAGCTTCTTCAGCGGGGCCTTGAAGCCGGCCTCCTCGTCGCCCTTCCAGGCGGCGTCGAGGGAATCGCCGAGGGTGAAGGCGATCTCGCCCTTGCCCTGCTGGAGCAGCTGCAGATTCTCGACGGAGGCCTTGGTCGCCTGCACGGTCGGGCGGACATTCGGCACCTTCTCGCCATAGATCTTCGAGAGGGCGACACCGAGCGGATAGTAGACGCCGGAGGTGCCGCCCGTCAGCACGTTGATGAACTCCTGGGCGCGGGCGGCGCCCGGCGCGACGGCGATGGCGAAAGCGGTGGCGATGCCGGCCAGGCTGCGGCCGCTGAACAGCGTCTTCATGGTTCCTCCCGAAACGGTTCCCGCGCTTCCAAGAGCCGGGCTTCGGCATTTGTAGGATGCTTGGCGCCGGAAAGGGAAGCCGGGTCAAAGGGCTAAGTGGCGGAATGCCCGCTTGCAGCGCGATTTTCGCCCTGCTCCCGACAGAATGAGGCGGAGATTGCCCTCACCGGCTGGACAGGCTAGCCGGGGAACACCATCTGCACATCCGCCCTACGCCGCCGTCACGGAGCGCTTACCCGATGCCTTCGCAGAAGCCGAACCAGCCTTCGATCGACCGTCGCCTGCTCCTGTCGGGGGCGGCTGGAACGGCCGTGCTGGCCGCGCTCGGCTTCGCGCCCGGGGCGCTGGCGCAGCAGGGGCTGAAGCTCGGCCAGGCCGAGGCGTTCAGCTTCGAAGGGCTGAAGGCGCGGGCCCGCGACCTCGCCGGCAAGCCCTATCAGGCGCCGCCCAATCCCAAGCCGGACGTGCTCGAGAAGATCGACTACGACGCCCATGGCAAGATCAGGTTCAAGCCGGAGCTGGCGCTCTGGGCGAACGGTCCCTCGCCCTGGCCGGTGACCTTCTTCCATCTCGGCCGCTATTTCCAGAAGCCGGTCCGCATGCATGTCCTCGAAGACGGCAAGGCGCGCGAGATCGTCTATGACGAGAGCTATTTCGAGATGCCGGCCGATTCCCCGGCCAAGCAGCTGCCGCCGGGTGCCGGCTTTGCCGGCTTCCGCTTCCAGGAAAGCCGCTCGGGCCATCCCGGCCGCAAGGGCGAGAAGCTCGACTGGCAGAAGAACGACTGGGTCGCCTTTCTCGGTGCCTCCTATTTCCGCGCCATCGGCGAGCTCTACCAGTACGGGCTCTCGGCGCGCGGCCTCGCCATCGACCCGGCTGTAGGCGGCAAGGCGGAGGAGTTCCCGGACTTCACCCATATCTGGCTGGAGACGCCTGCGGCCGCCGCCGAACAGGTCGTGGTCTACACTCTGCTCTCCGGCCCCAGCGTCGCCGGTGCTTTCCGCTTCCGCATGCATCGCGGCAAGGGCGTGGTGATGGAGATCGAGAAGGAGCTGCATCTGCGCAAGGATGTCGAACGCCTCGGCATCGCACCGCTGACCTCGATGTACTGGTATTCGGAGAAGGCCAAGGCGACGGCCGTCGACTGGCGACCGGAAGTGCACGATTCAGACGGGCTCGCCCTGTGGACCGGCAGCGGCGAGCGGGCCTGGCGCCCACTGAACAACCCGTCGCGGACGATCGCCTCGGCCTTCGTCGACGAGAATCCGCGTGGCTTCGGGCTGATGCAGCGCGACCGCGAGTTCGGCCACTACATGGACGGCGTCTTCTATGAGCGCCGGCCGAGCCTCTGGATCGAGACGATCGGCAATTGGGGCAAGGGCTCGGTGCAGCTGATCGAGATCCCGACCGATGACGAGATCCACGACAACATCGTGGCGATGTGGGTGCCGCAGGCACCGGCCAAGGCCGGCAACGCCTACAGCTTCCAGTACCGCCTGCACTGGCTCGCCGACGAGCCCTTCCCCTCGCCGCTCGGCCGCGTCGTCGCGACGCGGATGGGCAATGGCGGCCAGCCGGGCACGGTGAGGCCGAAGGGCGTGCGCAAGTTCATGGTCGAGTTCAAGGGCCCGGCGCTGGAGACGATCCCCTTCGGCGTCAAGCCGGAGGTCGTTCTCTCCAGCTCGCGCGGCAGCTTCTCCTACATCTTCGCCGAGGCCGTGCCGAATGATGTCCCCGGCCATTGGCGGGCCCAGTTCGATCTGACGGTGGAAGGCACCGACCCGGTCGAGATGCGCTGCTTCCTGCGCGGCGGCGACAAGGTTCTGACCGAGACCTGGATGTATCAGTACCTGCCGGGCTGAACCGTCGCCGCCTAGCCCTCGAGCTGGCGCTTCTGGATCCGCTCGACGGAGACAAACAAGGTATTGGCAGCGCCGGGTTCGACGCAGAACACGTCGAAGCTTGGTGCCTGTGGATCGTCGGCCGGCATGTGAAGGGTCGCGGAGCCCTCGCGACCAGCAAAGGCCAGGATCCGGAAGCTCAACCCGCCGGGCAGGGCGATCTCGATGGCGTCCGCGGCGATTTCGGTCGCGACGCCGTCGCGTATCGTCCTGAAGCTCACCCGTTCGGTGCTCACTGACCCACTCCGGTTCGGTTGCAAGGACCTCGGGCCGGTGATCCGCGTTGGCGTTTTCCTCTCAGAAACCAATCGCGCGGCATATCGGATCATCCGCTGGTCAGGAGGCTGCATGGAAACGTCTCTCTACCTCCCGGTCAAACGCTTCCTGGAAGAGCTGGGCTATTGCGTGAAGGGCGAGGTCGGCAATTGCGACCTCGTCGCGCTCCATGGCGAGGATCCGCCGGTGGTGGTGATCGGCGAGCTGAAGCTCAGCTTCAATCTCGAGCTGATCCTGCAGGGCGTCGACCGGATGAGCGTCGGCGACGAGATCTGGCTCGCCGCGCAGCTCTCCGTCAGGGGCAAGGGGCGCGAGAGCGACCCCCGCTACCGTAATCTCTGCCGACGCCTCGGCTTCGGCCTGCTCGGTGTCGGAAAGACGGGCGAGGTCGAGGTGCTGGTCTCCCCGGTGGCACCGACGCCCCGCAAGGACCCGCGCCGGCGCTCGCGGCTGGTCGACGAGCACAGGCGCCGCAAGGGCGACCCGGCTGCCGGCGGCAGCACGCGCAAGCCTATCATGACTGCCTATCGCCAGCAGGCGCTGGCCTGCGCCGCGGCGATGACGGAGGCGCCGCGCCGGCCGCGCGACCTCAAGCCGTCCTGCCCCGATGCACAGAAGATCCTGCACCGGAACGTTTATGGCTGGTTCGAGCGCGCCGAGCGCGGCCTTTATGCGTTGACGCCGACAGGGCGCAACGCGGTCGCGGCGTGGCTGGCGCCGTCGGTGGCTATGGCTCCGGAGCGCGAGCCCGCCGAGGCGCTCGCGTGAGATCCTGTCGATGAGCTGCGGGCCGGCCCTCGGCGCGCTTGCCATCGATCTGTCGTAACATTATATCATTCCTTATGGCCCACGCGCATTCCCATCGCCACCCCGTCTCGGAAAGTCCCGGCTGGTCGCTGCTGCGGCTGTCGGCGGCGGGCCGGCTCGGCCTGGCACTGGCTGCGATCATGGTGCTCTGGGCGGCGACGCTCGCCGTCATCGCGTGAAGAGTAACGCCGCCATGCCCGCCATCCGCCTCACCGATCTGACGCTCGGCTATGACCGGCATCCGGCCGTGCATCATGTCTCCGGCGAGATCGCGCAGGGCAGCCTGACCGCGATCGTCGGCCCCAATGGCGCCGGCAAGTCGACCCTGCTCAAGGGTATCGCCGGGGCACTCTCACCGCTCGGCGGCGCGATCGCGCTGCAGAAGGGCCAGCGCCTCGCCTATCTGCCGCAATCGGCCGAGCTCGACCGTTCCTTCCCGATCCATGTCTATGATCTTGTCGCCATGGGGCTCTGGAACAGCGCCGGCATGTTCGGCCGGATCGGCCTCGGCCAGCGCGGCCGGATCGAGGCGGCGATCGCGGCCGTCGGCCTGACCGGCTTCGAGCGTCGCAGCATCGGCACCTTGTCGGGCGGGCAGATGCAGCGCGCCCTGTTCGCGCGCCTCCTGCTGCAGGATGCCGATCTGATCCTGCTCGACGAGCCCTTCACCGCGATCGATGCCCGCACCACCGCCGATCTGCTGGAGCTGGTCCAGCGCTGGCATGGCGAGAAGCGCACGGTCGTCGCCGTCCTCCATGATATCGAGACCGTGAAGCGCGCCTTCCCGCAGACGCTCCTGCTGGCGCGCGAGACCGTCGCCTGGGGCGAGACCGGCGCGGTGCTGACCGCCGGCAATCTGCTCAAGGCCCGCCACATGGTCGAGGCCTTCGACAGCCATGCGCCGGCCTGCGCGGCGTGACGCCGCTTATGCCGGAATAGACAACCTCAATCCCTCATCCTGAGGAGCCGCGATAGCGGCGTCTCGAAGGATGCTCCAGCGCGCACTGGACCGTCCTTCGAGACGTGATCTGCGATCGCTCCTCGGGATGAGGGCTGTATTTGCCATAGGCTGAGAGAAGCCACGCTCGTGCTCTACGACCTCCTGATCGGCCCCTTCGCCGAATTCGACTTCATGCGCCGGGCCCTGGTCGGCATCGTCGCGCTCTCGCTCGCGGGGGCGCCGGTCGGCGTCTTCCTGATGCTGCGGCGGATGAGCCTGACCGGCGATGCCATGGCCCATGCGATCCTGCCGGGCGCGGCGCTGGGCTATCTCGTCGCCGGCTTCTCGCTGCCGGCGATGACGCTGGGCGGGCTCGCGGCCGGATTCGCGGTGGCGCTCGCCGCCGGGGCTGTGGCGCGCCTGACGGTGCTGAAGGAGGACGCTTCCCTCGCGGCCTTCTACCTGATCTCGCTGGCGCTGGGCGTCACCCTGGTCTCGCTGCGCGGTTCGGCGGTCGATCTCTTCCATGTGCTGTTCGGCAATGTTCTGGCGCTCGACGACGAGGTGCTGCTGCTGCTCGCCTCCGTCGCCAGCATCACGCTCGCGACTTTGGCGCTGGTCTACCGGCCGCTGGTGATGGAATGCGTCGATTCCGGCTTCCTGCGTTCGGTCAGCCGCTCGGGCGGTTTCGTCCACCTGACCTTCCTTGGCCTCGTCGTGCTCAATCTCGTCGCCGGCTTCCACGCGCTGGGCACCCTGCTCGCGGTCGGCCTGATGATGCTGCCGGCCGCCGCGGCGCGTTTCTGGACCGCCGACATCACCCGGCTGATCCTCACCGCCTGCGGCTTCGGCATGCTCTCCGGCTATGCCGGCCTGGTGGCGTCCTATGCCGCCGGCAGTAATCTTCCGGCGGGGCCAGCGGTGATCCTTGCCGCGGGAGTGCTTTATCTCGGCTCGCTGCTGTTCGGCTCGCAGAGCGGGCTCGTGCGGCGGCTCTTGCCTCGGGCCCATCTCCAGCGCTAGTAATGTTATAGTGTTTCATATAGCGCGAGAGCCGTCATGCTGAACCGCCGCCTTCTTCTCCTTTCGAGCCTCGTCGCCGGGGCCGGGCTGTCGCTGCCGGCTCTCGCTCAGGAAAAATCGGCTCAGGACAAGCCCGTGGAAGGCAAGCTTTCGGTCGTCGCCAGCTTCTCGATCCTGGCCGATTTCGTTCGCGAGGTCGGCGGCGAGCGCGTCGCGCTGACCACGCTGGTCGGGCCGGATGGCGACGCCCATGTCTATTCGCCGAGCCCGGCTGATGCGAAGGCGATGGCTGCGGCCAGCCTCGTTGTCGTCAACGGGCTGAAATTCGAGGGCTGGCTGACCCGGCTGCTCAAATCCTCCGGCACCAAGGCGAAGCTGGCGACGGCGACGGAAGGCATCACGCCGCTGAAGATGCAGGACGACGGCCACGGTCATGGCCATGGCAGCGAGGATCCGCATGCCTGGCAGAGCGTCTCGAACGCCAAGGTCTATGTCGCCAACATCCTGAAGGCGCTGAGTGCCGCCGATCCGGCCGGCAAGGCGATCTACGAGGCCAATGCCGCCGCCTATCTGGCGAAGCTCGACGCGCTCGAAACCGAAATCAAGGCAGCGGTGGCCCGCATCCCGGCCGACCGGCGCAAGGCGATCACCTCGCATGACGCCTTCGCCTATTTCGCCAAAGCCTATGGCATCGCCTTCGTCGCGCCGCAGGGCGTCTCGACCGAAGCGGAGGCCTCCGCCCGCGATGTCGGGCGGATCATCCGCCAGGTGAAGGCGCAGAAGGTGCCGGCGGTGTTCCTCGAAAACATCAGCAATCCGCGCCTCGCCGAGCAGATCGCCCGCGAAAGCGGCGCCAGGATTGGCGGGCGGCTCTATTCGGACGCGCTCTCGGGCAGCGATGGGCCGGCCGGGACTTACATCGCGATGATGAAACACAATATAAGCCAGATCGAAAAGGCGCTCGCCGCCGGCCCGGCCTGAGAGGCAAGTTCACAGTAGCCACGCGTCATCCCGGACAAGCTGCAAGGCAGCGCAGCTCCGGGATCCATCGTAGAGTTCCGCACCCTACGATGGATCCCGGATCTCCGCTTCGCTCCGTCCGGGATGACGTGTGGTTGACATGACTCCGGCCGCCGCCCGACCGAATCGCGAAGTGAATCAGGATCGACCCATGTCCGAAAAAATTCCCGTCACGGTGCTCACCGGCTATCTCGGCGCCGGCAAGACCACGCTCCTCAACCGCATCCTCACCGAGGACCACGGCAAGAAGTTCGCCGTGATCGTCAACGAGTTCGGCGAGGCCGGCATCGATGGTGACCTCGTCGTCGGGGCCGACGAGGAAGTGTTCGAGATGAACAATGGTTGTATCTGCTGCACGGTGCGCGGCGATCTGATCCGCATTCTCGACGGGCTGATGAAGCGCAAGGGGAAGTTCGACGCGATCATCGTCGAGACCACCGGGCTCGCCGATCCCGCGCCGGTCGCCCAGACCTTCTTCGTCGACCAGGATGTCGGAGACGCCACCAAGCTCGATGCGGTCGTGACCGTAACCGACGCGAAATGGCTGAAGGACCGCCTCAAGGACGCGCCGGAGGCGAAGAACCAGATCGCCTTCGCCGACGTCATCATCCTCAACAAGACCGATCTCGTCACCGAGGCGGAGCTGGCCGAGGTCGAAAGCGCGATCCGCGCGATCAACCCCTATGCCAAGCTGCACAAGACGACGCGCTGCGAACTGCCGATCGAGAATCTGCTCGACCGCAACGCCTTCGATCTCGACCGCATCCTCGACATCGAGCCGGATTTCCTCGAGGCCGGGCATCACCACCACCACGCGGACGATGTCCGCTCGATGTCCTTCACCATTCCCGGCGATGTCGACCCCGACAAGTTCATGCCGTGGATCAACGATCTCAGCCAGGCGCAGGGGCCGAACATCCTGCGCTCCAAGGGCATTCTCGCCTTCAAGGGCGAGCCGCGGCGCTTCGTCTTCCAGGGCGTGCACATGATCCTCGACGGCGATCTGCAGCGCGACTGGAAGCAAGGCGAAGCGCGCCAGTCGCGGCTGGTCTTCATCGGCCGCGATCTCGACGAGAAGGCCTTGCGCGAGGGATTTTTGGCCTGCGCAGCCTGAACACCTCCGTCATTCCGGGGCAGGCCGCAGGCCTGAGCCCGGAACCCAGAGCCGATGCCATATCCGGCGATGCTCGCAGACACCGAACCTTTGCGAACACCGCGATCGGTTCTGGGTTCCGGGCTCGCCGCTTCGCCGCGCCCCGGAATGACGGCGTCGCGCGCCTCAGTCTTCTTTGCTAAAGCCACTCCATGGACACCATCAGCAAACCCGTCTCGCTGCGCGAGCATGTCGTTCCCGTCGAAGCCGGCGAGCATGTCGTCGCCGTCGCCTGGCTTAAGCAGACCCTGGCGCTGGCGCTCGCCGACGGGCGCCTGCTGCGCTGGCGCGACGGCACGGTCGAGAGCCTCGCCGCGCATCGCGGTGGCATCCTCAGCGCCTGCTCGGATGGCGAGCGCCTGATCAGCGGCGGCGACGACGGCCGCATCGTGGCGACGGCCGCCGAAGGCGAGCCGACGGAGATCGCGGCCGATCCGAAGCGGCGTTGGGTCGATGCGGTGACGCTGTCGAGCTCTGGTAGCATCGCCTGGAATCTCGGGCGCTCGGTCCATGCCCGCGACGACAAGGGCAAGGTCAAGTCGCTCGACGTCGCCTCGACGCCGCAAGGCGTGGTCTTCGCGCCGAAGGGCTACCGGCTCGCCATCGCCCAGATGAACGGGGTATCGCTCTGGTATCCGAACACCGAGGCGAAGCCGGAATTCCTGGAATGGAAGGGCTCGCATCTCGACATCACCTGGTCGCCGGACGGGCGCTTCGTCGTCACCTCGATGCAGGAGAACGCCCTGCATGGCTGGCGGCTCGGCGAGAAGCCGACGCATATGCGGATGACCGGCTACCCGGCGAAGCCGCGGTCGCTGTCCTGGTCGCATGACGGGCTCTGGCTCGCCTCGAGCGGGGCGGATGCGGCGATCGTCTGGCCCTTCCAGGGCGAGGGGCCGACCGGCAAGGCGCCGCGCGAATGCGGCGCCCGCCATGCCAAGGTGACCCGTGTCGCCTTCCATCCCAAGGCGCTGGTGCTCGCGGTCGGCTATGATGATGGCTGCATCCTGATGATCCGCCTGGTCGACGGCTCGGAGCTGCTGGTCCGCGCGGCGCAGCGCGGCAGCGGCATCACCGCCTTCGCCTGGGACAAGCTCGGCAAGAAGCTCGCCTTCGGCGCCGAGGACGGGGCGGCCGGCGTCCTGACCCTGCCGGGCTGAGCGCGATGCGCTTCGGCCTGTTCGGCAGGGGCAAGCGCGAGGCGGGCGAGGCCGATGCCGCGGCCTCGGTGAAGCGGCAGGTGCGGGCGCTGCTCGCCCTGCCGGAGAATGCAGTGATCGCCGTCAACGAGATCCTCTGCGCCGATCCGGCCTGCCCGGGCACTGAGACGGTGATCCTGGTGATGAAACCCGGCGAGAAGACCAGAGCCTACAAGGTGCAGAGCGCCCTGGCCGAGCTGACGCCGGAGGCCTTGGCGGCGGCTTTGGCCGTCTGACCCAATTCACCGCCGCCATGGCTTGTCAGGAGTGCCTGGCGCAGCGCCTTAACCTTCGCACGCCGCCTCGCTAGTTTGCGGCAAATGGCGACGCGACCCCGCAAGATTCCCGAACTCGGCAAGGCTCAGGCCCGCAGCATCTGGCTAACGGCCCAGAAGCTCGACATCCGTGAGCCCTTCGGCGCCGGCCCCGCCGCCACCTCGGCGGCGGTCGCCCATCTCGGCTATGTCCAGATCGACACGATCAACGTGATCGAGCGCTGCCATCACCACATCCTGTACAGCCGCATCCCCTCCTATCGGCGGGCCGATCTCGTGCAGGCCCAGTCGGCCGACAAGGCGGTGTTCGAATACTGGACGCATGCGCTGTCCTATGTGCCGTCGGCGGATATCCGCTATTTCCTGCCGGCGATGAAGGCACATCGGGCCGAGCCGAAGCGCTGGTCCTCGGTCGGGGGCGGGGAGGAGGCCCGCAAGCTGCTCGCCCGCATCCGCAAGGAGGGCGCGCTCACCATCCGCGACATCGACACCGACGTGCTCGTCGAGAAGACCCATCTCTGGGCGAGCAAGAAGCCCTCGAAAGGGCTGCTCGAACGGGCCTTCTACGATGGCGAGCTCGTCATCTCGGTCCGCTCCGGCATGCTCAAGACCTATGAGCTGATGGACCGGCATTTCGGCTGGGAGAAGCGGCCGGCGCCTGCCTCCGAGCGACAGGTCGTCGCCTACAAACTCGACCGCGCCTTGCGCGCGCAGGGTGTCGTCAGCCTCGATTCAATCTGCCATCTCGATGCGCCGAGCAAGAAGGCCGTGGCCGAGCTGATCGCCGCCAGGGTGAAGCGCAGGCAATTGGTCGAGGTCACGATCGAGGGCGCCTCGACCTCGCCGCATTGGGCGGCGCCGGAGATGCTGGAGCCGGCCGCGCCTGGAGGTGAAGAACTCGTCCACATCCTGTCGCCCTTCGACCCGCTGATTATCCAGCGCAAGCGGCTGAAGCTGTTCTTCGGCTATGAGCATCTGTTCGAGGCCTATCTGCCGAAGGAGAAGCGCGTCTTCGGCTATTTCGGCCTGCCGGTTCTGGCGGGAGACCGGATCGTCGCCGTCGCCGACCTCAAGACCGACCGGGCCGGACGCAAGCTGCTGATCCAGCAATGGACCTGGCTGGAACCGGCGCCCTCGGCGGAGCTGCGCCGGCGGGTCGACGCCGAGATGGAGCGTTTCGAGCGTTTCCAGCTCGGCTAGACCCGTCGGTGGCCGGGCTCAGTTCGGCCTCGGCCAGCGGAAATCGTCGGCGCGGCCCGGCTTCGGCTCGGGCGCGACGCCGTCTCCGAAGACGCGGTCGAGCTGGGTTGCGGTATCGCCGCGGCCGCGCGCATCCTGGATCGAGGCCAGGAGCGCGGATTCTCCGGCTGCCGGCGCTGCGCCGGTCAAGGGCAGGATCGGACCGGCGAGCGGCCTGACCGGAAGGACAGGGACGAGGGAAATATCCTCCGTCCGGCCGCTGACCATCCGGTCGATCAGCCGTTCGATCGCGTCGGTCTGCTGCTCGGCGGCCGCCGCTGCGCCGGCGCTCGCTTCGGCGGGCAGGGCGATGACGTTCTCGCTCGGCGTGCGGTCGAGGATGCGGCGGATCAGGACATCGACGAAATGGGCGGCCTTGCGGGCGCCCGCCTTGGTGAAGTGCACGCCGTCGCCGAGGCGCAATCTCGTGGTCTGGCCGTCCACGTCCGGGCCCGTCGCGCTGTAGCGGTTCTCGGCGTCGAGATAGGGGGTCCAGAGATCGACGAACTGCCCGCCGGACGCCTCGACGCCCTTGCGGAAGAGGTCGTTCAGCACGGTGAGGTCGGTCGAAAGCCTGGTGTTCTGCATCGGCGGGGCGCCGGCCCAGATCAGCGGTATGCGCCGCGCCGCGAAGGCTGCCGTCACCGCCTCGATACGGGAGCGGTAGATCTGCAGCCAGCGCTCGCTCAGCGGTTCAAGCGTGACCTCGCCCTCGCGGATCGCCTGGCGATCGTTCGGTCCCAGCGAGATCACGCCGACCATGATCTTGGGATCGGCGGCGAGCAGCTCCACCACCGCCTTCGGCCAATCGTAGAAATCGGTGCGGACCAGGCCGCTATCGGCCTTGGCCTTGCGCTGAACCGCGACATCGGCCCGGTCGTTCAGGCTGTCGGCGAGGCCGATGGCGATCTGGTCGGCGAGCGTGTCGCCGACGACGAGGACATGGTGGTTGACGTCGACCTTGGGGATGACCGGATCGTCGCGGACCATCTGGGGCGGCCGGCGCCGGGTCTGCTGCGGCGCCGGCCGGCTACGCTGCCGCGGCTGGACTGCTGGTCGCTCGGGGACCTGCCAGAACAGGTTGAAAAGACTGCGGCGCTGCGGCTCGCCCTGGGCGAAGGTCGAGGGGCCGCCGGTGAGCAGCAGGAGCGCGGAGGCCGCGAGGGCCATGGCGAAGGAGCGTAAGCGCATCGCTCGGCTACCCGGCGTCGGTCAGTCCGACCACCTCTTCTCTATAGCTGAAACCGGGCCGAAAGTCAGCGCGCGGCCTTCATCCGCGCCAGCAGTGCCGGCGTCGGCCAACCATCGGCGAGCAGGCCGGCGCGCTGCTGGTACTGGCGCACGGCGTCGCGGGTGCCGGTGCCGATGCGGCCATCGGCGTCATGCGAATAGAGGCCGAGGCGCTTCAGCCGGTGCTGGAGATCGGTGACGCCTTTCATGTCGAGGCGCGGCGCCTTGACCGGCCATTCGCCCTGCAGGGCCGGGCGGCCGACGATCCGGTCGCCGAGATGGCCGACCGCGAGCGCATAGGCGTCGGAGGAATTGTACTTCTTGATGACGTCGAAATTCGCGGTCAGCAGCAAAGCCGGGCCGGTATGCCCGGCCGGATAGAACAGCCGCGCCTCGCCGGAGGAGGGGAGCGAACCGCCATCGGCGCGGCGCAAGCCGGCCGAGCGGAAGCTCGCGAAGCCGGCGCGGTAGAGATTGTGGTCGAAGCCCTCGGGCACCACGACCTCGATGCCCCAGGGCAGGCCGGGCACCCAACCGAAGCTCTTCAGATAGTTGGCGGTCGAGGCGATGGCGTCGCCGGTCGAGGTCCAGATGTCGGCATGGCCGTCGCCGGTCTGGTCGACGGCGTATTTCATGTAGCTCGACGGCATGAACTGGGTGTGGCCCATGGCACCGGCCCAGGAGCCGCGCAATTCGCCGCGCTCGGCATAGCCCTTCTCGATCAGCTCGAGCGCGGTCAGCAGCTCGTCGCGGAAGAAGTCGCCGCGATAGCGGATATTGGCGAGAGTCGCGAGCGAGCGGATGACGTCCTTGTCGCCCTTGAACGAGCCGTAATTGGTCTCCATGCCCCAGATGCCGAGGATGATCTCCTTGGGCACGCCATAGCGGGATTCTGCCTGGGCCAGCACCCCGGCATGGGCGGCGAGCATGTCGCGGCCGCGCGAGATGCGGGCGCCGCCGACGGCGCTGTTGAGATAGCTCCAGATCGGCGCGACGAATTCCGACTGCTTGCGGGTCAGCGCGACGATCGAGGGATCGGGCACGACGCCCTGGAAGGCGAGGTCGAAGGTCTTGCGCGAGATGCCGCGAGCCTGGGCCAGCGGCCAGAGGGTCTTCAGGAAGCCGTCGAAGCCGGCGCTCGTCGTCGGCCGCGGCGCAGGCTTCGGAGCCTGGGCGCGGGCCTGGTTGATCGAGCCCGTGGTCTGCGCGAGGGCGGGGCCGAAGCCGAGCATGGCGGCGAGGACGAAGGCGGAAAGGCGGCGCATGTCGGTTCCCTGGCACGGTCGCTGGACGGGCTTTCCCGACACAGCGCCTGAACGAGGTTAACCATGGGTTAATGCGGCGCCAAATGCCTTGCTGCAAGGCCCGTCTGCAGCGGAGCCCTCATCCTGATGACGTCGCTTCGCGGCTCCTCGGGATGAGGGTTGAGGGGACCGGGCCTCAGCTCGCATTGCGCTTGCGCAGGCTCTCCTCCCAGGCGAGCGCCTGGGTGACGATCTCGGTGAGATCGTCATGCTGCGGCCGCCAGCCGAGCTCGTTGCGGATCCGGTCCGCCTTGGCGATCAGCGAGGCCGGATCGCCGGCGCGACGTGGCGAGAGCTTGACCGGAAAGTCGACGCCCGAGACCTTCTTCACCACTCCGACCACGTCCTTCACCGAATAGCCGCGGCCATAGCCGCAGTTCAGCGTCAGGCTGTCACCGCCGGCGCGCAGATGATCGAGGGCCGCAAGATGGGCGCGGGCGAGGTCGGTGACGTGGATGTAGTCGCGCACGCAGGTGCCGTCGGGGGTCGGATAATCGGTGCCGAAGACCTCGAGCCCGGTACGCTGGCCGAGCGCGGCCTGGCTCGCGACCTTGATCAGATGGGTGGCACCGGCCGATGACTGGCCGGAGCGGCCCCTGGGATCGGCGCCGGCGACGTTGAAATAGCGCAGGGCGATATAGGACAGGCCATGGGCCTTCGCCGTGTCGGCGAGCATCCACTCGCTCATCAGCTTGGAGCGGCCATAGGGGTTGATCGGGTTGAGCGCGATCTCCTCGGGCACCGGCGAGACCGGCGGCTCGCCATAGACGGCGGCGGTCGAGGAGAAGATCACGTGCCTGACGCCGGCGCGCACCGCGCTTTCCAGCAGGGCGCGCGTCTTGACGGTGTTGTTGAGATAGTAGCCGAGCGGATCGGCGACCGAATCCGGCACCACGATCCTGGCGGCGAAATGGGCGATCTCGGTGATGCCGTGCTCGGCGACCACCCGCTCGACCAGCGCCTGGTCGCCCATGTCGCCCTGGACGAAGGTCGCCTCCGGCGGCACGGCCCACCAGAAGCCGGTCGAGAGATCGTCGAGCACCACGACCTTCTCGCCGCGGTCGAGCAGCTCCAGCACCATGTGGCTGCCGATATAGCCAGCACCGCCCGAAACCAGAATCGCCATCGTCGTCTCCCTGTCGCCCTTAGCCGTATCAAACGCGATTGTGCGCGGCTGGGCCAGTCCATCCAGCCGGCGCTCCCGGGCAAGGCGCGGGAAGCGGTACCTGCAAGAACGGTGCGGCCTGCCGGAGAATTTCATGTGAAGGCATTGACGTTCCGGCAAGGCCTGACTGCTATTCCGGTGTCGGGAGGCGGCCCGTCTTTCGCCAGAATTGGACGACAGCCTCCAGAAGCCGGCATTGAACGGGGCGAAGCCGGTTTCCCAGAAGCCCTCCGATCTAGCAGGCGCGCGCTGCCTGGCGCGCGAGATGGATGCGCATGAGCAAGAAGATCCGCAAGGCGGTGTTTCCGGTCGCAGGGCTGGGCACGCGTTTCCTTCCCGCCACCAAGGCGATCCCGAAGGAGATGCTGACCATCGTCGACCGGCCGGTGGTCCAGCACGTGGTCGACGAGGCGCGCGCGGCGGGCATCGAGCATTTCGTCTTCGTCACCGGCCGCAACAAGGGCGTGATCGAGGACCATTTCGACATGGCCTATGAGCTCGACGACACGCTCGCCAAGCGCGGCAAGGTCAAGGAGCTCGAGGCGCTGAAGCAGGACCTGCCGGCGGCCGGCGCGGCGAGCTTCACCCGTCAGCAGGGCCCGCTCGGCCTCGGCCATGCCGTCTGGTGCGCCCGCGACATCATCGGCGACGAGCCCTTCGCGCTGCTCCTGCCCGACATGCTGCACCATACCGGCGGCAAGGGCTGCCTCGCCGAGATGATCGAGGCCCATGCCGAGCATGGCGGTAACCATATCGCGGTCGCCCCGGTGCCCGACGACCAGACCCATCAATACGGGATCGTCGGCGTGCACGACGCCAAGGCCAAGGTCTCGCAGATCACCGGCATGGTCGAGAAGCCGCCCAAGGGCACGGCGCCGTCGAATCTGCACATCACCGGGCGCTATATCCTGCAGCCGACGATCTTCGACCTGCTGGCCAAGCAGGAGAAGGGTGCCGGCGGCGAGATCCAGCTCACCGATTCGATGATTGCCCTGGCGAAGCGCGAGAAATTCTTCGCGGTGCGCTTCGATGGCGACATCTACGATACCGGCTCGAAACTCGGCTTCCTCGCCGCCAATCTCGCCTATGCGCTGGACCGCGAGGATCTCGGCCCGCAATTGCGCGAGGAGATCGGGCGTCTGCTGAAGCGGTAAAGCCAAGTCCGGCCGTCATGCTCGGGCTTGGCCCGAGCATCTCTGGCAGGATGGTCTCGTTCTAGAATATCTCTATCGGCCTGAGCTTCCCGGGTTTGCGCCGCGCTTCACCCGGAAATGACGCGCCGTCAGAACTGCATTCTGAGCCCGACCAGCGAGACATTGGCGGTGTAGTCCGAGCCCTGCTGGGTCGAGTTCAGGCGCTCATGGGTGAAGCTGGCGCGGACCGAGAAGGTCCGGGTCAGCTTGTAGTCGAGCCGCGCGCCGATGGTGGAGAGATCCTCGCGCAGGCCTTGGCCTTCATAATCGGTGCGCTGGAAGGTGGTGAAGCCGGTGACGGTCAGATTCCGCCTGAGCGCATGCGCCACCTCAAGGCTGACGCGCCGCGCCGTGGTGCCGCTCGAGCCGGCGATGGTGGTGTCGCCGAGTTCCGCCGTGCCGCGCAGCGTCACGGTGGTCAGCGGCGTCGGGGTCCACAGAATCGCGGCGTCGCCGACCATGCCGCGCAGCTGCTTCAGGCGTGGATCCTGGTATTGGCGGTCCTGATAGCCGGCCGAGACTTCGCCTGTGAGCATGCGGCTGATCTCGAAGGTCGTGCCGAGGCGGGCGGTGTAGCCGTCTGAGGAGCGCATATATCCGCTCGAATCGACCTTCTGGTCGAACTGCCTGGTGTCGACCTCCCCCTGCACGAAGGGCCTGAAGCCCGGGGTCACCTCATAGGCGGCGCGCAGCCGCAGGCCGTATTGCGTCTGGTTGCGGTCGGCCTGGCTCAGCACCTGGCCGTTGGTCAATTCGGCGTTCTCGTAGTCCTGGCGGTCGATCGAGCCGCGCAGGGTGAGCTGCAGGCGGTTGATGTCGTGGGTGACGCCGGCCGAGGCGCCATAGGCCCAGGTGATCGGCCGGCCCTGCACGGAGGCGGTGAGATCGGGCGAGCCCGGGCGCTGCGTGTCGAGCATCAGGCGGGATTCGAGCAGGATGCGGGTGTCGCGCGTCGCGTCGAGGCGCAGTGACATGTTGCCCTGGGCATCGGGACGGGAGGCGTTGTCGTCGCGGAAATAATGGCTGTAGCCGCCGCGTAGCGTACCGGTCAGCTCATGCACGTTCCAATCGGACTGGATGCCGAGCTCGCCCTCGGTGCGGCTGAAGGCCGAGCCCTTGCTCGGGCCGGCGATGCGCGAGGGATTGCTGTCATAGCCGATCGAGCCGGTGAGGGCCGGGCGCAAGGTGATGGCGCCGAAACGCAGGCCGAGCGGGGCATAGGGATCCTCATCCGGGGCGCGGCGGCGCGGCGGAGGGGGGGGCGCGGCCGGCGCGGGCGGCAGCCCGGTGACGACCGGTTGCGGTGCGCGGATCTGGCGCTGGGTGACGCCGCGCAGCGATGGCGCCTGGACCGGCCGCGCGGCGCGCGGCGGCTGGCGCTGCGAGATCGCGCCTTGCTGGCGCTGCACCAGCGCGGCGGGGTCGCTGATCGCCTCGGGGGTGGCGGAGGTGGGGCCGGTACCGGTTTCGGCATTCTCCGGGGCACGCTGCTGTGCGACATATTGTGGCGTGCCGGTGCGCAGACCCGAGGCGCGCGCCCGAGGCGCCGGCTCGTCCTGCGTCTGCGCCAGGCCGGTTCGGGGCCAGGCCAGCAGTCCGGCCACGCCGCAACAGCTCGCGACGCCGGCCAGCCAGCAGATCTTGGCGAAACGGGTCACGGGCAGGCCGAGGCTCCGGCGTTAACGGGACAAGGCGCACCGGGATGGCGCGCATGGTTAACGGAGTTAGAACGAAGAGGGTTAATGCCGCGTCAACGCGAGCGGGCAGTGGTCACCCGGCACGTCGCCGTGCTAGATGCCGCGGCATGACCGCGACCATCGGCGCTTCCGCGCTCCGCACCATCGCCACCGAACGCGCCGGGCTCGACGCGCTCCACGCCGCCATCGGCAACGGGCTTTCCGCGCCCTTCGCCGCAGCCGTCGAGATGATCCGCACCGCTTCCGGCCGCGTCGTCGTCACCGGCATGGGCAAGTCCGGCCATGTCGGCCGCAAGATCGCGGCGACCATGGCCTCCACCGGCACGCCCGCGCATTTCGTCCATCCGGCCGAGGCGAGCCATGGCGATCTCGGCATGGTTCAGCCCGATGACGTGGTCGTGGCGCTGTCCTGGTCCGGCGAGGCGGCCGAGCTCTCGGCGATCGTCGCCTATACGCGCCGTTTCCGCGTCGGGCTGATCGCGATCACCGCCAATGCCGAGAGCGCGCTCGGGCGCGAGGCCGATATCGCGCTCGTCCTGCCCAAGGCGCAGGAAGCCTGCCCGAACGGGCTCGCGCCGACGACCTCGACGACCATGCAGATGGCGCTCGGCGACGCGCTCGCTGTCGCCCTGCTCGAGGCGCGCGGCTTCTCGCGCCAGGATTTCTACGTCTATCACCCCGGCGGCAAGCTCGGGGCGCAGCTCAAGACCGTCGCCAGCATCATGCATCAGGGCGAGCGCCTGCCGATCGTCGGTGCGAGCGCGGCGATGGCCGATGTGGTCGAGATGATCTCGGCCAAGAGTTTCGGTTGCGCCATCGTCATCGACCCCGACGGCAAGCTCGCCGGGGTCGTCACCGATGGCGACCTGCGCCGCAAGCTCGGCGGCGGCTGGGGCGGGCGGTTGGCGCGCGACGTGATGACGGCGAATCCGCGCCGGATCGCGCCGGATGCCCTGGCCGTCGAGGCGCTGGAAATGGTCAACCGGATGCGGGTGACGGCGCTGATCGTCGCGGATGCGCAAGAGCGCCCGGTCGGCCTCGTGCATGTGCACGACCTGCTGAATCTCGGCGTCGTCTGAGCGGGTTCGACGACGGCGAGGCGGCGGCCCGCGATCGCAGCGGGCCGCCGCGTCGTCTCCGTCTTCAGCCGCGCTCGTAGAGCAGGCGGGCGCGGATCGTGCCGTCGAGGCTGCGGATCTCCTCGATGATCTCGCGGGCGACCTCGCCGACCGGATCGGCCTCCATCACGACATAGCCGATCTCGCCATCGGTCTGGAAATTCTGGGCGGCGATGTTGATGTCGCGGCTGGCGAAGACGTCGTTGAGGCGCCGGAGCATGCCCGGCGCATTGCGCTGGACCTGGATGAAGCGGGTGCCGGCCGGACGTGTCGGCAGCTGGACCTGCGGGAAATTGACGGCGCCGACGGTCGAGCCGACATCGGAATAATCGACGAGCTTGCGTGCCACCTCGGCGCCGATGCGCTCCTGCGCCTCCTCTGTCGAGCCGCCGATATGCGGGGTCAGGATGACATTGGGCAGGCCCTGGAGCGGCGTGACGAAGCGGTCATTGTTCGAGGCCGGCTCCTTCGGGAAGACGTCGACCGCGGCGCCGGCGAGATGCCCGCTGCTCAGGGCCTCGGCGAGCGCCTCGAGATCGACCACCGTGCCGCGCGAATTGTTGATGAGATAGGCGCCCTTCCTCATCAGGGCGATCTCGGCGGCGCCGATCATGCCATGGGTCGCCGGCGTCTCCGGTACGTGCAGGGAGACGATGTCGCTGCCCGACAGCAGGGCGGCGAGGCTCTCGACCGGCTCGGTGTTGCCGTGGCGCAAACGGTCGGTGTGATCGTAATAGATCACCCGCATCCCCATCGCCTCGGCGATGTTCGAGAGCTGGCTGCCGATATTGCCGTAGCCGACGATGCCGAGCGTCTTGCCGCGGACCTCGAAGGCGCCGTTGGCCGATTTGTCCCAGCCGCCCTGATGGGCGGAACGCGAGCGGTCGGGGATCCGGCGCAGCAGCATGACGATCTCGCCGATGGTCAGCTCGGCGACGCTGCGGGTGTTCGAGAAGGGCGCGTTGAAGACCGGGATGCCGCGCAGCCGGGCGGCGTCGAGATCGACCTGGTTGGTGCCGACCGAGAAGCAGCCGACGGCGAAGAGCCGCTGCGCAGCCGCCAGCGCCGTGCCGGTGAGCTGGGTGCGCGAGCGGATACCGAGGATATGCGTCTTGGCGATCGCCTCGACGAGCTGGGCCTCGTCGAGCGCCTTGGGCAGCCTAGTCAGATTGGTGTAGCCGGCATTCTGCAGAATCGCGACGGCGGAGTCGTTGATGCCTTCCAGCAGCAGGACGCGGATGCGATCCTTCGGGAAGGACAGGCGGTCGATCTGTTCGGTCATGGCATGGTCGCAAAGCGAGGGGGGCGCTTGGCTATAGACCCGCGGCGACGCCTGACCAACGCTTTCTTGCGGATGTCAGGAGCCCGCCGCGTGCAGTGCAGACCCGCCACCGGTGCGTAGATGCTGTTGCGGCAGCAGGAAGGGCAGTCCGGTCGGCGGCAGACGGCTGAAGGCGAGGTCGACCCGGAAGACGCCGCGCAGCAGGGCATCGTCGAGAATGACGGCCGGAGCGCCTTGCGCGACGATCCTGCCCTCATGCATCACCAGCAGCTTGTCGGCATAGGTCACGGCGAGGTTGAGGTCGTGCAGCACGATCAGCACGGCTGCTCCTTGCGTCGCTATGGCGCGGGCGGCATCGAGCAGAGCGAGCTGGTGACAGAGGTCGAGGCTGGCGATCGGCTCGTCGAGGAAGAGGATCTGTCGCTCGGCGACCGAACGCCCGGCCTCGAGCTGGCAGAGCGCCCTGGCGAACTGCACGCGCTGCTGCTCGCCGCCGGAGAGCGTCTGGTATTGGCGGCCGGCGAGGCCGAGCACGCCGGCCGTTTCGAGCGCCTCGGCGACGATCTGCTCGCTGCGGCCGCGGGGTTGTGCCCGGCCGACGCCCTCGAGGCCGAGTCTCGCGACCTCGTAGACGCTGAAGGGGAAGGCGAGGCGCTGGTTCTGCGCCATCACGGCGCGCTGGCAGGCGAGCTTCCAGGCCGGCGCGCCGGCGAGCGGCGTGCCGTCGAGCCGGATTTCGCCCTGGGCCGGGGTCAGCTCGCCGGTCAGCAGCTTCAGCAGGGTCGATTTTCCGGCCCCGTTGGGGCCGACGATGATCGAGGTCGTGCCGGCATCGAGCTGCAGCGAGGCATTGCGCACCAAGTCGGTGCCGCGAACGCTGAAATGCAGGTCCCGGGCTTCGAGGATAGCCGCCATGATCGAGCTCCGGCCGTTCAGCTTTCGGCGATCCGGCCGCGGCGGAGCAGCAGCCAGAGGAAGAAGGGCGCGCCGATGAAGGCGGTGACGATGCCGATCGGCAGCTCGGCGGGTATGACGATCAGGCGGGCGACGATGTCGGCCCCGACGAGGAGCGCGGCGCCGCCGATCGCCGCAAGCGGCAGCAGCAGGCGGTGATCGGGGCCGATCAAGAGGCGGATCAGGTGCGGCACGACGATGCCGACGAAGCCGATCACCCCGGCGGCCGCGACGCTGGCGCCGACCGCGAGCGCGACCAGAAGCACGGCCAGCGCCTTGATGCGCTGCACGGGGATGCCGAGATGATAGGCCTCGGCCTCGCCGAGCATCAGTGCATTGAGCCCGCGCGCCAGGAAGGGCACGGCGATGAGCAGCGGCAGCACGATCGGCGCGACCACGGAGAGCTTGCTCCAGCTCGCTCCGCCGAGGCTGCCCATCGACCAGAAGGTGAGGTCGCGCAATTGCCGGTCGTCCGAGACATAGGCGAGCAAGCCGGTCAGGGAACCGGCGAGGGCGCCGAGCGCGACGCCGGCCAGCAGCATGGTCGCGACGGAGGTCCGCCCCTCGCGCGTCGCGATCAGATAGAGCGCCAGCGTCGAGACGAGGCCGCCGAAAAAGGCGCCGAAGGGCAATGCGGCGAAGGGCAGCTTCATCCCGAAACCGGCCAACAGCCGGTCGCCGAGCACGATCGTCGCCGCGGCGGCGAGACCGGCGCCGGCCGAGACGCCGACCAGGCCGGGATCGGCGAGCGGGTTGCGGAACAGGCCCTGCATCAGGGCGCCGGAGATGGCGAGGGCGGCCCCCACCAGCGCGCCGAGCAGCAGGCGCGGCATGCGGATATTGAGCACGACCAGGGCTTCGCGGCTGTCGAGCAGTTCGGCCGGGCCGCTTCCGAGGCGCGCCAGCAGGATCTCGGCGACGCGTCCGGGCGCTATGGCGAAGGCGCCGGCGCCGAGCGAAAGCAGCATGAGCAGCAGGCACAGGCCGAGCAGGGCGCCGCCGGCGACGAGATTGCGCTGCCGGCGGCTGGCGGTCAGCCGCGCCAGCGCAGCTGCGCCGGGCGCCGTGACTGGCTTCATGGCGAGGGTCATTTCGTCGCGGGGAGCTGGGCGATCTTGGCCTCCGGATAGAGGGCGGCCATCAGGTCGCGGGCGGCGTCAGGGGTGCGCGGCCCGAAGCCGAGCAGATAGAGCCCGTCCATGCGGATCAGGCTCTTCGCCTTGGCCGCCGGGGTCTGGGAGAAGGCCGGCATGGCGAAGAGCTCCTCGGGCGTCTGGGAGGGAGCGGCGCTGTGGCGCATCATCAGCACATGGTCCGGGGCGGCGGTGATGATCGCCTCGTCGGTCATCGGCTTGAAGCCCTCGACCGCCTCGGCGGCATTGACGCCGCCGGCGAGCGCGATGATGGCGTCGGCGCTGCTGTTGCGGCCGCCGACCATGGTGCGGCCGTTCTGCAAGGAGAGCACGAAGAGCACGCGCTTCTGCTTCGGCAGGCCGGCGCGCAGCTTGTCGAGCTCGGCAAAGCGCGTCCGGACGCCGGCGGCGAGCTGCCTTGCCGGTTCCTCGGCGCCGGCCGCCTTGCCGATGATCTCGATCTTCGAGACCACGGCCTCGGGCGTCAGCGCCTCGGGCACCGGCGCCATCGGCAGGCCGGCCTCGCGGACCAGCGCCAGAGCGTCGGGCGGGCCCGCGCCTTCGACCGCGATCACCAGCGAGGGCTTCAGCGAGAGCACGCCTTCGGCCGAGAGAGCCCGGACATAGCCGACATTCTTCTTCTCTTTCAGCGCCTCCGGCGGCCACAGGCTGGTGGTGTCGACGCCGACCACGCTGTCCTGCAGGCCGAGCGCGTAGAGCACTTCGGTGACGACGCCGCCGACCGCGACGATGCGCTGGGCGGATTGCGCCTGAGCGCTGGCGACGAAGCCGAAGCCCGTCTGCGCCATCCGGGTGGGCCAGGCTTGGCTGCCGGCGAGGCTGGAGGCGGCGAGAAGCGTCAACCCGATGGCGGCCGTGAGTTCCCGGCCGAGGCGCTTGGCCTTGATGCCGGCAAGGGGGGCGGTCGCGGGCGATGGCATGTATTGCATGGCTCGGTCTCGTCGGGTCCAACAGTGCGATGCCGCCAGGGTCCGGCGGCATCGTCTGTTTATGGTGATTCCAAAGTATAGGCTCTGTTTATAATCATTAAAAACTGTAATTACTGAGCCATTGTTGACGGTGATATTCAGTTTTACTAAGATGGGTCAAGTGTGGCGCGGCGCTTGCAGTGCTTCGACGCCTGCCGTCCTATCGTCCGTCTTTGTCCGTCAGCCTATCGAGGAAAACCCATGTTCATCGCCATGAATCGCTTCAAGGTCGTCAAGGGGGAGGAGGCGACGTTCGAGTCGATCTGGTCGTCGCGCAAGACGCGGCTCGACGAGATGAAGGGCTTCATCGCCTTCCATCTGCTCAAGGGGCCGGAGAAGGAGGATCACACCCTCTATTCCTCGCACACCACCTGGGCCTCGAAGGAGGATTTCACGGCCTGGACCAAGTCCGAGCAGTTCCGCGAATCGCATCGCAGTGCGGGCCAGCCGCGCCCGACGCCGATCTATCTCGGTCATCCCGAGTTCGAGGGCTTCGAGACCGTGCTGAGCGAGCGCAACCCGCATCTGCCGCGCCAGGCGGCGGAATAAGGGGGAGGGCGGACATGCCGATCTCGCAGGCGCTTGCTCCGGCAGGCCAGGAACCGCCGGTCACCGACCCTATGGAACGCGTCAGGCAGGCGCTCGCTGCCAAGCCGGACGGTGTCATCGAGGCGATCGCCCGCGAGGTCGGCGTGTCGACGCTCGCCGTGCTCGAGGCGGCGCCGGAAGAGCAGCGCCGCTTCATCCCGGCCGAGCGTTTCGAGGCGCTCTGGCTGGAGCTCTCCAGCTGGGGCACCGTGCTGTTCATCGTGCACACGCCGGACATCGTGCTCGAATGCGAGGGCTCGCTCCCGGTCGGCTCCTTCGGTCACGGCTATTACAACATCCATGGCGACAGCCCGATCGGCGGGCACATCAAGGCCGGCAATTGCACCAGGATCGCGCTGGTCGACCGGCAGTTCCATGGCCGGCGCTCCTGCTCGGTGCAGTTCTTCAACGGCGCCGGCGAGGCGATGTTCAAGGTCTTCGTCCGCCGCGACGAGCAACGCGCGCTGCTCGCCGACCAGGTCGCCCGCTTCGAAGCGCTGCAGCGCGACTTCGTCTGAGGCGATGGAGGTCACGGCGCTGGGCCGCGAAGAGGCGCCTGCCCTTGGGGTGGGTGCCTGACCAAGGGGCAGCGCTCGCCATCTTCTCGCCATGCCCGGTGCCCAGATGGAGCCCCTGCCGGTCTGCCGCGCGGGTTTCGTCAAGGATCTGTTAACCACGTGAGCGCACTGTCGAGGTTGCGGCACGGTATGCGCAGAGCGGCACAACGGCTCTCGCCCCGTTCTCGCAAGGCCGCCGAAAGACCCGGGAAGGCGGCGGGGACCACCCCCGAAATCCCGACAGAGGCGCTTGGAATGGCTGCGCAGGCGACTTTGGAGCGAGCTCTGGCGCCCTTGTCGGCAGTGCGCCCCGAGCTGGCTCAGGGCGCGCTGCGCTCGCTGCGCCCGGGCGGCGGCATCGCCGCCGGAATCCTGCTGGCGCTGCGCTATGTCCAGGCGCGCTTCCTCTCCGTCTGGGGGCTGCTGATCGCAGCGCTGCTCTGCCCGCCCCAGGCCTTCGCCGAATTCGCGATCTACTCCGCTCTCGCCAATTTTCTCTCGATTGCGGCACTGCTCCGTTTCGAGACCGTGTTCTTCCAGAACAGCGACCCCGACCGGCTGGGACGGGCCTTCCGGCTTTCGGTCGTGACGGGCGTCGGCTTCCTCGCGCTGGTCGGGCTCGCGGCGATCGCGTCCTCGACGCTGGGCCTTGTTCTGGCCGGCCATGCAGCGCTCTTCGTGTTCTCGCTCGCGGGCCGGGCGGCGATCCGGTTGGCGACGGCCGAAGCCACGGCGGAGGGCGATTTCCGAGCGCTCGGCAATGCCGGCCTGCTTCAGGCCGTGATCCAGCCCGGCGCGATGCTGGCGCTGATCCTGCCCTTCGGCGCGTCCTCGCTGGCCCTCTTCGCCGCCGATGCGATCGGTCATGCCGTTTCGGCCGGCTATCTCGGCTGGCGCCGTCGCTTCGCTTTCCAGCGGCTGGCGCTGCAGGCCGAGTGGTCGGTGCGCGAGCTGCGGCGCTCGGTCCGGCAATGGAGCGCGGCGCCGCGCCTGCTGCTGCCTTCGGCCCTGCTCTCCTTCGGCTTCTCGGTCGCGCCGCTGCTTGCGCTGCCCTTCTCCTCCGATCCCGTCTTCGCCGCGCATGTCGCGCTGGCGATGCGCCTGCTCGATGTCCCGACGCAGATGTTCGGCGCGGTCACCCTGCCGCTGGTGATGAGCAGCCTGCGCAGCCGACAGGGGCCGGCGCGTCGGCGCTGGGCCCGGATCCTGACCGGCGGGCTGATCGTCGCCGCCTTCGCCCTGTTCGCAAGCGCGGCCGCTTTCGTGCTCCTCCTCGATCCCTGGCTCGAGGAGACGCAATGGCACGGCATCGGGACGGTGCTGTCGATCCTGACGCTGTTCTATGTCGGCATTGCGCTGGTCGCACCGCTGAACGAGATCGGGACGCTGTCGCGCGACCCGCAGCATCCGATGATGATCAATGCCGTCGCCCTGGTCGCGACGCTGGCGCTGATCGCCTGGTTCGGCAAATTGTCGCTGGCGATGCTGTGCGCGATCGGCGCGATGTCGCTGCTGCGGATGTGCGCCCATGCCTGTCTGACCTGGACGGGCTTCGGCGGCGGTGGAGCTGCCAAGGCGCTGCCGCAGGGCTCCCGGATCTGAGCAGCCGGCCCGGCTATTCGCGCCGGATCAGCCGGTCGGCGAGCAGCGAGGACAGGAAGCCCGGCCTGAACTCGCGTTCCAGGCGCTCGGGATCGTAGTGATTGGCGACCCAGTCGAGGAAGGCGATGCCCTTGGCTTCGCCTTCGCGCTCATAGGCCTCGAAGAAGGTGTCGAGGATGCCGGTCTTGGCGAAGCGGAAATGGCCGTAGCGGAAGGAGAGCGCGGCCATGGCCTCCTTCAGCGGGCGCTTTTCATGGACCAGCAGATAGAGCGCGGCGAAGAAGCCGGCCCGGTCGGCGCCGGACTTGCAGTGCACCAGTGCGGGCAGGGCAAGCTCGTCGAAGAATTGCGGTGCCGACAGGATGGTCTGGCGATCAGGGGCGCCGCGCGAGCGCAGCACGAAGTCGATCAGGGCGACGCCGTGGCGCTCGCAGGCCTCGCGCTGGAGCTGCCAGGAGCCGTGCTCGCGCCCGCCGCGCAGATTGACGATGGTGCGCACCCCCTGTCGGGCGAACCAGGCGATATCGCCTGGTGCCGGCTGTGCCGCACGCCAGAGCCGCGGCGTGACACGGTGGGCGTTGAGATAGGCGAGCCGGAAGATGCCATGGTCGACCAGCAGCATGTTGGCCCAGGCGCGCAGCCGGTCGACCCGGCCGCCGAGCGGGCGGTCCCAGCGCGCGATTCGTGCCATACGCCTGGCATAGCGGTCCTCGTCCCGCCGCAAGCGGTTCAGCATCTCGTCATGCTCTCTTCCATGCTGGCCCGATACCAGCGCCGGCGCTCGCGCGCAAATCCGGGCGAGCCGTGCCTACCGCAGGGCGGGGATGACGATTGGGCAGAAGGTCGGACTTGGCCTTTGCGGCGCGAGCCGGCATAAGGCGCGCCAGTATCGTCCATAGACAGGTCTCGTTCATGCGCCTCGACGCCATCTCCATCGGCAAGAATCCCCCCGACGAAGTCAATGTCGTGATCGAGGTCGCGATCGGCGGCGAACCGATCAAATACGAGATGGACAAAGAGGCCGGCACGCTCTTCGTCGACCGCTTCCTCTATACGCCGATGCGCTATCCCGGGAATTACGGCTTCATCCCGCACACGCTCTCCGAGGATGGCGATCCCTGCGACGTGCTGGTCGCCAATACCCGCCCGCTGGTGCCGGGATCCTACATCGCGGTCCGCCCGATCGGCGTGATGATGATGGAGGACGAGGGCGGCGGCGACGAGAAGATCATCGCCGTGCCGGTGCCGAAGCTGACCAGGCGCTACGAGAACGTCCACAACTACACGGACCTGCCGAAGATCACGCTCGACCAGATCCAGCACTTCTTCGAGCACTACAAGGATCTCGAGCCCGGCAAATGGGTGAAGTTCACCGGCTGGGGCGACGCCGCCAAGGCCAAGGAACTGATCCTCGAGGCGGTCGAGCGCGCGAAGAAGGCCAAGGCGAAGGCCTGAACTGCTTCGTCATTCTCGGGCGAAGCGAAGCGTGGGCCCGAGAATCTCTTGCGGGAGATGCTCGGGTCAGGCCCGAGCATGACGCGCGCTTGCCGTCAGCCCTCGTATTTCTCCAGGAAGGCTTCGACGCCGAGCGCCCGGAAGTCGGCGAGCGCGGCGCGTAAGCGCGCATGCTCCCAATCCCACCAGGCGAGCGCCTTGAGCCGCTCGGCGATCGCCTCCGGGAAGCGCCGGCGGATGATGCGGGCCGGGTTGCCGGCGACGATGCTGTAGTCCGGCACATCCTTGGTGACGATCGCGCCACCGGCGACCACCGCGCCCGTGCCGATGCTGCGGCCCGGCAGGACGATGGCGCCGTGGCCGATCCAGACATCGTGGCCGATCGTGACCGGGGTCGAGCGGCGCCAGGCGAAGAAGTCGGCATCGTCCTGCGCATCGTCGAAATAGGCGGATGAGCGATAGCTGAAATGCGACTGGCTCGCCCGCTGCATCGGGTGGTTGCCCGGGTTGATGCGGGTATGGGCGGCGATCGAGCAGAACTTGCCGATTGTCGTGTAAATGACATCCGCGTCGTTCACGACATAGGAGTAGTCGCCGAGGCTGGACTCGGCGAAGGCGGTGCGGGCGCCGATCTCGGTATAGCGGCCGAGCACCGCCTGCCGCACCCTGGCGGTGGGGTCGATCACCGGTTCAAGTCCGAGCTTCTTGGCCACCATGACGCATTCCTCTGCTGAAACGATGATCGCGGCGCCGGCCCTGGCCGGCGTGCTGGTGCTGGTGGTCGGCCCATCCGGGGCCGGCAAGGATGCGCTGATGGACGCTGCCCGCCGCGCGCTCGCCGAGGATCGGCGCTTCCGCTTCGCACGTCGCCTGATCACCCGTCCGGCGCTCGCCGGGGCGGAGGACCATGACAGCTGCGACGAAGCCGGTTTCGTGACCGCCCGGGCGCGCGGCGAGCTCGCCCTGAGCTGGGCCGCCCATGGCCTGGATTACGGCATCCCGGTGCGCGAGCTCGCCGGCCTCGCCATGGGGCAGGTGGTGATCGCAAACATCTCGCGCGGTGCGATCCGTGCGGCGGAGGCCCTGGCGGAGCGTGTCGTCGTGGTCGAGATCACCGCGCCGGCGGCCGTTCTGGCGAAGCGGCTCGCGGCGCGCGGGCGCGAGAGCGAGGCCGATATCGCGGCCCGGCTGTCCCGCGAGGCGCCGCTGACGACCGAGCGCGCCGAGCTGCGGCGGATCGTCAACGACCGGACGATCACCGAAGGCGCGGCCGATCTCCTGGATTTGCTGCGCGCCTCGGCCGAGCCAGTCTGACACGCCGCGGCTCGTGCTTCAGCCGAAAGGCAGGGCGTCGAGCAGGGTGAAGCGGCTGGCGCGATCGGCCTGCTTGAAGATCGCGATCCGGTCGAGCAGCACCTCGCCGGGCGGAACCGCCTGTGCATGCGCTGCGACGAGCGCCGTCTTGACGGGAGAGACGAGGTCCTGCGGCAAGGCGCCGGTCAGGGTCATGTGGAAGCGGAAGGCGTCGCCGACATAGGGGTAGCCGTAGGCCTCGAGATAGGCCCGGTGCGCCGGGGTCAGCGGGCTTTGCAGCCGCCGCGCCAGATCGGCCTGCGAGAGCGGCGCCCTGAAGGGCTCGAAGGCCTGGACGACATCGAAGGCGAGAGTCTGCAGCGCCTGGCTCGGCTCGGCCGGGGTCAGGGCGACGAAGTGGCCGAGCGCGTCGACGGCGAGCCCTTTGAGCCCGACCGGCGCGCGGCCGGCGACATAATTGCGGGCGAAGGCGCGCAGAGCCCCTTCACTGCGGCCGTCCGAGAGCTCGAACGGCGCCTTCAGCGTCGCATGGAAGCCATAGCGCCGCGGCTCGGCGGTGAGCGCCGGCCAGTCCAGCGCCTCGCAGCCCGGTGGCACCGCACCCGGCAGTTCGCCGCCGGTGGTGGCGTCATAGCCCAGGGTCGCACTGCCGAAGCGCCAGAGGGCGCTGTCGGCGGCAGGCGCGAAATAGATGGCGTAGCGCGGCGGGGTCGTGGTCAAAACGCGCGCTCGCCCTTCGACCAGACGGCGTTGAGCACCGGCGTCGCGCCGAGCGTCCGGAAGCGCAGCAGATCGGCGCGCAGACCGGGCTTGAGATGGCCGCGATCGCGGAGGCCGAGAATGTCGGCGACCTTCCAGGTGACCATGCCCATCGCTTCGGGCAGGGCGACGCCGTGGGCGGCGTGCAGCTTCAGCACGGCCTGGAGCAGGCTGGCGGGGACATAGTCGGAGGAGAGCCCGTCGAGCAGGCCCTTCTCCGCCAGCTCCGATACCGAGACGCCGCCGGAATGCGAGCCGCCGCGGACGACGTTGGGTGCCCCGGCGATGGTGGCGAGGCCACGCTGCTTGGCGGCCTGCGCCGCCTCGACCGTGGTCGGGAACTCCGAGATCACTGCGCCCGAGGCGATGCCGGCCTCGACATGCTCGACCGTGGTATCGTCATGGGTCGCGATCGGGATGCCGCGGGAGCGGAACATCTCGACCACGGCGCTCCAATTGCGGCTGACATTCTCGGCGCCTTCGCGCTGGCGGACGACGACATCCTCCTCGAATTCGGCCTCGGTCTTGCCGGTGCCGAGCGAATAGGTGCGCAGATGCTCGATATTGCGCCATTGCCGCTGGCCGGGCGTGTGGTCCATCAGCGAGACCAGCTGGACGAGCCCGTCGTCCTGATAGGGCTCGATGTCGCGCAAGAGGTCGGGGCTGGTCAGCTCGCAGCGCATATGGATGCGATGGTCGATGCGGAAGACGCCTTCGGCGGTGCCGAGCCGGAGCGCGTCCATGACATCGGCGAAGATGTCCTTGCGATAATCCTTGGCCGAGAAGGGCGTGCCGGCGCAGATCGCGTCGTAAACCGTGGTGACGCCGGACGCCGCCATCTGCGCGTCATGGACCAGCGCCGCAGCCAGCCCGTTCGGCCAGAAGACCTTGGGGCGCGGCATGAAGTGCTTTTCCATGTTGTCGGTGTGCATCTCGACGAGGCCGGGCGCGACATAGTCGCCCTGCACGTCGATCGCCGCCGGCAGCGAGGAACGGCCCTGGTCGACGGAGAGGATGCCGGTCTCGTCGAAGGCGATGCTGCCGTCGACGATCTCGTTCTCGAGGATCAGCCTGGCATTGGTAAGGATGGTGGTCATCAGGCGGCCTTCCGGAAATCGGTGATGTCGAGATAGCGGGTCGCCACAGCCTCTCGCACGGCCTCGTCATGGAAGATACCGACGATCGCCGAACCCTGCGCACGGGCTTCGGCGATCAGCTCTACCACGACATTGCGGTTGCCGGCGTCGAGCGAGGCGGTCGGCTCGTCGATCAGCATGATCGGCGAGGGGTCGACGAAGGAGCGGGCGATGTTGACGCGCTGCTGCTCGCCGCCGGAGAAGGTCGCGGGCGCGAGGTCCCAGAGCCGCGGCGGCAGGTTGAGCCGCGCCAGCATGGCCTTGGCGCGCTCGCTCGCCTCCTCGGCGCTGGCTCCGCGGGCGAGCAGGGGATCGCGAACGATGTCGAGCGCCGAGACGCGCGGGATCACCCGCAGGAACTGCGAGACGAAGCCGAGCGTGCGGCGGCGGATGTCGAGCACGGTGCGCGGCACGGCGGTGACGATGTCGATGGGCCGGCCGGCATGGGTGACGGCGATCCTGCCGGAGGTCGGGCGGTAATTGCCGTAGAGGATGCGCAGCAGGCTCGATTTGCCGGCGCCGGAAGCCCCGGCCAGGACCAGCGCCTCGCCGGCCGCGACCGAGAAGTTGACATTGTCGAACACGGGAAGGCGCACTCCGCCCTGATTGTGCAGGGTGAATTCCTTGGCGACGTTCTCGACCTGGATCATCGTGGTCATGGGATCAGTGCCTTGTGTCGGCGCGGTGACGAGGATGTGACGAAGCTCCCACCGTCATGCTCGCCCTTGTGGCGAGCATCCACGTCTTGAACGCCGCTCTTGAAGAACGAAGACGTGGATGGTCGGGACAAGCCCGACCATGACGGGAGCGAGTGCGACGAGAGGCTCATACCGTCAGCACCGCGGATGTCAGGAGCTGGGTGTAGGCGTGGTGGGGATCGTCGAGGACCTGGTCGGTCAGGCCCTGCTCGACGACGCGGCCATCCTTCATCACCATCAGCCGGTCGGTGAGCAGGCGCGCCACGGCGAGGTCGTGGGTGACGATGATCGCGGCGAGGCCGAGATCGCGCACCAGCACGCGCAGGAGGTCGAGCAGTCGCGCCTGGACCGAGACGTCGAGGCCGCCGGTCGGCTCGTCCATGAAGACGAGCCGGGGCTCGGAGACCAGCACGCGGGCGATCTGCAGGCGCTGCTGCATGCCGCCGGAGAACTGGCGCGGCCGGTCGTCGATGCGCCCCGCGGCGATCTCGACACGCTGCAGCCAGTCGAGCGCGGTCTCGCGGATCTTGCCGTAATGGCGGGCGCCATTGTCCATCAGGCGCTCGCCGACATTGCCGCCGGCCGAGACGTCCATGCGCAAACCGTCGCGCGGATTCTGGTGGACGATGCCCCAGGCGGTGCGCATCAGCCGGCGCCGCTCCTGCTCGGCGACCGAATAGATGTCGAGCGGTTCGGTACCGCCGCGAAAGAGCACCTCGCCCGCGTCGGGCTTGTCGATGCCGGCGAGGCAGCGCAGCAGGGTCGATTTGCCGGAACCGGATTCGCCGACGATGCCGAGCACCTCGCCCGGCCAGAGATCGAAGGAGACATCGGCGCAGCCGATGCGCTCGCCATAGAAGCGGGAGACGCCGGCGACCGAGAGCAGCGAGGCCGGATCGAGTGCGAGTTGCTGCGGATTGACCTGAATGTTCATGACTTGGCCTCGTCCTCGACCAGATGCAGCGCCGAGGCGTCGGCGAGCATGGCGCCGCGATGGCCTTCCGCCCGCCGCGTCTCGCAATGATGGCTGTCGGAGCAGACGAACATGCGCCCGCCCTGGTCGTCGATCACCACCTCGTCGAGATAGGAATCGGCGGCGCCGCAGAGCCCGCAAGGCTGCTCCCAGCTCTGGATGCGGAAGGGGTGGTCCTCGAAATCGAGGCTGCGCACGCTGGTATGCGGCGGTACCGCATAGATGCGCTTCTCGCGCCCGGCACCGAAGAGCTGCAGCGCCGGCGACCTCTGCATCTTCGGATTGTCGAATTTCGGGATCGGCGAGGGCGCCATGACATAGCGGCCATTAACCATGACCGGATAATCATAGGTCGTCGTGACCTCGCCGAAGCGGGCGATGTTCTCGTAGAGCTTGACCTGCATCAGCCCGTATTCGGCCCAGGCGTGCATCTTGCGCGTCTCGGCCTCGTGCGGCTCGAGCTTCCGCAGCGGCTCGGGCTGCGGCACCTGGTAGACCATGATCTGGCCGCTCTTCAGCGGCGCTTCCGGGATGCGGTGGCGGGTCTGGATGATCGTCGCCTCGTCGGTCGCCTCGGTCGTGCGCGCATCGGCGGTGCGCTCGAAGAAGCGGCGGATCGAGACGGCGTTGGTGGTGTCGTCGGCGCCCTGGTCGATCACCTTGAGCCGGTCGTCGGGGCCGATGATCGCGGCGGTGACCTGGATGCCGCCAGTGCCCCAGCCGCGGGCGAGCGGCATTTCGCGCGAGCCGAACGGCACCTGGTAGCCGGGGATCGCGACCGCCTTGAGCAGGGCCCGCCGGATCATCCGCTTGGTCTGCTCGTCGAGATAGGCGTAATTGTAAGCCGGCTTGTTGTTTTCGCCGACGCTCTGATGCGCGTTCATTCCGCGGCCTCCGGCAGCGCTTCATTCGCCTGATCGGCGTGCTTGTCCTGGCGCTCCTGCCGCTCCCTGCGGATGCGGCGGATCAGTTCGAGCTCACCCTGGAAATCGACATAGTGCGGCAGCTTCAGATGCTCGACGAAGCCGGCTGCCTCGACATTGTCGGAGTGGTAGAGCACGAACTCGTCCTGCTGCGCCGGATAGGTCGCCGCCTCGCCGAATTCGCGCGCCTTCAGCGCCCGGTCGACCAGCGACATCGACATCGCCTTGCGCTCGCTATGGCCGAAGGAGAGCCCGTAGCCGCGGGTGAATTGCGGCGGGACGTCCTTCGAGCCGGCGAACTGGTTGACCATCTGGCACTCGGTCAAGGTGATCTCGCCGAGATCGACGGCGAAGCCGAGCTCCTCCGGCACGAATTCGACGCAGACCTCCCCGACCCTGACCTCGCCGACGAAGGGATGGCTGTTGCCGAAGCCACGCTGCACGGAATAGCCGAGGCCGAGCAGGAAGCCCTCGTCGCCGCGTGCCATCGCCTGTAGCCGGACGTCGCGCTCGGCCGGGAAGGAGACCGGCTCGCGGGTGAGATCGAAGGGCCGCGGATCGCCTTCCGGCGGCGCTTCCTCCTCCATCAGCCCCTCGGCGCCGAGAATGTCGGGCACGCGGGGCATCGAGGCGTCGAGCGGCTGCGCAGCCGGACGGGCCTGCACCTCTCCTGGAGCCGCCTCGTCCATCAGGGCAAAATCGAAGAGCCGGTGGGTGTAGTCATAGGTCGGGCCGAGCACCTGACCGCCGGGCAGATCCTTGTAGGTCGCCGAGACACGGCGGCGGATCGCCATCTTCGCGGTATCGAGCGGCTCGGAGGAGCCGAAGCGCGGCAGGGTGGTGCGGTAGGCGCGCATCAGGAAGGCGGCCTCGATCGCGTCGCCCTGCGCCTGCTTCAGGGCCAGCGCCGCGAGATCGGGATCGTAGAGCGAGCCTTCGTTCATCACGCGACCGCAGGCGAGACCCATTTGCTCGCGGATCTGGGCGACTGCGATTTCCGGCACGCTCTCGTCGCCGCGGCGGGCTTCGGCGACGAGATCATGGGTGGCGAGGATGGCGGCTTCGCCGCCCTTGACCGCGACATACATCAGTAAAGCTCCCGGCGGGGCATCAGCGGGTCTCCAGGATTTGCGTCGAGCGCGGCAGGCCGATGAGGCGCGCACCTTGGCTCAGGATGAGGTCGACACCGCAGGGGTAGAGCGCGGCATTGGCGGCGAGTTCGGCCCAGAAGCCGGGGCGCAGGCCGGAGGGCGCGATCTCGCAGGTCCCGGCGATGCCCGGGCCTTCTAGGGTCACCACTTCTCCGCCGGTGAGCGCGGCGCATTGCACGATCACCGTGGTCGAGCGGTCGGGAAACTGGTCGTCGCCGCTGTTGAAGGCGGCAAGCTTGGGCTCGAGCGCTGCGCCGTCGATCACGGCGAAGGCGGCGCGGGCGGGGTCCTCGACGAGGGCCGCGCCGCAATGGAAGCGCAGCCAGGCGCCCGCCGGCCCGTCGCGCAGGGCGGCGGGCAGCCAGATCGGCGTCTCGTAATCGGCGAGCGTCAGCAGCGCGAGGGCGCTGGCAGGCTCCAGCCCGGCTGGAGGCGCGACGGCGATGGCGAGCTCACGGGCCTGCCCGGGCTCGGAGAGCGCCGCCAGCAGGGCCCGGAAAGCTGTCTGCGATTGGAAGACCGGGTCCGAGAAGCCGGCGCCGAGCAGGGTTTCGTTCGTAGCCATCAGCCGCCCCGGACCAGCGTGAAGAAATCGACCTTGGTGGCGGCAGCCTTGCGCGAGGCGAGTTCGCGCGCCGCCTGCTGCTTCTCGGCCAGCGCGCCGACGCCCTGCCGCAGTGGGCCGGCCTCGGACTCGTCCTGGAGCAGCGCGTCGGTGATCGCCGCCAGCCGCGCCTTGCCGGCATCGCGGCCGAGGGCATAGGAAAAGCCCATCCTGCCACCGCCCAGGCGGACGACGCAGCGCGTCACCGTCGCCTCGCCGAGATTGAAGCGCCGCCCGGCACCACCGGCGCGACCTTCGACCATGACGGTGCCGGTTTCGGGCGCTTTGAGGACTTCGTGTTCGGGCTGCGGCCCGGCCTGCGCCAGCAAGGCCTCGATCTCGCAGCGCGAGGCGCGGGCCAGCACGGCCATCCAGTGCTGCCGTGTTGCGGTTTGAGTCATCCGGTGAGGCCTCTCGCCAATCTCTAATGTCTAGACTATCATGGATCTGAACCTGAGAAAGGTCTATACATTTCAGATGAAATTTTCATGACGGATACCGTTTCCGAGACTGCGGCCGGCGAGGCCGGCACGGCCTGGCGGCGGATCGCCGATGCGCTGGCGGCGTCGATCGAGCAGGGCGAGTATCGGCCGGGCGACACGCTGCCGGCCTCGGTGGCGCTCGCCGAGCACTATGGCGTGCACCGCCATACCGTGAGGCAGGCTTTTCGCCATCTCGCCGAATGCGGCCTCGTCACGGTGTCGCGCGGCCGCGGCACGCAGGTAACCGCCCCGCGCTTTCCCTACCGGCTCGGCCGCCGGGTCAGCATGCGCACCAATTTCGGCGCCGCCGGCATCGCGGTGTCGAGTTCGGTGCTGGCGGCCGAGATCGTCGCCGGCGAAGCGCAGCATTGCGCGGCGCTGGGGCTAGCCGAGGGTACGCCGCTCTGGGCGATCGAGACCCTGAGCCGGGCGGGCGGGACGCCGGTCGGCACCGGCATCCACTATCTCTGCGCCGAACGTTTTCCGGGCTTCGACGCGATCCTGCGCGAAGCCGGGGGCTCGATCACCGCCGCCTTCAAGGCCTGCGGCATTCCCGATTATGTCCGGAGTTCGACAAGGCTGGCGGCGCGGCTCGCCACCGAGCGCGAGGCGGCGCTGCTCTCGATCGCGCCGGGCTCGGCGGTGCTGCAGACCCATGGGCTCGACGCGCTGCCGGACCTGACGCCGATCCACATCGTCAACAGCGCCTTCGCCGGCGAGCGCATGGAGATGGTGGTCGAGCCCTTCGGGGAGTGAGGCCCAGCTTGGCCGTCGCCGTCATGCTCGTCCTTGTGGCGAGCATCCACGTCCTGAACGCCCTGTTCGATCAGTGAAGCAAAGTCGTGGATGGTCGGGACAAGCCCGACCATGGCGGGGAGAACGTCAGATCGCCCGCTTGCCGATGATGGCGTGGCGCAGCTTGCCGGAGATGAAATCGATCGTCGTCACCGCCGCCAGGATCAAGAGGATCAGGAAGGAGACCTGCTGCCATTCGAGCGTGCGGATCGTCTCGGCGAGATAGAGGCCGATGCCGCCGGCGCCGACGATCCCGATGATGGTCGAGGAGCGGGTGTTCGACTCGATGTAATAGAGCACCTGGCTGGCGATCACCGGCAGCACTTGCGGGATCAGCCCGAAGCGGATCTCGTGCAGCTTGCCGCCGCCGACCGAGGCGACACCGTCGACAGGCTTGCGGTCGGCGGCCTCGATCGCCTCTGAGAACAGTTTGCCGAAGGCGCCGAGATCGCTGGTCATGATGGCGAGCATGCCGGCGAAGGGACCGAGGCCGACGACATTGACCCAGATCAGCGCCCAGATCAGCGCGTCGACGCCGCGCACCGTATCCATCGAGCGACGGGCGAAAAAGTGGACGACGCGGTTGGCGACGACGTTCTTGGCGGCGAGGAAGCCGAGCGGGAAGGCGAGGATCGCCGCCAGGATGGTGCCGAGAAAGGCGATGGCGATGGTCTCGAACAACGCCTTGACGAAGATGACGGCCCGGGCGAGCGAGCCGGGATCGGGCGGCAGCATCAGCACCACGAAGGTGCCGAGATTGGCGAAGCCGGCGAAGAACCGTGCGAAGGAGGTTTCGAGCGTGCTCAGACCGTAGACGAAGAGTCCGACGAGGCCGCCGATGACGGCGAGGGTGATGATCCTCGCCTTGAGCGAGCCGTCGATCGCGATCTTGTGGCGGGCGACGAGCGCGGCGCGGTCGGCGGCCGAGAGGGCGAGGCTCATGGGCGATGCTCCAGGCTCAGCAAGGCGTGGCGCAGACGCTCGGTGCCGTAGTCGATCAGCATGACGGTGACGATGATCAGCAGCAGGATGGCGCTGACATCGGTGAAGTAGAATTTGCGGATCGCCTCGATCAGGTCCTGGCCGATGCCGCCTGCGCCGACGAAGCCCATGATCGAGGCGCCGCGGACATTGATCTCGAAGCGCAGCAGCGTGTAGCTCGCGAAATTCGACAGCACCTGCGGCACGACGGCGAAGCGCACGGTCTGCCACCAGCCGGCGCCCGTCGCGTTGAGGCCGTCGACCGGCTTCATGTCGATGTTCTCGACGACTTCGGAGAAGAGCTTGCCCATCGCGCCCATGGTGTGGATGGCGATGGCGAGCACCCCCGGCAGCGGGCCGAGTCCGAAGGCGATGACGAAGATCAGCGCGAAGACGATCTCCGGCACGGTGCGGCAGAATTCGAGGAAGCGGCGCGTGACCCAGCGCAGCCCGGTCGAGCGGCCGAGATTGCCGGCGGCGACAAAGCAGAGGAGGAAGCCCCCGACGGCGCCGAGCACGGTGCCGACATAGGCGATGACGACAGTCTGCCAGAGCAGGTTCAGCCAGCCATTGATGCCCCAGTACCATTCCTTGAGATCGGCACCGAAGGTGGCGAGCCGGAGCGTCGGCATGGTCTCGAGGATGTATTTCGGGAAGCGCCAGGCGTTCTCGGCGAATTTTTTCAGGTCGACCTCGGCGCCGATGCCGGCGAGCACGACGCAGATGGCGAAGATCGCGAGGCCCAGCAGGGTCTGCAGGCGCTTGGCCGCCATTTCGCGCCGGTAGAGCTCGGCATGGGTGGCGATAGCGGGGGCGCCGGAGGCGAGAGGGAGCGTCATGGGATGATAAGCCCTGGCCGGAGAGGCGCGGGGAACCCCTCTCCCGGATGGGAGAGGGGTAGGGGTGAGGGCCTGCGGGCAAACGCCAGAGCGCGGTGCGGCCACTCCAATGTCGAGCATGCCGTGGTGAGGGCGGTCCCTCACCCCCGGCCCCTCTCCCATCCGGGAGAGGGGAGAGAGGCTATGCTTACGAGGACTTCTTCTTGCGAAGCGCGTCGACGAACTTGTTCAGCTCGATGATCGGGTCGTAGGCCTTGTTGTCGACGGCGACGAGCGGGCCCTGCTTGCCTTCATAGATCTTGTCGAAGGCGGCCTTGTCCTTGGTGGTGATGTTGAGGACGGCGTCGCGGATCTTGGCCTTGAGCTCTTCCGGCAGGTCGCTGAGATAGGCCAGCGGCGAGTTCACGATCTGCTCGGACTTGAAGATGATCCGGAAATCCTCGGCCTTGACCATGTTCTTGCGGGCCATGCGCTGCAGGTTCGATTCCTGCTCGTCGTTCCACCAGTTGGCGGCGACGTCGACGGTGCCCTGCTGCAGGGCGATGACGGCGTTCTCGTGGCTGCCGGTGTAGACGACCTTGCCGAAGAAGGTCTCGGGCTCGATCTTCATGCCGTTCAGCGCGAAGCGCGGGACATTGTTGCCGGAGGTCGAGTTCGGGTCGACCAGGCCGAGATTCTTGCCCTTGAGGTCCTCGACCTTCTGATAGGGCGAGTCCTTCTTCACGTAGAAGACCGAATGATAGCCCTTGGTGCCGTCGAGATTGGTCTCGATGGCGAAGGCATCGACCTTGGCGCCGGTCATGCGGGCGCGAGCGAAGGAGGACGGGCCATAGGAGGCGATGTGGATGTTGCCGGCGCGCTGGCCTTCGATGATCGCGGCGTAGTCGTTGGCGATGCGCAGCGTCACCTTGGTGCCGAGTTCCTTCGAAAGATAGTTGACGAAGGGGGTGTAGCGCTCGGTCACGCCCGAGGCGTTCTCGGCCGGGATGATCGCGAAGACGAGTTCGGGATACTTGGCTTTCCAGTCCTGCGCGAAGGCGGGGGCGGCGAGCGTCGCGGCGAGGCCGGCGGCAAGCGTCAGGGTATGACGGCGGGTCAGCATGAGAGTGCTCCTTGGGGGGTAGTCTGGTGGTCGGGGTAGGCGTTGCCTGCGGAGGATCCGCTCAGGCGACGTTCTGTCGGATGCGCCGCGCCTCGGAGGTGGCGATGACGTCGAGCGCATCGAGCGCCTCGGCACCGGCGTCCTTGGCCTCGATGCCGTAGAGCTCGGCCGCGATCTCGCTGGTCAAAGCATGGGGCGGACCGTCGAACACGACCTTGCCGGCAGCCATGCCGATCAGCCGGTCGCAATACTTCGCCGCGATGTCGAGATGGTGCAGGTTGGAGATGACGGTGATGCCGTCCTCGCGGTTGATCCGGAACAGCGCGTCCATGACGATCTGGCAGTTGCGCGGGTCGAGCGAGGCGATCGGCTCGTCGGCGAGGATGATCTGTGGCTCCTGGACCAGAGCGCGGGCGATGGCGACGCGCTGCTGCTGGCCGCCGGACAGGGTCTCGGCGCGCTGGGCCAGGAGATGGCCCATATCGAGCCGCTCGAGCGCCGCGATGGCGCGGATCTTGTCGTCCTGCGAGAAGCTCTTCACAAGCGTCAGCGCCGCGGAGCGATGGTTGAGGCGGCCGAGCAGCACATTGGTCAGCACGTCGAGGCGCCCGACCAGGTTGAACTGCTGGAAGATCATGGCAGTGTCACGCCGCCAACCCCGCAGCGCGCCGCCGCGCAGGGCGGTGACGTCGCGCTCGCCGCTGAGGATGCGCCCCTCGCTCGGGTCGGAGAGCCGGTTCAGCATGCGCAGCAAGGTCGACTTGCCGGCACCGGAGCGGCCGATCACGCCGACCATCTCGCCTCGCGGGATCGACAGGGTGACGTTGTCGACGGCGGCCTTGCCGCCGAAACGCTTGGTCAGACCCTCGATACGCAGCATCGGCAGCTCTCCTCGCAATCGCGAGCGAGCCCTATCGGCGGTAGATGACAGTGCCGTGACGCGGCCCGCGCCTCGGCTCAGGCACCGCGCAGCAGCAGATCGACACAAGCCTGGACATAGCGCTGGCGCGCTTCGGCCGGAGCCGGCGGCACGCCGAGCAGGCCGCGCGCCTGGTGGAAGCCGCGCAGCATGCCGATGAACTGCTCCGCCAACAGTTGCGCGCGGGGCTCGTCGATCGCTCGCGTGAAGCCATCACCGGATCGTGAACGCTCGCCGATCAGGGTGCCGAGATACTCGATCATCCGTGCCGCGCCGGCCTCATAGGCGGCGCGCCCGAGCTCGGGATAGCGCGTCGCCGCGCTGACGATCAGGCGGTGCAGGTCTAGCGAGGCCGGATGCAGCATCATCGCGAGCGCATCCTCGCCGAGACGGATCAGCGCGGCGCGCAGATCCGCCCCAGGATTCAATGCTTCTCGCAGCGGAATCGTCAGCTTTTCAGTGAGCTCGGCGCAGATCGCCTTGAACAGCGCCTCCTTGTCGGCGAAATGGCTGTAGATGGTCTGCTTCGAGACGCCGGCGCGCTGGGCGATCTGGCCGAGGCTCGCGCGGTCGAAGCCCTCGGCCAGGAACATCTCGGCGGCGGCGCGGGTAATCGCGCCATGCTTGTCCGGCCGCGATTTCTCGGTCGGCATTGCCCTTGCTTCCCTTGCGGCGCGCAGTGTACGGCGCTGGCTCGACGGGCCTATCATGCTTCCGCCCTTTTGGGACTTTATCGAACTGGACCGTCCAGTCTAGATTTCGCGCGCGGCACCGGAGCGTCCAGCCTCATGAAGCGTTTCATCCTCTTCCTTGTCATCGCCGGGCTGGCAGGCGGTGGCTATTATGCCTACCAGAAGCATTTCCGGCCGGTCGGCCAGCCGGCGCAGGCGGCCGCGAATGCGCCGAATCCGGGCGTTCCCGTCGAGGTCGGCGCGGTCGAGAGCATGACCGTGAACGAGGAAGTCGAGGCGCTCGGCACCCTCGCCGCCGATGAGGCGATCATCATCGCCTCCGAGATCGCCGGCCGCGTGATTTCGCTCGGCTTCCGGGAGGGCGAGCGCGTCCAGGAGGGGCAGGAGCTGGTCAAGCTCGACACCGCCATCCTCGACGCCGAGCTGAAGCAGGCGCAGGCGGACCTCTCGCTAGCTCGCGACACCTATGACCGCAATCGTTCGCTGGTCTCGCGCGGCGCCGGCACGCAGGTGGCGCTGGAACAGGCGACGGCCCAGCTCGCCTCGCATGAGGCGCGCGTTCAGCTGGTCCAGTCGAAGCTCGCCCAGGCGACGATCAAGGCGCCGTTCACCGGCGTGGTCGGGCTGCGCTCGGTCGGCGTCGGCGACTATATCTCGGTCGGCAAGCCGCTGGTCGCGCTCACCAATATCGACCCGATCAAGATCGATTTCCGGGTGCCCGAGATCTTCCTGACCCAGCTCAAGGTCGGGCAGCCGGTTCAGCTCAAGGTCGATGCCGTGCCCGACCGGCCGTTCTCCGGCCAGATCTTCGCGATCGATCCGGTGGTCGACATCAACGGCCGCGCGGTCAAGCTGCGCGCCAAGGTTCCCAATGGCGATCTCGTGCTGAAGCCCGGCCTGTTCGCCCGCCTCACCATCGTCGTCAATCAGCGTGAGAACGCGCTGGTCGTGCCGGAGACGGCGGTGGTGCCGGACGGCATCGGCAAGATGGTCTTCATCGTCGAGAATGGCAAGGCCAAGCGCATCCCGGTCGAGCTCGGCAAGCGCCTGCCGGGCAAGGTCGAAATCGTGCGCGGGCTGAAGCCCGGCATGCAGATCGTCACCGCCGGGCAGATGCGCCTGCGCGAGGGCTCGACCGTCTCGATCAAGCAGAAGGCGAGCGTTCAGACGAGCGCGCTGCCGGCCGCCGTTCCGGGCGCGGTGCAATGAGCCTGTTCGAGCTCTTCGTCCGTCGGCCGGTCCTCTCCACCGTCCTCAGCCTGCTCGTCGTCCTGATCGGCTTCGTCTCCTATACGCGCCTGACGGTGCGTGAATATCCGAACATCGACGAGCCGATCGTCTCCGTGCAGACGACCTATCGCGGCGCCAGCGCCGAGATCATCGAGACGCAGGTCACGCAGATCCTGGAGAACTCGATCGCCGGCATCGAGGGCATCGAGACCATCACCTCGACCAGCCGCCAGGAGCGCAGCCAGATCTCCGTGCGTTTCCGCCCGGATGTCGACCCCGACGTCGCCGCCTCCGACGTCCGGGACCGCGTCAGCCGGGTGCGCGGGCGCCTGCCCGACGAGATCGACGAGCCGATCATCGCCAAGGTCGAGGCCGACGCCCAGCCGGTGATGTATCTGTCGCTGACCAGCACGCGGCATTCACCGCTGGAGCTGACCGATTTCGCCGACCGCTTCATCGCCGACCGCGTCCAGAACATCACCGGCGTCGCCGAGGTCCGCATTCTCGGCCAGCGCCAATACGCCATGCGGATCTGGCTCGACCGGGCCCGGATGGCGGCCTATGCCATCACCGTGCAGGAGGTCGAGGCGGCGCTGCGGGCGCAGAATGTCGAGATCCCCTCCGGGCGCATCGAGAGCAATGACCGCGAATTCACGGTTCTCTCGCAGACCAGCCTGAACACGCCCGAGCAGTTCCAGCAGATCACCGTCAAGGATGCGAACGGCTTCCCGGTCCGCCTGCGCGACGTGGCCAGGGTCGAGCTCGGCGCCCGCGAGGAGCGCAACGCCGCCTGGTTCAAGGGCACGCCCTCGGTGACGATCGGCATCGTCAAGCAGGCTGTCGCCAACCCGCTCGACGTCTCGGCCGGCGTCCAGCAGGCCCTGCCCGGCATCATCGAGGACCTGCCGGACGGGATGTCGATCGCGACCTCCTACGACACCTCGATCTTCATCGATCGCTCGATCAAGGCGGTCTACACCACGATCGCCGAGGCGGTCGTGCTGGTCGTGCTGATCATCTTCCTGTTCCTGCGTTCGCTGCGCGCGACGCTGATCCCGCTCGTCACCATCCCGGTCTCGCTGATCGGCGCCTTCGCGCTGATGTATGCGCTCGGCTTCACGGTGAACACGCTGACGCTGCTGTCGATGGTGCTCGCCATCGGCCTCGTCGTCGACGACGCGATCGTGGTGCTGGAGAACATCCACCGCCATATCGAGGACGGCATGGAGCCGACCAAGGCGGCGATCAAGGGCATCAACGAGATCGCCTTCGCCGTGGTTGCGATGACGCTGACCCTGGTCGCGGTCTATGCGCCGATGGCCTTCTCGACGGGGCGCACCGGCAAGCTCTTCATCGAGTTCGCGCTGACGCTCGCCGGCGCCGTGCTCGTCTCCGGCTTCGTCGCGCTGACGCTGACGCCGATGATGTGCGCCAAGCTCCTGCGCCACGAGAACAAGCACAATTTCCTCTACAATGCGCTCGAACGTTTCTTCGAGGCGCTCTCCAGCGGCTATCGCCGCTCGCTGCGCTTTGCGCTGTCGGTCCGGCCGCTGATCGTGCTGCTGGCGCTCGGTGTCGCCGGCGGCAGCTATTATTTCTTCACCAATCTGCGCTCGGAACTGGCCCCGGTCGAGGATCGCGGCACGATCACCGCGATCGGCGTGGCTCCGGAAGGGGCTACCATGTCCTTCACCGCCGACTACGCGCGGCGCGTCGAGGACTATTTCAGCAAGATCCAGGAGGTCGAGACCTATCTCGTCATCGTCGGCTTCCCGGACGTGACGCGGGCCATCGCCTTCGCCCGGTTGAAGCCCTGGGAGCAGCGCCAGCGCAAGCAGCAGAGCCTGGTGGCCGAGATCAACAAGGGATTGTCGCAGATCCCCGGCATCCGGCTCTTCGCCACCAACCCGCCCTCGCTCGGCCAGGGCGGCGCCAACAGCAAGCCGGTCGAGTTCGTGCTGCGCTCCTCGGATTCCTATGCCGAAATCAAGCAGAACGTCGACCGCCTGATCGCCGAGGTGCAGGGCCATCCGGCGCTGACCAATCTCGAGACCAACCTGATCCTCGACAAGCCGCAGATCAAGGTCTCGATCGACCGGCAGCGCGCCGCCGATCTCGGCGTCGGCGTCGACGTGATCGGCCGCACCATGGAGACCCTGCTCGGTGGTCGCCAGGTGACGCGCTTCAACATGAACGGCGAGCAGTACGACGTGATGCTGCAGGTCGCCGGCCAGGATCGCAACACGCCGCAGACGCTGCAGTCGATCTATCTGATGGGCCGCGGCGGCCAGGTGGTGCAGCTGTCGAGCCTCGTCCGGGTCGAGGAGAATGTCGCGCCCAAGGAGCTGATCCGCTTCAACCAGCTGCGTTCGGCGACCATCACCGCCGTGCCGGGGCCGGGCTATTCGCTGGGCGACGCGCTGACCGTGCTGGAGCAGGCGGCGGCGCGGATCCTGCCCGCCTCCTACCAGAACGACTATTCCGGCCAGAGCCGCGAGTTCAAGCAGTCGGGCTCGTCGATCCTGCTCGTCTTCCTGCTGGCGCTCGGCTTCATCTATCTGGTGCTGGCGGCGCAGTTCGAGAGCTTCATCGACCCGGTGGTGATCATGGTCTCGGTGCCGCTCTCGATGACAGGGGCGCTGGCGGCGCTGTATTTCACCGGCGGGACGATGAACGTCTACAGCCAGATCGGGCTGATCACGCTGGTCGGTCTGATCACCAAGCACGGCATCCTGATCCTCGAATTCACCAACCAGCTGCGCGAGGAAGGCAAGGAGATGCTGGAGGCGCTGGTCGAGGCGGCGGAGCTGCGTCTGCGCCCGATCCTGATGACCACCGGCGCGATGGTGCTGGGCGCGGTGCCGCTGGCGCTCGCCTCCGGCGCCGGCGCCGAGAGCCGCTCGCAGATCGGCTGGGTCATCGTCGGCGGCATGACCTTCGGCACCTTGCTCACGCTCTATGTCGTGCCGGTCGCCTACAGCTATCTGTCGCGGGCACGGCGGCCGATGCATGGCGAGGAGCCGGAGACCGCAAAGGCTCATCCGCAGCCGGCGGAGTGAGGCCTGAAGCGCCATTGCGAGCGGAGCGAAGCAATCCAGTGGCGCGCGCAGTCCTTCTGGATTGCTTCGCTCCGCTCGCAATGACGGTGAGTGCTATTGCAGCCTGACCGAGACGCTCTCGCTGGCGCCGGCGGCATCGACCACCGAAATCCGCACGAAACCCTTGCCGGGCGGCTGCCATTCCGTCTCGCGGCGCCGGACCGGACCGGTGATCGGCGCGCCGTCGACCAGCCAGGTGAAGGGAGCGACGCCGCCGGCGACCTTGAGGCCGAGCTGGGGCCGCCCGCCCTCGGGAGCCGAGGCGGCGAGATCGATGCGGGCGCCTTCGGGTGGGAAGGCGAGCTTCAGCCCCGGCGTCGCTAGCGCAGCCACCGTCTTGGGCACATCCTGGCGCAGATGGCGCAAGGGCGGCGGCAGGGTCGCGCTGGTCGCGGCGATCACGCCGGGAGGCTGCATGAAGGGGCGGGGATCGTGGCCGATCCGGGCGAAGGCGTCGAACAGGATCGGCGCCGCAACCGCCCGCCCGACGAGGCCGGGCACCGCGCCGTTATCGGCCCGGCCGACCCAGACGCCGATGGTGTGTCTGCGATCGAAGCCGACGGCCCAGGCATCGCGATAGCCATAGGAGGTGCCGGTCTTGTAGGCGATCCGCCCCGGCGCGGCGTTCAGCGGCGGCGGCGCGCCGAGCAGCGTGTCGGCGACATAGAAGGCAGCGACCGGCTCGACGAGGCGCAGCGGGACGGTGCCGGGATCGGTCGCGGCCGTGACCTTCAGCGGCACGACCTCGCCGCCGCGGGCGAGTCCGACATAGAGCCGTGTCAGGTCGGAGAGCGTGATGCCGAGCCCGCCGAGGCCGATGGCGAGGCCGGGCGCGCCGCTCTCCCTGGGCATGGCGATGGCGGCGCCGGCATCCTTCAACCGCGACAGGAAACGCTGCGGGCCGAGCGCCGAGAGCAATTCGACCGCCGGCAGGTTGAGCGAGAGCTGCAGCGCCTTGCGGGCGCTGACCATGCCCTGGAAGCCGAGGTCGAAATTCTCGGGCACATAGAGACCGTAGCGGGTCGGCCGGTCTTCCAGCATGGTCTCTGGATGGGCGAGGCCATTGTCGAAGGCGAGCGCGTAGATGAAGGGCTTCAGTGCCGAGCCGGGTGAACGCAGGGCCTGCGTCAGGTCGAGCGAACCGGCGCGCCCGGCATCGAAATAGTCGACGCCTCCGACTGAGGCGCGGATCTCGCCGGTCTCGTTGTCGGCGACGAGGATGGCGATCGAGAGCTGCGGTCCCTGGCCGATGGCGCGCTCGCGGGCGAGCTGTTCCAGGGTCGCCTGCCAGCGGGCATCGAGGCTGAGGCGATGCCGCTTCTGCTCGGGAGAGCCGGCGACGACCTGCTCGGCGGTATGCGGGGCCAGCGCCGGGAAGGGTTTTCGCGCCGTCGGTATCGGCTCGTCGCGGGCGGCGGTGACTTCGCCCGGTGTGACGAGACCGGCGGCCTCGGCCTTGGCGAGCACGCGTTCGCGGGCCTTGCGCGCGGCCTCCGGAAAACGGTCGGGCCGGCGGGTTTCCGGCGATTGCGGCAGCGCGACCAGCAGTGCCGCCTCGGCGGTCGAGAGCCGCTTCGGCTCCTTGCCGAAATAGGCGAAACTCGCGGCGCGCACGCCTTCGAGATTGCCGCCGAAAGGGGCGAGGGTGAGATAGAGGTCGAGAACTTCAGTCTTGCTGAAGCGCCGTTCGAGTTCGAGCGCGCGCACCGTCTGCCTGAGCTTGGCCGAGAGCGAGCGTTCCTGGCGCGGTTCGAGCAGGCGCGCCACCTGCATGGTCAGCGTCGAGCCGCCGGAAACGATGCGGCCATTGCCCAGCATCTGGACGGCGGCACGGATCAGGCCCTGCGGATCGACGCCGAGATGCGCGTCGAAGCGCTTGTCCTCATAGGCCTTCAGCATGGAAAGATAGCGCGGATCGACATCGGCTGCGCCGACCGGCAGCTTCCAGCGGCCATCGGCGGTGACGAAGGGGCGCAGCAGCTTGCCCTCGCGGTCGAGCACCACGGTGGAGCGATCGCTGGCAGCCGAGAGGTCGAGCGGCGAGAGGGTGGAGGCGTACCAGAACAGCGCGCCCGTCGTGGCGGCTACCAGGGCGAGGATGCCGGCTCCGGGGTAAGCGAGGCGGCGTGGCCACGCGCGCTTTCCTTCTCTCCCCGAAGGAAGAGGAGGTTCTGTCGCGCTTGGCCTATCGTGCGGCGCGCTCACCTTGATCCTACCTCGCCGAGGTGATGTCGACCGTGCCGAACGCGGTCCTGCCGAAGCGGTCCGGGCGGTACATGTCCTCTATCACTGCCGCCGGCTGGACATAGCGGCCGGGCGAGACGGCCCGGGCGATATAGGCGACGGTGTAGCTCAGCGGCTGGTTGCTGCTGCCGCTGCGCTCGAAGGCGGCGACATAGCGGTCGTCGCGCGCCTCGGTGTGGACGGGCGCGACCTCCTGCTTCAGCCAGTTCAGCCCTTCGACAGAAGCGCCCTCGGTCAGGTTGGCGTTCTCGATCTCGAGCCCGGCCGGGACGGGATCGACCAGCAGCAGCCGGCCATAGCGCGCCGCCGGCTCGGTGACCTTGAGCGCCACGACATAGCGCTCGTTCTGGCGCAGGCGCGACGGGTCGACCCGCTCGCCCTTCATGCTGAAGAGCGTGCGTTCCAGTGCGAAGCCCTGGTTCAGCGCCGGCTCCGGCGTGGTCGGGATGCCGGAGACGGTCAGGACCGCATTGGCCGAGGCGGTGCCGGGGTTGCCGATGACGAGCGGCTTGCCCTCCAGCGCGGCGGCTGGAACCGTGCGGTAGAGCGCGCCCTTGCGTTCGGTGCCGTCGACGGTCAGCGTCATGCCTTCCGCCTCCTTGGCCATGGCCGCTGCGGCCATCGCCATCCACATATTCTCCTGTGTCGAGGTGTAGCGCGCGCTCTGGCGGGCATTCTGGACGATATCGGCGGCGCGGTTCAGCTCGGCCCGGTCGCCATTGCTCTCGGCGATCAGGGCGAGCAGCGCCGCCCCGTCACGCAGGCGCGAGCCGTAATCGGCGCGCGAGAGCCCGTCATCGCTGGTCTGCTGCAGGCGGCCGAGCGCGTTGCTGAAGGCGGCGGCACCACGGGGCCGGTCGCCGAGCAGGGAAAGCGCCGCACCGATCTGGCCGCGGGCCAAAGGCGAGGCGAAATCGGCGAGCTTGTTGTCGGCGAGATAGCGCAGATCGCCCATCACCGGCCGGCCGTTGCGAGCGAGCACATAGAGAGCATAGGCGATGCCGGCCGCTTCCTCCTTGTTGATCTCGCTGGTGTTGACGACCTGGTTGCGCAGGCGGTCGAGCGCCATGTTGAACGCCGTCTGCGGCACCGCGAACTGGCGCTCGCGGGCCCGCGTCAGGAAATCGGTGACGAAGGCGTCTAGCCAGAGATCCTCGCCACCGATGCTCCAGAGGCCGAAGGAGCCGTTGCCACCCTGGCGGGCGAGGACGCGCTCGATCGCGGCATTGACGCGCTCGTCGGCATTGCCGTCGAGGGCGAGCTGCTCCATCGAGGCCAGCCGGTTGACGACGAGCAGCGGCAGAGCGCGGCTGATCGTCTGCTCGGTGCAGCCATAGGGGTAGCGGTCGAGCGCCTTGAGGATCGCCGAAACGTCTAGTGCGGCGACCGGCGAGACCGAGATCGAGACGGCGCCCGAATCCGGCACGAGATCGGCCAGCAGGTCGGAGGAGACGGTCAGCGAGCCGCCTCCCGGGATCGGCCTGATGATCCGGCGGGCGATGGTCTGCGTCGAGGGCTGCACCCTGACCGCCAGATTCTGCACCGTGCCGATGCCGTTCGGGCCGGAGACCTTGACGTCGAAGCTCGCCCGGCCGAGGCCGGCGGCGGTGACCGGGATGGTCAGAGAGCCCTTCGCCCCGGCTGCCAAAGTCATGCTGCTGCGGGTCGCGTCGGCGCCGACGACGACCGGGCCCTTGACGTCGAGATCGACCAGATAGGAGCCGGCCGGGCCCTCGACATTGTCGATCTGCAGGTGAAAGCGCGACTGGTCGCCGAGCGCCAGGAAGCGCGGCAGCGTCGCCTGCGCCACGAGCTGGTCGCGGACGAAGACGTCGGCGCTCGCCTGCCCGGTCCTGCCGGCCGACCAGGCGACGGCCATGACCCTGACCGAACCATTGAACGCCGGCAGTTCGAAATCGACCTTGGCGGTGCCGTCGGGACCGAGCTTGACCACGCCGGAATAGCGCGCCAGCGGCTCCTGGGTCGGCGCCTCGCCATTGAGCTGCGGGGCGGCGTCGCCGCCGGAGCGGATCGCGCCGCGCACGCCCTGCATGCCGTCGATCAGATAGCCGTAGAGATCGCGCAATTCATGGCCGAGCTGGCGCTGGCCGAAGAAGAACCTGCTCGGGTCGGGGCTCTCGAAACGGGTCAGGTTGAGGATGCCGACATCGACGGCTGCGACCGTGACGAAGGCTTCCTCGCCGGCCTTGGCGCCGGTGACCTTCACCGGCAGCGACAGGGTCGAGAGCGGCCGCACCAGATTGGGCGCGCCGAGGTCGATGGCGAGGTTGCGCTCTTCCTTGCCGATCGCGAACCAGGCGAGGCCGATGGCACGGCCGGGCATGCGCTGGGCCTGCTGATCCATCGGGCGATGGGCGAGGGCGACGAGATAGGCGCTGGCACCCCAGCCCGCCCTGGCCGGCAGATTGACCGTGGTGCCGGAGGGCGAGACGTCGACAGTACGGATCTCGCTGATGCCGTCGCCGAGCACGGCGAGCGTCGCCTTGCCGGTGAAGCGCGCGGTCAGGCGGACCTGCATCGATTCGCCATCGGTATAGGCGGCCTTGTCGAGCGCGACGTCGAGCACGTCGGGCGTGTCGGCGGCCTTGTCGGTTTCGTAGCCGACGCTGAAGGAGACGCTGGTCTCGGTGGCATCGGCGCCGTCGGCCGTGACGTCGAGCCGGTAATTGCCCCATTGCACGGGCGCAGCGATGCGAGCGGGGGCGTTCTCGGCAACCGCGATCTCGCCATCGGAGACGCGGCGCGTCTGCTTCACGCCCTCATAGTTCCAGCGGCCGTCCTGATAGAACCATTGATAGTTGCGGGTGACCTTGGAGAGCGTCCATTTGAGGCCCTGCCGACCGATCCGGCGGCCGTCGCCATTGGCCATGATCACGTCGAAACTGGCGGTCTGGCCGTTGCCGAGCTCGCCGTCCTTGAAGGTTTTCCGCACGCCGATGGCAGCGCCCTTGGGCACGATCGGCAGCGTCACCGAACGGGCGATGGCGCGCCCGCCGGGCTCGCCGACGCGCACCGTCAGCTCGACCTCGAGCGGACGGTTGGCCTCCGGCTCGGCGACGGGGTTGACGAGCGTGACCTTGCCGCTGGCGTCGGTCTTGGCCGTGTCCTCGAACTCCGATTGCTGCGGCTCGAAGGCCTCGTCGGTGAGCCCCACCTCATAGCCGGCGAAGCCGGGGATCGCGCTCTGCCCGGCGGCCCGCACCGTCATCGAGCCGGTGACGTCGAGATCGGAACCGGGGGCGCCGTAGAGATAGCGGGCGGAGACGTCGATCTCGGCAGGCTCGCCGGCTTGCAGGACCGGCTTCTTCGGCGCGAGCGTCAGTTCCAGCCGTTCGGGGACATAGTCCTCGACGAGGAAGGAGACCTCGCCGATCGCGGCGCCCTTGGGGTCGGAATAGGCCTGAACCCGCCAGGTGCCGGTCTGGGCGCCGGAGATCAGCGGAATCGAATGGGCACGGCCGCCCGCCCCCTGGTCCTCGACCTGGCGGCGGCGATATTCGACGCCGTCCGGCCGCCTGACCACCAGGGTCAGCGGCAGGCCGGCGACGGCGGCGCCCTTGGCGTCGCGCAGCAGCGAGGTCAGATAGACCGTCTCGCCGGAGCGATAGACGCCGCGCTCGGTGTAGAGGAAGGCGTCGAGCCCGACGGGCGCGACGCGGCCCTTCACGCCGCGGTCGGACAGATCGAACGCCGTCTGCTTGAGATCGAGGAAGCCGTAATCCTCGGCGAGTGTCGCGGTGATGAGGCCGGGCGCGTTGCCGCCCTGGCCCTTGCCGAGGGCGGCGTCGAAACGGGCATAGCCGTTGCGGTCGGAGCGGATCGTCGCCAGCACCTCGTTGTTGCGGGCGATCAGGCGCAGCTCGGCATTGGCGACGGGTGTGGCGTCGGCGAGCGAACGCACCAGCACATGCACGCCGTCGGGGCCGGAGAAGGAGGTCAGGCCGAGATCGGAGACGACGAACCACTGCGTCGCCCGGGGCGAGCCGTCATAGTCGTAGTCGCCATCCGGGCTGCTGGCCGGCTGGGTGCCGCTCGGCCTGGCGAACATCACATAGACGCCGGGCTGGAGCTGCCCGACGGCCTCCAGCACCGGGAAGGCGGTGACGACGTCCTTGTTGAGCTCGGACTTCACGTCCATCGTGCCCTTCCAGACGCTGGCCCCCTTGTCCGCGGCGATCTGGCCCGCATTGTAGCTGCCGAGCTGGCTCAGGAAGTCCTCGGAATGGACCGAGTTGATCAGGTTGCGGTCGCCGATGCGCATCACCTCGAGGTCGAGCTTGCCGGCATTGACCGAGACGACCGGCACGCCCTGCTGGCCGGTACGCGGCAGCACGTAGTTCTTGCCGGTGAAGCGCACGGACGGGGCGCGGTCGCGGACATAGACCTCGTAATCGGAGGATTTCAGCAGCTTCTCGTCGGGCAGGGCCGAGGGTACGCCCTGGCGGATGACGAAGCCGTAGCGCTCGCCATGGCGCAGGCCGTCGACGCAGAGCTGGCGTTCTTCGGCGCTGACGGCGAAGTCGCCCTTGCCGGTGATCGCGACATAGGGCGCGAAGTCGACGCGGCCGCGGGCGAGCGGCTCGGAGAACTCGAAGCAGGCACGCGGGCTCGCCGCGTCGGAATCGACCTTGTTGGACAGCAGGCGGAAGCCGCGCTGGGCCCGCAGCGCCTCGTAGTCGCTGCGCAGCGAGGCATTGTCGGCGATGTCGAGGCTGAGCCGATAGGTGGTCAGGGCGGGGCGCCAGAGCTCGTTCTTCTCGAAGACGCGGGCGAGGACGCCGAGCGAGGTCGCCTCCTCGGTGCGCGAGCTCGAGCGCTGATAGGCGAGATAGGCGGCGCTGACGGCGCGCTCGCGCAATTCATAGCGTTCGCGATAATCGCGCGGCTCGATGCCGATCGCGGCCTGCGCCATCAGGCGCCAGCCGGCGGGATTGGCCGGATCGGCCATGGCGGCGGCATTGGCGAGAGGCAGGGCGCCGCGCGCATCGCCGCGGGAAAGCGCGGCATTGCCGTCGCGCAGCAGCGTCGCGAGGGGACGCTGGCTCGCCCCGACCTCGCGTTTCAGCCTTTCCTCCAGCCGCTGGCCGTCACCGGCGAGATCGGGCCGGACATAGGCCTTCTGGGCCAAGGCCGGAGCGGCAGCGAGAGCGAGACCGAGGATGAGGGCGAGACGGGCGAGGAGGGACATGGCTCGGTCTCCGGGAAGGCAGCAGGCGGCACGAGGATAGCCGCGGCAGGCGTCGACGCGATGACGTAACGTCGCGCCGTGGCCGAAACGAGGCTATCATCAGGCCCGACTAGCGCAACTTGCAAGACCGGGCCAACCGGCGCGTTTGGCGAGGTCTGAGCGGTTTTCGCCGAGCGGTTCGTCAAATCGTCCGTCATCCTCGACCTGCGCCTCGTCCCCCTTGCCTCGGCGGCACGGCTCGCGCTGAATAGCGGTCCGCAGCACTGCCTGCGCGCCTGAACGGGAGGTCGTCTTGATCAGTTTCCGGTCGATTCCCGGTCTCATCGCAGTTCTGCTGCTTTGCCATGGGCCGGCGCTGGCACAGCCGCGCCCTGCGGATCCGCGCCTGGAAGCCGCGACGCGCATCTTCGAGGGACTGTCAGAAGCCGAACGCAAGGCGATCCAGGTCGATCTGATCTGGACCGGGCATCTCAACAGCGCCGCCACCGGCAATTTCGGACCGCTGACCTTCCGGGCCGTCAATGGCTTCAAGGCCGGGCGTGGTCAGCCGGACGGCCAGTTGAGCCCGGCGGAACGGCAGGAACTCGCCCGGCTGGCGCGGACGGCGCGCGAGACGGCGGGGTTCGCGGTCGTCACGGACGAGCGCACCGGCGTGCGCATTGGCATCCCGCAAAGGCTGCTGCCGAAGCGCGAAGCCCTGCCGAACGGCGGCAGCCGCTGGCAGAGTGCCGATGGCAGAATCACGCTCGATGTCAGCGCCGGGCCGGCGAGCGAGCCGCTGGCGGCGCTGTTCGAGCGGCAGATCGCCGTCAATCCGAACGTGCCGCGCCGCATCACCTACAAGCTGCTGCAGCCGAGCTTCTTCGTTGTCGCCGGCGAGACGGCGGGTGGCAGGTTTTTCCGCAGGCAGGCGAGCGGACCCGGCGGCCTGCGCGGCTTCTCCGTCGGTTACGACAAGGCGGTGGCGGCAAGCTTCGACAAGGTCGTAACCGCGATCGCCGACAGTTTCGAGCCGTTCCCGACCGGCTCGGCTCCCGCAGCGCCCTCGGTCGGCGCCGCGGCGACAAGTGCGACGCCGGTGGCTGCGGCGACCGAGCGCCTCGGTGTCGGCCTCGTCGTGGCCCGGGAGCTGGTGTTGACGGCCGGAGTCGCGGTCGAGGCCTGCAAAGCGCTGAAGGTCGGCGGACATCCGGCAAAATTGCGGCTGCAGGATCAGGCGAGCGGGCTCGCCCTGCTCGACGTGCCTGGCCTCGGCGAGCAGCCGGGTCTCGGCCTGCGCGACAATGCGGCGCAGCCGGCGCAAGCCGCTGTGGTGCTTGGCTTCGACGGCAATGGCGCGGCACGCGGCGCCGTCGCGCTGGCCGCGGAATTGCGCGGCGAGGCCGTGCTCGCGCCGCTGCAGCCGGGTGGGGCGGGCAGCCCGGTCTTCGATCGGCAAGGCCGGCTTACCGGGCTCGTCACTGCCGGTCCTTCGGACAAGGCGCTTGTCGCCGGCGTCGCTCCGCAGCGGAGTTATGCGATGGCGGACATGGGAGCGTTGCAGGCATTCCTGGCCCGGACGCAGACCCGGATTCCGGCCGCGAAAGGCGATGCGCCGGAGCAAAGCACCGGCGCGATCGTCGCGGCCGCCGGAAAGGCAGTGGTCCCCGTGAGCTGCGTGCCCTGAGGAAAACTTGCATGCAAGCCGGTGCATACTGCATGCAAAACTGTTGCCTCTGCGGCTGCAATCAGTTCAGATGGCGCCCGAAGTTCAAGATGGCCCCGCTGCGCGGAGAAGCTGTCACCTTCTAAATCGATTGAAGTGGAGGAGCGCTACCGTGAGTGAGTTCAGCAGACGTACGATTCTGAAAGGTGCCGCGGCTGCCGGTGCGACCGGGCTGATTGCGAACCCGGCGATCGCCCAGGCGCAATGGCCGAACCGGCCGGTGACCCTAGTCTGCCCCTGGGGGGCCGGCGGCGGCACAGACGCTACGGCGCGCATCGTCGCCGCCATGCTGGAAAAGAGCCTCGGCCAGCCCGTCAACGTGGTCAACCGGACCGGCGGCTCGGGCGTGGTCGGCCATTCGGCGATCGCGACGGCGGCACCCGATGGCTACACGATCGGCATGATCACCGTCGAAATCACGATGATGCATCATCAGGGCCTGACCGAGCTCAATCCGACCAGCTATACGCCGCTCGCCCTGATGAACGAGGACCCGCCGGGCGTGCAGGTCTCGGCCTCGAGCCCCTACAAGGACATCAAGGCGCTGGCCGATGCGATCAAGGCTGCGCCTCCCGGCAAGTTCAAGGCCTCCGGCACCGGTCAGGGCGGCATCTGGCACCTGGCGCTGATCGGCTGGCTGGTCGCCATGGGCCTTAAGCCCGACCATGTCGCCTGGGCCCCGTCGAACGGCGCGGCGCCGGCGATGCAGGACCTGGCGGCGGGCGGCATCGACATCGTCACCTGCTCGGTCCCCGAGGCGCGTGCCATGCTCGATGCCGGTAAGGCGAAGTCGCTCGCCATCATGGCGAAGGCGCGCAACCCGCAGTTCAAGGACGTGCCGACCCTCAACGAGACCCTCGGCATCAACTACTCGGTCGGCGCCTGGCGTGGCATCGCCGGGCCGAAGGGGCTGCCCGAGGCGGTGCAGACCAAGCTCGTCGCCGAGCTGAAGAAGGCCTATGAGTCGAAGGAGTTCCAGGACTTCATGAATGCCCGCGGCTTCGGCATGACTTTCGCCGACCAGGCCGGCTTCACCAAGTTCATGGCCGACGGCGACAAGGCGATGGCGGCGGCGATGAGCGCCGCCGGGCTGGCGAAGAAGGCCTGATTTCAACCTGATTTCGAACGGGTCGGCTTTGCCGGCCCTGGCCCCGCGCGGGACTGCCGCGCGGGTCGATGGAGAGACTGCCAATGCGTTTCAACGACGCCGTGGTCGGGCTGGTGTTCCTCGCGATCGCCGCCGCCATGATCGCGATGACCTTTTCATTTCCGGCGTTCCCTGGCCAGCAATACGGGCCGAGCCTGTTTCCGCGCATTCTCGGTGCCGGAATCATCGGCTGCTCGGTGCTGCTGATGCTCCGCGGCTGGCGCGAGCATGCCGCAGGCGGACGCTGGCTCCTGCTCGACGGCTGGACCTCGCAGCCGCGCCGCGTCGCCTCCTTCGCTTTGATGCTCGGCGCCATGGCGTTCTACATCCTCGCCTCCGAGCCCCTCGGCTTCATTCCCAGCGCCATGCTGATCCAGCTCGTGCTCTTTCTCTGGTTCGGCGTAAGGCCGCTGACGGCGGTCATCGTGGCGGTCGGCATGACGTTGCTGGTCCACTGGTTCTTCAGCTCGATGATGCGCGTGCCGCTGCCGCGCGGCATTCTCGACAGCGTGCTCTGAGGAGGCGGTAATGGGCGCAATCGCAACCGCTTTCGGGCTGGTCTTCGACCCTTATGTCCTGGCCATCATCATGGGCTCGGCCGTGTTCGGCATGTTCGTCGGAGCGATGCCGGGGCTGACCGCGACCATGGCCACGGCGCTGCTGGTGCCGGTCACCTTCTTCATGGCGCCCGTGCCGGCTCTCGGCGCGATCGTCACCGCGACCGCCATGGCGATCTTCGCAGGCGACATCCCGGCGGCGATGCTGCGCATGCCCGGCACGCCCGCCTCGGCGGCCTATGCCGATGAGAGCTATGAGATGACCAAGAAGGGTCAGCTCGATCTGTGCATGGGCGTCAATCTGGTCTTCTCGGTGCTCGGCGGTATTTTCGGCGTCGCCATCCTGGTGCTGCTGGCGCCGGTGCTCGCCGAGGTCGCGATCAATTTCTCCTCCTTCGAGTATTTCTGGCTTGCCTGCCTCGGCCTGACCTGCGCGGTCTTCATCGGAACGGGCGATCCGCTGAAGGGGTTGCTCTCGCTGTTCATCGGCCTCGCCATCGGCACGGTCGGCATCGACCCCGCGGCGGGCCAGCCGCGGTTCACCTTCGGCAATGTCGACCTGTTGTCGGGCATCAACTTCATCCCGACGCTGATCGGCATGTTCGCCGTCTCGGAGCTGCTGCGCGGTGCCGTGACGATGGAGGCGACCGGGGCGCGGATCCAGCAGGCGGTCGGCAACATGTTCGCCGGGCTCGGCGCGGTGGCGCGGCGCTACTGGAAGAACTTCATCCGCGGCTCGGTGATCGGCACCGTGATCGGGGCCCTGCCGGGCGCCGGCGCCGACATCGCCGCCTGGGTCTCCTATGCCGTCTCGAAGAAGATGTCGAAGGAGCCCGAGAAGTTCGGGACCGGCCATATCGAAGGCATCGTCGATTCGACCTCGGCCAACAATTCGGCGCTGGGTGGCGCCTGGATCCCGGCCCTGGTCTTCGGCATCCCCGGCGATTCGATCACGGCGATCGTCATCGGCGTGCTCTACATGAAGGGCATGAACCCCGGTCCGACCGTCTTCCTGCAGACGCCGGAGCTGATCTATGCCGTCTTCATCATCTTCATCCTCGCCAATCTGCTGATGTTCCCGCTCGGCTGGGTGGCGATCAAATCGGCCAAGCAGATCCTGCGCGTGCCGCGCAACATCTTGCTGCCGGTGATCCTGATCTTCTGCATGGTCGGCTCCTTCGCCATGACCAACTCGCTCTACGGCGTGGTGCTGATGGTCGTCATGGGCGTCTTCGGCTGGCTGCTCGAGGAACACGGCATCCCGGTCGCGCCACTGATCCTCGGCCTGGTGCTCGGCGAGATGCTCGAGCAGAACTTCATGAGCTCGATGATCAAGGCGAGCGGCTCCTTCGTCGGCTTCCTCGACCGGCCGATCGCCGGCACGCTCGGGGTGCTGACCATGCTGCTCTGGGCCATGATGGCCTGGAAGGCGCTGCCCTTCGGGCGGCGCCAGCCCGTGGCCGCCTGAGCCGCTCGCCGGCGGCGACTTCGCTTCTCGCCGGCCATCGCGGCGAATCAGTGCTAGAGACGGGCGCATGGACGATGCGCTCGACGAGGGGCAGGGCGGCGGCACGGTCGAGGTGCTGATCCCGCTCGGTCTCGACCAGGCTTACAGCTACGCCGTCCCGGCCGGGCTCGCGCTCGCGCCGGGCGACGTCGTTCAGGTGCCGCTCGGGCCGCGCGAGACGATCGGCGTGGTCTGGGAACGCGGCTCGGGCCGCGGCGGCAACCTCAAGAAGGTCGCGGCCAAGCTCGACCTGCCGCCGCTCGATCCGGCGCTGATGAAACTGGTCGACTGGGTCGCCTGGTACACGCTCGCCGCCAAGGGCTCGGTGCTGGCACTCGCCCTGCGCCGGCCGCCGGACGGCCGGCCCGAGCGCCCCAAGCTCGGTGTGCGGCTCGTCGGCCCGCCGCCGGCCCGGATGACGCCGGCCCGCGCCCGCGCCATCGCCGCGGCCGAAGGCGGATTGCTGGTCGGCAAGTCGGCGCTGGCCGAGGCGGCCGCGGTCAGTGCCGCGGTGATCGATTCGCTGGTCGATGCCGGTACCTTCTGCGTCGAGGCACTGCCCCAGCAGGCGATCGCCGCGAGGCCCGATCCGGACCATGCGAGGCCGGCGCTCTCCGAGGGCCAGCAGGAGGTGGCGGAGCGTCTCGTCGCCGCCGTGCGCAGCCAGGCCTACAGCGTCGCGCTGCTCGAGGGCGTCACCGGCTCCGGCAAGACCGAGGTCTATTTCGAGGCAGTCGCCGAGGCGATCCGGCTCGGGCGCCAGAGCCTGATCCTGATGCCCGAGATCGCGCTGACGGCGCAGTTCATCGACCGGTTCGAGGCGCGTTTCGGCGTCCGGCCGGGGCTCTGGCATTCGGCGGTGAGCGGGCGCCGCCGCGAGCGGCTGCAGGCGGCGATCGCCGAGGGCGAGGCGCTGGTCGTCGCCGGCGCACGCTCGGCGCTGTTCCTGCCCTATCGCGACCTTGGCCTGATCATCGTCGACGAGGAGCACGAAGCCGCCTACAAGCAGGAGGACGGCGTCGCCTATCACGCCCGTGACATGGCGGTGGTGCGCGGCAAGATCGAGAGCGCTCCGGTGGTGCTGGCCTCGGCGACGCCCTCGCTGGAGACGCGGGTCAATGCCGAGCGCGGGCGCTATCTCCACCTCAAGCTGCCGGAGCGCTTCGGTGGGAGGCATCTACCGACGCTCGGCCTGGTCGACCTGCGCCGCGACAAGCCCGAGCGCGGGCGCTGGATCTCCGGCGCGCTGATCAAGGCGGTCGAGGCCAATCTCGAGGCGAAGGAGCAGTCTCTGCTCTTCCTCAACCGGCGCGGCTATGCGCCGCTGACGCTCTGCCGCGACTGCGGCCATCGTTTCCAGTGCCCGAACTGCTCGGCCTGGCTGGTCGACCATCGTTTCCGCCGCGCTCTGGTCTGCCATCATTGCGGCCATGTCGAGCGCCGGCCGCATGAATGCCCTTCCTGCCACAAGCCGGAGACGCTGGCCGCCTGCGGCCCCGGTGTCGAGCGCCTTGCCGAGGAGGTCGCGACCCTGTTCCCGCAGGCGCGGGCGATCGTGCTGTCGAGCGATTTCCCGGGCGGGACCGAACGTCTGAAGCAGGAGCTGATGGCAGTCGCCGAAGGCGAGTTCGACATCGTCATCGGCACCCAGCTCGTCGCCAAGGGCCATAATTTCCCGGGCATGACGCTGGTCGGCGTGGTCGATGCCGATCTCGGCCTGACCTCGGGCGATCCGCGCGCCGCCGAGCGCACTTTCCAGGCGCTGCGGCAGGTCACCGGCCGGGCCGGGCGCGGCGAGAAGCCGGGGCGCGCATTGCTGCAGACCCATGATCCCGCTCACCCCGTCCTGAAGGCGCTGGTCTCCGGCGATCCCGAACGCTTCTACGCCGCAGAGACGGCGGCGCGCGAGGCGGCCGGGCTGCCGCCCTTCGGGCGCCTCGCGGCACTGATCGTCTCGGCCAATGCGCAGGCCGAGGCCGAGACCCATGCAAGGGCGCTGGCCCGCTGCGCCGAGGCGCCGGCCGGCGTCGCCGTCCTGGGGCCGGCCGAGGCACCGCTCGCCATCCTGCGTGGGCGCCACCGCATGCGGCTGATCGTGCGCACCTCACGGGAGATCGATCTGCAGGGCTATCTGCGGGCCTGGCTGAAGCGGGCGCCGCGGCCGAAGGGCTCGGTCAGGGTGGCGGTCGATGTCGATCCGCAGAGCTTTCTCTAGCGAATCTCCGAGTTTCGCCGAAACGCGAAAACGCCCTGCGCCCCTGTCATGTAGAATTGTCTTCGCGCGAGCCGGCGGCCGCCTCGTGCGAAAATGTGCCGGACCGCGATCGGCCTTGCCGAAAGGCGCCATGTCGCCTCCAGAGTCCGAGCACCGGACCGGCCGGTTGGAGCCTGCATCGAGCGTGGCTGCGGGCCGAGTCGCCGGCCTTGTCGCGCGGTTGGCGCATGGGGCGCTTCCTTTGACCGCATCCAAAGCGTGCGCTACCCCGTTCCGTCGGGTTGCGGCCCCCCGATCCCCATGCTAGTGCACCGCCGCAATCCAAGCGCGGCGCGCCCTGGCAACGGGCGGGCGTGCGCTTGATCATCGCAGCGTCGGGACCATGCACTCCACCTTCGTCAGAAGGTCGCCGGGGCGGTCCCTTGGAAGAGAGAGCGAAGCGTGGCCCAGGGCGGATCGCAGGAACAGTCCCCTGTCTCGGGTGTTGCCGGGCGCTATGCCACGGCTCTGTTCGAGCTGGCCACTGAGGCCAAGACGGTCGATGCCGTCGCCACCGATCTCGATTCCTTCAGCGCGATGATCGCCGAGAGCGCCGATCTGCGGCGGCTGATCGGCAGCCCGGCCTTCTCCGCCCAGGATCAGGTCGCGGCCGTCAACGCGCTGCTCGCCAAGGCCGGGATCGCGGGTCTCGCCGCCAATTTCATCGGCCTCGTCGCCAGCAAGCGCCGTCTGTTCGCGCTGCCGGGCATGATCCGCGCCTACCGCGCCAAGGTCGCCGAGGCCAAGGGCATCGTCAGCGCCGAGGTGACGCTGGCCGAGGAGCCCTCCGCCGCCCAGCTCAAGGACATCACCGCGACTCTCAAGGACGTCGCTGGCCAGGATGTCGCGCTTTCCGTGAAGATCGACCCGGCCATCATCGGCGGACTCGTCGTCAAGATGGGCTCGCGCATGGTCGATGCGTCCCTGAAAACCAAACTCAATTCAATTCGTCTTGCCATGAAAGAGGTCGGCTGATGGACATCCGCGCCGCTGAAATCTCCGCGATCCTGAAGACCCAGATCAGCAATTTCGGGTCCGAGGCGTCCGTCACCGAAGTCGGTCAGGTTCTCTCCGTCGGCGACGGCATCGCCCGCGTCTACGGCCTCGACAAGGTCCAGGCCGGCGAGATGGTCGAGTTCGAGTCCGGCGTGCGCGGCATGGCCCTCAACCTCGAGAGCGACAATGTCGGCGTCGTGATCTTCGGTTCCGACCGCGAGATCAAGGAAGGCCAGACCGTCAAGCGCACCGGCGCCATCGTCGACGTGCCGGTCGGCAAGGAGCTGCTCGGCCGCGTCGTCGACGCGCTCGGCAACCCGATCGACGGCAAGGGCCCGATCAAGGCCAAGACCCGCGCCCGCGTCGACGTCAAGGCGCCCGGCATCATTCCGCGCAAGTCGGTGCACGAGCCGATGGCGACCGGCCTCAAGGCGATCGACGCCCTGATCCCGATCGGCCGCGGCCAGCGCGAGCTGATCATCGGCGACCGCCAGACCGGCAAGACCGCCGTGGCGCTCGACACGATCCTGAACCAGAAGTCGCTCAACGTCGAAGGCGCTGACGAGCAGCAGAAGCTGTACTGCGTCTACGTCGCCGTCGGCCAGAAGCGCTCCACCGTCGCCCAGTTCGTGAAGGTGCTCGAAGAGCGCGGCGCGCTGGAGTACTCGATCGTCGTCGCCGCGACCGCCTCGGACGCCGCCCCGATGCAGTTCCTGGCGCCCTTCGCCGGCTGCGCCATGGGCGAGTATTTCCGCGACAACGGCATGCACGCCGTGATCATCTATGACGACCTCTCCAAGCAGGCCGTCGCCTATCGCCAGATGTCGCTGCTGCTGCGCCGTCCGCCGGGCCGCGAGGCCTATCCGGGCGACGTGTTCTATCTCCACTCCCGCCTGCTCGAGCGCGCCGCCAAGATGGGCGACGCCGCCGGCAAGGGCTCGCTGACGGCGCTGCCGGTCATCGAGACCCAGGCCAACGACGTCTCGGCCTATATCCCGACCAACGTGATCTCGATCACCGACGGGCAGATCTTCCTCGAGACCGACCTGTTCTACCAGGGCATCCGCCCGGCGGTGAACGTCGGCCTCTCGGTGTCGCGCGTCGGCTCGGCCGCGCAGACCAAGGCGACCAAGAAGGTCGCGGGCAAGATCAAGGGCGAGCTCGCCCAGTATCGCGAGATGGCGGCCTTCGCCCAGTTCGGCTCGGACCTCGACGCGGTCACGCAGCGCCTGCTCAACCGCGGCGCCCGCCTGACCGAGCTCCTGAAGCAGGGCCAGTTCTCGCCGCTGAAGATGGAAGAGCAGACGGTCGTGATCTATGCCGGCGTCAACGGCTATCTCGACCCGCTGCCGGTCAACAAGGTCCGCGCCTTCGAGGACGGCCTGCTCTCGCTGGTCCGTGCCAAGCATGCCGACCTGCTGAACGAGATCGGCTCGACGAAGGATCTTTCGGACGCGAACGCCGCGAAGCTGAAGGACATCGTCTCGGGCTTCGCCAAGACGTTCGCCTGAGGCGTGCAAGCGCCTGGCCGGGCGAATGCCCGGCCATGAGGGTCAAGGACACGGCTGGTCGCGAAGATCGCGGCCGCTGCGGATCGAGACGGGATTGGCCGCGCGCGGTCATGACGGGGTGAGAGCTAAACATGCCTTCATTGAAGGACCTGCGTAACCGGATCGCCTCGGTGAAGGCGACGCAGAAGATCACCAAGGCCATGCAGATGGTCGCGGCGGCGAAGCTGCGCCGCGCCCAGATGGCGGCCGAAGCCGCTCGTCCCTATGCCGAGCGCATGGAGAAGGTGCTGGCCAATCTCGCCGGCGGCATCTCCGGCGACAGCGCGCCGCGCCTGATCTCCGGCACCGGCTCGGACAAGGTCCACCTGCTCGTGGTCTTCACCGCCGAGCGCGGCCTGTGCGGCGCCTTCAACTCATCGATCGCCCGCCTGGCGCGCGACAAGGCGCAGGCGCTCAAGGCCGAGGGCAAGACGGTCAAGATCCTCTGCGTCGGCAAGAAGGGCTATGACGCCCTGAAGCGGCTGTTCGAGAACGACATCATCCAGGTCGTCGACCTGCGCGAGTTCAAGCAGGTCGGCTTCGCCAATGCCGAGGCGATCACCCAGAACATCCTGACGCGCTTCGCCGCCGGCGAGTTCGACGTCGCGACGATCTTCTTCTCGAAGTTCAAATCGGTGATCTCGCAGATCCCGACGGCCCAGCGCATCATTCCGGCCGAGATCCCGGCCGGCACCGCGACCACCGAAGCGGTCTATGATTACGAGCCCGAGGAAGGCGAGATCCTCGAGACGCTGCTGCCGCGCAACCTGACGGTCCAGGTGCTGCGGGCGCTGCTCGAGAACGCCGCCTCCGAACAGGGCGCCCGCATGTCCGCGATGGACTCCGCCACCCGCAATGCGGGCGAGATGATCAAGAAGCAGACGCAGATCTACAACCGCTCGCGTCAGGCGATGATCACCAAGGAACTCATCGAGATCATCTCCGGCGCGGAAGCGCTCTAATCGCCGCCTGAACATTAGGCCGGCGCGCCGGCCACCGACACGCTGAACGCGAATCCGAGGTTTTAAAACCATGGCCAAAGCCGCAACCAAGACCAAGTCCGCCGAGAAGCCCGCCAACACCGGTACCGGCCGCGTCGCGCAGGTCATCGGCGCTGTCGTCGACGTGCAGTTCGACGGCGCCCTGCCGGAGATCCTGAACGCGCTCGAGACCGACAATCTCGGCAACCGCCTGGTCCTCGAGGTGGCGCAGCATCTCGGCGAGAACACCGTGCGCACCATCGCCATGGACTCGACCGAAGGTCTGGTGCGCGGCCAGTCCGTCACTGACACCGGCGCCCCGATCTCGGTGCCGGTCGGCGACGAGTGCCTGGGCCGCATCATGAACGTGATCGGCGAGCCGGTCGACGAGGCCGGCCCGATCGGTGCCGCGACCTCGCGCGGCATCCACCAGCCGGCCCCGAGCTATTCCGAGCAGTCGACCGAGGCGCAGATCCTCGTCACCGGCATCAAGGTCGTCGACCTCCTGGCTCCCTACGCCAAGGGCGGCAAGATCGGCCTGTTCGGCGGCGCCGGCGTCGGCAAGACCGTGCTGATCATGGAGCTGATCAACAACGTCGCGAAGGCCCACGGCGGCTACTCGGTGTTCGCCGGCGTCGGCGAGCGTACCCGCGAGGGCAACGACCTCTATCACGAGATGATCGAGTCGAACGTCAACAAGGACCCGAAGGAGAACGGCGGCTCGGCGGCCGGCTCCAAGTGCGCCCTCGTCTATGGCCAGATGAACGAACCGCCGGGCGCCCGCGCCCGCGTCGCCCTGACCGGCCTGACCGTCGCCGAGCACTTCCGCGACCAGGGCCAGGACGTGCTGTTCTTTGTCGACAACATCTTCCGCTTCACCCAGGCGGGTTCGGAAGTGTCGGCGCTGCTCGGCCGCATCCCCTCGGCGGTGGGCTATCAGCCGACGCTCGCCACCGACATGGGCGCGCTGCAGGAGCGCATCACCACCACGACCAAGGGCTCGATCACCTCGGTGCAGGCGATCTACGTGCCGGCGGACGACCTGACCGACCCCGCCCCGGCGACCTCCTTCGCCCATCTGGACGCCACGACCGTGCTTTCGCGCTCGATCGCGGAAAAGGGCATCTACCCGGCGGTCGACCCGCTCGACTCGACCTCGCGCATGCTCTCGCCCGCCATCGTCGGCGAGGAGCACTATGCGGTGGCCCGCCAGGTCCAGCAGATCCTCCAGCGCTACAAGGCGCTGCAGGACATCATCGCGATCCTCGGCATGGACGAGCTCTCGGAAGAGGACAAGACGGCGGTCGCCCGCGCCCGCAAGATCGAGCGCTTCCTGTCGCAGCCCTTCCACGTCGCCGAAGTCTTCACCGGCTCGCCGGGCAAGCTCGTCGCGCTCGAGGACACGATCAAGAGCTTCAAGGGTCTGGTCGAGGGCAAGTACGACCACCTGCCGGAAGCGGCCTTCTACATGGTCGGCTCGATCGACGAGGCGATCGAGAAGGCGCAGCGCCTGGCCGCCGAAGCGGCGTAAGTTTCACGGGCCAATCCGGCCGGCCCTGCCGGCCGGGAGACGTGACACGCGTCATTCTCGGGCCTGGCCCGAGAATCTCTGGACGAGAAGACACTGGTTTCAGAGATGGTCGGGTCAAGCCCGACCATGACGAGCCTGGAGAGATTGTACGATGGCCACCTTCAAGTTCGAACTCGTCTCGCCGGAGCGCATCCTGTTCTCGGGCGAGGTCGTCAGCGTCATCGTCCCCTCGGTCGAGGGCGAGATGACGATCCTGGCCGGTCACGCCCCGCTGGTGGCGGTGCTGAAGCCCGGCATCGTGATGCTCCAGACCGATGCCAACAACGGCAAGGAATTCTACGTTTCCGGCGGCATCGCCGAGGTCAATGCCGAGAGCCTGACCATTCTCGCGGAGCAGGCTCGCTTCATCGAGGACGTCAACCTTTCTGTGCTCGACCAGGAAATCGTGACCGCCGAGACCCGTCTCGCCGGCTCGCAGGACGAGGCCGAGCAGAAGCGCCTTGCGGAGCAGCTGGTGCAGCTGCGCGAGTTCCGCGGCGTCTTTGAGGATCGCAAGGCCGCCTGACGCGGAGCCGATCGACGGAATTGAGAGGCTGGGAGCTTGCTCCCGGCCTTTTTTATTGTGACGCCGGACCGCATCACGAGCGTGCCTTCGTGATGGGCCTGCCAACAGAGCCGCAGCCCCCCGCCTGAGGCGTGAAGGCGCCGCGGCCCTCCTGGCAGGCGATCCCGAGCGAAATCGATCCGAACAGCGCGGCTCAGATCGCCTCGGCGAGCGCGACGACACGGCGCGCCATCTCGGCATGCAGGCGCTCGACCATGCGGCCATCGAGCTGGATCGCGCCCTTGTCGGCGTTCTCGGGTTGCTCAAAGGCGGCGATGATCGCGCGGGCGCGCTCGAGCTCGGCAGTTTCAGGGGCGAAAACGGTATTGGCGGCCCCGACCTGATTGGGATGGATCAGCGTCTTGCCGTCGAAGCCGAGATCGCGGCCCTGCTCGCACTCGGCCAGGAAGCCGGCCTCGTTCTTGAGGTCGTTGTAGACTCCGTCGATCACGTCGAGCCCATGGGCGCGCGCCGCCAGGATGGCCGTGGTGAGCCAGGGCAGCATCGGCGCCCGGCCGGGCACGAAACGCGCGCGTGTCTCCTTGGCGAGGTCGTTGGTGCCGAGAACGAAACAGGCGAGCCGGGTCGAGGGATCGCGCGCGGCGCGGGCAATGCGCTCACAGTCGAGGATGGCGAGCGGGGTCTCGATCATCGCCCAAATCTGCGTCTCCGGCTTGGCCCAGAGCCCGACCAGACGCTGGCCGATCTCGACCAGCGTCTCCGGGGAAGCGACTTTCGGGATCAGGATCGCGTCGGGCGCGGCTTCCGTGGCGGCGGCCAGATCGGCATCGAACCAGGGAGTGTCGAGCCCGTTGGTGCGGATCACCAGTTCCCGTCGGCCATAGCCGCCGGCCTTGACGGCGTCGCAGACCTGGGTGCGGGCGAGGTCCTTGGCCTCTGGCGCGACCGCGTCCTCGAGATCGAGGATCAGGGCGTCGGCCGCGATCTCGCGCGCCTTTTCGAGCGCGCGGGCATTGGAGCCGGGCATATAGAGCACGCTGCGGCGCGGACGGATTTCGGTCATGGCGACACTCCTCACGGTTCTTATTGCAGCGCACACTAAACGCTGCGCAATGGCGACGTCACCCCCGGGCGGGAGAATTCGAGAATGGGCTGGATCGTGGGCGTGGATGGCTGCAAGGCCGGTTGGATCGCAGCTTCCTGTGACGTTTCGACAACCAAGGCCCCGACCCTGCGGGTCGAGCGCAGCTGGAGTGGCCTGATCCGCAGCTTGCCGCCGGGCAGCCTGGTCGCGGTCGACATGCCGATCGGCCTGCCGGACCATATCGAGCGGGCCGGCCGCGGGCCGGAGCAGGCCGTACGCAGCCTGCTCGGGGCGCGGCAATCCTCGGTCTTCGCGATTCCCTCGCGGGCCGCGGTCTATGCCGACACTTATCGGGAAGCTTGCAGCGCCGCGCTCGCGACCTCGTCGCCGCCGCGCAAAGTGTCGCGGCAGGGCTTCCACCTCTTCCCGAAGATCCGCGAGATCGACGGTTTCCTGCGGGCGGAGCCCGCCTGGCGCGGGGCAATCTTCGAGGTGCATCCGGAGCTCGCCTTCCGCACCTTGCGGGGCGCGCCCCTGCAGCACCCCAAAAAGATCAAGGGCGTCGTCAATCCCGAAGGCATGGCGGAGCGGCGGGCGCTGCTGCGGGCCGCCGGCCTCGCCGAAGAGGTGCTGGCCGCCGCGCCACCTCGCGGTGCCGCAGCCGATGACGTGCTCGACGCACTCGCGGCCCTGATCGTCGCCCGGCACATTGCGGCCGGGCGTGGGAGACCCTTTCCGGATCGGCCGGGACGCGATAGCCACGGTCTTCCCATCGCGATCTGGAGCTTCGCGCCGGATCGGCCCGCTTCGCAGGATATCGCCATGTCTGACCAGCCCGTTCCGCGCCCGATGATCGAAGCCGCGGCCGAACGCATCGCCGGCCATGCCCGCACCACGCCGGTGATGCGGCTCGGAACCGGCGCCTTCGGATCGCGCGCCGATGTCTCGCTCAAGCTCGAATGCCTGCAGCATGCCGGCTCGTTCAAGACGCGCGGTGCCTTCAACAATCTGCTCTCGCTCGATGTCCCGGCTGCCGGGGTGGCGGCGGCGTCGGGCGGGAATCACGGCGCGGCCGTCGCCTATGCCGCCGGCAAGCGCGGGGTCAGGGCGACGATCTTCGTGCCGGAGATCTCGCCGGCCGCGAAGGTCGAGGCGATCCGGCGCTTCGGCGCCGATGTCCGCATCGGCGGCGCGCAATATGATGACGCCCAGGCGGCCTGCGACCAGTTCGTCGCCGAAACGGGCGCGCTCAAGATCCATCCCTTCGCCGCCCCTGAGACGATGGCCGGCCAGGGCACGCTCGGGAAGGAATGGCAGAGCCAGGAGCCGGATCTCGACACGGTGCTCGTCGCGGTCGGCGGTGGCGGGCTGATCTCCGGCATCGCCTCCTGGTTCGCAGGCAGCAGGGTCAAGGTCGTCGGCGTCGAACCGGAAGGCTCGCGGGCGTTGCAGGCGGCGCTGGAGGCCAAGGCGCCGGTGACCGTGCAGGTCGCCTCCGTCGCGGCGGATTCGCTGGGCGCGCGCAATGTCGGTCAGCTCGTCTACGATGTCTGCAAGGACACGGTCGATCATGTCGTGCTCGTGCCCGACAGCGCGATCGGCGAGGCGCAAGGCGCGCTCTGGCGCGATTTCCGCCTCGCGGTCGAGCCTGGTGGGGCTGCGGCGCTCGCGGCGCTGCTCCACGGCGCCTATAAGCCGGGGCCGGGCGAGCGGGTCGGCGTCCTCGTCTGCGGTGCCAATGTCGATCTCGCCCGTCTGCAGACGGTGGCGGGGTAGGCGGCTCTCGCATCGCCAATGCGCCGAAGCGGCGGCCGGAGGGCTCTTCGGCGCGCTTCGGCCGGGCTGTCGCGATCCTACCCGCTGCCGGCTTTACCTGCGCCCCCGTTGCAGCGCACAATCGCGTTTCCGCAACGAGAGCCCGTCATGTCCGAGATCGCCCCCAAGACCAGCCCCGGCCGCTTCTTCGAGGATTTTCGCCTGGGCGAGACGATCGTGCATGCGACGCCGCGCACGGTGACGAGCGGCGATGTCGCGCTCTACACGGCGCTCTACGGGGCACGCTTCGCGGTGCAGTCCTCGGACGCGCTGGCCAAGGCGATCGGCTACCCTGCCGCGCCTGTCGACGATCTCCTGGTCTTCCATATCGTCTTCGGCAAGACCGTTCCGGATATCTCGATCAACGCCGTCGCCAATCTCGGCTATGCCGATGGCCGCTTCCTGAGGCCGGTCTATCCGGGCGATACGCTCTCGGCGACCTCGGAGGTCATCGGGCTGAAACAGACCTCGGGTGGCGAGGCCGGCATCGTCTATGTCCGCTCGATCGGCCGCAACCAGCATGGCGAGATCGTGCTGAGCTATGCCCGCTGGGTGCTGGTGCGCAAGCGCAGCCCCGGTACGCCGGCGGCGTTCGAACTCGTTCCCGAGCTGCCCAAGGCAGTGCTTCCGGACGCCCTGGGTGAGAGCTGCCCGGCGCTCGCGCTCGCCGGCTATGATGACGGGCTCGCCGGCTCGCCCTTCCGCTGGGGCGACTACCGGGCGGGCGAGCGCATCGACCATGTCGACGGCATGACCGTCGAGGAAGCGGAGCATCAGATCGCGACGCGGCTCTACCAGAACACCGCCAAGGTGCATTTCGACGGCTATGGCGCGCGCGAAACCCGTTTCGGCAAGCGCCTGATCTATGGCGGCCATGTCATCAGCCTGGCGCGAGCCCTGTCCTTCAACGGGCTCGGCAATGCCTTCCATGTCGCGGCGATCAATGCCGGCCGGCATGTCGCGCCGCTCTTCGCCGGCGACACGGTCTATGCCTGGAGCGAGGTGCTCGAGGCGGCCGAGCTGCCGGGACGGGAGGATGTCGGGGCGCTGCGCCTGCGGCTCGTCGCGGCCAAGAACCTGCCCTGCAACGAGCACCCGTTGAAACTGGGCGACCAATATGCCGAGGGCGTCATCCTCGATTTCGACTATTGGGCGCTGCTGCCGCGCTGAAAGCCTGCCAGGCGCGGTCCGAACCGCATATCCTCCCGGTTCGGAGCCTGAAGGCAGCAGGCGGGCCGGCTTTCGCATGGCGGCTTGCAAGAGCGGGATCCGGCGAGCTAAAGTTACAGGATTGCGTTTCTGTAACCGAGCCTTGACGCTCTCGCATTGCAGCAGAGGTCGGGTTTCGTTAGAGAGCCATTCACTCTAGAACGATACCAAGCGATCGTTCATTGGCGAGCTTGAAGGTTCGGGAGAGTTCAACTTGGCCGAGGTCAAACCGGCGGCGCGCCCGCTTTCGCCGCATCTGCAGATCTACCGCTGGTCCTGGACGATGGCGATGTCGGTCGCCCATCGCGCCACTGGAGCGGCGCTTTATGGCGGCACCTTGCTGGTCGCCTTCTGGCTCGTCGCCGCGGCGTCCGGCCCTGCCGCCTATGATACTGCGCAGGCGATCGCCGGCTCGGTGCTCGGCCGCCTCGTGCTGTTCGGCTACACCTTCGTGCTGCTCCACCACATGGTCGGCGGGCTGCGCCATTTCGTCTGGGACATGGGCCATGGCTATGATCCGCAGACCCGGATGAACCTCGCCAAGTTCAGCGGCCTGGTCTCCGGCGTCCTGACCTTGCTGGTCTGGATCGCCGCCTACGCCCTGCGCTGAGGAAACGCCGATGCTCTCAAACTCGTCGATGCGCACCCCGCTCGCCCGCGTCCGCGGCCTCGGCTCAGCCAAGTCCGGCACCGGACATTTCTGGCTGCAGCGTGTCACCGCCGTCGCCAACGTCCTGCTGACGCTGGCCTTCCTCTGTGTCGTGATCTCGCTGATCGGCAAGCCTTATGCGGCCGCCGTCGCGACGCTGGCCAACCCGCTGGTGGCGATCCTGATGCTGCTCTTCGTGATCTCGGGAGCGGTGCATATGCGCCTCGGCATGCAGGTCATCATCGAAGACTATATCCACAGCGAGGGCCTGAAGATCCTGGCCGTGATGGCCAACACCTTCTTCGCGATCGCGGTCGGCGCCGCCTGCGCCTTCGCATTGCTCAAGCTGTCGTTCGGAGGCTGACCCATGGCGATCACCCGTGGCCCCGCGCGGCCGGCCTATACCGGCCAAGCCTATCCGATCACCGATCACAGCTTCGACGTTGTCGTCGTTGGCGCCGGCGGCGCGGGCCTGCGTGCCACCGTCGGCTGCTCGCAGGCCGGCCTGCGCACCGCCTGCATCAGCAAGGTCTTCCCGACGCGCTCGCACACCGTCGCGGCCCAGGGCGGCGTCGCCGCCTCGCTCGGCAATATGGGCAAGGACACCTGGCAGTGGCACATGTACGACACCGTCAAGGGGTCGGACTGGCTCGGTGACCAGGATGCGATCGAATATCTCGTCCGCAACGCCCCGGCCGCGGTCTATGAGCTCGAGCACTGGGGTGTGCCCTTCTCGCGCACCGAGAGCGGCAAGATCTACCAGCGTCCCTTCGGCGGCATGACCACCGAATTCGGCGAAGGCCCGCCGGCCCAGCGCACCTGCGCCGCCGCCGACCGTACCGGCCACGCCATGCTGCACACGCTCTATGGCCAGGCGCTGCGCTACAATACCGAGTTCTTCATCGAGTATTTCGCCATCGACCTGATCATGGACGATGACGGCCATTGCCGCGGCGTGATCGCGCTCAAGCTCGACGACGGCACGCTGCACCGCTTCCGCTCGCAGCAGACCATCCTGGCGACCGGCGGCTATGGTCGCGCCTATTTCTCGGCGACCTCGGCCCATACCTGCACCGGCGACGGCGGCGGCATGGTGCTGCGCGCCGGCCTGCCGCTGCAGGACATGGAGTTCGTGCAGTTCCACCCGACCGGCATCTATGGTTCGGGCTGCCTGATCACCGAAGGCGCGCGCGGCGAGGGCGGCTACCTCACCAATTCCGAGGGCGAGCGCTTCATGGAGCGCTATGCCCCCTCGGCCAAGGACCTCGCCTCGCGCGACGTCGTCTCACGCTCGATGACCATGGAAATCCGTGGCGGGCGCGGCGTCGGCAAGAACAAGGACCACATCTACCTGCATCTCGACCATCTCGACCCGAAGATCCTGCACGAGCGCCTGCCGGGCATCTCGGAAAGCGCCAAGATCTTCGCCGGCGTCGACGTCACCCGCGAGCCGATCCCGGTGCTGCCGACGGTGCACTACAACATGGGCGGCATCCCGACGAACTTCCACGGCGAGGTGCTGACCAAGGTCGGCGGCGATCCCGATGCGGTGGTGCCGGGCCTGATGGCGATCGGCGAGGCGGCCTGCGTCTCCGTCCACGGCGCCAATCGCCTCGGCTCGAACTCGCTGATCGACCTCGTCGTCTTCGGCCGTGCCGCCGGGCTGCGCTGCGCCGAGACGGTCAAGGCCGGCGAGAAGCAGCCGGAGCTGCAGAAGAACGCAGCCGATCTCTCGCTGTCGCGCCTCGACAAGTACCGCAATGCCAAGGGCGGAACCTCGACGGCCGATCTGCGCGACCGCATGCAGCGGACCATGCAGAACAACTGCGCGGTCTACCGCACCGGCGAGACGCTGGAAGAGGGCCACAAGCTGATCCACGAGGTCTGGGGCGGCATCACCGACATCGCCGTGACCGACCGCTCGCTGATCTGGAACTCGGACCTGATCGAGACGCTGGAGTTCGAGAACCTGATCACCCAGGCCGTGGTGACCATGGATTCGGCGCTGAACCGTCCGGAAAGCCGCGGCGCTCATGCGCGCGAGGACTATCCGAACCGCGACGACAAGGACTGGATGAAGCACACGCTCGCCTGGATCGACGACGAGAAGCGCACCGTCACGCTCGACGACCGTCCGGTGCACACCTACACGCTGTCCAACGACATCGAGTACATCAAGCCCAAGGCGCGGGTGTATTGAGGACGATCTGACAGATGGCTGAATTTAATCTTCCTCAGAACTCCCGCCTGACCGAGGGCAAGGCCTGGCCGAAGCCGGCCGGCGCCAAGAAGGTCACCGAGTTCAAGGTCTATCGCTGGAATCCCGACGATACCGCCAATCCGCGCACCGACACCTATTATGTCGACCGCGAGGATTGCGGGCCGATGGTTCTCGACGCGCTGATCTGGATCAAGAACAAGGTCGACCCGACGCTGACCTTCCGGCGCTCCTGCCGCGAGGGCATCTGCGGTTCCTGCGCCATGAACATGGACGGCAAGAACGGGCTCGCCTGCACCACCGGCATCGACGAGTGCGGGTCCAAGGGCAAGGTCGCGATCTACCCGCTGCCGCACATGCCCGTGGTCAAGGATCTCGTCCCCGACCTCACCCGCTTCTACGCCCAGCACGCCTCGATCGAGCCCTGGCTCAAGACGACGACGCCGGCGCCGGAGAAGGAATGGTCGCAGGCCAAGGATGATCGGGAGAAGCTCGATGGGCTTTATGAGTGCATTCTCTGCGCCTGCTGCTCGACCTCCTGCCCGAGCTATTGGTGGAATGGCGATCGCTATCTCGGCCCGGCGGCGCTGCTGCAGGCCTATCGCTGGCTGATCGACTCGCGCGACGAGGCTACCGGCGAGCGCCTCGACGATCTCGAGGATCCGTTCCGGCTCTATCGCTGCCACACCATCATGAACTGCGCCAATGCTTGCCCGAAGGGGCTGAACCCCGCCAAGGCGATCGCCGAGGTCAAGAAGATGATGGTGGCGCGCCAGGTCTGAAGGCGGCCAGCGCTTCCGGTTCTCGATCAACGCCAGCCCCCGGGCTGGCGTTTTTTGTTGGCGTGATCCGCGCGGCAGCAATGAGGCGTGGAGGCCGCCTCAGAGATACCGCCCCGGCGCATAGGGCTTCGGGTCGATCGGTGGCGTTTCGCCATTGAGCAGCGCCGCGAGCAGTTCGCCGGTCATCGGGCCGGTCGAGAAGCCGAGATGCTGGTTGCCGAAGGCGAGCCAGAGGCCCTGATGCTCGGGCGCGGCGCCGATCATCGGCAGCGAATCCGGCAGGGTCGGCCGGGCTCCGCGCCAAGTCTTGCCGCGGACCGCGCCGAGCGGGAAGGCTTCGCGCGCGCTCTGCGTGACGCTTTCGATCTGGCGCAACTGGTCGGGCGCGTCGCGCCGGCTGAGGTCGACGCCGCTGGTGACGCGGTAGCCCTCTTCCATCGGCGTCATGAAATAGGCCGCGTCGACGTCATAGACCGGCCGGCTCAGACGGGCGCCGTCGCTCGCCGCGAAATGGCGGTGATAGCCGCGCTCGACATCGAGCTTGGGGTCGAGGCCGAGCGGGCGCAGCAGATCGGCGCTCCAGGGGCCGAGCGCGACGACGACGTCGCCGGCTTCGTGCAGGCGCTGCGCAGTCTGAACCCGCCAGAGCGTGCCCTCCCGGCGAAGTGCGGTGACTTCGTCCTGAACGAGCGTGCCGCCGCGGGCGACGAACAGGGCGGCGTAGCCGGCGGTGACGGCGCCGGGCGAGTCGACCGAGCCATTGGCCGCGATGAACAGTCCGGTCGGGAAGATCGGTCTCAGGGATGGCTCAAGGGCGGAGATGCCCTGCCGGTCGAGGATCTCGGATGCGATGCCATGGGCCTGCAGCAGGGCCTGTTCGGCCCGGGCCGCCGCGAGCCCCGCCTCGCTACGCCAGAGCTTGAGCGTGCCGGTCTCGCGCAGGCGATGGCTGATGCCGGCCTGCTGCATCAGGGCGCGGTGCAGCGTGACCGCCGTCGCGGTCAGCCCGTCCATCGCCGCGATCCGGGCCACGGCCTGCGAAGGCCGGGCTTCCCAAAGAAAGCGTAGCATCCAGCCCGGGCTGGTCAGCGCGCGGCGCCAGTCGAGATGCAGGGCGGGATGGCGGTTGCCGAGATAGCCCGGCAGCTTGGCGTAGAGCCCGGGATTGTTGAGCGGCACCAGCGAGGAGCGGCCGATCACCCCGGCATTGCCATAGGAGGTCTCGCGGCCGGGCTCGCGCCGGTCGAGCAGCGTCACGGCGAAGCCGCGCTGCTGCAGGGCGAGCGCGCAGGAGACGCCGACAATGCCGGCGCCGAGGACGAGGATGCTGCGGCTCATGTCGATGGCTCGGCGGTTTCCGGCTGTTTCAGCCAATGGTCGAGGAAGGCGTCGAGCCAGCCGCGGACGGCCGGGTCGTATTGGTACCAGCCGTCGAGATGCTGCTGGCGCAGTTGCGCGCCCGGCATCAGCGTGCGCTCATGGCCGCGAACGGACCAGCGGCACATCATGGCGGGCGTCACCTCGGGGTGGAACTGGATGCCATAGGCCCTCTCCCCGGCGCGGATCGCCTGCACCGGGAAATCGGATCCGGTCGCCAGGCATTCGGCCCCGGGCGGGCAATCGAAGCCTTCGCGATGCCATTGATAGACTGTTCCGGGCCAGGCGAAGCCGGCGGAGTCCGCATGGCTCCTGCCAATTTCGGTCTGGTCGAGCCGGTAATAGCCGACCTCGGCCCGGCCCTGCGGATGAGCGTAGACCGTGCCGCCGAGATGACGGGTCAGCATCTGGGCACCCAGGCAGATGCCGAGAAAGGCGGCGTTTTCCTTCAGGCAGGTCCCGATCCAGTCGATCTCCGCCTTGACGAAATCGTCGGGATCATTGGCGCTCATCGGGCCGCCGAAGATCACCGCGCCGGCATGGTCGCGCATCGTCGCGGGCAGTGGGTCGCCGTAGCGCGGCTTGCGGATGTCGAGGGCATGGCCACGCTCGACCAGCAACCGACCGACCCGGCCTGCGGTCGAGTTCTCCTGATGGAGGACGATCAGGACGGGTTTCCGGGTGGCAGGCAGGTCGTCGAGGCGCGTTCGCAGCCGGTGCCGGGGCGGGAGGCGAAAGGACTGGTCGTTCATCGCGGCGGTCGGTCGCGTCCCCGAACTCTCGGCATGGCCAGATGCGGGGGAGAATGCGGCTTCGGGCCGGCAGCGGCAAGGGGGCAAGCGACATGGCGGCCATGGCGCCGTCGCACAGGGAGCATGCGCAATGCAATCTGACGCCGTCGTTTACCAGTCATACAACCATTGGCCGTATTCGCAGTTGACAGCCGGGTTGCGTTACGGCATGAGAATGAACGTTCATTCTCATTTATTTGGCCGTGCCTTGTCGCAGATCGCAGACCAGCTACCGGCCGAACGCGGCCCCTCCGAGCGCCATATCCGCATTCTCGACGCAGCGGAGCGCGTCTTCGCGCGCTCCGGTTTCCATGCCGCGACGATGAACGATGTCGCGCTCGAAGCCGGCATGAGCCCCGGCAATCTCTATCGCTATTTTCCCTCGAAGGACGCGATCGTCGCCGGCATCGCCGAGCGCGATCGCAGCGAGATCGCCGCCGATTTCGCCGGGCTCGACCCGGACAAGGGCGGACTGCTCGACCAGCTGGAGGAGCTCGGGCGTTTCCATCTCGTGCACAAGCCGCGCGAGAAGGCGATCATCGCCCTGCAGATCTGGGCGGAGGCGGCCCGCAATCCGCAGATGGCGCAGATGTGCGCGAGCATCGACGGCACGGTCGAGCAGGGGGTGACTGCGGCGGTCGCGGTCGCCCGCGAGAATGGCGAGCTGCCGGTCAATCTCGATCAAGCGCGCTTTCTGCAGGCGATTTTCATGATGGCCGATGGCTTCTTCTGCCGGCGCGCCGTCGACCCCGAATTCGACGGCGCCGCCGGCGCCGAGACGCTTTTCGCCGCGATGCGCGGTCTGGCGCAGGTCCTGCTGCTGCCACCGGGCCAGGGCGAGCAACCATGAACGCGCAAAGAGCCGCACCCATGCCCAGCTTCCGCAAGACCCTCGCCGCGCTGTCCTTCCTCGCCTCCGCCGGCTTCCCGGCGATCGGCCTGGCCCAGGCGCCGGCCGCCGCGGCCGTGCAGCCGACCCAGGCCGGGCCGGCGATCACGGTGACATCGGCCAAGCGCGACGAGATCGTCCAGAGCGTCGTCGTTTCCGGTTCGATGATCGCCCGCGACGAGGTGATGGTGACACCCGAGATCGATGGTTTCGTGATCACCGAGCTCTTGGCGGAGGAGGGCGATCGCGTTGCCGCCGGCCAGGTTCTGGCGCGGCTCTCGCGCGTCAGCCTCGATGTCCAGCGCAGCCAGAACGACGCACAGATTCAGCGCGCCGAGGCGGGCGTCGATCAGGCCAAGGCGCAGATCGTCGAGGCCGAGGCCAATCTCGTGCAGGCGAACAACGCTTTCGAGCGGACGAAGTCCCTGCGCGACAGCGGCAATGCCAGCGTCGAGACCTATGATCTGCGCGCCACCGCCGCCCGGGCGGCGCAGGCGCGGCTGAACTCGGCCAAGCAGAACCTGGCGATCATGTCCGCCGATCTCGCCCTGGCGAAGGCGCAGGGCAAGGATATCGACGTCAAGCTGGCGCGCACCGACATCAGGACGCCCAAGGCCGGGATCGTCAGCCGCCGCAATGCGCGGCTCGGCGCCATGGCCGCGATGGCGTCGGCCGAGCCGCTGTTCAAGGTCATCGCCGACGGAGCGGTCGAGCTCGAGGCGGAGGTTGCGGAAGTCGAGATCCCCGGGCTGAAGCCGGGCCAGCGCGTGACGGTGACGCCGGCGGGGGCGGCCCAGCCCCTGGAAGGCGAGATCCGGCTGATCGCGCCGGAGGTCGACAAGGCCTCGCGGCTTGGGCGGGTGCGGATCGCGCTCAAGGGCAATCCGCCAGTGGCGATCGGCTCCTTCGCCCGCGGCGTGATCGAGACCGGCCGCAAGACCAGTCTCGTCCTGCCGCTGTCGGCGCTGACCTATAGCCGCGGCGGGGTGACGGTGCAGGCCGTCAAGGATGGCAAGGTCACGACTAAGTCGGTCGAGCTCGGGCTGATCGGCCATGGTCGGGCCGAAGTCCTTTCCGGCCTCGCCGAGGGTGAGAGCGTCGTGGCGCGCGCCGGCACCTTCGTGCGCAATGGCGACGTGATCACGCCGGTCACGACGAATTGACGAGCCCGGCCATGAACATCAACTTCTCAGCCTGGTCGATCCGCAAGCCGGTTCCGGCGATCCTGCTCTTCGTCGTGCTCTGTGTGCTCGGCCTGCTCTCGTTCTCGAAGCTGCCGGTGACGCGCTTCCCGAACATCGACGTGCCGCTGGTCTCGGTGACGGTGACGCAGTCCGGCGCGGCGCCTGCCGAGCTCGAAAGCCAGGTCAGCAAGCGCGTCGAGGACGCGGTCGCCAACATCACCGGCGTCAAGCATGTGATGTCGACGCTGACCGACGGCGCCTCGACGACGTTGATCGAGTTCCGCCTGGAGACCGATACCGACCGGGCGGTCAACGACGTCAAGGACGCGATCGCCAAGATCCGGGCCGATCTGCCGCGCCAGATCGACGAGCCGGTGATCCAGCGCATCGATGTCGAGGGCCAGTCGATCCTGACCTATGGCGCGGCCTCCGCCGGCATGACGCTCGAACAGCTCTCCTGGCATGTCGACGACGTCGTCGCGCGCGAATTGCAGGGGCTGAAGGGCGTCGGGAGGGTCGAGCGCTATGGCGGCGTCGATCGCGAGATCAGGATCTCGCTCGATCCCGACCGGCTGCTCGCGCTCGGCGTCACCGCCGGCGAGGTCAACCGCCAGATCCGCGCCACCAATGTCGATCTCGCCGGCGGGCGCGGCGAGGTCGGCGGCCAGGAACAGGCGATTCGCACGCTCGCCGGCGCACGCAGCGTCGCCGAGCTGGCCGAGAGCAAGATCCAGCTCACCGGCGGGCGCGAGGTCCGTCTGAAGGAACTCGGCCGCGTCGAGGATTCGAACTCGGAACCACGCGCCTTCGGCCGGCTCGACAAGCAGCCGGTGGTCTCCTTCGCGGTCTTCCGTTCGAAGGGGTCGAGCGAGCTCTCGGTCAAGGATGTGGTCGCGGCCAAGATCGACGAGCTCAACAGGCGCTATCCCGAGATCGCGCTGAAGTCGATCGACGACGCCGTCTCCTATACCCATGGCAACTACAAGGCGGCGATGGAGACGCTGCTGGAGGGTGCGGCGCTGGCCGTGCTCGTCGTCTTCCTGTTCCTGCGCAACTGGCGCGCGACGCTGATCACCGCGGTCGCTCTGCCGCTTTCCGCGATCCCGACCTTCTGGGCGATGGAGATGATGGGCTTCTCGCTCAATCTCGTCAGCCTGCTCGGCATCACCCTGGTCACCGGCATCCTGGTCGACGACGCCATCGTCGAGATCGAGAACATCGTCCGGCACATGAAGATGGGCAAGTCGCCCTATCGCGCCGCGATGGAGGCGGCCGACGAGATCGGCCTCGCGGTGATCGCGATCACGCTCACCATCGTCGCGATCTTCGCGCCGGTCTCGTTCATGGGCGGCGTCGCCGGCCAGTATTTCCGACAGTTCGGACTCACCGTCGCGGTCGCGGTGCTGTTCTCGCTCCTGGTCGCGCGCCTAATCACGCCGATGATGGCGGCCTATCTGATGCGGCCGATGGACCATCAGGAGCCCAAGGACGGGCTCGTGATGCGCGGCTATGTCGGGCTGCTCAAGGCGACGCTGAAGGTGCGCTATCTGACGCTGGCCATCGGCTTCGTCTTCCTCTGGGGCTCGATCCAGGCCACCTCGATGCTGCCGACCGGCTTCATCCCGGACGAGGACACGGCGCGCGTCGTCGCATCAGTCGAATTGCCGCCCGGCTCGACGCTGGAGGACACCCGGATCACCTCCGACAAGATCGTCGACAAGCTGCGCGAAATCCCGGAGGTCACCCGTGTCTTCGTGCTGGGCGGGGCATCGCCGACCGGACAGCGCGAGGTTCGCCGCGCCGCGGTCTTCATCATGCTGCAGCCGAAGGCCGAGCGTGCCATCCCGCAAAAGGAACTCAAGGTCACGATCGCCGAGAAGCTCGCCGCGGTGCCCGATGTCCGCGCCTGGTATGTCAATGAGCGCGGCGAGCGCGAAATGGCCTTCTCGATCCTGTCCAAGGACGGGGCGGCGCTCGACGAGGCGGTGGCCCGGATCGAAGCGCGGATGCGCAAGGTCGACGGCTATCTCAACGTCGCCACCGCCGGGTCGCTGAGCCGGCCGGAGATGCGGGTCACGCCGAAGCTCGAACAGGCCGCCAATCTCGGCGTCACGCCGGAGGCGATCTCGGAGGCGATCCGGGTCGCGACCATCGGCGATATCGGCGCCAATCTCGCCAAGTTCAACGCCGGCGACCGGCTGGTGCCGATCCGCGTTCAGCTCGACGAGCAGGCGCGCACCGATATCCGCAACATCGCGGCGCTGCGCGTCACCAATGTCAACGGCGTCTCGGTCCCGCTCACCGCGGTCGCCGAGATCGGCTTCGGCGAGGGCCCGTCCTCGATCGACCGCTATGACCGTGTCCGCCGGGCCGCGATCGGCGCCGATCTGAAGCGTGGCTTCGAGCTCGGCACCGCCCAGGAGACCTTCAACAAGATCGTCGCGGAGGTCGGCCTGCCCGAGGGCGTGCGCATCGCCGCGACCGGCGATGCCGAGATCCAGGGCGAGGTCGTGCAGGGCTTCATCACCGCGATGACGACTGGCCTGATGCTGGTGCTCGCCGTGCTGATCCTGCTGTTCGGCTCGGTCTTCCAGCCGATCACCATCCTGCTCTCGCTGCCGCTCTCCTTTGGCGGCGTGGTCATCGCGCTGCTCGCGACCAACAATCCGGTCTCGATGCCGGTCTATATCGGCCTCCTGATGCTGATGGGCATCGTCACAAAGAACGCGATCATGCTGGTCGATTTCGCGGTCGAGGAGGTCGGGCGCGGCAAGGACCGGATGACGGCGCTGATCGAGGCCGGCCGCAAGCGGGCCCGGCCGATCGTGATGACGACGATCGCCATGGCGGCGGGCATGCTGCCCTCCGCCTATGGCGTCGGCGATGGCGGCGAGTTCCGCTCGCCCATGGCGATCGCGGTGATCGGCGGGCTGATCGTCTCGACCGTGCTCAGCCTCGTCTTCGTGCCGTCCTTCTACACGGTGATGGACGATCTCGGGCGCCTGCTGGCTTGGGCCTTCGGCCGCTTCTTCAGCAAGGCCGAGGATGAATCGACCTGGGAGCCGATCCACGATCCCGAGCACATGCCGGGCGAAGCCAGCGCCAAGGCGATGGCCGGCAAGCTCCCCTCGCCGCGACTGGCGGCGGAGTAGAAGAACAAGGGCCTGCCTCCGGGCGGGCTCTTTCTTTTGCGCGTCACTCCTCTGCGCGTCACTCCTCGCGCAAGGCGAGGTCGAGATTCTGGCCCTGTCCCGGCTTGCTGCCGCGCAGCGTCAGGGTGATGCTGCCCTGCCGGCGGGTGATGGTCAGGGTCGCCGGCGGGTTCGGCCGCACGCTCTCGGCGGTTTCGGTGAAGGCGAGGGTCAGACGCTCGCCCTGGCGCCGGCCGCCGAGATCGGCCGCGGTCCCCGTGCTCTCGCGAAAGCTGCCGGCATAGCGCCCGGTCGCCGGATCGTGCCGAAGCTCGATCCGGATCGCGGTGCTGAAAATCAGGGCGGTGCGGCAGCTGCCGCCGAGGCTGAGCCGCGCGCCCTGCTGGTCGCCATCGAACCGGCATTTGAGCGAGCGTCTGCCGCCGCCGGCGCTTTGAAGCGTGCCGTTGCCGCTGAAGCGGCCTTCGAGCGAACGCAGGAAATCGGTTTCGCGGCCGGCCTCCTGCTCGGCAGCGCCCGGTTGCGCCAGAAGCAGCAGGGCGGCCGCGACGCAGGCCGTCGCCATCGAATGTCGTGTCATGACAGCTCCTCCTGCCGGCTAAACGCCGGAGGAGCGGTTTGGATCGGTCGACGATGAAAGCGTGAAGCGCGCGGCCTCAGGCGAAGCCGGATCTCAGCCTTTCCGGACCATCAGCACGGCGGCCAGAATCGCGACGCCGCCGAAGGCCTGAGCAGGGGAGGGCTGCTCGGCGAAGATCGCCCAGGCGGCGAGCACCGAGACCAGCGAGGGCCAGACCATGACCAGCGAGGTCGCGTTGGCGCCGTAATGGCCGAGCGCCAGGGTGATCAGCCCCTGGCCCATGGCATGGGCGATCAGGCCGAGCGCCGCGACGGCGAGCCAGCCGGTCAGGCTCTGCGGCAGGATTGTCTCGCCGAGGACGAATGCGGTGGCAAGGCAGACGATGGCGCAGATCGCCGTCGAGATCAGCCCGATGCGGCCGGCATCGGCGCGGTTGCGGGCCCGGCGGACGGCGAGGATATAGGCGGCATAGGAGAAGGCGGCGCCGACGGCGAGCGTGTCGCCGAGCAGCGAGCCGCCGGCGGCGGAGGTGCCCGAGAGCTTGGGCAGGACCAGCATGCCGGCACCGCCGAGCGCCAGCAGCAGCGCGCCGAGGATGCGCAGCGTCGGCCGCTCGCCGAAGATCAGCCAGCCGCCGAGGATCACGCCGACCGGTGCGAGATTGCCGAGCAGCGAGGCGTTGGCGATGGTCGTGTGCAGCAGTGCGCCGTTATAGAGCGTGACGTCGACGCCGAAGGCGACGCCGGCGATGGCGATCGGCCAGAGCGCGCCCGAGCCGCTACGCGCCGTGCCGGTGCGGCGGCCCTCCAGCGCCATCCAGGCCGCGAGAACCGGCAGCGCGAAGACCATGCGCCAGAAGCCGGCGGCGGCCGGCCCGACATCGGCGAAGCGGACGAAAATCCCGGAGAAGCCGATGCTGGTCGCGCCCAGCATCAGAATGAGGAACATGGCGAAGGCCGGCGAGGCCGGACGATCGGACAGGGAGAGGCCGGGGGCGGACATGCTGGTTTTCGGATGCGACAAGACGACGAAACGCCGTCATTCCGGCCGCAGCGAAGCGGAGTGCCGGAAGCCATCGTAGAGTGACCCTTACGAGGGATTTCGGCGCTGCGCGGCTTCGCCGCTTGTCCAGAAGACGGCTGATCTACGGAGGCCCGTGTACACCGCTTCCAGCGATCGGAAAAATGGATTATTTTGATTCATCTATAAGCGTTTCCGATGGAAGGTCGCATGTCCACCCATCTCGATCTCGACGCGCTCGCCATGCTGGTCGCGGTCGCTGAAACCGGTGGTTTCACTGCCGCCGGACAGCGGCTCGGCAGGACACAATCGGCGGTCTCCGGGCGCATCCAGAATCTCGAGGCGACGCTCGGCAGGCAGTTGCTGGAGCGGTCGCGCCGCGGCGTCACGCCGACCGAGGCCGGCGAGCGGCTGCTCGCCCATGCGCGCCGCCTGCTTGCGGTCGAATGCGAGGCGCGGGCCGAGCTCGCCGGCGACAAGGCCTCGGGGCGGCTGCGCATCGGTGTGCCAGACGACTATGTCGACGCCTATCTGCGGCCGCTGATCATGCGCTTCTCGGCCGAGCATCCGCGCGTCGAGCTCGAAGTGCATTGCGAGCTCTCGAAGCGGATCGAGCCGGCGGTCGCAGCCGGCGAGCTCGATCTGGCGGTGATCACCCAGGATCCTGGCCGGCCCAAGGGCGAGCGTCTCAGGCGCGAGCCACTGGTCTGGGTCGCGGGGCGCGGCCACCGGCCGGAGCTGGACGAAACCCTGCCGCTCGGCCTGTTCAACGAGGGCTGCCGGGCGAGGCCGCGCATCCTGGCGGCGCTCGAGGCGGCCGAGCGGCCGCACCGGCTGGTCTTTTCCTCCTCGCACATGGCCGGGCTGCTCTCGGCGGTCGAGGCCGGTTTATGCGTCACGGCGATCACCGAGAGCGCCGTGCCGACCGGGCTGCGGCGGCTCACTCCGGGCGATGGGCTGCCGGCACTGTTCGAGCTTTCGGTGGCGCTGCTGATCGCCCCGGGGGCGGGGATCGCGGCCCGGCATTTCGCGCAGGCGCTGCGCGAGGCGATGACGGCGCCGACGCTGGCGGTTTGACTCGCTGTCTCCACCTTCATGCTCGCCCTTGTGGCGAGTATCCATGTCTTGAACGTCGCGTTGGGGCGGCGGCGCCAAGACGTGGATGGTCGGGACAAGCCCGACCATGACGGGGACGCGGTCTACTCCGCCGCCTGCGGCTTCAGCACGCCGCGGCGGATCTGGTCCTCCTCGATCGATTCGAACAGGGCGCGGAAATTGCCCTCGCCGAAGCCGTCATCGCCCTTGCGCTGGATGAACTCGAAGAAGATCGGTCCGACCACGGTGGCGGAGAAGATCTGGAGGAGCACCTTGCTCATCCGGCCGGCCTTCTCGCCGAGCGCGACCGCGCCCTCGCCGTCGATCAGGATGCCGTTGGCCTTCAGGCGCTCGACCGGCTCGCCATGGTTCGGCACGCGGCCATCGACCTTCTCGTAATAGGTCGCGGGCGGCGAGGGCATGAAGGGCAGGCCGTTGGCGCGCAATTGCTCGACGCTGGCATAGATGTCGCGGGCGCCGAGCGCGACATGCTGGATGCCCTCGCCCTTGTACTGGCGCAGGTACTCCTCGATCTGGCTCTTGTCGTCGAGCGACTCGTTGATCGGGATGCGGATCTTGCCGCAAGGCGAGGTCAGGGCGCGCGAGATCAGGCCGGTCAGCTTGCCCTCGATGTTGAAGAAGCGGATCTCGCGGAAATTGAAGAGCTTGCCGTACCAGTCGGCCCAATGGTCCATGCGGCCGCGCATGACGTTGTGGGTGAGGTGGTCGAGATAATACATCCCAGCCTGCTCGGGGTGCGGGTCGCGCTCGCCAAGCCATTCGAAGTCGACATCCCAGATCGAGCCCTTTTCGCCATAGCGCTCGACGAAATAGAGCAGCGAGCCGCCGATGCCCTTGACCGCCGGAATCTGCAGTTCGCCGGGGCCGACCTTGCTGTCATAGGGCTCGGCGCCGAGCGATACCGCGCGCTCGAAGGCGTGTTTGGCATCGACGACCCGGAAGGCCATGGCGCAGGCGCAGGGGCCGTGCGCGGCGGCAAAACCCTGGGCGAAGGAATCGGGCTCGGCGTTGACGACGAAATTGACGTCGCCCTGGCGATAGAGCGTCACCTTCTTGGAGCGGTGCTTCGCCACCTTGGTGAAGCCCATCGTCTCGAATAGCGCACCGAGCTTCTCCGGCTCCGGGTGGGCGTACTCGACGAACTCGAAACCGTCCGTGCCCATCGGATTGGCATCGGAAATGGCAGGCGGGGCGGTGTCGTGCGGAAACGGGCCCATGGCGTCCTCCTCCTGGGTCAATCTGGATGGAGCATGGTCGCGCATCGCTGCGGCGATGATCTTGCAAAATTGGTCCGACGAGCGCTTCATTTGCACGAAACGTGCATCATGGAACGGAAACGCTCACGAAATGCCCGCCCTCGACGCATTCGACTGGCGCCTGCTCGAAGCGCTGCAGCAGGACGCCTCGCTGACCAATGGTGCGCTGGCCGAGAAGATCGGCCTGTCGGCGAGCCAGGTCTCGCGCCGACGCCAGCGGCTCGAGCAGGAGGGCGTAGTGCGCGGCTATCGCGCTCTGATCGACCCGGAGGCGATCGGGCTTTCTGTCACCGTCTTCATCCATGTCGCGCTGAACACCCATTCGCGCGACAATGCCCGGCGCTTCCGCGATCTGGTGAAGCTCACCCCGGCCGTGCTCGAGGCCCATGCCCTGACCGGCGAGGCCGATTACATGCTGAAGGTCGCGGTCGGCGATCTCAAGGAATTGTCGCGGCTGGTGAACGAGGTGCTGCTGCCGCATGAGAGCGTCGCCCGGGTGCGCTCCGAGATCGCGCTGGAGACGCTGAAGGAGCCGGGGCTGCTGCCGCTGCGGCTCGGCTGAGCGCGCGGCGAAACCACCCCTTCCGCCGGCGCGGCGGCGCGCTATAAAGCTGTCATGGTCATTCTCAATCGCATCTACACACGCACGGGCGACGACGGCACCACGGCGCTCGCCACCGGGGCGCGCCGGCCGAAATTCGACCTGCGCATCGCCGCCTACGGCACCACCGACGAGACCAATGCCTGCGTCGGCATGGCGCGGCTGCACTGCGCCTCCGAGGATGCGAGCGTCGACGCGATGCTGGGCCGCATCCAGAACGATCTCTTCGACCTCGGTGCCGAGCTCGCCTCGCCCGATACCGGCGAGAAGCTGGAATGGGAGCCGCTGCGCATCGTCCAGGCGCAGGTCGACCGGCTCGAGGCCGAGATCGACACGCTGAACAAGGGGCTCGGCACGCTGCGCTCCTTCGTTCTGCCCGGCGGCACACCGGCCGCCGCCCACCTTCATCTCGCGCGCACGGTCAGCCGGCGGGCGGAGCGGCTGATGGTCGAGCTCGCCGGCATCGAGGGCGAGAGCGTGGCGAAGCCGGCGCTGAAATTCATCAACCGGCTTTCGGACTTCCTCTTCGTTGCCTCCCGCTATCTCAACGCCAGGGCGGGGGGCGACGTGCTCTGGACGCCCGGGCAGAACCGCTGAACCGATGTTCGTGCCGCTGCATGACGGCGTGCCGATGCGCTTCATCCGCGTCGCCTATGTCACCTATGCGCTGATCGCGATCTGCATCCTGCTGCGGCTCGTGCTGATGCACTGGACCAGCGAGGCGAGCGAGATCGCGGTTCTCGCCGGGTTCGGCACGATTCCGGCGGTGCTGTTCGGCGAGGCGCAATTGCCGCCTGAGTTGTTCAAGGCGCCGCCCTGGCTGACGCTGATGACCGGCATCCTGCTGCATGCCAGTTTCGCCCATCTCGTCGGCAATATGCTGTTCCTCTGGGTTTTCGGGGATAATGTCGAGGATGCGATGGGCCATCTGCGCTTCCTCGTCTTCTTCATGCTCTGCGGCATCGCCGGGGCGCTGCTGCACGCGCTGATGAATCCCGACTCGGAACAGCCGCTGGTCGGCGCCTCCGGTGCGATCTCGGGCGTGATCGCCTCCTATCTGATGCTCTACCCGCGCGTGCGCGTCTGGGGGCTCGCTTTCAAGTGGATTCCGATCCGTATCCCGGCGATGTACGCGCTCGGCGCCTGGATCCTGTTCCAGCTGCTTTCGGCGCTGTTCGACCAGCAGGGCGCTGTCGGCTGGTGGGCGCATCTCGGCGGGCTGGGGGCTGGCGCGGCGCTGACGCCGTTCCTGATCCGGCGCGGTCAAACGCTGTTCGGGCGCCCGGCCTGAGCCCGGCGCGACCTTCACGCCGTTGACAACGGCAAATTCCCGTCGCTACGGTCCCCGCGCATTCCAGCCGCGGGCCGCGATGCCGAACTGCCGCGATTTCGTTCGGCACCGGGTCACGGTCCATCTCTCCCGAACGGTGAAGCGCCCATGAAGATTCTCGTGCCTGTCAAGCGGGTCGTCGACTACAACGTGAAGATCCGCGTGAAGGCGGACGGCTCGGGCGTCGAGCTGGCCAATGTGAAGATGTCGATGAACCCCTTCGACGAGATCGCCGTCGAGGAGGCTCTGCGGCTGAAGGAAGCCGGCAAGGCGACCGAGGTCGTCGTGGTCTCGATCGGCCCGGCGCAGGCGGCGGAGACGATCCGCACCGGCCTCGCCATGGGCGCCGATCGCGGCATCCTGGTCAAGGTCGAGGGTACGGTCGAGCCGCTCGCCGTCGCCAAGATCCTGAAGAAGCTGGTCGAGCAGGAGAATCCCGGCCTGGTGATCCTCGGCAAGCAGGCGATCGACGACGACGCCAACCAGACCGGCCAGATGCTGGCGGCGCTGCTCGGCTGGCCACAGGGCACCTTCGCCTCCAAGGTCGCGGTCGGCGACGGCTCGGTCGACGTCACCCGCGAGGTCGATGGCGGCCTGCAGACCGTCGGGCTGAAGCTGCCGGCGATCGTCACCACCGATCTGCGCCTGAACGAGCCGCGCTACGCCTCGCTGCCGAACATCATGAAGGCGAAGAAGAAGCCGCTCGACGAGACCACGGCGGAGACGCTCGGCGTCGATGTCGCGCCGCGCCTGACCGTGCTGAAGACCGCGGAGCCGCCGAGCCGCTCGGCCGGCGTCAAGGTCTCCTCCGCTGCCGAACTTGTCTCCAAGCTGAAGAACGAAGCGGGAGTGCTCTGAACCATGACGACGCTGCTGCTCGCCAAGCACGACAACAAGACCCTCAACGAGGCGACCCGCAAGGCCCTGACTGCCGCCAAGGCGCTCGGCGCGCCCGTGCATGTCCTGGTCGCCGGCCACAACGCCAAGGCCGTCGCTGAAGCTGCCGCCAAGCTCGACGGTGTCGAGAAGGTGCTGCATGCCGAGGACGCGTCCTATGAGCACCGCCTCGCCGAGCCGCTGGCGGCGCTGATCGTCTCGCTCGCCGGCGCCTATGACGCGCTGGTCGCGCCGGGCACCACGACCGGTAAGAACGTGATGCCGCGCGTCGCCGCCCTGCTCGACGTGATGCAGATCTCCGAGGTGACCAAGGTCGTCTCGGCCGATACCTTCGAGCGGCCGATCTATGCCGGAAACGCCATCCAGACCGTTCAGTCGGGCGATGCCAAGAAGGTCATCACCGTGCGCGGCGCCTCCTTCCAGGCGGCCGGCGACGGTTCGGCGAACGCGCCGATCGAGAGCGTCGCTGTCGTGGCCGACACCGGCATTTCGAGCTTCAAGGGCGAGGAGGTCGCCAAGTCCGACCGTCCGGAGCTCGCCTCGGCCAAGATCATCGTCTCGGGCGGGCGTGCGCTCGCCTCGGCGGAGAATTTCGGCAAGGTGATCGAGCCGGTCGCTGACAAGCTCGGTGCTGCCATGGGCGCCTCGCGCGCCGCGGTCGATGCCGGCTATGCCCCGAACGACTGGCAGGTCGGCCAGACCGGCAAGGTCGTGGCGCCCGACCTCTATGTCGCGGTCGGCATCTCCGGCGCGATCCAGCATCTCGCCGGCATGAAGGACTCCAAGGTGATCGTCGCGATCAACAAGGACGAGGAAGCGCCGATCTTCCAGGTCGCCGATTACGGCCTGGTCGGCGATCTCTTCACGATCATGCCCGAGCTCGAGGCCGAGCTCGCCAAGATCGGCAAGTAAGCCGAAACCTCGCGGGTCGCAGCGATGCGGCCCGCGCCAGAGCGGAATGCGAAAAAGCGGGGGCCGGTTTTTCGCATTCCGCCCTAACGTCATGTCGGGAGACGGGATGTCTCGAGGTGGGAACGCAGTGCGCTTCCCCTGAAAGGCATCCGGCTCCAGCCACCGGGAAACAGAAGCGTCACATGGACCAAGAGATCAGGACGATCGGCATCATCGGTGCCGGGCAGATGGGCAACGGCATCGCCCATGTGGCGTCTGTGGCCGGGTTCGAGGTCAAGCTGCACGATATCGCCGAGGACCGCATCAAGGCGGCGCTGGCGACGATCGACGGCAACATGGCCCGCCAGGTCTCGAAGGGCGCCATCGCCGACGAGATCCGGCGCGACGCCATGTCGCGGATTTCCGCGGCGCCGTCTCTCGAAGGCTTGAGCGCCTGCGACCTGGTGATCGAGGCTGCGACCGAGAGCGAGGAGATCAAGCGCAAGATCTTCACCGCGGTCTGCCCCTATCTGCGGCCCGACGCGCTGCTCGCCTCGAACACCTCCTCGATCTCGATCACCCGCCTTGCGGCGGCGACCGACCGGCCGGAGCGCTTCATCGGCATACATTTCATGAACCCGGTGCCGCTGATGCAGCTCGTAGAGCTGATCCGCGGCATCGCGACCGACGATCACACTTTCGAGCTCGCCAAGGACTTCGTCGCCCGTCTGCACAAGACGGCCTCGGTCTCCGAGGATTTCCCGGCCTTCATCGTCAACCGCATCCTGCTGCCGATGATCAACGAGGCCGTCTACACGCTCTATGAGGGCGTCGGCTCGGTCGAGGCCATCGACACCGCGATGCGGCTCGGCGCCAATCACCCGATGGGGCCGCTCCAGCTCGCCGACTTCATCGGCCTCGACACCTGCCTCTCGGTGATGCAGGTGCTCCATGACGGGCTGGCCGATTCCAAGTATCGGCCCTGCCCGCTGCTGGTGAAATATGTCGAGGCCGGCTGGCTCGGTCGCAAGACCAAGCGCGGCTTCTACGATTATCGCGGCGAGAAGCCGGTCCCGACCCGCTAGGGCGCGCAGGCGCCCCTCACGGTCACCGACATTCGGGACAAGGCGCCGAAGGCGCGCGCTCCGGAAACCATCGTAGAGCGCCTGTGCCTATGATGGATTCCGGCGCTAGGCTGCGCTCCGGCCTGCATCACGGAAGATCGGTGGCGTCCGCGTCGCCCCGGCTGGTGTCCTAAATCCCGTTTCCCATTCGCGCCGCAACATCGCCGCTTCACAATCCTGTCGTCTCGCGCTTACATTATCGGGCTACGGGATTCGTCCGGCTCGATTAAGCGGAGGCGCGATACGGGTGACGGCGCATGTAATGCATCCGATGGCTTCGCCGGATGGCTGTCCGGCTTTGGTGCTCAACGCGGATTTCAGGCCGCTGAGCTACTACCCCCTGTCGTTGTGGAGCTGGCAGGACGCGATCAAGGCGGTCTTCATGGACCGGGTCAACATCGTCTCCGAATACGATACCGTGGTGCGCAGCCCGAGCTTCAACATGAAGCTGCCCTCGGTGGTTTCGCTCAAGACCTATATCAAGCCCTCGCGTACCCCCGCCTTCACCCGCTTCAACGTCTTCCTGCGCGACCGTTTCGCCTGCCAGTACTGCCTGGGGCGCGAGGAACTGACCTTCGACCATGTCATTCCGCGCTCCAAGGGCGGGCTGACGACCTGGGAGAACGTCGTCGCAGCCTGCTCGCCCTGCAATCTGCGCAAGGGCGACAAGATGCCGAACACCGTCGGCATGATCCCGATGCAGAAGCCCTTCGCGCCGTCGATCAACGATCTGCACCGCAACGGCAAGCTCTTCCCGCCGAACTATCTGCACGAGAGCTGGCTCGATTATCTCTACTGGGATTCCGAGCTCGAACCCTGAGAGTGGCTCTCGGTTCTACCAGCGCGGCCGCTTGACGCGACCGCCCGCGCTTCCGGTGCTCACGGACATCAGTCCGCTGCGCTCCGGTTCTCGGCCGTTACGCCAATGGATTCACGCTGGCGAACCGCCAGCCACTCTCGCTGCGCTCTTCAATCCCAGCAGTGCTGCGATAAGCAGCCCGAGCGAGGCGAGAGCATTCCAGCCGGCGAGCGAGAGGCCGAGGAAGCGCCAGGCCGCCTCGGTGCAGGAGACGACGCGGACCGTCTGCAACTGCTTCATGAAGTCCTGCATGCCGGATGCGGCGGGCGCGACCGCGCCGCCGCAATCGTTCGGGCCGGCGAACCAGCCCCATTCGACGCCGGAATGGTAGATGCCGAGCCCGGTGCTCCAGGCCATCAGCAGAGCGAGGGCGGCAAGGGCCACGAGCTGACTGAGGCGCGAGCGGGCGAGCAGCAGCGCGACGGCGGCAAGCCCGATCGCGGCGTAATGTGGGACGCGCTGCTCGAGGCAGAGCTTGCAGGGCCGCAGCAGCACGACGAGCTCGAAGAACCAGGCACCGGCGATCAGCGCGAGGCTGGCGAGGCCGATCAGGGCGATGACGCGGCGCGGCTTTGCGAAGAGGTCGGTGAGAGGCGTGGAGGTCATGTGTCGCTCAGCAGGAAAAGAGTTGGCCGGAGCCTGTCAGCAGCTTGAGGCCGAAATAGAGCAGGATCAGCAGGGCAGCGCCGCCAAGGGCGATCAGCTTGAGGCGTCGCTCGATGAAATGGCGGATCGCCGGGCCATGGCGACGCAGCAGGTAGGCGAGGGCGAAGAAGCGGGCGCCGCGGGCGAGCACGCAGGAGATGACGAAGAAGCCGAGCCCGACCTGCACGGCGCCGGCGAGTATCGTCACCACCTTGATCGGCGGCAGATGTGCGAGGCCGGAAGTGGTCAGCAGCAGCAGAGTGGTGTCCGGCCCGGCGCAGGCGCGCAGCGCCTCGAAGGCGGCGAGCTTGCCATAGAAGGCGAGGACCGGCCGAGCGAGCGCATCGAAGGCGAAATAGCCGAGGCCGTAGCCGGCGATGCCGCCGAGCGTCGAGAATGCGGTCGCGACCAGGGCGTAGCGATAGGCCTTGCGTGGGTCGGCCAGCGCCATCGGCACGAACAGGACATCGGCCGGGATCAGGAAGAAGGAGCTCTCGACGAAGGCGACCACGGCGAGCCAGAGCTGGGCGGCCGGGCGTGCGGCGAGCGACAAGGTCCAGAGATAGAGGCGCTGGAAGGCGCCGCGCCGTTCCGGCGGCAGGGCGGCAGCGGGTGGCGTGTTCGCGGAAGCCATGCTGCGGCCCTCTGACGATGACGGCGCATCCGGCGCTGAACCTGCCGGAGGCGATGCGCTTCTAGCTATCCGGCTGCGCCGGCGCCGTCCATGCCGGGCTGGAGTGAAAAAAGCCGCTCACGCGAGATTGACCGGGCCGGATCGACAGTTATAGTCCGCGCCGCCCGCAAGGGGCCCCTGTGGCGGAATTGGTAGACGCGCTCGACTCAAAATCGAGTTCCGCAAGGAGTGCTGGTTCGATCCCGGCCAGGGGCACCATCTTTCTTGGCGCGATGCCGCCCACCAACCCATCGCGCAGGTTCGACTTCGCTCCGTTTCGTCGTACCATCCGCCTCGCTATCGCGAAGGCAGGCGTCGGCGGGCGCCGACATGGTCACAGCCTCACGCGATCACGCCGGCGCTCCCGGTGCGCTTGTCTGGGTATCGGCGTGGAGCCACCCTTCGCCTGCTCTCAGACGAAGATCATCACCCCGATCATGGCGATGACGACCAGGACCAGGCCGCTGATCAGCATCGGGACCAGGGTGCTGTCACCCTGGCCATGGGAGCTGTCGCCCCCGGCGCGCGCGGCGGTGGCGGGAGCGCCCGTCGGGGCGCGGGATACGGCTCGGTCGACCATTGCAGCAGCCCTGAAAGAGGTCCGAAGGCCAGATTTCTAGGCGACAAAAGATGTATTGTAAATGCATATTAAAAAGCCAGACAAGCGCCTCGGGGACGCCGGAAGAATCAGAACGTCGCAGCGCTAGCCGGGCGGGCCGGCGATCACGCCCTTGCGCAGAAGAAAGCAGCCATAGGGGCGGGGATCGCCGACCTGGACCACGGCGAAGGCGGACTTGGCCGCTTCGTAGAAGGCGAAGCGGTCGATTCCGACGAGCGGCATAGCCTTTTCGTTGGCGCGGTCGAGTTCCGCCTGCACCTGGGCCTGCACCTCGGGAAGCGCCGCGGGATCGCCGACGACCAGCATGCGGCGTACCGGTTCGGGCTCGAAATCGTCGATCGGCAGCACCGAAAGAATGGCGCGCGCCGCTCGTGCCATGGTGAGACCGGGCAGGCGGACCAGCCGGCCGCTCGTGGTGGCGCGCGCTATCGTCTCGGCCGGATGATTGGCGTCGACCAGAGCGAGATCGTCGCCATGGCCCATGGCGGCGAGCACCCAGAGCAGATCGGCGGAGAGGACCGGATCGAGGTTCCTGAGCATCTCAGTTGCGTCCGCGCTGCGAGATATAGAGCCGGCGGGCATTGCCGCCGAGGATGGCTTCGCGCTCTGCGTTCGGCAGGGTGGCGAGCAGGGCATCCGTGGCGCCGAACCATTGCGCATAGCTCGCCCGCAGCGTCACCACCGGCCAGTCGCTGCCCCAGATCAGGCGTTCGGGCCCGAAGGCGCCGAGCAGATGCTCGAAGGCCGGCCGGAGCGTCGCCAACGTCCAGTCGGCGCGTGCTTCGGTGACGAGCCCCGAGAGCTTGCAGAAGACATTTTTATGCGCGGCGAGCGCCGTCATGCCCTCGCGCCAGGCGGAAAGCTCGCCGCGCGCCAGATCGGGTTTGGCGCCGTGGTCGATGATGCAGGCGAGGTCAGGCTGTCGCTGGAGCATGTCGAGCATCGGCGCGATATGGCGGGGCTTCAGCAGCGCGTCGAAGACGAGACCCTGTTCCGCCATGGCATGAAAGGCCGGCGCCAGGGCGGGGCGTGCCAGCCAGCGATCATCGGCGATGTCGTGCACCATGGGCCGCAGACCGACGAGCAGACGGTTGCCCGCAAGCTCTGCGATGCGCTCAGCGCCATTGCCGACGTCGAAATCGGTCCAGCCGACCACGCCGGCGACGAAGGGGGTGCTCGCGGCAAGATCGAGCAGATAGGCCGTCTCGGCCTCGGTTGGCGCTGCCTGGACCAGGATGGTGCGGCAGATGCCGTGGCGGGCCAGCAGCGGCTCGAGGTCGTCCGGGCCGAAATCGCGATGGATCACGCCGAGCGCCGGGGTCAGCCAGCCATAATCGCCGCGGGCGAGGCTCCAGAAATGCTGATGCGCGTCGATCCGCATGGCGTCACCCCGGAACCGGGACATCGGCGCCGAGCAGGCCTTCGGCCTTCAGCTCGAGCCAGAGGGAAGGGGGGATGGGAGCGGAAAGCTCGGCGAGCTGGTCTGCGACCTCGCTGGGCTTGACGGCGCCCATCACCAGGCTCGAAACCGCGGCATGGCCGAGCGGGAACTGCAGGGCGGCGCGACGCAAGGGCACGCCATGACGGATGCAGACGGCTTCGATCGCGGCGACGCGCGCGCAGATCTCGGGCGGGGCCGGACGATAATTATAGCGGGCGCCGACGACAGGCCCTGTGGCGAGGATGCCGGAATTGAAGACGCCGCCGAGCAGCAGGCCGATGCCTTTTTCCAAAGCGAGCGGCATGAAGGAGGCGAGCGCCGGCTGTTCCAGCAGCGAATAGCGCCCGGCGAGCAGCATGGTGTCGAAATCGCCGGCGCGAGCGAAGCGCTCGCACATTTCGGCTTCGTTGACGCCGACGCCGATCGCCTTGACGGCGCCGGCGGAGCGCAGCCGGTCGAGGGCGCGATAGGCGCCGTCCATGGCTTCGGCGAAGCGCGCCTCGATCCGGTCGGCGCCATGGGTCCAGACATCGACGTCATGGATCAGGACGATGTCGAGATGGTCGACGCCAAGGCGCAGCGCCGACTGTTCGAGTGAGCGCATGGCTCCGTCATGGGAGTAGTCGAAGCGCAGGCCGTGCGGCAGGCCGCCGAGATAGCCCGAGCCGTCGCCGCGCCCGGCGAAAGGCTCCGCCACGCGGCCGACCTTGGTCGAGATGATGACGTCCTTCCTGTCCGAGCGGCGCAGCGCCGCGCCGATGCGGTGCTCCGACAGGCCGTGTCCGTAGAGGGGCGAGGTGTCGATCAGGCTGACGCCGACGGCGAGCGCTGCCTCGACCGTCGCGATGGCGGTGGCCTCGTCGAGATGGGCATAGAGATCGCCGAGCGGGGCGCCGCCGAAGCCGAGTGTGCTCGGTGTCAGTCCGGAGCGGCCGAGCGGTCTCGAGGGGAGCATCGATGCTGTCATTGGCGTGAGGCCGCGCTGGAGGTTCAACACTATGTGCACGCCAACATGTCAGCTTGCAACCGCGTTTGAACAGGATTAGCGTCGCCGCCTCGGCACGGGCCGCCCTTCGCGGGTGCGGCCTGCCGGCATCGGATCAAAGGGCCCGGAGCGGCCTTCTCATATCGACAGGGAGGACGATCATGACCGACAGCATTCTGAAGCCGACGCGGCGTGGCCTGCTGCGCGGCGCCGCCGCGCTCGGCGCGACCAGTGCGGTCGCCTCGCCGCTGGTGCTGCGCGAGGCGCACGCCCAGGCCGCCTTCAACTGGAAGCGCTTTTCCGGCCAGTCGATCGACGTTCTGCTGGTCAAGAACCCGCGTTCGGACCTGTTCCAGGCCGCGGAGAAGGAGTTCACCGAGCTCACCGGGATCAAGGTTTCCTCCGAGCAGGTGCCGGAGCAGCAGCAGCGCCAGAAGGCGGTGATCGAGTTCGCCTCGGGCAAGCCGAGCTTCGACGTCAGCGCGATCTCGCTGCATGTGCAAAAGCGCATGGCGGCCAAGGGCAAATGGTTCGCCGATCTCTCGCCCTTCATCAAGGACGCCTCGCTGACCTCGCCCGACTTCAATTTCGAGGATTTCGGCGCCGGCGCCGTGGCCTATGCCCGTCAGGCCGACGGGGCGCTCGATACGCTGCCCTATTTCGTCGACTACTGGATGGTCTACTACAACAAGGAGCTCTTCGACGCGAAGGGTGTCGCCTTCCCGAAGAGCATGGACGAGATGGCGGTCGCTGCCGCCAAGCTGCACGACCCGGCCAAGGGCGTCGCCGGCTTCGTCTCGCGCGGGCTGAAGAACGCGAACGTTCCGGTCTGGGCCTGCCTGCTGCTCGGCCAGGGCGTCGAGACCACCTCGGCCGACGGCAAGCTGCAGACCGATGGTCCGGAGGCGATCTGGGCCGGCGAGCTCTACAAGAAGCTCAACAAGGACACCGGTCCCGTCGGTTCGGTCGGCTTCAACTGGAACGAATGCCAGACCACCTTCATGCAGGGCCGCGCCGCGATGTGGCTCGACGGTATCGGCTTCGCGACCCCGCTCGAGGATCCTTCGAAGTCGCGCATCGTCGGCAAGGTCGGCTATGGCGTCACCCCGCCGGGTCCGAAGGCGCATCATGCCGGCATGTTCGGCGACGGCATCGGCATCTCGCGCGGTTCCGCCAAGAAGGAAGCCGCCTGGCTCTACATCCAGTTCATCACCAACAAGGCCCAGCAGCTCGCCATGCTGAAGGCGGGTGCCGGCGCGCCGGCCCGTTCCTCGGCCTATCTCGACAAGGCGACGATCGAGTCCTCGAAATTCGGCAAGCAGTATTTCGACTGCCTGCTGCAGTCGGCGAAGATCGCCCGCGCCGCCCTGCCGCAGATCGTCCCGGTTACCGAGTTCCGCGACGTCTTCGGCGTTGGCCTGACCAATATGATCGGCGGGGCGGATGTCGCGACCGAGCTGAAGAAGGCGACCGAGGCCTTCGCGCCGGTGCTGGCGAAGAGCGAGCAGGGCTGAGGCGACGGCGACTGGCCGCTGGACGCGTCATGGTCGGGCTTGTCCCGACCATCCACGTCTTCCCCCGGCGCGACGTTCAAGACGTGGATGCTCGCCACAAGGGCGAGCATGACGGCGTGAGTTTCCAGAGCAGCAGATGACCAGCACCACCTTGCCAGCCTCCGGCCTCGCGAATTCGGCGCCGCCATCTCCAGCGGATTCGAAGGATTTCACGCCGCGCTACTGGCTGTTCTCGTTGCCGGCGGTGCTGATCGTCGCCAGCGTGATCGTCTTTCCCTGGCTGTTCACGCTCTACATGTCGAGCCAGGACTGGAAGATCGGTGGCGGGCCGGAATTCGTCGGCCTGCAGAACTATGCCGAGCTGCTGCGCGATCCGCGCTTCATCGAATCGATGGGGCACACCTTCTATTTCACGGTGCTGGCCGTGGTGCTGCCGATCGTCTTCGGCACCGCCGCGGCGCTGGTCTTCCATCGCGAATTCCCGTTCCGCGGCCTGCTGCGCACCATCTTCGTCATGCCGATGATGGCGACGCCGGTCGCGGTGGCGCTGGTCTGGACGATGATGTTCCACCCGCAGCTCGGGGTGTTGAACTATCTGCTCTCGCTGGTCGGTATCGGCCCGCAGCCCTGGGTCTATTCGCCCAGCACCGTGATCCCGACGCTGGTCCTGGTCGAGGTCTGGCACTGGACGCCGCTGGTGATGCTGATCGTGCTCGGCGGGCTCGCCGGGCTGCCGCGGGAGCCCTACGAGTCGGCGCTGATCGACGGTGCCAATGACTGGCACATGTTCCGCCACATTACGCTGCCGCTGGTCTGGCCCTTCATCATGGTGGCGATCGTGATCCGCACCATCGATGCGCTGAAGGCCTTCGACACGATCTTCGTGATCACCCAGGGCGGGCCGGGCACGGCGTCCGAGACGCTCAACATCTTCCTCTACCTACAGGCCTTCCAGTTCTACAAGATCGGCTACGCCTCGGCCGTGGTGGTGATCTTCTTCGTGATCATCATCATGCTCTCGCTCCTGCTGCTCTATGCGCGCCAGAAGTCGAAGTGGAACGCGTGATGCAGCGGCTCGCCAAGAAGCTCGGCTTCTACGCCTCGGTCTTCGTGCTGGTCTCGCCGGCGGTGCTGGTCTTCCTCTGGATGATCTCGCTCTCGCTGAAGAACGAGCTCGACAACACCGCCTTCCCGCCGGTCTTCATCCCGAACCCGCCGACACTGGCGAACTATCTCGACGTGTTCGAGAAGAACAATTTCGCGCTCTATCTCTGGAACTCGATCCTGGTTACGGGCGGGGCGGTGCTGGTCGGCCTCGCCGTCGGCGTGCCGGCCGGCTACGGCATCGCACGTGGCAAGGCGACCAAATTCGCGATCCTGATCCTGATCGCGAGGATGACGCCGGCGCTGTCCTATCTGATCCCGCTCTTCCTGCTGTTCCAGATCACCGGGCTGGTCGGCACGATCACCGCGCTGGTGATCACGCATCTGGTCATCACCATCCCGATCATCGTCTGGATCATGATCGGGTATTTCGAGAACGTGCCCATGGAACTCGAGGACGCGGCGCGCATCGACGGTGCCACGACCTGGCAGGCCTTCCGCCATGTCGCCCTGCCGCTGGCCCGGCCCGGCATCGTCGTCGGCGGCATCCTCGCCTTCATCTTCTCCTGGAACAATTTCATCTTCTCGGTGGTGCTGGGCGGCAAGGCGAGCCGGACGCTGCCCTCGGCCGTCTACAACTCGCTGACCTTCGAGCAGATCTCCTGGGGACCTCTCGCGGCCGCCGCGCTCCTGGTGACGCTGCCGGTGCTGCTGCTGACCGTGCTCGCCCAGCGCGAGATCGTCGCCGGCCTCTCCGCCGGAGGGCTCAAGGATGGCTGATCCGCTTGCCGCCGGTCTGTCTGCGCGCTAACCTTTGTCTAACATGTCAGTTTAACAAGCTCTGGGAAAGATGATCTCCATGGCCCTCGACCCCAACCGCTTCGGCCTCTCCTGCGCCATCACCACGCCGATGCGGGAGGGCGGCGCCGTCGACCTGCCGCGGCTGGTGCACCATGCCAGGTACGTGCTGGCCAATGGATGCGACAGCGTCACCCTGTTCGGCACGACCGGAGAGGGCGCGGCGCTCGGCGCCCCGGCCCGCACCGCGATGCTGGGCGCGCTGGTCGGCGCCGGCATTGACCCCGCCCGGCAGATCTATGCCGGCATCGCCGCCGCCTCGCTGCACGAGGCGGTCGAGCAGGCGCAGACGGCGCTAAGCATCGGCGCGAAGGGATTGCTGGTCGCGCCGCCCTTCTACTTCAAGGGTGTCAGCGACGAGGGGCTCTATGCCTGGTTCTCGCAGTTCTTCGAGAAGCTCGGCCCGTCGGCGCGCAACACCATCCTCTACCACATCCCCTCGGTGACGGCGGTCAACATCTCGGTCGGCCTGGTCGAGCGGCTGAAGAAGGCGTTTCCGGGCGTCGTCACCGGCGTCAAGGATTCCTCCTGCGACTATCCGACGACCGAGGCCTTCCTGAAGGCGCATGGCGAGCTCGCCATCCTGGTCGGCGACGAGCGCCTGCTGGCGCGGGCGGTGCGGGCCGGCGCGCAGGGCTCGATCTGCGGCGTCGCCAACCTCGTGCCGCAGCTGCTCCGGCCCCTGGTCTATGACGGCATCGAGAACCCGGTGGTGAACGCGCTGGTCGACGAGATCTGTTCCTATCCGGTGCTGCCGGCGGTGAAGGCGCTGGTCGGCCATCTGCATGGCGATGCCGGCTATGGCGCGATGCGGGCGCCGCTGGTTGCGCTCGACGAGAGCCAGCGCAAGCGGCTCTTCGCGGCCTTCGACCAGATTACACGCGCCAAGGCGGCCTGAAAGGGGACGAGATGAGCCAGTCCGAGCCTGAACGCGAAGGCGAGCCGCTGAAGCTCAGGGAGCGGGCCTATGCCAGCTTCACCGAGCGGCTGCTCGCCCGCGAGATCAAGCCGGGCCAGTTCGTCACCCAGCGCGAGCTCGTCGCAATGACGGGCTTCCCGCTCGGCGCCATCCGCGAGCTCATCCCGCGGCTGGAAGCGGAAGGGCTGATCAAGACCGTGCCGCAGCGCGGCATGCAGGTCGCCCATGTCGACCTCAACCTGATCCGCAATGCCTTCCAGTTCCGGCTCTTCCTCGAAAAGGAGGCGACGGCGGCCTATGCCCGCAATGCCAGCGACGCGGAGATAGCCGAGCAGCGCGAGCGTCACGAGGCGATCGTACGGCGCGCCGAGGCCGGAGAGGAAGGTCAGGCGCTGATCGAGGAGGCCGAGGATGTCGACCGGCTGATGCACGAGGCGATCATCGATCACCTCGACAACGACATCGTCAGTCAGGCTTTCCGCGTCACCTGGCTGAAGATCAGGCTGATCCGGCAATACGAGACGCGCATCCACAACAGCATCATCGTGCCGGTGATGCAGGACCATCTGAAGATCATCGCGGCGATCGAGACGCGCGATCCGGAGGCGGCCGCCGCGGCGATGAGCGAGCACATCAACAACGCCCGCACCCGGGCGATGAGCTACTGAGACCCATAATCGAGCCGGAAACCGGCCGTTCTGAGGGAGAAGACCAAGGCGCTCGATCTCCAAACCCTCATCCTTCGAGACGCGATCTCAAGATCGCTCCTCGGGATGAGGGAGTGAAGGAGAGCGCAAGCGTCACACAGGGAGGAGGACAATCATGACGAAGCTGACCAAGCGTGGCTTTCTCGCCGGCTCGGCCGCGGCCGGCGCCGCGATCGCGATGCCGAGCGTGCTGCGGGCCCAGGCGACCGTGCTGCGCTGGGGCGAGATGCTGCCGACGACCCATCCGCAGGTGCAGATGGTCGACCGCATCGCCAAGGAGGTGAAGGAGAAGACCGCGGGTCGCGTCGACATTCAGTCCTTCCCGGCCGGCCAGCTCGGCTCCGGCAAGGACATGATGGAATCGGTCGCTTCGGGCGCGCTGACCATGACCACGGACGGCGCCGCCGCGCTCGGCTCCTTCCTGCCGCAGCTCTCGGTGATCGAGGCGCCCTATCTCTGGCGCGATCCCGCCCATATGGCCAAGGTCGCCAAGGCGCCGATCTTCGCCCAGATGAACGACGAGCTCGCCAAGAAGCGCGGCATGCGCATGGCGGCGGTGACCTATTACGGCAAGCGCCACCTGACCACCGGCTCAAAAGCGGTGAAGAGCGCCGCCGATGTCGCCGGCCTGAAGCTGCGCGTGCCGCCGGTCGACACGTTCCGGGCCATGGTCGAGGCCTGGGGCGCCAAGGCGACGCCGGTCAACTTCAACGAACTCTACCTGGCGCTGAGCCAGGGCGCGGTCGATGGCCAGGAGAACCCGCTGCCGACGATCCACAGCGCCAAATTGCAGGAGGTGCAGAAGCACTTGATCCTGACCGGCCACATCATCACCCCGCGCCTGATCATCGTGAACCAGGATTTCTGGAAGGGGTTGAAGGAAGCCGACCGGACGATCCTCGAAGCTGCCATCGCCAATGGCGTCGCCTGGCAGGATGCCGAGCTCGCCAGCCAAGAGGGTAGCCTCGTCGCGACGCTGAAGGCGGCGGGCATGACCGTCACCGAGCCCGATCTGGAGAGCTTCAGCAAGCCGGTGCTGGCGAGCTTGCCGAAGCAGTTCGAGGGCAAATGGGGCAAGGGCACCTGGGACGCACTCGCGGCGCTGTAGGACTCAAAGATGGCCGATACGGGCGCGGGGAACCCTCTCCTGGAAGGAGAGGGCAGGGTGAGGTGTAGGCGGTTCGACCAGTGCCGCGAGCCCTCACCGCGCGATTGGGTTCATGCCAACGTTTCCGCTCCGAACAGCTCACCCCTGCCCCTCTCCTTCCAGGAGAGGGGTTCCCCGCGCCCTTGAGACGGACGCCAATGAAATCCCTCGTCGCTCTCACTGACCGGCTGGTGCGCGCCGCCGCCGTCGCCCTGCTGCTTTCGCTGCTCGTCGCAGTGCTGCTCGGGGTCGCCTCGCGCCAGCTCAACGCGCCGCTGGCCTGGACGGATGAGCTCGCCCAGTATCTTCTGGTCTGGACCGGCTTCGTCGGCTGGATCATCGCGGCGAGACGGCGCTCGCATATCCGGATCACCATTTTCGCCGACCGCCTGCCGAGGCCGGCCGGGCGGGTGCTCGAGGTCGCGACGCAGGTGGCGATCATCGTCTTCGCGGCGGTCCTTGTCCGCTATTCCTTCGGGCTGATCGAGCGGAACTGGGATGTCGAATCGATCGCGCTGCCGGTGAGCAGCGCGGCGCTCTACGTGGTGATGCCGCTCGCCGGCCTAGCCCTGATCCTGCAGGCGCTGGCCGAGATCGGCGACGTCGTCGCCGGCCGCAAGATCGAAGCCGTCGAGCCGGGGACGCAGCCGCTATGAGCACGCTGATGCTGCAGATCCTGCCGGTCTGGTTCGCCGCGCTCCTGCTCGGCGTGCCGCTCTTCGTCTCGATGGGGCTGGCGGCGATCGCCTTTGCCTTTCTCGGCGGCTTCCCGCTCGGCATCGTGCCGCAGAAGATCGCGCAATCCGCCAATTCCTTCCCGCTGCTGGCGGCGCCGCTCTTCATCCTGATGGGCAACATCATGAATTCGGCGGGGATCACCGACCGGATCTTCGCCTTCGCCACCGCCTGCGTCGGCTGGCTGCGTGGCGGGCTCTGCCACGCCAACATCCTCGCCAGCGTGATCTTTGCCGGCATGTCGGGCTCGGCGGTGGCCGATGCCGGCGGCGTCGGCACGCTCGAGATCAAGGCGATGCAGGATGAGGGCTACGATCCCGAGACGGCAGCGGCGATCACCGCGGCTTCGGCGACGATCGGGCCGATCATCCCGCCCTCGCTGCCGATGGTGATCTATGGGGTCTCTGCCGACGTCTCGATCGGCGGGCTCTTCCTTGCCGGGGTCATCCCCGGCCTGCTGATGGCCGGCGCGCTGATGGCGATGGTCGTGCATGTCGCCAAGAAGCGCGACCTGCCGCGCCATCCCTTCCCTGGCACGGCGCAGCTCTGGATTGCCTATAAGGAGGCGCATTGGGCGCTGATGACGCCGGTCATCCTGTTCGGCGGCATGATGCTCGGCATCTTCACGCCGACAGAGGCGGCGGCGGTCGCGACCGCCTATGCGATCGTGCTCGGTCTTTTCGTCTACAACAGCTTCTCGCTGAACGAACTGCCGGAGCTCGTCGTGCAGACGGTCGAGACGACCGGCGTCGTGCTGGCGCTGGTGATGACGGCGGCGGCGCTCGGCTGGTGCCTGTCGATCTCGCGCATCCCGCAGACGGTCGGGCCGATGCTGGTCGACCTCGCCGGCAATCCGCTGGTCTTCCTCCTGATCGTCAATCTGCTGCTGCTCTTCGTCGGCTGCTTCATGGAAGCGCTGGCGGCGATGCTGATCCTGATCCCGATCCTGACGCCGGCGGCCGCGCAGTTCGGTATCGATCCCATCCAGTTCGGCCTGATCTTCGTGCTCAACCTGATGATCGGCACGATCACGCCGCCGGTCGGGGTGGTGCTCTTCGTAACCTCGAAGATCGCCAAGATCTCGTTCGAGGCGATGTCGCGGGCGATCGTGCCCTGGCTGCTTCCCCTGCTCGCCGTGCTCATCGCGGTCACGCTCTGGCCGCCGCTGACGACCTGGCTGCCCAATCTCGTTCTTGGCAAGTGAACGCACCGTAGCGCCGGGCGCCTGTGCACTTGCGGTGCCCCGAAAGATCGATTCTTCTCGGGGCCGTCGCAGCGCTCCGCAGATGGCGCCAGGGCAGAGCGGGAGGAGACGGGTTTGCAGTTGCAGGAAGCCGCCTATCTGGCTGGGTTGCATGCCCTCTGGGACAAGGCCTGGCCGCCCGAATTGCCGCGAAAGCCGCATTATCCGCTCGGCGAGATCGCGATCAGCGAGCATCTCCGGGAATGGGCGCGGCGCCAGCCGGAAAAGCCGGCCTGCATCTTCTACGGCCGGGAGATCAGCTATGCCGAGCTCGATCGGTTGAGCGAGCGCTTCGCCGCACTGCTCAACGAGCATGGCGTGCGCCATGGCGACCGGATCGCGGTCTTCCTGCCCAACTGCCCGCAATTCATGATCGCCTTCTTCGGCATCCTGAAGCGTGGTTGCGTGCATGTGCCGGTGAATCCGCTCTTCCGCGAGGCGGAGCTCGCCTATGAGCTCAACGACACCGGCGCCGAAGTCGTCATCTGCCTCGATGCGCTGCTGCCGGTGCTGCGCAAGGTCCGCGGCGAGACTTCGGTGAAGACGGTCTTCGTCACCGGCTTCGCCGATTTCATGCCGGCCGAACCGAGCTTCCCGGCGCCTGCCGCCGTGCTGCAGCCGCGCCTGCCGGCAGGCGACAACGAGATCGAGCTGATGCCGGCGCTAGCGGCCTGTCGCGGTCCGGTGCCGGAGATCGTCCCCGATCTCGATGCGGTCGCGGCGCTGAACTATACCGGCGGCACCACCGGCATGCCGAAGGGCTGCGTCCATACGCAGGGCGACATGCTCTACACGGCGGCGACCGCGCTTTCGACCAGCTTCGCGCTGACGCCGGAGGATGTCGTCGTCAACTTCGTGCCGATCTTCTGGATCGCCGGCGAGGATACCGGCCTGCTCTTCCCGATCGTCGCGGGGGCGACCGTCGTGCTGATGGCGCGCTGGGATCCCGTCGGCTTCATGGCGGCGGTCGAGCGCTACCAGGCGAGCTTCTCCTATCTGCTCGTCGACAACACGGTCGAGGTGCTCGAACATGAGCGCGTGCAAGAGTTCGACCTGACATCGCTGAAGCGGGTGCGGGTCTCCTCCTTCGTCAAGAAGCTCAATCCGGATTTCCGCCGGCGCTGGCGCGCGCTCACCGGCGGCACCATGGTCGAGGCCGCCTGGGGCATGACCGAGACGCACACCATGGATTCCTTCAGCGTCGGGATGCAGCAGGACGATTTCGATCTTCTGTCGCAACCGGTCTTCGTCGGCCTGCCGCAGGCGGGGACCGAGTTCAAGATCTGCGATTTCGAGACCGGCGCGCTGAAGCCGCTCGGCGAGGAGGGCGAAATCTGCATGCGCTCGCCCTCGCTGATGAAGGGCTACTGGAACAGACCGGAGGCCACGGCCGAGGCGATCCGCGGCGGCTTCCTGCACACCGGCGATATCGGCGTGATCGATACCGAGGGCTATCTGCACTTTCTCGGCCGGCGCAAGGAGATGCTCAAGGTCAAGGGCATGAGCGTCTTCCCGGCCGAGATCGAGGCTCTGCTCGGCCAGCATCCTGCCATTGCCGGCTCTGGCGTGATCGGCCGCGAGGATGCCGAGCGCGGCCAGGTGCCGGTCGCCTATATCTGCCTCAACCCGGCGGCCGCCGAGCAGCCGGACGAGGCCGCGCTCACTGCTTGGTGCAAGGCGCGGATGGCCGCCTACAAGGTGCCGGAGATCCGCATCGTCCCGGCCCTGCCGATGACCGCGACGGGCAAGGTCAAGAAGGAGGAGCTGCGCACGCTGTGAATGCGTGGCAGCCCTTCGCCGGCAGCCGGTGACCGCGGCCGGCGGCCATGCAAGCTTGGCGGTGAGATCGTCCGGAGAGACCGAATATGACCATCGAACCGCGCCGCGCCGAAGCCTATCGCACGCAGAACTGGAAGCTGGAAAAACCGGCGGCGCGCGGGCGCGGCGGCATCGTCGTCTCGCAGAACCACGAGGCGGCCGCGGCCGGCGCCGCGATCCTCGAAGCTGGCGGCAATGCCGCCGACGCGGCGGTCGCGACTGCCTTCGCGCTGGCCGCGGTCGAGCCCTGGAACAGCGGCCTCGGCGGGATCGGCTTCGGCGTCGTGCTGAAGGCTGGCGAGAGCCGGGCGCAGGTCGTCGATTTCGGGCCGGTGGCGCCGCGCCGGGCCGACCCGGCCGATTATCCGCTGACCGGCGAGATGAAGCTCGATTTCTTCGCCTGGCCCGGCGTGGTCGGCGACCGCAACATCCACGGGCCGCTCTCCTTCTGCATCCCGTCCTCCGTCGCCGGCTACAAGACGCTGAAGGAGCGCTTTGGCACGACGATGCCGGTCTCCGAACTGCTCCAGCCGGCGATCGGGCTGGCCAAGCGCGGGCTGGCGCTCGACTGGTACACCACGCTGAAGATCGCCTCCTCGGCCGCGATCCTGCGGCTCTATGAGGAGAGTGCCCGGATCTACCTGCCGGACGGGTTGCCGCCGGTGCCGCCCTATCAGGGCGTGCCGGGCTTCCGGCCGCTCGGCAATCTCGCAGCGACGCTGGAGCATCTGGCCAAGGCCGGACTCGACGATTTCTATCGCGGCGAGCTGGCGAAGCGGCTTGCGGCCGACATTGCCGCGGCCGGCGGCGTCGTCGATGCGCAGGACCTCGCCGATTGCGTCGCCAGCGTGCGCGAGGCACCGGTGATCGACTGGCGCGGCACGCATCGCATCCACACCGCCGGCGGGTTGACCGCGGCGCCGACGCTGCAGGCGGTGATCGAGGGCATGGCGGACAGCCGGCCCCCCGCCGGCGTGCCCGATGCCGCCTGGTTCGCCAGGCTCTCGCAGGTGATGCGCCAGGCCTATTCCAGCCGGCTTGCCGGCCTCGGCGCCGCGCAGATGGCGAAGGAGCCGGGTGAGACCTGCACCACCCATCTCACCGTGGTCGATGGCGCGGGCAATCTCGTCGCCCTGACCACGACGCTGCTCTCCTCGATGGGCAGCCGCTATGTCCTGCCCGAGACCGGCGTGCTGATGAACAACGGCATGATGTGGTTCGATCCGCGCCCCGGCAGCGCCAACGCGATCGCGCCGGGTGCTCGCCCCTTGTGCAATATGTGCCCGGTGGTGGTGACGCCGGCCGATGGCGGCTGGCCGCGCCATGCCGCGGGTGCTTCGGGCGGACGCCGCATCCTGCCGAGCGTCTATCAGACGCTCGCCTTCACCCTGGATTGCGGGATGAGCCTCGAGGAGGTCGCGCACCAGCCGCGTATCGACGTTTCCGGCCCCGACGGCACCAGCGCCGATGCCCGCCTGCCGGAGGCGACGCTGGAGGCGCTCGCGGCCGCCGGGCCGCTGACCGTGGTCGAGCACGGCGTGCTGCCGCTGAATTTCGCCTGCCCGAACATCATCCGGGCGGAAAAGGGCGCGGCGGAAGGGATCAGCGACGCGATCTCGCCCTGGTCTGCGGCGGTGGCGGCGGGAACGGCGTAGGCGCACGAGCCACCGCGGTAGAACCCCTCTCCTGGAAGGAGAGGGGTAGGGGTGAGGTGTTCGGGAGAGAAATCGTTGGCCTGAACGCGGCTGGGCGGTGAGCGCTCGCGGAGCTGGTTCGACGGCCTACACCTCACCCTGCCCTCTCCTTACAGGAGAGGGTTCCCCGCACCTTACCGGCACGAGATTCTCGGGTCAGCGCTGTGCGCCGCCCGAGAATGACGGCGAGGCCTCACACCCGCTTCAGCCCCCAGGGATAGGGCGCCGAGCCCGGCAGCATGCCGGTCAGGTTCTTGCGATAGGCGGTCTTGATGACGAACTGGCCGAGCGGGATGGTGGCGCATTCCTCCAGCGCCAGCCGGCCGAGCGCGACCGCCGCCTTCTTCTGCGCGGCCTCGTCCGGCGCGTAGAGCCATTCCTCGGCCAGTTCCTCGGCCTTGGCATTGGTCCACCAGCCGAACCAGCCCTTCTCGCCGGGGCCGCGCACGAGATTGGACAGGGCCGGGTTGCCCCAGCCGACCGCCGCGCCGGTGGTGTGGAAGATGCTCCAGCCACCCTTCTCGACCGGCTCGCGGCTGTTGCGGCGCTGGATCACCGTGCCCCAGTCGCTCGCCGCCATCTCGACATTCATGCCCATCGACTTGAGCAGCTCGTAGGTGACGTCGCCGAGCGGGCCGATATCGGGGAAGTCGGTCGGGTTGATGATGACGACCTTCTCGCCGTTGTAGCCGGATTCCTTCAGCGCCGCCTTGGCCTTGTCGAGGCTCTGCGGCATCAGCTCCTCGAGCTCGCCGGTATAATAGGGCGTGCCGCGCCACCAGAGGTTCCGGCAGACCTGCCAGGCGGTGGTGTCGTCGCCCTGCGAGGCCCGCATATAGTCTTCCTGGTTGACGCCCATGCGGACGGCGGCGCGCACCTTCGGATTGTTGAAGGGCGGTTGCAGATGGTTCAGCCGCATGATCGAGCCGCGGCCGTTCTTGTCGATGACCTCGCGGGTGACGTCCGGGCTGCGGGCGAGCAGGGGCTGGAGATCGGCGAGCGGGCGCTCCCACCAGTCGATCTCGCCCTTGGTCAGGGCAGCGGCGGCGGTCGCCGGGTCGGGCAGGATCGGCCATTCGACGCGCTTGAAATGCGCGATCTTGCCGCCGGCATTGCGGCTGGGAGCCTCGCTGCGCGGCTTGTAGGCCTCGTTCTTCTCGTAGACCACGCGGCTGCCGGTGACATACTCCGCAGCGACGAACTTATAGGGGCCGGAGCCGGTCATCTCTGTGACCTGCTTGGTGGCGTCGGTCTGGGCCAGGCGCTCGGGCATGATGAAGGGCGGGTTGTCGGCCTTGGCGAGGCAGTCCAGCATCATCGGGAAGGGCCGGGTCAGCTTGATCTCGATGGTGCGTTCGTCGGGGGCGTTCCAGGCCTCGACGGCTTTGGCGAGCAACTGGCCATAGGGATCGCGCTGGCACCAGCGCTTCAGGCTCTGAATGCAGTCGGCCGACCGCACCGGCTGGCCGTCATGGAAGGCGAGGCCTTCGCGCAGCTTGATCTTCCAGACCTTGCCGTCGGCGGAGGTCTCATGGCCCTCGGCCATTTGCGGCTGCGGCTTCAGGTTGAGATCGCCGCCATAGAGCGTGTCGAAGATGTAGTAGCCGTGATTGTTGGTGACGGTCGCCGTCGTCCAGATCGGGTCGAGCGAGGTCAGGTTGGCCTGCGGCGCCATCTTCAGCACGGTCGCGCTCGCTCCCTGCGCGAAGGCCTGCTGCGCCATGGCTGGCGCGAAAAGGGCGGCGGCTGCCGTGCCCTGCAAGAACTGGCGGCGTTTCATATAGTCTCTCCCCTTTTGTGATTGAGTCTAACAGTCGATGAAACTTGTTCTCTCTGCTCTTTGTAGAATGGGACGGGCTGATGCCTCCTAGTCGAAGCCGAGGAAATTCGGGCTGTCGGCGAGCTTCGGCGCAGCCTTCAGCCTGGCGATATCCGGTACCGGGCGGGCGGTGAGCGGATCGCCGGCCAAGAGCGCTTCGAGCGCCGCCGCAACCGCGAGAACCTTGGCGTCGCCGCCGCGCGGGCCGACGATCTGCAGGCCGAAGGGCATGCCGTTGCGGTCGAGCCCGACCGGCAGCGAGATCGCGGGGTGGCCGACGATGGTCACCGCATAGGCCATGGCGAGCCAGTGGAAATAGGTTCGCGTCGGCTTGCCGTCGATCTCGGCCGGGTAAAGCTCGGACCAGGGCCGTGGCGAGAGCGTCATCGCCGGCGACAGGATGACGTCGTAATCGGCGAAGAAGCGCTGCCATTCATTGTAGATCACGGTCTGCTGCTTCAGCGCCCGGGTGATGTCGAGCGCGCCATAGCGCAGGCCTTCCTCGACATTGGCGCGGACATTGGGGCCGACCTTCTCCGGCGTGTCACGCACCCGCTCATACTGTCCGGCGAGGAAGTTGACGGCGCGCAGCACCTCGAAGCTCTCATCGGTGCCGGCGCAGTCCGGGGTTGCCTCGTCGGCGCGGGCGAAGACCTGGCTGAAGCGGCCGACCTTGTCGGCGAAGACCTCGCGGATGTGCTTCTCGGTCGGGGCGAAGCCGAAATCGGGGGTGATCGCGACTTTCAGCGCGGCGAGGTCGCAGGCCTGCGGGCGGGCGAAGTCCTCGGGGCGGCGTACCGTGCTGCCATGGATCGTCGTCGCCAGCGGATCGCAGGCGTCGTCGCCGACCATGGTGGAGAGCAGCAGGCAGAGATCGGGCACGGTGCGGGCCATCGGGCCGAGCACCGAGAGCGGGTTCCAGCCGAGCGCCCGCTTGTCGCTCGGCACCAGGCCGGGCGAGGGGCGGAAACCGACGATGCCGTTGAACGCGGCCGGATTACGCAGCGAGCCGCCGGTGTCCGAGCCGGTGGCGATCGGCACCATATTGGTCGCGAGCGCGACGCCTGAGCCGCCGGAGGAGCCGGCGGCGGAGCGCGAGGGATCGAAGGGATTGCCGGTGACGCCGTAGACGGCGTTGCGGGTATTGGCGCCGGCGCCCCATTCGGGCGTGTTGGTCTTGCCGACAATGACGGCGCCGGCCCGGCGGACCGAGGCAACGATCAACTGGTCCTGTTTCGGCACGTGATCGGCAAAGAGCGGGCTGCCATAGGTGGTGCGCAGCCCGGCGACGTCTTCCAGGTCCTTGATGCCGATCGGCAGGCCGTGCAGGGCGGGCAGGGCCTCGCCGCGCATGGTCGCCGCATCCGCCGCCTTCGCCGTGGCACGGGCGCGCGTATCGTCGCGGGCGACCATGGCATTCACCGCGGGATCGACCGCATCGATCTGTGCCAGGCAGCTTTCGAGCAGTTCGCTGGCGGAGAGCTTCTTCTCGCCGATCAGGCGGCGGGCCGTCACGGCATCGAGATCGCAGGGTTCGGTCACGTCGGCAGGCTCCGGCAGTCAGGGCGGGCCCGTCTTGGCCCATCTTGCCAGTCGAAGCGGCCTGCGCCGCTACGTCAACCCTCGCCGGGTTGTACCCCTGTCTGCGTTCACCTCAGATGTGCAGGGCGTGGCCGAGCGCCTTCAGCGCCGATTCCTGGAAGGCCTCGCCCAGGGTCGGATGGGCGTGGATCGTGCCGGCGATGTCCTCCAGCCTCGCTCCCATCTCGATGGCGAGGCCGAAAGCGGCGGAAAGCTCCGAGACGCCCTGTCCGACGGCCTGGATGCCGAGGACGAGATGGTTGTCGGCGCGGGCGACGACGCGGACGAAGCCGGCCTCGCCATGGCGGGTCATGGCGCGGCCATTGGCCTGGAAGGGAAACTGACCGAGCTTGACCGCGAAGCCGGCGGCCTTGGCCTCCGTGGGCGAAAGACCGGCCGAGACGATTTCGGGATCGGTGAAGCAGATCGCGGGTATGCAGGCCTTGTCCCAAATCCGCGGCTCGCCGGCGACGATCTCGGCGACCATCTCGCCCTGCGCCATGGCGCGATGGGCCAGCATCGGCTCGCCGGTGACGTCGCCGATGGCGTAGATGCCGCGCATCGAGGTTTCGCAGCGCTCGCCGATGCGGATGAAGCGGCCATCCATGTCGAGTACCAGTTCGTCGAGGCCGAGCCTGCTGGTCGCAGGGGCGCGCCCGACCGTGACCAGGATCTTGTCGGCCTGAAGCTCGCGCTCCTTGCCGTCGGCGGTCTCGATGCGCAGGCCGCCGCCCTTGGCGGTCGGACCGAGCGCCTTGGCGCCCGTCAGGACCTCGATGCCGAGTGCCGAGAGACTTTTGGCGACCGGTGTGGTCAGCTCGGCATCGTAGAGCGGCAGGATCTTGTCCTGCGCCTCGACCACGGTGACCTTGGCGCCGAGCTTGGCGAAGGCAGTGCCGAGCTCGAGCCCGATATAGCCGCCGCCGACCACGACGAGGCGCTTCGGCAGTTCGGTCAGCGCCAGCGCGCCGGTCGAGGAGATGACATTGCCGCCGAAGGGCAGGAAGGGCAGCTCGACCGGGACGGAGCCGGTCGCGATCACGATCGTCTCGGCCTTGATCAGCTTCGGGCCGGTCTCGGTCTCGACCGCCACGGTCTTGCCGTCGCGGAAGCGGGCCTGGCCGTGGACGATCTTGACCTTGGCCTTGCGCAGGAGCGCGGCGACGCCGTTGTTGAGACGCTGGACGATGCCGTCCTTCCAGGCGACGGCCTGCTTCATATCGAGCTTCGGCTCGGCGGCGGTCAGGCCGAAAGGCGTCTTGCCGGCGGCGGCATGGGCGGCCTTCTCGAACTCCTCGGCGACATGGATCATCGCCTTGGAGGGGATGCAGCCGATATTGAGGCAGGTGCCGCCGAGCTTGGTGCTCTCGACGATGACGGTGTCGATGCCGAGCTGGCCGGCGCGGATGGCGCAGACATAGCCGCCGGGGCCGGCGCCGATGACGAGCAGCTTGCAGGTGATGTCGGTCATGGTTCGCTCCCGCCGCTCACAGGTCCACGAACAGCGTCGCGGGGGTTTCCAGCAACTGCTTGAGGCGCTGCACGAAGACGGCGGCGTCCCAGCCGTCGACGACGCGGTGGTCGAAGCTGGAGGAGAGGTTCATCATCTTGCGCGGCACGAAGGTGGCGCCGTCCCAGACCGGGCGGACGACCATCTTGTTGACGCCGACGATCGCGACCTCGGGATGGTTGATCACCGGGGTGGTGGCGATGCCGCCGAGCGCGCCGAGCGAGGTGATGGTGATGGTCGAGCCGGTGAGCTCGTCGCGCGTCGCGGTGCCGTCGCGGGCACGTTCGGCGAGGCGCGACAATTCGAGGGCACAGCCCCAGAGGTCGCGCGCCTCGGCATGCTTGACTACCGGCACGATCAGGCCCGACGGCGTCTGCGTCGCGATGCCGATGTCGATGCCGGCATGCTGGCGCACGATCCCGGCTTCGTCGTCATAGAGCGCGTTGATATTGGGCTGCTCAGCCAGCGCCTTGACCATGGCCCGCATCAGGAAGGGCAAGAGCGTCAGCTTCGGCCGCTCGGCGGTCGGCTTCTTGTTGAGCGCGCTGCGCAGGTCTTCGAGAGCGGAGACATCGACCTCTTCGACGATGGTGATGTGCGGGATGCGCGATTTCGACAGCGCCATCTTCTCGGCGATGCGACGGCGCAAGCCCACGACCTTGACCTCGGTCACCGCCGTCTTCGTGACGAGCCCACCCTTGGCCGGGGCCTCGGGGCCGCGCTGGATGAAGGCGTCGATGTCCTCATGGGTGATGCGGCCGGCCGGGCCGGAGCCCTGGACCTGGCGCAGGTCGACGCCGGCCTCGCGCGCCTTCAGCCGGACGGCCGGGGAGGCCAGCGGCTTTTCGCCGGCGGCGCGGCGCGGGGCGGCGACGGGTGCCGAGCGGGCGGGTGCAGCTGCGGGTTTCGGCGTCGATATCTGCTTGGGGGCAGGCTCGGAAGCCGTGACCGGGGCCGTCGCGGCGGGCTTGGCCCTGGGCGGCTCGACCGGCGCTTCGGCTTCGGCCGGCTCCTCGGTCGCGGTGCCGTCGCCGGCGACCTTGAGCTTGACCAGCGCCGAGCCGATCGCGACGGTGTCGCCGATCTCGGCACCGACCCAGGTGACCTCGCCCTCGACCGGGGAGGGGATCTCGACGGTCGCCTTGTCGGTCATTACCGCGGCGATCAGATCATCCTCGCGGACGATGTCGCCGACCTTGACGTGCCACTCGACCAGCTCGGCCTCGGCGATGCCCTCGCCGACATCCGGCAGCTTGATGATGCGCTCGGCCATCAGCGGCTCTCCATGATCTCGCGCAGCGCAGCGCCGACGCGGGCGGGGCCGGGGAAATAGGCCCATTCCTGGGCATGCGGATAGGGCGTGTCCCAGCCGGTGATGCGCAGGACCGGCGCCTCCAGATGGTAGAAGCAGTGCTGCTGCACCAGCGCGGCCAGCTCCGCACCGAAGCCCGAGGTCAGCGTCGCCTCGTGCAGGACGATGCAGCGCCCGGTCTTCGAGACCGAGGCGATGATCGCGTCGAGATCGAGCGGCAGCAGGGTGCGCAGGTCGATGATCTCGGCGTCGATGCCGGTCTCCTCGGCGGCCGCCTGCGCGACATGGACCATGGTGCCGTAGGTGACGATGGTGACGGCTGCGCCCTCGCGGCGGATCGCCGCCTTGCCGAGCGGGATGGTGTAATGCCCTTCCTCGACCTCGCCGAGCTCGTGCTTCGACCAGGGCGTAACCGGGCGGTCGTGATGGCCGTCGAAGGGGCCGTTATAGAGCCGCTTCGGTTCGAGGAAGATCACGGGATCCGGATCCTCGATCGCCGCGATCAGCAGGCCCTTGGCGTCGCGCGGATTGGACGGCACCACCGTCTTCAGGCCGGAGACGTGGGTGAACAGGGCTTCCGGGCTCTGGCTGTGGGTCTGGCCGCCGAAGATGCCGCCGCCGGTCGGCATGCGGATCACCATCGGGCAGGTGAAATCGCCGGCCGAGCGGTAGCGCAGGCGCGCCGCCTCCGAGACGATCTGGTCATAGGCCGGATACATGTAGTCGGCGAACTGGATCTCGACGCAGGGGCGCAGGCCATAGGCCGCCATGCCGATCGCGGTGCCGACGATGCCGAGCTCGCTGATCGGCGCGTCGAAGCAGCGGTTGACGCCATATTTCTGCTGTAGGCCGTGGGTGCACCGGAAGACGCCGCCGAAATAGCCGACATCCTCGCCATAGACGACGACGTTGTCGTCACGGCCCATCGAGACGTCGAGGGCCGAGCGGATCGCCTCGATCATGGTCATGCGGGCCATGGCTCAGACTCCCGTGAAGAGGCGGCGCGACCATTTCGTCATGGTCGGGCTTGTCCCGACCATCCACGTCTTCGCTGGTCGAAGGCTGTGTTCAAGACGTGGATGCTCGCCACAAGGGCGAGCATGACGGGGAGGGTGACGATGCGAAAAAGCCATGCTCACACTCCGATCTGCTGGCGCTGGCGGCGCAGATGCGGCGGCAGCTCGGCATAGACGTCCTCGAACATGTCGCGGGCGGAGGGCTTGCCGCCGGCATGCAGCGTGCCGAAGCTCTCGGCTTCCTTCTGGGCGGCGATCACGGTCGCCATGATCTCGGCCTCGGTCTGCTTGTGGCGCTCCTCGGTCCAGGCGCCGCTCGCGATCAGGTGCTGCTTCAGCCGGACGATCGGGTCGCCGAGCGGCCAGTCGTCGGATTCGTGCTTGGGCCGGTAAGCGGAGGGATCGTCCGAGGTCGAATGCGCGCCGGCGCGATAGGTGACGTATTCGACCAGCGTGGGCCCAAGATTGCGGCGGGCCCGCTCGATCGCCCATTGCGCGACGGCATAGGTCGCGAGGTAGTCGTTGCCGTCGACCCGGAGTGCCGGGATGCCGAAGCCGAGGCCGCGGGCGGCGAAGGTGCCGGAGCCGCCCCGCGCAATGCCCTGGAAGGTCGAGATCGCCCACTGGTTGTTGACGACGTTGAGGACGACCGGGGCCTTATAGGTCGAAGCGAAGACCAGCGCGGCGTGGAAATCGGACTCGGCGGTCGAGCCGTCGCCGACCCAGGCGGCGGCGATGCGGCTGTCGCCCTTGATCGCCGAGGCCATGGCCCAGCCGACGCCCTGGACGAACTGGGTGGTGAGATTGCCGGAGATCGAGAAGAAGCCGTGCGCCTTGGAGGAGTACATCACCGGCAATTGCCGGCCCTTCATCGGGTCGCGCTCGTTCGAATAGATCTGGCACATCATCTCGACGAGCGGATAGTCGTGCGCGATCAGGAGCCCGGCCTGGCGATAGGTCGGGAAGTTCATGTCGCCCGGGCCGAGCGCGATGCGGAAGGCGCAGGACACCGCCTCCTCACCGGTGTGCTGCATGTAGAACGAGGTCTTGCCCTGGCGCTGCGCCATCTGCATCCGGGCATCGAAGGCGCGCAGCGTCAGCATGTGGCGCAGGCCCCGGATCAGCTCGTCCTTGGAGAGCTCGGGCACCCAGGGGCCGACCGCCTCGCCCTCGCGGTCGAGCACGCGGATGATCGAATAGGCGAGGTCGCGGATTTCCTTCGCCTCGACATCGACCGGCGGGCGCTGCACCGAGCCGGCCTTGGGGATCACGACATGGGAGAAGTCCGGTTTTTCGCCGGGGCGACTGGCCGGGACGGGAACATGGAACCGAAGCGGTGAGGGGTCTGTCATGTCCACGCTCCCTAGGCTCTGTCCGACCCAGCATTCCGCGCCACGATGCGGGCCGCAAGGCACGTTTGCAGGTGCGCCCGTCTGGGCGCGGTCCTTATGCGGGCATGTTAGGGCTGTGAAATGCCTATTTCTTGCCGAAATGGCCTTGTGATTTGCTCATTCTCGGATGATAATTCTGCTGTTTTGATGTATCGCGGAAAATTCATTCTATGGCGGTGAAGGCGCGGCGCGGCGATGAGCTCGATGCGATCGACCGGCGCATCCTCTCGGCCCTGAACGAGGACGGCCGGCTGACGATCAACGCGCTCGCCGAGAAGGTCGGCCTGTCGCCCTCGCCGTGCTGGACGCGGGTGAAGCGGCTCGAGGAGAGCGGGGCGATCGAGAAATATGTCGCGGTGCTCAACCATCGCGCGCTCGGGCTCGACAATGTCGTCTTCATCGAGATCACGCTCGACAAGCATGACGACAAATTGCTCGACCGCTTCGGCGAGGCGCTGGCGCGCATCCCGGAAGTGGTCGAGGCCCATCTCGTCACCGGCGACTATGATTATCTGGTCAAGGCCGTGGTCAGCGGCACCGAGCACTATGAGCGCTTTCTGCGCGAGAAGATCTACCGGCTGCCGGGCCTGCGCCAGTCGCGCACGACCTTCGGGCTGCGCACGCTGAAGCGGGCGATCTCGGTCGACCCGCTGCAGATCGCGCCGGGGTGAGCGGCGCGATCGGCTGGGACAGCTTCACCGGAAGCGGTCGGCACTGAGCCTGCGAGGCTTCGCCATGCTCGCCCGCGTGGCGAGCATTCATGCCTTGAACACCGTATGGTCCCAAGGAAGGCGTGGATGGTCGGGACAAGCCCGACCATGACGGCGAGCGTGGTCTTCAGGCCCACTCGCCCTTGCGGAAGACGGCGACGCGGCTGCCATCGGCCCTGATGCCGTCGATGTCGACCGCGGCGGAGCCGATCATCCAGTCGATATGGATCAGGCTCTTATTGCCGCCCTGCGCCGCGATCTCATCGGGCGTCAGCGTGCTGCCGTCGACGAAGCATTTCGAATAGCACTGGCCGAGCGCGATATGGCAGGAGGCGTTCTCGTCGAAGAGCGTGTTGTAGAACAGGATGCCGCTCTGCGAGATCGGCGAGGAATGCGGCACCAGCGCGACCTCGCCGAGGCGGCGGGCGCCCTCGTCTGTGTCGAGCACCCGGTTCAGCACCTCCTCGCCGCGCGAGGCCTTCGCCTCGACGATGCGTCCTTCTGCGAAGCGGACCTGAATCTCGTCGATCAGCGTGCCCTGATAGGAGAGCGGCTTGGTCGAGGAGACATAGCCTTCGACCCGGCGCGCATGCGGCGTGGTGAAGACCTCCTCGGTCGGGATGTTGGCGTTGCAGGTGACGCCGTTCTTGGCGGTCGAGGCGCCGCCCTGCCATTCATGACCATCGGCGAGGCCGATGGTCAGATCGGTGCCGGGCCCGGTGAAATGCAGGGCCGCGAAGCGCTGGCCGTTCAGCCATGTCGTTCGCTGGGCAAGAGCTGCGTTGTGGGCGGCCCAGGCGGAGACGGGGTCGTCGCGGTCGACGCGCGATGCCGCGAAGATCGCCTCGGCGAGGCGTGCGACAGCGATCTCCTCGGCGTCATCCTTGAAAACCTGACGGGCCCAGGCGGCGCCGGGATAGGCGACTATGTTCCAGTTGATGTCGAAATTGGCGATCTTCTCCAGCGCCGGCTGATAGGCGAGCGAGTTCGCCTTGTTGGCGCGGGCGACCTTGGACGGGTCCTCGCCCGAGAGCAGCATCGGATTGTCGCCGACGATGGCGAGGCGGGCGGTGTTGGCGGCGAAGGCCTTGGCGGCACCCTCATGCAGCCAGCCGGCCGCCCGGTCGAAGCTGCCATCTCTGCCGTAGCGATAGCGCGCCAGCGTCAGCTCCTCATCGGAGAAGATCGGCGTGACCAGGCCGGCGCCGGCCTTGTAGGCGTGCTCGGCGATGCGCCGCACCAGCGGCAGCGCCGCCAGCGGGGCGGTCAGGAAGAGGTCCTGCCCCTCCTGCAGATTGAGGCCGACCTTGACGGCGACCTGCGCCAGCCGGTCGAGCTTGACCGGGTCGACGACGGGGAGGTGCTGGTTCATGAGAGGGTCCGGATCAGATTCGCGATGAGGCGCGCATTGCTCGCGCAAAACCTTCGCAGGTCAACTGCGCCGATGCCGGCGCAGCATTCGTGCAGCGCCGGACACCGAGCCCTTCGGCCATTCAGAGGCCGAGCGCGCAGCCGTCCTTGCGCGGATCGGAGCCGCCGGTCAGCGTGCCCTTCTGCCAGTCGATCCAGATCGCCTGGGCGCCGCCCATCGGCGTCTTCGGCGGCTGGACCTTGAAGCCGCGGGCCGCCAGCGCGGGACCGACGCTCTCGCGCAGGCGTCCCTCGACCTCGACCGTCGCCGTGCCCGGCAGCGGGAACAGGCGCGGCAGGTCGATCGCCTCCTGCAAATCGAGGCCATGGTCGAAGAGCTTGGCGAGGAAATGGGCATGGCCCATCGCCTGGTAGTGACCGCCCATCACGCCGAAGGGCATCACGACGCGGCCGCCCTCGGCGACCATGCCGGGGATGATGGTGTGCATCGGGCGCTTGCGCGGCGCGACCGCGTTCGGGTGGCCCGGCTTCAGCACGAAGCTCTGGCCGCGATTGTGGAAGAGCACGCCCGATTTCCTGGTCATCAGCCCGCTGCCATAGGGCGAGAAGATCGAGTTGATGAAGCTGACGGCGTTGCGGTCCTTGTCGACGACGCAGATATAGACGGTGTCGCTGTGCTCGGCGCCGGCCGGGATGACCGGCAGCGGCTCGGTGGCGCGGGCGGGATCGATCGCGGCGGCGAGTTTATCGGCGAGCCCGTCCGAGAGTAGCAACTCGACCGGCACCTTCTCCTGCGTCATGTCGGCGACGAGCCGGTCGCGCGCCGCATAGGCGAGGCGCGTCGCTTCCAGCTCGATATGCAGGTTCCCGGCCTCGAGCGGGCCGCCCTTGGGCTGGAAGCGTTCGAGGATCTTCATGATCATCAGCGCGATGATACCCTGGCCGTTCGGCGGGCATTCGTAGACGGTGCGACCGCGGAAGCTCGTGCTGATCGGCTTGACGTATTCGCCCTGCGCCGCGGCGAAATCCTCCAGCGTATGCAGGCCGCCGGCAGCCTTGAGATGCGCGACCATCTCGGCGGCGATCTCGCCGCGATAGAAGGCGTCCGGCCCCTCGCGGCCGATCGCCTCCAAGGTCGCGGCAAGGCCCGGCTGATGCTGGACGGTGCCGGCCTGCGGCGGCTGGCCGTCGACGAGGAAGGTCGCGGCGGCGTTCGGGTCGCGGACCAGCGTGTCGTGCTGGCCGGCGAGATCATAGGCGACGCGCGGCGTGATAGCGTAGCCCTCGCGGGCGAGCGCGATCGCCGGCTGGAAGATCTCGGAGAGCGGCAGCCTGCCATGGTCCTTGACCAGCCGCGCCCAGGCCTCGACCGCGCCCGGCACGGTGACGGCATGCGGCGAATGCCGCTCAAGCGCGGTGATGCCGGCCTTGGCGTACCAGTCTAGCGTTGCGGCTGCGGGCGTGCGGCCGGAGCCGTTATAGGCGCGGATATCGGTCGAGCCGCCGGGCGAATAGAGCACGAAGCAGTCGCCGCCGATGCCGGTCGAGCCGGCCTCGACCACGCATTGCACGGCACAGGCGCCGACCGCCGCGTCGATCGCATTGCCGCCGGCGCGCAGGATGTCGAGTGCGGCCAGCGTCGCGGCCGGGTGCGAAGTCGCGGCCATGGCATTGCGGCTGATCGCGAGCGAGCGGCCGGGGAGTTCGAAATCGCGCATCGGGCAGGTCTTTCGTCGGGCAGGCCGGCCAGGGGCCGGGGTTCGGGTGGGGCCGGCGCGGCAAGGAACGTCGCGCCGGCTTTAGGGATTGCGGGCGGGCCTCAGCCCTTGCGCAGATTGGTGAAGACCGGGACGCCGTTCAGCATGCCGGTCAGGTTCTTGCGATAGGCGACGGGCTGGAAGTACTGGCCGGCGGGAACGTAGGGCACGTCCTGCATCGCCTGCAGCTGGATCTCCTGGGCGATCGCCTTCTGACCGGCGAGATCGGGCGCTTCCAGCCAGCGCGCCCGCAAGGCCTCGATCGCCGGGCTGTCCGGCCAGCCGGGGCTGCCCTTGGCGCCGTTGCCGCGCAAGGGCGAGCTCGTCGCCGGCGAGCCGAGGTCGAGCCCCGACCAATAGGTGATGTAGCAGCTCCAGCCGCCCTGCTCGACCGGGCTGCGATTGCTGATGCGCTGCAGCACCGTGCCCCAGTCGGCGGCGACGAAATCGACATTCAGGCCGATCTTGCGCAAGGCGTCGGCCGCGACCTCGGCGGCGAGCGCGATACGCGGCACGTCCTGGCCGGCGAGGAAGACGACGCGCTCGCCCTTGTAGCCGGCGGCTTCCAGCTCCTGCTTGAGCTTGCCGAAATCCTTCGGCGCCTTCAGCGCCTCGATACCGACCTCGGACGCCATCGCCGAATTGCTCGGGAAGAAGCCGATGCTGCCGCGCTCGACCTCTGGGTCGCCGCCGCAGACCGCGTTCATGCAGTCTTCCTGGTTGATCGCCTTGAGCACGACGCGGCGGATGGCGGGATTGCTGAACGGCGGCTGGAGGTGGTTCAGCCGCAATTGCCCGGCCATACCGCTGCGATCCTTGACCGCGACGACAATGTTCGGGTCCTTCCGCAGCAGCGGCAGCAGGTCGATGATCGGCTGCTCGACCCAGTCGACCGCCCCTGTTTGCAGCGCCGAGACCGCGGTCGCCGGGTCGGGCATGACGTTGAACTCGATCCGGTCGAGGAGAGGCGTACGCGGGCCGGCGGTGAAGCTCGGCGTGCCCTCGCGCGGCACATAGCCCTCATGCCGGGCATAGACATGACGGGCTCCGGCGATGCGCTCGGCCGTGAGGTAGCGATAGGGCCCGCTGCCGATAGCCTCCGGAATCTGCTTGAACGGGTCGGTCTGGGCCAGCCTTTCCGGCATGATCGCCGCGACGAGCGCGCTCGGGCGGGCGAGCGCCGCCGGCAATTGTGGGAAGGGTCGGCGCAGGCGGAAGAGGATGGTGCGGTCGTCCGGGGCCGAGAGCTCCTCGGTCGCCGCCATCAGCGCCTGGCCGAAAGTATCGCGCGCGCCCCACCGCCTGATCGAGGCGACGGCGTCGCGGGCCAGCACCTTGCTGCCGTCATGGAAGACGAGGCCGGGGCGCAGCGTCAGCGTCCAGCGCTTGCCGTCATCCTCGACGAGATGGCCTTCGACCATTTGCGGCTGCGGCTGGAACTGGTCGTCGAGCCCGTAAAGCGTGTCCCAGACGAGAAGCGCGTGAGTGCGGGTCGAATAGCCGTTGGTCCAGATCGGGTCGATGATCGCGACGTCGGAATAGGGCACGAAGCGCAGGGTCTTGGCGTCCTGCGCACGGGCGATGAGCGGAGCCGCGGGCAGGAAGGCGGTGACGGCGGAAGCTTTCAGAAACTGGCGTCGATCCATGATGATCCCCTGTTCTTGCCGTGGTCCCCGGACGTCCTCCGATGGCTGCCGGCTTCGCGCGGCAGCCGCTGGTCTTCTGGTTCAGGTGGATTCCGATGCTGCCGGCTGTACCGATTGGGCTGACCGGCGCGCCGCCGGATACCCGCTGCTGCGCAGGAACGCGGCAAGCTTGGGCGCGGTGCGCATGACATGCTCGCGCATCACCGTTTCGGCCCGGGCGGCATCGCCGCTGCGGATCGCCGCGACGATCTCGTTCTGGGCCTGGGTCGCCGTGCTCGGCCGCGCGACATGGTGGAGCCAGACCCGCATATAGGGCTCGACGGCGATGTGCAGCGCCGCGATCTGGGCGATGAGCTTGGGCCGCCGGCTCAGCCCACAGATATAGGCGTGGAAGGCCTGATGCGCGGCGAGCCAGGCATCGCCGCCGGCTTCCCCGGCGCGCTGCATGCGGGACAGATGGTCGTCGAGCTCGGCGAGGACGGCGGCATCGACGCGTGCCATGGCGAGGCGGACGGCAAGCCCCTCCAGGACCGAGCGGATCTCGAAGGCCTCGAAGATCTCGTCGACGGTCAGGCCGGCGACGACGCAGCCGCGATTGGGCCGGATGATTACGAGCCCCTCATTGGCGAGCCGCTGGAAGGCTTCGCGCACCGGCATCCGGCTCATCGCCAGCTCCTGCGCGATCGCCTCGGGGATCAGGCGCTCGCCCGGCTCGTAGCGGCCGCTGCGAATGCCGGCGAGGATGGCGAGATAAGCCTCGTCGGGCGCCGTGCCCGGAGCTGGAGCGCGTGTGAAAGCCATGCCGTTGCTTGCCCCACGCCCGCGATCCGAATTGGCCGCAGACGCTTCACTGTCTAAGTGTATCCACTGATACAGTTGAGCAGATGAGGATGCGGACGGTCAAGCGCTGCCATGGCCGGGCACCGGGTGGCGACCTTGTGGCCGCATGACTGCAGTTCGGAAAGATGATCGCCCGGGCTGGTGCGCCGAGCCCCGGGGGGTCAGTGATGGGCGCGATAGCGGATCAGCGCGGCGCCGAGATGGGCGCGCATCGCTTCCCGGGCCGCCTTGGCTTCGCGGCTGGCGATAGCGTCGACCACACGGCCATGCTCGACCTGCAATTCGGCGTGATATTGCTGGTCCGACAGGCGGTCGTCGCGCAGGCCGCCGAAGCGCCCGCGCGGGATGATCAGCGGGCCGATGAAGGCGAGGAACTTCTCGAAATAGGGGTTGCCGGTTGCGCGCGCGATGGCGACGTGGAACTCGAAATCCGCCTGGCCGCGGTCGCCGGTCGCGGTCCGCAGTTCCTTGTCGATGTCGCGCAGCCGTGCCTTGATCGTCCGCAGTGCGGCGGCGGAATGACGTTCCGCCGCGAGCCCCGCCGCCTCGACCTCGACGCTCATCCGCAGTTCGAGGATCTGCAGGACGTCGGTCAGCTTGCCATCGGCGTCCGAGACCAGCTCGAAGGGCAGGCGACGCGCGCCTGAGCCGACGAAAACGCCGACGCCCTGGCGCGATTCCAGCAGCCCGTCGGCCCGCAGCGAGGCGATCGCCTCGCGCACCACGGTCCGGCTGACGCCGTATGCCGTGCAGAGCTCCGCCTCGGTCGGAATCTTGCCGCCCGGCGGATAGTCCTGGGCCGCGATCTTCTGTGCCAGTCGTCGGGCGAGCTGCGTCGACAGGCGTTCTCTCTTGCCCAGCATGTACGAGGCCTCGAATTTCACACAGCCGCGGTCGTTAGAATGGCGCTCCGCGCCCGGCAACGGGAGCACGCATTTGGTATGACATCCGATCAATAATCCGCCGCCTGCAGGGTGCAAGCGGTTGCGGAAAGATGAGGCACGCGTCCCCGGCTTTCCGTTTGACATGTATGACAACCGACGACAGACTACGTCAAATCGAGCGATCGCAACGTATCGCGGCCGGGTCAGGCGCCACCTGGCGGGCCTTGGCCAGTCACCAATCAGATGAGGGGGATTCCATGTCGTCGATCAGCAAGCTTTTTGCCACTGTCGCCTTCACCGCAGCCGCCGGCTTTGCCAGTCTCTCGGCCCAGGCGCAGACCAGCTGGACGATGGCTTCGGGCTATCCGGAAAGCAGCTTCTTCACCCAGAACATCCGGCAGTTCATCAAGGAGGTCGAGGAGAAGAGCGGCGGCAAGCTGAAGATCGACCTGCGCTCCAATGACAGCCTGATCAAGCTCGACGCGGTCAAGCGCGCGGTGCAGTCGGGCCAGGTCCAGATCGGCGAGATCCGGCTCGGCGTCTACGGCAACGAAGCTGCGATGTTCAACCTCGACAACATTCCCGGCGTCGCCACCGACTATGACAAGGCGACGCTGCTGAAAAACGCGCAGCTGCCCTTCTTCGAGGCGATGTTCAAGAAGAACGGCATGCGCGTCCTGACCTATGTCGCCTGGCCTGGCCAGGGCTTCTACACCAAGGCGCCGGTGACCTCGCTCGCCGATCTGAAGGGCCAGAAGCTGCGCATCTATTCGAAGCAGACCCAGATTCTTGGCGAAAAGCTCGGCATGGAGGCGCTGATCATGCCCTTCGCCGAAGTGCCGCAGGCCTTCTCGACCGGCATGATCCAGGCGCTGTGGACCAGCGCGCAGACCGGTACGGACGTGCAGATCTGGGATTATGTGAAGCACTTCACCTATACCGGCACGATGCACAACAAGAACGCGATCATCGTCAACGAGAAGGCGCTGCGCGCGCTCGATCCGGCGACGCAGAAGGTGCTGATCGAAGCCGGTGAGCGCGCCACGGCGCGGGGCTGGGAGCTCAGCAAGAAGGCGAGCGCCGAGCGCGAGCAGGTGCTGAAGGACCATGGCGTGACCATCGCGCAGGCGCCGAAGGAAGTGCTCGACCGGATCGAGGCGATCGGCAAGGAGATGGTCCAGGAGTGGCTCGCCACCGCCAATGACGCCGAGAAGGCCGTCTACGAGGCCTATCAGAAGAGCATGAAGTAAGTCCCCAGGCACCGCTGCCCAGCTGCAGGAAACGGGGGCTTTCCGTGCTCAGAGCCTTTCTCGACAAGCTCTATCGCGGCTGCGGCTACATCGCCGCAGCCTTCATGGTCGGCATCGCCGTCACCATCATCGCCCAGATGGTGGCGCGGCTACGGGGCGTCACCCTCGACGCCACGGAGGCCGCGGGCATGTGCCTCGCAGCCTCCACCTTCTTCGGGTTGGCCCATACCTTCCGCTCCGGCGCGCATGTCCGCATCAACCTGATCGTCGATCGGCTGCCGCCGGGCCTGCGGCGCCCTGTCGAGCTCTTCAACAGCCTGCTCGGCACCGTGGTGGTCGGCTATCTCGCCTGGCATGTCGGGCAACTCGCGCTGCAATCGCACGAGTTCAACGATATCAGCCCGGGACTCCTGGCCATGCCGTTCTGGATTCCGCAGATGGGCGTCGCCTTCGGCATCGCGGTGCTGTGGATCGCCTTCGTCGACGAACTGGTCTGGCAGCTGAAGGGCGGTCGCCCGCGCTATGAGGCGCCCGACGAGATCGGCCTCGACAAGCCCGTCGCCTGAAGGAGACTCTCGTGGATCCTGTCGTCGTTTCCTCGCTGGTCCTCGCGGGCCTGCTCCTTGTGCTGCTCGCCGGTGGCGTCTGGGTGGCGCTGTCGCTGCTCACGGTCGGCATGGTCATGATGGGGCTGTTCACCTCGGCGCCGATGGGTTCGCTCATTGCCTCGACGCTGTGGGATTCGAGCTGGGGCTGGGCCCTGACCTCGCTGCCCCTGTTCATCTGGATGGGCGAGATCCTGTTCCGCTCGAAGCTGTCCTCGGACATGTTCCAGGGGCTGGCGCCCTGGGTCTCGCGCCTGCCGGGCCGACTGCTGCACGTCAACGTGCTCGGTTGCGGCATCATGGCTGCCGTCGCCGGCTCCTCGGCCGTGACCTGCGCCACGATCGGGCGGATGAGCGTGCCGGAGCTGCAGCGGCGCAACTATCCGCTGAACGTCACCATCGGCACCCTGGCCGGCTCCGGCACGCTCGGTCTGCTGATCCCGCCCTCGATCATCATGATCGTCTATGGCGTTACCGCCGAGGTCTCGATCGCGCGGCTGTTCATCGCCGGCGTCGTGCCCGGGCTGCTGCTGATGGTCCTGTTCATGGGCTACACGGCGATCTGGAGCCTGTTCAATGCCGACAAGATGCCGCCGCCCGAGCCGGCAGTGCCTTTCCTTGAGAAGCTCTATCTCTCGCGCCGGCTGATCCCGGTGGCGCTGCTGATCGGCTCGGTCGTCGGCTCGATCTATGGCGGCATCGCCACACCGACGGAAGCCGCGACGATCGGCGTGATCGGGGCGCTGATCCTGGCGGTGGCCGGTGGCGGCTTCACCCGCAAGGACTTCATGGAAGGCCTGATGTCGGCGATGCGCACCTCGTGCATGATCTCCTTCATCATCGCCTGCGCCGCCTGTCTGACGATCGCCGTCGCCTTCGTCGACATCCCGCGGGCCCTGGCGAGCTGGGTCGCGGCGATGAATCTCTCGCCCTATGCGCTGCTCGCCGTGCTCGCGGTCTTCATGCTGATCCTCGGCTGCTTCCTCGAGGGCATCTCGATCATCGTGCTGACCTCCTCGGTGATGCTGCCGATGGTGCAGGCGGCCGGGATCGACCTGCTCTGGTTCGGCATCTTCGTGGTGGTGCTGATCGAGGCGGCGCAGATCACGCCGCCGGTCGGATTCAACCTGTTCGTCCTGCAGAGCATCACCGGAAAGGACATCCTGCAGGTCACGAAGGCGGCGATCCCCTACTTCTTCGTGCTGATGCTGCTTCTGGTGCTGATCGTGGTCTTTCCACAGATCGTCACCGGGCTGCCGAAGATGATGCAGGGCTGAGGAAGCGCGCGGCCGGAACGGGGGCTTGGATCCGCTCCCGACCGTCGCGCCGCGGCTGTCGGGGCCCTCTTGCCTGCCCGGCCTCTCGGCAATGGCGGACGCAGCGGAGGGCCGCGACACGAGATTGACGGGGCGGCGCGCCGTCTCATATGTTGTCATACAACTAGAGGTGCTGGCGATGGCCGCACCCGCAGAGCAGAACGGTGGAAACTGAGATGACGGCTCTTCGTAATCCCCTGAAGTCCAACCTGGCCGAAGGCAGGCTGCAGGTCGGGCTGTGGTGTTCGCTCGGCAGCGCGGTGGTGACCGAGGTGCTGGCGGGAGCGGGCTATGACTGGCTCCTCGTCGACGGCGAGCACAGCCCCAATGATCTGCTCTCGATCATCGAACAGCACCGTGCGGCTTCCGCCTACGAGACCGAGGTCGTGGTGCGGATGCGCAGCCATGATCCGGATGCGGTGAAGCAGTTCATGGATTCGGGCATCCGCTCCTTCCTGTTCCCCTTCGTGCAGACGGCCGAGCAGGCGCAGGCGCTGGTGCGGGCGACGCGCTATCCGCCGCACGGCATTCGCGGCTATTCGGTCTCGCAGCGCGCCAACCGCTATGGCCGGGTCAAGGGCTATCACCCGCTCGCCCATGAGGAGTGCTTCGTCGCGGTACAGATCGAATCCGGCGTGGCGGCGCAGGCTGCGGCGGATATCGCCGCCATCGAGGGCGTCGACGCGGTCTTCATCGGACCAAGCGATCTTTCCGCCGATCTCGGGGCGCTGGGAAATCCGCATGATGACGGTGTCCAGCAGACGATCCGTTCGGTGCTCGAGCTGGGCCGCGACGGACAGACCGTCACCGGCGTGCTCGCGCCGCTCGAGGAGGATGCCCGCCGCTATATCGACTGGGGCGCCCGCTTCGTCGCGGTCGGCAGCGATCTCGGCCTGCTGACCAGGCATGGTGACGCGCTGGCGGCGCGCTTCCGCGCCCTCGACATCGCACGTCCGGCTTCGGCCTGACGCGCCCCCGATTTTCCGGAGAAGCAGATCATGAGTCATGGCGGACAGCAGGTCCGGGTCGGCGTCGACATTGGCGGGACCTTCACCGACATCGTGGTGGAGGTCGGCGCCAGCCTGCATTCGACCAAGGTGCTGACGAACTATGCCAATCCCGAGCAGGCGATCATCGATGGCGTGCTGCAGGTGGCTGATATCGCCGGCATCGGCATCGGCGAGATCGACATCATCATCCACGGCACGACGCTGGCGACCAATGCGCTGATCGAGCGCAAGGGCGCGCGCACCGCCTTCATCACCACCAAGGGCTTCCGCGACGTCATCGAGATGCGGACGGAAAGCCGCTTCGAGCAATATGATCTCGACATCGTCCTGCCGCCGCCCCTGGTCGAGCGCAGCCACCGCCTCGTGCTCGACGAGCGCATCGGGGCCGATGGCAGCGTCCACAAGGCGCCGGACCCGGCCGAGATCGAGGCGCTGGCCGAGCGCATCGTCGCCGGCGGCTATGACAGCGTCGCGATCGGCTTCATCCATTCCTATCTCAACGACGCGCATGAGCAGGCGATGCGCGCGGCGCTCCTCGCCCGCGCGCCGGGGCTGGCGGTCTCGATCTCGGCCGAGGTCTCGCCGCAGATGCGCGAGTTCCAGCGTTTCAACACCGTCTGCGCCAATGCCTATGTGAAGCCGCTGATGGCGTCCTATCTCAACCGGCTGGTCGACCGGCTGCGCGAGGCCGGCGCCTCCTGCCCGGTCTTCATGATGCATTCCGGGGGCGGCATCATCAGCGTCGAGAGCGCCGCCGAGTTCCCGGTGCGGCTGCTCGAATCCGGCCCGGCCGGCGGAGCGATCTTCGCCGCCCATATCGCGGCAGGCCACGGGCTCGACCAGGTCCTGTCCTATGACATGGGCGGCACCACCGCGAAGATCTGCCTGATCGAGCAGCAGGTGCCGAAGACCGCCAAGACCTTCGAGGTCGCCCGTACCTACCGCTTCAAGAAGGGCAGCGGCATGCCGATCTCGATCCCGGTGATCGAGATGGTCGAGATCGGCGCCGGCGGCGGCTCGATCGCCACCGTCGACTCGATGCGCCAGATCCGCGTCGGGCCGCACAGCGCCGGTTCCGAGCCCGGCCCGGCCTGCTATCAGCGCGGCGGCGACCGGCCGACCGTCACCGATGCCGACCTCCTGCTCGGCAAGCTCGACGCCGAGGATTTCGCCGGCGGCAGCATCAGGCTCTCGAGCGAGGCCTCGCGCCAGGCGTTGCGCCGCGATATCGGCGAGAAGCTCGGCATCGACGAGGCGACCGCCTCCTTCGGCCTCTGCGAGATCGTCGACGAGAACATGACCAACGCCGCCCGCATGCATGCGGTGGAGAGCGGCAAGGAGCTCTCGGGCTTCACCATGATCGCCTTCGGCGGCGCCGCGCCGCTGCACGCGGCGCGGCTCTGCGACAAGCTCGGCATCGACAAGCTCCTGGTGCCGCCCGGCGCCGGCGTCGGCTCGGCGATCGGCTTCCTGCGCGCGCCTTTCGGCTTCGAATCGGTGCGCAGCGCCTATCTCCGGCTCAGCCGCTTCGACGCGGAGCGGATCAACCAGGTGCTGAGGGAGCTGGCCGAGGAGGCGACCGCCTTCGTCCATGCCGGCGCGCCCGGCATCGCGCCGGCGCTCGAATGCGTCGCCTATATGCGCTATGTCGGCCAGGGCTGGGAGATTCCGGTCGCGATCGCGATCCGCGACTATGGTCCGGGTGACGGCGATCACTTCCGCAGGCAGTTCGACGAGGCCTATGAGGGCCTGTTCGACCGGCTGATCGACGGGCTCGACATCGAGATCGTCAGCTGGTCGCTGCGCGCGAGCTCGCCGACCCCGCCGGCACCGGCGGTCGGCGGCGTGCCCTCCGGCCGCAGCGTTGCCGGCGACGCCCCGCGCCAGCTCTTTGACGCCGCCGCCGACGGCTTCGTCCCGGCCGCGATCGTCTCCCGCGCCTCGCTTCGTCCCGGCGACCGGGTCGCCGGACCGGCGATCGTCACCGAGCGCGAGACCACCACAATCGTGACGTCGGGGCGCGAGGCGGTGATGCAGGCCGATGGCTGCCTGCTGCTCAGCCTGAAGACCGCCTGAGTCCGAGACGAGAGGAGCGAAACCATGGCCACCAGCGCCCTGTCCGACGTCCGCATGCAGATCATGTGGAATCGCCTGATCTCCGTCGTCGAGGAGCAGGCGGTGACGTTGATCCGCACCGCCTTCAGCACCTCGGTGCGCGAATCCGGCGATCTCTCCGCCGGCGTCTTCAACCGTGCCGGGCTGATGATCGCCCAGGCGGTGACCGGCACGCCCGGCCACGTCAACGCCATGGCGGAGGCGGTCGGCCACTTCATCCGCGACATCGGCGAGGAGAACATCTTCGAGGGCGATGTCTACATCACCAACGATCCCTGGAAGGGCACCGGCCACCTCCACGATTTCACGGTGGTGACGCCGTCCTTCCGCAAGGGTGTGCTGGTCGGCTATTTCGCCTGCACGGCGCATGTCGTCGACGTCGGCGGGCGCGGCTTCGGGCCGGATGCCAACGAGGTCTATGAAGAGGGCATCTTCATCCCGATCATGAAGTTCGCCGAGCGTGGCAAGGTCAATCGCGACCTCGTCAACATCCTGCGCAACAATGTCCGCGAGGCGCATCAGGTCGTCGGCGACGTCTATTCGCTCGCCGCCTGCAACGACACCGGCCACAAGCGGCTGATGGACATGATGGAGGAGTTCCGGATCGGCGATCTGGAGGCACTCGCCGATTTCGTGATCGAGCGCAGCCATGCCGCCACCATGGAGAAGATCGCGGCCCTGCCGCATGGCGTCTACGACAATGTCATGCGCGTCGACGGCTATGGCAGCCCGATCGACATCGCGGTGACGATCACCGTCGACGGCAACGGCATCGGTACGGATTTCGCCGGCACCTCGCCGCCGAGCCCGAAGGGCATCAACGTCCCGCTGATCTATACCGTCGCCTATGCGTGCTACGGGCTGAAATGCTCGATCGCGCCGGAGATCCCGAACAATGCCGGCTCGCTGGCGCCGTTCAGGATCACCGCGCCGGAGGGCTGCATCCTCAACGTCAAGCATCCGGCTCCGGTCGCGGTGCGCCATGTGCTCGGCCATTTCGTGCCGGATGCGGTGCTCGGCGCGGTCCACAAGATGCTGCCCGGCAAGATCCCGGCCGAAGGCTCCGGCGCGCTCTGGAACCTGCATCTTTCCGCCAGGCCGCTCGGCGGCGATGACGCTCCCGAGGGCGGCGGCCAGCGCGCCGAGGTGCTGCTCTTCAACAGCGGCGGCGGCGGCGCCCGGCCCGGCGTTGACGGGCTCAGCGCCACCGCTTTCCCGAGCGGCATCCACACCATGTCGATCGAGGCGACCGAGCATGTCGGCCCGGTGATCTTCTGGCGCAAGGAATTGCGCGAGGGCTCCGGCGGCGCAGGCAAGCGGCGCGGCGGGCTCGGCCAGGTGGTCGAGATCAGCGCGACCAAGGGCCACGAATTCCATTTCAACGCCATGTTCGACCGCGTCGCCCATCCGGCGCGCGGCCGCGAGGGCGGGCAGGACGGCGCGCCGGGCTCGGTGTCGCTCGACGACGGCACCAAGCTACAGGCCAAGGGGCGCCAGCATGTCCCGGCCGGACGCCGGCTCGTGCTGCAACTGCCCGGCGGCGGTGGCTATGGCGCGCCGGCCGAGCGCGAGAAGGCGGCGGCCGAGCGCGACCTCGCCTTCGGCTACGTCAAGGTCTGAGCGGAGCGGGATCGGTCTCGATGCAGTATCAGAGCACGCGCGCCGGGCTGATCAAGCCCTCGCCCTCCATGGCGATCTCGATCGAGGCAAGGCGGATGACGGCGGCCGGCGTTCCGGTCGTCGATCTCAGCCTGGGCGAGCCCGATTTCGCGACGCCGCCGCATGTTCTCGCGGCGGCAGCCGCGGCGATGCGGCGTGGTGAGACGCGCTACACTGCAGCCGACGGCACGCCCGAGCTGAAGGACGCGATCGTCCTGAAGTTCAGCCGCGAGAACGGGCTTTCTTTCCAGCGTGGCGAGGTGACCGCCGCCAATGGCGCCAAGCAGATCATCTTCAATGCGCTGCTGGCGACGCTGGAGCCGGGCGACGAGGTGCTGGTGCCGGCGCCTTACTGGGTCTCCTATACCGACATGGTGCTGCTGCTCGGCGGCGAGCCCAAGGTGCTGCCTTGCCCGGTCGAGGACGATTTCAAGCTGACGCCGGAGGCGCTCGACCGGGCCCTGACCAAGAAGACCCGCTGGGTGATGTTCAACGCGCCGAACAATCCCTGCGGCGCCGCCTATAGCCGCGAGGAGCTCGCCGCGCTCGGCGCGGTGCTGGCGCGGCATCCGCAGGTGCTCGTCATGTCCGACGAGATCTACGAGCACATCAACTACACGCAGACGCCGTTCTGCTCCTTCCTGACCGCCTGCCCCGAGCTGCGCGAGCGGCTGCTCATCGTCAACGGCGTCTCCAAGACCTATGCGATGACCGGCTGGCGCATCGGCTACGCCGCGGGTCCGGCGCCGCTGATCGCCACCATGGCCAAGATCCAGTCGCAGAGCACCTCGAACCCCTGCTCGATCGCCCAGGCGGCGGCCGTGGCGGCGCTGACCGGGCCGCAGGACTTCGTGGCGCAGGCGGTCGGGGAATACCGCGCGCGCAAGGATCTCGTCACCGAGGGGCTGAACGCGATCGCCGGCCTGAAGACGCGTTCGCCGGAAGGCGCCTTCTATGCCTATCCGGAATGCTCGGCCCTGCTCGGCCGGCGCACGCCGGCCGGCAAGGTCATCGCCGACGACACCGATCTCGTCTCCTATCTGCTGAGCGAGGGTCATGTCGCCGTGGTCCAGGGCTCGGCCTATGGGCTGGAGCCCTATTTCCGGGTGTCTTTCGCGACCTCGCGCGAGCAGCTGACGACCGCGATCGAGCGCATAGGCGACGCCGTGAAACGGCTGGAGCCCTGACCTCCGCCCTTGGTCGGGGGCGGGCAAGGCAAGATTCGATTGAAAACCCCACGCCGGGAGGCCAGATAGCAGGGACGGGCCGTTGCCCGCCTTTGCGATCGCTATCCCGGCGGTCGCGACACCGTATCCGGTGAGGATAAGGGGATTGCTGAATGTCGGGGTCCGACCCTTCCCACGCCATCGCGGCCGAGCCCGAAGCGGAGAGCTACGACCTCTCCGAACAGGTCGGCTTCATCCTGCGCCAGGCGATCCAGCGCCATGTCTCGCTGTTCAACGAGATCATGGGGCCGGAACTGACGCCGACGCAGTGGGCGGTGCTGTCGCGGCTCTATCTCGAAGGCGGCAGCTCGCAGAATCTGCTCGGGCGCCAGACGGCGATGGACGCGGCGACGATCAAGGGCGTGGTCGACCGGCTGATCAAGCGCAAGCTGGTGCACACCACTGCCGACCCCGATGACGGGCGGCGCGTCATCGTGCAGCTGACCGAGGCCGGCCGGGCCTATACCCGCGAATTGATGCCGAAGGCCGAGACCGTCACCAAGGTGACGCTGGCGCCGCTGGCGACGAGCCAGCGCACGACGCTGCTCTCGCTGCTTAAGCAGTTGCGCTGAGAAGAGAGGGCTCCTCAGCCTATCTGATCACGAAGCAGGCGCTCTGCGCCGCCAGCGCCCGTGCCTCCTCGAGATCGCTCGAGGCGCTGGCATGGATCGCAAAGAGCGGATCGCCGATCGCGACGCTGTCGCCGACGCTGCGGCGGAGATCGATGCCGGCGGCCTTGTCGAAAGGCGCGCCGGCGCGCCGGGCAATGCCGGCGACGGCCCAGCCATCGATCTCGGTGACCGTGCCGGCCTGCTCGGCGCGAACGGTATGGACCAGCAGCCCCGGCATCACCGGCGGCTCGCGGCGTCCCTGCGCCGTGACGATGCGCTCGAAGGCCGACCGCGCCGCGCCCGAGCGCAGCAATTCTTCGGCGCGCGCGCGTCCGGCCTCGACCGAACGCAGCGCCGGGTCCCAGGCCAGGATGCGGCCGGCGAAGAACAGCGCCTTGGCGACGAGATCGGCGGGGGCCTGCGGGTCGTTGTCGAGCGCCCAGGCGACGTCGCGGCATTCCAGCGCCGGGCCGATGCCGCGCCCGATCGGCCGGGTGCCATCGGTCGGGAAGGCCTCGACGACGAGGCCGAGCCCGCGCCCGACCGTCTCGAACAGGGCGGCGAGATCGGCGGCCTCGTCCTGCGATTTAAGCTTGGCGCGCGGGCCATAGGGCAGGTCGACGATCACATGGGTCGAGCCGGCCGTCTTCTTCTTCGACAGGATCGAGGCGACGGACCAGCGATTGGAATCGATGCCGAGCGGCCGTGTGATCGCGTTCATCACGTCGTCGACGACGGAATGGTTCAGCCGGCCGTTCCAGGCGATGCAGGCGCGGGCTTTCTCGACGCAGGCGCGCAGTTCCGCCGGGGTGAGCTCGACATCGGCGAGCGCCTCCATCGCATCGGCCGTGCCGGCGGCCGAGGTGATGGCGCGCGACGAGGTCTTCGGCATCAGGAAGGCGCCATGGGCGGCGATGATCGGCACCACGATCAGCGTGATCCGGCTGCCGGGAATGCCGCCCATCGAATGCTTGTCGACAACGATCTTGTCGGACCAGCTGATCTGCTGGGCGAAACGGGTGCGGACGCGGGCGAGCGAGACGACCTCGTCATCGCTGAGCTTCTGCGTCGCCGCGACGAGGAAGGCCGCGACCTCGCCATCGGGATAGCGGGATTCGACGATGTCGCGGATCAGCGTGTGATACTGCGCCTCCGAGAGCGCCCCGCCCTGGATCTTGCGAGTCAGTGCGGCGCGGCTTTCCGGCGAGGGTGTACGCCGGATCGAGACCTCAGTGCCCTCGGCCAGGCCGAGCTCGGCAAAGGCCTCGCTGGACAGGCCGATCTCGTCGGGGGCGAGCGCGGCGGGCAGGTCCGCGACCTGGATGTCGGAGCGGATGCTGGCGCCGGCGCCGGTGATCTCGATCCGACCCGGCCCGAGATAGTCGAAACCGTTGACGAGCTCGCCCTTGGCCGGGAGCCAGGCGCAATGGGCCCGCCCGGCGAAGACCGGCAGGCGGCGCAGGCGCAAGGTGTTGGCGGCCGATTCGACTGCGGCGACGAAGCGCTCGATCCCGGTTTCCGGGCTCTGATCATTGCAGACGGTGACCGTGCGGATGCCGTCCGGCCAGGGCTCGACCTTGCGGGCGAGCCTGTCGCCTATGGCGTTGCCCTGCTCGCGGCCGCGTCCGGCGATGCGGGCCGCCAGGATCTCGGCCGGTGCCGTGACCTCGACGATGACGAAACGCGGCAGCAGCGCCGCCAGTTCGGCGATGACGGCGCGCGAGCCATTGGCGATGACGTGGCGGCCGTTCTCGATCGCGCCCAGCAGGCTACGGGGCAGGCCATAGCGCAGGCCATGGGCGCTCCAGCCGATGAGGAAATCGCCTGCGGCCTCGCGTGCCGCGAATTCGGCATCCGTCGCCGCCTCATGCGCCTCGCCGGGCGAGCCGGCGGGGCGGGTGATGACGCGCCTGGCGAAGACATAGCGCCCGGTTGGCTCCAGGACCTGCCTGGCGCCGTCGATCAAGGTGTCCTTGCCGCCGCCGCTGGGGCCGACGACAAAGAAGAACGTTCCCGGGCGCATGGTCTGATCAGGCTTCGTCGAGGCCGATGTCGACGGCGGGTGCCGACTGGGTGATCTTGCTGGTCGAGATATAGTCGACGCCGGTCTGGGCGATCGGACCGATCGTGTCGATGCGGATGCCACCGGAGGCCTCGACCTTGGCGCGGCCGGCGATCAGCCCGACCGCCTTGGTCATGTCGGCGACCGACATGTTGTCGAGCATGATCACATCGGCGCCGGCTTTGACGGCCTCCTCGACCTGTTCGAGCCGGTCGCATTCGACCTCGAGCTTGGTCAGCACCGGCAGCGTCTTGCGGGCGCGCTCGACGGCGGCGGTGATGCTGCCGCACACGGCGATATGATTGTCCTTGATCATCACGCCGTTATCGAGGCCGAGGCGATGATTGAGGCCGCCGCCGCAGGTCACGGCATGCTTCTCCATCATGCGCAGGCCGGGCGTGGTCTTGCGGGTGTCGATCAGCCGCGCCTTGGTGCCGGCGATGGCGGCGACATAGCGCGCGGTCTCGTTGGCGATGCCCGAAAGGCGCTGGGCGATGTTGAGCGCGGTGCGCTCGGCGGTCAGCACGCTGCGCGCGGCGCCTTCGATCTCCATCAGGATGGCGCCCTTCTCGACCTTGTCGCCATCCTTGACCAGCAGCTTCACCTTGAGCTCGGGATCGTAGCGCTTGAAGACACGGGCGGCGACCTCGATGCCGGCGACGATCATCGGCTCGCGGGCGTTCATGTGGAACTTACCGGTCTCGTCCGGCTCGATCATGACCTGCACGGTCAGGTCGCAGGCGCCGATATCCTCGGTCAGCCAGAGATCGATCAGGCGATCCGTCGCAAAGCTGTCGTACATCGAAACCCCTCCTCGGGCGTGATCGCCTTGACCTTTTCCCGCGGAATCGGTCGGCCGATCCGAAGGTAAATTTATTTGTATACGAATAATAACAGTCGATTTTTCGGGCTGTCAATCAGAGCTGGATAGCGGCAAGCGGGCCGCCTGTCTCGCCGGGTGCCGGGCTTTTGGCTCATCGCGCGAGCAAGCGAAGAAAACCCAGGCTGTGGCGGCTTTAGCAGGCCTGCGCGCTTCTGCCCGGCCCGGTGGCTGGACCCCGTCCGGGCAGAGTGCCGACTTGACAGCCGGGCAACCATGCGCCACCATCATTTGTATACAAATGATATGGCCGGAAGTGACGGCGAGGGTTGACGATGAGCCTGGAGGAAACGGCCACGGCCACGGCCGCCGACGACAAGATTCGCTGCGATGCCTGTCCGGTCATGTGCTACATCAAGCCGGGCGCGGTCGGTGCCTGCGACCGCTATGGCAATGTCGACGGCAATCTCGTCCGGGTCGATCCGCATGTGATGCTCGACCGCACCATCGATCAGGGCGGCGAGTTGGTTTCCTTCGCCGGCCCGCGTGAATGGGATGGCGACATCCTGCACCAGCCCGGCACCTTCGTCACGGCGATCGGCGCCGGCACGACCTATCCCGACTACAAGCCCGCGCCCTTTATCGTCTCTTCCGAGGTCGACGGCGTCGACATGGTCACCGTCGTGACCGAGGGCATCTTCAGCTATTGCGGCGTCAAGGTGAAGATCGACACCGACCGCTTCCTCGGCCCGGAGACCGCGATCGTGCGCGTCGAGGGCGAGGCGGTCGGCCATGTCACTTCGGGCGAATACGGCTCACAGATGCTGTCGCTCGGCGGCGTTCACCACCTGACCGGCGGCTCGAAGAAGGAGGGCCGCGTCACCTGCGACGCGCTGCTCCAGCTCAGCAACGGCAAGGCGGTCGAGCTTACGATCGATGGCGGCGAGACCGTCATCGTCCAGGCCGGCAAGCCGCCGATCGTCAACGGCGTCGAGGAAAGCCGGATGCGCGTCGGCTGCGGCTCGGCGACGATCGGCATCTTCGCCAAGCAATGGCATGGCAAGGTCGACGAGGTCGTGGTCGTCGACGACCACATCACCGGCGTGCTCTCGGAGCACCAGGCCGGCAAGCTGCTCGGCATGCCGGCGACGGGCCTGAAGATGAAGGGGCGGCGCTCGACGCCCGGCCGCTATTTCCAGGTCGCGCAACCCGGCACCGGCTGGGGCGGTACCAATATCAGCGATCCCCTGACCATTCTCGGGCCGTTCGATCCGAAGGTCGCCTATCCCGGCCTGCGCCTGCTGATGGTCTCGACCACCGGCGAGCACGCCGCCTATTACGAGCTCGACGAGAAGCTCGTACCGGTCGAGATGCAGATGCCGGAGCGGCTGGTCGAGCCGGTCGAGCGCATCGCCGAGAATTGCGAGCCGGCGCTTTCGACCGTGCTGTTTATCGGCGGCGCCGGCGGTTCGCTGCGGGCCGGCGTCACCGAGAATCCCGTCAGGCTGACGCGCTCGGTCAAGGACGCGCTGACCTATGTCACCTGCGGCGGCGCACCGGTCTATATCTGGCCGGGCGGCGGCATCACCTTCATGGTCGACGTCACCCGCCTGCCCGAGAACGCCTTCGGCTATGTGCCGACGCCGGCCCTGGTCGCGCCGCTCGAATTCACCATGAAGCTCTCCGACTATCAGGAGCTCGGCGGGCATATGGACCATGTCCGGCCGCTTTCTGAGCTCAACGCCGACGGCCGGCTGAAGCTGCCGCAGCGGCTCGACAATCCCTGGCCGCTGGCGCCGGAGCGGATACGCCGCTCGCACGGCTGAGCGATGTTCGAGCCCCCCTCCGCGCGCCTGCTGCCAGACGGCAAGCGCCTGCTGCTCCAGCAGGGGCCGATCGACCTCGTCGTCGAGGCGACCGGCCCGGCGGCGGCGGTCGAGGCGGCCTATCGGGCGGCGATGCGGCGCTTCGACGGGCTGCTCGCGGAGCTCTGCGGCGAGCTTGCCCTGCTACGCTCGCCGGTGCGGGCGAACAGCCCGGTTCCGGAAGGGCCGGTCGCCCGGCGGATGCATCAGGCGGTCGCCCCCTTCGCCGGCAGGATCTTCATCACGCCGATGGCTGCTGTTGCCGGCTCGGTGGCGCAGGAAATCCTCGACGTCATGGTCGAGGCTGCGCCGCTGGCGCGTGCCTATGTCAATAATGGCGGCGACATCGCCCTGCATCTGGCCGATGGCGAGGCCTTCCGGATCGGCCTTGTGGAACGTCCGGACCGGCCAAATCTCTTCGCCACCGCCAGCATCGCCGCCCGCGATCCGGTGCGCGGCATCGCGACCTCCGGCTATCTCGGCCGCAGCTTTTCACTGGGCATCGCCGAGGCGGTGACCGTGCTCGCCCCGAGCGCCGCCATGGCCGATGCGGCCGCGACCGTGATCGCCAATGCGATCGACCTGCCGGGCCATGCTGCGATCGAGCGCCTGCCGGCCGAGGCCATCCAGGTCGACAGCGATCTCGGCGCGCGCCTCGTCACCCGCAAGGTCGGACCGCTGACCGAGACCGAAATCGAAACGGCGCTCGCAGCCGGCCTCGCCGAGGCGCAGCACCTGCGCGGAGCCGGCCTGATCGTCGCCGCCGCGATGCATCTTCAGGGCGTGAGCCGGGCTCTCGCCACGCCTATGATCCTTCAAGAACAAGCCGAGAGGAGACTTGCCCGTGCCTGAGATCGTCGTGCGGAAATATGCCGTGACCGTGGAGGAGATCTTTCACGAGGGCGGCCCGGCCGCGTCCGTGCCGCTGAAGCGCGGCGCGGCGCTGGCGGTGATCGCCAATCCTTACGCCGGTCGCTATGTCGAGGACATCCAGGGCTTCATGGATGATCTCAAGCCCTTCGGCCTCGCCATGGCGCGGCGCCTGCTCGCGGCGATGGGCGGCGACGTCAAGGCGATCCAGGGCTATGGCAAGGGTGCCATCGTCGGCGCCGCCGGCGAGATCGAGCATGGCGCGCTCTGGCATGTGCCGGGTGGCTATGCGATGCGCGAACTGCTGGGGGACGCCAAGGCGATCGTGCCTTCGACCAAGAAGGTCGGCGGGCCGGGCACGCGGCTCGATATTCCGGTCACCCATGTCAACGCCTCCTATGTCCGCAGCCATTTCGACGCCTTCGAGATCGGCATCACCGACGCGCCCAGGGCCGACGAACTGCTGCTCGCGCTGGTGATGACGACGGGTTCACGCATCCATGCCCGCGTCGGCGGCCTGAAGGCGAGCGAGATCAAGGGCGAGGACGGGCTGAGATGAAGGCTTCCATCCGCAAGATCGTCACCATACTCGACGAGACCCATTCCGAGATGGGCCAGCCCGTCGCGCCGGCGATCCGCCGGGTCGCGGCGGTGGCGGTGATCGCCAATCCCTTCGCCGGCAAATACCAGCCCGATCTCTCCGAGCTGATCGAGATCGGCGAGGAGCTCGGCGACCTGCTCGGCCGCTATGCGCTGAAGGCGCTCGGCATCGAGGGCGAGGCCGTGCAGGGCTATGGCAAGGCCGCCGCCGTCGGTGAGGACGGCGAATATGAGCATGCGGCGGCGATCCTGCACCCGAAGCTCGGCGCGCCGCTGCGCAAGCTGCTCGGCAAGGCGCCGGCTCTGATCCCGTCCTCGAAGAAGCGCGGTTCGCTCGGCGTCGTCCTCGACATTCCGCTCGGCCACAAGGCCGGCGCCTATGTCCGCAGCCATTTCGACGGCATGGAGGTCCGCATTCCCGATGCGCCGCGCGCCGGCGAGATCGTCGTCGCGGTGGCGCTGACCAGCGGCGGTCGCCCGCTGCCGCGCGTCGGCGGCCTGACCCATGACGAGGTCAAGGGCGAGGACGGGCTGCGCTGAGAGGCGTCCACGTTTCAGATTGGCGCTCGAAACTCCATGTCATGCTCGCCCTTGTGGCGAGCATCCGCGTGTTGAGCGAAGGAAGATGCGGATGGCCGGAACAAGCCCGACCATGACGTCGAGTGGTCAGCGTCCGGCTTTCCGCGCCTTCGTGACCGCCTCTTCAATCCCCTCCCAGCCCGGCTTCCCCCGGGCGAAGCGGCCGCGCAGATAGCCGGCGAGCTCGGCGATCTGGCGGTCGTCGAGCGCCGTCGCGAAGGAGGGCATCGAGCCGATGCCATGCTGGCCGCCTTCCAGCAGCATGTTGACGAGATTGGTCGGCGTCGCGGCATGGAGCTTCGAGGACAGGCCGAGCGCCGGCCCGGCATTGACCAGCGCCGCCGTGCGACCGGGCTCGTGGCAGGCGGCGCAGGCGCCCTGATAGAGGCGTGCGACCGGCGAGGTCGCGGGATTTGCCGCGGCGCTGGTGGCGAGCTCGATCCGGCTGGCGCGGGCTTCGATCTCGGCGTCCGGCAGCGGCTCGCTGAGTGAGGCGAGATAGCTCGCCATCGCCTTGATATCGGCATCCGGCAGCTCTTTGAGCTCCGCGATCACCGGCGCCATCGGCCCGGCTGCGGCGCCGTGATGCTGCGAGGTTCCGGTGCGCAGATAAGCGTAGAGTTCGGCCTCGCTCCAGGGTAGCGGCCCGGCCGAGATCCTGGTCAGGGCCGGCGCCTCCCAGCCCTCGGCCTCGCCACCGGAAAGATAGGCGCGGCCGCCGCGCTCGGCGCCGAGCGCGTTGCGCGGCGTGTGGCAGGCGCCGCAATGGCCGAGCCCGTCGACGAGATAGCGGCCGCGATTCCACTCGTCCGAGCGGGCTGGTTCCGGCTTGAGCTCGCCCTGCGGCCGGAACAGCAGGTTCCAACCGGCTAACAGCGGGCGCAGATTGACGGGGAAGACCATCCGGCTCGGCTGGTTCTCCTGCCTGACCGCCGGCTGCGACATCAGGAAGGCGTAGAGCGCCTGGAGGTCGGCCTCGCTGGTTTTCGCGTAGCTCGCATAGGGGAAGGCCGGGTAGAGATGGCGGCCGTCGCGGTGGATGCCGGCGCGCATCGCCCGCTCGAAGGCCGGATAGGACCAGTTGCCGATGCCGGTTTCCGGATCGGGTGTGATGTTGGTGGTCATCACCATGCCGAAAGGCGTCTCGAGCGCGAGACCGCCGGCATAGGGCACGCCGTCCTTCACCGTATGGCAGACGGCGCAGGCGCCGAGCGCCGCGAGCTGGCGGCCTCTCTCGATCGTCGCCGCCGACCAGGTCGCGGGATCGGGCCGGGCGATCGGAGCGATCGACGGCGCGAGCGCGAAGGAGGCGGCGGCGAAGGTCGCTGCACCGGCAAAGGCGGCGCCGAGCTTGCTCCACAGGCCGAAGCGGCGGGATTTGGCGGAAAGCTGCGGCGCGGCCGGTGCTGACGGCGGTAAGCGCCCGAGGCCGGCGAGCACGCGCTCGGGCGTCAGCGGCAATTCGCGAAAGCGCACGCCGGTCGCGTCAAAGACGGCGTTGACGATGGCGGCGGCGCTGGGGACGGAAGCCGACTCGCCGGCGCCGAGTGGCGCCTCGTGCTGCTTGTCGAGGAGCAGCACGTCGATCGCCGGCAGTTCCGGGAAGGTCAGGACGGGGTAGGCGCCCCAGTCGCGGGCGGCGACGGCGGTGGTCTGCGAGAAGCTCACCTCCTCGCGCAGCACACGACTGGTCGACTGCAGGACATTGCCATGGACCTGATGGGTGACGCCGGCTGGGTTGACGACCATGCCGGTGTCCTGGCCGACGGTGACGCGGCTGACCGTGACCTCGCCGGTCGTGCGGTTGACCGCGACATCGGCGACCCAGGCGGCCCAGGCGGCGCCGACGCCCGGCCAGCTGCCATGGACATAGCGCGCCTGCGCGAAGCCGCGGCCGCGCAGGATCTCGCCATATTCCTCCATGCGCGGGCCGATATGCGGCTGCCAATTGGCGCGTTCGGCGGTGGCACGCGTCAGCTCGGCGGCGCGCTCGTCATTGATGTGGCGCAGGCGGAACTCGACGGGGTCGACGCCGGCCTCATGGGCGAGCTCGTCGATATAGCTCTCATGGGCGAAGACGTTGGGCATGGCCGAGACGCCGCGCAGCCAGGATGCGCGGACGATCGGCGGCATGTCATAGGCCGTCAGCCGCATGTTCTCGTAGTCGTAGGAGGGCACCGCGGTGCGGTCGCCCATGCGCAGCGTCGCCGGCTGGTTCGGGATCCGCCCGGTCAGCAGCAGCGCGAGCGTCGGCGCCGCGTTCGACGGATACCAGGTGTGGAAGTCATAGGCCGGCAGCGAGCCGCCGGGGCCGAGGCCGCCCTTGATGTCGATCAGCTGGGCGGCGCCCTTCGGCTCCCAGAGATGTTCCTGCTCGCGGGTGAGCTGGACGCGCACCGGGGCGCCGACGGCGCGCGAGAGCAGCACCGCATCGGCGGCGACGTCGTCGGCGCAGTTGCGACCATAGCAGCCGGCGGCTTCGTGGCGGATGATGTCGATCTGCTCGCGCGGCAGGCCGGTGAGCACGGCGAGGTCGTTCTGCAGCGGAAACGGGTTCTGGCTGCCGCTCCAGACGGTGACGCCGTCGGCGCGCACATCGGCGACGGCGCAGGACGGGCCGATCGAGCCATGCATGTGGTAGGGCCAGACATAGGTGCGGTCGAGCCGCTTCTCGAGCTTGCCGAGCGCAGTTTCGACATCGCCTTCGTCGACCAGCAGGCGCGGCGTCGAGGGATGAGTGCGCAGGGCCTGGGCGACATCGGAGAGGTCCGGCGGCGTGAACGAGCGCCACTCGGCCTTCAGGGCGAGCGCCGCTTCCGCCGCCTGCTCCTCGCGCTCGGCGACGATGCCGATGAAATCGCCCTCGACGACGAGGGCGCGGATGCCGGGAATGCCGGCGAGCGAGTCGCGATCGACTGCGATCAGGCTGCGCCCGACGAAGTCGCCGGCATCCATGCCGGAATAGGGCGGGCGGACGACACGGCCATGCAGCATGCCGGGCACGCGCACGTCATGGACATAAACGAAGCTGCCATCGACCTTGGCGGGGATGTCGACCCGCGCCACCGATCGGCCGATCAGCCTGTGATGGTCGATCGGCTTGAACTGCGCGCTCTCGGCCAGCGGCAGCAGCAGGCGCTCATTGGCGAGCAGCGTGTCGAGTCCGATCGCCGGGATGTCGGCCTCGCCGCGATAGAGCCGGCCGTCGCGCAGGCTGATCTCATCCTCGCTGCAGGTAAGCGCCGCGGCGGCGAGCCCGATCAGCCTTGTGCGGATCTGGGTCGCGCCGATCCGCATCGCCACCGAGGTGACCTGGATCGTCTCGCTGGCGATGGTCGCGCCCTGGTCGGGGGTATCGGCGGTGTCACCGAGTACCATCTCGACGGCCTCGAAGGGAAAGTCGAGCTCCTCCGCCACCATCTGGGCGAGCGCGGTGCGGATGCCGGTGCCGAGATCGACATGGCCGGAAAAGGCGAGAATGCGCCCTTCGGCCGTGAGGCAGACATGCAGGTCGAGCGCGTCTTCGGAACTGTCCCCGGCGGGCGCGCCCTTGCGCGGCGCGACGACGGCGATGATCCCGCCGCGCCGCAGCAGCGCCCGGCGGGAGAGGGGAGGCGGCGGCGCGCTGTCGTTCATCGCGCTGTGGTTCATGGCGTGCCCGTCTCGCCGGTCCGGGCGCGCGCGACGGCGAGCATCACGGCCCTGACGATCTCGACATGGGTGCCGCAGCGGCAGAGATTATAGCGCAGCGCCTCGCGGACCTGCGCCTCGCTCGGCGCCGGGTTGACGGCCAGGAAGGCCTTGGCGGTCATGATCATGCCGTTGATGCAGTAGCCGCATTGCGCGGCCTGGGCGTCGATGAAGGCCTGCTGGACCGGATCGGGGCCCGCGCTGCCAGCGAGTCCTTCGAGCGTGACGATCTCGCGCTCTTCCGCCAGCCGGACCGGCAGGGCGCAGGCGCGGGCGGCGATGCCATCGATCAGCACGGTGCAGGCGCCGCATTCGCCGAGGCCGCAGCCGAATTTCGGGCCGTTCAGCGAAAGGTCGTTGCGCAGGAAGAAGAGCAGGGGGGTATGCGGCTCGCCCTCGACGAGGTGATCGGCGCCATTGACGCGCAGGGCGAAGCGCCGCGTCGTTCTCATGGCTCGTCCGGGCGGGGCGAGGCGCCTTTGATCGCGATTGTCGTCACGTGACCCAAATCGTTCGCATACGAATGAGAATAAGTACAAGTTGCGGCGCGCGGCAAGCGGGATTTGACGCGGGGGAAGTGCGTCGCCGTCATGCTCGCCCTCGTGGCGAGCATCCACGTCCTGAACACGCCCTCGCCGATGGAAGCGAAGACGTGGATGGTCGGCACAAGGCCGACCATGCGGTATGGGGCGTGGACCCCCGCTCAGTGCTGGACGGAGGGGATCTTCTCGGCCGGCGGGGTGTTGCGGCTGATGCCGCTGCGGACGATGCCGTCGATCACGATCATGCCGATGCCGGGCAGGTCGCCGAGCTGGATCGAGTCGAGGAAGTTCCTGCCGGCGGAATGCTGGGCCTTGTCCATGAAGACGAAATCGGCGCTGCGCCCGACCTCGATCAGCCCGCAATCGAGGCTGCGCATCCGCGCCGTGTTGCCGGTGGCGAAGCAGAAGGCCACTTCAGCCGGGACATCGCCGAGCGAGGACAGCATCGAGACCATGCGGACGATGCCGAGCGGCTGGACGCCGGAGCCGGCGGGGCCGTCGGTGCCGAGGATGACGCGCTGCAATTCGCCCATTTCGCGGGCGACGCGCAGCGTGTAGAGCGCGGCGCGCTCATTGCCGTTATGGACGAGTTCGAGGCCGCGCTTGCAGCCCTCGCAGATGCAGCGGATCTCCTTGTCGGGCAAGGCGGTATGGCCGCCATTGATATGGCCGACGACATCGGTGTCGGCCTCGAGCACCACGTCGGCACCGATCAGGCCGGAGCCGGGAATCGAGGGGCCGCCGGTGTGGATAGTCGACTGAATCCCATATTTGCGGGCCCAGGCCACCATCTGCTTGGCCCGCGCGCCGTCCTTGACGCCGCCGAGGCCGACCTCGCCGAGCAGCTTCACGCCGGCATCGGCCAGGTCCTTGAAGTCCTGCTCGACCATGCCGGGCTCGATCACCGGCGCGCCGGCATGGATCTTGACGCCGCCGGGGCGAAAGGCGGTGAAGGCGCGCTGGGCATAGATCGCCATGGCCTTGAGCCCGACAATGTCCTTGGGCCGGCCGGGGGTGTGGACCTCGCCGGCCGAGATCATGGTGGTGACGCCGCCATGCATGGTCGAATCGATCCAGCCGATCTGGTTCTGGCGCGGCGTCCAGTCGCCGGCGACGGGGTGGACATGGCTGTCGATCAGGCCGGGCGAGAGCACGGTGCCGTTGGCGTCGATGACGGTGTCGGCCTGGTCGGTGTCGAGATCCTTGAAGCGGCCGACCGCGGCGATCCTGCCGCCGATGGCGACGAGCGTGTCGGCGTCCAGGATCGGGCGCTCAATGTCGCCGGAGAGCATCAAGCCGATATTCTTGATCACCAGCTTGTGGTTGGCGCCGACCGTCGCCGTCTGCAGTTCAGCCATCTCGTTCCGCCCCGTAAGCCTTCGCCGCCTCCTGTGAGGCCTGCGATATCCTCTCCGTCCCGATCCCGATTGACAAGTGTGATCGAAGGCGGCATATCGTTTGTGTACTAACAAGTTTTGCATCTGCCTTCCCAGCCTGTCAAGCGGCAAGGATCACGCATGGCCTTTGCAGTCACCAGCGCCTGCATCCGTTGCAAATACATGGATTGCGTCGAGGTCTGTCCCGTCGACTGCTTCTATGAAGGCGAGAACATGCTCGTCATCCATCCTGACGAGTGCATCGATTGCGGCGTCTGCGAGCCGGAATGCCCGGCCGAGGCGATCGTCGCCGACAATGCCGAGGGGGCGGCCGCGTGGCTCGCGCTCAACGCCAGGCTGGCGCCGCTCTGGCCGAACATCACCGAGAAGCGCGATCCGCCGGCCGATGCGGATGATTGGAAGGGAATACCGGACAAACTCGACCTTCTTTCCGAACGCGCGGCGATGTGATAGCTGCCTGCCTGCGTTCGATGATCGGCTTTTTCCTGGGCTAACCGAGGAACGACGAGATGAGCAATTTCTACGAGGAGCGCGTGCTCAGCGTCCATCACTGGACCGATACGCTCTTCAGCTTCACGACGACCCGCGACACGACGTTCCGCTTCAAGAACGGCCAGTTCACGATGATCGGCATCAAGGTCGACGAGAAGCCGTTGCTGCGCGCCTATAGCGTCGTCAGCACCAATTACGACGAGAACCTCGAATTCTTCTCGATCAAGGTGCCGGACGGGCCGCTGACCTCGCGCCTGCAGAACCTCAAGGTCGGCGACCCCATCATCGTCGGCAAGAAGGCGACGGGCACGCTGGTGCTCGACAATCTCAAGGACGGCAAGCGCCTGTTCCTGCTCGGCACCGGCACCGGCCTTGCGCCCTTCCTGTCGCTGATCCGCGATCCCGAGACCTATGAGCGCTATGAGAAGGTGGTGCTGGTGCATGGCTGCCGGCAGGTGGCCGAGCTCGCCTATGGCGAACAGATCACCCAGCACCTGCCCAATGACGAGTTCCTCGGCGAGATGATCCGCGAGCAGCTGATCTACTATCCGACGGTGACGCGCGAGCCCTTCCGCAATCGTGGCCGCATCACCGATCTGCTGACCTCGGGCCAGCTCTTCGAGGATATCGGCCTGGGCCCGTTCGATCCCGCCAGCGACCGCTTCATGCTCTGCGGCAGCCCGCAAATGCTGGTCGACCTCAAGAAGATCTTCGAGGACCATGGCATGGAAGAAGGCAACCATGGCGAGGCCGGCGACTATGTGATCGAGCGCGCCTTCGTCGAGCGCTGAACCGCCCGATTGAGCGGCAGATAAAAAGCAAGCGGCCGGCCCCGTCATGGGCCGGCCGCTTTGCTTTGTCGGCACCACTTTTCCTCTGACAGCTCATCCCGGGCGGCCAGGGGAAGAGCAGGGAGCTATCCTTTGCCGGGAAGGCTCAGGAGCCGGTTCGAGGATGGCAGCCCGTTTTCCTGAGGAGCTGCGGCGCAGCGTCTCGAAGCCTGCTCCCGATGGCTTCAGGTCCCCTGAAGCATCCTTCGCGATGCCATCCCTGGCGGAATGGCTCCGCAGGATCAGGCCCGTCTGAAATCGCAAGACGGGTTCTCGGAGCTGGATGCCGGAGCGGCACAGTTTTCCGCCGATCCGGTCTGACGAAGAGGGCCGAGGGCAGGGCCGCCGCCCGACCTAGCGATGTGTCAGCTGGCGGTTGAACAGCATCATCAGGCTGTTGCAGCTCACCGCGAAGACGGTCAGCAGGAGCGCGATCGCCATGATCGTGTCGATCTGGCCGAGATTGATGGCGCTGGTCAGAAGGAAGCCGAGACCGCGCTGCGAGGCGAACATCTCGCCGATCAGCACGCCGAGCAGGGTCAGCGAAAAGCCGAGGCGCACGCCCGAGATGATCTCCGGCAGGATCGCCGGCAGGATCACGGTGAAGGCCGATTGCGAAGGCGAAAGGCGCATCACCTGCGAGGTGCGCCGGTAGACCGGCTTCATCTGGCGGATCGCGTTCATCGAGAACAGGGTGATCGGGATCAGCCCGTGCATCACGCCGAAGGCGATCTTGGCGGAGATGCCGAGGCCGAAGCAGAGCAGCACCAGCGGGTAGAGCACGACCTTGGGGATAGAATAGAGCGTGGTCAGGATCGGCTCGGCGACGTTGCCGGCGAGCTTGCGGACCCCGAGTACGATGCCGAGGCTGATGCCGCCGAGCAGCGAGAGGAGGAAAGCGGCGACGAAGGCCCGCATCGTTTCGCTGATGTTGAGCCAGAACTCGCCGGTGCCGAGCAGCGAGCCGAGCTTGACGACGGTCTGCAATGGCGAGGCGATGGCCGAGGAGCCGACGAGGAGATGGAAGCCCTGCCAGAGCAGGATGAAGGTCAAAAGGACGATGAGAGTGCCGGCGAGTCTGGGCATGGCGTCACCTCACCGCTGGCGGCGCGCCTGGAGGCGCCGGTCGATCATGTTGAGGATCGTGTTGACGATGGTGACGGTCACCAGCACGAGCAGGATCAGCGCGTACATGTGCCCGTTCTCGAACAGGTTGTAGGCATAGGCGATGGCGTAGCCGATCCCGGCGCCCGAGAGGATGAACTCCGAGGCGATCACTCCGATGAAGGAATAGGCGACCGAAAGCTTCACGCCGGTGAAGAGATAAGGCAGCGTCGCCGGCAGCTCGACGAGGAGCGCGGTCTTGGCCCGCGACATCCGGTAGATCTGCGCCGTCTTGCGCAGCACGCGCGGAATCCGGTCGAGCCCGTTCAGCGTCGCGGTGATCATCGAGACCACGGCGAGCAGCACGGCGATCGCGATGATCGAGGCCGAGCCGACGCCGAAGAGCGTGATGAAGATCGGATAGAAGACGAAGGTCGGGACGGCATAATAGCTCGCCAGAAGCGGCTCGAGCGCATGGCGCAGCGCCGGCAGCGAGTAGATGATCAGGCCGGCGACGAAGCCGAGCACGATCGAGAGCGCCGTCGAGATGGCGATGTTGGTGAAGGTCGTCCGGATATCGGCCGAGAACTGGCCGGTGCGCAGGATCTCGGCGAGCTCGACCACCATCTGCGAGGGCGCCAGCATCACCATGCGGGGGATGACGCCGACCCGGCAGAGCAGCTCGACCAGGAGGATCATCGTCGCGACGACGATCAGGCGCAGCCATTTTTCCGACATGGCTCAGCTCTTCCCGGCCGACATGATCTTCAGCGCCTCGACGCGCAGCTTCTCCCAGAGCCGGGCGGTGATGTCGCCGAAATGCGGGGTCGAGACCACGCGGCTGTCGCGGTCGCGCTCCCAGCCGGTTTCGACGAAGTCGATGAAGGTGCCCGGCCTGGTCGACATCACGCCGACCCGGTCGGACAGCATCGCCGCCTCGTCGAGGGCGTGGGTGATCAGCAGCACCGTGGCCGAGGTTTCGCGCCAGAGCCGCAGCAATTCGTCGCCCATCAAGAGGCGGGTCTGCTGGTCGAGCGCGCCGAAGGGCTCGTCGAGCAGGATCAGCCTGGGCTGCATCACCAGGGTGCGGGCGATGCAGACCCGCTGGCGCATGCCGCCGGAGAGCTGGGCCGGAAAGGAGGCCGCGAAGTCCTTCAGCCCCATGAAGCCGATGGCATAGTCGACGCGGCGCTGGATCTCGGCCGGGTCGACGCCGGCGCGCCGGAGCCCGAAGGCGACGTTGTCGCGGACATTGAGCCAGGGAAAGGAGGCGTCCTCCTGGAAGACGACGCCGACCCCGTCGGGCACGCCGTTGACCGGCTTGCCCTCGAAATGCGCCGTGCCGGCCTGCGGGGCGCTGAGCCCCGCAAGAATGTCGAGCAAGGTCGACTTGCCACAGCCCGAGGGGCCGACGACCGAGAAGAATTCGCCCTTGGCGAGATCCAGATCGATCGGTCCGAGCGCGTGCAGGGTCGACTTCGGCAGCTGGAAGATCCGCGTGACGCCGCGCAGCGTCGCATGGGCTTCAACGGGCGCCGGTTGCTGCTTGAGTGTCACGACCTTGGCGCCCGCTGCGGCCGGGTTCATTGCTTGGCCTGCAGATCGGCAGGCAGGAAGGATTTGTCGAGCACGGTCGACCAGTCGATGTCGTTCTTGACCTCGCCGATCAGCTTCAGGCCTTCGACGATACGGTTGAGCTCGGTGATGCTGAACTCGCCCTCGCTCCACATCTTCGGGCCGATCATGTTGTCGACGGCTTCCTTGGCGACTGCCGGCTCGAGCTTGTAGAGCTTCTCGATGATCTTGGCGGTCTCGGCCGGGTCCTTGTAGATCGCCTGCACGCCGGCGCGGCGGCCCGCGATGATCGCCTTGAGCTTGTCGGGGTGCTCCTGCGCGAATTTGCGGGTGGTGATGCCGACCGAGGTGGTCATCGGCTTCAGGATGTCGCCGGCCTTGTAGACCGTGCGGTACTTGTCCTTGCGGATGATCGAGAGCGGCTCGATCAGCACCGAGCCGGCGATCGCGCCCTGCTCGAGCATGGTCAGCGCCGGGACATAGCCGCCGGCGGCGACGCGCTGAACCTTGGCCTGGTCGATGCCCTTCTCTTTCAGGACCATCAGGAAGAGCATTTCCGAGACGGATTTCGGCGAGGTGATCGCGACCTTCTTGCCGACCAGATCCTCGACGCTCTTCACCTCGGAGTTCGGCATGGTGACCATCGAGGCCTCGGCGACGCTGCGCGTCCCGGTGTTGACGATGACGAGGTCGAGCCCCTGAGCCTTGGCGGCGAGCGCCGCGGAGACCGCGACCTCGCCATAGGGCGTCGCGCTGGCGAGGATGTTCCGGACCGTGGTGCCGCCGCCGCCGGAGCCGATGATGCCGGTGATGTCGATGCCGGCCTGCTTGAACAGCCCCTTCTCCATCGCGACCGCATAGGGTGCGCCATAGAGGCTCGCGCCCCATTGCGTCACGGAAATCTCCTCGGCGCGCACCGGCGCCTGCAGGCAAAGCATCGTGACCGCAGCAGCCGCGAACTGCCGGAAACCAAAGAAATCCGTCATGCCTCTCTCCCGATAAGGTCCATGCCTGCGATTGTTATCGTTCCAGCATGCTGCCAAAATTTCATTTGTATACAAATAACGATCTCAGCATGAGGAAATCTTGTCAAGCGGGTAAGGAGCGAGAATCCGCCGGTCTGGAAGCCGAATTTGGCGGGCGTGGCCGGATGCGGCGCGAGCGGAATCTTCGCCATATCGCAGCCGATATGGTGCCAATTCAATGCTGAAAGCTCCTTTGGATCGGCGCGGGGCGCGGCGCCGGAATCGCCGTGTGGCAACGGCGTCAGCATCGGGGGCGACGCCGCGTCTGGCAAGCCCGAATGGGGGGGCGCGGCGGAATTGATATTGTTCGTGTACGAACTATCTGGATTTGGGCGATGGCCGGCCGGCAGCGCTCAGCTGCGGGGGCACGCCCGCAGCGTGACCCGATCGAGCGCATAGCCGGCGCGCGCCAGGCTGCGATCGTCGAAGGTCGCGACCGAGACCGGTTCGAGGTCGAGCAGGACGGCAGGCAGTCCGAGTTCGGCCGCCAGTTTGCCGGCGAAGCGCATCATGGCCCGCATCGGTACCGAGCCCGGGAGCCTGGCCGTGGCGAGTTCGCTGATCTGCAGCGTCGCCTCGTCGCGCAGCGAGCGCTGCACGGCGAAGGCGAAGATCGCATGGATGCAGCCGCGGGCATCTTCGAGGACGACGAGGCCGCGCCGGCCGTCCTTGGCGCTGAAGGAGCGCAGATAGCGCGTCCACTGCGCCTTGCTGATATCGGGATGGAACATGGCGACGAGCTGGTAGGCCCGGCCCGCTTCCGCCGCTCCAATCCGCCGTGCTTGCAGGATATCCTCGGTCACCTTGTCACGCCCCTCCCAGGCAGGTGGAGAGGACAGGTGCGGCATCCCGCCCGCATTGATCCGTATCAATTACAAATCTAGGGTTTGATGCATGACTATTCCCCGGGTCGGCGTGCCCGCCATGCGGGGGCGTAGTGAGGTGAGACGCCGTGGATTGCACTGTTTTGGCTTGTGCCCAGCAACGCCCCCAGAAGGCGGGTTGCCAGAGTTGTGGCATTCGCCCGATGAGCATCTGCGCCTGCCTGGCCTATGACGAGCTCGCTCTGCTCGATGCGCTGGCGCACCCCGTCACCTTCGGTGCCAAGGAAACGCTGTTCGTTCAGGGCCAGCCGGCCGAGGCGGTCTACAACATCACCGGCGGCACGGTGCGGCTCTACAAGCTCCTGCCCGACGGGCGCCGGCAGATCGTCGGCTTCGCCCTGCCCGGCGACTTCCTCGGCCTGGCGATGCGCGACGCCTTCGGCTTCTCGGCCGATGCGATCGAGACCGTCACCGCCTGCGCCTTCCCCCGTTCGGCCTATTCGGCGCTGGTCGACGCCAAGCCGCATCTGCTGCGCCGCCTGCACGACTATGCCACGCATGAGCTGACCCTGGCGCATGAGCAGATGCTGCTGCTCGGCCGCCGCAATGCCGAAGAGCGGCTGGTCTGCTTCCTGCTGACGATGCGCGAGCGCTGGACGAGGCTCGGACGCTCCTCGGCGACGGTCGAGCTGCCGATGAGCCGGCAGGATATCGCCGATTTCCTCGGACTGACGATCGAGACGGTCAGCCGAACCTTCAGCAAGCTCGCCAAGAGCCGCAAGATCCTGATCGTGCCCGATGGCGTGCGTCTGCTCGACATCGAGGGCATGACGAATCTCGCCGCGGCCTGAAGACTCCATCGCCTAAGGGAGATCGCGCCGGTCTGGCCTCTCCGGCGGGCTGAATGCGTTGCGGCGGCGATGGGCCTGCCGCGGCGTTTCGCTGCGGTGCAAAATGACCGCGAGCCCGGCGCCGACTGGCGCCGTTCCTTCGAAAAACATCAGTATCCTCAGACGCTGCAGGGTCAGTTGATCTGTATCAAGGCCGAGCGGCGCGCGCGGGAGTAACTCCCTCGCTGGGCGGCGTCCGTGTTGCGCTGCAGCGAGAAGAAAGGGTGTCGCATGGCGGCGATAGGCTATCCGATCCGGCGGGCCACGGTAGGAGAGATAGGCGGGATGGTGATCGCGGCCGCGGCCGTGCTGCCGCTGATCCTGATCGCTGCGATGACCGAGGACCGTGGGTACGCTTTCCATGCAGCCCTCGGGGCGCTGGCGGCGCTGGGGTCCGTGTTCCTGATCGCGAACCGCTGCTTCCGGCCCGGCCAGGTTCCGGCGCCGCAGGAGATCGGCGGCCGGCCGAACTACAATATGGAGCCGGTCAAGTTCGCGACCGTCGCGGCGATGGTCTGGGGCATCGCCGGCTTCACCGTGGGGCTGATCATCGCCCTGCAGCTCGCCTTCCCCGACCTCAATTTCGACCTGCCCTGGATCAATTTCGGCCGGCTCCGGCCGCTGCACACCTCGGCGGTGATCTTCGCCTTCGGCGGCAACGTGCTGATCGGCACCTCGTTCTACGTGGTCCAGCGCACCAGCCATGCCCGCCTCGCCGGCGATCTCTCGCCCTGGTTCGTGGTGCTCGGCTACAACCTCTTCATCGTCATCGCCGGCACCGGCTATCTGCTCGGCATTACGCAGAGCAAGGAATACGCCGAGCCGGAATGGTATGCCGATCTCTGGCTGACCGCGGTCTGGGTCGTCTATCTCCTGGTCTTCCTGGGGACGCTGGCCAAGCGCAAGGAGCCGCATATCTATGTGGCGAACTGGTTCTATCTCGGCTTCATCCTGACCATCGCCGTCCTGCATGTCGGCAACAACCTGGCCTGGCCGGTCTCGGTGCTGTCGCCGAAGTCCTATGTGCTCTGGTCGGGCGTTCAGGACGCGATGTTCCAGTGGTGGTACGGTCACAACGCCGTCGGCTTCTTCCTGACCGCTGGCTTCCTGGCGATCATGTACTATTTCGTGCCGAAGCGTGCGGAGCGGCCGGTCTACAGCTACCGGCTCTCGATCATCCACTTCTGGGCGCTGATCTTCCTCTATATCTGGGCCGGTCCGCACCATCTGCACTACACCGCTCTGCCGGACTGGGCGCAGACGCTCGGCATGACCTTCTCGATCATGCTGTGGATGCCCTCCTGGGGCGGCATGATCAACGGGCTGATGACGCTGTCGGGGGCCTGGGACAAGCTGCGCACCGATCCGGTCCTGCGGATGATGGTCGTCTCGCTCGCCTTCTACGGCATGTCGACCTTCGAGGGCCCGCTGATGTCGATCAAGGCGGTCAACTCGCTGTCGCACTACACCGACTGGACCATCGGCCACGTCCATTCCGGCGCGCTCGGCTGGGTCGCCTACGTCTCCTTCGGCGCGATCTACTGCCTCGTGCCCTGGCTGTGGAACCGCAAGGGTCTGTATTCGCTCAAGCTGGTGAACTGGCACTTCTGGGTCTCGACGCTCGGCATCGTGCTCTACATCTCGGCGATGTGGGTCTCGGGCATCATGCAGGGCCTGATGTGGCGGGCCTATACCTCGCTCGGCTTCCTCGAATACTCGTTCATCGAGACGGTCGCGGCGATGAAACCCTATTACGTGATCCGTGCGATGGGCGGCGGCCTCTTCCTGGCCGGCGCGCTGATCATGGCCTTCAACCTCTGGATGACGGTGAGGAGCGACGCGGTCGGCGCGTCGCAGCGCGAGCCCGCGCCCGATCCGCAGCTCGTCCCCGCCCAGTAAGGAGCCTGTCCCATGTCGAGCCTCGACGCCCCCAAGCAGGCGCCGCGCCAGTCGCTGTGGTCGAAGCACAAGATCTTCGAGACCAATTCGATCATCCTGGTGATCGGGGTGCTGATCGTGATCTCGATCGGCGGATTGGTCGAGATCGCGCCGCTCTTCTATCTGCGCAACACGATCGAGAAGGTCGAGGGCATGCGGCCCTATACGCCGCTGGAGCTCGCCGGCCGCGCGATCTATGTGCGCGAGGGCTGCTATAACTGCCACAGCCAGATGATCCGGCCGCTGCGCGACGAGATCGAGCGCTACGGGCATTATTCGCTGGCTGCGGAGAGCATGTACGACAAGCCGTTCCAGTGGGGCTCGAAGCGGACCGGGCCCGACCTCGCCCGCGTCGGCGGCAAGTACTCCGACGAATGGCAGCTCGCCCATCTCAACCGGCCGCGCGATCTCGTGCCGCAGTCGATCATGCCGGGCTATCCCTTCCTGGCGAAGACCGAGCTGAACTACAACGACATCGCCAACCATCTGCGCGCCAACCGTGCCGGCGGCGTGCCCTATACCGACGAGATGATCGAGGATGCCAAGCGCGACCTCGAGGCGCAGGCGACGCCCGACCATCCGCGCGCCGCGGAGCTGGAGAAGCGCTATCCGAAGGCGCAGATCCGCGATTTCGACGGCGATGCCCAGAAGATCAGCGAGGCCGATGCCCTGATCGCCTATCTGCAGGTGCTCGGCACGCTGGTCGACTTCAAGCTCTACGACGACAAAGCCAACATCCGGTGAGCACCGTCATGACGACATCGACCTATGCCTGGCTCGCCCATTTCGCCCAGTCGACCGGGGTCCTCTATTTCATGGGCCTGTTCCTGGCGATCTGCGCCTACGCCTTCTGGCCGAGCAACCGCGCCCGCTTCGAGGAAGCGGCCCGCACCCCCCTGCGGGAGGACTGAACCATGGCGGACCACAAGAGCACGCCGCAGATCGACGCCGCGACCGGCCAGTCGACCACCGGCCATGATTGGGACGGCATCCAGGAGCTGAACACGCCCTTGCCGCGCTGGTGGCTCGGCATCTTCTACGCCACGATCATCTGGTCGATCGGCTACTGGATCGTCTACCCGGCCTGGCCGCTGGTGACCGACGCGACCAAGGGCGTGATCGGCTATGCCTCGCGCATCGAGATCTCCCAGGACCTGGCGCTGATGAAGCAGGAGCGCGCGGCCCAGTCCAAGGGGCTGACGGAAGCCTCCTTCGAGCAGATCAAGGCCAATCCGGAGCTGTTCCGCATCGCCATGGCGCAGGGCAAGGCCGCCTTCGGCGACAATTGCGCCGCCTGCCACGGCGTCGGCGGCGGCGGAGCCAAGGGCTACCCGAACCTCAATGACGACGACTGGCTCTGGGGCGGCTCCTTCGCCGAAATCCAGAAGACGCTGGAGCACGGCATCCGCTTCGCCGGCGATCCCGATACGCGCGTCAGCCAGATGCCGGCCTTCGGCCGCGAGAAGATGCTGGACGCCGCGCAGATCCGCGCCGTCGCCAACCATGTCCGCTCGATCGCCGGCCTGTCGACCGAGCCGAAGGCCGACCTCGGCGGCGGCGCCAAGCTCTTTGCGGACAACTGCGCCGCCTGCCATGGCGACCAGGGCAAGGGTAATCGCGAAATGGGGGCACCCGACCTGACCGACGCGATCTCGCTCTACGGCATGGACATGGCGTCGCTGACCGAGACGATCGCCAACAGCCGCAACGGTGTGATGCCGGCCTGGAACCAGCGCCTCGACCCGACGACGATCAAGGCGCTGACCGTCTACGTGCATTCGCTGGGCGGGGGTCAGTAAGATGTCAGCTGCCGACGCAGACGACCTGCCACTCTTCGCTCCGTCGAAGAAGGTCTATCCTCAGAGCGTCTCCGGCCCTTACCGGAGAGTGAAATGGGGCATTCTGGTCCTCTGCCTCGGCATCTACTACCTGCTGCCCTTCCTGCGCTGGGACCGCGGTCCGAATCTGCCGAACCAGGCGGTTCTGGCCGATATCGCCAATAACCGCTTCTATTTCTTCTTCATCGAGATCTGGCCGCAGGAGGTCTACTACTTCACGGGGCTGCTGATCCTGGCAGCCTTCATGCTGTTCCTGATGAATGCGGTCGCGGGCCGGATGTGGTGCGGCTATCTCTGCCCGCAGACGGTCTGGACCGATCTCTTCCTCGTGGTCGAGCGCTTCTTCGAAGGCGACCGCCGCGAGCGGATCAAGCGCGACGAAGCGCCTTGGTCCTTCGACAAGGCCTGGCGCAAGACCGCCAAGCACGCGGTCTGGCTGGTGATCGCCTGGTGGACCGGCGGCGCCTGGGTGCTCTACTTTGCCGATGCGCCGACCCTGGTGAAGGAGCTTGCGACCTTCACCGCGCCGCTCTCGGCCTATGTCTGGATCGCGATCCTGACCTTCACCACCTATACGCTGGCCGGGATCATGCGCGAGCAGGTCTGCACCTATATGTGCCCCTGGCCGCGCATCCAGGCGGCGCTAACCGATGACGACGCGCTCAACGTCACCTATCGCTATGATCGCGGCGAGCCGCGCGTCTCGATCAAGCAGGCCCAGCGCCTGCGCAGCACCGGCGCGCCGGCCGGCGATTGCATCGACTGCAACCAGTGCGTCGCGGTCTGCCCGACCGGGATCGACATCCGTGACGGGGCGCAGATGGACTGCATCCAGTGCGGGCTGTGCATCGACGCCTGCAACACGGTGATGGCCAAGGTCGGCTATCCCGCCGGGCTGATCGCCTACGACACCGACGACAACGTCAAGCGGCGGCAGGCCGGGCAGAAGCCGGTTTACCGGCCGATCCGCGCCCGCACCCTGACCTATGCCGCGCTCATCCTGGTGGTCGGCAGCGCGATGATCTACCAGCTCGCGACACGCCAGATGGCCGATATCTCGGTTCTGCACGAACGCTCGCCGCTGTTCGTCAAGCTCAGCGACGGCTCGATCCGCAACAGCTACACCGTCCGTCTGCTCAACAAGCGGCCGGAGGCGCGGCCCTTCGCGCTGACGGTGTCGGGGCCGGCGGGGGCGCGCATCGAGGTGGTCGAGGCGCAGGCGACGGCGGATCCGCGGCCGATCGTGACGGTCGAGGCCGACAGCTCGCGCGAGGTCCGCGCTTTGGTCACCGTGCCGGCCGATGTCCATCTCGACAAGTCGCAACCGATCACCATCACCGCCTCGGATCTCTTCGCCGGCGAAGTCGTGCGGGCCGAGGATCACTTCATGGCGCCTTAGCGCCGAACTTCCTCGGGCGGGCGCGCAGTCGGCGCCGGCCCGAGGCCCGATCTGATCGGGATCAAAGCGTTGAGGCAGGGTCCATGCGAAATCTTCGCTCCGAGGCTTTCCCGTTCCTGCCCTAGCGAGAGCTCCATGTCCTGCTGCGGAGGCTTTGCCATGCCGATCGACCTGCCAGCCCTGCCGCCGGCGCCTCGCGCGCCGTTCAGGCTCAGCGGCCGCTTCGTGCTCTTCGCGATGATCGGCTTCTTCGCAGTGGTCGCCGGGGTGAACGCGGTGATGATGACGATCGCGATCCGGACCATGCCGGGCGTCGACGTGAAAAGCGCCTACGAGACCAGCCAGCGCTTCAATCAGGAGATCGCCCGGATGCGGGCGCAGGGCGAGCGTGGCTGGCATGTCGATGCCGACCTGCGGCGGGAAGGCGGTGCCGAGGTGGTGGCCGTGAGCTTCGCGGACAAGTCCGGGCAGCCGGTCGTTGGGCTGTCCGTCGATGTCAGGCTGGAGCATCCGGCGCGGCGCGGCAGCGACCGGCAGGTCGTGCTCGCCGAGATCGCGCCCGGGCGCTATCAGGCGCAGCTGTCGGACCTGCCCGCCGGGGCCTGGACGCTGGTGCTGAGCGCCCAGCGCGACGGCGCCGCCGTCTTCGACACCCGCAGCCGCGTGATGCTGAAGGACTGAGCCATGGCTGAAGGCCAGGACCTCTCGATCTTCGTCCGGCACGGCACTGGCGGCGTCGCCGGCATGGAGCTCGCCGTCGACGGCATACGCTGCGCCGGCTGTATGCACGCGATCGAGCGCGGCCTGGCCGGGCAGTCGGGCATTCTGAGCGCGCGCGTCAATCTCGCCCTCAAGCGCGTCACCGTCGAATGGCGCGAGGGGGCATTGCGGCCGGAGGCGGTGATCTCCGGCCTCGCCGCGCTCGGTTTCAAGGCCTATCCCTTCCTGCCGAGCACCGAGCGCGAGGCCTCGCAGCAGGAGGACAAGCGGCTGCTGCGCTATCTCGGCGTCGCCGGTTTCGCCTCGATGAACATCATGCTGCTGTCGGTCTCGGTCTGGTCGGGTACCGGCAACGACATCAATCCGGTCACCCGGGATTTCTTCCACTGGCTCTCGGCGCTGATCGCGCTGCCGACGGCGGCCTATGCCGGCCGGCCCTTCTTCGAGAGCGCGCTGCGGGCGCTGCGGGCCGGCGCCGTCAACATGGACGTGCCGATCATGCTCGGCATCGTTCTGGCGCTCGGCATGTCGGTCATCGTCACGCTGAACCATGGCGAGCACGCCTATTTCGACGGCGTGGTGATGCTGATCTTCTTCCTCCTGATCGGGCGCTATCTCGACCAGCTGATGCGGCGGCGCACACGCGACCTCGCCGGCAATCTCGCGGCGCTCAAAGCCGAGACGGCGACGAGGCTGGCGGCCGACGGCAGCAGCGTCATCGTGCCGATCGCCGCGATCGCGCCGGGCGATCTCGTGCTGGTGCGGCCGGGCGAGCGGGTCAGCGTTGACGGGCTGGTCGAGGCGGGAGCCTCCGATCTCGACCAGAGCCTCGTGACCGGCGAGACCGCACCGGTCTCGGTCGCCGCCGGCGGGCGTGTGCATGCCGGCACGCTCAATCTCTCGGGCCTGCTGACGATCCGGGTCGAGGCGGCCGGTGCGGGGACCCTGCTCTCGGAGATCGACCGGCTGATGGCACAGGCGGTCGAGAGCCGCTCGCGCTATGTCCGGCTCTCCGACCGGGCGGCGAGGCTCTATGCCCCCGTCGTGCATGCGACCGCGCTCGCGACCTTCCTCGGCTGGATGCTGTTCGGCCTCGCCTGGCACCAGGCGCTGATCATCGCGATCACCGTCTTGATCATCACCTGCCCCTGCGCGCTCGGTCTCGCGATCCCGGCGGTGCAGGTCGTCGCCGCGGCGGCGCTGTTCCGGCGCAAGGTCATGCTCAAGCAGGGCGATGCGCTGGAGCGCCTCGCCGAGGTCGACACGGTGGTCTTCGACAAGACGGGAACCTTGACCCTGCCGGAACCCGGGCTCAGCAATCGCGAGGCGATCGACCCTGAAATCCTCGCGGCTGCCGGCGCGCTGGCGGCTGCGAGCCGGCATCCGCTGGCACGCCCGATCGCGGCCGCAGCCGGCGAACCGCGCCCGCTCGGGACGGTGCGGGAACATCACGGGGTGGGGCTGAGCGCCGTGGTCGACGATGTCGAGATGCGTCTCGGCAGCATAGCTTTCTGTGGCGCCGAAGCCGAAGCAGCGGCCGTGTCCGCAGCCTATCCCGCGGCCTCGCTGATCGCCTGGCGCCATGGCTCGCGCTGCGCCGTCTTCGCCGTCGACCAGCATTTGCGCCCCGACGCGGCGGCGAGCATCCGCGAATTGCGGGCGCTCGGCCTCGACGTCGTCATCCTCTCCGGCGATCGGGTCGATGCGGTCGCGCCACTCGCCGGCCAGCTCGGCATCGCGGCCTTCAAGGCCGGGCAGCGGCCGGACGAGAAGATCGCCGAGCTTGAGCGGCTTGCGGCCGGCGGCCGTCGGACGCTGATGGTCGGCGACGGGCTGAACGATGCGCCGGCCCTGGCACGCGCACACGCCTCGATGTCGCCGATCAGCGCGACCCAGCTGGCGCAGGCCTCTGCCGACATCGTCTTCCTCGGCGAGGAGCTGGCACCGGTCGCCGCGAGCCTGCGCATCGCGCGCAAGGCGCGCCGGCTGATGGTGCAGAATCTCTGGTTTGCGGTGCTATACAATGCCATCGCCGTGCCGATCGCGATCGCCGGCTTCGCGACCCCGCTGGTGGCGGCGGTGGCGATGTCGGGCTCGTCCCTGGTCGTCACGCTCAACGCCTTGCGGGCCGGCCGCCAGCCGGCTGCCGCCAGTCACGGGAGCAACGCATGAACATCCTGATCGTGCTGATGCCGCTCGCGCTCGCTTTGGGGCTGACCGGGCTCGCGGCCTTCTTCTGGAGCATGCGCACCGGCCAGTACAGCGACATGGAAGGGCCGGGCTGGCGCATCCTCGACGATGACGACCTCGCCACGGAGCCGGTCGCGGCCGAGGCGGCGGCCGATCAGCGGGGCGCGGCTCCGCGGCAGCGCTCGTAGGTTCTCTCGAAACCTCTCCGTCATCCCGGCCATAGCGAAGCGGAGCGCCGGGATCCATCGCAAAGCTCCGCAGCCCTATGATGAAGCCCGGAGCGGCGCCGCTCGCGCGGCTTGTCCGGAATGACGAGGCCGCTGCGCCGACGTTCAGCGGCCTTTCCCCATCTTTTCAATGAAAGCTCGGCTGACCGGCGCGCTCTCAGGCGGCGCCAGCGCTCCTCAGTCGAGCAATTCGCGAAGCCGCGTGGCCAGCTCTCGCGCCGTATAGGGCTTCTTCAGCCAGCCAGCTTCGGCGAGATCGCGCCCGGGGAGGCCGGGCTCGGCATAGCCGGAGGTGAACAGCACCTTGATCTCGGGCCGCAGCAGGCGCGCTTCCTTGGCGAGCTCGTCGCCGAGCATGCCGCCGGGCATGACGATGTCGGTGAAGAGCAGGCCGATCCCCGGATGCTCCCCGAGCAGCGTGAGGGCCTGCGCGCCGGTCGCGGCCTCGATCACGCGATAGCCCTCGGTTTCGAGCCGCGCGACGGCGACGCGCCGCACCCTGGCATCGTCCTCGACCACCAGGATCAGCTCGCGGCTCTGCGGCTGGCTGGCCGGGGGCGGCGCTTCCTCCGGCGGTGGCGCTGGATCGGCTTGAGCCGGCGCGGCGGCCGGCAGGAAGAGCTGCAGCGTCGTGCCCTTGCCGAGCACGCTCCGGAGCTGGAGATCGCCGCCCGACTGGCGGGCGAAGCCATAGACCATGCTGAGCCCGAGCCCGCTGCCGGCGCCGACGCTCTTGGTGGTGAAGAAGGGCTCGAAGGCGCGCTGCTGCACCTCGGCGCTCATGCCGAAGCCGGTATCGGAGACGCTGAGCAGGACATAATCGCCGATCCGCAGTTGCGGATGGTTCTGGGCATAGTCGGCATCGAGCCGCGTGCGCGTGATCTCGACGGTGAGACGGCCGCCGCGCGGCATCGCATCGCGGGCGTTGAGCGCGAGATTGAGGAGTGCGTTCTGCAACTGGGCGGTGTCGACCAAAGCGGTGTGGCCGGCGCCGGTCACCACCGTGCGCAATTCGATCGCCTCGCCGAGCGTGCGTCGCAGCAGGTCGGCGAAGTTCGAGACCAGCCTGCCGATATCGGTGAGCTTGGGCGTGAGGGTCTGGCGCCGTCCGAAGGCGAGCAGCTGCCCGGTCAGCTTGGCGCCGTCCTCGGCGGCGTCCTGGGCCTCGCGCAGCAGCACGCCCAGCTCATTGTCCTCCAGGCGCCGCTCGATCATTTCGAGATTGCCGCTGATCACCGTCAGCAGATTGTTGAAATCATGGGCGATCCCGCCGGTGAGCTGGCCGACCGCTTCCATCTTCTGGGCCTGGCGCAGTTCCTCCTCCATCCGATGCCGGCTGGTCAGATCGCGGATGAAGCCGGTGAAGATGCGCTTGCCATTGGCAGCGGCCTCGCCGATGGCGAGCTCCATCGGAAAAGTGGTGCCGTCCTTGCGCTGGCCGGTGACGACGCGGCCGAAGCCGATAATGCGGCGCTCGCCGGTCGCGACATAGCGCGCGATGTAACCGTCATGCCGGTCGCGGTCGGGATTGGGCATGAGCATCCGGACATTGCGGCCGCAGACCTCATCGGCGGCGTAGCCGAACAGCTTCTCCGCCGCCTTGCTGAAGGAGATCATCTCGCCGACATCGTCGATCACGACCATCGCCTCGGGCACGGTCTCGAGGATCGAACGTAGATGCGATTCGCGCGCGGCGAGATCGTCCTGCGCGTATTTGAGGTCGCTGATGTCGATGTTCTGGGCGACGACCACCGGCTCGGCTTCCCCGTCCGGCAAGAGCACGACACAGCGGCTGGCGACGAAGACGGGCCGGCCGCTGCGATGGTTCTGCCTCAGCTCGCCATGCCAGCTGCCCTGTTCGCGCAGCTCATGGGAAATCGCCGCCGCCGCGCCCTCGGCGACGGTGCCGAGCAGTTCGCCGACATGGCGGCCGATGGCTTCCTCGGCGTCCCAGCCATAGAGCTGCGCGCAACCGGCGGTCCAGCGCAGGATCCGGCCGTCGAGCGCGTGGACGATCAGGTTGGCGCCGTCGAGGATCCGGACGAGCTCGTCGATGCTTTCCCAGCTCGTTCCGGTGGGGGGGATTGCTCTGGTCATCCGGCCTCGCGAGGAATCAATGGGGCCAGGCGGCCTGCCGGGCCGCGTCAGTGTCGCACGGCCGAATATCGGCCTGGCTGTCGGCGCCGGCAAGCCGGGCGAGCGTCGCCGGGCGGCGGATGGACAGGGCATGGCGCCCCTCCGGCGCGATCACGCCGCGCTGGGTCAGATTGGTGAAGGTCCGCGAGACCGTCTCTATGGTGAGGCCGAGATGGTCGGCAATGTCGGTACGGCTCATCGGCAGAGGGATCGTGGCTGCCGGATTGCCGCCCTCGGCAGCGCGCTGCATCTGCCGCAGCAGGAAGCCGCAGACCCGTTCTTCGGCACCCCGGCGGGCGAGCAGCATCGTCTGCTCCTGCGCAGCGGCGACCTCCTCGCAGAGCGCGGCGATGAATTCGCGCGTCAGGGCAGGCGACGCGTCGGTGAGGGTGCGGAAGCGGCAGCGTTCGATCCGGCGCAGCCTGACCTCGTTCACCGCCTCCGCAGTGGCCTGGCAATGCGCGTCGGGTGCGAGGCCGATGATGTCGCCCTCCTGCGCGAAGCCGACGATGATCCGGCGCCCGTCGGGCAGGATGCGGTACAGACGCAGCACGCCCTTCAGCACCTCGAAGACATGCCGCGACCGGTCGCCCTGCCAGAACAGCGTCGCGCCGGGCTCGACGCTCTCGAGCGGCTGGCCCGAGAACAGGCCGTGCAGGCTCGGCACGTCCGGCGCGCCGGCAAGGATCGGGGCGCGCCCCGGCAGCTGGGAAACCGCACTTGCAATGATCATTGCCACCGTCTTCGCCTCCGATCCGATGGTAGCAATTGAACCTGCTCGCGTGACGCCGGAACGATGCGCGTGTTACCGTGCGTAGAGAATTGCAACGGATTGTAACAGCCTTGGCCCGCCCGCCTGCCGCCCGATCTTGCCATGGCTGAGCCGCAGAGCCGCGCCGAGCACATCCTCGTCGTCGACGACGACGCGCGCATCCGGCAGATGCTGATCCGCTATTTCGAGGGCGAGGGCTATCGCGTCAGCGCCGTCGGCGACGGCCGTGGCATGCGCGAGACCCTGCAGCGCGGCGGGGTCGACATCGTCCTGCTCGATCTCGTCCTGCCCGGTGGCGAGGACGGGCTGATGCTGGCGCGCGAGATCCGGGCCGGCTCCGACCTGCCGATCATCATGCTGACCGGCCGCGACGATGTCGTCGACCGGATCGTCGGGCTCGAGATCGGCGCCGACGACTACATTCCCAAGCCGTTCCATCTGCGCGAGGTGCTGGCCCGGCTGCGGACGGTGCTGCGCCGGCGGCCGCGTGCCGAGGTGCCTGCGCCGAAGACCGATGGCGAGCTGATCCGCTTCGACGGCTGGCAGCTCGATCTGGCCCGGCGGCAGCTGCTCGACCCCGCCGGCGCCGAGATCATGCTGACCACCGGCGAGTTTGACATTCTGGCGGTCCTCGCCGGCCATCCCGGACGGGTGTTCTCGCGCGACATGCTGATGGAGCGCACCCGCGGGCGGATGCTTGAAGCCTTCGACCGGTCGATCGACGCGCAGATCGCCAGGCTGCGCAAGAAGGTCGAGCCCGATGCGAAGGCGCCGGCCCTGATCAAGTCGGTGCGCGGCGTCGGCTATGTCTTCACCGGCAAGCCGGAGGGCTGAGGCCTTCCGGCTGCCGCTGCGGCCGGTATCACTCAGCCTGTCGCGGCGGCCATCGCGCTGAGACCGAGCGCCCGTGCCAGGCCGGTCATGTCCGGCAGGACCGGGATCGCCGGCGGGAACGGGTTGGCGATGTCTTCGGCGACGATGCCGACGAAGGGCATGCCCATGCCCCGGGCGGCGTCGAATTCGGTGGTCGAATCGCCGATCGCGACCATGCGGCGGGGATCATGGCCATATTCGGCGGTGAGCGCGGCGAAGGCGGCGGGCTTCAAGGTCGGCGCGCCGATCACGCGCTGGAAGAAATGGCGCAGGCCGCGGCGCTCGACGATCGCCTCGAGCTCCTCCTGGGGCGTGCCGGAGACCAGATGCAGCGGCAGGCGCTGAGCGATGTCGTTCAGGAAGTCGAGAGCGCCGGGGATCAGCCGGCAGGCGACGACCTTCTCATAGACGATGGTGCGGTAGCGTTCGGCCAGTGCCTCGATCCCGGCCGGGTCGGTCTGGCGACCGAACAGCGCCGCCTCGAAATAGCGGAACTTCTCGCGTCGGCTGACGCCGCCATGGGCATGGTAATAGCGGTCGATGGCGGCAAGCTGCTCCGGCGTTGCGTCGGCATAGACGTCCTGGAAAGCCTGCGATTTGATCGCGACGGAGTCGACGATGACCCCGTCGAAATCGAAAACGATGCTCACTGGCACGAGCTGCATGTCGTCTTCCGCTCCCTTGCGCGCTCCGCCGGCTGCAATCCGTTCCTGCTTCGGGAACGTGCCTTCCGGGACGCCTTTGTGTCGATCGATCGGGATGCTGTCGGGGCCGCCGGCAGCCCGGTCCCGGATGGTGTCCAGTTCGCCCTTGACGCCGTTCGGGTCAAGCGCTGCCGCGTATCCGCGTTGCGCGGGGCGGGCCGTAGGAAAATCCGGGCGCCTGTGACAATGCTCGCCGAACGATCCATGGGAGCGTCGGCGGTGTCGGAGACGGAAATCGGCAGGCGGGACGTCGCGGCCGGGCGCGAGAAGAGCCAGCACCTCGGCCTCGCCGGTTTCTGGCGCGAGCGGCTGGATCTCGCGCTGGTCGCGGTTGCGCTCTCGGGCCTAGCCATCGGTGGTGTTCTCTGGTGGCATGGCGCCGAGGCGGGCTGGGTCTGGACGCTCGCCACGCTCCCGGTTCTCGCCGCCCTGCTCGTGCAGATCGTCGGCTCGCTGCGCCGGGGCGATGTCGGGCTCGACATCGTCGCGGCCCTGTCGATGAGCGCCGCATTGCTCTTCGGCGAGCCGCTCGCCGGCAATGTCGTCGCGCTGATGTATGCCGGCGGACAATTGCTCGAAGCCTATGCGCAAGGGCGGGCGCGGCGGGAGATGTCGGCGCTGCTCGGCCGCGTCGCCTTCACCGCGATGCGCTATCGCGATGGCGGGCTGGAGGAGGTGGCGACCGCCGAGCTGCGCCAGGGCGATCGCCTGCTGATCCGCACCGGCGACGTGCTGCCGGTCGACGGGCATGTCGCCGCGGGCGCCGCAGTGCTCGACCTTTCGGCGCTGACCGGCGAATCGCTGCCGCAGACCCTCGAACGCGGGATGGAGGCACTGAGCGGCGCGACCCTGGTCGGCGCGCCCTTCGACCTGATCGCCAGCCGGCCGGCGGCGGAAAGCACCTATGCCGGCATCGTCCGGCTGGTCGAGCAGGCGCAGGCGAGCAAGGCGCCGATGGCGCGCCTCGCCGATCGCTATGCCATCGGCTTCCTCCTACTGACGCTGGCCATCGCCGGCGCCGCCTGGCTCCTCAGCGGCGATCCGATCCGGGCCCTCGCGGTGCTGGTGGTGGCGACGCCTTGTCCGCTGATCCTCGCCGTGCCCGTCGCGATCATCTCCGGCATCTCGAAGAGCGCCCGCAAGGGCGCCCTGGTCAAGGATGGCGGCGTGCTGGAAGCGCTGGCCCGCATCCGGATCGCCGTGCTCGACAAGACCGGGACGGTGACGCAGGGCCGGCCGACGATCATCGGCATCCGCGCCGTCAACGGCTTCTCGCCGGACGAGGTGCTGGGGCTGGCGGCGAGCCTCGACCAGGCCTCGGCGCATGTCGTCGCGACCTCGCTGATCAAGGCGGCGAGCGAAGCCGGTCTGGCGCTGCTGCCGCCGACCGAGATCGCGGAGACGCCCGGCAAGGGGATCGAGGGCAAGGTCGGCGAGCGCCGCGTCGCGATCGGCGGCGGCGGCTATGTCGGGCGACGCAGCACGGGCGGCGATGCCGATGCGCTCGCCGCCGATGCGCCGCCGGGCACGCTGATGGTCGCTATTGCCGCCGATGGCTTGCTGGCCGGCATCATCCTGCTGCAGGACCAGCTCCGCGACGATGCGCGGGAGACGCTCGAAACCCTGCGCCGGGCCGGTGTCGAGCGGATCGTGCTCGCCTCCGGCGATGTCGGCGAGATCGCGCGCGCCGTCGGGGCCAGCCTCGGGGTCGATGCCGTGCTCGGCGATCTGACGCCCGAGGGCAAGGTCGCGGTCATCCGGGATGAAGAGCGGGCCGGGCCGGTGATGATGGTCGGCGACGGCGTCAACGACGCCCCGGCTCTGGCGGCTGCGAGCGTCGGCGTCGCCATGGGTGCGCGCGGCGCCGCGGCCTCCTCGGAGGCGGCGGGCGTCGTGCTGCTGGTCGATGCGCTGGAGCCGTTGGCGAAGGCGCTCGCCTCGGCCCGGCGGACGCGGATGATCGCCCTGCAGAGCGTCTTCGTCGGGCTCGGGCTCTCCGTGCTCGGCATGCTGGTCGCGGCTTTCGGCTATCTGCCGCCGGTCCAGGGCGCGCTGTTCCAGGAGGCGATCGACATCGTCGTGATCCTCAATGCCCTGCGCGCGCTGCGCTAGAGACGGGTGGATGCGCTTCCGGACAGAATGGCCAGTGCCTGCGGAGACAGCGGCGCCTCGAAGCGCCGCAGCACCTCGATCACGGCCCGCAGCATGTCGGGCCCGGCGAAGCTCACGGTGAAATCGCGCCAGCCCCGCTTCGGCACGAAGGTCAGCTTCCGACCGAGGCGGCGGTCGAGCGCGATCACGGCGAGCTCGTCATAGCGCAGGCGGTGCCAGCGCAGGACCCTGACGGTCACGCCCTCGGCGTCGAGGGTCAGGGCCGGAAACAGCGCATTATGGCTGAGGGCGAGCAGCGGCACCCCGCGCAGCCCGCTGAAGCTCGCCAGCGGCGTGAACTTCAGGGCCTTCATCTGCTCCCCGCCAGTCATCGGCCGGAGGCGCCTCAGGCCCTGATCGCGTCGAAGCTCTCGGCGCTCGCGAGCTTCCAGGCAGAGGCATAGAACTCGCCGTCGACGCCCTTCTCGAGCAAGCAACCCGGCTCGAGGAAGCGGTGGAGCTGCGAGAACAGCTTGATTTCGGTCGTGCTGGTGCGCCGCACCAGATGATGCGGTCCCAGCTCCGAAGGATGGCTGACGCCGGCGGCGGCGAGCATCTCGGCGAGCGCTTTCAAGGTGTTGCGGTGGAAATTGTGCACGCGCTGGGCCTTGTCGGGCACGACGAGGGCACGCTGGCGCAGCGCGTCCTGCGTGGCGACACCCGTCGGGCAGCGATTGGTATGGCAGCTCTGCGACTGGATGCATCCGATGGCGAACATGAAGCCGCGCGCCGAATTGACCCAGTCGGCGCCGATGGCGAGGACGCTCGCCATATCGAAGGCGCTGACCACCTTGCCGCTGGCGCCGAGGCGGATGCGGCTGCGCAGATTGGTGCCGACCAGCGTGTTGTGGACGAAGAGCAGGCCCTCGCGCAGCGGAACGCCGAGATGATCGGTGAACTCGACGGGCGCTGCGCCGGTGCCGCCCTCGGCGCCGTCGACGACGATGAAGTCGGGCAGGATGCCGGTGGCGAGCATCGCCTTGACGATGCCCATGAATTCCCAGGGGTGGCCGAGGCAGAGCTTGAAGCCGACCGGCTTGCCGCCCGACAATTCGCGTAAGCGCGCGATGAACTGCATCATTTCGATCGGTGTCGAGAAGGCGCTGTGACGCGCGGGCGAGACGCAGGTCACGCCCTCCGGAACGCCGCGGGTGAGAGCGATCTCGCGGCTGACCTTGTGGGCCGGAAGGATGCCGCCATGGCCGGGCTTGGCGCCCTGGCTGAGCTTGATCTCGACCATCTTGACCTGCGGATCGCGCGCCTGTGCGGCGAAGCGCTCGGGGTCGAAATGACCGTCCGCGGTGCGGCAGCCGAAATAGCCGCTGCCGAGCTCCCAGATCAGGTCGCCGCCATTCTCGCGGTGATAGGGGCTGATGCTGCCTTCGCCGGTGTCATGGGCGAAACCGCCGAGCTTGGCGCCGCGGTTCAGCGCCCGGATCGCATTGGCGCTGAGCGAGCCGAAGCTCATCGCCGAGATGTTCAGCACCGAGCCGGAATAGGGCTGGGTGCATTGCGGCCCGCCGATCTCGATACGGAAGCCCGCGGGATCGCCGACTGCGGCCGGTCGCATCGAATGGCCGATGAACTCGTAGCCACCGGCATAGACGTCGACCATGGTGCCGAAGGGGCGGTCGCCATCCTCGTTCTTGGCGCGGGCATAGATCAGCGAGCGCTGGCTGCGCGAGAAGGGCAGCCGATCGTCGTCGCTTTCGAGCAGATATTGCCGGATCTCCGGGCGGATGCCTTCGACGAGATAGCGGATATGGCCGAGGATCGGATAATTGCGCAGTACCGCATGCTGCGTCTGCACGAGATCATAAAGGCCGATCAGCGCGAGGATGCCGGCAAGCAGGGTCAAGGGCCAGAGCCAGGACCAGAGCGGCAGCAGCAGGAGCGAACCGAGCGCGACGGCGATGCAGCCGGCGAGGGCGGCGTAGCGATTGAACAGCGAAATAGGCAAGGCGGCCGGACCTCGTGAAGAATGCGTCCCCGTTGCAGGGCGCGGCCGAGCCTCGGACAAAAAGGCGGGCAGGACAATGCCCCAGCGCGCCAGGCCAGTGCGGCGGTGATGTCGGCGCGGCCGCCTCAGGCCGGGTGGACCAGTCGAAAGCCCATATGGCTGGTGCTCGAATCCGGGGCCGAGCCGATGCGGGCGGCGATCCGGTAGCGATGGCAATAGGAGCGGTGACAGAGGAAGGACCCCCCTTTCAGCACCTGCCGGCGCTCGCTTGCCGCCTCACGGTTGAGCTGCTGGGCGGCCCGCTTCAGCGAGCGGACGCGGAAGGGCTCGGCACACCATTCCCAGACATTGCCGCACATATTGTAAAGCCCGTAGCCATTGGGCGTGAAGGAGCGGGCCGGGGCCGTGCCGCGATGTCCGTCGGCGCCGCTATCGGCCTTCGGAAAGCTGCCCTGCCAGATATTGCAGGGGAAGGGTCCCTGATCGCCGGGCTCATCGTCGCCCCAGGGATAGAGTGCACCCTGCAGACCGCCGCGGGCGGCGTGTTCCCATTGCGCCTCGCTCGGCAGGCGCCCGCCCGCCCAGCCGGCGAAGGCCAGCGCGTCGCGATGCGAGACATGCACGACCGGATGGTCCATGCGCTGCTCGATCGTCGATCCCGGCCCCGCCGGTTGCCGCCAGCTCGCGCCGTCGACACGGCACCACCAGGGCGCGCCCCCCGGGCGCTGCAGATCGCCGGCAGGCCCGACGACATCGCGCTCGAAGACGAAGGACCAGCCATATTCCTCGGCCTCGCTGACATAGCCGGTCGCGGCGACGAAGGCGGCGAAGCGGGCATTGGTCACGGCCGCCTCGTCCATCCGGTAGGCCGGCAGCTCAGCGAAGCGCCGCGGTCCCTCGCCGTCGACGGGAAAAAGCGGCCGATCGGTGCCGATCTCGGCGCGCCCGGCCGGGATCGCCACCGTGACGGTCTCGTCGCGGCCCGCTCCCAAGGGCAGCGGCGCCATGCCGGCTGCTCTCGCGGCAGGCGGTCGTGCGCCCGAAACGCTGCAGCAGCCCGGTTTGGGCCCGGTCGTCGTCAAAGCGGATCTCCGTTGTCGGTCGATGATCCTGGCCTCGGCAGCAATCCGTGTCGGCCCCTGTCAAGGCCGGCGGCCGGAACCATGTCGCGCTCCGCCGGGCTCAGGGCAGCTTGTGGTTCTCGAAGAAGCCGTCGAGCGGGATCTGCGTCTCCTTCTCGAAATCATCCATCGCCTCGAGGAGGCGCTGGCGATAGCTCAGCAGAGCGAGGAGAATCTGGGCGGCATCGCGCGACAGGCCGTAGCGCGACCAGCTCTCGGCCGTGCGCTGTTCGAGCCCGATGCGGGTGCCGAAGGCCTCGATGCTGTCGAAGCCGAGGCCGCGCACCACGTCGAGCAGTTCCTCCGCGCTCATTCGCGGCTTGACCAGATGCGAATGCACCCGCTCGAGCACGAGGCGTACATCCGAGGGCCGGAATTGCAGCGAATGGCGCGCGAGTTGCTGCAGATTGCCGCCTGGTCTCGACGCTCCCGTGCCGATCGTCCGGCGCGGTCCGCCGCCCTCGCGCCGCTCAGTCATGCTTCTGCCCCATATTCGCCAACAGCGCGTCGGCCGCGCTTTCGTCGGTTATCAGGACGCGTGCCGCGCTGGCTCGCAGCGCTGCCCGGATGGCCGGGGCCTTGTTGGCGCCGCCGCCGGCGATCGCGACCAGTCCGATCCCGGTCAGATCGGATGGACTCACTGCCATGATACGCCGGTTCACCGGGTGGTCCACCGGTCTGCCCTCGGCGTCGATGAAATGGCAGAGCAGGTCGCCGACCGCACCGGCGGCGCGCAGCGATTCAAGATCCGATTCCGGTACGAGCCCCTCGCGGAACAGCGTCGAATCCCGCCCGAGGCTGCCGATGCTGAGCAGGGCGACATCGGCGGCGCGGGCCCGGTCGCGCAAAGCGCGCAGGGTCGGCTCGCGCCAGAGCGCATCGCGAATCTCGGCGCTCGAGACGAAGACCGGCGCGGTCAGCTGGAAGCAGTCGGCACCGAACATGTCGGCGACGCGGCGCGCCACGGCGGAGGGGTTGATGCTGCGTGAATGGGTCAGCCCCCCCAGCAGCGAGACCACCGACATCGCCTCGATCTGGCGCGGCTGCATGCCGCGCAGCGCCTGGTGCAGGGTTTCGCCCCAACCGACGGCGAGTGACATGCTGTCCTTTAGCATGTCCGACAGCCAGAGCCCGGCGGCATAGCCGACCAGGGCGGGGACGTTGGCGGCATCGCGGGCCGCAGGCACGACGATCGCCTCGTCCAGGCCGAAAACCGTGACCAGGCCGCGCTCCAATGCGGCCTGCCTGGCCGAGCGCGCATCGATGCGGATGCGGACGATGCCTTCATTGCGTGCCGCCGCGAGGATGCGAACGACCTTGACCCGGCTCAGCCCGAGCGCTTCGGCGATCTGCTCCTGGGTCAGGCCCTCGACATAATAGAGCCAGGCCGCGCGAACCTTGGCGTCCGCGACCAGCTCCGTTGTCGCCCGGGCTTCCTCTTCCAGCGCCATGAAGTTCCCGTCGTTTCCTCGTCGTCGCGCCGCACCATCGCTTCCCGGCGGCGGTTCGGCAATCCCGGCGCGATCCTGATCGCTTGACAGTACCGACGCAATGACCTTTTGTCTGGTTGAATGAACATATGTTCCAAGGATCCATCCTTCCCGGGAGGAGATGAGCGGACGATGGCGGCAGCATTTTCGCCTCCGATGGGTGCGTCGCCGACGGCCGGGCTGACCTTGGCCGAGGCGCTGGAGCAGCGCGAGCGGGCCGGCAGGCCGGTCCGCGTCGGGCTGATCGGCGCCGGCCAGATGGGCACCGATATCGTCGTGCAGATCGCGCAGATGCCCGGCATCGCGATCGCCGCGGTTGCCGACATCGCGCCGGAGCGCGTGGTGCAGGCGGCGGCGCTCGCCGGCTCGGCCGCCGAGACCGTCTCCGACGCGGCCGGGATCGAAACCGCCCAGCGCAAGGGCCGCATCGCCGCGACGACCTCGCTCGACCTCGTCTGCAATTCGCCGGTCGTCGACGTGATCATCGACGCGACCGGCAATCCCGAGGCCGGCTCGCGTGTCGCGCTCGCTGCGATCGCGGCGCGCAAGCACATCGTGATGATGAATGTCGAGGCCGACATCACCATCGGCTCCTATCTCGCCGCCGAGGCGGCGAAGGCCGGGGTGGTCTACACGCTCGGTGCTGGCGACGAGCCTGCGGCGGCGATGGAGCTGATCAATTTCGTCCGCGCCATGGGCTATCCGGTCGTCGCCGCCGGCAAGGGCAAGAACAACCCGTTCCGGATCGAGGCGGTGCCGGCCGACTATGTCGAGGAAGCGACCCGGCGGAACATGAATCCGCGCATGCTGGTCGAGTTCGTCGACGGCTCGAAGACCATGGTCGAGATGGTCGCGATCGCCAATGCCTGCGGCTTCGTGCCCGACATTCCGGGCATGCACGGCCCGGAGGCGCCGCGCGCCGAGCTGCAGAACTATTTCTGTCCGAAGGAGGAGGGCGGCCTGCTCTCGCGCAAGGGCGTCGTCGATTTCACTGTCGCCAAGGGCGTCGCGCCCGGCGTGTTCTGCGTCGCCGAGATGCGCCATCCCAGGGTGCGCGAGCGGATGAGCGACCTGCATCTCGGGCCGGGACCGTATTATTCCTTCTTCCGGCCCTATCACCTGACCAGCCTGGAAGTGCCGCTCTCGGCGGCAGCTGCCGCGCTGTTCGGGCTGTCCCATATGCGTCCGCTGCCGGTGCCGAGCGCCGAGGTTGGCTGCGTCGCCAAGCGCGACCTTGCGGTCGGCGAGACGCTCGATGCGATCGGCGAATATGCCTATCGCGGCTTTGCCCTGTCGCGGGCCGATGCGCAGGCGCGCAATGCGCTGCCGATCGGGCTCGCCCAGGGCGCGACGATGACGCGGGCGGTACGCAAGGGCGAGTTGATCACGCTGGCCGATGCCACGCCCGATCAACGCCTGAAGATCGTCGAGGTGCGACGGGCGCAGGACGCGATGGTCGCCGCGCTCGGCGGGGGAATGCAGGCATGAACGACATGAAGACAGGTTCTGCGCAGACGGCGCGGCCGAACCAGCGGCCGGAGCTCGCGGCGCTCGACGATGCGACGCTGCGTACCGCGCTGACCCGGATGCACCTGATCCGGAAGTTCGAGGAGGCGGCCGAGGCGAGCTATATGCGCGGGCTGATCCACGGCACGATGCATCTCTCGATCGGCCAGGAGGCGAGCGCGGTCGGCACGACCCTGCCGCTGCAGGCGCAGGACTACATCCTCTCGACCCATCGCGGCCATGGCCACTGCATCGCGCGCGGCGCCGAGCCGAAGCTGATGTTCGCCGAGTTCTTCGGCAAGGAGACCGGCTACTGCAAGGGCCGCGGCGGCTCGATGCACATCGCCGATGTCGAGGGTGGCAATCTCGGCGCCAACGGCATCGTCGGCGGCGGCCTGCCGATCGCGGTCGGCGTCGGCATGAGCATCAAGGCGCAGAAGAACGGCCGGGTCTGCATGGTCTTCTTCGGCGACGGCGCCTCGAACGAGGGCGCCTTCCACGAGGCGCTCAACATGGCCTCGATCTGGAAGCTGCCGGTCGTCTTCGTCTGCGAGAACAACAAATACGGGATGTCGATGGACATCGCCCGCGCCATGGCGGTCGCCAATGTCGCCGACCGGGCGAGCGCCTATGCCATGCCGGGCCATTGCCTCGACGGCAACGATCTCGCCGGCGTCGCCGCGGTGGCGCGAGAAGCGGTCGAGCGGGCTCGCCAGGGCGGCGGCCCCTCGCTGATCGAGTGCAAGACCTATCGCTGGCGTGGCCATTCCAAGAGCGACCGCAATCTCTACCGCAGCAAGGAAGAGATCGAGGAATGGCGGGCGCAGGATCCGATCCGGCGGCTCGAGGACGAACTCAAGGCCCATGACCGGTTCGACGCTGCCGCGCTGATGAAGCTCGAAGAGGACGCCCAGCGCGAGATCGATGCCGCCGTCGAGTTCGCCCGGACCTGCCCGGACCCCGATCCGAAAGACCTGACCCGTGACGTCTATGCCATCTGAGCTGATCGAAGCGCCCGCGGAGCTGCGCGAGCTTTCCTATGCCGAGGCCGTGCGCGAGGCGCTGGCCCAGGCGATGGAGGCCGACAGCCGAGTCTTCCTGTTCGGCGAGGATGTCGGCGTCTATGGCGGCGCCTTCGGCGTCTCCGGCGATCTCGTCCACCGCTTCGGCGCCGAGCGCGTCATCGACACGCCGATCAGCGAGCTCGGCATCGCCGGGGCGGCGGTCGGCGCCGCGATCACCGGCATGCGGCCGGTCGTCGAGATCCAGTTCTCGGATTTCGTCACGCTCGCCATGGAGCAGCTGGTCAACCAGGCGGCGAAGATCCGCTTCATGTTCGGCGGCAAGGCGAGCGTGCCGATGGTGGTGCGCCTGCCCGGCGGCTCGGGCACCGGGGCCGCGGCCCAGCACAGCCAGAGCCTGGAAGCCTGGTTCGCCCATGTGCCGGGGCTGAAGGTCTTGCAGCCGAGCACGCCGCACGATGCCAAGGGCATGCTGCTGGCGGCGATCGACGATCCGAACCCCGTGATGATCTTCGAGCACAAGCTGCTCTACAAGACCAAGGGCCATGTCCCGGCCGAGCCCTATCGCGTGCCGATCGGCAAGGCGGCGATCCGCCGCGAAGGTACCGACATCACCATCGTCGGCTCCTCGATCATGGCGCTGAAGGCGCAGGCGGCCGCCGCCCGGCTTGCGGATGAAGGCGTCTCGGCGGAGGTGATCGACCTGCGCTCGATCCGCCCGATCGACTTCACCACGATCGCCGAGAGCGTGCGCAAGACCCACCGGCTGATGGTGGTCTATGAGGGCGTCAAGACCATGGGCATCGGCGCGGAGATTTCCGCCATGATCGCCGAGAGCGAGGTCTTCGACTTCCTCGACGCGCCGATCGTCCGCCTCGGCGGAGTCGATGCGCCAATCCCCTATAATCCGGTGCTGGAGAAGGCGGCGGTGCCGCAAGAGGACGACATCTTCGCCGCCGCGCTCAACCTCCTGCGCCGCGGAGAGGCCTGATGCCAGTCGAGGTCATCCTCCCCAAGGTCGACATGGACATGGAGACCGGCACGATCGAGGCCTGGCACGTCAAGGAGGGCGATCAGGTCCGCCAGGGCGAAACGATCTTCGAGATCGGCACCAACAAGGCGGTGATGGAGGTCGAGGCGCCGGCGAGCGGGGCCATCCGCCGCATCCGGGCCGAGACCGGCATCGCCATCGCAGTCGGCACGCCCGTCGCCTGGATCTATCTCGACGGCGAGACGCAGGATGCGGCACCGGCGGCAAAGCCTGCGGCGATGCCCGCTTCGCAGCCCTCCGCCACGGCCACAGTCGTTGCGAACCAGGCGAGCAATGGCGTCGCTGCCGGCGCTGTTCCAGTGGGCTTGCGCGCCACGCCTCTCGCACGCCGCGTCGCGCGCCAGAACGGCATCGACCTCAGGGCCATTGCCGGCTCCGGTCCACGCGGGCGGATCGGCGAGGCCGATGTCCGCAGCCATATCGCTGCGGTGGCAGCTCCCGCACCGGTCGCAGTCGATGGTGCCGCCGCGACCTGCCGCAGCGCCGAAGCCCCGGCCGACACGCTGAAGCCCTTCTCCGCCATTCGCCGCATCGTCGCGACGCGGCTTTCGGAGAGCATGCGCACGGCGCCGCATTTCTATCTCTCCAGCGAAATCGAGATGAGCGCCGCGCAGGCGCTTCTGCGCCGGCTCGCCGCCAGGCATGAGCGGCTCGGCGCGCCGAAGCCGAGCCTGACCGTGCTGATCGCCCGGATCGCCGCCGGCGTGCTCGGCCATCACCCGCTGCTCAACGCCTCGGCGGAAGGCGAGGCGACGCGCTTCCATCAGCGCATCGATGTCGGCATCGCCATGGAGCGCGAAGGCGATCTCGTCGTGCCGGTGTTGCGCGACGCCGGCACGATGGACATGCCGGCCATGGCGCGGGAGTTCGCGCGGCTGCGCGAGGGCGTCGCCAAGCGCAGCCTGACGCCGGCCGAGCTCGGCGGCGGAACCTTCACTATTTCCAATCTCGGCATGTACGGCGTCGACAGCTTCACGGCGATCATCAACCCGCCGCAGGGCGCGATCCTGGCCGTCGGCCGCACGGTCGAGAAGCCAGTCGGACGGGACGGGCAGATCGTGCTGCGGCCGATGGCGAACTTCACCCTGTCATCGGACCATCGCATCATCGACGGAGTGACGGCGGCGCGCTTCATGGCCGATCTGCGCGAGGCACTGGAGAATCCGGAAGTTCTCCTGTGATGAAAGCCGAGAGCTGCGCTACAGACCCGATGCGGCGGCCGAAACGACGATCCGCTACCCGACAGTGACGAAGATCGTCCGGCGTCCTAAGGCGGCAAGGACGACGAAGACAACGGAGGAGACAGAAAATGACCCAGACCAGACGCAGCCTCGTCATCGCCGCGCTCGGCGGCTTCCTGGCCGTAAGCCCCGCCTTCGCCCAGGCGCCGGCGGGCAAGCTCGTGCTCTACACCTCGCAGCCGGAGAAGGACGCGGCGCAGACGACGGCCGCCTTCAAGAAGGCCTATCCCAAGGTCGAGGTCGAAATCTTCCGCTCCGGCACCACGGAAGTCATGGGCAAGCTTGCGGCCGAGATCTCGGCCGGCCAGCCGCGCGCCGACGTGCTGCTGATCGCCGATGCGGCGAGCATGGAGATCCTGAAGAAGGATGGCCGCCTGCTCGCCTATTCCGGCGCCAAGGTCGACGGGCTGCAGCCCGGCTCGTTCGACGCTGACAAGACCTATTTCGGCTCGAAGCTGATCACCACCGGCATCGCCGTCAACACCGGCGCCAAGACCCGCCCGACCTCGTGGAACGATCTCGGCAATCCCGAGCTGAAGGGCCAGATCTCGATGCCGAGCCCGCTCTATTCGGGCGCCGCCGCGATCATGCTCTCGACCATGACGGCGAGGCCCGATCTCGGCTGGAAGCTGTTCGAGCAGCTCAAGGCCAACGAGGCCGTCGCGGTGCGCGGCAATGGCGCCGTGCTGCGCGCCGTCGCCAGCGGCGAGAAGACCTATGGCGTGCTGGTCGACTTCATGGCCTTCAACGCCAAGGCCCAGGGCTCGCCGGTCGAGTTCATCTTCCCGAAGGAAGGCGCCCCCGCGGTCACCGAGCCGGTCGCGATCCTGAAGACGACCAAGAACGAGGCGGCTTCGAAGGCCTTCGTCGATTTCATCCTCTCGGATGAGGGCCAGAAGCTCGCGCTCACCATGGGCTATATCCCGGCCAAGCCGAGCGTCGGCTCGCCGTCCTGGCTGCCGGCCGGCACCAAGATCAACGTCATGGCCTCGGATATCGCGGCCGTGGTCAAGGCGACCGAGGCCGACAAGGCCCGCTTCGCCACCATGTTCGGCAACTGAGACCGGCCCCATGTCCCTAGTGGATGCTGCCACGACGCGTACGCGCGTCGTGGAGACCGGTCTCCTCTGGGGACTCGTCCTGCTCGTCGCGGCGCTGTCGCTGCTGCCGATCGGCCGGCTGGTCTTTGAGGGGCTGGCGCCGGGCGGCGCGCTCTCGACCTCCTCGCTCGGCAAGGTCCTCGCCAGCCAGACCACCTGGACGGCGACGGCAAACAGCCTGGTCACCGCCATCGCCGGCACCGTGCTCGCGGTTCTGCTCGGCGGCACGGTGGCGCTGCTGACGACGCTGACCGATATCCGCGCCCGCAACGCCTTCACCTTCTGCTTCGTGCTGCCGCTGATGATCGCGCCGCAGGTCACGGCACTGGCCTGGCTGCAGCTCTTCGGCCCGTCGAGCACGCTGCTCAAGCTGATCGGCATGGCGCCGCCGCTCGGCAGCAGGAACCCGCTCTATTCGCGCGAGGGCATCATCCTGCTGCTCGGGCTGCAATACGCGCCGCTGGTCTTCCTGACCCTGCGCGCCGGCCTGCGCGCCTTGCCGAAGGAGCTGATCGAGGCCGGCCTCGCCGCCGGGGCGAGCCCGCTCACCGTGCTGCGCACCGTCGTACTGCCCCTGATGACGCCGCCGCTGATCGCCGGCATCGCGCTCTGCTTCGTCTCTAGCCTCGGGAATTTCGGCATTCCGGCCTTTCTCGGCATTCCCGGCAATTTCCTGGTGCTGCCGACGCTGATCTATCAGCGCCTCGCCGGGCTCGGCCCGGGCGTGCTCTCGGAGGTCGCGATCCTCTCGCTGCTGATCGGCCTCATCGCCATGGTCGGCATCCTGCTGCAGGATTTCATGCTGCGCCGGCGCGATTTCCGGATCACCACCACGTCGAGCGCGGCGCGGCCTTTCGAGCTCGGGCGCTGGCGCGCACCGGTCGAGATCCTGCTCTGGACCGTCGCGATCCTGATCCTGGCGCTGCCCTTTCTCGGCCTGATCACGACCTCGCTGATCCCGGCCTTCGGCGTGCCGCTCAATGCAAAAACCGCGACGCTCGCCAACTATGCCTATGTGCTGCTTGAGCATGCCGCCTCGAAGCGCGCCTTCGTCAATAGCTTCCTGATGTCGGGCGCCGCCGCGATCCTGATCGTGGTGATCTGCGTGCCGCTCGCCTATTTCATCGTCTGGAAGAAGTCGCGGCTCTTACGCCTGCTCAACGTCGCTGCCGAGCTGCCCTATGCGATGCCGGGCGTGGTGCTCGCCATCGCCGCGATCCTGCTCTTCCTGAAGCCGCTGCCGCTGCTCGGCTTCTCGCTCTACAACACGATCTGGATCATCGTCTTCGCCTATCTCGCGCGCTTCCTGGTGCTCGGTCTGCGCCCGATCATCAGCGGCTATCTGCAGCTCGATCGGACGCTGGAGGAAGCCGCCCAGATCGCCGGTGCCGGGCTGCTACGCCGGCTCGTCACCATCATCTTCCCGCTGGTCGCGCCGGCGGCGGTGGCGGGTGCGCTGCTGATCTTTCTGACCGCCTTCAACGAGCTCACCGTCTCGGCCCTGCTTTGGTCGTCCGGTACGGAGACGCTCGGCGTGGTGGTGTTCTCCTTCGAGCAGGGCGGCGACTCGACCTATGCCTCGGCACTGGCGGCGGTGACGGTCCTCGTCACCATCGGGCTGATGCTCTCGACCCTGCTCTTCGCCAAGAAACTGCCACAGGGAGTGCTGCCGTGGCGCGACTGAAGATCGACCGGGCCCGCAAATATTTCGGGTCCTATACGGCGCTCGACGACGTCTCCATCGATGTCGAGGATGGCGAGTTCATTGCGGTGCTCGGCCCTTCCGGCTGCGGCAAGACCACGCTGCTGCGCCAGATCGCCGGCTTCGACAAGCTCGATGGCGGCGAAATCACCATTGGCGACCGGCTGCTCTCCTCGCCCGAGCGGCATGTGCCGCCGGAGCATCGCAAGCTCGGCATCGTCTTCCAGTCCTATGCGCTCTGGCCGCATATGAGCGTGGCGGAAAACGTCGCCTATGGGTTGACGGTCGCCGGCGTGCGCGACCCCGAGCGTGCAAGGCGCGTCGCCGCGGCGCTCGATCTCGTCGGCCTCACCGGCTTTGCCGAACGGCGCCCGGGCCTGCTTTCGGGCGGCCAGCGCCAGCGCGTCGCTTTGGCGCGCTGCCTCGTCACCGAGCCGTCGCTGGTGCTGCTCGACGAGCCGCTCGCCAATCTCGACGTGCATCTGCGCGCCTCGATGGAGGAGGAGTTCTCGCGCTTCCACGAGCGCACCGGCACGACCATGGTCTACATCACCCATGACCAGGCCGAGGCGATGGCGCTGGCCGACCGGATCGCGGTGATGGACCGCGGCCGGCTGCTCCAGCTTGCCAGCCCCTCGCTGCTCTATCGCGAGCCGGCGAACACCACGGTGGCAGGCTTCATCGGCGAGGGTATGGTGCTGCCGGCGCGCCTGCTTTCGAAGCCTGAGGCGGGGCATTGCAAGGTCGATGTGCTCGGCGTCGAAGCGGTGATGCGCTGCCGGTCCGACCAGCCGGCGATCGCGCAGGCCAAGATCTGTCTGCGGGCCCGCGACTTCTCGATCGCTCCGGGTGCGGGCGGCCTCGCCGCGCGCGTCGAGCGCCTGTCCTATCAGGGCGGCTATTTCCGCATGGAGGTGCGCCCGCTGGCGAGCGAGGAGACCGTGCTGCATCTTGACGCGCCCGAGCCGGTGCCGGCCGCACCCGGCGAAACGATACGTCTCGATATCAGGGATGGCTGGGTCATTCCGGAGCCGGAACTCGCGGCATGAAGCTCAGAATTCACGGCGGTGTCGGCGAGAAGGGCCGCACCTGCATCGGCGTCGCGCATGGCACGACCCGGCTTCTGCTCGATGTCGGGGTCGATACCAGCGCGCCGCGCGGGCCGGGCTACTATCCGGCGATCTCGCCGGAGGAGCTGGCCGCCACCGAGGCGATCATCGTCACCCATGCGCATGAGGACCATATCGGGGCGCTCGGCTGGTGTCTGGCCAACGGGTTTTCCGGCCGGATCCTGATGACGGCCGAGGCTGCCGCCGAAACCGATGCGACGCTGCAGGCCTATGCCACGGCCGAGGAACGAGCGCTCGCCCAGGCGGTGAGGTTCGAGATCATCGAGGCGGGCAAGCCCTTCCGGCTCGGGTCTATCGCGATCGAGACCGGGCGCAGCGGCCATGTCGTCGGCGGGGTCTGGTGCCATCTGAGCGCCGATGGCCGCCGGCTCGGCTATTGCGGCGATGTGGTGCCGGCGAGCCCGGTCTTCGCGATGGACGCGATGCCGCCCTGCGACCTTCTCCTGCTCGACGCCTCCTATGGCGAGGACCGGGTGCCGGCCTGGGAACGCGGCCTCGCCGTGACGCGCTGGCTCGAGGCGCAGCCGGGCGGCGCCGTGCTGCCGACGCCGCTTTCCGGCCGCTCCGTCGAGCTGATCGCGCTGATCGACACGCCGATCGCGATCCATCCTTCGATGCAGGCGCCGCTGGCGCTGCAGATCGCCGCGACGCAATGGCTGGTTCCGGGCATTGCCGACGAATTATCGCGCAAGCTCGCGGGTGCGCTGCTCTGGCGCGAAGGCGACAAGCTGCCGAAGGCGGCGCTGCTCTGCCATGACGGGATGGGGCTGGCCGGCCCCTCGGCGGCCGCCCTCGCGCAGGCCCGGACGGAGGGCCAGCCGGTCCTGCTCACCGGGCATGTGCCGAAAGGCAGCCCTGGCGATGCCCTGCTGGCGGCGGGCAAGGCGCAATGGCTGCGCTTCCCGACCCATCCGACCCTGCCCGAGAATGCCGCGCTCGCCGCCGCCAATGGCGCACCGGTTGTGCTGGCCCATTCCTGCGACGCCGCCACGGCGCGTGCACTGGCCCGCAGCATTCCGGGCCTCAACCCTACACCCAAGCCGGGCGACATCATCGAGATCTGAGGCTGAACCATGCGTATCCTGATCGCCAATGACGACGGTATCGACGCGCCGGGCATCGCCCTGCTGCGCCGCGCCGCCGCGCGCCTCTGGTCCGATGTCTGGGTCGTGGCGCCGGAGCGCAAATGGACGGCGGCGAGCCACCATCTCTCTTTAGACCGCGACCTCGTGCTGACGCGGCGCGAAAACCAGGTCTACGCGCTCTCGGGCACGCCGGCCGATTGCGTCGTCGGCGCCATGACCGTGCTGTTCCGCGATGGCGGCCGGCCGGACCTCCTGCTCTCGGGCGTCAATCATGGCCGCAATACCGGTGAGGACGCGGCCTATTCCGGCACGCTCTCGATCGCGCGCGAGGCCTGTTTCTGGGGCGTGCCGGCGATCGGCCTGTCGCGGGTCAAGGAGGGTGGCTATGGCGAGGAGGACGTCGCGGCGCTTACGGCCCTGCTCGCCAGTCTGTGGGCGCGGCGTGGGCAGTGGGCGCGCGAGGGCGCCTGGCTCAGCGTCAACCTCCCCAAGACCTTGCCTGCCGAGATCGGGCTGGCCCGGATCGGCCGCGACAAGATCGCCGGCGCTGCCGACATCGTCGCGGACGATCCCGAGCGCACGGTCTGGCGGATCAGGCGCGGCCGGCCGCAGAGCAGCCAGCCCGGCGACGAGAATTCACTGATCGACGCCGGCAAGATTGCGATCGTCCGGCATTGCTGGACCGACGGCGCGCCGCTCGACGAGAGCCTGGCGCAGGAGCTCAACGCGGAGCTCGGGCAGGGCTAGCCTTTAGCGCATTTGCTGGAATCCAGAACGTCATCCCGGGCTTGCCCCAGGATCCATCGTAAAGCGCGATAGCCCTAAGGTGGATCCCGGATCTGCGCCGCTTCGCCGCTTGTCCGGGATGACGAAGCTCCTGCTGGACAGATCAGCCGGCTCGAACACGCGTTCGGACCCGCCGGTCGCCGGCCTTCCTTCAGCCATGGCCGTAATCGTCTGCCGCGGCCGCTGCCTCGTCGCCATCGCCGGTCTCGCGTTCGAGCAGGGCGGTCCAGCTTGCCGCCGGTGCATGTCCGCTCTGGAGCATCTGGCGCAGCAGCACCCTCGCGGCGTGCCGGGCGAAACGGTCATCCGGGATCGCGGCCGCATCGGCCGGAGCTCCGGAGGCCATGGCGGCCGCGAGCCGTGACTTCAGGGCGAGCAGGCGGACATCGCCGTACTCGCCGAGCATGGCCTGGAAGGCGTCATGGGCCTGTTGGTCCCAGGGGCGGCGATGGCCGAGGCCATCCTTGAGCGGATGGGCCGGCACGAGATGGGCGCAAGGCACGAAGCCGTCTGGCACCGGCTCGGTCGCGGCATGGGTGCGGCCGGAGCGCAGCAGCTTCGGCAGGACATGGGTGTGCGGGCCTTCGGGGCTCTTGCCGTCGGCCGGCGGGATCGGCTGGTAGACCTCGCAGCGGCCGAAGCGCGCCATGAAGACGCGATGCGGCCCGGCGGCGACGATCGCGGCCATGGCGGGATTGCCGGACTCGAACAGCGAGCGCCCTGCCGCCGCGCGTAAGGTCCCGATCAGGCCGGGATCGGCGGTGCGGATGCAGATATCGGCCTGCAAGGTGCCGAGCCCCATGTCGAACAGGATGCCGTCCCGGTCCTGTGGCCGGAGCGCCTCGCTGTCGGGCCCGAGCTCGGTCAGGACCGTACGGCGGTTCATGGCGCAGGCATCGGCCGGCAGGCAGAGCGAGATGCGGTGGCTCCAGCTCTGGCCGATCGCGGTCTCCGAGGCGAAGAGCCGGACGGCAGAGAGATCGCCGAAGCCGACGCCGCCACGTGCGGTCGTCGCGGCGAGCCGGCCGGGCTCGTCGGTCAGGACGAAAGCCTCGTCCGGATCGCGCTGGAACTCGGCGATGGCGCCGAAGGTGCCGAGATTCCATTGCGAACTCTGCGTCCGCAACTGCTCGCGGATGAAGCCGGTGATGTCGCGCTTGGTCATGAGGCAGTCTCGTCTTTGCGGGGGATCGGTCGCCAGGGCAGGGCATAGGGCTGGCCGTCCTGTGCGCCGCGCGCGACCTCGATGCCGAAGGCCCGGGCGAGATTGGCGTCGTCGAGAACGGAATCGGGGGCGCCGTCGGCCAAGACGCGGCCTTGGTCGAGCAGGACGAGGCGGTCGCAGAAGCGGCCGGCGAGGCTGAGATCGTGCAGGACGACGACCACGCCGGCGCCGGCATGTGCGGTGCGCCGCAGCAGCGCCATCGCCTCGAGCTGATGGAGCGGGTCGAGCCCGGCGAGCGGCTCGTCCGCCAGCAGCATCCTGGCCTCGACCGCCAGCGCCCGCGCCAGCAGGACGCGCATGCGCTCTCCGCCGGAGAGGCTGTCGAGCGTGCGCTCGGTGAAGCCAGTGACATCGGCGGCCGCCATGGCGCGCGCGATCGCGGCGTGATCGGCTGCGTTCTGATCGGCGAAGGGGCGGCGATGCGGCAGCCGGCCGAGCGCAACGACGGCGCCGGCCCGCATCTGCCAGTGCACCGTGCCGCCCTGCGCCAGGAAGGCGATGCGCCTGGCCAACGTCTTGCGCCCGAGCGCCCTCGCGGTGAGGCCGTCATAGCGCAAGCTTCCGGCGTCGGCCGGAAGCAGGTCGGCGAGCACACGCAGCAAGGTCGTCTTGCCGGCGCCGTTCGGGCCGATCAGGCCGACCATCTCGCCAGCCCGCAAAGAAAGGTCGATGCCGCGCAGCACCAGTTTGCCGCCGAGGCTGACCGCGATGTCCCTGGCTTCGATCTGCATCACGCCGCCCTCCGCATCCGCTGGATCAGGCTGAACAGGAAGGGTGCGCCGATCAGGGCAGTGACCACGCCGAGCTTGAGCTCGGGCCGGATCGGCATCAGCCGCAGGGCAATGTCGGCGGCGAGCGTCAGGATCGCGCCGCCGAGCCCAGAGACCAGCAGCAGCCGGCCGGGGCGATGCCCGACCAGCGGGCGCAGCAGATGCGGCACGACGAGCCCGACGAAGCCGATCGCGCCGGTGACGGCGACCGAGGCGCCGACCGCCAGCGCGGCACCGCCGATCAGCCGGGCGCGCAGCCAGCCGAGATCGAAGCCGAGGCTGCGGGCGGTGTCCTCGCCGAGGGTGAGCCCGTCGAGGGCGGTGGCGCTGGAGAGCAGCAGTGCCCAGCCGAGCAGCATCAGGGGCAGCACCAGCCAGATATGGGCCATGCTGCGGTCGGCGAGCGAGCCCATCAGCCAGAAGACGATCTCGAGCGCCGCATAGGGGTTCGGTGCGAGATTGAGCGCGAGCGAGGTCATCGCGCCGGCGAAGCTGTTGATCGCGACGCCGGCGAGGATCAGCGCCATGGTGCCGGCGCCGCGCCCGTTCAGAGCGTAGAGCAGGAGCGTCGCCAGCATCGCGCCGGCAATGCCACCGAGCGGCAAGGCGAGCAGGAAGGCGCCGGCGAAGCCGGAATAGAACATCGCCACCGCGCCGAAGGCGGCGGCGCTGGAAATGCCGAGCAGGCCGGGCTCGGCCAGCGGGTTGCGGAGCAGCCCCTGCATCGCGGCGCCCGCCAAGCCGAGGCTGAAGCCGACGAGCGCGCCGAGCAAGGCGCGCGGCAGGCGCAACTCGACGAGAACCAGTGCCGGCAAGCTGGCGCGGCCGGCCAGCCAGTCGCTGAAAGCTGCGCCAAGGTCGAGATCCGCGTAGCCGACAGCGACCGAGAGCGCCGTCATGGCGAGGAGCAGGGCGGTCAGCAGCGCGACCAGAAAGCGATAGCGGCTGCGACTTTCCGTGGCGATGGCGGTGGCGGCGGGGTTCACGGTCCGCTCCTGGGCTTGCGCGGCGCGGCGGCCGCATCGATCAGCATTTCGATGGCGTCGATCACCGCCGGCCCGGCGCAGGTCCAGAGCCTGGAGGGCAGGGCGACGAGCCTCAGCCGGTCGCCGAGCCTGCCGATCAGCGGGTGGTTCAGGATCTCATGGGCGAGCGAGGGCGGGCCGCCCTCGCTGGTGTTGAGGATCAGGATGTCGGCCTCGCCGAGCGCCACGGTCTCCAGGGCGATCTGGCCGTAATTGTCGATGCCGAGCTCGGCGGCGAGGTTGACGAAGCCGGCTCTGGTCAGGATCTCGTCGACGAGCGAGCCGCGCCCGACGGTGAAGCCGTTCGGCCGCAGGACCAGCGCCTTTGGCCGCTCCTTGCCGATACGCTGCGCCAGGAACGCGAGGCGGGCGTCGATCTCGCCGATCAGGGCTTCGCCGCGGGCCGGCTCTCCGAGCAGCGCCGCCATCTCGGCGATCTGGGCCTTGACCCCGCCGAGGTCGCGCGGCACGCCGAATTCCCTGACCGGTGCGCCGACGCGCCTCAGCAGCGCGACGGTGTTGCGGGTGGTGAAGCTCCCGGCGATGACGAGATCGGGCCGGAAGGCCAGCAATTCCTCGACGAGGCCGTGATTGGCCGGGTACCGACGGGCCGCCTCTGCCATATTGGCGTTGCGCGGGTCCTGCGAGAGCCAGGTCACCGAGGCGATCGCCGCGGGATCGGCGAGGCGCAGCACGAGCTCGTCCGTGCACATGTTGAGCGAGACGATGCGCTCCGGCCTCGCGCCCGCTGCCGGCGTAGCCGCGAGCACGAGGCTCGCGACCACGAGCGCTGCGCCGAGGGCGCGTTTGGAGCGGCGGTCCGCCATCATCCGCCGAACGCGACCTTGACGCCACCGAAGGCGCCGAAGCCGGGCACGAGGAAGCCGACGGGGTTCTCCCAGCGCTTGTCGAACAGGTTGTCGACGCGTCCGAAGACCGTGACCTTGTCGGTGGCCTTGTACTCGGCGGCGAGGTTGACCAGCGTCGCGCCCTTGGCCTTCAGGCGAGGCACCGAAAAGTCCCGGTTCCCGTCGACCCAGGGACCGACATAGATCAGCGTCGCGGAGAGGCTGAGCTTCTCCATCGGGGTCCAGGTGACGGTGCCGCTTGCCTTGTGACGCGGCCGGCGCAGCAGTCCCTGTTGCGCGACCTCATCCTTGGCGAGCGTGAAGGTGTAGTCGGCCCTGACACGCAACTGCTCGGAGATCTGCAGCGCGGCGAAGGACTCGACGCCCTTCGTCTCGGCCTTTCCGATATTGGCGTAGGAGTTGCGCGCCGCGTTGGTCGCGATCAGGTTCTGAATGTCGTTCTGGAACCAGGTCGCACCGAACTGAACGCGCCGGTCCAGAAGCGGCTGCTCGAAGCCGACGTCCCAGCCACGGCTTTCCTCCGGCTTGAGATTCGGGTTGCCGAAGAAGTTGAAGCCCGGCCGGTAGTCGATGAAGAGTTCGGCGAGCGTCGGCGCCTTGAAACCGGTGCCATAGCTCGCCTTCAGCTTGGTCTCGGTTCCTGGAACGATGTAGGCTGGCGCGATCCGGTAGGTGGTGTGGCCACCATAGCTGTCATCGTGGTCGTGACGGATGTTGGCGGCCAGGAAGAAGCGGTCGGCGACATTGCCCTGATATTCGAGATAGGCCGCCTTGTTGCCGTTCGAGGCCGTGAGGCTGGGGGTGTCCAGCCGCTCGCGCTCATAGGAGAGGCCGCCGATCAGCATGTGCCCCTTGGCGAGTTCGAGATCGCCCCGCCAATCGAGCTTGGTCCGCTCACCCAGATTCTCCGTCGGCAGGCCGAGGGCTCCGAATGCGTCGGGGGAGCGGTAGGAGCGATCCTGGTTCGAGTAGGACACGCCGAAGCGGTTCACAAAGCGACCTCCCAGCGGATCCCAGACCACCTCGCCGCGGGTGAAGGCCTGGGCGTAGTTCGAAAGCGATCGATAGGATGTCGGCCGGCTGGGGAAGCCGCTGTCATAGGTCGAGCGGAACTGCCCGTCGGTATAGCGGCCGACCCAGTTGACGCTGAGCGTGTCGGTCAAGGCGAAGCCGAGGCGGCTGGAGTAGCTATAGGCGTCATAGGCATTGGGCTTCACGCGCACGCCCGGCGGGATCAGGTTCGGCGGCACGGAATCGGTCGAGTCCGAGCGCATATGGGAGACGTTGAAGGCGTAGTTGAAACGGTCGTCGCCGCCGCTGAAGCCTACGGCCTGGTTGAAGGTGCCGTGCGAGCCGGCCTCGACGCGCGCGGTCGCCTTTGGCGGCCCTTCGCCGCGCCTGGTGACGATCGAGATCACGCCGCCGATCGCGTTGGCGCCGTAGAGGCCGCTCTGCGGGCCGCGCAGCACCTCGATGCGCTCGACGTCGTCGGTCAGCATCGAGCCGAAATCGAAGGACCGGTTCGGCGTCGACGGGTCGTTGGCCTCCATGCCGTCGATCAGCACCTTGACGTGGTTCGAATTGGTGCCGCGCATGAACACCGAGGTCTGACCGCCAGGGCCGCCGATCTGGACGATGTTGAGGCCCGGCACGGCGGCGAGCGCCTGCGGCAGCGTCCGGCGCTGCTCGCGCTGGATCTGGTCGGCGGTGATGACGGTGACGGAGCTCGCGACCTCGCGTGCCGGGGTCGGCGTGCCGGTGGCGCTGACCACGACCTCGTCGAGCCGGATCGTTTCAGGTCCCGACTGGGCCCCGGCGGCAAGGGGGTTCAACGAGGTGCCGGCGAGCAGCAGGAAGGCGAACGGCAGGGGGCCGCGCAGGGCGGTCTGGGGGAAGGGGAGCACGGAAGAAACCTCGGCGGTCAACGTTGTGGCACGTCACCGCGAACGCGATCTCCCGCCCGCACCCGAAAGGGTTGCGCGCAAGTGAACCAGCGATCGAAACACCCCGTCCGAACGTGTTCGCGTGTGACCACGACTGACGGCAGGTCTCCTGGCTCGCGGGTCAGCGCCTTCTCACCGCCTTCCCAGGGCCGAGGCCCCAGTGGCGTATGGCGAAAGGCTCGCCGCTTACAGTTGCGGGGGCAGCCGCAGCATGGGGTGGCGAGCCACCCGCACTGCGTTCCCTTTTGATCCCGTGAGGGAACCGTCGCGTTTACGAGTAGGGCGGGAATGAGGCGGCGTCAACGCGCGATGAGAGCGGGGAGGGGCCGCGTGGCGCGACGAAGGGGTTGCAAGCTGTCATTATATATTATATGAAAATGTATATTGAATTTCGAGCCACGGGAGCCGCCATGAAAATCGTCGAGATATCCGAGAGGCTTGCGGTCGCTGGGCAGCCCTCCCTCGTCGACTTCAAGTCCCTCGCCGCGCGGGGTTTCAAGGCCATCGTCAACGACCGTCCCGATGGCGAGGAACCGGGCCAGCCAGATTCGGCCGCCGAAAGGCAGGCGGCCACCGAGGCGGGCCTGGCCTACAGCTTCGTACCGGTGACCGGGACGACCATCACCCGGGCCGATGTCGAGGCCTTCCAGGCGGCGCTCGCCGCGGCGCCGGAGCCGGTGCTGGCGCATTGCCAGGGTGGTATGCGCTCCTTGACCCTGCATGTGCTCGGCGAGGTCCTGGGCGGACGGATGAGGGCCGAGGAGGTGCAGGGTTTCGGCGCACGCTTCGGCTTCGATCTTGCCGGCGCAAAAGCCTGGCTCGACCGCGAGGGCGCCCGCAGTCCGCAGGTCAAGGGCTTTTACGAGCCGCGCAGCGGCAGCGTGCAATATGTCGTCGCAGACCCGGCGACGGCGCGCTGTGCGATCATCGATCCCGTGCTCGATTTCGACGAGAAATCGGGCGCGACCGCGACCGTCAGTGCCGATACCATCCTCGCCTATGTCGCGCAGCAGGGCCTCACCGTCGAGTGGATTCTCGACACCCATCCGCATGCCGATCATTTCTCGGCCGCCGCCTATCTCAAGGCGAAGACCGGCGCGCCGACGGCGATCGGCGCCGAGGTCGTCGCGGTTCAGCGTCTGTGGAAGGATTTCTACAACTGGCCGGATTTTCCGGCCGACGCCTCGCAATGGGACAAGGTCTTCGCGGCGGGCGAACGCTTCAGGCTCGGATCGCTCGAGGCGTCGGTGCTGTTCTCGCCGGGCCATACCCTGGCCTCGGTGAGCTATCTGATCGGCGATGCGGCCTTCGTCCACGACACGCTGTTCATGCCGGATTCCGGCACGGCGCGGGCGGATTTTCCCGGTGGCAGCGCCAAGGCGCTATGGGCTTCGATCGAGGCCATTCTCGCCTTGCCCGACGAGACGCGGCTGTTCACCGGCCATGACTATCGCCCGGGCGGCCGGGCAGCGCGCTGGGAGAGCACAGTCGGCGAGCAGAAGCGGGCCAACCCGCATATCGCCGGCCAGGATGAAGCCTCCTTCGTGGCGCTGCGCCAAGCCCGGGACAAGACGCTGCCGATGCCGAAGCTGATCCTCCATGCCCTGCAGGTGAACATCAGGGGTGGCCGGCTGCCGGAGCCGGAAGGCAATGGCCGGCGTTATCTGAAGATCCCGCTCGACGCATTGCCGGGCGCGGTCTGGGGCTGAGATGCGATGACGATGCAAGCCGAACAGGCGAACACCAGGGCAGAGCTCGCCACCAAGGCAGGGGAGGTGGCGGAACTGCTGCGCACCCTCGCCAACCGCAACCGGCTGATGCTGGTCTGCACCCTGGTCGAGGGCGAATATTCGGTCGGCCAGCTCGAGGAGATGCTCGGCATCCGCCAGCCGACCCTGTCGCAGCAGCTCACCGTGCTGCGCGAGGCCGGGCTGGTCGAGACGCGCCGCGACGCCAAGCAGATCTTCTACCGGCTGACGGCGGCGAAGGCCGCGCGGCTGGTCGAGACGCTGCACCAGATCTTCTGTACTGAGGAGGCGCCGGAATGACGGTCTATCTGCCATCGCTCGCAGGAGGCATGCTGATCGGCCTGTCGGCCGTCATGCTGCTGCTCCTGAACGGTCGTGTCGCCGGGATCAGCGGCATTCTCGGACGGCTCGTGCTCGGCACGCAGGCCGCGACCAATGCGGCCTTCGTCATCGGGCTCCTCGTCGGGCCACCGCTCTACCGGCTCGCCACCGGGCAATGGCCAGCGGTGACGATCACGGCCTCGCTGCCGGTGATCGCGCTCGCCGGGCTCCTGGTCGGGTTCGGCACGCGGATGGGCTCGGGCTGCACCAGCGGTCACGGTATCGTCGGCCTCGCCCGGTTCTCGCCGCGCTCGGCGGTCGCGGTCGCGACCTTCCTTCTCGCCGGCATCGTCACCGTTACCCTGATGAGGCTCGCTGCGCCATGAACCGATTCGCGCAAGTGATCACCGCCCTGGCGGCGGGCACCGTCTTCGGCCTCGGCCTCGCCATGTCTGGCATGCTCGATCCTGCCCGGGTGCGTGGCTTCCTCGATCTCTTCGGGGCCTGGGATCCGAGTCTCGCCTTCGTGCTCGGCGGGGCGGTCATGGTCGCGCTCGTCGGCATGGCCGTGCTGAAGCGCCTGCGGCGCCCCGTCTTCGACGAGCAGTTCCATCTGCCGGCGACGTCACCGGTGGACCGGCGGCTGGTGCTGGGCTCGGCGATCTTCGGGGTGGGCTGGGGCATGGCCGGCTTCTGTCCGGGCCCGGCGCTGGCCTCGCTCTCGCTGGGGCTGGCCCCGGTCGCGCTTTTCGTGGTCGCCATGCTGGCCGGGATGACGCTGCATGACCGCGTCTGGTCGCGCAGGATGGGCTGACGGTCAGTATGCTGGAGGCGGTGCCGGACGCCGGCTCCGGCGGCAGCCCGGCGAGGTCTCGCACCATGGCGTCGGCCTCCCGGGCCGGCTGGCGGGAAAGGCCCGGCCGCGACCTTTAAAAAAAATCCGCGAAGAAAGTCGCGAGAACGGGGTTGCCAAGCGCGGCCCGACTCGCTAATTCGACATCCGTCAGCCGAACGCGGCTCCCGCCGTTCCGTTCCGTTGCCACGCGCCCGTAGCTCAGCTGGATAGAGCATCAGACTACGAATCTGAGGGTCAGAGGTTCGAATCCTTTCGGGCGCGCCATTCACTGCTTTTCCTAGATAATTTCCGGTTTTAGGACCGCCCCGAAAGGGGCGTTAGGACCGGTTTTTAGGACCGTTTCCCCGCAGCCATGAATGCGACCGAAGACGGTGCTTTCCACCGTG
>NZ_JAFKFX010000053.1 GCF_017308075.1 Allobosea sp.
CCACGCGACGCGGTCTTCGACATTTCGGGTGGCGAGCAGGCATTCGCAGCTTTCGAGGCCCGTTGCAAAAAGCTGCCCAGAAGCTGAGTGGTAGCGCGAGACCACCCTCGGCGCCTGCATCTGGGCATCGAACCCGTCCGGGATCTCGCCCCGCAGGATTCACAATCCGTTCTCGTTCGTCTATAGTGCTTTCCGAGATGGCGGAGGATCGGTCGTAGGCGCGCCCAGCGTCTTAGCCGATCTGGGTGATCCGTTAACTGACCACCGAAATCCGGGTTAGTGGTCAGCCTCCTGCAACTCTGACTGTTGCAGATGGTGCGGAAATGGTCGCAATCTCATAGCAGCGCAGGAAAGTTCCGGGGTCGAGGGCCTGCGCACCTACGACGCCCCAGCCTCTTCATCGCCAAGTCCCCACCCACCATCCATACACCGCAGCCCCAACCAGCAGAGCCAGGACCAGCAGCATCCTAGCGTCTGAGGGGCCGTAGCGCATGGGGCGCACTCTCAATCCATTTCGATGTCGACAGGCCCGCTGTCAGGGGCGCCCGGTTTCGAGCTAGGCGCCGGGACGCAATGCGTGAATATCGCTACGCTCTTTTTGGACTTCGCCATCTCGTAGCCGACTTTCCCGCACTCCACGTAGCTGGGGTAGGGGGCGGGGATAGTCGCGCAACCTATGCCCGTCGAAACTGCGGTGCACACAACAAGATAGAACCCCATCTCACGCCCCCTGCGCTCTGGCCGCCGCCCGCCCGGCGCTTGTAATGCGCCATGTCGGTCTTTCGACCAGCCCAACGCGCTCCTTGAACTGCTCGACATATCCGAGGCTAGCGAGTTCGCTCATCTCTGGCTCGCATGATCCTACCGGGACCGGAGCGCAGTCGACGAGGCGAAGCACGGATAGCTGAGACGGGGTGAAGGTGTCGGAGCGTGTCATGCTGCGGCCCTTTCCTGATCGGCAGAGCCGCCCCACTGATCGGCCATCGCCTCGGCAATGCCGGAGAAGAAGCGCGAGCGCTCACGCCACCGGTCGGGTCCGGGGCTCATGTGATGGACGCGAGGGGTACGGCCCTCGACAATGTTCGTCGGGGCAAGCGGCGGCAGGTTCTTCAGCCAGAGGCAGGTTCGCTTCACCTCGCCATGGCCGAACTGCCACGGCTGCACGCTCTGTGCTGGCTCCTGGTAGTTCTCGATCAGCGCCTTAGCATGCCGGTGCATGACCGGATTCTCGACGGCGATGCGCTCGATCGGCGCATTCCAGAACGCAGAGAACAGCGCCGCACCTTCGCGAAGCTCTTCCTGCATCTGCTCCGCGGTCTTGCCCGGTGGCGGAACGGACAGCCAGCGGACACCGGAATTGCACAGCCGCGTGCATGGTGGGTGCGCCACCATCAGCAGATCCCAACCGTCGTTCAGGATCTCCCGAGCATCACCGACGATATGCCGGTTGCTCCTGTCTTCCGCCGGGAGCAGATCGCAGGACCACGCGTCATGACCGCGCTCGGCAAAGGCACGGCGCACGATGCCGGAGAACTCGCAGGCGACGAGCACCTTGAGCGGGCGAGCACCACCCCCCGCCGAAAAGAGGATCGGGCGCTCACCCACGGCGCGCCTCCTCTGTCGAGGGGCGGGGGAGACGGTTTTCAGTGTTCTTGCTGGTTCTTGCTTCGTACACACCCGTTCTGGTTGATGCTGAAAACAAGATCTCAGCAGCGCCAACCGCTTGGCGGCTTCTACGCTGATACCGGGTTAATGATGCGGCATTTCCGGCCGATGGCGCGCTGAGTCCTCAGGCCGCATCGACGACTCGGCAGGCCGGCCGCTAACAGTCCGCCGGAAAGCCGGCGCGGCCGGTCCAGCGAGTTCGGGAACGAGACAATGCTACGTCACATCGTGTTCTTCACGGCGAAGGACCCCGCGCAGCGCGAGACGATCCTCCATGCCCTGCGCCGCCTCGGCGAGATCCCGCATTCGCTCGCCTTCGAGGTCGTCGCCAACGGCAAGATCGACCCCTACGGCAACGACATCGACATCGTCGTCTATGGCGAGTTCGCCGACGAGGCGGCGCTTCAGGCTTTCAAGGCGCATCCGATCTATGACGAGACCACCCGGCTCGTCCGCCCGATGCGCGAATTGCGCTACTCCGCCGATTTTCGCTCGACCTTGAGCTGATCGCCGTCCGGGAGAACCTGCGAGGAGGGACAGGGGACAACGCGCAAACGCAGACCGGCACGCACGCGCTGCCGTTGCCGCTCTCACGCCCGCAAGCTAAATCCGGATCATGACCGCGAACACGCTCCGCCTGGCCCTGGCCCAGCTCAACCCGACCGTCGGCGATGTCGCCGGCAATGCCGAGAAGGTCCGCGCCGCCAGGCGCGAGGCGGCGAGGCTCGGCGCCGAGCTGGTGATGTTCTCGGAACTCTTCCTCTCGGCCTATCCGCCGGAGGATCTGGTGCTGAAGCCAGCCTTCCAGGATGCCTGCCGCAAGGCCTGCGAGGAATTGGCGCGCGAGACCGCCGACGGCGGCCCGGCCGTGCTCCTCGGCCTGCCCTGGCTTGAGGACGGCAAGCTCTACAACGCCTATGCCCTGCTCGATGGCGGGCTGATCCAGTCGGTGCGCTTCAAGGTCGACCTGCCCAATTACGGCGTCTTCGACGAGAAGCGGGTGTTCGAGCCCGGTCCCTTGCCGGGGCCGGTGGTGTTCCGGGACAGGATCCGCCTGGGTATCCCGGTCTGCGAGGACATCTGGGGCGACGAGGTTGTCGAGTGCATCGCCGAGACCGGCGGCGAGATCCTGCTGGTGCCGAACGGCTCGCCTTTCCGCCGTGGCGTCATTGAGGAACGGCTCAACGTCGCCGTCGCCCGCGTCGTCGAGAGCGGTCTGCCGATGGTCTATCTCAACCAGCTCGGCGGCCAGGACGAACTGGTCTTCGAAGGCTCCTCCTTCGTCCTCAACGCCGACCGCAGCTTCGCCCACCAGCTTCCGGCCTTCCGCGAGGCGCTGGTCGTGACGCAATGGGAGCGCGGGCCCGAGGGCTGGCACTGCCAGCAAGGCGAGGTCACGGCCGTGGAGAGCGGCGACGAGGCCGATTATTCGGCCTGCGTCCTCGGGCTGCGCGACTATGTCGAGAAGAACCGCTTCCCCGGCGTCGTGCTCGGCCTCTCCGGCGGCATCGATTCCGCGATCTGCGCGGCGATGGCGGTCGACGCGCTCGGTGCGGAGCGCGTGCGCTGCGTGATGATGCCCTATCGCTTCACCTCGCAGGAGAGCCTGGACGACGCCAAGGCCTGCGCCGAGGCGCTCGGCGTCGCCTACGAGATCGTCCCGATCGCCGAGCCGGTCGAGGGCTTCGAGCGGGCGCTGGCCGGGCTCTTCGCCGGCACCAATCGCGGCCTCACCGAGGAGAACCTGCAGAGCCGGGTGCGCGGCACGCTGCTGATGTCGATCTCCAACAAGTTCGGGCCGATGGTGGTGACGACCGGCAACAAGTCGGAAATGTCCTGCGGCTACGCCACGCTCTATGGCGACATGAACGGCGGCTACAACCCGATCAAGGATCTCTACAAGACCGAGGTCTTCCGCCTGTCCGCGCTGCGCAACCGCTGGAAGCCGGTCGGCGCGCTCGGGCCGGATGGCGAGGTCATCCCCGAGAACATCATCGTCAAGCCACCGAGCGCCGAGCTGCGCGAGAACCAGAACGACCAGGACTCGCTGCCGCCCTATGACGTCCTCGACGACATCCTCGCCTGCCTGATCGAGCACGAGATGCGGCTTTCCGACATCGTCGCCCGCGGTCACGATCTCGAAACGGTGAAGAAGGTCGAGCGCCTGCTCTATCTCGCCGAGTACAAGCGCCGCCAGGCGGCGCCGGGCGTCAAGGTCACCCGCAAGAATTTCGGCCGCGACCGGCGCTATCCGATCGTCAACGGCTTCCGGGACCCCGGCAACGGCGCACACAAGCCCGATGCGACGCTGGTCAAGGGCGTCGGCAAGGCAGGCGGCGAGAGCTTCGATTTCTGATCGCTCCGGCGCAGTGGGAGTGCTGCGCGGTTACCCCGGGGCCTGACCGGATCGCATGAGGCCGTGCCGCCTCAGTGGGCGGGGGCCGGCTTTGCCCCCTCGGCCTTGTGGTGCTCGCCGAAGCGCTCGACCAGCGTGGCGCTGGCTTCGTTGAGGCCGATCATGGTGACCTCGGCGCCGGCGCCGCGGAACCGCAGCACAGCCTTGTCGAGCGCGCCGATCGCCGTGATGTCCCAGAAATGAGCCTGGCTGACGTCGATCGTCACGCGGCCGGGCGCGTCGTCGAAAGCGAAGCCGCGCAGGAAGCTCTCGCTCGAAGCGAAGAAGATCTGGCCGCGGACCAAATAGGTTGGCTCGGCCTCGTCGCCGCGCTTCTCGACCTGGACCAGCCGGGCGACCTTGCCGGCGAAGAACACACCCGAGAGCAGCACGCCGACGATCACGCCCTTGGCGAGATCGTGCGTTGCCACCGTGGTGATGACGGTCGCGAGCATGACGATGGAGGATGGCAGCGGATTGCGCCCGAGGTCGAGGATCGAGCGCCATGAGAAGGTGCCGATCGAGACCATGATCATCACCGCGACCAGCGCCGCCATCGGGATGATCCGGACGAGATCGTCGAGCACGAGGATCAGGAACAGCAGGAAAGCGCCGGCGACGAAGGTCGAGAGCCGGCCGCGCCCGCCCGAACGCACATTAATCACCGACTGGCCGATCATCGCACAGCCTCCCATGCCGCCGATCAACGCGGAGGCGATGTTGCTCGCGCCCTGGCCGTAGCATTCGCGGTTCTTGTTGCTCTGCGTCTCCGTCATGTCGTCGACGATCTGGGCGGTGAGGAGGGATTCGAGCAGGCCGACGGCCGCAAGAGCGAGCGAATAGGGGAAGATGATCCGCAGCGTCTCGAAGGTTAGCGGCACCTGCGGCAGCGTGAGCACCGGCAGCGTCGAGGGCAGTTCGCCGAGATCGCCGACGCGGCGCAGATCGAGTCCGGCCCACCACGCGACCAGCGTCAGCACCCCGATCGCGACCAGCGGCGAGGGGATCGCCTTCGTCAGATAGGGGAACAGGTAGATGATCGCGAGGCCGGCTGCGATCATCGCGTAGGTCAGCGAGGGCACGCCGATCAGCTCGGGCAACTGAGCCATGAAGATCAGGATCGCGAGCGCGTTGACGAAGCCCGTGATCACCGAGCGCGAGACGAAGTTCATCAGGCGTCCGAGCTTCAATGCGCCGGCTGCGAGTTGCAGCACGCCCATCAGAATGGTTGCGGCAAAGAGGTATTGCAGCCCGTGCTCCTTGACGAGCGTCACCATCAGCACGGCTGTGGCGGCCGTCGCGGCAGAGATCATGCCCGGCCGGCCGCCGAGGAAGGCAGAGACGCAGGCGATGGCGAAAGAGGCATAGAGGCCGACCTTGGGGTCGACGCCGGCGATGACGGAAAAGCCGATCGCTTCGGGGATGAGTGCGAGCGCGACGACGATGCCGGACAGCACGTCGCCACGGACATTGGAAAACCATTGCCTGCGATAGGTGGAATGCTTGGACATGAGGAAAATCCGCAAGAGACGTCAGCGCCCCGCCGTAAGGCGGGCCGGTCAGCCAGTCATTTGCGTGGTCCGGCGGATTGGCGGCCGGAAGAGCCACCCGGAGTTTCACCGGGTCCGATCGAATGGGCGCAAACTAGCGCGCTCCCGCATTGCGGCGCAACAGGACACGCCCCGCGCAGGCGGAATGGCGACGTGCCGTCCCGCGCGATGCCGCCTAGCCTGGAAGCGCTCCCTACAGCCAGAAGCCGCCGATCTGGTTGGCCGCGGGATTGGCGATGCAGGCGGTCATGCGGTCGAGCCAGATGCGCTGGTATTTGGCGTTCTGTCCGTGCTGGGTGTCGATGTCGTAGCGGCGCTGGATCAGCTTGACGCGGCGCTTGATGTGCAACTCGACGAGGCTGTTGAGCTGGGTGACCAGCCCGGCGATCGTCGGGGCGCGGGCGATGCTGAGTTGATGCGCCAGCGCCCGGCAGACGACGAAGCCGACATCGTAATGGAACTGCTCATGCGCGAGCAGGCCCGCATCCAAGGTCACGCCGATCCTGACCTGGGCGCTCGGCCAGACCTCGATCTCGTTGGGGACGCCGAAGGCGTAGTCCGTCCCGACCAGGCGGGCGCCCTTGTCGAAGATCTCGTATTCGAAGGCGGTGTAGGCGTCTTGCACCGTGCCGTCGGCCGGATCCATCACCACCGGCACCTGCAGGAAATCGCCTGGCTTGAGCTTCACCGGCAGGCGCATCGCGCTGACCACGACGCCGGCCGGCGCCGGATTGCTGGCCATGTGCAGGAAGGTCTTGCCGCCAGGGTCGACCCGCGAATCCGGGTTCGCGATCTTGAGGAAGACCTGCTGGTAGCGCCTGATTCCGCCGCGGGTCAGTGGTCCGCAATCACCGTCGACCTCGAGCAGCGCGATGCCGAGCGCCGCCGCATGCGGATTGATCATTGCCTGGACAAGGCGCGTGTCGGGAACGGTGTTCTTGCCGCCGAGCCCGACCGAAGCCGTGATGCTCATCCTCGCCTCCTCGCTCAGACAGCCCGCCACCCTCTGTCGCTAACCTTGCGTCAATCAGGGCGCCTGTCGACAGCCCCGGCAGCACGAAACGGCGATGCCCTTGCTCTCGCGCCCGTCCCGCGCGACAAGCGCCGGCCATGACCGTACCTTTCGTTCGCACCGCGCCGTCGCCGACCGGCTATCTCCACATCGGCAACGCCCGCTCCATCATGTTCAACTGGCTCTTCGCCATGCGTCATGGCGGGCGCTTCCTGCTGCGCTATGACGACACCGACAGGGTACGCTCGAAGCCCGAATTCGCCGCGGCGATCCCTGAGGATCTCGCCTGGCTCGGCGTGATCCCCGATGCCAGCATCAAGCAGTCGGAGCGGCTCGCCCTCTATGACGAGGCGGCCGAGCGCCTGCGCGCCGCCGGCCGGCTCTATCCCTGCTATGAGAGCGCCGACGAACTCGACCGCAAGCGCAAGCGCCAGCTCGCGCGTGGTTTGCCGCCGGTCTATGACCGCGCCGCGCTGAAGCTGACGGCGGCCGAGCGGGCGGCGCTGGAGGCCGAGGGCCGCAAACCGCATTGGCGCTTCCTGCTCGATTGGGAAGAGGTCGGCTGGAACGATCTGGTCCGCGGCCCCTCGCATGTCGACTGCGCCTCGCTTTCCGATCCGGTTCTGGTCCGCGAAGACGGCACCTACCCCTACACGCTGCCCTCGGTGGTCGACGATGTCGACATGGGCATCACCCATGTCATCCGCGGCGAGGACCACGTCACCAACACGGCGGTGCAGATCCAGATCATCCAGGCGCTCGGCGGCGCGCTGCCGATCTTCGGCCATCACAATCTCTTGACCACGGCGAGCGGCGAGGGGCTCTCCAAGCGCCTCGGCCATCTCTCGCTCAGGGGCTTGCGCGAGGCCGGCGTCGAGCCGCTCGCGGTTGCGGCGCTGGCGGTGCTGACCGGCACCTCCGATGCGGTACGACCCGTGGCGAGCCTCGACGAGCTCGCCGGGCTGGTCGAGTTCGCCCATGTCTCGCGCGCCCCGGCGAAATTCGACGAGCACGAGCTCGAGGCGCTCTCGGCGAGGACGCTGCATCATTTCGGGTTCGCCGCCGTCGCCGGTCGGCTGGCGGCGCTCGACATTCCCGCGACGGAACCTTTCTGGCTGGCGGTGCGCGGCAATCTCGCGCGGCTGAGCGATGCCGCTGGGTGGTGGCAGGTGGTCGAGGGTCCGATTACGCCCGAGATCGCCGACCCCGCCTTCGCCGCAGCTGCCGCGGCGTTGCTGCCGGCAGGGCCCTTCGATCAGACGACCTGGAAGAGCTGGACGCAGGCGGTCGCCGCCGCGACCGGGGCCAAGGGCAAGGCGCTGTTCATGCCGCTGCGCCAGGCGCTGACCGGGCTCGATCACGGCCCCGAGCTTGCGGCCCTGCTGCCGCTGATCGGGCGCGACAAGGCGCTGAAGCGGCTGGCCGGCGAGGCGGCCTGAGCGCGGAATTACTTCTGGAGCTCGCTGAAGGACTGAAGTCGGCCCGGTGCTGACGTGTCGAGGCAGTGCGCGATGGCATCGGCAACTGCTAGACGGGTGCCGATGCGACGGATCCTGACCCCGGGGAACGCTGGTCGCGGAAAAGCGACTTTGTTTCGCGCATTAGGGCAGCAGCTCGCGCTACCGGTCGTGCACTTGGATCGGCTGTTCCGGGAGCCGGTTGGGCCAAGGCCGACACAGAGGTTTTCCGCTGGCGCATCCGGCAAGCCATCTCTTGCGACGGCTGGATTCGCGAGGTGAACCATCGTTGCCAGAGTTTCGATTTGAGGCTCCCCGATGCCGATCTGGTTGTCTGGGCTATCCTAGCGAGAGCCGCCACTTTCTTTGCACCTCTTGTATCCACGCTTACGTCAGATAATGAACTCTGGCCGACAATGACCAATGAGGAGCCGGGGGGGCTACTATGAAACTACTTCGACCGTCGAGTGTGGTTGCGCTTCTGATAATTGCAGCGCCCGCGCTGGCTCAGCCGGCCGGCATGGGCGCAGGGTGCATCAAGGGCTACGAAGTCTACGCTGGATCCAAAGGCTCGAAGGCTTTCGCCAAGGGCAAGACCAAGGGTTGCGGCTATGCGTATGGCAAGGCGGACATCGCCGAAGCGCGCAAGGCCGCTCTCAACTTTTGCCGCGGGCACGGGGGCGATAGCTGCCGTGTGGTCGAAAGCAGCAGATAGCAAGGCGCGATCTCGCTGCCATCCAGGGCTGACGAAGCAGCCCCGGATCTGCGAGGTTCTGACCATCACCGTAGAGGCCCGCCGCCAACCAGCGGCGGGCTTTTCTCAGGTTGGAGGCATCGGGCAAGCATCACCGAACAGCCCGGCATGATTTGAGACGGTAAGCGGACTTTCAAGCGACCGATAACGACCGCTATCGACCCGAGTTGAGGCTGCTCCGGTCTTCGCCGGTCGTTCGGTCCGATGCTATAATACTGAGATAGATCACGTGGCCGCGTCCGAACGGACGTGCGGCGATCTAATGTCCACATCGGCGATAAGCGCTGCCACGTCGCGGCGGTCCAGCCATACATGTGCGGGACAATACGTGCCCTCTCTCAATCATGCCGGTGCATCGCCGATTCATGCTTGGTGTCGCGCATGGTCGAATAGACCAGGAGCGAGATGAAGATCATGCCGGCGAGATAGTAGTAGAACCATTGCTCATGGCCCTGCTGCTTGAAGAACAGGGCGATGGCGGGCGCCGTGCCGCCGAAGATCGAGACCGTCACCGCATAGGGCAGGGCGACGCCGGTCGCCCGGATCGAGGTCGGGAACAATTCGGCCTTCACCACCGCGTTGATCGAGGTATAGCCGGCGACGAAGACCCAGGCGCCGGCGATCAGCAGGAAGGCGACGAAGGGCGACTTGGTGTGCGAGAGGGTCGTCAGGATCGGCACGGTCAAAAGGGCACCGGCGAGGCCGAAGAACACCAGCAGCGGCTTGCGGCCGATCCGGTCGGAGATCCAGCCATAGAGCGGCTGCAGGATCAGCGCGAAGATCAGCGATCCCGCGATGACATAGGTGGTGGTGATATCGGAGAGGCCGACCGTCTGCTTCACGAAGGTCTGCATATAGGTGGTGAAGGTGTAGAAGGCGGCGGTGCCGCCGGCGGTGAGCCCGACCACGATCGCGACCTCGCGGGGATAGCGCGTGAGGCCGCGCAGCGAGCTCTCCTTGTTCGGCCCGGCCTTCTTGGCCGCGACGAAGGCTTCGGTCTCGTGCATGTGCCGGCGCATGAACATCGCGGTGATCGCGAGCAGGGCGCCGATCACGAAGGGGATGCGCCAGCCCCATGCCACCAGTTGTTCATGCGTCAGGAAGACGTTCTGCAGGAGCAGCAACACCAGGATGGCGGTCAGCTGGCCGCCGATCAGTGTGACGTACTGGAAACTCGAATAAAAGCCGCGATGCTCGGGATGGGCGATCTCCGTGAGATAGGTGGCGCTGGCGCCGTATTCGCCGCCGAGGCTGAGGCCCTCGATCACCCGGGCCAGCGCCAGCATCACCGGTGCGGCAAAGCCGATGCTCGCATAGGTCGGCGTCACCGCGATGATCAGCGAGCCGAAGCACATCATCACCACCGAGAGCGTCAGCGAGAGCCGGCGGCCATAGCGGTCGGCGAGATGCCCGAAGAGCCAGCCACCGAGCGGGCGCACGATGAAGCCGGCGGCGAAGAGCGTGGCGGCGTTGAGCTGCTGCACCACGGGATCGCTGGACGGGAAGAAATGTGGCGCGAAGTACAGCGCGAAGGCGGTGTAGGCGTAGAAATCGTACCATTCGACGAGATTTCCGACAGAGCCGATGAAGATCGCCTTGAGGCGCCTGCCGGTGTCCGCGAGATCCATGCCGCCATCAGCGGTGATTGCCGGTTCCGACATAGCCTTGCTCCGCGCTCAGTCCGGTCCGAGCGAGCGGATCGCTCAGGCGCGGGTCATAAACGCGCAAGCTCGCCAGACGTTCCGCCTGCGCGATGAGGATCGTGCAGGACTGCTCTGCCCACGCAGCATGTTGCGGATGATAGCGGCCCGCCCGCGTTGACGCCTGCATCACCTTGCGGCAAAGCACCCGGCCCCAATGATCCGTCCCGATCAGCCAGCCCCAGACCGGTCGCCGCGATGCCCGCCTTTTCCCTTGCGATCTTCGATTATGACGGGACGTTGGCCGACAGCTTTCCGTGGTTCTGCTCGGTGCTCAACCAGACGGCGCGCCAGTTCGGCTTCCGGGAGGTCGCCGCGGGCGAGGCCGACGCGCTTCGCGCACTCGAATCACGCGAGATCATGGCTCGCCTCGGCGTGCCCTTGTGGAAGCTGCCGGTTATCGCGGTGCATATGCGCCGGCTGAGCGCCGAGGCGGGGGATGCGGTGCCGCTCTTTCCGGGCGTCGAACCGATGCTCGCGAGCCTGGCGGCCAGCGGCGTGACGATCGCGATCGTGAGCTCCAACGGCGAGGAAGCTATTCGCGGCACGCTCGGCCCGGCGGCGAGCCATGTGAGCCATTTCGACTGTGGTGCGTCGCTCTGGGGCAAGAGCGCCAAGTTCAAGGCGGTCATCGCGAAGGCCGGGGCTCTCAGCCAGCGCACGATCTCGATCGGCGACGAGATCCGCGACATCGATGCGGCGCGGCGGGCCGGCATTGCGGCTGGCGCGGTGACCTTCGGCTACAACACGGCAGCGTCGCTGCGGGCGCGGGGGCCTGATCTGATCTTCGACAGCTATGAAGAGCTGACAGCGAAGCTTACGGCCTGATCAGGGCCGGGCGGTCGCGCCGACGCCGAGATTGGGCGCGAGGTTCGGCGCGACGATCCGCACCGTGCGGCGCTCGCCGGTAACGCTCTTGCTCTCGCGCTTCAGCCCGTCGCCCTGCTGCACCGTCTTCTCGCTATCGATCCTTTGCGGGCCGACGCCGGCGGATTCGGTGCTCGCCGTCGGCACATTGGCGTCCGCCGTGGGTTCGTCGCCGGGGGCGGCCTGGAGCACGGTCGGGGCAGGCGCCGCGGGCGCCGGCTTGGCCTCCGGCGCATTGGCGGCGCCCTTCTTGCCGCGCGCCGGTGCCTCCGGCTTCGGTCGCGACATCTCCAGCGAGCGCTGCTCGGTGACGATGATGTCGCCCTTGCGCTGCTCGATCAGGCTCTCGGCGTCCTGCAGGGCCTGGGCCCAGCTCTGGCCGGGGGCCCGGCAGGTGCAGGTCGCGTCGAAGCTGCGGGTATATTTCAGGGCGTTCGGCAGCGAGGCATAGGGCGTGCCGGTGCTGCGCGAGACCGCGTTCTGGATGTCGCCGCCATTGCTCATGCCGAAGGCGAGCGTCTCGGTGCCGGGGCAGAGCGCCTGGCACATCTCGTCCTGGCCTTCGCGGCCGCCGGGGCTGTTGGCGAGGGGAAAGAAATAGCCGTCGCAGGTGCGGACGCAGACGCTGTAGGGGCCACCCTGGCGCGGCTGGCTTTCGCCGGGGTCCAGCGGATCGGGATCGAGCTCGGGCATGGTGGAGTCGATCTCGCCGCGGCGCGGCTCGATGCCGAAGATCGTCTCGAAGAAGCCGCGGCGCTGCTCGCGGCAGTTATTGTCGATGAGGGCGGCGAGCTGGGCGCGGCGCTGCTCGATGCCACCGTTCTGCGCCTGCCGCTGCAAGGCGCCGTACTGGGCCTCGAGCTGGCCGAGCTGGGCCCGGATGCCACCGCATTGCGGCGGTGTCTGCTCGCCGAAGAACAGGAAGCCGCCGCGGTCACACCCCATCGAACGGTATTGCCCGGAGAGTCGGGCGATCTGCGACGCGACGCGCTGCGCCGCCTGTGCGGCGCGGGGATCGCCGCCCCGCTGTCCCTGCAGGCTCGCCAGTTCGGCACGCCAGTTGTTGCAGGCGGGCGATTGCGCGACGGCCGCACCGGTCAGCGCGGCGAGCGCCAGAGCCGGGGCGAGGAGACGTCGGAGCGTAGCGAAGATCATCGGAGGACGCGTCTGAACCCTTGTTGGCCATCGGGCGCCGCTGGTGGCGCGCAGTGTTCGAGCACATGTCACAAAGGCGACGGAACTATGGAGCCTTAGCCACGCAGATTCGCATCTGCATGCCAGACGAAGGCCGAGATGGCATATTTACGGGATGTCGACAATCGCCCGTGCCACCGCTCGTCCTTCAGGAGAGGGCAGTCCGAGGCCCCATCCGCGAGGCAAAGGGCGTGGTGGTGCGGGGCCTGCCAAACGACTAGAAGCGAAGGCAGCGCGGACCGTCGTCCCGCGCATTCCTCGATCAGGCGAAGCGAACCATGCCCCTCCATCAAGCGCTCGACGAGGCGTTCATCCCTGAACTGCCGAACTATTATCGCGGCAAGGTCCGCGAGAACTACGACCTGCCTGACGGCCGGCGCATCCTGATCTCGACCGACCGGCTCAGCGCTTTCGACCGCGCCATCGCCGCGATCCCGCTGAAAGGGCAGGTGCTGACGCAGGTCGCCCGCTACTGGTTCGAGAACACCGCCGACATCTGCCCCAACCACGTGCTCGAATACCCCGATCCCAATGTCGTGGTCGGCAAGCGGCTCGATATCCTTCCGGTCGAGGTGATCGTGCGCGGCTATCTCGCCGGCACCACCGGCACCTCGGTGCTGACGCTCTACAAGGAGGGCAGGCGCGAGATCTACGGCATGCGTTTCCCCGATGGCATGCGCGACAACGAGAAGCTGCCCGAGGCGATCATCACCCCGACCAGCAAGGCGTTCGATGGCGGCCATGACGAGCCGCTCTCGGCGCAGGGGATCGTCGACAGCGGTCTTCTGACCAGGAAGCAATGGGACACGGTATCGGAGTATGCGCTGGCGCTTTTCGCCCGCGGGCAGAAGCTGGCCGCCGAGCGCGGCCTGATCCTGGCCGACACCAAATACGAGTTCGGCACCGACAAGGACGGCAACATCCTGCTGGCCGATGAAATCCATACGCCGGATTCCAGCCGTTACTGGTTCGCCGGCAGCTATGCGGCGCGCTTCGCCGCCGGCGAGAAGCCCGAGAGCTTCGACAAGGATTTCGTGCGCAACTGGGTGGTGGCGCGCTGCGATCCCTACAAGGAGGACTTGCCGCCGATCCCCGACGAGCTGATCGCGCAGACCAGCGCGGTCTATGTGAAGGCCTTCGAGACGATCACCGGCACGGCCTTCGTCGCACCGCCCGCCGACGAGTCGCCGCTGGCGCGGATCAGGCGCAACCTCGCCAAGTATTTTTAGGCGCGGGCTCGCGGCCGCCCGTACTGCGGAATGCGCCTCTGCCTTTTTGGGCGATCAGGCGCCTTCCTCGTGATAGGTGCCGGCCAGAAGCCGCCCGCGCTCGGTCAGCACCGCAAGTACGCGCTCGAAGGTCCGCAGCTCGTCGGCGGCGATGCCCTCGGTCCAGCGCTGCTCGAAGGCGAGCGCCAGCGGCACGATCTGGGCGTAAACCCGCGCTCCGGCGGCTGTCAGCGAGACGAAGGATTCGCGCCGGTCGGCCCGGTTCTCGCTGCGCGCCACGAGGCCGCGCTGGTCGAGTCCGGAGACGGCGCGCGAGACCTTGGTCTTGTGCATTTGCGAGAGTTCGCCGATGTCGCGCGAGGTCATCCGCCCGAATTCGCCGAGCTGGGCGATCACCCGCCATTCCGGGATGCCGATACCGAATTTCTCGCCATAGATTCGCGCCAGCGCCCGGCTCGCGAACACCGCCGCCACATTGATGCGGTAGGGTACGAACTGCTCGAGATGCAGGGCGTGCTCGCCGTCTGCCATGGTCGGTTTCATTGACATTAGTTTCACTTGCAACTAACCAGCAGCGGACGGGCAGCGGGCATGGAGCGGATGGAAGCCGGTTTTCGCAGAAGCCGTGCGCCATTTCCACATCCCCTGCCTGAAGCGCGATCATTGTCGGACCGGTGCCGCTGCAAAAGGCGCCGACGGCCAGGGAGGAAGCAGCCATGAACGTCCAGACGACGTCGCTCTCGGCGATCGGCCAGCAGGTCCAGAACGGACTGCGCTACATGTCGGGCTTCGGCAATTCCTTCGAGACCGAGAGCCTGCCGGGGGCGCTGCCGATCGGTCGCAACTCGCCGCAGAAGGCGGCTTACGGGCTCTATGCCGAGCAGCTCTCCGGCTCGCCCTTCACCGCCCCACGCTCGACCAATGAGCGTTCCTGGCTCTACCGCATCCGACCGAGCGTCAAGCATGGCGGCCGCTGGACGCTCGTCGACAAGGGGCTGGTCCGCACCGCGCCCTGCCGCGACGAGACCAAGCCTTCTCTGGGCCCGTTGCGCTGGAGCCCGATCCCGCTTCCGCAGGAGAAGCTGACCTTCCTCACCGGCCTGCGCACCCTGACCACCGCCGGCGACGGCGACGCCCAGGCCGGCATGGCCGCGCACATGGTCTTCGTCACCGCCTCGATGGAGCGCGAGTACCTGTTCTGCGCCGATGGCGAGCTCCTGGTCGTCGCACAGGAGGGCCGCCTGCGCTTCTTCACCGAGTTCGGCATCATCGAGATCGAGCCCGGCGAGATCTGCGTCATCCCGCGCGGCGTCGTCTTCCGCTGCGAGCTGATCGACGGGCCGGCCCGCGCCTATGTCTGCGAGAATTACGGCGGCGGCTTCACCCTGCCGGATCGCGGGCCGATCGGCGCCAACTGCCTCGCCAATCCCCGCGACTTCCTGACCCCGGTCGCGGCCTATGAGGATATCGAAGAGCCCTCGACCCTCTACGCCAAATGGGGCGGCGAGATCTTCTCGACGGAGCTCGGCCAGTCGCCGCTCGACGTCGTCGCCTGGCACGGCAATTACGCGCCCTACAAATACGATCTGCGGCATTATTCGCCGGTCGGCGCGATCTCCTTCGACCATCCCGACCCGTCGATCTTCACCGTGCTGACCGCGCCCTCGGAGACGCCCGGCACCGCCAATATCGACTTCGTGATCTTCCCCGAGCGCTGGATGGTGGCGGAAAACACCTTCCGGCCGCCCTGGTACCACCGCAACATCATGTCGGAGTTCATGGGGCTGATCTACGGCGTCTACGACGCCAAGCCCGAGGGCTTCACGCCCGGCGGCTTCAGCCTGCACAACATGATGCTGCCGCACGGGCCGGACACCCAGGCCTTCGAGCATGCGAGCACGGTCGAGCTCAAGCCGGTCAAGCTCACCGGCACCATGGCCTTCATGTTCGAGACGCGCTTCGCCCAGCGCGTCACCGGCTATGCCGCCGGCCTGCCGGAGCTGCAGGAGAACTATGCCGATTGCTGGAGCGGGCTGAACAAGCGCTTTGATCCGAACAAGCGCGAGGCCTGGTGAGCTCCGCTGTCACTCCGGCCCTTCGCGCAGCGAAGGGCCCGGAATTCTCAGCGGCGTTTTTTTCGTCATGGTCGGGCCTGTCCCGACCATCTACGTTTTCCCTCGCCGAAAGCGGTGTCCAAGACGTGGATGCTCGCCACAAGGGCGAGCATGACGAGTTGGAGAAGCGTTGCGCCTCAGCGCGACTTCAGCCGGTTCATGAAGGCGTCGTAGGAGAGCTCCGCGACCTGCCACCAGAGCAGGTTCTCGCCGCGGAAGGCGACCATCGACTCATAGCCCTTCTTGAACAGCTCGCTCTTGGCCGAGGTCTCGGCGTAGTACTCTTCGGCCGCCTTGAGCGAGGCTTCCATGATCGGCTGCGGGAAGGCCCGGAGCTGCGCGCCCTGGCCGACCAGCCGGCGCAGGCCGCCGGGATTCACGGCGTCGTATTTCGCCAGCATCCAGTTATTGGCCGCCTCGCAGGCATGGTAGACCATGGCCTGGTAGTGCTTGGGCAGCTTGTTCCACTGCTCCTGGTTCATGACGAGGTGCAGCATGGCGCCGCCCTCCCACCAGCCGGGATAGTAGTAATAGGGCGCGACCTTCACGAAGCCGAGCTTCTCGTCGTCATAGGGGCCGACGAATTCGGCGGCATCGATCGTGCCGCGCTCCAGCGCCGGATAGACGTCGCCGGGGGCGATCTGGGTCGGCACCACGCCGAGCTTGGCGAGCACCGAGCCGCCCATCCCGCCGATGCGGAATTTGAGGCCCTTGAGGTCGTCGACCGTCTTCAGCTCCTTGCGGAAGAAGCCGCCCATCTGGCAGCCGGAATTGCCGCAGGGGATCGCGTAGGCGTTGAACTTGGCCAGGGCCTCGTTGATGATCTGCTCGCCGCCGCCGAAATACCACCAGCTATGCTGCTGGCGGGCGTTCAGGCCGAAGGGAATGCCGGTGCCGAGGCCGAAGGCCGGCTCCTTGCCGATGTAGAAATAGGTCGGGGTATGGGCGCATTCGACCGTGCCGGAGCTGACCGCGTCGAGTGCCTGCAGGCCGGGGACGATCTCGCCGGCCGAGAAGGTCTGGACCTGGAACCGGCCGTCGGTGGCGTCCGACATGAACTTGGCGAACTGCTGGGCGGTGCCGAAGATCGTGTCGAGCTGCTTGGGGAAGCTCGAGGTCAGCCGCCATTTCACTTCGGGCATCGACTGGGCGATCGCCGGCATCGCGATCGAGGTCGCAGCGGCGGCGAGCGCCCCAGTTTTCAAAAACGTGCGGCGTTCCATATGGTCTCCTCCCGAAAGCTCGTTGCGCTCTTCATGGCGTGTCCGGGGAGGAATGAAAAGAGATGAAGCTTGCATCGCTCACGCATGGCCGCGACGGCCGTCTCGTCGTCGTCTCGAACGACCTGACGCGCGCCACTGATGCCTTCCCGGTGGTGGCGACGTTACAGGGCGCGCTGGACGACTGGGCGCGCTGCGCGCCGCGCCTTTCCGACCTCGCCGAGGGACTGGAGCATGGCTCGGTGCCGTCCTTCCGCTTCCACGAGCACGATTGCGCCTCGCCGCTGCCGCGCGCCTATCAATGGGTCGATGGCTCGGCCTATGTGAACCATGTCGAGCTCGTCCGGAAGGCGCGGGGGGCCGAGATGCCCGCGAGCTTCTGGACCGATCCGCTGATGTATCAGGGCGGCTCCGATTCGTTCCTCGGCCCGCGCCAGCCGATTCGGATCGCCAGCGAGGATTACGGCATCGACCTCGAGGCCGAGATCGCGGTCATCACCGGCGACGTGCCGATGGGCGTGAGCCCCGAGGAGGCGCGTGGACTGATCCGCCTCGTCATGCTCGTCAACGATGTCAGCCTGCGCAACCTGATCCCGGCCGAACTCGCGAAGGGTTTTGGGTTCCTGCAGTCCAAGCCATCCTCGGCCTGCTCGCCCGTCGCGGTGACACCGGAGGAACTCGGTTCCGCCTGGAAGGACGGAAAGCTCCATCTGCCATTGCTCGCCCAGATCAACGGCAAGCCCTTCGGCAAGCCGCAGGCCGGTATCGACATGACCTTCGATTTCGGCGTGCTGATCGCCCATGCCGCCAAGACCCGCCCGCTGGTCGCCGGCAGCGTCGTCGGTTCCGGCACGGTCTCCAACCGCGACGCCGATGGCGGGCCGGGCCGGCCAATCGCCGAGGGCGGGCTGGGCTATGCCTGCATCGCCGAGCAGCGCATGGTCGAGACCATCCGCGAGGGTGCGGCCAGGACGCCCTTCCTGCGCTTCGGCGACAGCGTCCGGATCGAGATGAAGAACGCTTCCGGCCATTCGATCTTCGGCGCCATCGAGCAGGAGATTATGCCCTATGTGCGCTGAGGCGGCTCCGTCATTTCAAGAGCGCGCATGACGACCAGCTCCGGAACCGCTTTGTCATCCCGGGCTTGTCCCGGGACCGATCGGAGGGAGACGGAGCCTTATGATGGATCCCGGATCAGCGCCGCTTCGCGGCTTGTCCGGGATGACGAGGTCATTTCGAACGAGCGCAACGCGCACCAGAAAAAGTCTGAAAGGTCCTGACGATGTCCTCCCCCGCTTTCGCCTCCACCGCCGATCTCGGCGAGAAGACCGTCTCCTTCGACGAGATCGGCAAGGGGGTCTACGCCTATACAGCCGAGGGCGACCCCAATAGCGGCATCGTCGTCGGCGACGACAGCGTGCTCGTCTTCGACGCGCAGGCGACGCCGGCCATGGCCGAGCGCGTCATCGCGAAAGTGCGCGAGGTCACCGACAAGCCGGTCAGCCATGTCGTGCTCTCGCATTACCACGCGGTCCGCGTGCTCGGCGCGCCGGCTTATGGCGCCCGCGAGATCGTCTGCTCGGATGCGGCGCGAGCGATGATCGTCGAGCGCGGCGAGGAGGACAAGGCGAGCGAGATCGGCCGCTTCCCGCGGCTCTTCCAGGGCGCCGACTCGATCCGCCCTGGCCTGACCTGGCCGACCACGACCTTCTCGCACAACGCCTCGATCTGGCTGGGCTCGCGCGAGGTCCGCCTGATGAAGCTCGGGCGTGGCCATACCGCCGGCGACATCGTCGCCTGGATGCCGGACACCAATGTGATCTTCGCCGGCGACCTCGTCGAATACGGCGCGACGCCCTATTGCGGCGATGCGCATTTCACCGACTGGCCGGCGACGCTCGATGCGCTGGCGAGCTTCGCGCCGGCCGCCATGGTGCCGGGCCGCGGTGCCGCCCTGACCAACCGGGCGATGGTGGCGGACGGCATCAAGGGCACCCGCGCCTTCCTCTCCGATCTCTTCGAGGCGGTCAGGGACCATGTCGCGGCCGGCCGCTCGCTGCGCGAGACCTTCGAACGCGTGCACGAGGCCTTGAAGCCGGCCTATGGCGACTGGGTGATCTTCGAGCACTGCCTGCCCTTCAACGTCACCCGCGCCTATGACGAGGCCGGCGGCCTCGATCACCCGCGGATCTGGACCGACGAGCGCGACCGCCAGATGTGGCTGGATCTGCGGGGCTAGGGCGCGAGGGGCCGATGCAGCCCTTCCGCCAATTTGCCTATCGCCGCAGTCCTGACCAGGACGCGGCCATGCCGGTGAAGCGCCCGGTGGTCGTGGTGGGGGCGGGCCCGGTCGGGCTGACCCTGGCGCTCGACCTCGCGCGCCGCGCCGTGCCGGTCGTACTGATCGATGATGCCGACCGGATCGGCGAGGGTTCGCGCGCGATCTGCTTCGCCAAGCGCACGCTCGAGATCTTCGACAGGCTCGGCCTCGCGCAGGCGATGGTCGAGAAGGGCGTCACCTGGCAGAAGGGCATGGTCTTCCGTGGCGAGGCCGGGCTCTACGAGTTCGATCTCCTGCCCGAGGGCGGCCACAAGCAGCCTGCCTTCATCAACCTCCAGCAGTTCCATGTTGAAGCGGCGCTGGTCGACGCCGTGCTCGCCGAGCCTTTGGTCGATCTGCGTTGGAGCAACCGGCTGATCGGGCTCGCCAACCGCGAGGGTGGTGTCGCGCTCGGCATCGCGACGCCTGAGGGCGAGTACACGCTTCACGCCGACTGGCTGATCGCCTGTGACGGCGCCCGCTCGCCGAGCCGCGACATGCTCGGCCTGGAGTTTCGTGGCGAGGCCTTCGAGGACCGCTTCCTGATCGCCGATGTGACGATGCAGGCGCCGTTCCCGACCGAGCGCTGGTTCTGGTTCGATCCGCCTTTCCATTCCGGCCAGTCGGCCTTGCTGCACAAGCAGCCGGACGATGTCTGGCGCATCGACCTGCAGCTCAGCCCCGATGCCGATCCCGAGCATGAGAAGCGCCCGGAGATCGTACGCCCCCGGATCGAGCGCATGCTCGGCCATGCCGAATTCGCCTTGGAATGGGTCTCGGTCTATCGCTTCCAGTGCCGCAGGCTCGATAAGTTCCTGCACGGGCGCGTGATCTTCGCCGGAGACGCCGCTCATCAGGTCTCGCCTTTCGGTGCGCGCGGCGCCAATTCCGGCATCCAGGACGCCGACAATCTCGGCTGGAAGCTGGCGCTCGTCCTGCAGGGCAGGAGCCCGGTTTCGCTGCTCGAAAGCTATGACGGCGAGCGAGGCGCGGCCGCCGACGAGAACATCCTGAACTCGACGCGCGCGACCGATTTCATCGCGCCGCGCTCGCCCGGCGAGCGTCTGCTGCGCGCTGCCGCCCTGTCGCTGGCGCCGCTCGCTTCCTTCGCCCAGCGTTTCGTCAATTCCGGCCGGCTCTCCTTGCCGAGTGCCTATGCGGATTCGCCGCTCTCGACGCCGGATTCCGATTGGGAGGGAGGCCTGCCGCCGGGAGCCCCGTTCCTCGATGCGCCGCTGTCCGGTTGGGCAGGGGGCGCTGCCTGGCTGAGCGAGGCGCTGCGGTCGGGCAGGCCCGTGATCATTGGCGAGGGGGCCTCGCGCCTTGCCTCGCCGGGAGTGGTAGCGGTCGAGCCGGCTGCGGATACGAGCGATATCCTCAGGCGGCGCTATGCGCTCGCACCCGGCGATGCCGTCGTTCTGCGGCCGGACGGTCATGTTGCGGCCCGGTTCCATGCCGCAAGCCCGGCCGAAATCGCCATCGCCATCGAAAGGCTGGAGGGTCGCGCTTCATGACCGAGCCCGTCGCTCTTGCGCGCGAAGCCCGCTTCGCCGATCCCGATGCCGCCTATCGCCTGCTGGCCGAGGCGCATCGCGATCTCGACGAACGGGAGAGCGCCGCGCTGAATGCGCGGCTGGTGCTGATCCTCGCCAACCAGCTCGGCGACCTCGCCCTGCTGCGCGAGGCCGTGGCGCTGGCACGGCAAGCACGATAACGTCGGCGCGGACCACGGATTCCGGAGCCGGCCGCCAGATGGACGATCTCGCGCCTTTCTACCCGACGCTGATCCCGCTCGCCTTCTTCTTCTGGGGGCCGGCGCTGGTGATGCTGCTGTTCTGGCTGGTCGGGCTCTGGGCCCGCAGGATCGGTGTCGCCCGCGCTTTGGAGAGCGACTGGGACGGCTTCAGCAAGGACGATGTCGAAAAGCTCTTCGCCGCCTATGGCGAGCGGCTCCGCGCCGCCTATCGTTACAAGCTTCTGCCGGCCGATGCGGCGGTCGCCCTGACCTATGCGATCGTCGGAGGCGTCCTCATCGCAGGCCTGTCGATGCGCGGCTATCCCTGGTGGGTGGCGGCTCTCTGTGGTGGTGGCTGGCTCTTCGGCGGGCTCTGCGACATTGCCGAGAACCTCGCCGTCGCCCGTCTGCTCGACCGCTATCCGAGGGTCGAGGAGGGTACGGTCGCCTTCGCGAGCGGCTTCACGCGCATCAAGCTCGTGCTGTTCGCGCTCGGCGTGGTCGGAGCGATCGTCGCCGCCTATCTCGCCTTCAAGCCGCTGGCGGTCTGAAAGCCGCGCCTGCGCGAGCCTGCCTGGCACGTTGCACTGGCGCGAAACCCCGGGCCATCCCATATCCTGTCGGCCTTCGGGCGATGCAGAGTCGGGAGAATTGTGAATGCGGTTTCGTCGTCATGTCCTGTCCGTGCTGGCCGCGTTCGCCCTCGGAGGCGCCGCGCTTGCCCCGGCCCAGGCCCAGGAGGACCTGATTTTCCGCAAGTCGACGGTCTGGAAGATGATGACCCCGGACGACAAGCTGGCCGTCTACGGCGTCGACGATCCCGTGGTCGAGGGCGTCGCCTGCCACTACACCGTGCCCGAGAAGGGCGGTGTCTCCGGCATGTTCGGCGTCGCCGAGGAGGTCTCCGACGTTTCGCTCTCCTGCCGTCAGATCGGCCCGATCAAGTTCAAGGAAAAATTCTCGCAGGGCGATGTCGTCTTCCGAGAGCGCCGCTCGTTGATCTGGAAGAAGATGCAGATCGTGCGCGGCTGCGATGTCAAGCGCAACGTGCTGATCTATATGGTCTACACCGACAAGCTGATCGACGGCTCGCCGCAGAACTCGACTTCGAGCGTGCCGATCATGCCCTGGGGCGGCAATGGCGAGATCGCCAAATGCGCGGAATGGGTGCGCTGAGGCTGGTTTGGGCGCGGAGCGACTTTTAGCGCGGCGAGTATGTGCCGACATAGTTGCAGTTGGCGCCGTGGAAGAGCGAGCACTGGCCGCTTTCGGACACCTCGATGCCGCGGCCCTTGCGGCGGATCTCCAGCCGGCAGACCTCGCCATCCTCTTTCGCTTCGGCGACGAGCCGGTCGCCCTGAAGGCGGCCGCGTGCGGAGATCACGCCGACGCAGCGACTGCTTGATATCTCGGCATCGACCTTGAACAGGCCAGAGCCCGTTGAGCGGATCGTCATGCTGTTGGCCGGCGTACGGTAGCGGCCTTCGAAGGCCAGGGCGGGCAGGAGGCTCGCCAGGATGAAACCGGCGACGAGTCCCGGATGGGTCAGTGCTGAATGAGGCATGGCCGACGCTCCCTGCTACGGGCCGGGTCGATCCGCGGCCGCTCAGGTTAGCGCTTGCCTCGCTCTGGGGAAAACTCGCCCGGAGGGGTCAGTGCCCGCAGGTGATGACGAGCGGCCGCTCGGTCTCGCTTTGGGTCGAGGCCCTGACCGCACCGGTGAAATCCTCGGCCGAGGCGACGCCGTAGGCCTTGGCGATACGGTGGCCCTGCGCCTCGCACCAGGCATTGGCGACGATCTGGCCGCATTCGGCCTTGCTGGCGATGCAGTCGGCGACGCCATAGCCGTCGCTGGCGGGGATCAGATAGGTACGCTCGGGCTTGGGGGCGGCGACGGTGCCGGAGGTGGGAACCACGGCGAGCGAGAGCCCAGCTCCGATGATGCCGAACAAACCGACCAGAGCCACTGCGCGGCGCATGATATTTTCCCTGAGCTTCGACGAGCTCTGAACCTTCGACATCACAGCTTGGTTCCGAATGCTTAAAATACGGTGAAGTGCGGTCAGCTTTGTTGCAGTGCACAAGGGGAGGGCGCTTGTGGCGGGATTGCGGCAGCCAGAGCCGGAATCGCTGGACAGGGGGCTGCGAGCGGCACTTCGGCGCAGGAGCGTTGCAGCGCTGCCACTTGACGTAAGCGCACGCCGCAGGCATTCACGAGCATGATGACGCGAGCCCTCGCCATTATCTGCATTATTTGCCGCTAGCTTTCGCTGGCCGGCTGCTCACGTCCTCGTCCCAACGAAAAGACAGACAGCGCCCCGGCCAGCGGCCTGGATACGCCTTCTTTGTCGCCTTTTCGTCAGGATACCGGATCGATGCAGCCCAATCTCAGGCTCTACAATACGCTGACGCGGACCAAGGAGGCTTTCGCCCCGGTCGATCCGGCAAATGTCCGCATGTATGTCTGCGGCCCGACGGTCTATGACTACGCCCATATCGGCAATGCCCGGCCGGTCATCGTCTTCGACGTGCTCTACCGGCTGCTGCGGCATCTCTATGGCGAAGCCCATGTGCGCTATGCCCGCAACCTCACCGACGTCGACGACAAGATCAATGCGCGCGCCGCGCGCGATTATCCCGACCTGCCGCTGAACCAGGCGATCGCCAAGGTCACTGAGACGACGACGGCGCAGTTCCACGCCGATGTCGATGCGCTCGGCAATCTGCGGCCCGACGACGAGCCGCGCGCCACCGGCCATATCGAGGAGATGAAGGCGATCATCGAGCGGCTGATCGCCCGCGGCGTCGCCTATGTCGCCGAGGAGCATGTGCTCTTCCACGTCCCGGCGGTCGCCGGGATGAAGCAGGCGCCGCGCTATGGCTCGCTCGCCCGCCGCTCGCTCGACGAGATGATCTCCGGCGCCCGCGTCGATGTCGCACCCTACAAGCGCGACCCGATGGACTTCGTGCTCTGGAAGCCGAGCCGCGAGGGCATCGATCCCGGCTGGCCGTCGCCGGCCGGCATCGCGACGCCGGGCCGTCCCGGCTGGCACATCGAATGCTCGGCCATGTCGATGAAAGCGCTGCTCGAGCCCTTCGGCGGCGGCCTTTCCTGCGACGATCCCGCGAAGAACGTCTTCGACATCCATGGCGGTGGCATCGACCTCGTCTTCCCGCATCACGAGAACGAGCTGGCGCAGTCCTGCTGCGCCTTCGGCGGGGAGGGCGGCGCGCCGCTGATGGCGAACTACTGGATGCACAACGGCTTCCTGCAGGTCGAAGGCGAGAAGATGTCGAAGTCGCTCGGCAACTTCGTCACGATCAACGAACTGCTCGCGACGGAGACGTTCGGCGGCCGCACATGGCCGGGCGAAGTGCTCAGGCTCGCCATGCTGCGCACCCACTACCGCCAGCCGATCGACTGGACGGTGAAGGCGCTGGAGGAAGCGGAGAGGACGCTGCTCGACTGGTCCGCGGCCGCTGGCGACAGCACGGCCGGGAAGGTCCCGGCTGCCGTGCTCGATGCCCTGTCGGACGATCTCAACACCTCGCAGGTGCTCGCCGAGCTGCACGCGCTGCGCAAAGCCGGTGACTTCGCCGGGCTGAAGGCGAGCCTCGATCTGCTCGGCATCGCGCTGCCGCAGGTTGCGACGACGCAGATCGATCCCGCCCTGCGCGCGAACGTTGAGGCCTTGATTGCTGCCCGCCTTGAGGCCCGGCGCGCTAAGAACTTCGCCGAATCCGACCGCATCCGCGACGAGCTTGCCGCCATGAGTATCGCGCTCAAGGACGGCAAGGACCCGGCGACCGGCGAACCCGTCACCACATGGGAGGTGAAGCGGTGAACCGCGACCGCACCTCCCGGATCGACGAAAACCAAGAAGGAAGAAGCGCATGAACCCGCCCCGTATTCGCCCCGCCGGCTCGCTCTCGATCGCGATGAAGCTCGTCATGCTCGCCATGGTGATGCCGAAGGTGCTGCGCTATCGCCTGAGAGCCCGGCGATGAGCGCCCGCGTCCATCTCTTCGATACGACGCTGCGCGACGGCGCGCAGACCACGGGCGTCGACTTCTCGCTCGACGACAAGCGTGCGGTCGCGGCGATGCTCGACAAGCTAGGCATCGACTATGTCGAGGGCGGCTATCCCGGCGCGAACCCGCTCGACACCGCCTTCTTCGAGCAGAAGCCGACGCGGCAGGCGAAGTTCGCCGCCTTCGGCATGACCAAGCGGGCAGGTCGCTCGGCCGCCAACGACCCCGGCATCGCCGCGCTGCTGGAGGCGAAGGCCGACGCCATCGTCTTCGTCGCCAAGAGCTGGGACTATCATGTCCATGTCGCGCTCGAGATCTCGCTGGAAGAGAACCTCGCGGGCATCGCCGAGAGCGTTGCGGCGGCGAAGGCGGCCGGGCGCGAGGTGATGCTCGATTGCGAGCACTTCTTCGACGGCTACAAGGCCAATCCGGACTATGCACTCGCCTGCGCCCGCACCGCCTACGAGGCCGGCGCCCGGTGGATCGTGCTCTGCGACACCAATGGCGGCACGCTGCCGGACGAGGTCGGCGCCATCGTCGCCGCGGTGGCGAAGGTCGTGCCGGGCGAGAACCTTGGCATCCACGCGCATGACGATTGCGGCTGCGCCGTCGCCAACTCGCTCGCGGCCGTCGAGGCCGGCGCCCGCCAGGTCCAGGGCACGCTGAACGGCCTCGGCGAGCGCTGCGGCAATGCCAATCTGGTGACCCTGATCGGCACGCTGAAGCTCAAGGACCGCTATCGCGAGCGCTTCTCCATCGGCGTCGCCGACGACCGGCTCGGCGAGCTCACCCATGTCTCGCGCGCGCTCGACGAGATGCTGAACCGCGCCCCGAACCGCCACGCCCCCTTCGTCGGCTCCTCGGCCTTCGCCACCAAGGCCGGCATCCATGCCTCGGCCGTGCTGAAGGACCCGCGCACCTATGAGCATGTCGCGCCTGAAGCGGTCGGCAACAGCCGCAAGGTGCTGGTCTCCAACCAGGGCGGCAAGTCCAACCTGCTGGCCGAGCTCGAGCGCGTCGGCGTCACGATCGCTCGCGACGACCCGCGTCTTTCGCGGGTGCTGGAGGAGCTGAAGGACAAGGAGGCGCAGGGCTATGCCTTCGAGGGCGCCGATGCCTCATTCTACCTGCTGGTGCGCCGCATCCTCGGCGAGGTTCCGGAATTCTTCGGGGTCGAGCGCTTCGCCGTGAATGTCGAGCGCCGGCACAACGCGCTTGGCGAGCTCGTCACCTTCTCGGAGGCGATCGTCAAGGTGAAGGTCGGCGAGGAAGTGCTGATCTCGGCGGCGGAGGGCGATTCCGGACCGGTCAATGCGCTCGATATCGCCTTGCGGAAGGATCTCGGCCGCTACCAGTCGCTGATCGAGGGCTTGCGCCTCGTCGACTACAAGGTCCGCATCTTCCAGGGTGGCACCGATGCTGTGACGCGCGTGCTGATCGAATCGGCGGATGAGAAAGGCGAGCGCTGGACCACGGTCGGCGTCAGCGCCAACATCATCGACGCCTCGTTCCAGGCGCTGACCGACTCGATCGTCTACAAGCTGATGCGCGAGGGCGCGACGGCCTAGATCGCCGTGCGTCCGTTCGGGCGCGATCACGGTGATCTATTTCATTGTTGTCGCATCCGATTTCTCCGAAACGTGGATTCCACCTTTCGGTCCGATGCTACAGATGCCGGGCGAGGAAATCGCCGCTGCCTGGATCGCCGCAGCGCGGCGGTTCAGGCGGCGCGTTCGGCGATGGCGGTCCCGGCCGCCCAGCCGGACGACCAGGCCCATTGGAAATTGTAGCCGCCGAGCCAGCCGGTGACGTCGACCACTTCGCCGATGAAGTAGAGCCCATCGACCGCCTTGGCCTCCATCGTCCGCGAGTTGAGCCCGGCGGTGTCGACGCCGCCGAGCGTCACCTCCGCGGTCCGGTAGCCTTCCGATCCGATCGGCATCACCTCCCAGCCCTGGATGGTCGAGGCGACCGCCGCGAGCTTCTTGTCGCTCGCATCGCCGATCGGCCCGGCCCAGCCATGGTTCTCCGCGAGATAGGAGGCGAGGCGCTTCGGCAGGATCTCGCCGAGCGCATTGGCGATGCTCCTGCGGCCGTTTTCCTGTCTGGAGGCGCGCAGCATGGCGAAGACGTCCTGTGTCGGCAGGAAGGCGATACTGATCGGCTGCTTTTCGCGCCAGTAGGAGGAGATCTGCAGGATGGCGGGGCCGGACAGGCCGCGATGGGTGAACAGAAGCGCCTCGTTGAACGCGGTCTTGCCGCAGGAGACCCGCGCCTCGGCGGCGAGGCCGGCAAGCTCGCGGAAGCCGGCGAGAACCTCTTCGCCGAAGGTCAGCGGCACCAGTGCCGGGCGCGTCTCCGTCAGCGCCAGGCCGAACTGGCCGGCGATCTGGTAGCCGAGACCGGATGCGCCCATTTTCGGGATGGATTTTCCGCCGGACGCCACGACGAAATGCCGGCAGCGGATCGCCGCGGCGCCATCGCCGCCGAGCCTGAGCGCAAAGCCGTCAGTGCTGCGCTCCAGGCTTTCCAGCGTCGTTCCGAGGCGCAGTTCGCAGCCGGCGCGCGCCATCTCGCCGGTCAGCATCGCGATGATGTCCTTGGCGGAATGGTCGCAGAAGAGCTGCCCGAGCGTCTTCTCGTGATAGGCGATGCCGTGCTTCTCGACGAGCCCGACGAAATCATGCTGCGTGTAACGGCTCAGCGCAGATTTTGCGAAATGCGGATTGCCCGACAGGAAGTTCCGCGCGCTCGTCCCGATATTGGTGAAATTGCAGCGGCCGCCGCCGGAAATGCGGATCTTCTCGCCTGGGGCCTTGGCATGATCGAGGATCAGGACTCGTCCGCCGCGCGCCGCGGCGTGGATCGCGCACATCATGCCGGCCGCACCTGCGCCCAGGATGACAGTGTCGAAACGCTCTGTCGTCATCGCGTATTGCTGGCCCCGGAAACCGCCCTGACGGCCATCCTGCCGCGCCCGGCCCCGGGGTAGATGATCCGCTCTCGTCCTTCAACCGGGGAAGCTGTTCGCGAAACCTCGCACCGGCAGCCACCGCAGCATGCCTCGGGGAGGCGTCGCGAGCCGGCCGCGGCAAGCCCGGGCCGTCGGCGATGATCTCGGCCCGCTGGTCAATCCGTCAGGCGCAGCGATCTTTCTTTGCAGAGATCGACGCCGTCATTGTCGCTCTCGACATCGTCGCTGAACTTGCCGAGCAGGTAATAGCTGCAGCCCGAGGGCTTGTTGAGCTTCAGCGAGACGCTCTTGCCGGGCGCGAGCGGCTTGGTGAGCTTGGCCACGAGCCGGGCCTGCTCGCCCGTCGTCGTGATCTCCAGCGAATCGAGCGGAACGCTGCGGGCGTTCGTGATCTTGATCTGCGCCGGCGGGCGGGCTGATTGCGCGAGCGCGGGCAGGGTGGGCAGAAGTGCAAGCACGCCGGCGACAGGCAGGATTTGGCGCAGGTTCAAGACATGGCGAAGGTTCATGGGCGTTCGTCCTCGATCTCAGCCTTGGCAGGCCTGGCAATCTGGCATTGCCCTTGCGACGAGAACAAGGCCCCATCGGCGCCAGAACAAGGCATCGCCTGTGGCCGGGGGCGGCCGAGGTGAGAGGGATAGCGGGATGGCATGGCGATGAGTGAGATTGCGCGCATCGCGGCTTTGATCGCCGGACGGGCGGAGGGGAGCGGTCGCATCCTGGTTGCGCTGGCCGGCCCGCCCGCTGCCGGCAAGTCGGAAATTGCCGGCAGGCTCGCGCAGTTGCTGCCGGAGACGGCCGTCGTGCCGATGGACGGCTTCCATTTCGACAATGCCGTCCTCGCCGAACTCGGATTGGCGCAACGCAAGGGCGCCCCGGAGACCTTCGATTATGAGGGGCTCGAAACTTGTCTGCGGCGGCTTCGGTCGGGCGAGGCGACTGTCGCGGTGCCGCTCTTCGACCGAGCGCTCGAACTCGCCCGCGCCGGGGCGGCGCTGGTCCCCGCCCGGACCCGCATCGTCCTGGTGGAGGGCAATTACCTTCTGCTGGACCGTGCGCCCTGGAATCGCTTGGCACTGCTCTTCGACCTGACGATCTTCCTCGCAGTGCCGCTCGAAGAGCTGGAGCGCAGGCTGCTCGCGCGCTGGGCGGGGCATGGCCGGGCGCCGGAGGCGGCTCGGGCCTGGGTGGAAGAGAACGACTTGCCGAATGCGCGGCTGGTGCAGGATGCGAGCCGCCCGGCCGACATCGTCTGGGCCAATACCGGGCCGCTGGCCTGAGCGCCGCGCGCTGTCGGCCGGCGGCCATGCTCCGCAGGCCCCTGCAATCGCGAGAAAACTAGCCTATATCGGCGCTTCAATTTGGAAGAATGACAATGTCTCCGCCTGCCGCGCCGCCACCGGCGAACTTTGCACGTTCGGCCGTACTCCAGCCGGGCTCCGGTTTCCTTGCGACCTTCGGAGCGCTCTGGCCCTATCTCTGGCCGCCCGATCGGGCCGATCTGCGCCGGCGCGTTGTTCTCGCCTTCGCGCTGCTGGTCGTCGGCCGCCTCGTGCTGATGGGCGTGCCCTTCACCTTCAAATGGGCGACGGACGCGCTCGCGGGGACGCCGACGACGCTCGAAGCCTGGCTGCCCTGGCTGGTCGGTGCGCCGCTGGCGCTGACGGTGATCTACGGGCTGGCAAGGGTCGGTGCGGCGGCCTTCGTGCAGTTGCGCGATGCGATCTTCGCGCCGGTCTTCATGCATGCGGTCAGGACGCTGGCGCTGCAGACCTTCGGCCATCTCCATCATCTCTCACTGCGCTTCCATCTCGAGCGCAAGACCGGCGGGCTCACCCGCGTGCTAGAGCGTGGCCGCAATGGCATCGAGGAGATGGTGCGCCTCGGCCTCAACCAGCTCGTGCCCGTGATCATCGAGGTCACGCTGATCATCGCCGTGCTGCTCTGGCTATTCGACTGGCGTTATGTCGTCGTGCTCGTCGCCATGGTCGTCGGCTACATGGCCTACACCATCAAGGCCACCGAATGGCGTATCGCCATCCGCGCCCAGATGAACGAATCCGACACCGACGCCAACGCCAAGGCGATCGACTCGCTGCTCAACTACGAGACGGTGAAGTATTTCGGCGCCGAGGCGCGCGAGACGGCGCGCTACGATGTCTCGATGGCGCGCTATGAGCGCAATTCGATCAAGGCCTATACCTCGCTCGCCTGGCTCAATTTCGGCCAGGCCGCGATCTTCGCGGCGGGCCTGACCGTCTCGATGGTGATGTGCGTGCGCGGCTTCCAGGCCGGGACCAACACGGTCGGCGATTTCGTGCTGATCAACGCCATGCTGATCCAGCTCTATATCCCGCTGAACTTCATGGGCACGGTCTATCGCGAGATCAAGCAGGCGACGCTCGATATCGGGCAGATGTTCGCCTTGATCGGTCGCGATCCGGAGATCCAGGACAAGCCGGGTGCGCCGCCGCTCGCCATTCGGGCCGGGACCGTCACCTTCGAGGACGTGCATTTCGCCTATGTGCCGGAGCGGCCGATCCTGCGCGGCGTCTCCTTCTCGGTCCCGGCCGGCCGCACCATCGCCATTGTCGGCCCGTCCGGCGCCGGCAAGTCGACGATCTCGCGGCTGCTCTTCCGCTTCTACGAGCCGCAGAAAGGCCGCATCCTGATTGACGGGCAGCCGATTGCCGACGTCCAGCAGGTCTCGTTGCGGGCGGCGATCGGCATGGTCCCGCAGGACACCGTGCTGTTCAACGACACGATCGAGTACAATCTGCGTTATGGCCGGCCCGAGGCGACGCAAGCCGAGATCGAGGAGGCGGCCCGCCTCGCCCAGATCGACCGCTTCATCAGGACGCTGCCCGAGGGCTATGCCACCTCGGTCGGCGAGCGCGGCCTCAAGCTCTCCGGCGGCGAGAAGCAGCGCGTCGCCATCGCCCGCACCATCCTGAAGGGACCGCCGGTGCTGGTGCTCGACGAGGCGACCTCGGCGCTCGATTCCTTCACCGAGAAGGAGATCCAGGACGCGCTCGACCGGGTTAGCCAGGGCCGCACCACGCTGGTGATCGCGCATCGGCTCTCGACCGTGATCAATGCCGACGAGATCATCGTGCTCGACAAGGGGCAGATCGTCGAGCGCGGCCATCACCGCGAACTGCTCGCGGCCGATGGTGTCTACGCCGCGCTCTGGAACCGCCAGCGTCAGGTCGACGAGGCCAAGGCGACGCTGCAGCGCGCCACCGCCGAGGAGGGCGAGAGCGTCCGCGTCAGCCTGACGGACTGAAGCCTGCGCCGTCCCGGCCGGGCCGGGACGGCCTGCCGGCGTGCGGCCGGCTGCTCGAAATTGCGGCTTGGCACCTGCGAGGCGCGGGCGCAAACTGCCCTTGCGTAATGAGGGGGCCTGCAATGTTCGCGCTCGACCCGACGACGCTGGTCGGCTTCCACACCTGGCTCAGCCTGATCGCCATCGTCGCCGGCTTTCCGGCGGCGGCGGCATTGCTGAAAGGCCAGCTCAGCCGGTCCTGGAACGGGATCTTCCTGTGGATGGCGATCGCGACCAGCGCCACCGGCTTCCTGTTTCCGTTCAGCGGCGTCCTGCCCTCGCACATCGTCGGGGCGATTTCGCTGGCGCTGCTCGCAGCCGCCGCCATCGCGCTCTATGTCCGCGGCCTGGAAGGCGCCTGGAGGCGGACCTACGCCATCTCCGCCATGCTCTCCTTCTACCTGCTGATCTTCGTGCTGATCGCCCAGCTCTTCCTCAAAGTGCCGGCGTTGAACGCCATGGCGCCGACGCAGGCCGAGCCGCCCTTCGCCATCGTCCAGGGCATCGTACTGGCGCTCTTCCTTGCGCTGACCGTGCTCGCCGCAAGGCGTTTCCGCGATGACCGGCCGGCGGCCCGCGCGGTCTGAAATCCTGCGCTCGCGGCCGGGCGCTCGATCTAGAGGCTGTTGATCCGGTACTTCTCGACGACGCCGACGAGAGCCTCCTCGCCGCGAAGCCGCTGATTGTAATGGGCGTCTGTCGCGAACGCGTGCTCGGGGGCGAGAAGGGCCTCGATCAGCTTTGCATGATTGGCCGTCGATGCGGTGCGGTAGTCCGGTGTCTGCAGGCGCAGGGCGACGCGGTGGGCCCGCAGGACGAAGTCGCGCATCTGACAGCCGACTTCATACAGCTTGCGGTTTCCCGAAAGCCGCATCAGGGCGCGGTGGAATCGTTCGTCGGCTTCGCCCCAGGCGTCGACGTCGTCGGCCACGATCGCCGCCTCCATCCGCCGCGTCTCGTCGACCAGTTCGGCCAGGTCATCGCGAGACGGTCGCCGACGCGTCAGCAGGGCCACGGCCGCGACCTCCAGCCCGGAGATGACCTGATACATCTCACGCATGTCGCTGCTCGAGAGGGGGGCGACGCGGATGCCCTTGCCCTTGCCGATCTCGACGAAGCGCTCGGCCTGCAGGCGCAGCAGCGCCTCGCGCACGGGGGTCCGGGAAATGCCGAGGGTCTTGGCCGTGGCCGCCTCGTCGATCGTCTGGCCCGGCGGAATCTCGCCGCGCTGAATCAGATCCTTGATGGCGGCGTAAGCCGTGTCCGACGCGCGAGCCACCTCTCGTCCTCCGTACCAGCCGCTCGCCCTGTCGGCGAATCCCACCGCTGATCTGGTCTATCACGGAAGCCGGTCCATCCGACTGTGCCGAACCGGGGCGCCGAGGGGCGGTGTCCTGTCAGCAGGTCAGGATTGAATATTATCAGATATATTTGTTGATATTCATAAATGGCCTCGCTACGGTTCCGGCATCGGCAGCGGCGTCGATGTTTCGTCGTTGCTGCAAACGCCGGAGAGGGACGCGAATCCGATGCGCTACGAGATCGCTGTGGTCGATGGAGACGGGATCGGCGAGGAGGTCTGCCAATCGGCTCTCAGTGTCGTGAAGGCGACGCCGGGACTCTCGGGCGTCTTCGACTTCAGGAGCTATGTCGCCGGGGCCGAGGAATACCGCCGCTCAGGCAGCGCCTATCCCGAAGCGAGTTTCGAAGGCTGCCGCAAGGCGCACGCCATCCTGCACGGCGCTACCGGCATTCCGGGCGTCACCTATCCCGACGGCACGGAGACGGGCATCGAGTTCGGTCTGCAAACCAGGTTCAGGCTCGACCTCTACGCAAATGTCCGGCCTATCAAGCTTCGTGCGGGCGTGGATTCGCGTCTGCGTGATCGCAAGCCGGGCGATATCGACTACGTCATCGTGCGAGAGAACACCGAGGGCATGTATGCGGCCCGCGGCAGCGGCTCGATCCTGCGTGACGAGATCGCGGTCGACAATCTCGTCGTCACCCGCAAGGGCATCGAGCGCATTTCCCGCTTCGCATTCGAGCTTGCGCGCAAACGCAACGGCGCTCCCGGCGACGGCAAGCGGCGGGTCACCTTGTGCGACAAGGCGAATGTGCTGCGCAGCTATGCCTTCTTCCGAAAGGTCTTCAACGAGGTCGCCGAGCACTACCCCGATATCGAAACCGACTATGCCTATGCCGACGCGATGACCTGCCATCTCGTCGAGCGGCCGGAATTCTACGACGTCATCGTCACCGAGAACATGTTCGGTGACATCATTTCGGATCTTGCCGCAGTGACCGTCGGCAGCATGGGCATGTCGCCATCCTCCGAGCTCGGTGACCATAACGGCTTTTTCCAGGCCGCTCACGGCTCGGCTCCGACCATAGCGGGGCAGAACATCGCCAATCCCTATGGCACGATCCTTTCGGCCTCTTCGATGCTGGTTTGGCTCGGCGAGCGCCACGGCGATCCGCGTCTGATCAGGGGCGGGGCGGCGATCGAGCGGGCGGTCGATGCGGCCATGGCGAGCCCGGGCGGGCTGACGCGCGATCTTGGCGGTTCGGCGACGACCTCGGACGTCACGCGCCGCGTCATCGACAACCTCGCATCGCAAACGTCGGTCGCGGCCGAATAGCCCCGAGCAAGGCCAGTCGTCCGAGGGAGGAAATCATGCTTCGTCCTCTGCGGGAGCGGTTGCGAGACGAGGCGCCGCTGCTCGCCATCTTCTCGATCATGCGTAGCGTCGAGGCCGTCGAGATCATTGCGCTGGCAGGTTTCGATGCAGTGATCCTCGATATGGAGCACGGACCCTACGGAATCGACGAACTGGGCGGGCTGATCCTGGCGGCGCGCGCGAGGGGAATCTATCCGATCGTGCGCGTTGCGCGGAACGAGGCCTCGCTGATCGGAGCGGCGCTGGATGCCGGTGCGGCCGGCATCTTGGTCCCGCAGATCGGGACGGTCGCAGAAGCGCGGATGGCGGTTTCGGCCGCCCGCTTCGCCCCGGACGGTACGCGGGGCGCCAATTCCTGGGTGCGGGCCGCCGATTATGGCGGGGCGCCTGACTGGTTCGGCCGCGCCAATGCCGAGGCGGCGATCATCTTGATGATCGAGGGCAAGGCCGGGCTCGCCAATCTCGCCGAGATCATCGCAGTGCCGGGATTGGATGGTGTCTTTCTCGGCCCCGTCGACCTCTCGCACGCTCTCGGGGTCCCCGGTCAGATTGACCATCCGAGCGTGCTCGACCGGATGCGTGCGGTGATCGCTGAAGCACGGATGCGTGGTCTCTCGGCCGCCGTCTTTGCGCCGGCGATCGCGGGTGCCCGCGGCTGGTTGGCCGAGGGCGCGACGCTGGTCGCCGTCGGTGTGGAAACCGGCCACCTGCGCAGCGCGCTCCTCCAGGTCAACGCGGCTGTGCGCGCCCCGGCCTGAGCGCTGCGGCGGCGCCGCGACGACGCAGATATCGATGAACGAGCGACGGACACCGCTTCCGGCGAACGGTGAACCCTTGCCGCAAAGACCACCCGTGCCGGTTCGGGCTAACCTTGCCCGGGACGGGTTTCGCAAGAAAACCGTGGGAGGAATCGATGCGAAAAATGCTCGCCCTGCTGGGAGCGGCCCTCTGCGTGCTGGCCGCGCCTGGTCCCGCCGCAGCGAAAGACTATCCGGACCGCCCGGTGACACTCGTCGTGGCCCAGGCTGCCGGCGGAACGAACGATGCCGTGGCGCGCTTCATCGCCGATCGGCTCAGCCGAAACATGGGGCAGCGCTTCGTCGTCGAGAACAAGGCCGGCGCCGGCGGCAATATCGGCACGGCATCGACGGCGCGGGCCGAGCCGGACGGATACACGCTGCTTGTCTCCGTCAACAACCCGCTCACGATCAATCCCTCGCTCTACCGGAGCACGGGCTTCGATCCGGTCGCGGATTTCGTGCCAGTCTCGCTCTTGGCGACGGCGCCCTATGTCCTCGTCGCCAACCCGAAATTTCCGGCGAAAACGATGCCCGAGCTTCTCGCCCTCGCTAAGGAGAAGCCCAATCAGATCCAGTACGCCTCATCGGGAATCGGCACCGTCAACCACCTCCTGGTCGAGATGCTCGGCTTCGAGACCGGAACGAAGTTCGTGCACGTGCCCTATCGCGGCGTCTCGTCGCTGATGAGCGATCTCGTGGCGGGACATATCGAGCTCGGCTTCGCCACGATGCCGGCGGTGCAGTCCTTTCTGGAAGGAGGCAAGCTCACGGCGCTCGGCGTCAGCTCGACGAAGCGCCTGGGCATCGCGCCGGAGATTCCGGCCGTCGCCGAAACGGTTCCCGGCTACGGCTCCGAGCTCTGGGTCGGGCTGTTCGCCGTCCGCGGTACGCCGCCGGAGATCGTCGCGCGGCTGCACCGGGAGATCACCAATATCCTCCATGCCCCGAAGGAGCGCGCGGCTTTGACTGCGATGGGCGTCAATCCGGCCACCAGCACGCCGGAGGAGCTGGCAGCGCTGCTGAAGCAGGATCTCAAACTCTGGCAGGGCATCGTCGCCAAGGTCGGCGTGAAGATCGATTAGTGGCGGATTTTTCCCGGCCGCGCCCGGTCGCTTGACCGGGTGCGGCCATAGCTGCCGACTCCCGAGTCGGCCCGGCGCGTGCGCGGCCAAAGCGCCGGAATGCTTCTCGTCTCCGTACCGCCGGCTGCCTGCAGCCCTTGCGGCATCGAGAATTCTCGGCAAGCTCGGCGCAAGCGCGAAAGCCGTGGGTGGGCGAGGGGGGAAAAATGGCCGAGGACGCCGATGTCGTGATCGTCGGTGCCGGGCTCGCCGGCCTCGTCGCTGCCGCCGAACTCGCCGATGCCGGCCGCAGGGCCGTCATCGTCGAGCAGGAACCGCAGGCCTCGCTCGGCGGCCAGGCGCACTGGTCCTTCGGCGGGCTGTTCCTGATCGATTCGCCCGAGCAGCGCCGGCTGCGCATCCGGGACTCTCTCGACCTTGCCCGGCAGGACTGGTTCGGCTCGGCCGGCTTCGACCGCGAGGAGGACCATTGGCCGAAGGCCTGGGCCGAAGCCTATCTCGATTTTGCCGCCGGCGAGAAGCGTAGCTGGCTGCACCGGCAGGGCATGCGCTGGTTCCCGGTCGTCGGCTGGGCCGAGCGCGGCGGCTATCTCGCGACCGGCCATGGCAATTCGGTGCCGCGCTTCCATGTCACCTGGGGCACGGGACCGGGCGTCCTCGAACCCTTCCTGCGCCGCGTCGCCGAGGCGCAGAAGAAAGGGCTGGTCGACTTTCGCTTCCGCCATCGTGTCACCGGTCTCTCGCGCAGTGCCGGCGCGGTCGACGGCGTCGCGGGCGAGATTCTCGAGGAGAGCGCGGTCGAGCGCGGGCAGGCGAGCGCCCGCACGGTGACGGGTAGTTTCGCGATCAGGGCCCAGGCGGTCATCGTCGCCTCCGGCGGCATCGGCGCGAATCATGCGCTCGTTCGGCGCAATTGGCCGGCCCGCCTCGGCGAGCCCCCGGCCCGGATGCTCTCGGGCGTGCCGGCCCATGTCGACGGCGCCATGCTCGCCGTGGCGGAAGGCGCCGGCGGCCGCCTGATCAATGGCGATCGGATGTGGCACTATGTCGAAGGCATCGCCAACTGGGCGCCGATCTGGCCGGCTCATGCGATCCGCATCCTGCCCGGCCCGTCCTCGCTCTGGTTCGATGCGCGCGGCAACCGCCTGCCTGTGCCGCTCTTTCCCGGCTTCGACACGCTAGGCACGCTCGAGCATCTGGGCCGCACCGGCTTCGACCATTCCTGGTTCGTGGCGAGCCGCAGCATCGTCGCCAAGGAATTCGCGCTCTCCGGCTCCGAGCAGAATCCCGACCTCACCGGCAGGAGCTGGCGTCAGGTGATCCAGCGGGCGAGGGCCGGGATGCCGTCGCCGGTCCAGGCCTTCCTCGACAGGGGTGAGGACTTCATCGTCGAGACCGATTTCTCCCGCCTTGTCGCCCGGATGAACGCGCTCGGCGGCGCCGGGCTGATCGACGAAGCCCATCTGCGCGCCCAGATCGAGGCCCGCGACCGCGATGCCGACAGCCCCTATGGCAAGGATCTCCAGGTCACGGCGCTGCGCGGCGCGCGCGCTTATCTCGGCGACCGGCTGATCCGGACGGCAAAGCCCCACCGCATCCTCGACCCCGCCCACGGTCCGCTCGTCGCCGTCCGGCTCAACATCCTGACGCGCAAATCCCTCGGTGGATTGATGACCGATCTGTCTTCCCGCGTACTCGGAGGAGACGGAGCGCCGGTGCCCGGTCTCTACGCTGCCGGTGAGGCGGCCGGCTTCGGCGGCGGCGGGTTGCATGGCTATCGCGCCCTGGAAGGGACCTTCCTCGGCGGCTGCATCTTCTCGGGGCGAATCGCCGGCAGGGCGGCGGCGAGGGCCGTCGGCTGAGGCGCCATCCTGCCCGCGTCAGCGATGCCTCTTTCCCCGCGGCTCGCGAGCCCCTAAACAGCCTCCTTCGCCCAGCGGCCATGATCTGGCGGCGCAGGCACAGGCCATGACGGCGCGGTGCGCCAGCAAGACCAACAGGATGCCACCCATGTCGCTCGTCGATTCCGTCCGCAAGCTGATCGTGCCGATCCACAAGGAAGGCTATATCTTCATCGCTATCGGCGCCGTCGCGACGCTGGTGCTCGGCCAGCTCTGGGCGCCCTTCGGCTGGCTCGGCACGCTGATCACCCTGTGGATCTGCTATTTCTTCCGCGATCCCGTGCGCATCGTGCCGCAGCGGGAGGGGTTGGTGGTTTCGCCGGCCGATGGCCGCGTCAGCCAGATCGGCACGGCCCTGCCGCCCCCCGAGCTCGAGCTTCCGGCCGAGCCGATGACCCGCATCTCGGTGTTCATGAACGTCTTCGACTGCCATGTGAACCGCAGCCCGGTCGCGGGCCGGATCGCCAAGATGGTCTATACGCCGGGCCTCTTCCTCAATGCCGAACTCGATAAGGCGAGCGAGGACAATGAGCGCAATGCGCTGGCTATCCAGACCAAGGCCGGCATTGTCGGCGTCGTCCAGATCGCCGGTCTCGTCGCCCGCCGCATCGTGCCCTTCGTCAAGGAGGGCGACGAACTCGCTCCGGGCGAGCGCTTCGGCCTGATCCGCTTCGGCTCGCGCGTGGACGTCTACCTGCCGCAGGGCGTCACCCCGCTGGTCAGCGAGGGCCAGACCATGATCTCCGGCGAGACCGTGCTGGCCGATTTCTCGGGCAACGACACGGATCGCGTGTTCCGCGCGATCTGAGGTCGCGCCGTCCTTCCCGGGTTGAGCGCGATGCTCGCCCCGGGAAATTTTGCAGGGTGATGCTCGGCTCAGGCCGGGCATGGCGTGTGGACCCCGCCTAGCCTGCCGCCTGAAAACCGCGTATTCCGGCTGGCATGAGCGATCTCTTCCCCCCTTTCGAACCCGAGCGCGTCGAGACCAAGCGCGCGCGCTTCAAGCCGATCCCGTTCCGGCTCCTGGCGCCGAACGTCATCACCCTGCTGGCGCTCTGCCTGGGCCTGACCGCGATGCGGCTGGTGGTCGAGGGCAAGCTCGAGACGGCGACGATCTGCATCCTGATCGCAGCGGCGCTCGACGGCGTCGACGGACGGCTGGCGCGCATGCTCAAGGGCACTTCGCGCTTCGGCGCCGAGCTCGATTCGCTCTCCGATTTCGTCAATTTCGGCGTCGCCACCGGCTATGTGCTGTGGATCTTCGTCCTGCACGACCTGAAATCCTTCGGCTGGATCGCGGTGCTGACGCTGGCCTGCGCCATGGCGCTCAGGCTCGCGCGTTTCAACGTCATGATCGACGATCCCAACCGTCCGGAATGGCAGAAGAACTTCTTCGTCGGCATGCCGGCTCCGGCCGGCGCGATCACCGCCATGCTGCCGCTCTATCTGCATTTCATCGGCGTGCCGGTGCAGGATTACGGCGCGCCCTTCGTCGGCCTCTACATCCTGTTCATCGCCTTCCTGACGATCTCGCGCATCCCCTGCTATGCCGGCAAGACGCTCGGCACCCGCGTCCCGCGCGATCAGGTTCTGCCGATCTTCGTCGCCGTGGTCGTCGTCGCCGGCCTGCTCTTCGCCTATCCCTTCGAGATGCTGACGCTGATCGTCGTCGCCTATCTCGGCCTGATTCCGGTGAGCGTCGCGCGCTATCGCAAGCTCGAGCGCGAGCATGCCGCGAATCCGCAGCCGGTTGCCGAGGCGGCGATGCCGGTTGCGATGGCGGACCAGTCCGAGACGCCGGAACGCTAGTTTCAGCTCGCCCTCAGCCGCGCCGGCCCGACAGCCGGCTGGCATTGGCGCTGGTGCGCTTCGAGAACGGCTCGAGCGTGTTGTGCGCCGCCTTGGCCGCGGCTTCGCCGAGCCCGCGTGGGGTCAGCGGCGTCACTGCCATGTTCAGCCAGAACAGGGTCGCAGCATGGCCGATGGCGAAGCTGCTTTCCATCACGGCCGAGACCTTCTCGACCACGGCCTTGCTGGCCTCGCGCTGGCCCCTGGCGTCTCCGAGGGCACCCTGCAGCAGGATGGGCAGTCGCATGGCGATCGTCAGCCCTGCATCGGCCTGCATGGTGATCATCTTCGAGACGATCGTCTGCGCCTGCGTTTCCGCCTGGCCCGCGTGCGAGCGCCTCTTCGATGTCGCCATGTTCGAATATCTCCGCGAGAACCGAGCGCTGGGCCTGCGCTGGCGCGGCTGCCAGAGCCGCGAGCCGGCGAATTTGGCAGTGCCGCATCCGTTGTGCAATGCGGCGGGGGCCGTAAAATATGCGTTACTCGCATGAAACCTGCTTGACGCCGGCGCTTGTATTGCGCCCAGCGCATCGGCTTGCGGTCGCATTCCCCCTTTCGCCAAATTGTTCTAAAGCCATCGAGAGGGCCTTGCATGGCCGGATCCGGAGCGAGCTAGACCGCGTTGAACCTTTTCGCCTCCTCGAAACCGGCCGGTTCGCGGCCGCAGCTGGTGCTGGCTTCGGCCTCGCCGCGCCGCCTCGCCCTGCTCGAACAGGCCGGCCTCAAGCCCGATGCGCTGCTGCCCTCTGATCTCGACGAATCGCCGCTCAAGGGCGAGCGCCCGCGCGACCTCGCCCGCCGTCTCGCCCGGGCCAAGGCCGAGGCCGGCCATGCCGCGCTGAAGAGCCGCCCCGATCTCGCAGGCGCCTATGTGATCGCCGCCGATACGGTCGTCGCTGTCGGCCGTCGCATCCTGCCCAAGGCCGAGGTCGTCGACGAGGCCGCGGCCTGCCTGCGGCTGCTCTCCGGCCGGGCGCACCGGGTCTATACCGGTGTCGCGCTGGTGACGCCGTCGGGCGCGATCCGGGAGCGCATCGTCGAGACGCGGCTGCGTTTCAAGCGGCTCTCCAATGAGGATCTGGAGAACTACCTCGCCTCGGGCGAATGGCGTGGCAAGGCCGGCGCCTATGCGATCCAGGGCATTGCTGGCTCCTTCGTGGTCAAGCTGGTCGGCTCCTATACCGGCGTCGTCGGCCTGCCGCTGCATGAGACGGTCAACCTGCTCGGCGGCGAGGGCTTTCCGATTCGCCTGGGCTGGCTCAACGCCGCCTGAATCAGAACAATGATGATGGAGGAAACGACATGGGCGAACGCCTGAAGGGCAAGGTCGCGATCGTCGCCGGCGCCGGCTCGATCGGCCCCGGCTGGGGCAATGGCAAGGCGACCGCGACCGTGTTCGCCCGCGAGGGTGCGCGCGTGGTCTGTGCCGACCGCAATCTCGACGCGGCGCAGGAGACGGCCGAGATCATCCGTGGCGAGGGCGGCGAGGCCTTCGCGATCCGCACCGACGTCACCCGGCCTGAGGATCTGGCGGCGCTCGTCGAGGCGACGCTCAAGGCTTATGGCCGCATCGACGTGCTCGACAACAATGTCGGCATCGCCGAGGTCGGCGGCGTCGTCGATCTGCCGCTGGAAACCTGGGAGCGGGTCTTCAACGTCAACCTGACCGGCTGCTTCCTGGCGATGAAGCATGTCGTCCCGGTGATGCAGCGCCAGTTCGCCGAGAGCGGGCAGGGCGGCTCGATCATCAACATCTCCTCGATCGCCTCGATCCGCCATACCGGCGTGCCCTATGCCAGCTATGGGGCCAGCAAGGCGGCGATGAACCAGCTCACCCGCACCACGGCGGCGCAATATGCCCGCGAGAAGATCCGCGTGAACGCAGTACTGCCCGGGCTGATGAAGACGCCGATGGTCGAGCATTCGGCCGGGCTGGCGCAGTCCTATGCCAAGGGCGATGTCGCGGCGATGTGGGCCAAGCGTGATTCGCAGGTTCCGATGGGCCATATGGGCGAGGGTTGGGACGTCGCCTGGGCCGCGCTCTTTCTCGCCAGCGACGAGGCACGCTATGTCACCGGGCTCGAACTGGTCGTCGATGGTGGAGTGACCTTGCAATATGGTGCCTGAAGAGCCTTCCAAGCCGGCTTCGCCGGGCGGCCGGCCTTGCCCGATCTGCGGCAAGCCGGCGGTGCAGCGCTTCAAGCCGTTCTGCTCGGCCCGCTGCGCCGACATCGATCTCGGCCGCTGGCTGAAGGGCAGCTATGTGATTCCCGGCGAGCCGGTCGAAGATCTCGCCGAGCAGCCGCGGCCGCGCGACGCGGAGGAGTGAGGCGCGCCGCGGCTGGCGGCGCCTGGCGTTTCGCCGGCCTCCGGCGGATTTTTCCACTGTCGCGATTTGCCGGCTGGACAGCCCGGCCCAGTCCCTCTATATCCCCTCGCACCAACCGAGGCGCAGCGCGCTTCGCCGGATGCCCAGATAGCTCAGTTGGTAGAGCATGCGACTGAAAATCGCAGTGTCGCTGGTTCGATTCCAGCTCTGGGCACCATTCCTTCCCAAAACGCCCAATTTCATTGAGGTTTCTCCTGGGTTTGCAAATTGGTTTGCGAGCCGGGTGTTCCACCGACGTTCGCGACCTTGCCGATTGCCGAGGTGGCCAGCTGCTCGCGTGAGACGGCCGCGGTGTAGCGTTCGACCTCTTTCAGGGTCGTGTGGCCGGTGATCGCCTGAATTTCGTGAGCTGTGCAGCCGGCTTCGGCGAGGCGCCGAGCGGCAGCCTTCCGCAGGCCGTGCGTCACGCAGGCATCAGGGAGATTCGCCAGCCCGATCGCATCGGCCATCCAGTTGCCGAAGCCATGCTCGCTGAAGGGCTTGCCGAACTCTGTCACCACGATGCAGCCGACGTCTTTGCGAAAGGCGTCAAGCGAAGGCGCCAGGCTGGGATGCTGGGCAATCGTGAGCTCGGCGCCCGTTTTCCCCTGGATGACTTTCACCTTCCCGTGCCGAACGTCGGTCCACAGTATCTGACGAACATCGCCCGACCGCTGACCGGTAAAGATCAGTAGGTCGAAGGCGAGACGCTGGCGCGTGCCGATGGGCCAGCGCTCTTCGAACTTCTCGATCTCGTCATCAGTCCATGTGTGCCAGGTGCCGAGCTTGAAAGTGTCGGTCGCGGCGATGGGGTCGTCCTTGCGCCAGCCCAGCTTGATCGCCAGCCTGAAGAGATTTCGCAGTCGCTTGCGCAGGTCCATCGCCGCAGCGGGTCGATCTGCCATCTCCGTGAAGATCGCGTCCAGGTGGCGCGTCTCGACCATGGCCGCCCGCTTGTCGCCGTGCTTCACCATGAACCGGTCGAAGATTTGTCGCTCGACGTAGCGCGTGCGCTCGCTCTTGTCCTTGAAGCGGCCGGTTGCGTAGTAGCGCTCCGCCAGGTCGCGCATGGAGCCGGGCGCGGCCTTCGAATTGCTGTCAGCGGCCGGCGCTGCATACTGCTCGAGCGCTTGGTTGTACGCCCGCATGAAGGCGGGCTCGCCGGGCTGACCGGGCAGCGCAATGGCTTTCACACCGGGCAGGCGGAGATAGTGGCGCACCTTGCCATGGCGGTCCTTGAAACGGTGGACGTGCTTGATCGTCACCGTGACCCCTCCGGCTCGAGAACCTCGTCCCATTCGTTGGCCTCCCCTGACTGCACGGGGAGCATGACCGGCGGCGAATCGGCGTCAATGGTGTGGACGACGATCGTGCCGTCCGGCTTGATCTCGACGCGCCCGACGCGCACGCCAGCGCCTGCAACGGCCTTCACCGTGCGCGTGATCGATGCTTGGCTGACGGGCGCGCGCGGCATCAGAAATCCCCTTCCTTCAGCCGGCCGGAAGCAGCTTTCGCCATAGAGCTCCGAAGCCTGTCGGACAGACGGAACCATTCACCGTTGGATCGCTCATCGGCGAAGTGCTTGTGAAGCTTCTTCTCGAAAGCGAGCCGGCCGGGAATGGCGACGTACGCGTCAAGGTCGGCGGGGGCGCTGCGGCGGATGTTTGTAAGTCTTTCTGAGGGGGATCGAGAGAAGCCAATCTTCACGAACTCGCCGACAGCAAGGAAATAGACATAGCCCATCCCGTTCCGCGGCTTGTGGCCAGGGAACTCCGGCAAGCCGGCCTCTTTGCGAGCGAGCGCAAGAGCCTTCGTGAACTCAGGCTTCTCCGGGTTGTCGGGAAGGCGAACAGGAGGCATCCGCTTCTCGAAGTGCGGACGCTCATCCTGCCAGTAATAATGAAACTCGCCCGTGGCGGAATCCCGCACGACGAACACACCATCGGCAACGGGGGCCACGCGATGGGCGGCTGTCTTGCGGTCGACGAAGACGGGCTGAACTGGCGCGCGCGTCATGGCTCAGCGCTCCTCCAAAGGGAACTTCGTGAACTGGTCGAGCCGCCCGGCCTCGAGATCGTCAGCGAGCTGTCGCAGCCCTGCAGGCGTGATGCGCTGCATGCCGGGCTTGGAAGGGTGCGTGTTGCGGAGGAGCCCGCGCGTGACCAGGCTGTTCGATATCCTGTCGGGGACGACCAGCGCAGTGCCCGGCGAACCTAGACCGCAAAGCAGGCGCAGTTGCTGCGTGCCAAGGCGCGCCATGCCTCACCTCCCGCCCATATGCGGCCAGTCGCCGTTCTCGGCTTCCATGGCGTCGGAGATCTTGCGCGAGGTCGCGACCCAAAGCGCGGCGCGGACCATCAGCATCATGACGAGCGCGGCGATGAAGCCGGCGGTGAAGCCCTGCCAGGTCATGAGAGCATCCCCAGCCATTGGCTGCCGAGCGCC
>NZ_JAFKFX010000054.1 GCF_017308075.1 Allobosea sp.
GACCGGGCGCCCCTGGGACAACAGCACGTCGACCTGGCGCAGCTTCGCGACGATCTCTTCAGGCTTGTGCTTCTTCTGCGGCATAATGGGCATCCTCCAAGGCTCGAAAGCCTACTTCAGGGAGGGCCACTTTTCAGGGGGCAGGCCAACGCGGCTCAAGCCTTGACGCGCATGAAGCCTTCATCGTGGGGCTGATCGAGAAGCGGCGGGACATCACATTGCACGAGATGGCCGCCCGGCTCCTGACCGAACGCACCGTCTCCATCCGTCGCAGCGCATTGAGCACCTGGCTTCGCGGCCGGGGCTGGACGTTCAAAAAAAGTCCGCCCATGCACTGGAGCAGGAGCGTCCCGATGTCCTGAAGCGGCGGCGTGATTGGTTCGAGGCTCAGCCCGATCTCGATCCGCAGAGCCTTGTCTTCATCGACGAGACCGGCCTCTCGACCAAGATGGCCCGCCTGCGCGGTCGGGCTCCGCGCGGAGAGCGCTGCCGGGCTGGCATTCCTCACGGACATTGGAAGACGACCACCTTCGCAGGAGCCCTGCGCCTCGGCGGTATGACTGCCCCCTTCGTCTACGACGGAGCTATGAACGGCACGGTCTTCCTCGCCTATGTCGAGCAGGTGCTACTTCCCACGCTCAAGCCGGGCGACATCGTCGTCATGGACAACTTGCCGGCCCACAAGCCCGCGGGCGTTCGCGAGGCGATCGAACGCGTCGGTGCCACCCTCGCGTTCCTGCCGCCCTACAGCCCCGACTTCAATCCGATCGAGAACGCCTTCGCTAAGCTCAAAGCCATCCTTCGCGCCAGGGCCGAGCGCAGCATCGCCGCTCTCTGGGACGCCGTCGGCGCCATCGTAGGCCTTTTCTCTCCAGACGAGTGCGCCAACTACTTCAAGGCCGCCGGATATGACCCCGATTAAGCCGGAAACGCTCTAGCACCCGCCGCAGCCGCGGCGGGCCGTTCGCTCAGGATTTGCGCTTCGTACCATTGGCGCCGTTGCCCTCGCCGGCGAGCTCGGCGCGCGCGCGATGCATCGCCGCGCGGGCCTCTTCGTCGAGCCTGGGGAATTGCGGGTCGAGCTCCTCGAGCTTGTCGGCGATCGCGGTCGCCACCAGGAGGCGGCTGAACCACTTGTTGTCGGCCGGCACGACATACCAGGGAGCGTGCTTGGTCGCGGTTCCGGCGAGCGCCTCCTCATAGGCGTTCATATAGTCCGGCCAGCGCTTGCGTTCGGCCAGGTCGCCCGCATCGAACTTCCAGTTCTTGGCCGGCTCGTCGATGCGCTCGAGCAGGCGGCGGCGTTGCTCGCCCTTCGAAACATGCAGGAAGAACTTCAGGACCAGCGTGCCGTTGCGCGCAAGATGGCGCTCGAAATCGCGGATGCTGTCATAGCGATCCTTCCAGATATCCTCCTTGACCAGCGATGGCGGCAGGTTCTGCTTGGCCAGGATCTCCGGGTGGACCCGTGCGACCAGCACCTCCTCGTAATAGGAGCGGTTGAAGATGCCGATATGGCCGCGCTGCGGCAGGGCGCAGGTCGTGCGCCAGAGAAAATCATGGCGCAACTCGACGATGCTCGGCGCCTTGAACGAGGTCACCTCGCAGCCCTGCGGATTGATCCCGGACATCACATGCTCGATCATGCCGTCCTTGCCGGCGGCATCCATCGCCTGCAACACGATCAGCACCGCCCAGCGCCCCTCGGCATAGAGGCGCTCCTGCAGGGCATGCAAACGCCTAGTGCCGGCCGCCAGCAGCTCCCTGGCCTCTTCCTTGTCGATATCAAGGCCGACCGTGTCGCCCGGATCGAAGTCGGCGAGCCTGAACTTCTCGCCATTGGTCACCATGAAGCGCTTGATCAGCTCGTCCTTCAGCATCGTCCTCTCCGGCGGCAAGACCGCTCCTCTCCGCCGTCGGATCGACGACGATCCATCCCCTGGCTCGAGCCTCGCGAAAGCCCGGCCGAGCTTAGAGCGATGCGCAACGGCCCGGTAGGCCTATTCGCGCTGCCCCTCCCCGGCCGCGACCGACCGCGCAATCGCGACGAAGCGCCGGAGAACCGGCGTCTCCCGGTCGAGCGGCCAGGCGGCGACGAGTTCGGAAACCGTCGAGTCCAGGCCCTTCAACGGCCGGTAGACGACATTCTCCAGATTGAGCCGCGACACCGATTGCGGCACCAGCGCGACGCCGATGCCGCCGGCGACCAGGCCGATCATGGTATGGAGCTGGTGGACCTCCTGCGCCACTTGCGGCTCGAAGCCGGCCCGGCGGAAGGCGGAGCGGAAACGGCCTTCGACATAGCGGCGCTTGCCGGGCGGGGTCATGATGAAGCGCTCCTCACGCAGCGCGGTCAGCGGCACCGCCGCCGCTTGCGTCAGGCGATGCCCGGCTGGCAGCGCGACAACGTAATTCTCGCGGAACAGCGGCAGCGTGCCGAGGCCGGGCTCGTTGAACATCGGCCGCAGCAGGCCGACATCGATCCGGCCGGAGCGCAGCGCCTCGACCTGCTCCCTGGTCACCATCTCCTGCAGGATCAGCGAGACCTCCGGCAGTTCGCGGCTGAGCCGCGAGACGAGCACCGGCAGGATGTTGAAGGGACAGGCCTCGACGAAGCCGATGGTCAGGCGGCCGATCTGCCCCTGTGCGGCGCGGCGCGCCCCTGCCACCGCCAGATCGAGCTGGCGCAGGATCGCCAGCGCGTCGCTCTGGAAGTTCCGGCCGGCATCGGTCAGCGCAACGCGGCGCTTGGTGCGCTCGAACAATTTTACCGCCAGCGTCTCCTCCAGCTTGGCGATCTGCTGGCTGAGCGCGGGCTGGGTCACGCCGAGCCGCTCCGCCGCCCGCACGAAATGCAGCTCCTCGGCGAGGGTGACGAAAAAACTGAGCAATCTCTGGTCCATGAGCCGAAACTAGAGCCCAAGACTAATAAGCAAAACTAATTTCTTGATGGCTTGCGATTGGCTCAGTTTTCGAATCGATGTCGGCGCGAGCAGAAACGCCGCGGGTGGGAGGTTTTCGGAATGAGCGTGACGCACAAGAGCGGGCTGCCCCGCCTGCTGAGCTTGTCGGCGGCGATGGTGATCACGCCGGCCCTGTTCTCGGCTTCCGCCATGGCGCAGACCGCCTGGCCGAGCAAGACGATGCGGATCGTCGTGCCCTATCCGGCTGGCGGCAATGTCGACCTTCTCGGGCGGCTGATCGGGCCGAAGCTGAGCGAGGCGCTCGGCCAGACCATAGTCATCGACAACAAGCCCGGCGCGGCCGGCGCCATCGGTGCGACCGATGCGGCACGCTCGGAGCCGGACGGGCACACTCTGCTGATCGGCGACATCGCGACCCATGCGATCACCCCCGCCTTGCAGGACAAGCTGCCCTACAACCCGCTCACCGATTTCGCCCCGGTGATGCGGCTGACCTCGGTCTCGCTGCTTCTGGTGATCAATACGAAGAACGCGGCCAAGGACCTGGCGGCGCTGCTCGCCGATGCCAAGGCCAATCCGGAGAAGGTGACCTATGCTTCGGCCGGCGTCGGGACGCCGCAGCAGCTCGCCTTCGAATTGCTGAAGGAGAAGACCGGCATCAAGGCGACCCATGTGCCCTATCGCGGCTCTGCCCCGGCCATCAACGACGTGATCGCCGGCCATGTCACCGCGATGATCGACGGGACCGCCGTACCGATGGCGCGCGAGGGTACGCTGCGCGCGCTCGCGGTGACCGGAGCGAAGCGTTCGGCGGCGATGCCTGACGTGCCGACCGTCGCCGAAGCCGGCGTGCCCGGCTATGAGTTTGCCTCCTGGCACGGTGTCTTCGTCCCGGCCGGCACGCCGCCGGCCGTGGTCGAGCGGCTGAATGCCGAGCTCAACAAGATCGTCGCCGATCCGGCGGTGCGCGAGCGCATGGCGGCGCTCAACATCGAGCTGGTCGGCGGCACCTCCGCCGCCTTCGGCGACTTCATCAAGGCCGAGACCGGCAAGATCGCGGAGCTCGTCCGCATCTCCGGCGCCAAGGCGAACTGAGCAGGGCCATGCAGCGCGTCTCCGGCGATCAGGCAGGCAATCCACCGGCGGGAGCTGCGTCCTCTCCGCCTGGCGACCGCCATGTGCTGTTCGTCACCGTCGATCAATGGCCGGCGCGACTGCTCGGCATCGCCGGCCATCCGACAGTGGAGACACCGACGCTCGACCAGATCGCCCGCACCGGCACGCGCTTCACCAACGCCTATGCCGAATGCCCGATCTGCATCCCGGCCCGGCGCTCGATGATGACGGGCACGAGCCCGCGCGGCCATGGCGACCGTGTCTTCCAGCCGGCCTTGCCGATGCCGGACGGCCTGCCGACGCTGGCGCGCTCCTTCCGCGACGCCGGCTACCAGACGGCCGCGATCGGCAAGCTCCATGTCTATCCGCAGCGCGACCGGATCGGCTTCGAGGAGGTGCTGCTTGCCGAGGAGGGCCGCGGCCATCTCGGCGGCATGGACGATTACGAGCTGTTCCTGACCGACAAGGGCCAGCCCGGCCAGCAGTTCATGCACGGCATGAGCAACAATGAATACAGCTGGCGGACCTGGCACCTGCCGGAAGAGCTGCACGTCACCAACTGGATCACCTTCGCTGCGGCGCGCACGATCAAGCGGCGCGACCCGACGCGTCCGGGTTTCTGGCACGTCTCCTATACCCATCCGCACCCGCCGATCGTGCCGCTGGCGAGCTATTTCGAACGCTATCGGGCCCGCGACATCGACGCCCCGCTGATGGCCGACTGGGCCAGGGACCCAGCGGCGCTGCCCTATGCGGTGCGCGTCGCGCATCACTACTGGGAGCAGCTTCCGCCAGCGCAGCTCGCCGACATGCGCCGCGCGGTCTATGCGCTGTGCACCCATATCGACCACCAGCTACGGATCCTGATCGGGACGCTGCGCGAGGAAGGCCTGCTCGACGACACGATCATCCTGATCTGCGGCGATCATGGCGACATGCTCGGCGACAACGGCCTCTACGCCAAGCGGCTGATGTACGAGGCCTCGGCCGGCGTGCCGATGCTGCTCTCGGGAGCGGCGGGGGACAGCCGCGTCGGCACCGGCGCCACCGATGGCCGCCTTGTCGGCCTGCAGGACATCATGCCGACCTTGCTCGATCTCTGCGGCCTGCCGATTCCGGAGAGCTGCGAGGGCCTGTCGATGGTCGGCGAGCAGCGCCGCGACATTCTCTATGGGGAATCGCTCGAGGGCGCGAAGGCGACCCGCATGGTGCATGACGGCCGCTACAAGCTGATCTGGTATCCGGCCGGCAACCATTTCCAGCTCTTCGATCTCGACAAAGACCCGCAGGAAATGGCCGATCTCACCGGCGATCCCGGCCATGCGGACATCAGGGCACGGCTCGGCAAGGCGCTGGCGGCGAGCCTCTACGGCGAGGACGAAGCCTGGCTGCGCGATGGCGAACTCGTCGGCATGGCCGAGCCCGAACTCGTCATGGCGCCGAATCGCGGCCTCTCCGGCCAGCGCGGGCTGCATTATCCGCCGATCCCGCCGACCGACCCCGCCAAGGCGGTGGGCTCGGGCTGACACCGCCGGCGAGCCGGCGCGTCAGCCCCTCGGATAGGCCGGCGGCATCAGGCTGCGGGCGAACCAGTCAACGAAGCCGATGATGTCGAAGACGGGGCGCCCGGTCGCCCTGGCGATCGCAGCCGAATGCGGCGGCAGATTGGTGCATTCGCACAGGATCGCGCCGACATTCGGATGCTTCTCGACCAGTGCCAGCGCGGCCGCGATCACCTCCTGCTCGAGCGTCGCGAAATCGGAGACGCCGCCCTTGGCGCCATAGACCTGTCGGAACAGGCTGTCCGGCGCCAGGCCCTCGATCGGCGTGTCCGTCCGCACGCCGACGGCGGCGAGATGGCGCGCGCTCAAGGCCTCGGGCGCGAAGGTCAGGATGCCGACCTGCTGTCCGGCCGGCAGCATCGCCTCGATCAGCGGCGCCTGCAGCAGGCTGCTGGTCGCGACCGGCACGGGGAGCGCCGCCGCGAGCTCCTTCTGCAACAGAGCGAGGAAGCCGCAGCTCGTGGTGATGCCGCGCACCCCGCAGGAAACGAGGTCGAGCGCGGCCGCGATGAAGGGCTGCAGGAAATCCCCCGGCCGGCCATGCACGATCGCAGCCGGGTCGGCACCGCGCACGACGCGGAACTGCACCGGCGTCGACCAGCTCCTGGCATTGCCGATATCGCCCGGAAGCCGCCGGAAATGCGTGTCGAGCATCAGGATGCCGATGCCGAGATCGCCGACAGTCCCCGCCTGTCCGCGCGATGTGTCCGTGCCGCTCATCATGCCGCGTTCCCCGGATTCGTCAGCCCGCCCTCCTCCGCACTAGCCGCGAAGAACCAGGACAGGAAGCGGTTCCTGCTCAGCGCAGAGAACGGAATGTCCTCCTGCAAGCACAGCCCCGGCACCCCGATGGCTCCGACGCGAAGCAGGTCGAGCACCGCGGCGACATGGGCGGCGGCGGTGCGCCGCATCGCGCTGACCGTGCTGCCACCGATCTGAGCCGGCACGACCTCGCGGGTGAACCGCTCCTCGACGGAGCGCCCATCCTGGCGGGATGTCGCACCGATCGAGATCAGCAGGCGATCGTCGACGATCTCGGGCAGGGCGTTGAGGAAGAGGTTGCGCAGGAGGTCGGTCCTGGCGCGCAGTTTCAGCTCGTCGAGCAGGAAACGCATATAGTCGAGATGGCCGGGATAGCGGATCGTGCGCGAGGTCAGCCGGGCGACCCGCCCTTCCAGGCGCGCGCACAGGCTCGCCGGGATATTGCCGGAAACGAAGTCCTCATAGTCGCGCCCGCCGAGGCGCAGGCGGCCGAGATCGCTCAGGGCCGGCAGGCTGGCGCGTCTGCCATCGACCAGCGCCGTCGAGGGCTGGATGTATTCGCGCAGCAGGGCATCGACGTCCCAGGTCAGTCCGTAGCCGAGCCGGCTACCCGGCTCGCGCGGCAAGGTGCCGATGCGAACATCGATCTCGACCGGCCCAGAGCTTCGCGAGACCAGATCGAGCACCAGCTGCGAGACCAGCCCCGGGGAGATGCCGCATTGCGGAATGAAGCATCCTGCCGCCGAGCGGGCCTCGCTCAGCACCGCGTCGAGACCGGCGGTATCGTCGCCGAGATCAAGATAATGAATGCCGCTGCGGCGCGCGGCGGCGGCGACCATCGGCGTCGCCGCCGCCGGCAACGCCGCGACCACGGCCTGGGCCTCACCGAGGAGCCGGTCGAGCTGCGTGGCGTTGCCGGGGTCGGCCTCCACCAGCGGCAGGCCGAGCTCGTCCATGCGCCGCCGCGCCGGTTCGGTCGGATCGACCACCACGACCTCGAACTCGGCAGCCTGCTTCAGGAGCAGCGCCAGCGCCGAGCCGACGCGCCCCGCGCCGACGATGACGACCCTGAAGGGGGGGGCAGGCTGTCGCACCGGCTCAGCCATGGAAGCGCGCGAGGAACGCCTTGAGGCGCTCATTGTCGGGGCGGCGCAGGATGGTCTCGGGCAGGCCCTGCGCGACGATGCGGCCATTCTCCATGAATACGACCCGGTCGGAGACGTCCGCGGCGAAGGAGATCTCGTGGGTGACGATGACCATGGTCATGCCCTGATTGGCGAGATCGCGCACCACACCGAGCACTTCGCCGACGAGCTCTGGATCGAGCGCGCTGGTGACCTCGTCGAGCAGCAGCGCGTCAGGCTGCATGGCGAGCGCCCGGGCGATGGCGACGCGCTGCTTCTGGCCGCCGGAGAGCTGGTCCGGCCGGGCGTCGCGCTTCTCAGCCAGGCCGACCTTGGCGATGTAGTCCATCGCGATCTCGACGGCCTCGGCGCGCGACTTCCGCTGCACGATCACCGGGCCCTCGATGACGTTCTCCAGCACGCTCATATGCGGGAACAGGTTGAAGTGCTGGAAGACCATGCCGACATGGCGGCGCAATTCGCCCTGCCCGAGCAGATCGCCGCTGCCGCGATGCTTCTCGCCGACACGGCGGTTGCGGAAGAGGATCTCGCCGGCGTCGGGCTTCTCCAGCATGTTCATGCAGCGGATGAAGGTCGACTTGCCCGAGCCTGACGGCCCGATGATCGAGACGACCTCGCCGGCCTTGAGGGCGAGGTCGATGCCGTGGAGTACGGTCAGCGCCCCGAAGCATTTGGTGATGCCGCGCGCCTCGAGCACGATGTCGGAGGCTGCCGGCGACGAAACCGAGGAAGACGAAGCGGGTGCGGATGAAGCGGAGGTCATGGGCGCTCTCGATCAGTTGCCGCGGCGCATGCGGTGTTCGATGTAGTCGGCGAACTTCATCATCGGGAAGAGAATGACGAAGTAGAGCACCGCGACCACCGTGTAGGATTCGAGCGGCCGATAGGTCTGGCCGTTGACGATGCTCGCCATGTAGGTCAGGTCCGCCACCGAGATCACCGAGACCAGCGAGGTGTTCTTGAACTGGGTGACCGACTGGTTGATGAAGGCCGGCATCATCCGGCGGATGGCCTGCGGCAGAATGATGCGCCGCATCACCTGCCAGCCGGACATGCCGATCGCGGCGCCGGCCTCGAACTGGCCCTTGTCGATCGAGACGATGCCGCCGCGGAAGACCTCGGCATAGAACGCTGCCGCATAGAGCGAGAGCGTCAACAGCGCCGCCGCCCAGTTGGGCATGTCGAAGCCTAGCAGGAGCGGCAGCGCGTAGTAGATCCAGAGGAGCTGGACCAGGAGGGGCGTGCAGCGAAACAGCTCCTGGAAGCCCTGCGCGAACCAGTTCAGCGGTCCGATGCCCGAAAGCCTGGCGAAGCAGACGGCGAGACCGAGGACCAGGCCGATCGCGATCGAGCCTGCCGTGTAGACGACCGTGATCCACGCCCCCCACAGGAAGAGGTCGGAGGCCTGGATGATCGGGGCGAAGCTCCAAGTATACATGTCTTGCTAGCCTTCCTTGGAGGGCGGCCCTTACGGGCCGCCCTATGCTTCAACCACCGAAGCCGAAACCTTCAGGCATGTCGTCGAGCGTGATGCCGAACGGCGCCAGGCTGTTGACGATCCAGGTCTGGTTGTTGCCGATGCGGCGGTTGTACTCGGCCCAGGCCGAGATGAAGGCGCGCCACTTCTCGTCGCCCTTCCAGTTCAGCGCGACGACCGACGGCGTCGAGAGGACCGGGCTCGGCACCATCACCTTGCCGATGCCGTTCGCCTTCTTGGTCATCACCAGCCCGTTGAGCATGGTGTTGACGAGGCCGTCGGCCTTGCCGCTGACCACGGCGACGATCGCCTCGTCGCGCGTCTTGAAGCGCAGCATCTTGGCCTTGGGCAGATATTGCTGGGCGATCAAATCCTGCGAGGAGCCGAGATCGACCGCGAAGGTGTATTTGGGATCGTTGAGCTCGGCCCAGCTCAGCTTGGAGAGCTCCGGCTTCGGCGAGACGATGACGAAGCTGTTGAAATAGGTCGGCGCCGAGAAGGCGACCGACATGGCGCGCTGCGGCGTCGCGGTCACCCCGAGCGCGAGGTCGACCTTGCCGCTCTGCACGTCGAGGATCGAATTAGGCCAGCTCGACTCGACCACTTCCAGCTTGACGCCGAGCGTCTTGGCGATGTCGCGCGCCATCTCGATCGCGAAGCCGCGCCATTCGCCCGTGCGCGGATCCTTGTTGAAATAGGGATCCTCGTTGATGATGCCGGGAATGCGCAGCACGCCGCGCGAACGCACGGATTCGATGCTGTCCTGGGCCTGAGCCGGCGACTGGAATGCCGCCAGCCCAAGGCCGGCCGCAAAAATTGCGCTGATGATCTTCTTCACGACGATTATCCTCCGTTCCCTTGCCGATGATCTTCGGTCTTGCCCCGGCCTGCCGGGTTAGGGAGGAGCCTAAGGAAGGCACCTCCGCAAACAATGCGAGAGTAGGCCGCTCGCCTACCGGTTTTCTTATATGTCCCGAGCGCTTTCGAAGGCGGCCAGGCTGGCTTCGAGCGCTTTCAGGTTCTCGGGTCGCAACGGCGCCAGCGGCGCGCGCACCTCGGCCGAAATCGCGCCGCTGCGGGCCAGGGCGGTCTTGACCGGTACCGGGTTGCTCTCGATGAAGAGGTGACCGGTGACATCGAACAGGGCCTGATGGATACGGCGGGCCTCGCGCAGCTCGCCCTTCGCCCAGGCGGCGCACAGCGCCACGATCTCGCGCGGCAGCAGGTTGGAAGCGACGCTGGTGACGCCATCGGCGCCGACCGCGAGAAATGGCAGGGTCAGCCCATCATCGCCGGAATGGATGACGAAATCCTCGCCGAGCGCCCGCCGCAGCTCGGTGATCCGCTCGGTCCTGCCGCCGGCCTCCTTGATCGCGACGATATGCGGGTAGGCCTTGGCCAGGCGCGCCGCCGTCGCCGGGGCGATCTCGACGCCGGTCCGCCCGGGCACGCTGTAGAGCATGATCGGGATCTTCACCGCCTCGGCGGTGGCGGCGAAATGGCTGAACAGGCCGTCCTGCGAGGGCTTGTTGTAATAGGGCGTGACGACGAGGATGCCGTCGGCGCCGAGCGCCTCCGCGCGCTTCGCCTTGGCGACGGCGAGAGCAGTCGCGTTCGAGCCGGTGCCGGCCATGATGAAGGCGCGCCCCTTGGCGGCGGCGACCGTGATGCGGATGACCTCGTCGGCCTCCGCCTCCGACAGCGTCGCCGCCTCCCCGGTCGTGCCGACGGGGACGAGCCCGGCGACGCCGGCTTCCAGCTGGGCGGCGATCAGGCGCTCGAGGGCGGGCACGTCGATCGCGCCGTCGCGGAAAGGGGTGACGAGGGCGGTGAAGACGCCGGAGAGGCGCCGGCGCAGCTCTGAATCGATCATGGCTTTCTCTTCCATCTCAGTCAGTCGATGACGACCTTGGTCTCGCTCATCTCGCGCAAGGTCATGTGGATGCCCTCGCGGCCGAGCCCGCTCGACTTGATGCCGCCGAAGGGCACGTTCTCGGCGCGGAAATCCGGGCCTTCATTGATCATCACGCCGCCGACGCGCAGCTCGCGGGAGAAGCGCTTCACCAGCGCATGGTCGTTGGTGAAGACGCCGGCCTGCAGCCCGTAGGGACTGTCACTGACCTCGCCGATCACCTGTTCGGGATCGCTGAAGCGGCGCACTGCGAGCACCGGCCCGAAAGTCTCGCTGCGCACCAGCTCGGCCTCGGCCGGAACATCGTCGAGCAGGGTCGGCGCGAACATGGTTCCACGGCGCCTGCCACCAGCGACAACCTTCGCCCCCTGCGCGACGGCGAGCCTGACCCGCCTCTCGACCTCCGCCGCCGCGGGCTCGTCGATGAGCGTGCCCATCACGGTCGCCTCGTCGGCGGGGTCCCCGGTGCGGACATCCGCGATCAGCGCCGCGATGCGCGCGACCATCGTGTCCCGGATCTCCTCATGCAGATAGAGGCGCTTCACGGCGGCGCAGCTCTGGCCGGCAATCTCGAAGCGATGCCCGATCGCAGTCTGCGCGGCGCGGTCGAGATCGGCATCCGGCATCACGATCAGCGGGTCGTTGCCGCCGAGCTCCATCAGGCAGCGCACGAGGCCCGAGGCGTTCTTGAGCGCGAGGCCGGCGGCCGGCCCGCCGGTGAAGCTCAGCAGGTCGATATCGCCGCTGGCAATCATGGCCGCGACTTCGGCGCCGCCATGGACGATGCTGAACAGGCCCTGCGGGAACCCCGCTTTGGCCGCGAGCTCGCCGAGGCGCTCGGCGGCCAACGGCGCCTTGGGCGACGGCTTGGCGACGACGGCATTGCCGGCGGCGATGGCCGGGCCGAGCTTGTGGCAGAGCAGGTTGAGCGGATAGTTGAAGGGCGTGATCGCCCCGACGACGCCGGCCGGCTCATAGGTGATCGCGGCGAGCTTGCTCGGCGCCCCCGCCACGATCGCCGTCGGCAACACCTCGCCATGCAGCACGGTGATCGCATCACCGCTCAGGCGCAGCGTGTTCTGGGCGCGGCGGACCTCGTTGCGCGCTTCGGTGATCGTCTTGCCGACCTCGGCACAGATGATCTGCGCCATCTCCTCCGCGTCCTCAGCGAGCAGTTCGGCGAGGCGATGGAGCAGGCCCTTGCGCTCGGCCGGCGTGCTGAAGCGGAAGGAGCGCCAGGCCTTGCGGGCGGCCCGCAGCGCATCGGCGACCGCGACCTCGTCGGCGACCTCGACCTTGCCGACGCTCGCCCCGGAGAAGGGGTTGAGCACGTCGACCACTGGACGGCTGCTGCTTCTGAAGGATTTTGCGAGAGTGCCATTCACGGCTCATGACTCCGTTTCGTCGGTCGAGAAATTGGCGAGGGCGGCGACCGAGACCGGCCGCAGCGGCCAACGCGGCGGATTGGCCGTCGGCAGCGCCTCGCCCCGCAGCTCCGCCAGCATGGGTCCGCAGAAGCGCCCCTGGCAGGCGCCGAGGCCGAAACGGCCCATCAGCCGGATCTCGCGGGCCGATGCGTCGGCCGGCAGCGCGGCGAAATCGGCATAGCGGCGCCCCTCGCAGCGGCAGAGCATGGTCTGCGGCGTCGGCGGCGTGGCCTTGCTACGCAGGGCCTCGGCAAGCGCGAGCTGGAAGTTCCGCGCCTTGCTCAGAGCTGCTTCGAGCGGCGCAGCCGAAGCGGCGTGTCCCAAGCGCGAAAGGACCGCCGAGGCGGCACGCTGGCCATCGAGGATCGCCGCATCGGCGCCAAGAATTTCGCGCCCGTCGCCGGCGAGCAGCACGGGAACTTCCGCCCCGGGGGCCGGCAGCGGGATACCGGCGCGGTTCGGCTCCAGCCCATCATGGATCAGCAGATGGCGAGCCTGCAGCAGGCTTTCGGCGGAGCCGGCGCGGACGCGGATCGTCAGCCCCTGCCCAGTCTCGCTGACGCCGAGGACTTCGCTGCCGACGTGGCAGGGCACGCGCTTCAGGGCGAGCACCGCGGCATAGGAGGCGGCTTCGGCGAGCGGCGCCCCGGCCGTCATCAGGCGGGCCAGGGCCTTGGGCTTGTGCCAGGGCCTACCGCGCTCCAGCACGGCGAGCGGCGGGTTGCCGGCGCGGGCGAGTTGCGCCGCGACGGCGAGCAGCAGCGGACCACTGCCAGCGACGACGATCGGACCTTCGGGCGGCCGGCCGGTCTCCTTGAGCAGGACCTGGGCGCCGCCCGCGCTCATCACGCCCGGCAGTTCCCAGCCTTCGAACGGAGCGATCTTCTCGACCGCACCGACCGCGACGATGGCGGCCCGGACAGGGCGCGCAAAAACGCGGCCGGCCATACGATCATCGAAGAGGAAGCGCCCTGCGCCGTCGATGCCGAGGAAGACCGTCGAGGTCCGCAGCTCGATCCGCTCTGCCACATGTTCGAGGCGCGAGGCGAGTTCCGCCCAGTTGCGCCGGTGCCGTGCCGGCCCTCTCCAGATCTGTGGTGCACCGACTGCGGGCTGACGATGGATGGCACCGCCAAGCCGGTCGCGCTGCTCGATCAGCAGCACCCGCAGACCGGCTTCCGCCAGGGCTACGGCCGCAGCAACGCCCGCCGGCCCGCCGCCGACGACAAGGACCGGCAACTCAGTCATGGCCAGGTCAGTCTTGGCCAGGTCAGTCTTGGCCAGGTCAGTCTTGGCCAGATCAGTCATGGCGCAGTCCGAGGCTGGGCTGAGGGGAAAGACGCATTCCGGAACGCGCGGGCGTCAGGCAGGCCTCGACGGCCCCCTCGCCCGCGATGGCGACGACGCAGGCCTGGCAGGCGCCGATGCAGCAGAAGACGCGGCCACGCACGACTCCCCCCTCGGGGCTGAGATCGGCGATGCCGGCGCGCAGCAACGCCGCAGCGACGGTCTCGCCGGGCCGGAAGGAAACCGGCCGGTCGATCCAGTAGAAGCACGGGTTCATGCCAGGGCCTCGGCTCTGGAGAAGCGCTGGGGCGCGAGCATTGAGAGATCGACGCCCGGCGCCTCGCCGAGGATCATCCGGGCGGCGCTGGCGCCCATGAACGGGCCGAGGCAGATGCCATCGCCCTCGAAGCCGGTGGCGATCGTGACCCCGCCGAGATGCGGATGCGGGCCGACGATCGGCAGGCCGTCGCGCGAGGCGGTGCGGACGCCTGCGAAGGTCCGCAGGACGCGGCGCTGGCGCAGCGGCGGATAGAGATCGAGCGCGTCGCGCAGGATCGCCGAGATCGTCGCGGCATCCGTGGCCTGGTCGGCGCGGTGATCCTCGCGGCTGCCGCCGATCAGGAACTGGCCGGTGACCAGCGGGTCGATGACGAGGCCGATATGGGCGTTGTCGCGGACGATACCGCGCTTGGCGGCGAGATAGGAGGCCGCCATCAGATGGCCATCGATCGCCGGCCGGCCGGCCGCGGCCCGGTCGGTCACGACCATCTGGCCCTTGCGCGGGATCAGGATGTCGCCGAGACCGAGCAGGCCGACCGAGCCGATCCCGGCGGCGACGAGCACGGCATCGGCCGGCAGGAGCTCGTCCCGGATCGTAACGCCGACGGCCTGCCCGGCCCGCATGACGATCTCGGAGACGGGCGCGTTGCGCCGGACCGTGACGGCGCTCCGCTGCAGCAGGCGCTGGGTGATCTCGTAGCCGAGCGCATGCCCGTCATCGGGGATCTCGAGGGCGAAGCAGACACCATCGCCGAGGCCGGGAATGCGGTTGAGCAGCGTCGGCCGGTCGACATCGAGCACGCGCTCGCCCGCGGCGGCGAGATCGGCGCCGTGCTCGGCGACGAGCTCAGCCTCGAGCCGGGTGCGGGCGACGAGGAAAGTCGAGCGGCGATGGAACAGGCCGCGCAGCAGACCGTCGGCCTCGCAGCTTCCGTAGAAGGCGCGGGCATGGCGGGCGAGGTCCATCATCGGGCCGGGCTTCTTGCTCGCGACCGAGACCGCGCCGTCCGAAGCGCCGGTCGCGCCGGCGGCCGGTCCCGAAGCATCGAGCAGCGTCACCCGTGCCCCGGCCGCCGCCAGGAAATGCGCGGCGGCGGCGCCGACGATTCCGGCGCCGATCACAGCGACATGAAGGGAAGGAGAGCGGGCCATGCGAGGCGACGGGGGCGTCCTTGAAAGCGATGCGCGACCCTCGGTCGCTTCGCCTTTCGGGTCGATCCAAATGATCCGCCCCGACTTGCGCCATTGTTTGAAAGTGGCGGAAGGTCACCGCCTATGGCTAAGAGTGAGGCTCCCCGCCGCGGAACGAGCCATGCGCGAAGCCAATCTGACGCTGATCCAGACCTTCTTCATCGTCGCACGCGACGGCTCCTATTCGGCCGCAGCGCGCAAGCTGGGGATGAGCTACCAGTCGGCCGCGAACCATGTCCGCCGGCTCGAACAGGTGCTCGAGGAGCGCCTCGTCCTCTCCGAGCAGGGCGCCAAGACGGTGACGCTGACGCCGCGCGGGCGCAGCCTCTACAAGCTGCTGCTGCCGGAGCTCGACACGGTGCTGGCGAGGCTCGACCGCACGCTCGACAAGGAGCGGCCGGTGCTGCGCATCGGCCTGCCGCAGGCGATCTTCTACTATCTGCTGCCGCCGATCCTGGCGCGCTTCCGCGAGCTCTTCCCGCAGGTCGAAATCCTCGCATATGAGCGCGACACCTCCCTGCCCGAGATGATCAAGGATGGCAGCCTCGATCTGTGCATCACCGAACGCTACTTCGGCGACCCGAACGTGCCGCAGCATCTGGTCTGCACCTATCGGCCGGCGCTGGTCTTCCCGACCGCCTGGGGCGCGGCGCCGGCGCCGGGCGCGATCCGGGAATGGGCGCAAGGGCGCCCCTTCGTGACCTATGAGCCCGGTCAGCTGCTGCGCAACCTCGCCATCGACTACCTGCGCCCCGACGGCTCGGAGATGGAGATCGCGATCTCGACCTCCGGCAGCTCGAGCGTGAAGCGCTGCGTCGAGGCAGGGATCGGCTTCGCGATCATTCCCGCCTGGTGCCTGGATGGCAGCGAGACCAGCATTGCCGGACTCGAGATCGCCGAGCTGCCGGAGATCCCGATCTATTTCGGCGAGGCGAGCTTCCTCGCCCGCAACCCTTATGTCGTGACGCTGCGCCAGCTCTGCGGCAACCTGATGCAGACGGCGCCGGCCCCGTAGGCTCCAGCCGCTTGACGCCGTTCCTCGCCGATCTATGGTCTGGCCCGATCATGGTTCTCCAGGCGTCACGGCCTGGAGCTAAGAGGGAATTCGGTGAGGCGCGCAGCGCCAAGGCCGAGGCTGCCCCCGCAACTGTAAGCGGCGAGCTCTCCACCCATCGTCCACTGGCGCTCGCGCGCCGGGAAGGCCGGGCGGAACCAGCATCGACCCGCGAGCCAGGAGACCTGCCCTGATCGTCGGAAAGGTCTTTCGGGCGGGGTGCTCCGGAGGGTTGCTGGCAGGCGCGGGACGAGGATCCCGCCGCTCCGTCGCAATCGCCTGCTTCCCGCCTTCATCTCGGGGAGCGATGAATCCAGATGCCCATCTCCAACAGCGCCGCCGGCGCCTTTTCCCGCGCCAGCTTGACAGGCCACGGCGCAGGCCTCTATCGGTTTTGTTATAATATTACATATCAACCTACGCCGCACTTGGCGGGCTCACTCCCCGGCGCCGCCCGCTCTCTCCTGCCTTCGAAGGGTCCCATGCGCGCCGTCCAGCGTTTCCGCCTCCCGCTCGCCCTGGCCGCCGGCCTGTGTCTCGCCACGGCCGCACAGGCGGCACCGACGCAGTACCCGCTGACGCTGGAGAACTGCAGGGAGACCATCACCTTCAGCCAGGCGCCGAAGCGTGTGGTCGCCGTCGGCCAGACGCAGACCGAAATCCTCTATGCGCTCGGCCTCGGCGATCGCGTCGTCGGCACCGCCGTCTGGTTCAGCCCGGTCGCCAAGCCCTATGAGGCGGTGAATGCCAAGGTGAAGCGGCTCGCCGACAATGATCCGAGCTTCGAGGCGGTCGTCGCGCAGGAACCCGATCTCGTCACCGCGATGTTCGAATGGCATATCGGGCCGAACGGCATCGTCGGGAAGCGCGACCAGTTCGCCAAGGTCAAGGTACCAACCTATGTTTCCCCGACCGACTGCGTCGGCAAGGACAATTCCGGCCCCGGCGACGGCGTGCGGACCAAGATGTTCTCGATGGAGCTGGTCTACCAGAACATCCGCGAATTCGGCCAGATCTTCGACGTTTCCGACCGCGCCGAGGTCCTGATCGCCGAGCTGAAGGCACGCGAGGAGAAGGCGGTCCAGTCGGTCGCCGGACTGAAGGCGCGCGACGTGCCGGTCGCCGTCTGGTTCTCCAGCAAGGACATCAAGGGCGACGCCTTCATCGCAGGCAAGAACGGCGTGCCGGCCTATATCCTCTCGAAGCTCGGCGCCCGCAACGTCATCACCACCAATGAGGAATGGCCGCTGGTCGGCTGGGAGAGCATCGCCGCCGCGAACCCTGCGGTGATCGTCGTGGTCAGGATGGATCGCCGGCGCTTTCCCGCCGACGATGTCGATCTCAAGCTCAACTTCCTCAAGACCGACCCGGTGGCGAGCAAGCTCGACGCGGTCAAGCAGGACAGGATCGTGGTGATGGATGTCGGCGCGACGCGCGCCGGGCTCGACACCGTCGACGGGATCGAGGCGCTGGCACGCGGCATCGAGCGCTTCGGCCTGGCGCGGTGAGCCACCACCCCGTCCAGCCGAACTGGCCAGCGCGGATCGGCATCGCGGTCGCGGCGCTGGCCGCGCCGGTCTTCGCCATCGCCCTTGCGGTGACGATCGGAGAGATGCGGATTCCGCTGGCGACCGCCTTCCAGGCGCTCGGCAACGGCTTGTTTGATCTGGGCTACCCTGTCAGCGCCATCCAGCAGGGCGTGATCTTCGACTACCGGCTGAGCCGGGCGCTGCTGGCGGGGCTGTGCGGCGGGGCACTGGCGCTGTCGGGCGCAATCCTGCAGGCGCTGCTGCGCAACCCGCTGGCCGAGCCCTATATTCTCGGCATCTCGGCCGGCGCCTCGACGGGCGCCGTGGCAGTGATGATCCTCGGCTTCGGCGGGGCGGCGCTGACCGTCTCCGGCGGCGCCTTTCTCGGCTCGGTCGCGGCCCTGCTGATCGTCGCGCTGCTGGCCGCCGGCGCCGGCGGGGCGAGCGACCGCGTCATCCTCGCCGGGGTCGCCGGCTCCCAGCTCTTCAACGCCGCCACGGCGACGATCGTCACGACGCTCGCCAGCGCCGAGCAGGCGCGCGGCGTGATGTTCTGGCTGCTCGGCAATTTCGGCGGCGTGCGCTGGCCGGACGTCTTCGTCGCGACACCGGTCGCGCTCGCCGGCTTCGCGATCTGCATGCTGCACGCCAAGGCGCTCGACGCCTTCGCCTTCGGCGCGGACGCCGCCGCCTCGCTCGGCGTCGCGGTGACGCGCGTGCGCGTCGTCCTCTTCGCGGTGACCGCGGTGATGACCGCGACCATGGTCAGCATCGTCGGCACGATCGGCTTCGTCGGCCTCGTCATCCCGCATGCCGCCCGCTTCCTGGTCGGCCCCGGCCATGCCCGGTTGCTGCCGGTCTGCCTCGTCATCGGCGCGATCTTCATGATCCTGGCCGACATCCTCTCGCGCATCCTGGTACCGCAGCAGATCCTGCCGATCGGCGTCGTCACCGCCCTGGTCGGCGCACCGGCCTTCGCCATCATCCTCTATCGCGCCAGGCGGCCGGCATGACGCTCTCGGCGCGTGACGTTTTCTGGGGCACCTCCGGGCGCATGATCGTCGACGGCGTGACGCTCGAAGCCGCGCCCGGCAAGATCCTCGGCCTGATCGGGCCGAACGGCTCCGGCAAGTCGAGCCTGCTGCGGCTGCTCTGCCGACTGCGCAATGTCTCGTCCGGCGTGGTCGAGCTCGATGGCCGCGATATCGGCCAGGTGTCGCGGCGCGAGCTCGCCCGCCGCCTCGCCTTCGTCGAACAGCAGGCGACGACCGAGATCCAGCTCTGCGTCTGCGACGTCGTCCGCCTCGGCCGCACCCCGCATCGCAGCGCCCTCGCCTCCTGGAGCGCGGCCGACGAGCAGGCAGTCGACGCGGCGCTGGCTCGGGTCGGCATGAGCGAACGGCACGACCAGCTCTGGCACACGCTCTCGGGCGGCGAGCGCCAGCGCGTGCATATCGCGCGGGCTTTGGCGCAGACCCCGAGCGAGCTCATCCTCGACGAGCCGACCAATCATCTCGACATCCAGCACCAGCTCTCGATTCTGACGCTGGTCCGCCGGCTCGGCGTGACCTGCATCGTCGCCCTGCACGATCTCAACCTCGCGGCGCTGTTCTGCGACGAGATCGCTCTGCTGCACGAAGGCCGGCTGGTCGCCTCCGGCACGCCCGAGACCGTGCTGACCGAGGAGACGATCCGGCGGGTCTTCGGCGTCGCGGTCAGGATCGGCGCCACCGCTTCCGGCCGGCGCCATATCGAATACCTCGTCGACCCCGACTGCTATGGAGAGGCCGCGCCATGACCGCTTCCGACGTGCAACATGCCGTGACCGGTTACTGGACCGCGCGCGCGCCGAAATTCGACGGCGTCGCCTCGCATGTCGCCCAGTCCGCGATCTGGCAGGAGGTCCTGGAAGCGGCCTTCGCCGCCAAGCAGCCGCTCGACGTCGTCGATCTCGGCACCGGCACGGGCGCCTGCGCGCTGGTCGCGGCCTCGCTTGGCCATCGCGTGCGTGCCTATGACGGTGCGGAGGGCATGCTCGCCGTGGCGCGGGCCGCCGCGGAAGCACAGGGCCTCGCCGTCGACTTCATCGCCGAGACGCTGCAGGATGCCGGCATCACGCGGGGCTCGGCCGATATCGTAACGCTGCGCAATGTGCTGTGGACGCTGGAGCAGCCGATGGCGGCGCTGCGCAAGGCTCGCGACATCCTGCGCCCGGGCGGACGGATCGTCATCTCCGATGGACTCTGGTCGGTCGCGCCGCAATACCGCTCGACCTATCCGACCGATGTCGCCGCCCGCCTGCCGCTGCATGACGGGCTGACCGAGGACAAGGCCCGGCAGATGCTGGACGAGGCCGGTTTCGGGCCGGCCACGTCCTGGCAGCACCTGTTCCCGGCCTCGCCCTATCCGGGCGACGTGCCGATGTTCGTGCTCTCGGCCGTCCGGGCCTGAAAGCGCCGCGCCCCTGCCCTCAGTGGCCGGCGTTCGGGACCGGCGGCGTGCCGTGGGTGTGAAAACTCTCGATCGTCTTCAGCCCCCAGGCCTGGCCCTTCTTCCGCTCCTCCTCCGTCCAGGTGACGGTCTGCCAGTCCGGATCGAGGATCAGGCGCGCGCCGGCATTGGCGATCTCGACGCGGTTGCCGGCAGGTTCGTAGACATAGAGGAAGAAGGTCTGCTGCACCGCGTGCTTGTGCGGGCCTGTCTCGATGTAGACGCCGTTCTCGAGGAAGATGTCGGCGGCCTCCAGTACATGCTCGCGCTGGTCGACGGCATAGGTGACGTGGTGGAAACGTCCCAGGCTGCCGGTATGGTCGCGGGTATAGGCGATGTCGTAGCTCTTGTTGTTGACGGTGAACCAGCAGCCGCCGACCTCGCCGGAATCGAGCACGATCTGCTCGGTGACGCGGCTGCCCAGCGCTTTCGGCAGGAAGTCGCGGATCGCCGCGACGTCGCGGGCGAGCAGGTTGAGATGGTCGAGCCGGCGCACCGCGCAGCCGCGGCCGTGATTGCGCTGCGGCTGGTTCTTCAGCGCCGGGCGCTCATGCGGCGGGGCGACATACTTGTTGGTGTCGAAATAGATCTCGAAGACATGATCGTCCGGGTCGCGGAAACGATAGGCCCGGCCATGCCCGAGATCGCCATCCACCCAGCCGATACCGCACCCCATCGTCTCGATCGCCTCGACGCGGCGCAGCAGCGCCTGCTCGCTGGTGGCACGATAGGCGACATGGCCAATGCCGGTGGTCTTCGCCGCCGTCAGCTTCAGCGTATGGAACTCGTAATCGTCCCAGGCGCGCAGGAAGACGCTGTCGCCCTCGCGCCCGCTCTCGGTCAGCCCGTAGACATTGACGAAGAAATCGAGGCTCTCGGCCGGCTTGTCGGTGAGAAGCTCGACATGCGCGAGATGGGCGATGTCGAAGCAGGGCTCGCTGCTCATCCCCAGACCTCCCTGGCGACTTCGAGGATGCGCGAGAGCTTGGCCCATTGCTCGTCCTCGGCGAGGACATTGCCCTCCTCGGTCGAGGCGAAACCGCATTGCGGCGACAGGCAGAGCTGCTCCAGCGGAGCGTATTTCGAGGCTTCTTCGATCCGGCGCTTGAGATTGTCCTTGCTCTCGATCTCCCCGAACTTCGAGGTGACGAGGCCGAGCACGACCTGCTTGTCGCCCCTCGGCAGGAAGCGCAGCGGCTCGAAGCCGCCGGAGCGGTCGTCGTCCCACTCCATGAAATAGCCGTCGACATCGATCTGGTTGAAGACCATGTCGGCCACCGGCTCATAGCCGCCCGAAGCGATGAAGGTCGACTTGAAGTTGCCGCGGCAGGTGTGGGTGGTGATCTGCATGTCGGCCGGCTTGGCCTTGAGCGCGGCGTTGAGCACGTCGCGGTAGATGAAGATCAGCCTGTCCGGATCGTCGCCGCGCTCGGCCAGCATCTTGCGCTGCTCGGGATCGCAGAAATAGGACAGGCTGGTATCGTCGAGCTGCAGATAGCGGCAGCCGGCATCGTAGAAGGCCTTGATCGCCTTGGCGTAGGCCTTGCCGAGATCGTCGTAGTAATCCTCCATCCTGAGATAGGCGCTCGGGTCGATCGCCTTCCGCCCGCCGCGATAATGCAGCATGGACGGGCTCGGGATCGTCATCTTCGGCACGCGGCTGGTCACCGACGCAAGGAACTTGAAGTGGGCCAGATGCGGATGGTCGGCCGGGAAGTCGAGCTTGCCGGTGACGCGGATGCCGTGCCCCTTGGTGGCGACGCCCTTGAACTGGATTCCCGCATCGGTCTCGTAGGTCGTGACGCCGGTCAAGCCGTCGAGAAAGTCGAAATGCCAGAAGGCGCGGCGATATTCGCCATCTGTCACCGCCTGCAGGCCGATTTCCTCCTGCTTCCTGACGAGCTTCCTGATCTCCTCGTCCTCGATCGCGGTGAGATCGGCCTGGCTGATCTCGCCGGCCGCATGCCTGGCGCGGGCGTCCTTGACCGGCGCGCTGCGCAGCAGGCTGCCGACCACGTCGCCCCGGAAAGGCGGCTTCTTCCTCTGGGTCATGACGTTTCCTCCCGGTTCTTGATGGTCATGCTGCGGCGGCGAGGCCGAGATGATGTTCGAGGCGCTCAGGCTCGGCGATGAGCGTGGCACTGCGTTCGGCCAGCACGACGCGGCCGCGTTCGAGCACGATGGCGTCGTCGGTCAATTCGAGGATTTTTCGCGCATGCTGCTCGATCACGATCGCGGAAAGCCCCTCCTCGCGGAACAGGCCCTTCAGCGCCTTGAGCAGTTCCTCAACGATGATCGGGGCGAGACCCTCGGTCGGCTCGTCGAGCAGCAGGAGCTTCGGATTGAGCATCAGGGCCCGGCCGATCGCCAGCATCTGCTGCTCGCCGCCGGAAAGCTGGTTGCCGAGATTGGCCTTGCGCTCCGCCAGCCGGGGAAACATGCGAAAGACGCGGGCCGCGTCCCACGGCCCCGGCAGCGCCACCGCAGTCAGGTTCTCCAGCACGGTCAAGGACTTGAAGATGTTGCGCTCTTGCGGCACCCAGCCGATTCCGGCATGGGCGCGCTGCTCGGGCGAGGCGGTGGAGAGGTCGCGATCGGCGAGCACGATCCGCCCGCCGCGCCGTCGCGTCACACCGATGATGCTGTTGACCAAAGTCGTCTTGCCGACGCCGTTGCGGCCGAGCAGCGCGAGCGAGCGCCCTTGGGCAAGGCTGAGGTCGATATCGAACAGCACCTGCGCCTCGCCATAGCCGGCGCTCAGTTTCTCGATCCTCAGGAGTTCAGTCGATGCTGCGTCAGACATGGGCGCTCTCACCGAGATAAGCCGCCCGCACGGCCGGATCGCGCGCCATCTCCTCCGGCGTCCCTTCCGCCAGCACGCGCCCGTTGACCAGCACGGTGATGCGCGTCGCGAAGCGGAAGACGAGGTCCATGTCGTGCTCGATCAGCAGCACCGAGACATCGTCCGGAAGCTCGGCGACCGTCTGCATCAGTTCGCGCCGTTCGGCTTCCGGCACGCCGGCCGCCGGCTCGTCGAGCAGCAGGACCGTGGGCCGCGCGGCGAAGGCGGCGGCGATCTCGATCTGGCGCTGCTTGCCATAGGGCAGCGTCGCGATGGTGCGATCCATCATATCATCGAGCCTGAAGCGGGTCAGGATCTCTGCGGTCTGCCCGACCAGTTCCGCATCGAGATCGAGCGCGCGGAAGGGCCGACTGCCGCGGCCGAGCCGCTCGGAGGTGACGAGAGCGATCATCTCAAGTGGCGTCATCGAGCCGAAGAGCTGGTTGATCTGGAAGGTGCGGGCGAGGCCACGCTTCACCCGCGCCTCACGTGACAGCCTCGTGATGTCTTCGCCCATCAATGCGATGCGCCCGGAACTCGGCTTGAGCACGCCGGTGAGCTGGTTGACGAAAGTGGTCTTGCCGGCGCCGTTCGGGCCGATCAGGGCGTGGCGGGCGCCCTTCGCCAGCGAAAAATCGACATGGTCCGTTGCGGTGATCCCACCGAAATTCTTGCAGAGCTCAAAGGTTTGGAGAGCGACGCTCATCGCGCCCCTCCCCGGCCGAAACGCGCGAAACGACCGGCCACGGTCTTCACCGCGCCATGGATGATCTCGCGGCCGCCGAGCACGAAGAGCACGAGGAAGAGCCCGATCCAGAACATCCAGTATTGCGGGGTGAAGCTCGAAATCGCGTCCTGCAGCAGCTTGAAGGCGATGGCGCCGACGAGCCCGCCATAGAGATAGCCGGCGCCGCCGATGATCAGCACCAGCATCAGATCGGCCGAGCGATGGAAATCGAGCACGTCGAGCGAGACGAACTGCGTGGTCTGGGCGAGCAGCGCCCCGGCCGCCCCGGCATAGGCCGCAGCCAGGGTGTAAGCCGCGGCGAGGCGCCGCCCGTTCGGGACGCCCGAGGCCGAGGCGCGCAGCGGATTGTCGCGGACCGCTCGCAAGGAAAGCCCGAAGGGCGAATGCACCACGCGCCGCGCAATCAGGAACAGCAGGAAGAGGACGCTGAGCGAATAGAGATAGGCGGTGCGCCCGAAGATATCGAACTCGAACTGGCCGAGCACCGGCTTCATCATCACGCCCTGCAGGCCATCGGCGCCGCCCGTCAATGAACCGAAGGAATTCGCCAGCTCGTAGAGGATCAGCGCGACGCCGAGCGTCACCATCAGCCGGGTGAGATCGCTGCCACGCAGGACCAGCGGGCTGGTGAGCAGGCCGAGCAGCCCGGCCGCCGCCATCCCCACGAAAAGGCCCGCCAGCGGATCGCCGGTCACGTATTTCGCGAAGATTCCGGCCGCATACGCGCCCATGCCGAGGAAGGCGGCATGGCCCAGCGAGACGATGCCGGCATAGCCGAGGATCAGGTCGAGCGAGAGCGCGAACAGGGCGAGGATCGTGATCTCGTTGAGCAGCAGCAGATGGCGCGGGAACAGCAGAAAGGCCGCAAAGGCGAGGATCCAGAAGCCGATCTCGACCGGATGCCAGCGGCGGCCGGCATAGAGCGCCTGCCTGACCCTGGCTTCGAAGCTCTCGGCGCTCATGCCCGCGCCCTCGCGAACAGCCCGTGCGGCCGGGTGATCAGCAGCCCGACCATCAGCGCATAGATGATGAAGGCGCCGACCTGCGGCACCAGGTACTTGCCGACGACATCGGCGACGCCGAGCAGCATCGCGGCGAAGAACGGGCCGGTGATGCTGGAGGTGCCGCCGACCGTGACGACGATCAGGAAGTAGATCATGAACTTCAGCGGAAAGGTCGGGTCGAGCCCCATGAGCTCGACGCCGAGCGCACCCCCGAGACCGGCGAGCCCACAGCCGAGCGCGAAGGTAAGCGCGAAGAGCCGGTTGACCGGGATGCCGAGCCCGCGCGCGACCCGTGCATCGTCCACCGCCGCGCGCAGGCGGCTGCCGAAGCGGGTACGGGTGAACCCCCATTGCAGGGAGACCGCGAGCAGCCCGCAGATCGCGATGACGAAGAGCCGGTAACGGCCAATGCCGATGCCGGCGATCTCGAAGCGTCCCTGCAGCCAGACCGGCAGGCGGATGAACTGCTGGGTCGAGCCCATCAGCCAATCGGTCCCGGCGACTGCCATGAAGACGAGGCCGATCGAGAACATCACTTGGTCGAGATGACTCTTGGCGTACATCGGCCGATAGATCAGGCGCTCGAGCACGATCCCGACCAGGGCCGCGGACAGGAAGGCGAGCGGCAGGCTCGCCAGGAAAGGCAGGCCGAGGCGCTGCATCGCCAGCACGGCGACATAGCCGCCGAGCATGGCGAAGGCGCCGTGGGCGAGGTTGACGAAGTTCATCAACCCCATCGTCACGGAGAGCCCGCAGCCGAGGACGAAAAGCACCATCCCATAGGCGATGCCGTCGAACAGGATGGTCAGCATGCGCTCGGTTCCGCCCCGGCCGGATCGCCAGCCGTCACTTGCGGGCCTTCACCGGGTCCTTGACGTCCTTGATCGTCGCGAACTCGACATTGTGGAGCTCGGATCCGACCTTCTCGGTCTTGCGGACATAGATGTTCTGGATGATGTCGCGGGTGTCCGGATCGATCTTCACCGGCCCGCGCACGCTCTCCCAGGAAGCGCCCTTCATCGCCGCGATCAGCTTGTCGCCATTCGCGTCGCCCTTGGTCGCCTCCAGCGCCTTGGCGATCAGCGCCATGCCGTCATAGCCGCCGACCGCCATGAAGTTCGGCCGCATACCGGGATTGGCCTTCTGGAAGGCCTCGACGAAGGCCTTGTTGGCCGGGCTGTCATGTGCAGCCGAATAATGATGCGTGGTGATGGCGCCGAGCGCGACGTCGCCGATGCCCTGGAGGATGTCGTCATCGACCACGTCGCCGGGGCCGATCAGCTTGATGCCGGCCTTGTCGAGGCCGCGCTCGACGAACTGCTTCATGAACTGCGCGCCGACGCCGGAGGGCACGAAGACGAAGAGCGCGTCGGGCTTGGCTTCCGAGACTCGCTGCAGGAAAGGCGCGAAGTCGGGACCGCGCAGCGGGACGCGCACGCTCTCGACCGTGCCGCCGGCCGCCTTGAACTTGTTGGCGAAGGAGGTTTCGGCGTCGATGCCCGGCCCGTAATCGGTGACGACCGTGAAGACCTTCTTGATGCCGTTCGCCCAGGCCCAGTCGGCCATCGGCTCGGAGGCCTGCGGCAGGGTGAAGGAGGTGCGCGCGATATAGGGCGAGGCCTCGGTGATCGTAGCGGTCGCCGCCGCCATCACGATCTGGGGCACTTTCGCCTGCGTCGCGATCTGCGCGGTGGCCATGGCGAGCGGGGTCAGGCCGAAGCCGGCCAGCACCGAGACCTTGTCGTTGACGACGAGTTCCTGCGCGAGGCGGCGCGTCGCGTCGGCATTGCCCGCATCGTCCTTGAGGATCACTTCGAGCTTCCGCCCGCCATGGACGGCGCCCTCCTTGGCGAGGAAGAGCTTCACCGCCGCGTCGATCTGCCGGCCGGTCGAGGCGAAGGGCCCCGTCATCGGCAGGATGAGGCCGATCTTCAGCGCCTCCTGCGCCAGTGCCGCGCTGCTGACCGACGCGGCCAGCGCCAAGCCGAGCACCCCTTTGAGAACAGTCCTGCGATGCGTCATATCGTTCCTCCCCGAGAGTTCTGGCCGATCCCCGTTTTTGGGGTTGATCTTGTGCTCAGTCGTCTTCGTCGTCGCGATAGACGAGGCCCGCCTTGGCGAGGCCCTCGCGCATAGCGTACATGTCGAGGCCGAGTTCGCCAGAGGCCAGACGCCTGCGCTTCTCTTCCTCGCCGGCCTCGCGCTTGCGCCCAGCCGCCGCGACCGAAGCCGCTTCGAGCCGCGGCACCACGACAACCCCGTCATCATCGGCGACGACGACGTCGCCAGGGTTGACCAGCGCCCCGGCGCAGACCACCGGCACGTTGACGCTACCCAGAGTCGCCTTGACCGTGCCCTTGGCCGAGATCGCCCGCGACCAGACCGGAAAACCCATCCGGGTCAGCGCGCGCACATCCCTCACCCCGGCATCGATGACCAGGCCGGTGCCGCCGCGCGCCATCAGCGAGGTCGCGAGCAGGTCGCCGAACATGCCGTCGGTGTTGTCGGCCGTGCAGGCGACGACGAGGACGTCGCCGGGCTTCACCTGCTCGATCGCGACATGGATCATCCAGTTGTCGCCGGGCTGGGCCAGCACGGTGACCGCGCTGCCGGCGATCTGCGCGCCCGCATAGATCGGCCGCATATAGGGCTTCATCAGCCCGCTGCGCCCCATCGCCTCATGCGTGGTCGAGACGCCGAGCTCCGCTAGCGCGGCAATGTCGGCGGCTGCGGCGCGCTTGTTCGTCCTGACGACCACAGGCTTCATGCCAGCGTCTCCAGCGCTTCCGGGAAGAGGCGCTGATAGGCCTCGCCATAGGTCATCGCTTTGCCGGAATTGCGCCCGCCCTGCATGCCGCGGTTCAGCGCGACGCGGCTGTAATATTCCCAGAGATGCTTCTGGGCGGCCAAAATCTCGAAGGCCTGACGCTTCACCTCCCAGACCTCGTCGATGTTGAGGATGACATTCGGCTTGAAATTGCACTGCTCGGGCTGATGCGGCTCGAACAGGAAGAGCGGCGGCGCCGCATAGGCGCGGTTCGGATCGGGCTTGTGGCCGGCCGCCTGGGCGATGATGCGCGCCTCCTGGGCGAAACGCGTCGCCTCGGGATGGTCGACATTATAGGGGTCTTCGAGCGCGTGGGTCAGCACGAAGCTCGGATTGAGTTCGTGGAAGATGTCGATCGCGCGCTCCAGCATCGGCTCGGTCGTGCGCAACGGGTAGTCGCCGGCGTCCATGAACTCGATCTCGGCGCCCAAAAGCGCGGCGGCGGCTTCAGCCTCGTCGCGGCGCTGCGCCTTGACCTCCTCCATCTTCACGCCGGCCTTCTTCCAGGCGAACTGGCTCTCGCCGCGCTCGCCATAGGACAGGCAGAGTATCTTGACGCGAAGGCCCCGCCTTACGTGCAGGGCGATGGCGCCGCCGGCCCGCCAGACGAAATCGCCGGGATGGGCGGTGACGACCAGACCTGTCTTCTGCGGGCTCGGCATCGAACGAAAATCCTCTTCTCAGGACGTCAGGAGCCCGGCCGCGGTGCCACGAAGGCCTGGCCGTCCATCAGGATGCGGGCGGTGCGCAACAGCCCGGCACGTTCGATCACCGGATGCTCGGGCGTACCGCCGACCGTCAGGCGCACGGTGAACTCGCCGGTCGGATGCTCGACTGAGAGCGAACGCTCCCGCCCGGAAGGCATCACCGCGACGGAGGCGGCAGGCGTGCCGGACAAGGCCGCGGCGGTCGCCACCGTGACCGCGGCGAAGACGCCGATCGAGGCGTGGCATTCATGCGGAATGAAGCTGCGCGTCGCGATCGAGCCGCCCGCCCGCGGCGGCGCGACAAGCGCGATCTTGGGCACGACCTTGGCGGAGACATCGCCGAGATTCATCAAGGGGCCGGCCGCCAGCCTGATGCGCTCGATGCGCGCCTTGAGCTCGCGGTCCTTGTCGAGCTCCTCGCGCGGCTCATGGCCGGTGCGGCCGAGATCGGCGGCGCGCATCACGATGACCGGCATGCCGTTGTCGATCAGCGTGACCTCGACGCCGTCGACGATGTCGACCGTATTGCCGGTCGGCAGCAGCGCGCCACAGACCGAGCCTTCGGTTCCAAGGAAGCTGATGTCGATCGGCGCGGACGTGCCGGGCACGCCGTCGATCCGCGCCTCCCCGATAACGCCCGCCTGCCCGTCGCCGGTCTGCATTTCGAGATCGGCGATCGTGCCGGTGTTCAGCGTGCGGACGCGCACCGTGGTCGTAGCACCGGTCGCCGGGACGAGGCCGCGCGCCAGGGCGAAGGGGCCGATGCCGGCGAGGATGTTGCCGCAATTCGGGGTCGTGTCGACGCTGGCGGTCTCGACCCCGACCTGGGCGAAGAGGAAATCGATGTCGCAGTCCGGCTCGGTCGAGCGCGAGACGATGGCAACCTTGCTGGTCAGCGGATGGGCACCGCCGAGCCCGTCGATCTGGCGCTTATCGGGCGAGCCCATCACCGCGAGCAGGAGAGCATCGCGCTCGGCCCTATCCGCGGGCAGGTCCTGGCTGAGGAAATAGGCGCCTTTCGACGTGCCCCCGCGGATCAGCATGCAGGGGATCGCGGTCTGCATCGGCTGTCGGCCTCCCAGCGGAATCCCGGCGCCGACGATCAGGCGCTCTGCTCGCTGCAACCATGGCGGCCGATGATTGCTTATTCAAATGACAAGAATGCAGCGTTTCATGCACAACTCTCAGCAATTTTCTCAGCTCGTCAGGCGCTCCCTTTTCAGCGCGTCGACGACCAGCGAGAGCAGTTCGCGCGCGGCGGGCTTCAGCGCCACGCCTTTGCGCGTGATGATCCCGAGCGTGCGCGTCACCGTCGGCGAACGCAGCGGAATCGCTGCCAGTTCCCCGGAGGCGGCCAGATCGAGCGCCAGCTGCGGCAGGATCGTGCAGCCGAGGCCGGCACGCACGAAGCTCACGGCGGTCGCGACACGCTGGACCTCGTAGCGCCAGGCCAGCGTCTCGCGGCGCGCGCCGAGCGCATCGTCGATCAGGATGCGGTTGCCGGTCTCGGCGCTGATGCGCACCAGCGGCAGGCCCTCGAGCTGGGCCCAGCTCAGCGAGGACGCCGCCGCGAGCGGCGAGTGGCGCGGGCAGACCAGCACGAAGGGTTCCTTGACCACCGGCTTCAGCTCGAGGTCCCAGCGATTGGCGGCGACGATGGTGATGCCGAACTCGGCCTCGCCGGACTGGACCTTGTCGGCGATCTCCGAGGCGGAGTTGTCGTGCACCCTGACGCGGATATCGGGATGGCGGCGCGCGAACGCCGCGATCACATCCGGCATGCTGCACATCGCGATGGTCGGCAGGCAGCCGACCTCGATGCTCTCGCTGATCTCCTCTGCGTCGAGCCGGAGCTCGTCCAGGGAGGAGCCGAGCTCCTCGAAGACCCTGCGCGCCTTGGGCAGGAGGGCCGTGCCGGCCTTGGTCAGCGAAACCTGGCGCGTGGTCCGCTGCAGAAGCTGGATGCCGAGGCCATCCTCCAGCTTGCGGATGCGGTGGCTCAGCGCCGTCTGCGACAGGTTGAGATGGGAGGCGGCAGCATGAAAGCTGCCGCGCTCGGCAATGCTGACGAAGGCCTGCAGGCCAAGCACGTCGATCCTCACCGCCCACCCTTCTCTGCGCTTCGTCGGTTCTGATGCAAGATTTTCATCAAACCCGCCATTGTTCAAATTTGTCTTCGTGAGCGCGCGGCGGCAGCCTGAGCGCCGGCCCGGCCTGCCGCGCCGCCCGGCTCCGCCGGTCTTCCGAAAGGCATGAACGATGAGCCAATCCGCCCCCCCACGCGCCAATCAGCCTCGGCTCTGCTTCATCGGCTTCGGCGAGGCGGGGCAGGCGCTCGCCGGCGGGCTGCGCGAGGCCGGCATCGCCGAGATCGCCGCCTTCGACATCGCCGGCGGGGAACCGCGGGTCCACGAGCCGGCGACGCGGCTCGGCGTGCGTCTGGCGGCCAGCCTCGGCGAGGCATTGGCCGGCGCGGATTTCGTCTTTTCGGCAGTGACGGCGGCATCGAGCGTCGCGGCAGCTCGACAGGCGGCCGGCCATCTCGCTCCCGGCCAGCTCTTCGTCGACGTGAACTCGGTTTCGCCCGGCAGAAAACGCGAGGCGGCAGCGCTTTTCAGCGGCGACAGTGCCTATCTCGACCTCGCCATCATGGCGCCGGTCCACCCCAGGCGCCATGCCACGCCCTGTCTCGTCGCCGGCGAGGCCGGCCAGCGCTTCATCGAGAGCTTCGCCGCATTCGGCATGAAGCTGACCCTGGCGGGGCCTGAGATCGGCGCGGCGACGACCGTCAAGATGGTCCGCAGCGTCATGGTCAAGGGGCTGGAGGCGCTGAGCTATGAATGCTTCATGGCAGCGCGCCGCGCCGGCGTGCAGGACGAGATCCTGGCCTCGCTCGGGGCGAGCTATCCCGGCTTCGACTGGCCCCGGCAGGTTCCCTACAATGTCAGCCGCATGCTGCAGCACGGCGTAAGGCGCGCCGCCGAAATGCGGGAGGTCGCGCTGACCTTGCGCGAACTCGGGCTCGACCCCGCCGTGACCGAGGGTGTCGTCGCCCAGCAGGAGCGGCTCGGCCGGCTCGGCCTGCGCCTGGAGCCGGAGGAGGGCTTCGCCATTCTCGGCGCGGTCGATGCCGCGTTTGAGGGCGAAGCGGAGAGGACAGGCCCGGCGAGCGGTGAGACATAGATTCCGCTGACCATCGCAACCCTCTGTAAAATCAACCGAAGATCGATCGGCTGAAGAACTCTCCATCGGCAGGCGTTCCGGCCGCCTGTGCCCGGTGCCCCCGACGCGGGACCAGCGAAATCGACGCGCGCACCTGTCGCCTTGACGAATCCCGCCGCAGGCTGACTTCATCCGGCCAGAGGCATGATGTTCCGTTTCATCCACTCATCGGACCTGCATATCGGCAAGCGCTTCGGCAACATGCCGGAGGAGCTGCGCGGCCGGCTGCGCGATGCCCGCCACACCGTGCTCGACCGGCTCGCCGAGCAGGCGCGCATAGCCGGCGCCGGCACGATCCTGCTGGCGGGCGACTGCTTCGACACGGAGACGCCAAGCCCGGCCATGCTGCGCCAGGCGCTCGCCGCCATGGCCGGCCATGCCGGCCTGCGCTGGGTGATGCTGCCGGGCAATCACGATTCCCTGCTCGCCGACGAGCTATGGGCCGCCGCCAGCGCCGCCTTGCCGGGCAATGTCGTGCTGGCGACCGAGCCGGGGCCGATCCTGCTGGAACCCGGTATCGCGCTGCTGCCCGCTCCCTGCACCACGCGCCGCCCCGGCCGCGACCTGACCGAATGGATGGACCGGGCGGCGACGCCCGAAGGCGCGCTCCGGATCGGCCTCGCCCATGGCGCGATCCAGAGCTTCTCCGAGGACGGTTCCGGCCTCGACATCATCGCGCCCGACCGTGCCTCCCGCGCCGGGCTCGACTATCTCGCGCTCGGCGACTGGCACGGCCAGATGGCGGTCAATACCCGCAGCTGGTACAGCGGCACGCCCGAGCCCGACCGTTTCAAGCATGACGAGCCCGGGCGGGCGCTGCTGGTCGCCCTGCCCGGCCCCGGCGCTCTGCCCGAGGTCGCGCCCGTCGAGACCGGCAGCTTCGCCTGGCGCAGCCTTTTCCTGGAACTGCTCTCGGGCGACGATGCCGCCGCCGCGCTCGCCGCCGAGCTTCCCGCCGGAGCGGCCCGCCGCCAGACGCTGCTGCGCGTCGTCGCCTCCGGCCGTCTGCGCCCGGCGGCGCGGATGGCGCTCGAAGCCGGCATCGCCGCCGTGGCGCCGGAATTTGCCGATCTGCAGCTCGACAGCGAAGCGCTCGCGGCCGATTGCGAGCATACCGATCTCGACGCGATCGACCGGGCCGGCGCCCTGCGCCAGGCGGCCGAGCTGCTGCTCGCCGAGAGCCACGACGAGAATCGCCCGGAGGCCGAGCGCGAGATCGCAGGCGAGGCGCTGGTCCGGCTGTTCTCCTATTGCGACGCGATGCAGCCATGAAGCTCAAGGCGCTGCGCCTGCACAATGTCCGACGCTTCGCCGGCACCGGCGTCGCCGTCGAAGGCATAGGCGACGGCGTCAACGTGCTCTGCGCCGTCAACGAGTTCGGCAAGTCGACCTGCTTCGACGCGCTGCACGCCCTGTTCTTCCAGCCTTATAGCGGCACGCCCGGGGCGGTGCAGGCGCTGCGGCCCTATAGCGGCGGAAGCCCCCTGGTCGAGGCCGATATCGCGACGCCCGAGGGGGCATTCCGCCTGACCAAGCAGTTCTATGGCGGCAAGCGGGCGATGGTGCGCGAGCTTTCTAGCGGCCGCCTGATCGCTCAGGCCGACGAGGCGGAAAAATTCATCGGCGCTCTGGTGCAGGGCGGCACCACCGGCCCCGCCGGGCTGCTCTGGGTGCGCCAGGGCATTACCGGCATCGAGCGGCGCGCCAAGAGCGAGGAAGAGAGCGAGAAGCGGGCGCGCGAATCCGTGCTGGTCTCGGTGCAGGGCGAGGTCGAATCCCTGACCGGCGGCCGGCGCATGGCGCAGGCCGTCGCCGCCTGCGATGAGGAACTCTCGCGGCTCGTCACCGCGACGCGACGGCCAAAGGCCGGCGGCCCCTACGCCCTCGCCTTGGAGGAACGCGACCGCCTCGCCGAAACAGAGCGCAAGCTGGCGGCGGAAGTCGCCGAACTGCGCGCGGCGCTGGACCGGCGCCGCAGCATTCGCAACCGGCTGGACGAACTCGAGGATCGCGAGACGGAGAATGCCCGGCGCAGCGCCCTGGCGCAGGCCGAGAAGGACCTCGCCACCGCCAAGACCCAGGGCGAGGCGCTGAGGACCGCCGAGGCGCAGGCCGCGCTGGCCCGCAGCCAGCATGATGCGGCCGGCCAGGCGCTCTCGACCTATCGGCGCAGCCTGGCGCGCCTTGCCGAGTTGCAGGCGCTCGAAAGCGAAGGCACGGGCAGGCGCGACGAGGCGCTGGCCCGGCAACGAACCGCGGCGGAGGCAAGCCGGACAGCGACTGCCGCGGTCGAGACCGCCGAAAGCGAGGAAAGGCAGGCCCGCGACCTACTCGCCCGACTCGACAAGGCGCTGCGCGCCCGGGACGCGGCCGAGCGCCTGTCCGGCCTGCGCGAGGCCCATGCCGGCGCCGAGGCCGAGCGCGGCGCGATCGAAGCCGCCGAGGCCGAGATCAGGGCGCTCGCTTTGCCCGCGGCCGGCCTGCGGCAGCTCGAGGCCCTCGAAACCGAACTCGTCGGGCTGCGCGCCGTCGTCGCCGCACGGATGCCGCTGCTGCGCATCGACTATCGCGACGGCGTCAAGGCCGCCCTCAGTATCGCGGGTACGGCGCTGAGCGATGGCGAAGAGAAGGCCCTGACCGGCAGCACAACACTGGACATCGCCGAGATCGGCAGGATCACGCTGACCCTGCCGCAGGGCCAGGACGGGCAGGCAGAGCTCGCCCAGGCCGAGGCTCGGCGGCAGAAAGCGTTGAAGGCGCTCGGCATCGCCAGCCTCGCGGAAGGCCGCCAGCGCGAAGGCAAGCTTCGCGAGCTGGAGACCGCGCTGCGACTCGGCCAGCAGCGCCTTGCCCTGCTCGCACCGCAAGGCCTGGCGGCGCTGCAGGAGAGCATCGCCCGGCTGGAGGCCCAGCGCGGCGAGGCCATCGAGGTCAAGGCCGATCCGGAAGCGGCGCGCCTTGCTCTCGAAGCCGCCGAGGCCCGCGTCACCGCATCGCGCAATGCGGTGCGGGAGGCTCAGCCGCAGCGCGAGGCCGCCGACGCCGCCATCCTCGCAGCCGAGCGGTCTCTCGCGACGATCGCCTCCGAGCGTACCGGGCTCACGGCCCTGCTCGGTGCCGAGGACGGCCGCGCCGCCTATGCCACCGGGCTCGAAGCCGCGTTCGCGTTGGCGGAAGCCGAGCTGGCAGCGGCCTCGGAACGCGTCGAGAGCCTGCGCGCCAGCGCGATCGACCTTGCCGGCGCCGAGGCGAAGCTGCGGCGGATGCGCTCGATCGTCGACTCCACCGCGAACGAGATCGCGAAACTGCGGGAGGATGCCGCCGAGCTCAATGGCCAGATCCGCGCCCGCGCCGATGCCGCCGTCGAGGAGGCCTGGCAGGAAACCAGCGAGAAGCTGGCAGCGGCCGAGAAGCGCCGCGCCGGGCTGGAACGCGAGGTCGCCCTGCTCTCGCGCCTGCGCGACGCGCTGGAAGCGGCCCGCACCACGGCGCGCGACCATTATTTCCGCCCGGTGATGGCCGAGCTGAAGCCCCTGCTCGGCCTGCTCTTCGAGGATGCCTCGGTCACCTTCGACGAGGACACCCTGCTGCCGCGCACCGTCCGCCGCAATGGCCTCGAGGAGCCGGTCGGCGTGCTCAGCGGCGGCATGCGCGAGCAGCTCGCGGTGCTTACCCGCCTCGCCTTCGCCCGGCTGCTGGCCAAGGATGGCCAGCCGGCACCGGTCATCCTCGACGACGCGCTGGTCTATTCCGACGACGACCGCATCGAGCGGATGTTCGACGCCCTGCACCGGCAGGCCAGTGACCAGCAGATCATCGTCTTCTCCTGCCGGCAGCGCGCCTTCTCCCAGCTCGGCGGCAACATCCTGCGGATGAAGCCCTGGAGCCCGGAGACATGAGGCAACGCGCACTCGGCGAGGACGTCACCGCTCGCGGCCGGTCGTCTATCGGCTGACAGGTTCGGCCTTTCGCCTGTCTCTTGGCCGCTAGGCAATTGAAGATAATCGGCGATTCTACCTAGCAACAAACTCGCCTGAATAGCAATTATTACGAATAAATTTCGATATTAGAATAGTTCAAGATCAGATTTTGTAGAACAGATTTCAGATCTATATTTGAATAATTACAATCTATACATTTTCTATCTGTTTGCGACGGATCAAATTCAGTGACGAGGAGTGAATCTATAAATTCACGATAGAATTTCCGTTGACAAAATCGCTGCCTTTGTCCCAGAAAAGAAACATCTGAAATTCATGTTTACCCCGTCCCGCAACGGAGCGCCAGCCAGCGCCGCCGGCCGATGCTGCACGCCCGTTCGAGACACGCCGACGAGAGCCGACATGACCGAGAAGACCTCAGGCCCCGCCCCAGTCGCTGGCAAGCGCGCTCGCTGCGTGCACCGGCTCATGCTGGCGACGCTGCTCGCCTCGGTGTCTGGCCAGGCCTGCCTTGCCCAGTCCGCCTCGCCAGGGTCGACGATCAGCCTCGACACGATCGTCGTCGAGGGGACTGCCAACGGCGTTCCCAGCTTCGTACGCGAGCGCTTCTTCGCCACGGCCGGCGGCGCGACGTTGCTGACGGAAGACGACATCCCGCAAACTGGGAACCCGACCCTGGCGCAGGCGCTGCAGAACGCGCCGGGCGTCGTCGTCCAGCAGTTCTTCGGCGGCAACGACCAGCCGCGCATCCAGATCCGCGGTTCCGGCCTGCAGCAGAACCCGGTCGAGCGTGGCATCCTGGTCCTGCGCGACGGGCTGCCGCTCAACCGGGCCGACGGCTCCTATATCGTCGGCCTGGCCAATCCCGGCCAGGCGCAGTCGATCGAAGTCTATCGTGGCCAGACCGCACACCGGCTCGGCGCGACCGTGCTCGGCGGCGCGCTGAACTTCGTTTCCCCGACCGGCAGCAATGCACCGGGCTCGAAGGTGCAGATTTCCGGCGGCAGCTTCGGCCAGTTCAATGCCTCCGGCCAGACCGGCTTCGCCAAGGACGGCGTCGACGGGTTGCTCCAGGCCGATATCAGCCGCTCGGACGGCTACCGCACCTACAACGACTCGCAGCGCATCAGCGCGAGCGCCAATGTCGGTATCGCCCTGAGCGAGACCATCAAGACTCGCTTTTTCGTCGGCTATACCGATCTTGGCTTCGACGTTTCGGGCCCGCTGACCAAGCAGGGCCTGCGCCTCGATCCAAAGCAGGTCCATGGCGGTCCGCGCGTCGTCGGCGGCGTGGCGGTCGATCCCGGCCCGAATGTGCTGCGCGACCGGCCGCGGCGCGAAGCCAAGCAGTTCTTCATCGGCAACCGCACCACTGCCGAATACGGGCCGCATCTTATCGATCTCGGCCTGGGCTATACCTATACCGACGACATGTTCCGCTTCCCGATGTCATCGGGCGTGCGCGTCACGAAGGGCGGCGATCTCACTGCGGTCGCCCGCTATGCCTACAAACCGGTCGAGAGCGCGGCGCTGCCGCTGTTCGAGACCACGGCGCAATATGTGGTCGGCTCAGCGAAACGCGAGAACTATCTGAACCAGGACGGCGTGACGGGAGCCCTGTTCGGGCAGAGCGATCTCGATGCCAGCACGCTCTCGCTCTATGCCGGGGCCAATATCCCGGTCTGGCAGAACATCACTGTCTCTCCGGCGCTCTCCTATGCCTATGCGACGCGCGACAACAGCGACACCTACCCTTACGCTCGGCGTCCGACGAACGCCTACAACCCGGCCTCGCCCTATAGATTGCTGCCCAACGGCTCGGTGCCGACGCAGAGCACGACCTATTCGCGCAGCTATGCCGGCTGGAGTCCGAGCCTCAGCGCCAGCTGGCGCCCCGACACCAACCAGATCCTCTATGCGGCGGTCTCGCGCAGCTTCGAGCCGCCGACCCATGACGATCTGCTGGCGACGGTGAACGGCACGCCCAACAGCAGCCCCGGCCGCCCGAATCCGGCGGCGCCGACGGCGGCGGCCGCCGCCTTCTCGACGCCCGACCTCAAGGCGCAGACCGCGACGACTCTGGAGGGCGGCTGGCGCGGCCGCCATGGCAGCTTCTCCTGGGACGGCGTCGTCTATTATTCCTGGGTCGACAAGGAGCTGCTCAGCCTGCGCGATGCCACCGGCGCCTCGCTCGGCGCGGTCAACGCCGACAAGACCCGGCATTTCGGCGTCGAGCTCGGCCTTGGCGCGCAGATCTTCGAGCGGCTGACCGGGCGCCTCGCCTACACCTATCAGGATTTCCGCTTCGTCGACGATCCCGTGCGCGGCGACAATCGCATCGCCGGCGCGCCCCGCCACGTCATCCACGCCACGCTGCAATACCAGGCAACCGAAGCCTGGATGCTGCAGGCGGCGCTGCGCTGGAATCCGGAGAAGACCCCGGTCGACAACATGAACACGCTCTATGCCGACCCCTATGCGCTCTTCGACCTGCGCACCGAATACAAGCTCAATGAGCGCCTCACGATGTTCGGCGAGGTCACCAATCTCTTCGACAAGACCTATGCCGCCTCGACGCTGATCGTCGACCAGGCTCGTGCCGATCAGGCCGCCTTTCTGCCGGGAACCGGCCGTGCCTTCTATGCCGGTCTGAAGGCGACCTTCTGAACTTTGGACCATTCAGAACGCGCGGCAGCCGGTTTGGCCCGCGCCAAGGAGGGCATCATGCTCGACCGCCGCCATTTCCTCGCCGCCGCCGCGGCCAGCCTTGCCATGCCGCATGTCGCGCGCGCAGCGGAGCCGCTGCTGCTCTGGGGGCCGCCGGCCACGCCCGGCCTGCTGCTGGTCGCCGCAGCGCGCGAGGCGGCGCTGAAGGCGCTTCCGATGCCGGTCGAGGTCAGGATCTGGCGCACGCCGGACGAGATGCGGGCGGGCCTGTCCTCCGGCACGATGAAGGCGGTGGTGATGCCGAGTTATGCCGCAGCCAATCTCCATAATCGCGGCCTCGGCCTGAAGCTGGTCAACATCCTGACCCAGGGGCTGCTCAGCGTCGTCGCGCCCGCCGGCACGGTGAAGACCCTGGCGGATCTCAAGGGCAAGCGCGTCGTCGTGCCGTTCAAGAACGACATGCCGGACTTCATCTTCCGGCGCCTGCTCGCCTTCAGCCAGATCACGCCCGACGCACTGAGCATCGACTATTCCGGCACGCCGCCCGAGGCGGTGCAGCTCCTGCTCGCCGGCCGTGCCGATGCGGCACTGCTTTCCGAGCCGGCCTCGGCCGGCGCGCTCCTGCTCGCCGGCCTGCGTGGCAAGGAGCTGGAGCGTGCCATCGACACGCGCCTAGCATGGCAGAAGGCGACCGGGGCCGCGAGCCTGCCGCAAGCGGGGCTCGCGATCAGCGATCCGCTCGGCCGTGAGCTCGGCGAGGCCGGCATCCGAACCTTGCAGCAGGGGATGGAGGCCGCGCTCGCCGCCGTGCTGGCCGATCCCTCGGCCGTCGCCTCGGACGCCGCAACGCTGTTCCAGCTGCCGGGCCCGGTGCTGGCCCGCGCCGTGCCCTTCAGCAATCTCGTCGTTCAACCCGCCTCCGCGGCGCGCCCCGATCTGGAGAAGCTGTTCGCGGCGCTGGCCGAGGGCGATCCGCGCATCATCGGTGGCAAACTGCCGGGCGACGGCTTCTACGCCCTCTGACCACATGGCTGCCATTCTCGCCTTCCTCGGCTGGCTCGGCCGCTATCTCTGGTCGGCCTGGGCGGGTGCCGCCGGGCTGTTCTGCCTCGCCGCCGCCTGGCAGGCGGGACATGAGCTCTACGGTTCGTTCGTGCTGCCATCGCCGCTGGAAACCGGGCAAGAGGTCGCCAGGTTGATCGGCGAGCCCGATTTCCGCGTCGCGGCGCTGGAGACGGCACAGCGCTCCGGCCTCGGCTTCCTGCTTTCGGTCGCGGTCGGCACGAGCGCCGGCATCGCAGCGGGCTATTCCTTCGCGGCGATGCGCTTGATGCGGCCGATCGTGACGGTGATCCTCGGCGTGCCGCCGATCGCCTGGATCGTGCTCGCCCTGATCTGGTTCGGCGCCAAGGGCGGGACTGCGGTGCTGACGGTGGTGGTCGCCTCGCTGCCGATCTCCTTCGCCGGCGGGCTGGAAGGCGTCGCGACGCGCGACCGGGCTCTCGAAGCCATGGCGAAGAGTTTTGGCGCCGGCCGTTTCATGCGGCTGCGTACGGTGACGGCGCCGCATCTCGTCTCCTATCTCTTTCCGGCCTGGACGACGACCGCCGGCTCGGCCTGGAAGGTCACGGTCATGGCGGAATTGCTCTCCAATGCCGGCGGGCTCGGGGGCGATCTCGCCAGCGCGCGGGCGCTGTTCGACATCCCGCGCGTCACCGCACTGGTGCTCGCCGTCGTCGGCTTTGCGCTCTTCACCGAATATGTGCTGATCCAGCCTTTGCGCGACCGGCTCGAGCAATGGCGCGAGGCCGGGCGGCCCTGGGGTGTGAAGCGATGAGGCTCGCACTCGAACGCATCGGCCATGCCTTTCTCGGCCGCGCGGTCTTTGAGAATCTGACGCTCCGCCTCGACGCAGGCGAGGTGCTGGCGCTGGTCGGCCCCTCCGGCTGCGGCAAGACCACGGCGCTGCAGATTGCGGCAGGGCTGGTCGATCCGCTGCGCGGACGGGTGCGGCGCGAGTATCGGCGCCATGCGGTGGTCTTCCAGGAGCCGCGCCTGCTGCCCTGGCAGCGCACGCGCGACAACATCGCCTACGGGCTCGCGGCGCGCGGAATCGGCCGCGAGGAGCGTCACGCTATCGCCGCCGCACGGGCCGCCGAGGTCGGTCTGCACCCGCGCGACCTCGACAAATATCCGGCCGAGCTCTCCGGTGGCATGCGCCAGCGGGCGGCGGTGGCCCGGGCGCTCGCCGTCGATCCGGAGGTGGTCTTCTTCGACGAGCCGTTCACGGCGGTCGATGTCGGCCTGCGGCGCGTCTTGCAGGATCTCGTCATCACCGCCTCGGCGCGCGAAAAATTCGCGGCTCTGTTCGTCACGCACGATCTCTCGGAGGCGGCGCGGCTGGCCCACCGCATCCTCGTCATGTCCGGCCGCGACGGCAGCATTCGCGTCGACCGAACGATCGCGGGCACGCCCGGCGCGCGCGACGACCGGGCGATCTTCGAGATGGTCCAGGGCTGGATGCACGAGGCGGCCTTCGCCGAGCTGTTCGACCCGGATCGGGACAGGGCATGAGCCAGCACAGCACCGACGCTGCCACGGGCATCCGCCATCCGCTGCTCGCCGAAGGGCTCAAGCTGTTCTTTCCGCTCGCAGCCGCCCATGCCGTGCTGCTGCCGCTGGCCTGGGTCGCGCTGTTCGGCCTCGGCCTGCCCTTCGCACGGGAGGTTCCGCCCGGGCAATGGCATGCCCATGAGATGATCTTCGGGACCTATGGCGCGGCGCTCGCCGGCTTCCTCGCCTCGGCCATGCCGGAATGGACGGATACCAAAGCGCGCAGCGGCAAAGCCCTGCTGCTGCTGGCCGGGTTCTGGCTGCCGGGCAGGCTGATCGGCCTTGTCGGCGCCGATGCGCTGATCATCATGGCCGCTGCGACCGATCTTGCCTTTCTCCTGCTGCTGCTCTTCTTCGTGGCCACGCCGCTGGTCGCGCGCCGCAGCACCCGCCATGGCTCCTTCGTGCTTTGGGTCGGTCTCTTCGCGCTGCTCGAACTTTCGATCCGTGCCGCCTGGCTGACCGGCGAGACGGCGCTGTCCGGGCGGCTGCTGCATGCGGCGCTCGCCGTGTTCCTGGTCTTCCTGTCGCTCGCCATCGCAAGGATCAATGTCGTGGTGGTCAACCATGCGCTCGATCCGAGCGGCGAGACGACGCCCTATCGCCCGCATCCCGGCCGCCAGAACCTGACGGCCGGCCTGGTTTCGCTCCAGCTCGCCGCGGCACTGCTCTGGCCGGATTCGGCTGTCCCGGCCTGGCTCGCTTTGGCGGCGGCCGCGGCCTTTTTCGACCGGCTGGCGGAGTGGTTCATCGGCCGCGCCGTGCTGCGGGCGGAAGTGTTGGCGCTGGCCGCCGCCAACGCCTATGGCGGGCTGGGTTTCCTGACGATCGGCCTTTCCGGCCTCGGCGCCCCGCTCTCGCCGACGACCGGGCTGCACCTGCTCTCGGTCAGTGCGCTCGGGCTGGCGGTGATGGCGGTCTTCGTCATCGCGGGCCTGCGCCATAGCGGTCGCGACCTCGTGCTTCCGGCCTCAGCGAAATATGCGCTGGCCGCGATGGCTGCCGCCGGCCTCGTCCGGACGCTGCCGGAACTCGGCATCGGTGCCGGCCTGGCGGGGCTGCACTACACCCTGGCTGCCATGCTCTGGTCGGCTGCCTTCGCGATCTGGCTGGTCGGCTTCTGGCCTATCCTCAATGCGGGGAAAGGCGAGGACAGCGGCTGCGGTTGAAGGACAACCAGGCGCGCGGCGCGACAGCCTGCAGCGTCACTCCGATTTGTTATCGCGCTTTTGATTTTCGCTTTAAATCAACCACTTAAGGAAGTGGCTGACGACACAGTCAGGATCGGACCGGTCTGGGGCTGTTTCCCTGAACAACAGGGAAAATACAGGGAATTTCGTCGAAACTGACAGGGAAACTCGATACCGGCTCGGAAATTACCTCGCCCGTTGATGCACTTACGAGCGAATTCCCTGGTGCGCAATCAGTGATTTTTTGATGCGCGATCAGGGAATTCTTACCCCGCATCAAGTCAAGATCACGCTGGGCGGGCAGCCCGAGCACGCTTTGACAGAAGGCGTTCGGCCCAGCACTTTCCTGTTCATGGATGCTCGCTCCGACCGTGACGCCTGGAACTCAGACAGGCTTTGGGCTGTCGAACAGATGAGCGGTCAGCATTGGCCGATCGAGCTTTGCATCGCGTGGGTCGCCGAACGATCTAAGGAAGAGGCAGTCGCCGCTTGGCTGTCGTTTCGCTTTGGTCGTGGGCCGAGCGACGCTTGGGCATCAGCTCAGCACACATTGGTATCTGACTTTGTTCAGCGCACCTGGCAGCCGAAGCCGCCGATACCAAAGGCGAACGGACGGCGCTGACAGATCTCACATGGAGAAACCTCAACCTGAGGTGGACGGGAACACATTTTGAAGCCCGCAGCGCGACAGGAATTCAGATGTTCCGTCACATCCGGTGTCCGCCGTCAGCGCCCTTGAGACGGTTTAGGGGTTTTCGGGAAGGGAGGATTTCTGGATCATCGCAGCCATTCAGGAGCGCAGATGAGACAGAACCGAAGGACCGCGGCAGCGAACTCCGGGCCGGAGAAAGCTCCGGCAGAGCGGGTCGTGAAGGATATCCGCCGAGCGACGCGGCGGCAGTTCTCGGCCGAAGAGAAAATCCGCATCGTGCTGGAAGGGGTGCGCGGCGAGGAGAGCATCGCCGAGCTATGCCGGCGCGAAGGCATCGCCTCGTCGATGTATTACGGCTGGT
>NZ_JAFKFX010000027.1 GCF_017308075.1 Allobosea sp.
CCAGATTGAACGGTGCCTCGCGATGAAAGCGAACCTCATATCGCTTCCCTCGCGAAGTAGGCTGCGGCCTTTTTTAGGATGTCGCGCTCCGCCTTGAGCTTGGCTACCTCCCGCCGCAGCTTCTCGATCTCAAGCTGCTCCGGCTTCATAGGGGGCTGATCGGCTGGCGCGATCGCGGTGAGATCGGTGCGGCAGCGCATTCGGAAGAGGCTCGACCGCCGTCCAAGGCCGCGCGAAGCCTTGCATGGCACAGCCCGCCGCCGTGGCCAGCCGGGCGCCGTCGGCCCCGCGCCTTCCGATGCCCCCGAGGCAGGCTCCAGAACGCGTGATCACGGCCGAACCGAGACGCGCCGCACCGCCACACATTGCTTGACAAGGCGAGGTTTGAACAAATATGCATTTAAAAATAAAAATGTTCACGGGAGGAGTCACGATGAAATTGAATCGCCGACAGTTTGCGGGCGGCCTGCTGGGCGCGTCGCTCATGCCTTCCTTGCCCGCACAGGCGCAGGCCAAGAAGCTGACGGCCTATATGGGCCCGCCGGAGCCGACTTGCGCCGCGCTGGTGAAGGATTTCGAGCAGAAGTCCGGGGTCGCGACGACGTTCCTGCGCCTCTCCGCCGGCGAGGCGGTGAACCGGATCCGGGCCGAGCGCGCCCGCCCCCAGGCCAGCGTGCTCTACGGCATCGGCCTGCCCTCGATGATGACGCTGAAGAGCGAAGGGCTGCTGCAGCCCTACAAGCCCAAGGGCGTCGAGGACATCCCGGCCAAATATGTCGATCCCGAGGGCTACTGGACCGGCATCGACGTCGATTTCATCGGCATCGCCTCGAACAAGACCTTCCTCAAGGAGAAGGGGCTGAAGGCGCCGACGAGCTGGGAGGACCTGACCAAGCCGGAATTCGCCGGCCAGATCTGCATCGGCAGCCCCGCCACCTCCGGAACCGGCTATGTCTTCCTCGCCACCATCCTGCAGGTGATGGGCGAGGAGAAGGGCTGGGACTGGCTCAAGCGCTTCAACGCCAATGTCTCGCAATACACCCGCTCCGGCATCGGTCCGACGCAGCTCGTCGGGCGCGGCGAAGTCGGCGTCGGCATCCTCTTCGCCCATGACATCCTCGGCAGCATGCACAAGGGCTTCCCGCTCGAAATGACGCTGCCTTCCGAGGGCACGGGCTACGACCTGTTTTGCGCGGTGATGCTCAAGGACGCACCGGAGCCGGAAGCCGCCAAGGCCTTCCTCGACTGGGCGGTGACTCCGGCCTCGCAGGAGACCCTCGCCGCATCGGACTATTTCGACGTGCCGACCAACAAGAACGCCAAGGTCCACGACCTCGTGAAGCCGTTCGCGAACGCGAAGCTGATCGATTTCGACTTCGCCTGGGCCGGTGCTTCCGCCACGCGCCAGAAGATCATCACGCGCTTCCAGAACGAAATTCTGGCCGGAAGAAAGTGAGTCTATGAGCTCCGTTGCGCCCGTGGGCCTGACGGAGGGCAAGCAGGGCCGGGACTGGACCATCTATCTGGTCTATCCCGGCGTTGCCGCCTTCGTCCTGATCTTCACCGCCTATCCGATGCTCGACCTGCTCGCCCGCGCGTTCTCGGTCGATGGTCGGTTCTCGCTCGAGGCGCTGGCCGGCACGGTCGCCGCCCCCTACAACCGCGCCGTCTTCTGGAACACATTGCTGCTCGGCGCCACCGTCGCGGTGCTCGGCACCATCCTGGCGACGCTCTATGCCTATGCGATCGCCCGCGTCGCCATCCCCGGCAAGCGGTTCTGGCACTTCTTCGCCCTGCTGCCGACGATCTCGCCGCCGATCCTGATGGCGCTCGGCCTGATCATGCTTTATGGCCGCCGCGGCCTGATCACGCATGAGCTGCTCGGCCTGCAGAGCACCGGTCTCTACGGCTTCACCGGCCTCGTGGTCGCGCAGCTGATCTCCTATTTCCCCTTCGCCTATCTCCTGATGCTGAACCTGTTCCGCGGGCTCGACGCCTCGCTGGAGGAGGCGGCCTCGACCATGGGCGCCAATGGCTGGAACGTGCTGCGCACGATCAGCCTGCCGCTGCTCGTGCCGGGCCTCGCCGGCTCGATGCTGCTGATGTTCAGCTATTCCTTCGCCGATCTCGGCAATCCGCTGCTGCTCGGCGGCGACTTCCCGGTGCTCTCTTCGCAGATCTACCAGACGATCATCGGCATGTACGACATCCCGAAGGGCGCGGCCCTGGCGGTGCTGCTGCTGATCCCGGCGCTCTTGATGTTCTTCGCCCACAAGGCGCTGAGCGCCCGCATGTCCTTCGCCTCGGTCGGCGCCAAGGGTTCGAGCCGGCATCGCGAGGTGCGCCATCGCGGCGTGCAGATCGCGGCGCTGATCTTCGTCGGCGCGATCACCCTGGTGATCTGCCTGCAATATGCGACGATCCTGGCCGGTGCCTCGACGCAGCTCTTCGGCATCAATTACGGCTTCACCACCAAGCATTTCGTCGCGGCCCTGACCAAGTCGCGCGGCGCGCTGCTCGATACGTTGATCCTCGGCGTCGTCGCCTCCTTCCTCTCGGTGATGCTCGGCGTGCTGATCGCCTGGGTCGTGGCCCGCACGAGGGTGCGCGGCGGCTCGCTGCTCGATTTCACCGCCAACCTGCCGCTCGCCATTCCCGGCACGGTGATCGGCCTCGCCTTCGGCCTGGCCTTCAACAGCCCGCCGCTGCTGCTGACCGGCACGGCTGCGATCATCGTCGCCGCCTTCGTCGTCCGCTCGCTGCCCTACGGCATCCGCTCGGGCGTCGCGGCACTCAACCAGATCAACCGGACGCTCGACGAAGCCTCGACCACCATGGGGGCGACCTCCGGGCAGACGCTCTGGCGCGTGCTGCTGCCGATCATCCAGCCCGCCCTGCTCGCCGGCATGATCTTCTCGTTCACGCGCAGCGTCACGACACTCAGCGCCGTCATCTTCGTGGTCTCGCCGCACTGGTCCCTCGTCACCCCGACCATCCTTTCGCAGATGGACCGCGGCGATGTCGGCGAGGCGGCGGCCCTCAGCGTCATCGTGGTGGTGATGGTTCTGGCCGTCATCCATGGCGTGCCGCGGCTGCTCGGCGGCGACTGGCGCGAGACCCGCTAGAGCATGTTCGAGCGAAGTGGACACCGGTTCGCGTCAAGACAACGCGATAAAGCAAACAAGTAGAGCATCGACATGCAGAAGACATCCGCGAAGGCTCTCGCCATCCGCAATCTCGACAAGTCCTATTCGCTCGGCGGCGGACGCCGCCTGCCGGTGGTGACCGATTTCAATCTCGACCTCGCACCCGGCGAATTCGTCACCCTGCTCGGCCCCTCCGGCTGCGGCAAGACGACGGTGCTGCGCACCCTCGCCGGCCTCGAGGATTTCGAGACCGGCGAGATCCTGCTCGACCAGCGCTCGATCGCCCGGCTGCCGGCGCATCATCGCCGCATCGGCCTGGTCTTCCAGAACTACGCGCTCTTCCCGCACATGACCGTCTTCGAGAACGTCGCCTATTCGCTGCGGCTGCGGCGGGTGGCGCAGGAGACGGTGCGCAGCGAGGTCGCGACCGCGCTCGCGGCGGTCGGACTCGAGGATTACGGCCCGCGCCTGCCGGGCCAGCTCTCCGGCGGCCAGCAGCAGCGCGTCGCGGTCGCCCGCGCGCTGGTGATGCATCCGGACCTGCTGCTCTTCGACGAGCCGCTCTCCAATCTCGACGCCAAGCTCAGGGTCCAGGTCCGCTCGGAGCTGCGGCGCCTGCAGCGGCGCCTCGGCACCACCGCGCTCTTCGTCACCCATGATCAGGACGAGGCGATGAGCCTCTCCGACCGGATCGCTGTGATGAAGAGCGGGCGCATCGAGCAGATCGGCCCGCCGGAGGAGATCTATGCCCGCCCGGCGACGCTGTTCGTGGCGCAGTTCGTCGGCCGGGTGAACGCCCTGCCGGCGACGATCACCAGCGCCGCGAACGGGCAGGCACAGATCGAGACGCTCGGCATGGCGGCGCGCGTACCCCTGCCCGCGCCCGACCTTCCGAAGGAGGTGCTGGCGCTGGTGCGGCCGGAGGCGGTGACGCTCCAGCAGCCGGGACAGGGCCTCGCCGGCAAGGTCGAGGAGGTCGAGTATCTCGGCGACCAGACCGAGTACCGCGTGCGCGTCGGCGATACGCTGGTCACCGCGACGCGCTCCGCCCTCGGCGAGCCCTGGAAGATCCGCGAGGGCGACGCGGTCGGCATCGGCTTCAAGCAAGACACCATCCACCTGCTCGCGCGCAGCGCCGAAGCCGCCTGAACGAAAGCCGGAAAGACAACCGCCATGACGAACAGCCAGGCGCCCTTCGACAGGGTCATCATCCTCGTCCTCGACGCGCTCGGCCTCGGCGCGCTGCCGGACGTGCATCTCGTGCGTCCGAACGATGTCGGCTCGAACACGCTGAAGCATGTCGTGCAGGCGGCGGGCGGGCTCTCCCTCCCCAATCTCGAGCGCCTCGGCCTCGGCACGGTCGCGCCCGATTCCGGGCTGCGCATCGAGCCGAACCCGATCGCCGTCCATGGCGTCTGCAATCTCGGCTACAAGGGCGCAGACACCTATCTCGGCCATCAGGTGATCATGGGCTCGCGCGTGCCGGATGTGCCGGAGGAGCTGTTCGAGGTGGTGCGCGACGACGTCGCCGCTGCCCTGCGCCGGGCCGGACACCATGTCGAGCCGGCGGGCGAAGGCCTCGCCGCGCTGTTCGTCGACGGCAAGATGATCTGCGGCGACAATCTCGAAAGCGATCCGCTGCAGACCTATCACTGCGTCGGCTCGATCGACGACATGCCCTATGAGGAGATCGTCAAGGTCGGCGAGATCCTGCGCTCGGTCGCCCGGGTGCGTCGCATCGTGGCGATGGGCGGCTACGGCTTCGGGGCCGCCGATATCCGGCGCTGCACCGAGCGGCGGTCGACCGGCCAGTGCGGCGTCAACAATGTCGCGCTCGGGCTCTACACCAGCAATTACGTGGTGCGGCATCTGACACGCGGCACCAAGCCCGATGTCCAGGTGCCGACGATCCTGAAGAAAGCCGGCTACGAGGTCGAGCTGCTCGGCAAGGTCGCCGACGTCATCACCTGCGAGGGCGCCCATAAGGAGCCGCATGTCCTGACCCGGCCGGTGCTGGATGCGACCTATGCATCGATGGCGCGCGTCCATTCCGGGCTGATCGCAATCAACATCCAGGAGACCGATCTCGCCGGCCATGACGAGAGCGCCGAGCGCTATGCCGCCTGCCTGCGCCTCGCCGACGAGGGCATCGGCAAGATGATGGCGATGATGGGCTCAAGGGACCTGCTGATCGTCACCGGCGATCATGGCAACGACCCGACCATCGGCCATGACAAGCACACGCGCGAGTTCACGCCGCTGCTGGTCTGGACGCCGGGCATCAAGCCGAAGGGCATCTTCATGCGCGACAGCCTGTCCGACATCGCCGCGACGGTGGCCGAGATCTTCTCGGTCGAGCCGACGGAAATCGGGACGAGCTTCCTGGACGACATCGCCGTCGCCTGAGCGGCGGCTGGCGCTGGCAAGCGCGACGCCCGGCCCGACCGGACCGGCGGACAAGGCCGGCCTGCTAAACTCTGAACATATCGCCTTTAATTGTAACAAATGTGCATTGACCGTTTTGGCCGTTGACCGGCCGGACGCTCGCAACGGGAGAAACTGGATGGGCATCAACGTCGCACCGACCGGCTTGGCACGCGATCTCCTGGCCCGCGCCGATAGTGGCCGCCCGGTCCGCATCGGGCTCATCGGTTCTGGGGAGATGGGCACCGACATCGTCACCCGCGTCGCCCATATGTCGGGCGTGACGGTCGGCGCGATCTGCGACCTCAACTTGCCAGCGGCGCGCAAGGCCGTCGACATCGCCTATCAGGAGGAGGGTCATTATCGCGACGCCTCCGGCCAGTCCGAGCTCAATGCGGCGATGGAGGCCGGCAAGGTCGCTGTCACCGGCGATTCCAACCTGATCCTCAACAGCGGCCTGATCGACGTCGTGATCGACGCGACCGGTGTTCCCTCCGTCGGCGCCGAGATCGGCCTCGCCGCGATGGAGCACGGCAAGCATCTGGTGATGATGAATGTCGAGGCCGACGTCACCATCGGCGCCTATCTGAAGAGCGAGGCCGACCGGCTCGGCGTCACCTATTCGCTCGGCGCCGGCGACGAGCCCTCTTCCTGCATGGAGCTGATCGAGTTCGTCACGGCGATGGGGCACCCGATCGTCGCGGCCGGCAAGGGCAAGAACAACCCGCTCAATTTCGACGCCGTGCCCGACGACTATGCCGAGGAGGCCGCGCGTCGGAACATGAACGTGCGCATGCTCGTCGAGTTCGTCGACGGCTCGAAGACCATGGTCGAGATGGCGGCGATCGCCAACGCGACCGGCCTCGTTCCGGACAAGCCCGGCATGCACGGCCCCGCGGCGACGCTCGACCAGCTCTCCTCGACCCTGATCCCGCAGAAGGATGGCGGCGTGCTCTCGCGTGTCGGCGTCGTCGATTATTCGATCGGCAAAGGTGTGGCGCCCGGCGTCTTCGTCGTCGCCGACATGTCGCATCCCAGGATCTCGGAGCGCATGGAAGATCTGAAGATGGGCAAGGGCCCGTACTTCACCTTCCACCGGCCCTATCACCTGACCTCGCTGGAAGTGCCGCTGACCTGCGCCCGCGTCGTGCTCTATGGCAAGCCGGACATGGTGCCGCTCGCCCGGCCGGTTGCCGAGGTCTGCGCCGTCGCCAAGAAGGACCTGAAGCCCGGCGACCGGCTCGATGCCATCGGCGAGTATTGCTACCGCGCCTGGATCATGACGGCCGAAGAGGCACGCACCGCGCGCGCCATTCCCTGCGGCATGCTGCAGGGCGGCACGGTCACCGCGCCGATCCGCAAGGGCGAGATGCTGACCTATGCGAACGCCGCCGTCGCGCCCGGCTCGAAGCTCGCCATCCTGCGCGCCCGGCAGGACGCCCTCGTCCACGGCAAGGAAGCCTGATCCATGACCGCTCCGGCAACCACCTCCGCGACGGCAGACTCGACCAACCTGCCCTTCCTCTACCGGCATTATCCGCGCGAGGACCTGCTCGGCGCGCTCAGGCGCATGCACCTGATCCGCCGCTTCGAGGAAGCGGCCGAGGAAAGCTATATGCGCGGGCTGATCCACGGCACCATGCATCTCTCGATCGGCCAGGAAGCAAGCGCCGTCGGCATCTGCCTGCCGCTGGTACGCGAAGACCAGATCACCTCGACCCATCGCGGCCATGGCCATTGCATCGCCAAGGGCGCCGATGTCAGCCGGATGTTCGCCGAATTCTTCGGCAAGACCACCGGCTATTGCGGCGGTCGCGGCGGCTCGATGCATATCGCCGACGTCTCGACCGGCAATCTCGGCGCCAACGGCATCGTCGGCGGCGGCATCCCGATCGCAGTCGGAGCGGCGCTGACCGCCAAGCGGCTGCGGACCGGCAAGGTCGCGGTCTCGTTCTTCGGAGACGGTGCCAACAATGAGGGCGCCTTCCACGAGGCGCTGAACATGGCCTCGATCTGGAAGCTGCCGGTCGTCTTCGTCTGCGAGAACAATGGCTACGGCATGTCGACCTCGACAGAGCGCTCGACCGCGGTTCCGAACATCGCCGACCGTGCCGCCGCCTATGCGATGCCCGGCGTCATCGTCGACGGCAATGATCTCTCCGCCGTTGCGCAGGCTTCCCACGAAGCCGTTGAGCGGGCCCGCCGCGGCGAGGGGCCGAGCCTGATCGAGTGCAAGACCTACCGCCATCGTGGCCACTCGAAGAGCGACCGCAACCGCTATCGCACCAAGGACGAGATCGACGACTGGATGGCCAATCGCGACCCGATCGCACGCTTCGAGGCGCAGCTGACCGAGCTCGGCATCGCCGGCCCCGCCGAGATCGAGGCGGTGCGCCAGGCCGTGCGCGCCGAGATCGACGCGGGAATCGAATTCGCCAAGGCCAGCCCGGCACCCGCAACCGCCGACCTCGCCGACTACGTCTACACGGAACAGCAGTGATGAGCACCGAGGTCAGGGAACTCAGCTATTCGCAGGCGATCCAGGAAGCGATGGCCATCGCGCTGGAAGCCGATGAGCGCGTCGTCCTGATGGGCGAGGATATCGGCGTCTATGGCGGCGCCTTCCAGGTCACCGGCGACCTGATCGAGCGCTTCGGGCCCGAGCGCGTGATGGACACGCCGATCTCGGAGCTCGGCGGCGCCGGCGTCGCGGTCGGCGCAGCCGTCACCGGCCTGCGGCCGATCTTCGAATTCCAGTTCTCGGATTTCGCCACGCTCGCCATGGAGCAGATCGTCAACCAGGCGGCGAAGATGCGCTACATGCTCGGCGGCGCCGTTTCGGTGCCGGTCGTGATGCGCTTCCCGGCCGGCTCGGGGACCGGGGCTGCCGCGCAGCACAGCCAGAGCCTCGAAGCCTGGCTCGGCCATGTGCCGGGGCTCAAGGTCATCCAGCCGGCAACGCCGCACGACGCCAAGGGCATGCTGCTCGCGGCCGTCGCCGACCCCGACCCGGTGATGATCTTCGAACACAAGCTGCTCTACAAGATGAAGGGGCCGGTTCCGGAGGGGCACTACACCGTGCCGATCGGCAAGGCCGCGATCCGCCGCAGCGGCACGGACCTGACCATCGTCGCCACCTCGATCATGGTCCACAAGGCTCTGGAAGCGGCCGAGACCCTGGCCGCCGAGGGCATCGATGTCGAGGTCGTCGATCTGCGCAGCATCCGGCCGATGGACAATGCGACGATCATCGCCAGCGTCATCAAGACCCACCGGCTGCTCTGCGTCTATGAGGGCGTGAAGACCCTCGGCATCGGCGCCGAGATCAGCGCGATGATCGCCGAGAGCGAGGCCTTCGACCGGCTCGACGCGCCGATCGTGCGGCTCGGCGGCGCCGAGACGCCGATTCCCTACAACCCCGAGCTCGAGAAGGCCGCGGTGCCGCAGGTGCCGGGCATCGTCGCCGCGGCGCGCGACCTCGTGCGCGGAGTGCGCTGATCATGCCGGTCGAGGTCATCCTCCCCAAGGTCGACATGGACATGGCGACCGGGCGCATCTCGAAATGGTTCTTCGCGGAGGGTGCGAAGGTCGAGAAGGGCGACGTGCTCTTCGAGATCGAGACCGACAAGGCGGCGATGGAGATCGACGCGCCGGCGAGCGGCGTGCTGCGCGACATCACCGGCAAGGAAGGCGTCGACATCGCGGTCGGCGCCGCCGTCGCCTGGATCTATCGGGAGGGCGAGGCCCATGGCACGGCGGGGGCACCGGCCTTGGCCGAGATCGCCCAGCCGGCTCAGGCAGCACCGACGGAGGCGGAGCCTGCGGACGCCTTGCCGGGCGCGCCGCCGGCGTCGGCGGCGACCGTCCCGGCCTGTTGCGGCGATGTGCGCGCGACCCCGCTCGCGCGCCGTATCGCGCGCGAAGCCGGTCTCGACCTGGCCTCGATCGCGGGCTCCGGCCCGCATGGCCGCATCCTCGAAAGGGACGTCACGGCAGCGAAGCTCGCCAGTGCACTTGTCCCCCAGACAAGTGTCCCAACGCCGGCCGCGCCCGCTGCGGCGAAGCCCGCTTCCGCGCCGCTCGCCGCCGGCCCCTCGGATGAGCAGGTCAAGAAACTGTTCGCGCCGGGCTCCTACGAGGAGATCCGGCATGACGGGATGCGCAAGACGATTGCGCGCCGCCTGACCGAGGCCAAGCAGACCATCCCGCATTTCTACGTGACGCTGGATTGCGAGCTCGACGCGCTCCTGGAGCTGCGGGCCGAGCTCAATGCGGCGGCGCCGGAGAAGGACGGCAAGCCGGCCTACAAGCTCTCGGTCAACGACATGGTGATCAAGGCGCTCGCCCTGGCGCTGCGGGCCGTGCCGGACGCCAATGTCTCCTGGACCGATGGCGCGATGCTGAAGCACAAGCATGCCGATGTCGGCGTCGCGGTCTCGATCCCCGGCGGGCTGATTACCCCGATCGTGCGCGACGCCTGCCACAAGACGCTGAGCCAGATCTCCAACGAGATGAAGGATTTCGCGGCCCGCGCCAAGGCGCGCAAGCTGAAGCCCGAAGAATACCAGGGCGGTACCACCGCGGTCTCCAATCTCGGCATGTTCGGGATCAAGGATTTCGCCGCGGTGATCAACCCGCCGCATGCGACGATCCTGGCGGTCGGCGCCGGCGAGCAGCGCGCCGTGGTCAAGGGCGGCCAGCTCGCGGTCGCGACGGTGATGTCGGTGACGCTCTCGACCGACCACCGCGCTGTCGACGGCGCGCTCGGCGCCGAGCTGCTCCAGGCCTTCAAGGGCTATATCGAGAAGCCGATGGCGATGCTGGTGTGAACTCGGAGGGCTCGCGGCTCCTGGCGAGCCGCCGATGCCCGGAGCGATCGGCCCCGGTGAAGCGAGAAGCGCCCGCTACAGGGGCTCGAGATCGAGCAGCGCTCCTGCTGCTGAAGTGTCGGTGATCAGGACCGACGCTTCGGTCGCCGCGATGCCGGCCCGGATCGCCTGCGCCTTGCGCTCCCCTCCGGAGGAGATCACGACGGTGCCGACGCCGTGCAGGTCAGCCGGGCTGACGGCCATGACGCGCCGGTTGACCGGGTGATCGACGAGCCGCCCCTCGGCGTCGACGAAATGACAGAGTACGTCGCCGACGGCCCCGGCCGCCGCCAGGCTCTTCAGCTCGGCCTTGTCGAGGATGCCGCGCCGGAAGATCGAGGCTTCCTCGCCGAGGCTGCCGACGCTGATCAGCGCGATATCGCTGCGCTGCGCCCTTTCGCGCAGTTCCTGGAACCCGGCGATCGCCCAGAGCTCTCTGGCAAGCTCGGAGCTCGGCACGAAAACCGGCGCAGCGATTTGATAGAGCTTGGTCTTGTAGAAATCGGCGAGCCGCCAGGACACTGCGGACGGGTTGTCGGCGGTGGCGTTGGTCAGTCCGCCGAGCAGCGACACGACCGTCATCTCCTCGATCTCGCGCCAGGCGAGCGCCTGCATGCAGATTTTCAGCGTCGCGCCCCAGCCGACAGCGACCGTGGCACCGGCGAAGAGCTGCTGCGAGATGTATTGCCCGGTCGCATGACCGACGACGGCGGCGATGCTGGCCTCGCTCTGGGCGCTGGCCGGGACCACCACAACCTGGGTCAGTTTGAGATGGCGTTCGAGCTGACGCTGCAGCGCGAAGATCGATTCGGCCTGCGAATTGATCGAGATATTGACCGTGCCGTCCTCGCGCGCCGCGGCGAGCAGGCGCAGGGCCTTGATCCGGCTCGTGCCGATCTGCTCGGCGACCTGCTCCTGCGTGTGCCCTTCGACGAAATAGAGCCAGGCGGCCTTGAGCTTGAGCTCGTTCTGGTCGGCCTGGAACTTGGTGAGCTTGGGACGCGCGTTCCTGGCCATGGTTTCTCCATTCATGCCGAGCTCGGCTCCTGCCGATTTCGGCGGTTGTCAGTCGGCCCCGTTCCGCTCCGCGATGCGGCCAAACGGACCTGTCTCATTCTTCCCCCGCAGTGCCGGAGATGGCGCCGCGGTATCAGATCCGACACGTCTCCGGCCTCGCGCCGCAGGCCGGAACGACCTGCTGGAGCAGCACAATTCCGCCTCGTATACATTTGAACATATGATCTTCATATGACATAAAAGTCCGCAACAATCCGCCCGATACGTCGGGGCGGCGGGCAGGAACGGCCATGCGGATTTCGACCTCCAATGACGGCATCGCCGCTGCTCGCCTTGCCGAGGGCGCCTATGCGGCCCAGCCTCGCAGTGACGCCCCCTCGATCGCGGCAGCGGATGGCGGCCGATGAAGTACGATTACGCCTCGATCGGCTTCTACACTTTCGATTGTCTCGGCTGGCCATTCGATGCGGTCCCCGATGGCGGCGGCACCTTCTTCCTCGACGAGCTGACGCTTGCCGTGTCGGGTGCTGCCGGCACCGCGGCGATCGCGGCCGCGAAGATGGGATTGTCCTGCCTCGCGGTCGGCGGCGTCGGCGATGATCTGATGGGGCATTGGGTGCTGGAGCGCTTGGGCGCGTTCGGCGTCGATATCTCCGGCATGCAGCAGATCGCCGGTGCCAGGACTTCGTCCTCGATCGTCACGACGCGCAGGGACGGCTCGCGCCCCGCTCTGCATATGAAGGGGGCGACGGGCGACTTCTACGTCGCGGATGCAGCGTTCGGGACGGTCTGCGAGGCGCGCATCGTCCATCTCGGCGGCGTCGGCCTGATGGACAAAATGGATCCGGCCCAGAATGCCCGGCTGCTGCAGCGCGCCAAGCAGGCCGGCGCGGTGACCACGGTCGATGTCTTCGCCGGCTCGCCCGAGGATCTGCCGGCGGTCGCACGCGTCCTGCCCCATACCGACTATTTCATGCCCTCGGTCGAGGAGGCCATGGCGCTGACCGGCCGTCGGGACCTGTCCGACATGGCCAGCCAGTTCTTCGACTATGGCACGCGATGCTGCATCTTCACGCTGGGGGCAGAAGGCGCTTCCTATCACCATGCCGATGGGACGAGCTTCCGCGTTCCGGCCTTCGACATTGCGGTCAAATGCACCTGCGGCTGCGGCGATGCGTTCAATGCCGGCATGGCGGTGGCGCTCTGCCGCGAGATGGAGCCGGAGGTCGCGGTGCGCTTCGCCCAGGCAACCTCGGCCCTCAACGCGACCGGGCTCGGCTCGCAGGCGGGCGTCCGTTCCTTCGACCATACCTGGGAGTTCATGAGCACGACGCCTTCGCGCCGATAGCGCGCCTTACGCCCGTTCGCAGCCGGTCGAACGGAGCGACTGCGCGAGCCCGAAGGGCAATTTCGTCGGTTCGCCGCCGCCCCGGTCAGGCGATGTCGAATTCGACCCATAGGCCAGGCTTGCAGCGTGCTGCCCGCAGGGAGCCGCTGCCGGCCAATGCCGCGGGGATCGCGCCACTCGCCAGCCAGGGTTCGTCCGCACGCACCACGCGACCGCCCGCGCGGCGCTTGAGCGCGTCGATGATCTCGGCGAACGGCATTTCCGTCCAGCCGATATCCTTGGCGTCGGCCTCGTTCACCGGGATGAAGGCCGAGAAGTCGGGATCGTTCATCAACTCCAGCCCCTTGGCCTTCAAGGTCGCGTTGTGGCTGCCATGGTGCCCGACCTTCAGATAGACGGTGCGCTTCAGCAGGTCCGGCCCAGTGACGGCCCCGTCCTGCCATTCCAGACCCTGCCAGGAAAGCCAGTTGCCGACCTGGGCGTCGCCGACGAACAGCGCGACCCGGCGATCGCCGAACTCGAATGCCAGCACCAGACTGGTATTGTTCACGCCGCGATCCAGCTGCAATGCCAGATCGGCCGAGACGCCGAGCCAGTCGCCGTCGATCCGCCGCCAGGACTGGTCGGCGGCGGGCGCCTGCTTCCCCCGGCCCTGCGCCGCCGGCCCGGCATAATGGGCGTGGAGCAGATCGACCAGCGCAGCGGCTCGGCGATCCGGCAGCTCGGCGGGTTTCGGCGGCTTGGCGCCTCCCGCCAGCGGTAGGATCTCGGCGAGCGGCCAGCCGATTTCAGGATCGAAGGGCGAGCCATCGTCCTCGGCAACGCCGTCGCCGCCGGCCGAGCAGCCCAGCAGGGCCTGCGCCATGCCGATACCGCCGGCCAGACCGTAGAGCTCGCTGGCGCGCTCCTCCACCCGGATCAGGGCAGGCTCGCGCGGCGGCCCCAGAACATAGACCTTGATACCGGCGACGCCCGGAAGGGCCAGCGGCCCTTCCCCCGGCTGCCGATAGCTGACCTTGCCCTTCGCCAGGTCGCGCGCGGCGTTGCGGGCCCTGCGGACATTGTCGCCCGCCGCGCCGAAATAGAAGCCCATGACCTGGGCGAGGCATTTGCCGAGTGCGTCGAGATGGGCGCTGGGCCGGCTCAGCCCCGCCAATCTTGCGCCCGCGACCTGCAGGGCCGCCATCGCCCGGCCCTTATATCGGTCGAGCTCGCGCGCCATCGGATCGTTCGGATCCTCCGTCCAGGCGAACCAGACATCCTCGACATGGATGCCCTTGAAAGCCTCGGCCGCGCTGACGAACCCCGACACATGATCCATGTGCTCATGGGTCACCACCAGGAGATCGATGCGCCTGGTCGTCCGAGCGATATCGGCGACCACCTCGCGCATTGTGTCGGCGCCGCCCTTGACGAGGAAATGGACGCCGCAATCGATCAGCACGAAATAGCGTCCGCCATCCTCCCGCGGGAAGCTCAGAAGATGGCAATCGCCAATGCCCTGGCAATAATGCCTGACGGTAAAGCCGTGCGCCGCCGAAGCGGCAGCGGCCCCGGAAGCCGAGCCATGGCCCGGCTCGCTTGCTGCGGCCTTTCGCTGCGCCCTAGCCATGGTCGTGCTCCCCGCGTTCGGCGTGCATCATGGCGAAGGGCTCGCGGTCCAAGCCGCCGAAATAGAGCGACCGCAGCGATGCCGGCCCGCCCCCGGTTTCCATGCGCATCTGCTCTTCGAGGCGGCGCTGACTGTCGGCGTTCTTGACCACGGCATAGCGAATGACCGGCTTGCCGCCATTGGCATCGAGGATCAGCGTCGCGCCGCTGCGGAACCAGAAGAAGCCGTTCGCCACGTCCTTACCATCGAAGGGCACGGGGCGACGTTGATGCACGACGGCGACGATGGTGCGCTGCAAAGTGCCATCCGGTCCGATCCGCTGCGCCGGGCGAACGCTGAAGACCTCGAACGTGGTCGCGCTCTTGGCCGGGCTCGCGATCCTGCCATGCGCGTCGAAGCGCGGAAGCTTCGGCTCGAGCCCGAGATCACGACAGGCCTCCGGATCGGCGGCGAAGGCCTGATCCAGCATACGCCAGAGCGTCCAGCGATTATCCTCGTTGGCGAGGACGAGCTCGTGATGGCTCGCGCGCCGCTCCAGGTCGAAATCGATCCCGGCGAACGCCTTCGCCACCCAGGGCGGATCGTTGATCTCGGGCGTGTTCCAGGTCAGGCTCTCCGTGGACACGGTCCGCACGCTGCGCATCGGGATGCCACGCGCGCGGAAGGCCTCCATGAAGGCGACACGGTATCCGAAGGGATCGTCAGGAACGAGGTCGACATCCGCGGTGATAATCGCGCGCAGATATTCCTCGAAGGTGATGTCGACGGCCGGGCAGTAGTCGAGCGCGCGAATGCACATGCGCAGGACCTGATCGGCCGCCTTGCAGGTCTCGTCGCCGAGCCGATCGACCAGATCCGGATGCAATGCGCCGGAGGGCAGGATTCCCGAGCCGCCCGTAGCGAGCCGGATGAGATCGGCGGTGCGGCGCTGCACGATCGCGAGGAAGGCGTCGTAGACCGCCAGAACCAGGATCTCGCCGCGGTCGTGCGGCTCCGTCGTCGTGGCGTAGCGCCGTGACCTGGTCTCCTCGCCGAGATAGTTCCGCAAGGCGCCGCCGATGCCGCGCCCCTCGCCGAACTGGGCGGCGAGACCGGCCAGCATGGTCGCCGCATTCAGACGACCGCGCGCCCTTCCGATCTCGAAACGCACGAGCTCGGGAATGGTGAAATGCTGAAAGATCGCGACGATGTCGGCAAAGCCCTCATGGAAGGCCGCGACGTCGGGATTGGAATTCTCCTGGAAGCGGCGATGCAGTCCGTCGAGCAAGGCATGCGACATCTCATGCGAAATGATGTCGCTGGACAGGCAGCTGAAGATCATGCTGCCGGGCGCGGTGGCATCGCCCTGTTTCGACGCGGCCGGGAAATAGCCGAAGAGCAGCGCCACCTTGTCCGGGCTGTAATAGGCGTTCGCCGCACGCAGCGCATGGGGATAGATGCGCAGCCGGCGCACCGGCAATTCGCCGACATAGCTGCCATCGGCCTTGCGCCGGCGCAGAGGCGCCCAGAGCGCCCGGCGCCCGAGCGCCTTCTCGAAGGCGCCGATGGTCTTCATGGCAACCGCATAGACCATCTGCTGGTGGAACTTCGGATTGCCCTCGGAAGGGGCCACGCCGTTCTGCGCGAGCAGCCAAGGATGGTTGAGATCGATCGGATCATAGGCCTTGCCGGAAGCCGGATCGATATCGACGACCTCGAGATACTCCCCGACCGGGCCGGGCCGGAGCGGACCGGGCGCATCTGCGCCGGCCTCGGGATGATCGTCCCAGGGCAGCGTGAGCACGGTCTCGTTGACTGGCAGCGTGTCGAGCCGCTTGGCCATGCTGGGGTCGAGCGCGAAGACGCGAAGCCGGCGCGGCGGCGCGCCCGGTTCGACGATCTTGCGGCGAATGCGGTGGACGCGTGCCGGCGCGGCAGCGGGAGCCGCAGCCGCCTGCCGTCCGAGATGCTGCTCCAGCTCGGCCCGCAGGGCCTTGGAGGGATTGCCGGCGTCGAGCGCCGCTTCGAGATAGCGGTTCCGTTCGGCCGGACCGATCGCGTCCACGGGGCGTTCCGGCGAGGGCAGCGCCTGCTCGACCGCCGCGACACGCTGGGCCATCTGCGTCAGCTCCAGAGCAAACATGGCCCGGCGCCTCTGATCCGCCCCGGCCGCGAGTTCGACGCCGCCCTGACCGAAGAGCAGGCTGAGCCAGGGCCAGCTCGGATCGGAGGGCGGCAGCTTGGTCAGATCGCCGGCGCGCGCCGGCGCGATCGCGAGCGCCGCTTCGGCATTCAGTACGCCCTGGCCGATCTTTTCGAAGGTCTCGGCCACATCCATGCGCGCAGTGCTCTTGGCGGCCGCTTCGAACAGCGCCTTGCGCGTGGCCTCGATCCGCATCCAGGCCTTCGGATAGGCTTTGACGACCGCCCAATGATACGCCAGCCAGAGGGCCGCTGCCGCCGCGACCTGCGGCGTCGCCGCCGAAGTGCCGGCGCCGTTCATGTCGACGATCCCGCCGCAATGGATCTGGGCCCAGGGGACGTTCGGCGTGTAGGCGCCGATCGCGGTGTCCATCTTCTCGCGCGGCCCGAAATTGCCCTGCATGGTGAAGGGAGAGAGCCCTGTATAGGCGCGCCCGTCCCCCATCACGCCGCAGGCGGCGATGACGCGCTTGTAGCGTGCGGGATAGACGATGGTTTTCGGGCTCGGCGCCCCGGAAATATTGTTGCCGCCGGCAGTGACGAGCAGCAGACCCTCGTCATAGGCGAGATTCACCGCATCGGTCAGCGCCTGGGAGGTCACCCCGCCCATGCTCATCGACAGCACATGCGCGCCGTTGCGGCGGGCATGCTCGATGCCCTGCACGATCGTGCCCGTGGTGAAGCGTACGACCCAGTCGGCAATCCGGATCGGGATGATCTCCGCGAGCGGGGCGCCACCGAGAAAATCCTCAAAACCCGGGAAACCCGGCGGCTTGTTGATCCGATTGCCGGCCAGGAGCGAAAGCGTGCCGGTCCCGTGGCCGGGATTGGCGAAGGGCGACCCACCGGGCGGAATCCGGTCGACCGCGTCCTTGGGGTCCTCGCCGGCGACGAAATTCGCCTGCAAGGCCGTCAGCAGATGGCGGGGCAAGGTGACGTGATCGGGATCGTAGCCCGTGTCGAGATGGGCGATGCGGATCTTCTGCTGCGCCGTCCCGACCTTGTCGCGGGCCCGGCTGAGCCGGCTGAAATCATCGTCGAGGTTCCAGGCGACGCGGCGCGGGACAACGGCTTTGCCGCCGCCGCCGTCCTGGTCGTCGAATGCGCAGAGATTGGCCGCTGCGCCGCGCAGGGCTCCGGCTCGCGCCGCGTCGCCGGGACTCTCGGCAAGCCATTTCTGCTCGATTTCGGGCTCGACGGCCTCGATCTGCGCCGAGTCCGAGGCGCCGAACCCTGCGGCATTGCCCAATATGGCATGCGCATCGTCCCAGGCGTTTTCCGCCGAAATGCCTGCGCCGATCTTGAACCAGGTCGATTGGCCGCTCGCGGCGACGCCTCGCCCCGTGGCCGCCGCCGGCACCGTCAGGATCAGCTCGACCACAGGCCCGGCGGCGGCGGCCTGTTTCTGGAAAGCCTTTGCGTCGCCGCGCACCTTGACCAGCAAACCAGCCATGTCGCCCCCCGCGCACAGTGGATTGACCGATAGCAAGCCGATACAGCCGGGACGCGTGACGAGCCTGCCATGTCGAGGCAAGGCGTCCCCGAAGTCCGGGCCAAGTCACCGCAGATACAATTTTACGCTTGTTTCGCGCCTTTAATGCAACTCGAAATTGTACACCTTGTCAATCGGCAAAGCGCGTCCCGGCAGGTCGGGATGCAAGCAAGGCGATCGGCCCGCATCGCCGTATGAGGGTCGGGGACCGGGGCCCTGCCGATCGACACTTCGTACGGCAGCGCGGCCTACTGCCGCCGGCGGAACCTGGCCAATGCAAACGGCGCCCTGCTTCGCCAGGCGGCAGATTCTTGGGCGAGGTGCAAGGCGCCCCCGCCCTACTCCAGGTGTGCTCGGCCTCAGCCGATGGCGAGCGAGCCGTTCGGCACGTCGGTGACCAGCATATGGCCCGGCGCATGGGTGATGCAGAAATCCGGGCGGATGCTGGCGATCACCGCCTGGGGAGTGACGCCGCAAGCCCAGAAGACCGGGATCTCGCCCGGCCGGATCTCGACCGCGTCGCCGTAATCGGGCTTGGCGATGTCGGCGATGCCGATCTGGGCGGGATCGCCGAGATGGACCGGCGCACCGTGGACCGAGGGGAAGCGCGAGGTGATCTGGACCGCGCGGATCGCATCGGCCGGCTTCAGCGGCCGCATTGAGACGACCAGCGGCCCGGAGAAGCGCCCCGCCGGATTGGTCGGGATCGAGGTGCGGTACATCGGGACATTGCTGCCCTGCTCGATATGCCGGACCGACAGGCCCGCCGCCAGCATCGCCTCCTCGAAGGAGAAGGAGCAGCCGATCAGGAAGGAGACGAGATCATCGCGCCAGATGTCGCGGATATCGGTCGGCTCGTCGACGAGCTCGCCCTTCTTCCAGACGCGGTAGCGCGACAGGTCGCTGCGGATGTCGAGGTCGTGCCCGAGCACCGGCAGGAACGGGTCGCCGACTTCGGAGACGCCGACCAGCGGACAGGGCTTCGGGTTGCGCTGGCAGAACAGCAGGAAATCATAGGCGAGCTCGCGCGGCAGGATGGCGAGATTGGCCTGGACGCAGCCGGGGGCGAGGTTGGCCGTCGGGCCGGTGAAGGCGCCGGAACGCGCCGCCAGCCTAGCCTGCAAGGAAGCGGAAACAACGGATTGGGTCATCTGAAAAGTCCTTGGGAAAACGCTCAGGCGCGCGCCGCGGCGAGCGCCTGTTCGACGGCCTGTCCAATGGCGAGGACCCGCTGGTCCTGGCCGCCCGCGGCCGCGAGCATCAGCCCGACGGGCGCCTCGCCCCGGCGATGGCAGGGCAGCGAGAGGGCGCAGCCGTCGAGGAAGTTGATCAGGGTCGCATTGCGCAGCACGAGCAGGTTGGTCGTGGCGAAGTGGGCATCGTCGGCCTCGAGCTCGGCGAGCTTCGGCGCGATCACCGGCACGGTCGGCATGATCAGCGCGTCGAAGGGCGCGATCCGGGCCTCGACCGCGGTAATCCAGGCGGCGCGGGTCTCGAGCAGGTCGATATAATCGGCTGCCGAAAGCTCCTTGCCGCGCCGGATGCGAACGGAAACGCGCGGATCGTAGCGATCCCCTTCGCGTTCGATCAATTCGCGATGCCAGTGCCAGGCCTCGGCGGCGGTGAAGCCGCCTCGGGCGTTGATACCGGCGAGCGCGGCGAACTCGGGCACCGCGATCTCGCTGATCCGGACACCCGCCTGCGAAAGGCTGGCGAGTGCGGCCTTGAAGGCGGCCGCGACGGTCGCGTCCATGGCGTCGAGCGCCAGTGTCGTCGGCACGGCGAGACGCAGGCCCTCCAGGCTCGCCGGTGCGGGGACGTCCGCGCCACTGCCCGACAGGATCGCGTCGAGCGTGGCGCAGCAGGCCACGGTGGGCGCGATCGGCCCGACCGAGTCGAGGCTGGTGGAAAGCGGCACGGCGCCCTGGCGCGAAACCCGGCGCGCCGTCGGCTTGAAGCCGGTCAGGCCGCAAAAGGCGGCGGGGATGCGGACCGAGCCGCCGGTATCGGTGCCGAGCGCGGCGGCCGCCATGCCATCCGTCACCGAGACGGCGGCGCCTGACGAGGAGCCGCCAGGGATGCGGCCGGTCGAACGGTCGAACGGGTTGAGCGGCGTGCCGTAATGCGGGTTGAGACCGAGGCCGGGGAAGGCGAACTCGGTCATGTTGGTGCGGCCGATGAGGATCGCCCCGGCGGCGACGAGACGCTGCACCGCCGGCGCGTCCTGCTGCGCCGGCGCGGCGCCGTCGAGGGCGACGCTGCCGGCGCGCGTCGTCTCGCCCTTGATGTCGAACAGGTCCTTGACCGAGACCGGCAGCCCTTCGATGGGCGAGCGCGGATAGCCCGCCTGCCGCAGCACGTCCGAGGCGCGGGCGGCGGCGCGCGCCTGCTCCTCATGGAGCGCGGTGAAGACGCGCGCACCCTCCCCTTCCGGCGCCTTCGCGCGCGACAGGGCTCCCTCGACGAGGGCGAGGGAAGTCGTGCGGCCCTCGTCGAGGGCGGCACGCAGCTCGGCCAGGGACCCGATCATCGGCTCAGGCCACCTCAGGCAGGATTTCGGTGCGGTAGGCGTGCCGGATGGTGCGGCCCAGCACCGGGTCGAACAGTTCCATGCTGAAGCTCGGCGACGGGCGGATGCCGCCGATCGCGCCAACGGTACCGCAGATCATGCCGATGCCTTCAGGCAGCAGCCGGGCACCGCCGGTGAAGCCGGCGATCAGCTCCAGCGGCGGACGCAGTGCCGCGAGCGGACCTTCCTGATAGAGAACGCGTGCCCCACCTTCCTCGATGAAGGCGCGGATGATCATCTCGTCCCAATGCCCGGAGACATCAGCGAAGCGCCAGGCATTGCGGGCGATCGGCTTGGCGCAGATCTGCTTGGAAAGCGCGACGCCGATCGTCTCAAGCTTGCGGTCGGTATGGTCGGAGGCAAGGCTGACATACATCTCGCCGCCGGCGCTGAAGACGAAGGTCTCGACCTCGCCGGAGCTCTCGGTCGCGACGACCTGGATACGGTCGGCCTGCGTCATCAGGTTTTCGGCGACGCGGTAATAGAGCGGTACGGAGCTCGGTCGCGGCACGCCGATGGCGGCGAGTTCCTCGATATGATGCTCGATGGCGGCCTGGTCGCGTCCCGCCCAGCCGGCGACCACGAGCTCGGTCAGATTGACCGTCAGCGGCTGCGAGGCACCGCTGGATTCGATGGCGAAATTCAGTTCCATGATGACCTGTGGAATGGTTCTCGGGGGAAAATGTCCGCGCCTAGCCGAAGACGCGGGGCAGGAAGAGGGCGAGGTCGGGGAAGAGCGCCAGCAGCACGAGCAGCACCGCCATGGCGGCGACGAAGGGCAGGCTGCCGACGATGACCGCGCCCATCGAGCCGCTCTTGCGCAGGCTCTGCACGACGAACAGGTTCAGCCCGACCGGAGGCGTGATCAGCGCGGCCTCGACCAGCACGATGATCAGAATGCCGAGCCAGATCGGATCATAGCCGAGCGCGATCATGATCGGCGCGACGATCGGGATCGTCGTGATCATCATGGAGAGCGTCTCCATGAAGCAGCCGAGGATCAGGTAGAAGACCACGATCACGAGGAGCATCTGCACCGGCGAGAAGCCGAGGCCGGAGATCGAGCTGGTGATCGCATCGGTGATCCCGGTCGCCGACATCACGAAGTTGAGAAAGGCTGCCGCGACGATGATCAGCATGATCATCGCACTCGCCTTCATCGTGCCCTCGACCGCGTCGCGCAGCATGGTGAGCGTCAGGCGCCGCGACCAGGCCGCGAGGATGAGCGCTCCGAGCACGCCGAGCGCCGCAGCCTCGGTCGGCGTGGCGAGTCCGGCATAGATCGAGCCGACGACGAGGAAGAAGATGCCGAGCGGCGGCGCGAGATGGACGAGGCTGGCGAAGCGCTCGCCCCAGGTCGCGGTGATCCGGCGCCCGCCCCATTCCGGCTTCGCTACGCAGCCCATGACGACGGTCAGCATGAACAGCCCAGCCAGGAGCAGGCCCGGAATGATGCCCGCGAGATAGAGCTTGGGCACCGACGAATTGGTCAGCACGCCATAGATGACGAGGTTGATCGAAGGCGGGATCAGAATGCCGAGCGTGCCGCCCGCGGCCAGGCTGCCGAGGAAGAGCGGCTCATTGTAGCCGTAGCGCTTGATCTGCGGCAGCGCCACCGTGCCGACCGTCGCGGCGGTCGCGACGCTCGAACCGGAGGTGGCCGCGAACAGAGCGGAGGCGCCGATATTGGCGTGCATCAGCCCGCCCGGCAGCCAGGAGAGCCAGAGGCTCATGGCGCCGTACATGCGCTCGGCGAAACCGGCGCGCAACAGCACCTCGCCGAGGAGGATGAAGAGCGGGATCGCGACGAGCAGGAACTCGTTGTTGGTGCTCCAGGCAATCTCGCCGATACCGCGCGTCAGCGGCAGCATCGAGAAGGCGGGATCGAGGATCAGGCCGAGCAGACCAAGCGCCGCACCGACCGGAATGGAAAGGCCGATCAGGACGAGAAGCAGAATGAGGGTGGTCGAGATCATGCCGCGTCCCCCTTGACCATGCGCTCGCCGGCAGCCGCCTCTTCGTCGGCTTCCTCCTGGGCTGAACGCACACCGCCTATGGCCTTGACCGTGGCGATGTCGCCGGTGACGAGCGCGACCGAGGAGCGCAGCAGCATCAGGGCGAGCACCACGCACATCGCGACGAGGCCCAGGAACCAGAGCCCCTGCGGAATGGCGAGCGGGGTAGCCAGCGGGGTGTTCGCCCGCGAGCCCTGCGCCAGCGAGGCGCCGACCACGTCATAGGCGTAGAAGGTCAGCACGGCCATGAAGACGCCGAGCGCGACCAGCGAAAGCCAGTCGAGCACCGCGGAAAGCCGGACGGGCAGATACTGGTAGAGAACGTCGACCCGGACATTCGCACGCTGCAGCGTCGCGAAGGCGAAGGACCAGGAGGTCGCGATGGCGAAGGCGTAGCTCGAGAGCTCGTCCGCACCGCCCACGGTCCAGCCGAGGAATTTGCGGATCAGCACATCCACCGAGATCAGGAGAACGCTGGCGATGGTGAGCGCGCCGCCGAACCATACCGCAACGCGCGATATGGTCTCGGCATAGCCGCTCAGGCGCGCCAGTAGGCCAATTGTGGGGGATGGGGTCATGATCTTGCGTTCCACTGGACCTGATCGGATGGAGGCCGGCAGAACGCCGGCCTCCCCGGATCGGCGTTACTTCTTGGCGGCGGCCAGGCCGAGTTCCTTGCCGACGGTGGCATTGAAGCTCGTCACGCAGTCGGCCGAGCAGCGCGCGGCCCATTTGGGCAGGACCTGATCCGCAAGGACCTTCTTGAGCAGCGCCTTGTCGGCATCGCTCGGCGTGACCAGCACCATCTTGCCCTTGACCGGCAGGGTGCAGGCGGCGGCACCGGTGTTGCAGTCATAGCCGAGCTGGGTCTGCTTGGCCGCGGCATCCCAGATGTCGTTCACCAGCGTGTCGATATTGGTGGTGATGAAAGCCTGGACCTTGGGGTCGAGCTTTTCCCAGGCCTTCTGGTTCACGGCATGGATCTGCTGGTTCCAGTTGATCGGCAGGGCCAGCAGATGCGTGGCGACCTCGTACCACTTGGCCGAGTAGCCGGAGAGCGAGCCGGTGATGGCGCAATCCACGACCTTGTTCTGCAGGGCCGGGACGACCTCGCCGAAGGCCATGGTGACGCTGGAGCCGCCGAAGGCCTCGACGAACTCGGCCTGGGTACGGCTGGAAGTGCGGACCTTCTTGCCCTTGAGGTCGGCGAGACCCTTCATATCGGCGTTGCAGAACAGCACTTGCGCCGGATAGGGCGAGATGCCGAGCAGGCGGACCTTTGAGCCCTCGCCATAGAACTTGGCATAGGCGGGCTCGAAGGCCTTGGTGATGGCGCGGGCGGTCTTCACGTCGGGAGCGAGACCGGCGAGGTCGATCGCCTCGTTGATCGGGTTGTCGCTGGCGAAATAGGACAGCGTCGCGGTGCCGAATTCGACGACGCCCTGCGACATCAGGCGCAGGAGCTCAGGCCCCTTCAGGCCCATCTCGTTGAAGCCCTTGATCTCGGCCGTCACCTGGCCCTTGGACTTTTCGGGGATCGTCTTGGTCCAGAAGGGCTGCTCATAGTCCTGATAGGCGGTCAGGTTGCTGAGGCCGCCGACGATCTTGAGATTGGTCTTCGGCAGGTCCTGGGCGCTGGCGGCCGTGGCGGCGAGCAGAGCCGCGGCAATCATGACTGGTTTCATCGGTCGTTCCCCTTGCTTAGGTTGGTGGACGGGTGAAGCGAGAAATTCACGGCCAGACCGCGCAAGCGCGCGGAAAACGCAGCAGGCATTCGGGCCCTTCGGGCGTGACGAGAACCATCTCGCCGAGCGCCGCGCCGCCCAGGCCGGGCAGGAAGATGTTCGGATGGAGTTCGAACAGCATGCCGCCGGCGAGCTCGATCCCATGATCCGTCGCCGGAGGAGCTCCGCGGTCGAAATGCTGGCGGAAGGCCTCGGTCAGGAGCGGTTCCTCATAGGAGAAGCCGAGACCGTGGCCGCCGCGGAAGCGGACCATGTCCGGATGGGCCGCCAGCAGAGCGCCGTCGCGCAGGCGCGCTTCCATGGCGGCCTCGACACCGGCCAGCGGCAGGCCGGGGCGCAGCGCCGCCATCCCGGCGACGAGCATCGCCTCGACCTGCGCCGCGAGAGCGGCGTGCTCCGGCTTCTGCGGGCCGATGCTGCCCATCCTGATGCCGTGCCCCCAATGTCCGTCGAGGGTCAACGCGACCCCGAGCAGAACCTGGTCGCCGGGCTCGGGAATGCGCTCGGTCTCCTCGCGCCAGTAGCGACAATAATCCGCTTCCGGCGCGATGGTGAGCCAGGTGCGGCAGTATTCGGCGCCATTGCGGCGCGCCTGTGTCTCGAGGTCGAGCTGGATCTGCCAAGCCGGACGGCGATTGGAAAGCTCCTTGCCGAGCGCCGCGAAGAGCTCGTCGCAGAGCGCGGCGGCGGCCCGGTGCCGGCGCAGTTGCACCTCGTCCTTGACCAGCCGCAGGCGCGAAAGCTCCAGATCGAGCGAAGGATCGCGCCCGGGACGCACGCCGACCATCGCGTCATGGATACGCAGCGGCATTTCGGCGAAGCCGATCGTGCCCATGCCCTCGCCCGGCGGCAGCAGCGTCGCCAGCACGGCCCCCCAGCCATCGGGGCGGACATCGTGGATGACGAGATCCCGCCGAAGCTGACGGGCGAGCGGCAGCATGAACGGGCTGCCGACGAGAAGATGCGTCCGGTCCGGGGCTATAACGAGAAGTGATGGGCTCTCGCGGCTATCCCAGCCGCTGAGGAAGCGCAGCGCGCCATGCGAGGCCGTTCCCGCCCCGAGAGCGCTGCCATGGCCGAAAACCACGACCGCCCCGAGGGCGCGCTGCCGCGCCAGGGCAAATAACGCGTCGCGTCGGGCGGCAAACAACTCAGCGCCTGTCGTTGGGGAAGGAACGATCATTGGATGAGTGTCAAACCGGCATCGCAGGCAGGGCCCGCGCATAATGCGTCGCCGGCCGGAATCTGGCCTTTCGATGGATCATGACGACTTCCCCTCTGCCGCGGCTTTACAGCCGTCTTGCCGCATCATTGCAGGACATCGGGGCGGTTTCTGTCCAATTGTATGTTTGGAAGGGGGGTATAAAGCAGATTTATACCTGGCTGCGCGCAATGCGGTCGCGTGCTGCGACCTGCTGCGCCATCCGGGCGATGATGCGCGCCGGATAGCTGTCGGGACCGTCGATCCAGCTCGCCATGAAGATCAGGTCGGGCAGCGGATCGGCCTCGACGTCGAGCAGGCGCAGTTCGCCGCTTTCCAGCTCCTTGCCCAGGAAAACCGGCGTGATCACGGCGGAGCCGATACCGTCGAGCACCATGCGCACCACCATCGAGAGCGAGGCGCTGCCATACATGCGCGGCGTCGAGATGCCGACGCGCATCAGCATGTCGCGCACCTGCCGATAAGGCGCGCTGTTCGAGGCATAGGTGATGATCGGCAGGGTCGCGACCTCGGCGAGCGGCACCGGGCCGGGACCGAGATCGACCGAGGATTTCACCACCCAGGCGAGCGGATAGGTGCAGAGCGGCAAATTCTCCACCCGCGCCTCGAGCACGGGCCCGAGCAGGAAGGCGAGGTCGATCTGCCGCGCCATCAGATGGGATTGCAGGATATGCGAGCTGTCGACCTCGATCTCGAGCACGATCGCGGGATAGGCGACATGTACCTCCTCGATCAGCTTCGGCAGCCAGGTCTGGACGATCGTCTCGGCGACGCCGATGCGCAGCATGCCGCTCATCGTGGTCTGGTCACGTGCGGCCTGCATCATGTCGCGCCGGACCTGCATCATCCGCTCGGCATGGGTGAGCAGTTCATGCCCCTTGGCCGTCAACGTCACCCCGCGCGCATCGCGCTCGAACAGGCGCACGCCGAGCGCCGCCTCCAGCGACGCTATGCGCTGCGAGACGGCGGGCTGGGTGGTGCCGAGCTTTTCCGAGGCGGCGCGCAAGCTGCCAAGCGCCGCCGCCCAGAAGAAGGTCTCGATATTGCGCAGGTCGATCATGCCGCGATGATGGACGCGGCGCTGCCGCAATCCAACCGAAAACCCGGGCTTTTCCGCGCCGAAGAGCCCGCGGTTGCAGCCTTGGCTTCGGAGCCGGCGCCGTCCGGGCCGGCAAGGCTACGACCTCAGCCGCCGATCTGCCGCAGGGGCCGGCCGGCGAGCACCGCCGCCTCGATCTCCTCGAGCCGGACTCCGCGCGTCTCCGGCGTGAAGGCGAGGCAGAAGCCGAGCGAGAGCAGGCAGACCACCAGGAACAGCCCGATCGCCCCCGAGAGGCCGATCGCGGCCACGAGCGACAGGAAGGTGAAGGCGATCAGCGCGTTGAACAGCCAGCTCGTCGCCGAGGCCATGGCGATGCCGGCTTCGCGGATCGCCGTCGGGAACAGCTCCGACATCAGCACATAGGGCAGCGGGCCGAGGCTGAGGGCGAAGGCCGCGATGAAGACGGCGAGCCCGGCCAGGCCGATCCAGGGCCAGCCGAGCTGGGAGGCGACGATGACCGCGGCGAGTCCGATCGACATCGCGGCCGAGCCGAAGATCAGCAGCGGCCGGCGGCCCAATCTGTCGACCATGGCGATGGCGGCGATCGTCGCCAGCACGTTGACCAGGCCAAGGCCGAAGGTCGCGGCCAGGGCAGCGGTTCCGGCCGAGAAGCCGAGCTCCTGGAAAATGCGAGGCGCATAATAGAGGATGCCGTCGATGCCGCTCAGATTCTGCAGCACGAAGAGGGTGCTGCAGAGCACGAGCACCGCAGCGGTGCTGCCGCGCCGGAACGGGGCACCGCCGCCGGCCCCGGCAGTGGCGACCGGCATGTCCTGCCACTCATCGGAGAGGCCGAGCGTATGCGTCGCCCGCTGCACCGCAGCCGGATCGCCGCGCGCCGCCAGCCAGCGCGGACTTTCCGGCAGGGCCAGGATCGCCAGCAGAACGAGGCCCAGGGGGAGGATACCGGCGCCGAGCAGGAGCTGCCAGGGCACGGACGCGGCAAAGGCGAGCGTGGCCCCGTAGGCGCCGAGGATGCCGAGCGTGATGGCGAGCTGGAACATCGAGACCACGGCGCCGCGCCGCTGCGCCGGCGTCGTCTCGGCCGCGTACATCGGCACCACCATCGAGATCAGGCCGATGCAAAGCCCGGCAAGGCTGCGCCCGAGCAGCAATCCGGCGAGTCCGAGCCCGGCCAGGATCAGCGTATAGCCGAGCCCGCCGAGCGCGGCCGCCAGCATGATCGTCCGCTTCCGGCCCCAGCCTGCCGAGATCGGGCCGGCACCGGCGGCACCCAGAAAGCAGCCCAGCACCAGGACACCAACGACGAATTGCTCTCCGCTTTCGGAAAGTTCAAATTTGCTCTTTATAATATCCAGAACACCCGCAACAGACGCTATTCCGAATCCGAACGTGAATCCGCCCGATACAATTAGAGTCAAAATCAATACAATTGGCTCAATAGACCTATCGGTCCAAAATTTTCTAATCATTTCCGATTTTTTCCAAACATAAATGACAGTCTTGCCGGTCCAATTCATGTTACAAACTGTATCGGCCAGATCAACATTTGCGGAACGCAATGCTCAGGCCACCCGAAGCTGATGAGTTTCTGACAGGAGAACCGCATGACCGATCTGGCCGAAACGGGATCGCGGATTGGTCAGGAGCGGGCCAATCGGCTCGCCATCGACGGCGGTGCCCCGGTCCGACGCGAGCCGCTCCCCTGGGAGCTGCCGGGCGTGCACTGGATCGGCGAAGAAGAGCGCGAGCTGGTCGACCGCGTCGTACGGGCGCGCAGCCCGTTCCGCTTCTACGGCCCCGACCCGCAGCACATGGTCGAGACGCTGGAACGGGAATGGTGCGAGGCCTTCGGGCATCGCAACGCCCTCGGCGTGTCGTCGGGTACGGCTGCCCTGACGATCGCGCTGTCGGCGCTCGGAGTCGGCCCCGGCGACGAAGTCTTCGTCCCCGGCTATCTTTGGGTGAGCTGCCTCTCGGCGGTGGTGCGGACCGGCGCCATTCCCCGCCTGGTCGACATCGATGAGACCTTCTGCATCGATCCCGAAGATCTCAAGCGCAAGATCGGGCCCCATAGCCGCGCCGTGCTGTGCGTCCATATGAGCGGCGCGCCGGGCCGGATCGCCGAGATCGCCGAGATCTGCCGCGCCTATGGGCTCGGCCTGGTCGAGGATTGCGCCCAGGCGGCGGGGGCCTCGGTCGGCGGGCGAGCGGTGGGACGCTTCGGCGATATCGGCATCTTCAGCTTCCAGCTGAACAAGAACATGACCTCGGGCGATGGCGGAATGCTCGTCGCCGAGGATGACGCGCTGTTCCGGCGCATCGTGGCGCTGCACGATCTCGGCTATCCCCGCAACGAGAAGGGCCGGCTCGACTCCTCCGATGAGAACTGCCAGCTCTGGGGCATGGGCGCGCGCATGTCGGAGCTCGCCGGCGCGATGGCGCTGGCACAGATGCGCAAGCTGCCGCGGATCACCGGCGCGATGCGGGCCTCGAAATGGCGCATCCGCGCGCAGCTGGCCGATCTGCCCGGCCTCGACTTCCGCCATATCCCGGATCCGGCCGGCGATACCGGGCCGTTCCTGCTGATGCTGCTGCCCGATGCCGCCCTGGCGCGGCGCTTCGTCGAGGCGCTGCGCGCCGAGGGCATCGCCGGTCCGCCGGGCAGCCTCGCCTGCATCACCATGCAGGAATGGGGCATGCACTGGTACTTCAACGTTCCGAGCCTGGTGCAGCGCCGCTCCAACAGCCGCGACGGCTTCCCCTGGACGCATCCCGCCAACGCCTTCGCGAAGGATTATGACTACGGCATGGGGGCCTTGCCGCGCTGCGACGAGTTCCAGGCGCGCGGCGCCCTGCTCGCTATCGGCTCGACCCTGACCGAGGCCGATGAAAGCGACATCGTCACCGCCTTCCGCAAGGTGGCGAACGGCCTGCTGCGCTGAGGCGCGCCAACTCACGTCACGCAAGGCGCAGATGATGATCTACTTCATAGCCGCTATCGCCGGCATCGCAGGGTTCCTGTTCGGCTTCGACGAGGGTGTCATCGCCGGCGCGCTGCATCTGCTGCGCGGGGAATTCACCATCAACCCGTTCGACGAGGGGTTGATGACGGCCGCCGTCCCGCTCGGGGCCCTGGGTGGGGCGCTTTTGGCGGGCCGGACCACCGAAACCTATGGCCGCCGCGCCCTGCTGCTGGTCGCCGGCGTGCTTTTCGCGGCAGGAGCGCTGCTCTCGGCCGCAGCCGGTGCGGTCTGGATCCTGACGGCCTCGCGCCTGCTGCTGGGTCTTGCTGTCGGCATCGCCGCGATGGTGGCGCCGCTCTACATTTCCGAAAGCGCGCCTGCCGAGAAGCGCGGCATGCTGGTCTCGATCTATCAGCTGGCGATCACGCTCGGCATTCTCGGCGCCTATCTCGTCGGCTTCGCGTTTTCCGAGTCCTGGCGGCTGATGTTCGTGATGGGCGTATTGCCGGCGCTCGCCTTGCTCGTCGGGATGTATCGCATGGGCGATACGCCGCGCTGGCTCGCCTTGCAGGGCCGCACCGAGGAGGCGCGCCTGGCGATCGCGCGGATTCGCGAGCTCGCGCCGCATGATCCGGCGGTCGATGCGGAGCTCGCGAGCATACGCCAGGCGGCGCAGCAACGGACCCGGCCCGGCACCTGGGGCGACCTGCTCAGCCCGACGGTACGGCCGGCGCTGGTCGTCGGCATGGGACTGTTCTTCCTGCAGCAGCTCAGCGGCATCAACGCCGTGATCTACTACGCGCCGACGGTGTTCAAGGAGGCCGGCTTCAACTCGACCTCGACCCAGATCCTGGCGACCGTCGGCATCGGCGTGGTCAATGTCGGGATGACCTTCGTCGGCATGTATCTGATCGACCGGATCGGCCGGCGGCGCCTGCTCTTCATCGGCTTCGCCGGAACCGCCCTCAGCCTCGGCATGATCGCGCTCGCTGCGGCCACCGCCTCGGAATCGCTGGATATCCTCGCGACCATCGGGATGGTGCTCTATATCGCCGCCTTCGCCGCCAGCATCGGCCCCCTGCCCTGGGTGATGATGTCAGAGATCTTCCCGCTCAAGGTGCGCAGCCTCGGCATGAGCGTGACCTCGCTCGCCAATTGGGGCTTCAACTTCCTGGTCGTGTTCTCCTTCCCGATATTGGTCAGCAGCATCGGGCTCGGCGGCGTCTTCGCGGTCTATGCGCTGGTCTGCGCCGCAGGGCTGGTCTTCACCTATCTGCTCGTGCCTGAAACCAGCGGTGTCTCGCTCGAGGAGATCGAGCGGCATCTGGAATCGGGGCAGCCGTTCCGGACGCTCGACGCCGCGCCGGTCCGGGTCGCGACGGCATGACCCAGATGCAACCCATTCTCGAAGCCGAACCGTCGGGAGCTCCGTCCGCCGGCGCCACGGCCATTCCACAGGACTGCGAGCGACTTGTCGCGGCGCTGATCGAACTCAGCCCCTATCGCACGGTGCTGCGGCCACTCCTGAGCGATATCGCGCGGATCGGCCGGGCCAACCGGCAGATCAGCGCAGCACTGACCATCGTCGAACTGCGCGCCGACTTCGCCCATACGGGCCGACTGCGCCGCGCCGATCTCGGCCCCGAGCGGACCGCGCTGCTCGGCTTCCTCGAATATATCCGCTTCGCCTCGCCGGATTTCTTGCGCTCAGTCGGGGAATGGCCCGTGGGAGGCATGCGTGACCGAGGCTGAATTCTGCGATGTCGTGGTCGTCGGCACCGGGGCCGGCGGCGGCATTCTCGCCCACAAACTCGCCAGATCAGGCCTGCGCACCATCTCGCTAGAACATGGCGCGATGCTGCCGGAGGATCATTTCCGGACGACGATACCACCCGGCGTGACCCGGGATTTCGGCATTGACCCAAGCACGACCTGGCCCAGCGATCCGCATGACAGCCTGTTCGTCCATCCGCTCTTCGCCGATGGCAAGGTCGGCTCGACGGCGCGTCCCAAGGACGGTTTCCGCCATTTCCAAGTGCTCGCCGTCAACGGATTGCAGAACCTCTGGAACGGCGTCAGCGTCCGCTTTTCGGCGGAGGATTTCAGATCCTGGCCGTTCTCCTATGCCGATCTGGCACCGCATTACGGCGCGGTCGAGCGTCTGATCGCCGTCTGCGGCACGAAAGAGGGGCTTCCGAACCTGCCGGACGGCGATTATCTGCCGCCGAAGCCGCTGCGCCCGGCCGACCGGTTGATCGTCGACGCCGTGAATTCGCTGAAGGACGGGCACTCCCACGCGATCCCGAACCGCAAGGCGATCAACACCAAGGCGGGAACACCAACATCCTGCATCTCGACGGGGATGTGCACCTCGGGCTGCCCGGTCGGTGCGGTCTACAAATTCTCGACACGGCTGCTGCCGCAGATCGCCGACCTGCCGAACTACGAGTTGCGGACGCAGGCGAAGGTGGTCCGCCTGCTTCGCGACGGCGACAGCCGGCGGATCGAGGGGGTCGAGTATATCGATCTCGCGACCGGAGACCGGAGACGCTTGCGCGCCGGCATCGTCGTGCTGGCCGCCGGAGCGCTCGAGACGCCGCGCATCCTGTTCAACTCAGCCGACGAGGCGGATCCCTCCGGCCTCGGCAACCGGCATGAGCGGGTCGGGGCGGGCCTGCAGGACAATCCCAAGGTCGTGCTCTCGACCTCGCTGCTGAAGCTCTGGGGCAAGCGGCGCGATTACGATCTCGGCTATGGCGACCTGCTGATCCTCTTGTCGCAGGGCAGGCTGTCCGATGGCGCGCCCTTCCCCTTCATCGGCCACGCCATCCACAGCGCGCCCGACGTGCCGCATTACCTGACCGGCATGCGCCACTTCCCGCCCTTCCTGAAGGAGCGGTTCGCCCGGATGATGTTCCATAGCTATGTCACGCTCGGCCTGTTCTGCCAGGGCGAGGCGATGCTGGGGAACCGGGTGCGCCCCGGCCGGAGCTTCGATGCCTATGGCGTCCGGCAGGTCGAGGTCGATTTCACGATTCCGGCCACGAGCCACCAGATGATGGACGCGATGACGGTCTGGGGCCGGCGCGTGCTTCGGCGGGCTTCCGCCACGATCATCTATGCCAGCCGCGACAACAGCGGCACCGGCATCCATTATGCCGGCACCACCGCCATCTCGCAGGCCCCCCGCCAGGGCGTCGTCGATGCCGACCTGAAATGCCACGAGTTCGACAATCTCTATGTCTGCGATGGCGGCGTCATTCCCAAGCTGCCCGACAAGCATCTGACCCTGACCATCATGGCGCTGGCCGACCGGCTCGGCGGTCATCTCGTCGAGACCGTGCGGCAGCAGGCGGTTGCGGCCTGACGGCGCGGCGACGTGGCAATTCAGAACGGGGGCGTGCGATGAGCGGGTTGATGAAAACGCTGCTCGCCCTGGCCGTTGGCTTCGCGCTCGGCTCGCCGCTGGGGCACGCACCGCGCGCCGAGACACCGGCAGCCCCTGCCGCCGTAAAGCCGACGGCGCTGGTCGGCGAGGTCCTGTTCCCGCCGAAGCCCGTGCTCGGCTCGGATGGTCTCCAGCACCTGGTCTACGAGCTGCAGCTCTCGAATGTGACGGCCGAGCGGGTGCAGCTGAAGCGGATCGGCATTTTCGGCGATGACGACAAGGAGCCGCTCGCGGTCCTCGACGGCGCGGAGATCGCGCAGCGTTTCTCGCCGGCGGGCCGGCGGGGCAACGAGTCGGCGGAGCTCGGCGGCTACCAATACGGCATCGGCTTCCTGCATGTCGCGCTGCCGGTCGGACGCACTGTTCCACAGCGCCTGCGGCACGAGGTCGAGGCATGGTTCGACCAGTTCAAGGCCGATGCCACGATGCAGTTCGGCCCGGTCGCCCTGGCCAGTTCGGCACCGCCAGTCCTCGGACCGCCGCTGCGCGGCGACGGCTATATCGCCGGGGATGGCTGCTGCGGCTCGACACGGCATGTTCGCGCCCTGCTGCCGCTCAATGGCGGCTTTCGCCTGGCGCAGCGCTTCGCCATCGACTGGGAGAAGCTCGGGGCGGACGGACGCCTAGTCAAGGGCGGCCGGAAGCAGGTCGGCAATTATCACATCTATGGTGAGCCCATTCTGGCGGTGGCCGACGGCACCATCGTCGATACGCGGAACGATCTTCCCGACCAGGTTCCCGGAGCGCTGCCCGACGGGCTGCCGATCAGCGAGGCCGACGGGAATTTCGCCGTGCTCGACATCGGCGGCGGCGCCTTCGTGCTCTACGCCCATATGAAGCCGGGCAGCGTCCGGGTCAAAACCGGAGACAAGGTCAAGCGCGGCGACGTGATCGGCGAGGTCGGCAATACCGGCAACAGCTCGGAGCCGCATCTGCACCTGCATGTCATGGACGGGCCCTCTCCGCTGCTCGCCGACGGCCTGCCCTATGTCTTCGACGCCTTCACGGTGAAGGCGATCGATCGCGCCGGCACCGCCGATTTCGACCGGGCCGCCGAGACGGGTTCGCCGGTCAGCCTGACACCGCTCTTCCCGCCGCTCGCGATCCGGAACGCGCTGCCGCTCGACCTCAGCGTCGTCGAATGGGGACAGTGAGGCAGCGCCGGCGCTTTTGTCGGCCGCCAGCCTTGCCTGCGACCTATAGCATCGGCAACCGGCATCGACTGAAAGGCCCGGACGGCCGGGCAACCCGGCGCATCCCGCGCGCCTCTCAATGCCAGGACGGCAGCGTCTGCAGAGCCTCGGCAGGAGCGAGCCGGTCGAGCATCAGTTCGAGCGATGCGAGATCCTTGTGACTCGCCTCGCAGAGGCTCGTGGAAGACGAGCCGCCGAGGAAATCGACGATGCCGCTCCCGAGCACCGCCCTTTCGGCCTCGTCACGATAGCCAAGTGCCGCCAGTTCGTTTTCGACCTGCCCTCCCTCGGCGGCGATGTAGCCGGTACGCGCGACCAGATCCGCGGCCCGGCTCGCCGGCGCCCGCAACAGAAGGATGCGGGAGGCGGTGGCGCGGGCATCGGGATCGTGCACGGCCGCGCCGCTGAGAACACCGCCGATGAGATTGGCCGGCGGGGTGGGCACGTTCAGGGCCAGAAAGAACAGCCGGTGTGTGTAGGAGCAGGTCAGCGCGCTCTGCGCGGCGCGGCCATCGCTGAGCAATTGCCCGCTCATCAGAACCTGGCGATTGAACAGGTTCTCGCTGTAATTGATCTGCAGTTGCCGCATTGAATCGGCGTGAACCGTCACCTGACCGACGATCAGCCGGCCGGCCTGAACACGTGACCAGGCCGGCGAGATCGCGAGATAGACGCCCTCCAGCCAATGCCCGCCGGGCTGCTGCCCGCTTCGCCGGGCCGAGGGCGCCGCACCGGCGGCCTGTACCGGCGCGGATGGCAGCCCGGCCTCGGCTCGCAGCTCCGTGAGCACGGTTTCCGGAATCGCGAAACGGGCGCTGAGCGCGTCCTGAAACTCGTCGAAAGAGGATGAGGCGAGAAATGGCGCGGCCAGCATGCCGCCGAGCACGCGCGCCCAATCCTCATAGACGCTGGAGGCGCGCGGCATCGCCTTGCCACTGAGCCACTTATAGGCGTTCTGCGGCACGAACACTGTCGCCCGGTTGCTCGCGGCGAAGCGGGCGCAGAGCTCCTTGCTGGTCGAGCAGCCCAGCACCACGGAGGTCAGCCGCAGCTTCAGAGCGAGGTGCAGCGAAGCCTCGGCAAGCGGGGGCTGGCGATCATTGTCGGCCCGCAGCGGCACGCCATCCAGTCTCGATTGCTTCACCGCGCCCCCCGCCCCCTGACATTGCTCTCCTGAAAGACCGCTGTGGCGGCCCCGGCCAGCACTGCGATGCCCGAGCGGATCTCGCCAAGAAATCCTTCGCGGCGATGCCGGAGGCGCTACGATGCGGCACGGCGTGGCCCTTTGCCACCAGGAATTCGCAGGGAGCATCCTTCTTCGACCCAGGCGCCTTGCGATCCGCCCCGGAGATCACCGAAACCGGCCGCCAGCCGGAGGCGTTCGCCGCCCGCGACCCGGGCAGAAGGCTCGTACGCGAGCCGGATAAAGCGGCCTGGACAGGGCGGGCCGCAATAATTCGGCACATAAGTATTGACCGAGAGACATTTGTCCAGGAATTCTGATTCTGACGCCGGCAAAGAATCCGGCCAGAAGCCGCGGCGGCAGAATGGTCGCGCCGCATTGTCTCGGGAGGTTCAAGATGAAATTCGCCAATCCAGCCAGAGCCGCCATTCTCGGCTCCGTCGCCGCCATCGCCTTGACCTCGTTCGGCGCTCAGGCCCAGGACGCCTGTCCCAAACGTGGACAGCTCGACGACCAGTATTGCGACGCCAACAATGACCTCGTCGCCGACACCCCGACCGACCCTGCCAAGCAGAAGGACCCTTCGACCCTGGTCTTCGCCTATACGCCGGTCGAGGATCCCGCGATCTATGCCAACCTGCTCAAGCCGTTCGTGACGCATCTCAACACCTGCATCGGCCGCAAGGTGGTGTATTTCTCGGTCCAGTCGAACACCTCGCAGATCGAGGCCATGCGCTCAGGCCGGCTGCATGTCGCCGGCTTCTCGACCGGTCCGACCGCCTTCGCCGTCAACATGGCGGGCGCGGTGCCCTTCGCCGCCGGCGGCTCGGAAGCCGGGCCGCGCGGCTACAAGCTGGTCGCGCTGGTCAAGGCGAGCAGCCCCTACAAATCGATGGCGGATCTCAAGGGCAAGAAGGTCGCGCATACCTCGCCCTCCTCGAATTCGGGCAATCTCGCGCCACGCGTGCTGTTCCCGCCGCTCGGCCTGACCCCGGACAATGACTACAAGCCGCTGATGTCGGGCGGGCACGACAAGTCGATCCTCGGCGTCAACCATGGCGACTACGACATGGCGGCAGTCGCCGACGATGTCTTCGAGCGGATGGTCGCGCGCGGCACGATCAAGCGCGATGATTTCCGCGTGCTCTACACCAGCGAGGTCTTCCCGACGAACGGCTATGTCCACGCCCATGACCTGAAGCCGGAACTGGCGGCGAAGATCCGCGAATGCTTCTTCAGCTACAAGTTCACGGATGAGGAGAAGAAGGAGTTCAACGGCGAGGACCGCTACGTCCCGATCACCTATAAGGAGAAATGGGGCGTGGTGCGCGAGGTCGCCGAGAAGTCGGGCACGCCGTTCAACAAGCGCAGTTACGAGGCGGAAGCCAAGCGCGAGGCCGAGGCGCTGGAACGCAAGAAGGCCCAGCAGCCCAAGAACTGATCGCTGGCTCAGCGCTGAAATAAAGGAAGAGGGCCCCGGCACATACCGGGGCCCTCTTTGCGTTCAGGCCGACATGGCTGAAAGTGCGCCGCCCTTACTTTGAGGGCAGATCTGCGAGATAGGCCCGCATCTCGCGCTCGGGTCCATGATAGGAGCTCGTGGTCTTGCCCTGAAGCTCCGGCTTGTCCTTCCAGCCGGGCTCGATGCCTGTCATGTCGGGAAGCAGATGCGCGATGCCCTTGTGGCAGTCGATGCAGGTCTTCTCGCCCGTGGTCAGGAAGCGGCTATGGATATCGGCCGCCCGGCGTGTCTGCTTGGTGAAGTCCATCGCCACCGAGGAGTGGCAGTTGCGGCATTCCAGGGAGTCGTTGGCCTTGAGGCGCGACCATTCGTGCTTGGCGAGCTCGAGGCGCATGTTGAGGAACTTCTCGCGCGTCGAGATCGTCCCGAAGATCTTGCCCCAGACCTCCTTCGAGGCCTGCATCTTGCGGGCGATCTTGTCGGTCCAGTTATGCGGAACATGGCAGTCCGGGCAGCTGGCGCGCACGCCCGACCGGTTGGAGAAGTGCACCGTCTGGGTCAGCTCCTGATAGACGTTGTCGCGCATCTCGTGACAGGAGATGCAGAACTTCTCGGTGTTGGTGACCTCGAGCGCGGTGTTGAAGCCGCCCCAGAACAGCACCCCGCAGATGAAGCCGCCGACCGTCAGGAAGCCGAGGCTGAGATAGGCGCTGGGCCGGCTGATGATGCGCCAGAACCAGAGCACCCGGTTCCAGCACCAGAGAAACAGAGCCTTGAGCTTTGCCATCACGCCGCCCCGTTATCGCTTGCGGCCAATGTCTTTGGCGTCCTGGAAGGTATTCTGGACCAAAGGCGGCACATCGGTCTGCTGGACATGGCAGGCGGTACAGAAATAGCGCCGCGGCGTCACGTCGGAGAGCACCTGGCCATCGCGATCCTGAAAATGCGTGACGCTGATCATCGGGGCGCCGGAGCCCTCGGTGAACTCGCGCTTATGGCAATCCATGCAGCGATTGGTGTTGAGCGTCAGCTGGTAGCCGTCGATCGCATGCGGAATCACCGGCGGCTGCTCCGGATAGTTCCGCATCCGCCTGACGTCGTCGACGACCGGGCGCCCCAGCGCCGGAACCCTGTCCAGCTCCATGGGCTGGGCCGTGCCGGTCAGCCGCGGAACGATCTTCACCGGCGCCCCCTCCTGCGAGAAGGCTGCCCCGAAGACCAGGACGATGCAGGCCGCCAGCGCGGCCCCGAGGACGGTCCGCGCGCGCATCAGGCGGTGACCGGAACGATCTTGACCGCGCATTTCTTGAAATCCGTCTGCTTGGAGATGGGATCGGTGGCGTCCAGCGTCGTCTTGTTGATCAGCTGGCTGGCGTCGAACCAGGGCACGAAGACGACGCCGGGCGGCATGCGGTTGCGCCCGCGCGTCTCGACGCGGGTGCGCATCTCGCCGCGCCGCGAGATCAGCCTGATCTCGGCGCCCTGGTTGAGCCCGCGCTTGCGGGCGTCCTCGGGATGCATGAAGCAGCGGGCCCCGGGGAAAGCCTTGTAGAGCTCGGGCACGCGCATGGTCATCGAGCCGGAATGCCAGTGCTCGAGCACACGGCCGGTGACCAGCCAGAGATCGTATTCACCATCCGGCGATTCCGCCGGCGGCTCGTAGGGCACCGCGATGATGCGGGCCTTGCCGTCCTTGTTGCCGTAGAACTCGAAGCCCTTGCCCGGCTTCACATAGGGGTCGAGCCCCTCGCGATAGCGCCAGAGCGTCTCCTTGCCGTCGACCACCGGCCAGCGCAGGCCGCGGACCTCGTGATAGAGCTCGTAAGGCCCGAGATCATGGCCATGGCCGCGGCCGAAGCTGGCATATTCCTCGAACAGGCCCTTGTGGACGTAGAAGCCGAAATCCTTGGATTCCTGGTTCTCGTAGTCGGGGCTGGTCTCCGACAGCGCGAACTTGTCGACATTGCCGTTGCGGAACAGCACGTCGAACAGGGTCTTGCCGCGATAGTTCGGGTTGGCGTCGAGAATCTCCGGCGGCCAGACCTCGTCGGTGGTGAAGCGCTTGGAGAATTCCATGAGCTGCCAGAGATCGGAGCGAGCCTGGCCCGGCGCGTTGACGAGCTGGTGCCAGACATGGGTGCGCCGCTCGGCATTGCCGTAGGCGCCCTCCTTCTCGACCCACATCGCCGCCGGCAAGATCAGGTCGGCCGCCAGCGCGGTCACGGTCGGATAGGCGTCGGAGACGACGATGAAGTTCTCGGGATTGCGATAGCCCGGATAGGTCTCGCCGGAACTATTGGGCGCCGCCTGGAGGTTGTTGTTGACCTGGATCCAGTAGAAATTCAGCTTGCCGTCCTTGAGCATGCGGTCCTGCTCGACGGCGTGGTAGCCCGGCTTCTCCGGGATGATGCCGGGCGGGACGCGCCAGATCTCCTCGGTGTGCTTGCGATGCTCGGGATTGGTCACCGTCATGTCCGCCGGCAGGCGGTGGGCGAAGGTGCCGACCTCCCGAGCGGTGCCGCAGGCCGAAGGCTGGCCGGTCAGCGAGAACGGGCTGTTGCCGGGCTCGGAGATCTTACCTGTCAGGAGATGCAGGTTGTAGACGAGCTGGTTGGCCCAGACGCCGCGCACATGCTGGTTGAAGCCCATGGTCCAGAGCGAGACGACCTTGCGCTTGGGATCGGCATAGAGCTCGGCGAGCTGCTGCAGGAAGCCGGGCTCGACGCCGGTGAGCGCCGAGACCTTCTCCAGCGTGTAGTCCTTGACGAAGTCGGCATAGGCCTGGAAGTCGCTCGGCGTGGTCGCGGCCGGATCGGCCGCCTTCCTGGCCTTGACCTCGCGCGGATCGTCCGGCCGCAGGCCATAGCCGATCTCGGTCGCGCCCTTGACGAAGGTGGTGTGCTTCTCGACGAACTCCTTGTTCACCCGGCCGGTCGAGATGATGTGGTTGGCGATGTAGTTCAGGATCGCCAGGTCGGTGCCCGGCTTGAACACGATCGGGATGTCGGCGAGGTCGGAGCTGCGATGGGTGAAGGTCGAGAGCACCGCGACCTTGACATGCGGCTGGCCGAGCCGACGATCCGTCACCCTGGTCCAGAGGATCGGGTGCATCTCCGCCATGTTCGAGCCCCAGAGCACGAAGGCGTCGGCATGCTCGAAATCATCGTAGCAGCCCATCGGCTCGTCCATGCCGAAGGTGCGCATGAAGGCGTAGGCGGCCGAGGCCATGCAGTGGCGCGCATTGGGGTCGAGGTTGTTGGAGCGGAAGCCGGCCCGCATCAGCTTGGTCGCGGCATAGCCCTCGAAGATCGTCCACTGGCCCGAGCCGAACATGCCGAGCGCGGTCGGTCCCTTGGCCTTCAGCGTCGCCTTGGCCTTGGCGGCCATGGTGTCGAAGGCCTCCTCCCAGGAAACCGGGGTGAACTCGCCATCCTTGGCGTAGACGCCGTTCTTCTTGCGCAGCAGCGGCTGGGTCAGCCGGTCGCTGCCATACATGATCTTCGAGAGGAAATAGCCCTTGATGCAGTTGAGGCCGCGATTGACGTCGGCCTTCATGTCGCCATGGGTGGCGATGACCTTGCCTTCCTTGACGCCGACCATGACGCCGCAGCCGGTGCCGCAGAAGCGGCAGGGCGCCTTGGACCATTTGATCTGAAGGCTGTCGACGCCGCCGGTGACCGGCTGCGCCTCGGCCGGAACGCTCATATTGGCAGCGAGAGCGGCGACGCCGGCCGCCTGCGCCTTCAGCATCTCGCGACGGGACAGGGTCATGAGTTCACTCCGATGTCGTCGAGTTCTTCGATCTGCTCGAAGACCATGTTTGCTGACAGTACGCCGTCGAAAAGCGCGATCTCGGTTAGGCGCCCACCGATCTCGCCGGTGCTCGCGCCTTCCATCACGATCACGATCTTGCCGCCCTCGACCCGATGCACCTCGGTGTCGGGGATGGCTTCGATCCGGGCTACGACCTCGGCGCAGCGTTCCGGGAAGGCCGAGACGACAGCGCTCGATATGTGGACGAGGCGGGGCTGAGCACGATCAGACATGGACGGCCTCCGCTATCGGCACGGCGATGGCGATCGCGTCCGCGGGGCAGGTCGAGATGCAGGCGCCGCAACTGGTGCAGCGATCGGCCGCGAGCTCCGGCAAGGCCGGGCCGCCGAGCCGGGGACGAAAACGGATCGCGCCTTCCGGGCAGGCATCCCCGCAGCTCTGGCAGACGACGCCGCGCGCAGCGAAGCAGGCCTCACCGATCGCGACGACATGCGGGAAGGCCGGCAAGGTACGGTCGAACACCGGCTCGGGGCAGGCTTCGGCGCATTTGCCACAGAAGGTGCATTCATTGCGGCTGAAATCGATCTGTGGCCAGCGCCCCGGCCCCATCCGGACGATCGCCTGCGGGCACGCGTCGATGCAGGCGCCGCAGCCGGTGCAGGCGGCGACGAGCTTCTCGAAGCGGGTCCAGGGTGGTTGGACAGCGTCGCGCGCTGGGGCAAGGCGGCCCGTCAGGAAGCCGCGTCTGCCGAGATCCGGAGTTCCCGTAGCCATGACCCGCACCTCACGCCGGAGGCCCGGGCGGTCCAAGGACCAGTTGCGACATCCAGATGAGGAAGCCATAGCCGCCGACGATACCGACGGCGATGAGCGGCCAGATCACGACGGCAAGGATGATGAAGGCCAGAATTTCATCACGCCGAGTGCGAGCCTCACCGGTTCCGGTACTGACATTCTCGGACATCGCCATAGCTCCCCGATCGCAGGCCATACGCCTCGCTAACTGGGTCTCAAACTATATCTTTTCTAATGAGACTATGTGATCGGCAGACGACACTGTCTAGCCTCCCCGGCACAAATTTTCTACGGAAAAACCCCGATCAAAGCGGCAAGCAGAAGGCGAACCAACTCAGTCGACAAATTATACATCGACAATACTGATTTTCGGCATTTTCACGCTTCGGGCGCGACGTGGTTCGGCGTCGCGCCCTTGATCGTCCGGCGAAAGCCGAAACGGCAATCGAGGAGGCGGATCTCCTGCCGTCAGGGGCAGAGATAGCCGCTGCGGCCCTGCGGCACGCAGCGCGCGCCGTTAGGCAAATTCAAGGCACCCGAGGCGTCACGCCGGACATAGGCGCCGTTGGGCAGGGTGAACCCGCCGGCGGGGTCGACCTCGACGCGCGTGCCGTCGGGCAGGACATAGCCGCCGGCACCATCGGCGACGATGCGCTTAGCTTGCGGAGAAACCTGCGGAGCGACCTGCCGCGACTGCGAAACGCAGCCCGCAACCAGCGTGACCAGGGCCGCTGCGGCGGCAAATCGGATAGCGCGTGTCATCATCACCTCTCGAACGGTTGTCGTCTCCAACCGGCCTGCGGTCTGCATGTTCCGCGGGCCTCGTGCGGCGCGGCCAGGGCACCCCCAGGCAAATCCGCCCGGCGCACAGCGACATCTCGCTGCGCCCTGCCGAATCGGCGAAACACCACTGCCGAGGCGCCAATCTGGCGCCTGCTCCGGCAATCCGCAAACCAGCCTGCGCAGTTGCACCGCAATCCGCAGCCGAGACCTGTTGCTGGCTGGCGGCGAAAGCCGGCAGGCGCTTGACAGGGGCAGCGACGATGGGGCCTTTGCGCTATCGTTAGCATTGAACATGCGACGTCAAGGCGCCGCCCTTGACTGCAAGCAAGCGAGGCTCGACTTGGCGCAGGCTCCAGCAGAGATCAGCCGCTTCCTGAGCGATGCGGAATTGGTCGAAGACGTCGCAAAGGCGCGGATGACACCGCTCACCGGTGGTGTCGCCTCCGACATCTGGAAGGTCGAGAGCGACGGGCGGGTCTTCGTCGTCAAGAAGGCGCTGGCACAGATGCGCGTCGCCCAGACCTGGCTGGCGCCGGTCTCGCGCAATGCCAGCGAGGTCGACTGGCTGCGCGAAGCCGGCCGGATCGCACCGGGCGCCGTTCCCGGGATCCTCGCCAGCGACGCTAAGGCCGGCATCTTCGCGATGAATTATCTCGACCCCGCCGACCATCCGGTCTGGAAGCAGGAATTGCATGCTGGCCGCGCCGACCCGGCCTTCGCGGCCAGGCTCGGAGCGGTGATCGCGGCGATCCATGCGGGCACGCAGGGCTCGGCAGAAATCGCCCGGCGTTTCGCCAATGACGCAACCTTCCACTCGATCCGGATCGAGCCCTATCTGGAAGCGACGGCGCGCGTCCATACCGACCTAGCCGCGCCGCTGCTCGCCCTGGCCGCCGAGACGCTCGCCGCCAAGGTGGCCCTGGTCCATGGCGACGTCAGTCCGAAGAACATCCTGGTCGGCCCGCACGGCCCCGTGATCCTCGATGCCGAATGCGCCTGGAATGGTGAGCCGGCTTTCGATCTCGCCTTCTGCCTCAATCACCTCCTGCTGAAATGCCTATGGACGCCAGGCGCAAGCGTCGGCTTCCTCGCCTGCTTCGATGCTCTGGCCGAGAGCTATCTCGCGGGAGTCGACTGGGAGCCGCGCGCGTCAATCGAGGCGCGCGTCGCGCGACTGCTCCCCGCCCTGTTCCTGGCCCGTGTCGATGGCAAATCACCGGCCGAATATATCAGCGCCGACGCCGACAAGGACCGTGTCCGGCGCGTCGCCCGCCAGCTGATCGCGACGCCGCTGGCGCGCCTTTCGACCATTCGCCAGCTCTGGAGCGAGGAGATTTCCCGATGACCGATACGAGGATCGCTGCCGTCCGTGGCCGCCGGGTCTGGGATTCCAGGGGACGGCCGACCGTCGAGGCCGATGTCGTGCTGAAGAGCGGCGTTCGGGGACGGGCCATCGCCCCGGCCGGCGCCTCGACCGGCAGCGGCGAGGCTCTCGACCGGCGCGATGGCGGCGCGGCCTTTGGCGGGCTCGACGTCACCGGCGCGGTCGCCGCGGTCAATGGCGAGATCGCCGCCGCCCTGACCGGCCGGGATGCCGGCGATCAGGGCGGCATCGACGCCGCCCTGATCGCGCTCGACGGCTCGGTGAATCTCGGCCGGCTCGGCGGCAACGCCGTGGTCGCGACCTCGATGGCAGTGCTCCACGCCGCGGCAAATGCGAGTGGCCAGCCGCTCTGGCGCCATTTGTCGGCCGGCCGGCCGGTACGCATCCCGCTGCCCGAGATCCAGATCTTTGGCGGCGGCGCCCATGCGGCACGGCGCGTCGACGTTCAGGACTTCATGGTGATGTGCCCGGCGGCGAATTCGTTCGCGCAGGCACTGGACTGGACCGCCGAGGTCTACCGCGCCGCCGGCGCGCTGATGAAACAGGCCGGCAAGCTGCAGGGCGTCGCCGACGAGGGCGGCTTCTGGCCGGCCTTCGCCTCGAATGAGGAGGCGCTGGACACGCTGATGCGCGCCATCGAGAACGCCGGCTTCAAGGCGGGCGCAGAGGTCGCGATCTCGCTCGACATCGCCGCCTCGGAATTCGGCCGCAACGGCGCCTACAAGCTGGCGCTGGAACAGCGGGAACTCGATTCCGCCGGGATGATCGCGCTGCTCGGAAGCTGGCTCGAGAGCTATCCGATCATTTCGATCGAGGACCCGCTGGCCGAGGACGATGCCGAGGGCTTCAAGGCCTTCACCGCCCTTTACGGCGAGCGCTGCCAGATCATCGGCGACGATTTCCTCGTCACCAATGCAGCCCGCGTCGAAGCCGCGGCGGCGAGCAAGGCGCTGAACGCCGTGCTGATCAAGCCGAACCAGTCCGGCACCGTGACCGGCACCCGCGCGGCGCTCGACGCCGGCAAGGTGGCCGGCTTCGGCACCATCGTCTCGGCCCGCTCAGGCGAAACCGAGGACGTCACCATCGCGCATCTTGCCGTCGGCTGGGATGCCGGCCAGTTCAAGGTCGGCTCCTTCACCCGCTCCGAGCGCATGGCGAAATGGAACGAGATGCTGCGCATCGAGGAAGAGCTGGGCAGCGAGGCGCGCTTTGCCGGCTGGGACGCCCTGCCCTTCGCCCACGGCCGGAGCTGAGCCGATGAAGGCGCTGTTCCACTTCTCGCCCGGCGCAGCCCTGCAAGCGCGGCTCGCTGCGATCGCCTCGCCGCGGATCGCCGTCGTCGACCAGCGCGACGAGGCCGGATTCGCCCGCGAAATCGCCGATTGCGAGGTGCTGCTGCATGTCCTGACGCCGGTGACGGCAGCGATGATCGCGATGGCGCCGAAACTGCGGCTGATCCAGAAGGTCGGCGTCGGCGTCAACACGATCGACCGCGCTGCCGCGGAAAAGGCTGGCATCGCAGTCGCCAACATGCCGGGAACCAATACGGCCGCGGTCGCCGAGCACACGCTGACACTGATGCTCGCGACATTGCGCCGGGTCGCGGCCTTCGACGCCGCGACCCGCGCCGGACGGGGCTGGCAGATCGGCGTCGAGGATGCGATCGGCCTCGGCGAGATCGGCGGCAGCCGGATCGGCTTCGCCGGCTATGGCGGCGTGCCGCAGCGCCTGACGCCGGCCTTGCAGGCGCTCGGCGCCGAAGTCTGCTTCTGGAACCGCAGCCCCAGACCAGACGCCATCGCCACCGCCCTGCCATTCGACGAATTGCTCGCGACCAGCGACATCCTCTCGCTGCATCTGCCGCTGACCGCCGAGACGAGACAGATGTTCGATCGGGCGCGCATCGCCCAGCTGAAGAAGGGCGCGATCCTGATCAACACCGCCCGCGGCGAACTGGTCGATCAGGCCGCCCTCGCCGAGGCGCTGCTGAGCGGCCACCTCGCCGGCGCCGGGCTCGACGTGTTCGCGCGCGAGCCGATGACCGAGCCCGGCCCCCTCGCCGCCTGCCCGACCCTGGTCGCGACGCCGCATGTCGCCTGGCTGACGCCGCAGACCTTCGAGCGCAGCCTCGCCGTGGCGCTGGAGAACTGCCGGCGTCTCGAAACCGGCGAGCCTCTGCTGCACCAGATCGCACCCGAAGCCGCGGCCTGAGGCCATGGCGGCGCGCGGGACCGGCATGGTGACGGCCCGACAGGTGGCGGAGAGCCTCGGCGTCGCCGTCTCGACGGTCGGCCGGGCGCTCGCCGATGATCCGCGCATCAGCCAGCGCATGAAGCTCTTGGTGCGCGAAGCGGCGCAGCGCCTGGGCTATGTCGAGAACCTGCCAGCGCAGATGATGCGCGGCGGATCGAGCCGGCTGATCGGGCTGATGCTGCCGGACATCCGCAACAGCTTCTATGCCACCATCGCCGACGCGCTGTCGGCCTGCTGCGATGCCGCCGGCTACCAGCTCGTCATCTCGATCGCCGACAGCCCCGAAACCGAGGCCCGCCATGTCCGGCAGCTGGCGAGCGCGCGGGCGGCCGGCATCGTCATCGTTCCGACCCCTGCCCCGCAGCCCGAGACCTGCGCGATGCTGGCGCGCATCCCGCATGTCCAGCTGCTGCGGCGCGTCTCCGTCCTCTCGCCGGCCTGGTTCGGCATCGACGACGAGGAGAGCCTGCGCGCCGGGACGGCCCATCTCATCGCGCACGGTCATCGCCGAATCGCCTATATCGGCGGGACCAGCGATTATTCGACCGGCGCCGCGCGGCTCGCCGGCTTCCGCCGCGCTTTCGAGGAGGCCGGGCTCGACCCTGCTTTGGGAAGCGAGCATCTCGGGCCGCCCGCCGATCCGGGGTTCGGTGCCGCCGCCACCGCCGCCGTGCTCGCGGAGGCCGAGCCGCCGAGCGCGATCATCACCGGAGCCGTTCAGCTGACGGGAGCTGTGCTGCAAGCCATCGCCCGGCGCGAGGGTCGCGGGCCCGCGATCGTCGGCTTCGGCGACGAACCTTCCTTCTCCTGGTGGCAGGGCGAACTGACCGCGATCGCCATGCCGATCCAGGAACTGGCGCTGGCCTGCGGCGGCTTTCTGATCGAGCGCCTGCGGACGGGCGCTGCGATCGAAGCACATGCCAGCATCGCCAGCGCGCGGCTCGTCGAATATCGGCGTGGCTAGTCGGTCTCGGCGCGTTCCTCATATTGGAGCGTCATCCCGGGCCTGCCCCCGGGACGACGGAAACCCGTCCGCCGAGAAATCATCCGGCTTCAAGGCTCGTCTCAGCGCAGCATCTTCGGCAGCCAGAGCGTCAGCTCGGGGAAAAGCGTGATGATGACGAGCGTGCCGACCAGCGGGATGTAGAACGGGATCATCTCCTTCAGCACGGCCCGCATCGAAACCTTGGCGATGTCCGAGATCAGGAAAAGCGCCAGCCCCATGGGCGGAGTCAGCAGCCCGAGCATCAGATTGAAGATCGCGACGATGCCGAGATGGACGGGATCGACGCCCGCCATGTGCAGCGGCCCGGCGATGATCGGGATCACCAGCAGCGTCGCCGTCGTCGAGTCCAGGAACATGCCGACGACCAGCAGCAGGAGGTTGACGATCAAGAGCAGCATCAGCGGGTCGCGGCTGAGCGAGAGCAGTTCGCGCGCCACGGTCTGCGGGATCTGCTCGATCGCCATGATCCAGCCGAACAGGGCCGCGGCCGAGACGATGATCAGGATCGCCGCGGTGCTCTTCAGCGTTTCATAGGCCGAGACGAGCAGATGATGCCAGGTCAGCGTCCGGTAGATCACCGCGCTGATGAAGATCACATAGGCGACGGTGACCGAGGCCGCCTCGGTCGGCGTGAACCAGCCGACCAGCATGCCGCAGATCAGCAGCACCGGCGTCAGCAGCGCCGGCAGGGCCGGCAGGAAAGAGTCCCAGAGCTCACGCAAGGTCGGCCAGCGCGCAGCCCGCGGAAAATTGCGGAACCAGGCCAGGATGGCGACGGTGATCATCAACATCGCGACGCAGATCAGGGCCGGGACGATGCCGGCGATCAGCAATTGCACGATCGAGACATTGGTGACCGAGCCATAGATGATCAGCGGGATGCTCGGCGGGAAGATCGGTCCGACGATCGCCGAAGCGCAGGTCAGCGCGCCCGCAAACTCGCGCTTGAAGCCATGGCTGGTCATCGCCTTGACCTCGATGCGGCCGAGCCCGCCGACATCGGCGAGCGCCGCCCCGCTCATCCCGGAGAAGACGAGGCTGGCGAAGATGTTGACCTGCGCCAGCCCGCCATGGATGCGCGCCACCAGCGTCGAGGAGAAGCGGTAGATGCGCTCGGTGATGCCGGCCTGGTTCATCAGATTGCCGACGAAGATGAAGATCGGCACCGCGACCAGCGGGAAGGAATCGAGCGCATAGACCATACGCTGCCCGACGAGTTCGAGCGGAAAGCCGTTCCAGAGCACATAGGCGATCGCCGGCAGCATCACCGCGAGCACCACCGGCCAACCGAAGAGAAAAAGCAGCGTGAAGGAGCCGAGGAGAAGGAGCGTCATCGTGCCGTCGCGTTCCTGCGTCGCGGGAAGGGTGAGGCGGCCGGCCCGGCCTCAGGCGATATGCGGCTCGGGCTCGTCGCTGATCTCGTCGGAGAAGCGGACATAGGGCGGGTGGCCCTTCAGCGCCTTCCAGAGCTGGACGGCAGATTCGATGGCCGCGAGGACGAAGCCGAACAGAGCAGCGGAGAAGAAAATCCAGTATGGGATGCCGAGTGTCGGCGTCGCATTGTCGAGATTGGCGAGGGTTGCGACCATCACCGCCAGGCCGGCGATGCCGAAGCCGAGCATGGCGGTGAGCGAGATCACCGCGGCAAAAAGGGAGCGCGTCCGCTCCGACAACATGATCAGAACCTCCTCCATGCGGATATTGGTGCCGGAGGCGACGACATAGGGCAGCGCGGTGAAGACGACGCCGATCAGCATGAAGCGGGTCAGTTCCTCCGAGCCGATGAATGGCGCCTGGAAGATCTGCCGCAGCACCACCTGAAGCGCCGGCAGGGCGAGCATCAGGACCAGCATGGCGACGGCGGCATAGCGGAAGACGTTGCGGATCGGCCGCAGGAGCCGGTCGATCGCGAGGGGCGCGCCGACATCCTGCGGCTGGACATGCTGATCGGTCATGGAACTCGCCGGCTGGAGCAGGGAGGCCGGGCGGCTTGCCGCCCGGCGGCATGGCGAAGCGTCACTTCACCGCGGCGATGCGCTCGATATAGGGCTTCCAGCTCGGGAAGTCCTTGTTGACCTCGGCAATCACCCGCTCGCGGAACTCGGCCAGCTTGAGCCCGTCCTGCTCGGTGACGAAGGTCATGCCCTTCTTCTTGAGCTCGCCGATCAGGTCTTGCTCGGCCTTGTTGGCCTGCTGCAACGTCTCCTGCGCCAGGGTCTCGAAGATCCCGTAGACAGCCTTGCGATCGTCGGGGCCGATGCCCTGCCAGACGCGCTCATTGATGAAGACCGGCAGCACGTTCTGCATATGCCCGGTCAGCATGACATGGGTCTGCACCTCGTAGAGCTTGTTGGCGTTGATCATGGTCAGCGGATTTTCCTGACCGACAACCATGCCGGTCATCAGCGCGGTCGGCAGCTCGGCCACCTCGACCGGAGTCGGGATCGCGCCGAAGCCCTTGATCATCGTCGTCCAGAGCTGCAGCGGCACGCCGCGAAAGGGCTTGCCCTGCAGATCGGCCGGTGAGCGCACGGCCATCTTCGCGGTCATCTGGCGTGCGCCGCGGAAGACGCGTCCGACGATGCGCATGCCGCCATCCTTGGCGAGCTTGTCGTTGAACTCGATCAGGACTTCCGACTTCTGCGGGTCGGTCGCCGCCAGCGCATGGGCGCCGTCACGATAGATGAAAGGCGCGTTGAAGACGGCGATATCCTTGGAGAGACGGGCCAGCGAGGCGAATTCGTGATGGCCCATCGAGATCGCACCCGAGCGCACGCCGTCGATCAGCTCCTGCACGCCGCCGAGCTGCGAATTCGGGAAGACCTGAACCTGGACGCGGTCGCCGGTCGCCTTGGGAATGCGCTTGCCGGCCTCGTCGCCATACCAGTACTGGATGTCGCCTTCCGAACCGACATGGGCGTAGCGCAGCTTGACCTGCTGCGCCGACGCGCCACCGAGGCCTACGAAATGGGCACTTGCGAGCGCTCCCGCGCCCACTAAGACTTCGCGCCGACGCAGCATGACAACTCCTCCCGTTCTCGCCTGGCTTTTTCCGCTATGATTGTCGCGATATCCGGTCGTCGTTCCGGCAGAGATCTCCGCCGCTGGCGGCCGGGATCGGCGCGTGAGCGGGCGCGTGGCCCGATGCGGCGCGGAGCGACGGCGTGCGATGGCGGATCTGCTGCGGCATGGCGGCCCGGACGCTTCTCTCCCCTGCGCCGCTTTGCGCGGTCCTTGTTGAGCCCGGTCATTTTGCATACAAGCCTGACCAAGCGTCAAGCGGGAGCGGCGATCGGGATCCGTTCCGCCGGGGGAGCGCGCAGATGAGCGTCACGGTCACCGAAGGCGCGGAAGGGGCGGGCGAGGCGCCGCGCCGCAAGGGCCGGCTGCATGTCGCGACCGTAGAGGCCTTGCGCCGGATGATCGTCAGCGGCGCGCTGCCGCCCGGGCAGAAGCTGCGCGAGCAGGAGCTCTGCGACCGGCTCGGCGTATCGCGCACGCCCCTGCGCGAGGCGTTGCGGACACTGGCGGCGCAGGGCCTGGTCGCGCTCTCGCAGAATCGCGGGGCCGAGGTCGCGGCCTTGAGTCTCGACGACATCGTCGCGCTGTTCGACGTCGTCTCGACGCTGGAGGCGCTCGCCGCGCGCCTCGCCTGCAGGGCCCTCACCGATGAGGAAATCGCCGGGATCGGCCTGCTGCACGCGCAGATGGGACGGCATCATGCGCGCGGCGAGCTGCCCGAATATTTCGCGCTGAACCAGCAGATCCACCGGGCGATCATCGAGGCGGCACGCAATCCCGTCCTGCTCGACATCTGGGAGCGGATGGCGCCGCGGGTCGAGCGCGCGAAATATCTGCCCAACCTCCAGGGCGGGCGTTGGCACGCCGCCATGCGCGAGCATGACGCGATGTTCGCGGCGCTCGGTGCCCGCGATGGCGAGCGCCTCGCCGCCCTGATGCGCCAGCATTTCGCCAATGGGCTGGCTGTCGTGCAGTCGGCGGAAGCAGATCGCGGCTCCGCCGACTGAGACGCGCCTCAGGCAGCCGGCGGAGCCACCTCCGGCAGGACCTTGACCACGGCGATGCCGTCGAGCTCGCTATGCCCCTGGCCGATCAGCATGCGGAAGAGCGTCGTCGCCTGCGCCACCATCGGCATGGCGAGATGGTGCTCGCGGCCGGCCTCGGTCAGCATTTCCAGATCCTTGAGCACCTGGCGGGCATAGCCGCGCGGCGCGAAATCCTGGGCGATCATGCGCGGCATCATCACCTGCAGCACCGCCGAATTGCCGAGGCCGGGCGCCAGGGCGGCCGGGATCCGGCTGGCGTCGACGCCATAGGCCTCGGCGAGGCGCAAGCCCTCGGCGACGATGCAGTAATTGGTCAGGCACAGCGCCTGATTGACCAGCTTGGTCGCTTGGCCGGCACCGACATCGCCCATATGGGTGAAGAGCCCGAGGCACTCGGCCAGCGGGCGCGCCGCCTCGATGGCCTCTTTGGTTCCACCGGCCATGATGGCGAGCGTGCCCGCCTCCGCTGCCGGCGGCCCGCCGGAGACCGGCGCATCGATGAAGGCGACGCCCTTCGCCGCCAGCGCGGCGGCGAGCTTCTTGGTGACGGCGATCTCGGTGGTCGAGAAATCGATGACGATCGTGCCCGCCGAAGCGGCGCCGAGCACGCCATCGACGCCCGAAACCACCGCATCGACGGCCTTGGTCGTGGTGACGGCGATGCCGATCAGCCGGGTCCGACGCGCGACCTCGGCCGGTGAGGCGACGATCTCCACGCCCAGTGCCTGCGCCTCGCTGCGCCTTGCCGGGTCGAGATCGAAGCCCACAACCTTCCGGCCGCTCGCGAGGAGACGCTTGCAGAAGCCCGCCCCCATCAATCCCAGCCCGATGAAACCGACCGCTTCGCTCATCCCGATGTCTCCGATCCCTTGCGGCAAGCGCCGCCTCTTGTTCTTGCGCTGCACGACCGGCGCGGCCAGGCCGCAGCTGGAAGCAACGCTGCATTCTTGCATACAAAGATGTCAGACGCGAAGCGCCACGACCCAATGAGATCGTCTGGCCCTGCCGCTGACGCATGACTGCGCGATTGCGCCCGGGCTGTCGTTGCGCTGAAAATCCGGGCGGGCTTCGCTCCGGAGCCGGCAGGAGGAACGGGATGCTCGACTGGAGCGGCGCGCGCAGCGAGGCGACGACCATCGCCGAAGCCTGGACGCGCGAGGGCGGGCCGGGCGGCGCGATCGTGCTGTTCGACCGCGACGGCATCCGCGAGGTCGCGAGCGGCGGCTTCGCCGCAATCGAGCACCGTTTGCCCTTCACGCCGGACACGCCGAACCGGCTCGCCTCGATCAGCAAGCATATCTGCGCTGCATTGCTGCTGCGCGCCGGCGTGCCGTTGGAGGAGCCGCTCGGCAGGCTGCTGACTGGGGCGCCGCCGGCGCTCGCCGCCGTGCCGCTGGCACGGGCGCTCGACATGACCGGCGCCCTGCCCGACACGATGGAAGCCTTCTGGCAACAGGGCGTGCCATTCACCGCCAGCCTCGGCTCTGACGAGATCCTGGCGCGGGCTCGGGCCTTTCCGGCGCTCAACGCCGAGCCCGGCACCGAGATGGCCTATTCCAACACCGGCTGGCGCCTCGCCCAGGCGGTGCTCGAGCAGCACAGCGGCGAAAGCTATGCCCGGCTGGTCGAAAGCCTGATGGCGCCGCTCGGCCTGCCCATCCGCTTCGTTCGCGACGAGAGCGAGGTCGTCGACGGGCTGGCGACCGGCTATTGGCGCGAAGGCGATGCCTGGCGGCGCGGGCGCTACGGCTTCAACTTCTCGGCCTCGGGCGGCATGGCGGGCAGCGCCGCCGCGCTGGCGCGCTGGGCTTCGGCCCTTCTCGCCGGCCGCGAAGCCTTCGCCGGCCTGCTCGATCGGCTGGCGGCGCCGCGCACCTTCGCCGATGGCAGCGCCAGCCTCTACCGGCTCGGCCTCGTCGCGAGCTCGCTCGGCGATGTCCACCTGCTCGGCCATGGCGGCTCGCTGCCGGGCTATCGCAACCATGTCCTGATGGCCCCCGAACAAGGGGTCGGCGTCGTCCTGCTCGGCAATCGCGAGGAGGAGGCGCTGTGGCCGACGCTGCGCGTGCTGGCCGCCCTGCTCGGGCAGTCCCTGCCGGAACCGGCAGAGCAGATGCCGAACGGGCTGTTCGCGGCGGAGGATGGGCCGTTCTGGGCTGAGTTCGGCGCGGATGCGATCAGCTTCATGGGTGGTTACGAGAAGCTCGTCTGCGACGGCTCCGGCGGAATGCGCAGCCTGCCGGCCTATCTCGACGTCCGGCTGACGCGCAGCGGCGCGGATGCGATCGAGGGCCTGATCGGCGGCATGCCGCGCCGGCTCCAGCGCGTGCCGGGTGCAACCCCGCTCGATCCGCGCCTCCCAGGGCATTGGCGCGACAAGAATCTCGGTACCGAGATCCTGATCCGCGGCGATGGCAGCGCTCGCCTGCCCTGGGCGGGTTCCAGCATCGAGACGGTGCTGACGCCGCTGCCCGGTGGGCGGGCGCTCGCCGACCTCGCGCACGGCCCCTGGCGGCATCGGCCTTGCTTCTGGCTGCAGCCGGACGGAAGCTTGCGCCTCGCCGGCCACCGTTCGCGCATCCTGCATTTCGACCGCCTCATTGACGGAGCCACGCCATGATCGCTTCCCGCTTCGCCGCCATGATCGGCACGGCCGCGCTGCTCCTAGCTGCGCCGGCCCTGGCCCAGCCGGCGCCGAAGAACGTGCTGCGCGTCGCGCCGCATGCCGATCTTAAGACGCTCGACCCCGTCGCCGCCTCGATCGTGATCACCCGCATGCATGGGCTGATGATCTACGAGACCCTGTTCGCCTGGGACGCCAGCCTCCAGCCGAAGCCGCAAATGGTCGAGAGCTTCTCGACCGCGCCGGACGGGCTGTCCTGGACCTTTACGCTGCGCCCCGGCCTGAAGTTCCATGACGGCCAGCCGGTGACGACGCGCGACGTCATCGCCTCGCTGAGCCGCTGGATGAAACGCGACACGATCGGCGGCAAGCTCGGCGAATACACCGAAGGCATGGAGGCGAAGGACGACAAGACCTTCGTGCTCAAGCTGAAGAAGCCGATGGCGCTGGTGCCCTTCGCGCTCGGCTCAGCGGTTGGCCAGATCCCGGTGATCATGCGCGAGGCCGATGCCGCGACCGACCCGATGAAGCCGGTGACCGAGACGATCGGCTCCGGCCCGTTCAAATTCAACCGCGCCGAATGGCGCAGCGGCGCCAAGGTCGTCTACGACAGGAATCCCGATTATGTGCCGCGTTCCGAGCCGGCCGACGGGCTCGCCGGCGGGCGGGTCGTCAAGGTCGACCGGGTCGAATGGGTGATCATGCCGGACGCGGCGACGGCTGCGGCTGCCCTGCAGACCGGCGAGATCGACATCTGGGAGCAGCCGAGCCAGGATCTGATCCCGGTCGTCTCCGGCGCGAAGGATGTCAAGGTCGAGCGCTATTCCAACCTCGCCAACCAGGTGATGCTGCGCCCGAACAGCCTGCACCCGCCCTTCGACAATCCGAAGGCGCGCCTCGCCCTCGCCTACGCCACCGACCAGGCCGAGTTCCTGGCCGGCGGCTTCGGCGACGAGGAATGGTGGAAGCGCTGCAACGCCTATTTCATCTGCGGTGGCCCCAACGGCACGCAGGCCGGCACGGAAGGCTACGCCAAGCCCGACCTCGACAAGGCGAAGCAGCTTCTGGCCGAGGCCGGCTACAAGGGCGAGAAGCTGGTGCTGACCACCAGCAACGACATCGCCGCCATCGGCCGGATGGCCGAGGTCGCGGCGTCCCAGCTGAAGAAAGCGGGGGTCAATGTCGAGGTACAGTTCTCGGACTGGGGCACCGTCACCACCCGCCAGCAGAACAAGAGCCCGCCGGATCAGGGCGGCTGGAACCTGTTCGTGACCTACGCCTCGGGCGCGACCATGCAGTCGCCGATGACCAATATCGGCACCAACATGGGTTGCGAGAAGGCCTGGGCCGGCTGGCCTTGCGATGCGGAGGCCGAGAAGCTGCGCGGCGCCGTGGTCGACGCGCCGGACGATACCGCTCGCAAGGCGGCCGTCGAGGCGCTGCACAAAAGGCTCGCCGAGATGCAGCCCTACCGGGTACTCGGCCAGTTCGACCAACCTTATGCCAGGCGCGGCAATGTCTCCGGCGTGCTGGCAGCACCGGTGATGCTGTTCTGGAACGTGCAGAAGAACTGAGGCACGGAACGCGCGTTAACTGGCGCCGGGCGCCGCGTTAACCAGTTCATGACCCATGCCGGACGAGACTGTTGCGAGCGATTCGCTACAGTTCGTGAGAGCGTTATGGGTCAGGTCCTGCAGTTTCGTCCGTTGAAGCCGGTCGTCGCCGAAAGCGATGGCGATGCGCTCGACCTGTTGTCGGCGATCGATTTCGCCCTGCGCGACCTCAGGGACATCGCGCCGCACATCCTGCACGAAGGGGCGCGCGAGCAGGCGAGGCAGTGCCAGCAGATGCTGCAGGATGCTTTCGACGCCGCTTTGCTGGTCGGCTGAAGACGGTCAGGCCGATGGCCGCCGGGGCACAAATGCTCCGTTCAGGCCACCCTGCCCCGACCGGCTCAGCTCCGAAAGTCCCGAGCGTCCTATCGCATCGGTCTGACCCGAAGAGCGGCTTCCCCTTCTCGGCGGAGCTCTAGTCGCGGCGGATGTCGAGGACCTCGCCATCGTCACCGATGACGATGCGCATGTCGTCGCCATAGCCGTCCGTGCCGGTGACGATCCAGACATCGCGCCCGCGGCGCACGCGCTCGACCTCGACCATGCCTCGGCGCCGGGCGATCCGTACCGCCTGGCGCTCGCTGATCCCCTCCTCCTCCTCGATTTCGAGGCGCGGCGGCCGGGGCGGTCGCGGCGCGATGCCGCCCGGTGGCATCGGAGCGGCCCCGCCGGGCCCGGGCAGCGGCGGAGGCGGCCCGCCGGGCACGATCGGCGCGGGAGCTCCGAGCGGCTGCGCGAAGGCGCCGGGCACAACCGCGAGGCCGAAGCAAGCGGCGAGGGCAAGACGGCGTGTGAGCATGGATGGCCTCCGGCGGGCGACATGACCAACTAATGCGCCGATTAGGTCAGGATTGCGAAGGAATCGCGGCAGAACAACCTGCTGCTGGCGCCGATCCGCCGCTTATGCGAACCATCGCGCCGGACAGATTCGCAGGAGATTGCCGGATGCAACCGCCCTGGGCGATCGGGTTGATGACCGGCACGGTTCTCGACGGGAACATCGACATCGCCGCGATCCGCAGCGATGGCGAGACGATCGCGGAATTCGGCCCCTGGCGGCTCGCGCCCTACGCCGCCAGCGTGCGCGAGTTGCTGGCCCAGGCCGTCGAGGCGGCACTTGCCTGGCGCTTCGAAGGACCCGAACCTGCGATCTTCGCCGAGGCGACGCGTGCCCTGACCCTGGCCCAGGCCGATGCCGTCGCCGAATTCCTGGCGGCCGAGGGGATCGCGGCCTCGGAGGTTTGCGCGATCGGCTTCCACGGCCAGACCGTGCTGCACCGCGCCCCGACACCGCAGCGCAAGGGCGATACCCGCCAGCTCGGCGACGGCGCGCTGATGGCGCAGCGGCTCGGCATCGACGTGGTCTACGACCTGCGCAGCGCCGATGTCCGGGCCGGCGGCCAGGGCGCGCCCCTGGCCGCGAGCTATCATGCGGCCCTGTTGCGCGGCCTCGATGCGGGCAGCGAGACGGCCGTGCTCAATCTCGGCGGCGTCGGCAATCTCAGCGCCATCGACGGCTATGGACGGATCGTCGCCTTCGACACCGGGCCCGGCAATGCGCCGCTGAACGACTGGATCATCAGGCACGGCAAGGGCGAGATGGACCGCGACGGCGCCTTCGCGCTGGCCGGCGAGGTCGACGAGGCGAGGCTCGCGCGGCTGCTCGCGCACCCCTATCTGTTCGCGCCCTATCCGAAATCGCTCGACCGCCATGATTTCACCGCGGCGATGGCCGAAGGCCTCTCCTTCGCGGATGGCGCGGCGACGCTGACCGCCTTCACCGCCGGAGCCGTCGGGCGCGGGCTCGACCTGCTGCCGATCCGGCCGGAGCGACTGATCGTCTGTGGCGGCGGACGACGCAATCCGGCGATCATGGCCGCCCTGAATGTCCGTAGCGGCGCGCAGGCGATCCCCGCAGAGGCGGTGGGCTGGCGCGGCGATGCGATCGAGGCCGAGCTTTTCGCCTTTCTGGCGATGCGGGCCAAGGCCGGCCTGCCGATCAGCTTCCCGCTCACCACGGGCGTGCCGGAGCCGATGAGCGGCGGGCGGATCGCAAGCGGGCGTTGACAGCGGCGACGCGCCGGGGCTGAACGGCAGCATGAGCAAATTCGCCTTCGAGCCCCTCGCCATCCCGGCGGTCGTGCTGGTCCGCCCGAAGAAATTCGGCGATGCGCGCGGCTATTTCATGGAAACCTACAGCACTGCGGCCTTCGCGACGGCGGGTATCGACGCCGTTTTCGTGCAGGACAACCAGTCGCTCTCGGCGTTGCGCGGCGTAGTGCGCGGCCTGCATTTCCAGGCACCGCCGGTGCCGCAGGCCAAGCTGGTGCGGGTGCTGAAGGGGGCTATCTTCGACGTCGCGGTCGATCTGCGCCGGGGTTCGCCGAGCTATGGCAAATGGTGCGCGGCGACGCTGACCGCCGAGGGGGGCGAGCAGCTCTTCGTGCCGCATGGCTTCGCCCATGGCTTCTGCACGCTCGAGCCCGCGACCGAGGTCGCCTACAAGGTCGACGGCCCCTATGCGCCGGAATGCGAGGACGGCCTCGCCTGGAACGATCCGGCGCTCGCCATCGACTGGCCGGTCGCGCCCGGCGAAGCGCAGCTCTCGGGCAAGGATGCCGTGCTGCCGGGCCTTGCCGGCTTCGACAGCCCGTTCAGCTACGAGGCCGCCCGGTGAAGCGCTATCTGGTCACTGGCGGAGCCGGCTTCATCGGCTCGGCGGTCGTGCGCCATCTGATCGGGCAGACCCAGCATCAGGTGCTGGTCGTCGACAAGCTGACCTATGCCGGCAATCGCGACAATCTAAAGCCCGTCGCGGACGATCCGCGGCTCTCCTTCCTGCAGGCCGATATCGGCGACCAGGCGGCGATGCGGCGCGCCTTCGCCGAATTCGCGCCCGACATCGTCATGCATCTTGCCGCCGAGAGCCATGTCGACCGTTCGATCGACGGACCGGCCGCCTTCATCGAGACCAATATCGTCGGCTCCTTCGTGCTGCTGCAGGAGACGCTGCGGCATTATCGCTCGCTGCCGGCGGCGGCGCAGGCCGGCTTCCGCTTCCACCAGATCTCGACCGACGAGGTCTTCGGCTCGCTCGGCGCGGAGGGGTTGTTCACGGAAAGCTCGCCCTATCAGCCGAATTCGCCCTATTCGGCCTCGAAGGCGGCCTCCGACCATCTGGCGCGCGCCTGGCACCATACCTATGGGCTGCCGGTCGTGCTCTCCAACTGCTCGAACAATTACGGGCCCTATCACTTCCCCGAGAAGCTGATCCCGCTGATGATCCTCAACGCGCTCGAGGGCAAGGCGCTGCCGGTCTATGGCAGCGGTGCCAATGTCCGCGACTGGCTGCATGTCGAGGACCATGCGAGAGCGCTCGCGCTGATCGCGGAGAAGGGCAAGATCGGCGAAAGCTACAATGTCGGCGGCTCGGCCGAACGCAGCAATCTCCAGGTGGTCGAGGCGATCTGCGGGCTGATGGACGAGCTTGCGCCCGATGCCGGCATAGGACCGCGCAGGGGACTGATCGCCTTCGTCGCCGACCGGCCGGGGCATGATCAGCGCTATGCGATCGACGCCACCAAGATCGAGCGCGAGCTCGGCTGGCGCCCGCAGGAGAGTTTCGAGAGCGGGCTCAGGAAGACCGTCTCATGGTATCTTGCGAACCGCGACTGGTGGGACCGAATCCGCAGTGGCGTCTACCGAGGGGAGCGGCTGGGGGCGGGCTGAAAGGCGGGCGCAAGTCCGGGAGCCTGCGGCTTCCTGCCGCTCTCACCGGCTTGTCATTGGCAATCACGCGGGAAAGGGGGCATCAAAACCGCCATGTCTACGCTCGATATGCCTGCCCGTAACGGGTTCTCACTGCTCAAGCGCGCAGCGCTCGCCCTCGCCCTGCTGACCCCGGCCACCGCATGGGCGGCGGAGTCGACGGCGGTGACCTCGCCGCGCGTCGTCGCCACCTTGCTGTCGAGCCGCGACGCGGTCGCGCCCGGCGAGCGCTTTCACCTCGCGCTGGCGCACAAGATCACCGCCGGCTGGCACACCTATTGGCGCAATCCCGGCGATTCCGGCGAGCCGACCAAGATCGACTGGCAATTGCCGGAAGGCGCGACGGCCGGGCCGATCCAGTGGCCTGCGCCTAAGGCGATCGCCTTCGAGCCGCTGGTCAATTTCGGCTTCGACGGCACGGTGCTGCTGCCGGTCGAGATCAGCGTGCCGGCCGAGGCGAAACCGGGCGAGCGCTTCGCCATCACCGCCAAGGCGACCTGGCTGGTCTGCGAGAAGATCTGCATTCCCGAAGAGGGCGTGCTGAGCCTCGATCTGCCGATCGCGGCCGAGCCGGTCATCGACAGCGCCGCGCAGGCGCGCATCGCGCGGACGCTGGCGGGGTTGCCGCAGGAGGCGCCGTTCCGGGCGAAACTGACCGCGAACGGACCGGACAAGATGACGCTCGCCATCCCCGAGCTGCCGGCCGGAATCAGCGAGCTCCGCTATTTCCCGCTCTCCGACACGCTGATCGAGCACGCCGCTGCCCAGCAGGTCGAAGGCGGCACGCTGACCTTGGCACGCTCCAGCGCCTTCCGGATCGCCGAGCCGAGCGTCGAGGGCGTCATCACCTACAGCCAGGGCGGCACAAAGCGCGCCTTGTCGCTCAGCGCCGATGTCGCGCCCGATCTGCTGGCACAGGCCAGCGCCCCGCCTGCCCCGCCGCCTGTGGTCACGTTGCCGACCCTGCCGGCGCCGCCGGCCGAGGATCTGACGATCTGGGTCGCGCTGGCCTTCGCCTTTGCCGGCGGGCTGATCCTCAACCTGATGCCCTGCGTGCTGCCGGTGCTGTTCATCAAGGCGCTCGGCTTCGCCCAGGCCGCCCAGGCGAGCCGCAGCGAGGTGCGCGTGCACGGGCTGCTGTTCCTCGCCGGCGTGGTCGGCACCTTCATGGTGCTGGCCGGGTTGGCGATCGCGCTCGGCGCCGGCTGGGGCTTCCAGCTGCAATCGCCGCCGCTGGTCATCCTGCTCGCGGTGCTGATGAGCCTGATCGGCTTCAACCTGCTCGGCGCCTTCGAGATCGGCGGCAAGGTCCAGGGACTAGGCGACGGGCTCGCCAGCCGCGGCGGCCCGGTCGGCGCCTTCATGACCGGAGCCCTCGCGGTCGTGGTGGCGACGCCCTGCACCGCGCCCTTCATGGGCGCGGCGATGGGTTATGCCCTGACGCAGCCGCCCGCCGCGGCGCTCTCGATCTTCCTTGCACTCGCACTCGGTTTTGCCCTGCCGGTGGTGGCGCTCTCCTTCGCGCCCGGCCTGCAGCGGCTGCTGCCCAAGCCCGGGCCCTGGATGGTCGTGCTGAAGCAGGGCTTCGCCTTCCCGATGTTCGCGACCGCGATCTGGCTGGTCTGGGTCGCGACCATGCAGACCGGGGCCAACGGCGCGCTCGCCGCGCTGATCGCCATCCTGGTCGCAGGGTTCGCGGTCTGGCTGCTCGGCGTGACGCGCCGCCGCGGGGCCGCCCTGCGCGTCGTTGCGGCCGGCCTCGCAGCCCTGTTCGTCACCACCACGGCGGCCTTCGTGATCGAAAGTGCCGTGCCGCCCAAGCAGGCCCCGGCCAGCGCCGGCGCGAGCGATGTCTGGTCGCCGGAGCGCGTCGCCGAATTGCAGGCGCAAGGCAAGCCGGTCTTCGTCAACTTCACCGCGGCCTGGTGCATCACCTGCCTCGCCAATGAGCGCGTCGCGCTCTCGCGGCAGGACGTCAAGGACGCCTTCGCCGCGCTCGGCGTCACCTATCTCAAGGCCGACTGGACCAATCGCAATGCCGCGATCGCTGCCGCATTAGCCGAGCATGGCCGCGCCGGCGTGCCGCTCTATCTGGTCTATCCCGGCAGCAAGGGCGCGCAGGCCGAAGTCCTGCCGCAATTGCTCACCGTCGACATCATTGTCCGCGCAGCCGAGCGCGCCGCCGGCCGGGAGGTTCAGACCGCCAGGAATCCGTGAGGGCCATCCGGGACGACTGCCCTTCGATCGGGAAGATGGTGGAGACAGACATGAAAGCCGTGACCAGACAGACTTTCATCGCCGGCCTCGCCGTCACCGCGTTCTCGTTGGCCTCGGGCGCAGCGCTCGCGCAGGGCCCAGCCAAGCCGGGGAGCCCCGCCCCCGCCTTCTCTATCGTCGATGTCGACGGCAGGACCCAAAAACTGTCCGACTATGCCGGCAAGACGGTGATCCTCGAATGGACCAACCATGACTGTCCCTATGTCCGGAAGCACTACAACAGCGCGACCATGCAGACCCTGCAGAAGGATATGGCCAAGGAAGGCATCGTCTGGCTGTCAGTGATCTCCTCGCCCGCCGGCGAGCAGGGCCATGTCGACGCAGCCAAGGCCAAGGAGCTGACCAAGAGCCGCGACGCGGCCCCCGCCACCATCCTGCTCGATCCCAAGAGCGTCATGGCCCGCGCCTATGGCGCCCAGACCACGCCGCACATGTACATCATCGATCCGAAGGGCACTCTCGCCTATGCCGGGGCGATCGACGACAAGCCCTCGGCCAGCGCCTCCAGCCTCGCCGGCGCCAGGAGCTATGTCCGCCAGGCGGTAGCCGAGATGAAGGCCGGAAAGCCGGTCTCGGAGCCCGCCACCAAGGCCTATGGCTGCGCCGTCAAATATGCGCCGGTGAGCTGAGGCACCGGTGCTGTTATTGCTCCGTCAAGGCGCAGAAGACCCTACACCAGCACCGCATAGGCGAGCAGCGCCGCGATCAGCCAGAGCGCCCAATTGCCCCAGCGATTGCGCGCAGCCTCGGCCCGGCCGATCGCCTGGACGCTGGCCTCGTCGAGCGAGAAGCCGCTGCGCGAAGCGTCCTCGAGCTGGCCGAGCACCCGCTCCGCCCGGCCGACCGTCTCCGGCAGATTGGCGAGGCTCGAGGCCAGCGTATGCATGCCGCGCCCGACATCCTCGATCCTGCCGAGCGGGCCGAGATTGCGGGTGATCCATTCGCGCACCACCGGCTCAGCCGTGGTCCACATGTCGAGATGGGGATCGAGCGTGCGGGCAACGCCCTCGACCACCACCATGGTCTTCTGCAGCATGACGAGCTCGGTGCGCGTCGCCATGTCGAAGAGGCCGGTGATCTCGAAGAGCAGGGTCAGCACCTTCGCCATCGAGATCTCGTCGGCGCGCTTGTCGTGGATCGGCTCGCCGACGGCACGGATCGCCTGGGCGAAGTCGGCGACCGCGTGATGGCCGGGGACATAGCCGGCCTCGAAATGCACCTCGGCGACGCGCCGATAGTCGCGGGTGATGAAGCCGAGCAGGATCTCGGCGAGGAAGCGCCGCTCCTTGTGGCCGAGACGGCCCATGATGCCGCCATCGACGGCGACGAGCCGGCCCTGCGCATCGACAAACAGGTTCCCCGGATGCATGTCGGCATGGAAGAAGCCGTCGCGGATCGCGTGCCTGAGGAACGACTGGATGACGTTGCGGCCGAGCGCCGGAAGGTCGTGGCCGGCGGCGCGCAGAGCCTCGACATCGGAGAGCCGGATGCCGTCGATCCATTCGTCGACCAGCATTTCGCGCGCCGTGAGCTGCCAGTCCGGCGCCGGCACGCGGAAATCCGTGTCCTCCCTGGTGTTCTCGGCATATTCGGAGAGCGCCGCCGCCTCGAGGCGCAGGTCCATTTCCATGGTGACGGAGCGGGCCAGGGTCTCGACGATGGCGACGAAGCGCAGGCGCCGCGCCTCGGGCGAGCGCCGCTCGGCCAGTTCCGCACCGAAGCGCATGGCCGCGAGGTCGCGATGGAAGCGGTCGCGAATGCCGGGCCTGAGAATCTTGACCGCGACCTCGGAGCCGTCGCGCAGCCTTGCGCGATGGACCTGGGCGATCGAAGCTGCCGCGACCGGCTCGCCGAATTCGGCGAAGATCGCCTCGACCGGCTTGTTATGGGCCGCCTCGATCGCGGCGCGTGCCTGCGCCATCGGGAAAGGCGCCATCCGGTCCTGCAGGGCCGAGAGGTCCTCGGCGATCTTCATGCCGACGACGTCGGGGCGCGTCGCCAGGAACTGGCCGAACTTCACATAGGACGGGCCAAGCCGGGTCAGCGCGGCGGCGAGCCGCGTCGCCGAGGAGCCGGCGCCCTTGCGCTCGATCAGCCGGCCGAGACCGATCAACCCGCGCGCTGCCGGCGGCAGCACGGACGGATCGACCAGAGCGAGCGCGCCCTCGCGGGCCAGCACGAAACCGACCCGCGCCGAGCGGGCAAGATGGGCGATGGCCGAGATCATGCCGACAGCAAGGCGGGAAGCGCCTTCCTCGTCATGGTCGGGCTTGTCCCGACCATCCACGTCTTCCTGCGGGCAGCGCGGCGTTCAAGACGTGGATGCTCGCCACGAGGGCGAGCAGGACGGCGGTGGGCTGTCACGGCCGCGGTCTCGCTCACAGCTTCCAGCCGGAATGCAGCGCCACCACTCCGCCGGTCATCGGTGTGAACGAGGCGCGGCGGAAGCCGGCGGCCGCGATCATGTCGGCGAAGACCTGCGGACGCGGGAATTTGCGAATCGACTCGACGAGATACTGGTAGGGCTCGGCCTCGCCGGTCACCATCCTGCCCATCGGCGGGATGACGTTGAAGGAATAGGCCTCGTAGACCTTGTCGAGCAGCGGCACGTCGACATGGGAGAATTCGAGGCAGAGGAAGCGCCCGCCGCGCTTCAGGACGCGATAGGCCTCGCTCAGCGCCTTGTCGATGCGCGGCACGTTGCGGATGCCGAAGGCGATCGTATAGGCGTCGAAGGCATTGTCCGGCAGAGCGAGTTCCTCGGCATTGCCCTGGACGAAATGGATACGGTCGTCGCCGGGGAAGCGCTTCTGAGCGCGCTCGCGGCCGACGGCGAGCATCTCGGCATTGATGTCGAGCACCGTGACCTCGGTCCGCGGCCCGCCGGCCTCGAGCACCTTGAAGGCGACATCGCCGGTGCCGCCGGCCACGTCGAGATGGGCGAAGGCCCGGTCGCGCGGCGGTTTCAGCGCGGTCAGCAGCGCCTCCTTCCAGAGCCGGTGGAGGCCGGCCGACATCAAGTCGTTCATCAGGTCGTAGCGGCCTGCGACCTTGTGGAAGACGTCGTCGACCTTGGCCTGCTTCTCGGCAAGCGGCACGGTCTCGAAGCCGAAATGGGTTGAATCGGAAGCTGCTGTCACGGCCGGGCTGCTCTTGTGGTTCGCTGCGGCGATGAATAGCGAATGCGGCGGGGCTTGTCGCGGCCCGTCTCGACGCATGCTGAAAGGCGCAACGCCATGCCTGAACTTCCCGAGGTCGAAACCGTCAGACGCGGGCTCGAGCCGGCCATGCTCGGCGAGCGCTTCGCCCGGGTCGAGCAGAAGCGACCGGATCTGCGCTTTCCTCTGCCTGAGCGCTTCGCCGAGCGCCTGACCGCGCGGCGTGTCGAGGCGCTGTCGCGGCGCGCGAAATACCTGATCGCCGATCTCGACGACGGGCAGGCGCTGATCATGCATCTCGGCATGAGTGGGCGTTTCATCGTCGAGGCGCCCGGCACGCCCGCGACCGAGCCCGGCGCCTATTACAACGAGATCGGCCGGCATCTGAAACACGACCATGTCGTCTTCCATCTCGGCTCCGGCGCCCGGGTGACCTATAATGACGTGCGCCGCTTCGGCTTCATGGATCTTCTGCCGCGTAGCGAGCTCGCAACGTCGAAGCATTTTTCCGGCATGGGCATCGAGCCGCTCGGCAACGAACTCTCCGGCGAGCTGATCGCCAGGCTCTTTTCCGGCAAGGCGGCGCCGCTGAAGGCCGCCCTGCTCGACCAGCGCCTCATCGCCGGGCTCGGCAACATCTATGTCTGCGAGGCGCTGTTCCGCGCCGGTCTGCATCCGGAAGCGGAGGCCGGCTCGCTGGCGACCCCGACCGGCGGGCCGCGCGAGAAGGCGCATGCGCTGGCCCAGATCATCCGCGAGGTCCTGGAGGAGGCTGTCGCCGCCGGCGGCTCGACCCTGCGCGACTTCGCGCATGCCGACGGCTCGCTCGGCTATTTCCAGCACCGCTTCAAGGTCTATGACCGCGAGGGCGAGCCCTGCGTCACACCCGGCTGCGGAAAATTGGTGCAGCGACTGGTGCAGTCCGGCCGCTCGACCTTCTATTGCGAGAGCTGCCAGAAGCGGGGCTGAGGGCAGTCAAACGGCTCGCGGCCGCGGCTCAGGCCGCCTCGACGAAATGCGCGAGGTTCTCCAGCGTCGAGCGCAGGCCGGCATCGTGGTCCTCCTTGCCGATGCCGGCCGGAACGTTCTCGCAATGAATCGTCACTTCGGTGCCGCCCCTGACCTCGTCGAGCCGCCAGGCCATGGTCATCGTACCGGCGAAGGCGGGATCATCCGACGGGAAGGAAACCTCCCAGACGATACGCTCGCATGGGACGAGGTCGACGAACCGGCCCTCGGCGACATCGCTGTCCGCCGTCGCCTTGCCGGGCGCTCCGGCCGGATCGTCATAGCTCAGGACGATGCGGTAGCTCCCGCCGATGACGGGCTCGAAGTGTTCGATCCGCGCGTGCATCCCTTGCGGCGCCAGCCATCTGCCCAGAGAGGCTGCGTCGATGAAGGCGTGGTAGATCGCTCCGGGCGAGGCCCGGACAAGCCGCGAAGCCGTGTCAGTCCTGGTCCTGGCAGGCATGGGCGTGTTCCCGATGGACAATGAGGCTAGCACGCCGACAATGCGAGAATGCGGCAGGAGGTTCCCCTGCCCGCGCACGCCCCGCCCCATCCCGGCTTGCGCCGGCACGCATGGACTTGCGCCCCTCCCGCCCGCTAATGCTGGCCACAACAGCAGCACCCGGGAGGCCGCCATGGCTTATGAGACCATTCTCGTCGAGGTTAAGGGCAAGGTCGGCGTCATCACGCTGAACCGGCCGCAGGCGCTGAATGCGCTGAACGGCCAGCTGATCGGCGAGGTCAACGCGGCACTCGACGGCTTCGAGCGCGATCCCGGCATCGGCTGCACGGTCATCACCGGCTCGGAGAAGGCCTTCGCCGCCGGCGCCGACATCAAGGAGATGCAGGAGCGGACCTATCCCGGCACCTATCTCGACGACAAATTCGCCGACTGGGACCGGATCGGCCAGCGCCGCAAGCCGATCATCGCCGCGGTCGCGGGCTTTGCGCTCGGCGGCGGCTGCGAACTCGCGATGATGGCCGACTTCATCATCGCCGCCGACAATGCCCGCTTCGGCCAGCCCGAGATCAACCTCGCCGTCATCCCCGGGGCCGGCGGCACCCAGCGCCTGACCCATGCGATCGGCAAGGCCAAGGCGATGGATCTGTGCCTCACCGGCCGGATGATGGACGTGAACGAGGCCGAGCGTGCAGGGCTCGTCGCCCGCATCGTGCCGCTCGCCGATCTGATGACGGAAGCCCTGAAGGCGGCCGAGCAGATCGCCACGAAGTCGCTGCCTTCGGTGCTGACCGCCAAGGAAGCGGTGAACCGGGCCTTCGAGGTGACGCTGAACGAAGGGCTGCGCTTCGAGCGCCGCGTCTTCTCGGCGCTGTTCGCGACCCAGGACCAGAAGGAAGGCATGGCCGCCTTCGCCGAGAAGCGGAAGCCCGAGTTCAAGAACCTCTGACGGCCGCAACCACATGCCCGGGCGTGGCCCGGGCATCTCCGGCGCGTCTTTCCCGGCTCTTCGCTGCGCTCAGGCCGGGAAAGACGCACTGGACGATCCGCGCCGCGCATGACCGAGGCCAGTTTCTTTCACTTGAAAGGCCGGCCGCGCTGCTGACACCATGGCTGATCTCTCAAGCGCACGCAGGATTCGCCATGACCGCCGCAGCCAGCCCCCTCACCGACGGCATCACGCTGCCGACCTATGCCGATGTCGAGGCGGCGGCGGAACGCATCCGCGGCGCCGCGCATCGCACCCCGGCCCTGACCTCGCGCACGGCCAATGAGCGCACCGGCTCCAATCTCGTCTTCAAGGCCGAGAACCTGCAGCGCATGGGCGCCTTCAAGTTCCGCGGCGGCTACAACGCCATCGCCGCGCTCACGGCCGAGCAGCGCAAGGCCGGCGTCCTGACCTTTTCTTCCGGCAACCATGCCCAGGCCATCGCCTATGCCGGCAAGCTGCTCGGCACGCCGACGACGATCATCATGCCGCAGGACGCGCCCGCGGCGAAGGTCGCAGCGACCAGGGGCTATGGCGCCGAGGTCGTCTCCTATGACCGCTATACCCAGGACCGTCTGGCGCTGGCCGACGGCATCGCCAGAGAACGGGGCCTGACCCTGATCCCACCCTATGACGATCCCGCCGTGATCGCCGGCCAGGGCACGGCGACCAAGGAGCTGATCGAGGACGCCGGTCAGTTCGATATCATCCTGGCCTGCCTCGGCGGCGGCGGACTGCTCGCCGGCACGCTCCTGGCCGCCAAGGCGCTCAATCCCGGCTGCCGCGTCTATGGCGTCGAACCCGAAGCGGGCAATGACGGCCAGCTCTCGCTGCGCAAGGGCGAGATCGTCAGGATCGACGTGCCCAAGACCATTGCCGACGGCGCCCAGACCGCCTTCCTCGGTAACTACACCTTCCCGATCATCCGCGACCTCGTCGAAGACATCGTCACCGTGCCCGATACGGCCCTGATAGCGGCGATGCGCTTCTTCGCCGAGCGCATGAAGCTCGTGGTCGAGCCGACCGGCTGCCTCGCGGCGGCGGCCGCCTTCACCGGCGCCGTGCCCGTCGAAGGCAAGCGCGTCGGCATCATTCTCAGCGGCGGCAATGTCGATCTCGCCAGCTTCGCGCGCTTCATCGGCGAGGGCGCGTGAGCGCGATCGAGACGATCCTCTCGCCGGAGGTGCCGGCGCCGGCCGGGCATTATTCGCAAGCCGTCGCCTACAAGGACCTGGTCTTCGTCTCCGGCCAGCTCGCCCCGCACCCGGATGGCAGCCACACCGCGGGCGAGCCCTTCGCGGTGCAGGCGCGCCAGGCGCTGGCCAATCTTCTGGCGGTGCTCGCGGCGGCCGGCTCCGGCCCGGCCGATGTGCTCAAGGTCACCGCCTATCTGGTCGGCGGCGGACGCTGGCCGGAATTCAACGCGATCTATGCCGAGGTCTTCGGGGAACACCGACCGGCGCGGGCGGTGGTGCCGGTTCCGGAGCTGCATTATGGCTATCTGATCGAGGTCGAGGCGATCGCGATCCGGCGCGGCGAAAGCTGACCGGCGTCAGCCGGCATTTCCGCGTTGACGTGGCAGCCGGCAGCGCTTATAGGCTCACGGATCGCGACGGCCTGCGCCTGCAGGGCCGTCGCTCACGTTTTTCATGCAAGGGTTCGCGCTCAGCGTCACTTGGCAAGAAGCCTGGTGCCGGCCGCGACGAGGACGAGGACGAACGATGGCCAATACGACTTCGGCCAAGAAAGCCGCTCGCAAGATCGCGCGCCGCACCGAGGTGAACAAGTCTCGCCGCAGCCGTATGCGCACCTTCCTGCGCAAGGTCGAGGAGGCGATTGCCTCCGGCGACAAGGGCGCCGCCGCCGAGGCTTTCAAGGCCGCCCAGCCGGAGATCATGCGGGCCGCTCAGAAGGGCGTGGTCCACAAGAACACCGCTTCGCGCAAGGTTTCGCGTCTGGCCCATCGCATCGGCGCGCTGGCCTCCTGACCGTCCGTTCCGCAGCGCGGTTCTCGACCTGTTTCAACCCGGCCTCGCGGCCGGGTTTTTCTTTGTCCGGCAGGACCGTCGCAAGGCTGCGACAGGCGAATGAAAACATCCCCGGGCCGGCGATTCCGCAATCTTTCCATCGCTTTCCGGGCTTGACTCCACCGGTGTTTTCCGGGCGCGGAAACAGCCTGTAACGCATTTTTGACCGCACAAAATTAGGCCATATTTTTCATCACCTTAGCAGGCAAAGCAATCACCGCTCGGGATTCCCGAGGCTTCCCATGGCGGCTTTCGGGGGGCCGCGAAAAAAAGATTCGCGGCGCTCGCGAGGCCCCAGCTGTAAAGAAAAGCTTAACTTCCCCAACCTATTGCAGGCGGTCTGCCGGTGGGGCAACAGACGGGACTTCCCGGCTGAATCCCGATAGCCGGCAGAGGGGGATATTGCCCCCGTCCGAGGGCTCCCTATAAGGTCCTCTCATCGCCGGGCGGACAGAGATGTCGGACCGGGATTTCCAAAGATCGAAACTCGTTTTGGCTTGCAACCAGAGAGGTTGGAGGGATGCGGCTCTTTATCTTGTGACGTTATACTTGTTGAGATGAAGAGCGGTTTCGTCCTGCGACGAGCCCGCCACTCCTGAGCCGACGACGAACATTGGCACGATCCTAACCTTCGGCTTGTCCGGGGGACGTGGATTCTTTGCTTTCACCAAAATCAGCGCGGCCGACCGGCCTTGCCGGCCGGGTAACGCCGCGCGCAACCGACTGAACAGGGCGATAGAGACATGCTGGAGCAGATCGAGACTGGCGATTTTGTGGATGTTGCGTCGGGTCCGTCTGTTGCGAAACTGGGTTTGACCAAGGGCGGCTCCGCCGCCGCCGAGAAGGAAAGCTGGGATCGCGTCCGCCGCCGCCTGCGCGCGGAGCTCGGCGAGGACGTGTTCTCGAGCTGGTTCGCCCGCGTCGAGATCTGCGCCGTGGTCGAGGGCGTCGCCCATCTCACCGTTCCCACGCGCTTCCTGAAGAGCTGGCTCGAGGCGCATTATGCCGAACGCCTGCGGGCACATTGCATCGCCGAACTCAACGCGCCCCATGGCGTCTCGCTGAGCGTCCGCCAGGTGGCGCGCGAAGGCGCCGAGCCCCGTCCGGAAAGCCCGGCTCAGCGGAGCCGCACCAGCGCCGTGCGCGCGCCGAGCCCGGTCAATGCCGAAGCTGCGCCCGCAGCCACGGCGCTGCCGCCCTGCGAGCGCGACCTGGTGGACGCCTGCGGCACGCTGCTCGACCGCCGGATGAGCTTCCAGAACTTCGTCGTCGGCAAGTCGAACGCACTCGCCTTCGCCGCGGCCGAACGGATCGCGGCCGCGCCTGCCGGCGCAACGCCCTACAATCCGCTCTACATCCATGCCGGGGTCGGTCTCGGCAAGACGCATCTGATCCAGGCGATCGCCCAGGAGGCGCGCCAGCAGGGTAAGCGCGTCGCCTATTTCACCGCCGACCGCTTCATGTACGGCTTCGTCGCCGCGCTGAAGTCGCAGACCGCGCTCGCCTTCAAGGAGAAGCTGCGCGGCATCGACCTCTTGATCGTCGACGACGTCCAGTTCATCCAGGGCCGCTCGATTCAGCAGGAATTCGGCCACACGATCAATGCGCTGATCGATGCCGGCAAGCAGATCGTCGTCGCCGCCGACCGGCTGCCGACCGATCTGGAGAGCATGGAAGAGCGGATCCGCTCGCGCCTTGCCGGCGGTCTCGCGGTCGAGATCGGCGAGCTCGACGAAGGCCTGCGCGTCAAGATCCTGGGCAGCCGGCTCGAGGCGCTCAAGGCGGCGCATCCGAGCTTTCAGGTCAATCCCGATGTGGTGGCCTATGTCGCCCATGCGGTTGCCACCAATGGCCGCGACCTCGACGGCGCCGCCAACCGGATCCTGGCGCATGCGACGCTGACCGGAGCGACGGTGACCATGGAGACGGCGGAAGCCGCGATCCGCGACCTGGTCCGCACCCGCGAGCCGCGCCGGGTCAAGATCGAGGAGATCCAGAAGCTGGTGGCGACCCGCTACAATGTCAGCCGGGCCGACATCCTCTCGGAACGCCGCACCGCCGCCGTGGTCAAGCCGCGACAGATCGCGATGTATCTGGCGAAGGCGTTGACGCCGCGCTCGCTGCCGGAGATCGGCCGGCGCTTCGGCGGGCGCGACCACACCACGGTGCTGCATGCGGTGCGCAAGATCGAGAAGGCGATCGGCGAGGACCGGCTGCTGCATGACGAGGTCGACCTGCTGAAGCGCATGCTGCAGGAATGAGGCCGCACGCCGGCCGCGATCCGGCCCATGCAGCGCCGGCAGCGGCACTGCATGGCGCTAAGCTGTGGTTGCCGGCGCGCGCACCCTTGCGCCGGCGCAAGCGCTCCGGCAATGTCGCGGGCCATTCCGTCGCCCGCCGTCCGGCGGGCGCCAGCACATGCCAGAAGACGCCATGAAGGTTACGGTCGAACGCTCCACGCTCCTGAAGTCGCTTGGACATGTCCATCGGGTGGTGGAGCGCCGCAACACCATCCCGATCCTCTCCAACCTGCTGCTGCGCGGCAGCGAGGACGGGCTGAAGCTGAAGGCGACCGATCTCGACATCGAGGTGGTCGAGACGGTTCCCGCCGATATCGTCGAGCCCGGCGCGACGACCGTACCGGCCCACACCCTCTACGACATCGTCCGCAAGCTGCCGGACGGCGCCCAGGTCTCGCTGGAGACGACCGGCGACAGCGGCCAGATGGTGCTGCGCTCGGGTCGCTCGCGCTTCACCCTGCAGACCCTGCCCGAGAGCGATTTCCCGGACATCACCGCCGGCGAGATGGCGCATCGCTTCGTGCTGCCGGCCGGCGAGCTCAAGCGCCTGATCGACAAGACCCAGTTCGCGATCTCGACCGAGGAGACGCGCTACTATCTCAACGGCATCTATCTGCACGCAATCGATGTCGAAGGCCGCCCGGTGCTGCGCGCGGTCGCGACCGACGGGCACCGCCTCGCCCGCGTCGACACCGCCGCCCCGCAGGGCGCGCTCGGCATGCCAGGCGTTATCGTGCCGCGCAAGGCCGTGGCCGAGATCCAGAAGCTGCTCGAGGATGGCGAGAGCGAGGTCCAGGTCGAGCTCTCCGGCACCAAGATCCGGGTCGCCACCGCCGCGGTGGTGCTGACCTCGAAGCTGATTGACGGCACCTTCCCCGATTATCAGCGCGTCATCCCGAGCGGCAATGACAAGCTGCTCACCGTCGACAAGGGCGATTTCGCCGCTTCGGTGGACCGGGTCTCGACCATCTCCTCGGAGCGCGGGCGCGCCGTGAAGCTGTCGATGGCCGAGGGCCGGATGACGCTCTCGGTGACCAATCCCGATTCCGGCTCGGCGACCGAGGAGATCGAGGTCGACTATGATGCGAGCCCGCTCGATATCGGCTTCAACGCCCGCTATCTGATGGACATCGCAGCCCAGCTCGACGGCGACACCGCCCTGCTCAAGCTCGCCGATCCCGGCTCGCCGACGGTGATCCAGGACCGCGAGGGCGCCTCGGCACTCTATGTGCTGATGCCGATGCGGGTCTGACGCGACCAGCCTTGACCGCGGTCGCCCGCCTCACCCTGCAGAATTTCCGTTCCTACCCGGCCCTCGATCTTGCGATCGAGGGCCGGCTCGTTGCGCTGTGCGGCGAGAACGGCGCCGGCAAGACCAATCTGCTCGAAGCGCTCTCGCTGTTTGCGCCCGGACGCGGCCTGCGCCGGGCCGATCTCGCCGATATGGTGCGGGTGCCGGGCGATGGCGGCTTTGCGGTCTCGATCGCGCTCGCCGAGGACGGCGCAAGGCTCGGCATCGGTCTGGCGCCGCCCGATGGCGAGGGCCGGCGCGCCCGGCTTGCGCGGATCGACGGCGCCGCGGTCGGCTCGGCCACGGCCTTCAGCGAATATCTGCGCCTGGTCTGGCTGACGCCGGATCTCGACGGGCTGTTCCGCGGCTCGGCCGGCGAGCGCCGGCGCTTCCTCGACCGGCTGGTGCTCGCGGTCGACCCCTCCCATGGCACGCGCTCCAACGCGCTCGAAAAGGCGCTGCGCGCGCGCAACCGCATCCTCGAGGAGAGCCCCTCCGAACGGCGCTGGCTCGACTCGGTCGAGCGCGAGATCGCCGAGCTTGGCGTCGCTGTCGCCGCCGCCCGCGCCGAGACCGTGGCAAGGCTGTCGGCCATCATCGCGCAGAACCGCGACGAGAGCTCGCCCTTCCCGCATGCGCAGATCGCGCTGGAAGGCGAGATCGACGCATTGGTCGCAAGCCTGCCGGCGCTCGACGCCGAGGACCGCTATCGCGAATTGCTGGCGCAGATGCGCCCGCGCGACAAGGCGGCGGGCCGGACGCTCGCCGGGCCGCAGGCCTCGGACCTGCTCGTGCGCCATGCGCAGAAGGACATCCCGGCCGGCCAGGGCTCGACCGGCGAGCAGAAGGCGCTGCTGATCGGCCTCGTCCTGGCGCATGCCCGGCTGGTCGCGAGCATGAGCGATCTGCCGCCTTTGGTGCTGCTCGACGAGATCGCCGCCCATCTCGATCCGCGCCGGCGCGCCGCGCTCTATGCCGGGCTCGGCGAACTCGGCTGCCAGGTCTGGATGACCGGCGCTGACCCCGCGCTGTTCGACGACCTGCCGCCGCAGGCGCAGCGCTTCCTGGTCACGCCGGGCAACGTCGCCGCCCTGCCCTGACCGGCCGGCCGGTCGAGCGCGACGTCTCCACCAGCCCCGGCTTTCGCGGCGTTGATCCCGGCCATCACGCATGACGATGGGACAGCGACGCCGGCCGCTGCTAGGTTCCCCGGCAGGAGTACAGGGAACCGAACGCATGGACATCGCCGGATTCATGGTCTTCGCCGGGGTCTATTTCCTGGCGGTCGCCTCGCCGGGCCCCGGCATCGCGGCGCTGGTCGCGCGCTCGCTCTCGACCGGCTTTCGCCGCGCCGTGCCCTTCGTGCTCGGCATCGCCGCCGGCGATCTGGTCTGGCTGACCTTCTCGGCGCTCGGCCTGTCGCTGCTGATGCAGAGCTTCCACGGCGTCTTCGTCGCCATCAAATATGCCGGCTGCGCCTATCTGGTCTATCTCGCCTGGAAGCTCTGGACCACGCCGGTCGAGAGCAACAAGGCGCCCGAGGCGATTCCGGGCGAGGGCTGGCGCCTGTTCTTCGGCGGCATCGCGCTGACGCTCGGCAATCCCAAGGTGATGGTGTTCTTCGTCTCGATCCTGCCGCTGGTCGTTGATCTCAGCGCGATCACGCCGCTGCTCTTCGTCGAGATCGCAGTGCTGACCATGGTGATCATCAACACCACGCTGCTCGGCTACGCCTATGCGGCCGACCGGGCCCGGCGGCTGGTTTCCAGCCCACAGACGATGCGTCGGATCAACCGGTTCACCGGCGGCGTCATGGCCGGCGCAGCGACCGTGATCGCGACGCGCGGCTGAGCGGGGCGCTGCGGCCCGCGTCAGCGCCCGCCGGCCGCCGTAATCAGCTTCGCGACCTCGCTCTGGCCGCGCTTGCGAGCATGGGCGAGCGGGCTGACGCCGTCCTTGTCGGCGAGATTGGGATTGGCGCCGGCATCGAGCACGAGCTTGGCCACCTGCTGGTGCCGCGGCCCGCCATCGCCGAGGATCACGATCTCCAGCAGGCAGGTCCAGCCGAGATTGTTGACGTGGTTCACGTCGATGCCGCTGGTCAGGAGCAGCTTCACCGTCTCGACATGGGCGCGCTCGCAGGCCGGGATCAGCGCGTCGCCGCCATAGCGGTTGCGCAGCGAGAGATCGGGCTTCAGCGGCAGCATGGCCGCGATGATCTCGCTCCGCCCGCTGGCCCCTGCGAGCAGCCAGGGCGTATCCTGGTTGGCGGCCTGGGCATTGAGGCTGGCGCCGGCCGCGAGCAGGGCCTTGGCGACCGCGACATGATTGCCGGCGACGGCCCGCAGCAACGGGGTCTGTCCCTGCCCGTCACGCTGTTCGAGATCGGTGCCGGCCGCGATCAGCCGGCTGACCTCGGCAAGATCGCTGGAAGACACGGCGGCGAGCAGGTCCGCCGTTGCCGCACTGGCGCTCGTCATCAGCATCGCTCCCGCCAGAATACCGGCCCAAAGCCGCCCGGTCCGCCTCATCGTCCACCTTCGAGCAACCGCCCGACCACCCGTGCGGTATAGTCGACCATCGGCACGATCCGGGCATAGTTGAGCCGCGTCGGCCCGATGATACCGACCACGCCGACGATGCGCTGCTCGCCATCGCGGAAAGGCGCGGCGACGATCGAGGAGCCCGACATCGAGAACAGCTTGTTCTCCGAGCCGATGAAGATGCGCACCCCGTCGCCGGCCTCGGCCCTGGTCAGGAGGTCGATCAGCTCGGTCTGGGTTTCGAGATCGGCGAAGAGCAGGCGGATGCGCTCGAGATCCTCCTGCGCCTTGAGATCCTCGAGCAGATTGGCCTGGCCGCGCACGATCAGATGCCGGTCGCCGGAGGGACCGGAGGAGGTCGCGATGCCGCTTTCGACGAGACGCGCCGTCAGCCCGTCGAGCTCTCGCTCCATCTGGGCGCGGCTGTCGTCGATCTCGCGGCGGATCTCGGCCAGCGTCTTGCCGGCGATGCGGGCATTGAGGAAATTGCCGGCCTCGACCAGCGCCGAGGCCGGCAGGCCGGGCGGCAGCGCGAGCAAACGATTCTCGACCGTGCCGTCATCGGCGACCAGCACGACGAGAGCGCGATTGGCGTCGAGCCGGACGAATTCGATATGCTTCAGCCTTGCATTGGCCTTGGTGGTGACGACGACCCCGGCCCCGCGCGACAGACCCGACAGCAGCGCCGACGCCTCGGTCAGCGTGCCGTCGAGGGTGCGCCCGCTGGCCGCCGCCCGCATCTGCGCCTCGATCCGGGTCCGCTCCTCCGAAGTGAGATTGCCGACCTCCATCATCGCATCGACGAAGAAGCGCAGGCCTCGCTCGGTCGGCAGACGCCCGGCCGAGGTGTGGGGGGCGTAGATCAGCCCGGCCATTTCGAGATCGGTCATGACATTGCGCACGGTCGCCGGCGACAGCGTCATCGGAAGGAGGCGGGCGATGTTGCGCGAGCCGACCGGCTCGCCGGTGGCGAGGTAGCCATCGACGATATGGCGGAAGATTTCGCGCGAGCGCTGGTCGATCTCGACCAGACCGCCAGGCGATTCCGGGCGGGTATAGGCGCTCATCTGGCGGCAAGGAGCCTGTTGCACATGGCCCATTGTCCCTTTCCCGGCGCGGCGGATCAAGCGGCATATGACAGCCCTTGCCTTGCCGCCCTCCCTTGAAACGCCTACAAGCCGCCGATCCCTAAAAGCAGGACGATGATCATGAGACCCTCCAAGCGTGCCGCCGACGAGATGCGCAAGGTCACGCTCGAACGTGGCGTGGTCCGCTATGCCGAGGGCTCCTGCATGGTGAGCTTCGGCGAGACCCGGGTGCTCTGCGCCGCGACCGTCGAGGAAAAGGGGCCGCCCTGGCTGCGCGGCACCGGCAAGGGCTGGGTCACCGCCGAATATTCGATGCTGCCGCGTGCCACGCATGAGCGCACCCGCCGCGAGGTCACCTCGGGCAAGCCGTCGGGCCGAACCCAGGAAATCCAGCGTCTGGTCGGGCGCAGCTTGCGCGCCGTGGTCGACCTGACCGCGATCGGCGAGCGCCAGATCGTCGTTGATTGCGACGTGCTGCAGGCGGATGGCGGCACCCGCACCGCCTCGATCACCGGCGCCTGGGTCGCGCTGCACGACGCGCTTAAATGGATGGAAGGGCGGGGCATGCTCAAGGGCACCAACCCGCTGAAGGACCATGTCGCGGCGGTGTCCTGCGGCATCGTCGCCGGCAATCCCGTCATCGATCTCGATTATGTCGAGGATTCCGGCGCCCAGACCGACGCGAATTTCGTGATCACCGGCGCGGGCGGCCTCGTCGAGGTCCAGGGCACGGCCGAGGGCGCGCCCTTCTCCGAGGACGAGCTGATGGCGCTGCTCCGCCTCGCCAAGGGCGGCGTCGGCCAACTCGTCACGCTGCAAAAGGCGGCGGTAGCCTGACGCCAAGTTGATTTATCCCGGGAACCACGACGTCATCCCGGACGCAGCGAAGCGAAACTCCGGGATCCATCCTAGGTTTCCGAGCTTTACGATGGATCCCGGGTCAAGCCCGGGATGACGACGTGTTTCCGAGCCAGGAAAGGCAGGGACCTTGACCACCAACCGCCCCCTCTCCGGCAAGGTCGTGATCGCGACCCATAACCAGGGCAAATTGCGCGAGATGCGCGAATTGCTGGCGCCCTATGGCGTCGCGCTGGTCTCGGCCGGCGAGCTCAGCCTGCCGGAGCCGGAAGAAGACGGCCATATGTTCGCGGAGAACGCCGCGATCAAGGCGGTGGCGGCGGCGAACGCCTCCGGCCTGCCGGCGCTGGCCGATGATTCCGGCATCTGCATCGACGCGCTCGATGGCGCGCCCGGCCTGTTCTCGGCCAACTGGGCCGGGCCCGGCAAGGATTTCGCTCCGGCGCTGGCGCGCGTCCAGGCCGAACTCGCCAAGCGCGGCGCGACGACGCCGGAGCAGCGCAAGGCGCATTTCGTCTCGGCGCTGGTGATCGCCTGGCCGGACGGGCATCAGGAGCTGTTCGAGGGCCGGGTCTTCGGCACGGTGGTCGACGCCCCGCGCGGCGCCTCCGGCTTCGGCTACGACCCGATCTTCCAGCCCGCCGGCCATGCCAAGACCTTCGGCGAGATGACGGCGGAAGAGAAGCACGGCATTCCCGCCGATGGCTCGCCCGGCCTGTCGCATCGCGCCCGCGCCTTCCATGTTCTGGCCGCCGCCTGCCTGAGGAAGCCCGCTTGACGGGCAAGGCCGCCTTGGCGGGGCGGCAAGCCGTGCCGGCGCATCCGACCGCGCATGCCGGCTTCGCCGTCTATGTGCATTGGCCGTTCTGCCTGGCCAAATGCCCCTATTGCGACTTCAACAGCCATGTCCGGCACCAGCCGCCCGACCAGGCCCGCTATATCGCGGCCTTCCGGCGCGAGGTCGCCCATCGCGCGGCGCTCGCGCCCGGACGTACCGTCTCCTCGATCTTCTTCGGCGGCGGCACGCCCTCGCTGATGGAGGGCGCCACCGTCGGCGCCATCCTCGATGCGATCGGCGAGCACTGGGCCGTCGATCCCCATTGCGAGGTCTCGCTCGAAGCCAATCCGACCAGCGTCGAGGCCGGCCGCTTTCGCGATTTCCGCGCGGCGGGAGTCAACCGCGTCTCGCTCGGCGTGCAGGCGCTGAACGATGCCGACCTCAAATCGCTCGGCCGGATGCACTCGGCGCAGGAAGCCCTGGATGCGGTCGCGATCGCCCGGAAATATTTCGAGCGCTACTCCTTCGACCTGATCTATGCCCGCTCGCCCCAGCAGACGCCGGCGCTCTGGCGGGCCGAGCTCGAGCTCGCGATCAGCCATGCGGCCGAGCATCTCTCGCTCTACCAGCTGACGATCGAGGCCGGCACGGCTTTCGACCAGCTCTACCGGGCCGGCAAGCTCGCCCTGCCCGATCCCGATGCGGGCGCCGAGCTCTACGAGATCACGCAGGAGATCACGGCAAGGCACGGCCTGCCGGTCTACGAGATCTCGAACCATGCCCGCCCCGGCGCCGAATGCCGGCACAATCTGGTCTATTGGCGCTATGGCGAATATGCCGGCATCGGCCCCGGCGCCCATGGCCGGCTGGTGACGGCTGACGGCCGGATGGCGCAATCGACCGAGAAGCATCCGGAGACCTGGCTGCAACGGGTCGAGGCCGATGGCGACGCGCTGATCGAGAACGAGCAGCTCACCGCCGAGGCGCAGGGCGACGAGTACCTGTTGATGGGCCTGCGATTGGTCGACGGCATCGACCTTGCGGTGTTCGAGGCGCTGTCGGGCCGGAAGCTCAATTCGAACCGGATCGGCAGCCTGATCGCCGAAGGCTTCCTTGTCCGCAAGCCCGGCGGACGCCTCGCCGCGACGCCGGACGGCGCGCTGCTGCTCGACGCGCTGGTCGCCGATCTCGCCGCCTGAGCGGCCAGATGCGCGGAATCTTGAGCATTCAACCGATTTAGCCGGAAGGGAAGCCCCGATCGGCCGGGAGCGGCCATGACGTAGGGGCAGCCTCGCGTCACGCCGCCGCCGCAATCGGCGTTCCCGATGCATCCCGCAAGGACGGAACAGTCCAATCCAGGGAGGCCATGATGCATCAGCAGTCGATGGACGATGGATCGCGCCCGGCGCTTTCGCGCCGCAGGCTCCTGCAGGTCGCCGGGGCCGGCGCGCTGGCGGCGAGCGCCGCACCCGCATTCGCCCAGACCCCTTCGGGACCGGCGGCACCGCCGAGCACGGTGACCACGCCGCCGCGCGACTTCAGCCGCAACGGCGCTCCAACGACCTATTTCTGGGATCCCGACCTCATCGCCGTCGACCCCGCCTTCAACGGCCTCGCCCAGCCCAATGCCCCGATCCAGCGGCTCTGGACCGGCGCGCTCTGGAGCGAAGGCCCGGCCTGGAACGCGCAGGGGCGTTATCTCGTCTGGAGCGACATCCCCAACAACCGGCAATTGCGCTGGCTCGAGGATGACGGCCGGGTCAGCGTCTTCCGCACGCCCTCCGGCAACAGCAATGGCAACAGCTTCGACTATCAGGGCCGGCAGCTCTCCTGCGAGCACCTCAACCGCCGCGTCGTGCGCTACGAACTCGACGGTTCGGTGACGATCCTCGCCGACAAGTTCGACGGCAAGCGGCTGAACTCGCCCAACGACATCGTCGCCCATCCCGATGGCAGCTATTGGTTCACCGATCCGCCCTATGGCGGCCAGCTCTATGAGGGCGCGCCCGATGCCGCCGGCGGGCCGAGCAATGCCAATGGCAAGATCAATCCGCGCCTCGGCCAGCCGCCCGAGATCGGCTTCTTCAAGCGCGAACTGCCGACGAACTGCTACCGGATAGACCCGAGCGGCCGCGTCGACCTCGTGGTCAACGAAAGCCAGGTGCCGGACCCGAACGGGCTCTGCTTCTCGCCCGACCACAAGAAGCTCTACATCGCCTCGACCGGCAAGGGACCGGGCGATACCGGGCCGGGCGGCAAGGGCGACATCCATGTCTTCGATGTCGGCCCCGACAACAAGCTCTCCAACCAGAAGCTGTTCTCGGACTGCATGGTCGACGGCGTGAAATGCGGGCCCGACGGGCTGCGCTGCGATGTCGAGGGCAATCTCTGGACCTCGTCCAATGGCGGACGGGCCGTCGGCTATAGCGGCGTGCTCTGCTTCAACCCCGGCGGCAAGCTGATCGGCCGCATCCGCCTGCCGGAGATCTGCGGCAATATCTGCTTCGGCGGGCCGAAGCGGAACCGGCTGTTCATGGCGGCGAGCCAGTCGCTCTACGCGCTCTATCTCGGCACGCAGGGCGCGGCGCCGGCCTGAGCAGCGCGGCATCCGCCGTCATTGCGAGGAGCGAAGCGACGAAGCAATCCAGGGAACGCAGAGCGCTGCCACTCCTGGATTGCTTCGCTACGCTCGCAATGACGGCCCGCACGCGCCTAACCACGATCAATCGGAACCGCCCCCTTCACAGGAAACTGGCGATCTCCTCCAGCGGCTTCTTGCCGATGGCCGGGACGACGCACCCCTCGGCGGGATAGCCGACGACGAGGAGGATCACCGCCTTCTCGTTGTCGGGCCTGCCGCAAAGCTCGTTGAGGAAGTTCATTGGCGCCGGCGTGTGGGTGAGGGTCGCAAGCCCGGCCTGATGCAGCGAGGCGATCAGGAAGCCGGCGGCGATGCCGACCGATTCCGGTACGTAATAGTGCTTCACCTTGCGGCCTTGCGCGTCATAGCCCCAGCGCTGGGCGAAGATCGCGATCAGCCAGGGCGCGGTCTCGAGGAAGGGCTTGTGCTCGTCGGTGCCGAGATGGCTCAGCGCATCGAGCCATTCCTCGCCGGCGCGGCCGGCATAGAAGGCGCGTTCCTCCTCCTCGGCGCCCTCGCGGATCTTCTTCTTGATCTCGGGATCGGAAATGCAGACGAAACTCCAGGGCTGCTGGTTCGCGCCGGAAGGGGCGGTGCCGGCGGTCGCGACCGCAGCCTCGATCACCGCGCGCGGCACCGGCCGGTCGGCATAGTCGCGCACCGTGCGGCGCTTGCGCATCGTCGCCAGGAAGGCGTCAGCGCGCGCCTGCATCTCGTCCTCGGGACAGCCCTCGAAAGCGAGCGGCATGGTGGCGTAGGCGTTCATCGGTTTCCTCCTGACAGCTTCTTGCGCGTGAGCCTGCTTGCACAATAGACCATCCCGGCCCATCGCCCTATGGTCCCGCGCATGACGAACCCAGCCCCCTCGCTGAAGCCTGGCGACCACCTCTTCCTGGTCGACGGCTCGAACTTCATCTTCCGCGCCTATTTCCAGTCGATCAATCAGGACCGGAAATACAATGCCCGCTCGGACGGGCTGCCCTCCGGCGCGGTCAGGCTGTTCGCGACGAAGCTTTTCCAGTTCGTGCGCGAGGGCGTGCTCGGCGTCAGGCCGACCCATCTCGCCATCATCTTCGACAAGAGCGAGAACTCGTTCCGCAAGGAGATCTACCCGGCCTATAAGGGCAACCGCTCCGACCCGCCGCCGGATCTGATCCCGCAATTCCCGCTGATGCGCGAGGCGGTGCGGGCCTTCGGGCTGATCCCGGTCGAGCAGGATGTCTACGAGGCCGACGACCTGATCGCGACCTATGCGAAACAGGCGCGCGAGGCCGGCGCCGATGTGCTGATCGTCTCGGCCGACAAGGACCTGATGCAGCTCGTGCGCCCGGGCGTCGCCATGTACGATCCGGCCTCCGGCGACGCCAAGAAGGGCGCGGGCTTCCGCGCCGAGCGGCGGATCGGCGAGCCCGAGGTCGTCGAATATTTCGGCGTCACGCCGGACAAGGTCACCGATGTGCAGGCGCTCGCCGGCGACGCCACCGACAATGTCCCGGGCGCGCCCGGCATCGGCATCAAGACCGCCGCACAGCTGATCGGCGAATATGGCGATCTCGAAACCCTGCTGGCCCGGGCCGGCGAGATCAAGCAGCCCAAGCGACGCGAGACCCTGACCAATCCCGAGATCGTCGAGAAGGTCCGCATCTCCCACAAGCTGGTCACGCTCGTCGACGATGTCGCGGTCGAGACGCCGCTTTGCGACCTGACGCTGGCCCAGCCCGAACCCGCCAAGCTCATCTCCTTCCTCAAGGCGATGGAGTTCACCACCATCACCAAGCGCGTCGCCGAGGCCTATGAGGCCGATGTCGGCGCCGTCGATGCCGACCCCGAACTCGCGCCCGGCGGCTCGCGCGCCGCCGAGCTGCTGGCACGCTATGCCGGGGCCGATGCGAGCGCGCCTCCGCCAGCCGGCACCTCCGCCGCAGCATCCGCTCCGGCAGCAGCCGCGGCGGCGAGCGCGCAGCCTGGCGGCGATGGCTGGATGAAGCCAGCCGATCTCGCCGCGGCACGCAAGGACGAGGCGATCCAGCTCAAGGTCGACCATACGGCCTATGAATGCGTGCGCACCCTTGCCGATCTGACGCGCTGGATCGGCCTCGCCTATGAGGCCGGGCTGGTCGCGCTCGACACAGAGACCAATTCACTCGATGCCATGCAGGCCGATCTCGTCGGCTTCTCGCTGGCCGTCGCGCCGGGCAAGGCCTGCTATGTGCCGCTGCAGCATCGCGGTGGCGCCGATCTGTTCGGCGGCGGCATGGTCGAAGGCCAGATCCCGCTCGCCGAAGCGATCGAGGCGCTGAAGCCGCTGCTCGCCGATCCCGGCGTGCTGAAGATCGGCCAGAACCTGAAATACGACCTCCTCGTGCTCGCCCGCCACGGCCTCGCCGTCGCGCCGATCGAGGACACGATGCTGATCTCCTATGCGCTCGATGCCGGCCGCAACAATCACGGCATGGACCGGCTTTCCGAGCTGCATCTCGGCCATAAGACCATCCCCTATGCGGAGGTCGCCGGCACCGGCAAGGCGCAAATCACCTTCGACAAGGTCGATATCGAGAAGGCGACGGCCTATGCCGCCGAGGATGCCGACATCACGCTGCGGCTCTGGCGCACGCTGAAGCCGCGCCTCGCCGCCGAGGGCAGGACGTCCGTCTACGAGGTTCTGGAACGGCCGCTCGTCCAGGTTCTGGCCGCGATGGAGCAGCGCGGCATCGCCATCGACCGGCAGATCCTGTCGCGGCTATCGGGCGAGTTTGCGCAATCTTTGGCGCGGCTCGAGGACGAGATTCACACGCTCGCCGGCGAGAAATTCACCATCGGCAGCCCCAAGCAGCTCGGCGATATCCTGTTCGGCAAGATGGGGCTGCCAGGCGCCCAGAAGACCGCGACGGGGCAATGGGCGACCGGCGCCGGCGTGCTCGAGGACCTCGCCGAGCAGGGCCATGAACTGCCGGCCCGCATCCTTGACTGGCGCCAGCTCGCCAAGCTGAAATCGACCTATACCGACTCGCTGCCGACCTATGTGAATCCGCAAACCCACCGGGTCCATACGTCCTACGCCCTGGCCGCGACCACCACCGGCCGGCTCTCCTCGTCCGAGCCGAACCTGCAGAACATCCCGATCCGCACCGAGGCCGGTCGCAAGATCAGGACCGCCTTCGTCGCCGAGAAGGGCAACAGGCTGATCTCGGCCGACTACAGCCAGATCGAGCTGCGCATCCTCGCCCATATCGCCGACATCCCGCAGCTCAGGCAGGCCTTCGCCGACGGCGTCGACATCCATGCGATGACGGCGTCCGAAATGTTCGGCGTGCCGGTCGAAGGCATGCCGAGCGAGGTCCGGCGCCGCGCCAAGGCGATCAATTTCGGCATCATCTACGGCATCTCGGCCTTCGGCCTCGCCAACCAACTCGGCATCTCCCGCGAGGAGGCCAGCGCCTATATCCGCAAGTATTTCGAGCGCTTCCCCGGCATCCGCGACTATATGGACCAGGCCAAGACCACGGTCAGGGCGAGCGGCCAGGTCACCACCATCTTCGGCCGCGTCTGCCATTTCCCGGCGGTCGCCTCGAAAAACCCGTCGGAGCGCGCCTTCGTCGAGCGCCAGGCGATCAATGCGCCGATCCAGGGCTCGGCGGCCGACATCATCCGCCGGGCGATGATCCGCATGGACGATGCCCTCGCCGCGGCCAAGCTCGATGCCCGCATGCTGCTGCAGGTCCATGACGAACTGGTCTTCGAGGTGCCGGAGGCCCAGGTCGAGGCGGCGCTGCCGGTGATCCGCAAGGTCATGGTCGAGGCCCCGCAGCCGGCGGTGCAGCTCAAGGTGCCCCTGGTCGTCGATGCCAGGGCGGCGACGAACTGGGACGAGGCGCACTAGGCTCCAAACCCGATCGGGTTTCGAGCCTAGTGCGTAAAGTCATAAGCGCGGCGCCACGGGGCTACCGGAAGGCGTCGGCGCTCTCGGTTTCCGCCAGCGCCCCCAAGCTCCTGGCGAACCGGTGGCCGCTGTAATTGGCTGCGGCGATCGTGCCCGGCGCCAGGCAATCGCCGATCCTCTCGACGCGGGTCAGCCCGCTGTCCAGCCATTCCTCGCGCCGGGCCTGCAACGCCGTCCACAGCTCGCTTGAAGGGAGACGCGCGGTGACCGGCACCAGCACCTCGCAGGGGATGATCTCGGCGGCGCCCGAATAGACGCAGCGTATCGTCACGCTGTCGGCGGCGCGATCGGCGAGGGCGGAAAGCAGCCTGATCTTCACGCCCAGCTCCAGCAAGCGCCGATGAATCCGGGCCTGTTCGAGCGTGTTCACCGTCCAGGCCGCGACCAGCGGCGTCGGCGTGACATAGGTCGTGTCGATCCCTGCCGCAGCCAGCTGTTCGGCCAGGGCGCTGCCCATATAGTAGCGATCATCGTCATAGATCACCACGGGCCCCGGCCCAGCGGCGACGCTTCCCTGGTCCAGGAGCAGATCGACCCCGACGATCTTGCCGTTCTTCAGGAACGGCAGCGGCACCCGGTGGAAGCGACCGGCACCATCCTCGCGCCATCGGCCGCCCACGGCGATCGCGACATGCGCGATGCCATAAGCGAGGATGTCGTCCGCCGTCAGCGGGCTCGAAAGATACATCTCGACATTGGATGCGGTCCGAAGCTGGCCAAGGCGCCAATCCCGCACCCGGGCCCAGCTGGAAAGCCCCGGAAGCCGGCTCTCGCGCGATACGCGCCCGCCCCATTCGGTTCCGGCATCGGCGATGATCACCGAAGCACCACGCTGCGCCAAGGCGCGTGCGGCCTCGAGCCCGGCCGGCCCGCCGCCGACGACCAGAGCCGCCGCCGGACCTGCCAGTGCCGGAACCTTCTCTGGATGCCAGCCCTTGCGCCATTCCTCGCCGATCGTCGGGTTCTGGGTGCAGCGCATCGGCGCCACGATATTGTCGCCCGCGACGCAGATATTGCAGCCGATGCATTCCCTGATGTCGTCGATCCGGCCCTCCTGAATCTTGCGGGGCAGGAACGGGTCGGCGATGGACGGCCGTGCGGCGCCGATCAGGTCGAGATGGCCCTGCCGGATCACACGAACCATCGTATCGGGCGAGGTGTAACGGCCGACCCCGACGACCGGCTTGGTCGTGACCTGCTTGACGAAGCGGGTGTAGTCCTCCTGATAGCCCTCCTGCGAGAAGCGGGCGGACTGGCTGTCATTGGACCAGTCGGACAGGTTCACGTCCCAGAGGTCCGGCTCCTCGGCGAGCGCCGCGACGATGTCCCGCCCTTCGCCGTCGCGCTCGACGCCGGCCGAGCCCATCAGCTCGTCGACGGCAAAACGGATCGCCAGTGCGCAGCGATCGCCGATCGCATCACGGGTATCGGCCAGCACCTCGCGGAACAGCCGCAGACGGTTCTCCAGCGATCCGCCGTATTCGTCGGTGCGATGGTTGTGACGCGACAGGAGGAAATGCATCAGCAGCGTCATGTCGTGGCCGGCATAGACGTAGACGATGTCAAAACCCGCCTCGCGGGCCCGGATCGCGGCATCGCGGTGCCAGCGCCTGAACTCGCGGATATCCGCCTTGTCCATGCCGCGCGCCTGGACGGGATCATCGATGTCGACGACGGCATCGGAGGGGGCGTAGGGGGCGATGCGCGAGAGCCGATTGGCAGTGTGCAGGCCGTTATGTGCGAGCTGCACCGCCGCCAGGCTGCCGCGCTCATGGATGAGGTCCGTCATCTCCCTGAAGACGCCGACATCGGCGCCGTCCCAGATCCGGCCCTGATTGGACGGCGTCAGGTCGGAGGAAGGGTGGATCTCGGTTTCCTGCGTCGAGACCACGCCCCAGCCGCCCTCGGCCTTCATCGCGCGCATGTGCGCATCCGAGCGGGCGTAGCGGTGCCCCATGCCGGAGCAATGCGGGACCTGATAGAATCGGTTGCGGGTCGTGACGGGGCCGATCGTGACCGGCTCGAAAAGAATGTCGTAACGGGGGTCGCGCATGTAGTTTCGCCGATGTGATGGGGATGGCAGAGGCGATAGCCGGGTGGTCGGCCGGCCGTCACTATGCGATCGTATAGTCACTATGCAAGCGCATAGTCTGGCATTGGTGTAGTTCGGACAAGGCGACGTGACGACTTCCTTCAGGCGAGCCCCCGATTTCGACAGGCGCACCGACCTGATCGAAGCCACGATGGACTGCATCGTCGAGCTCGGCATCCAGGGGACGAGCGTGCGCGCGGTCGCGACCAAAGCCGGCGTCAGCAACGGCCTCATCCGGCATCACTTCGCCTCGAAGGAGAACTTGATCGCGGAAGCCTATGGCCGGACCATCGCGATCATCACCGGCCCGCCGCTGGCGATCGCGGCCGGCGACGGCTCCCCCCGCGAGAAGCTGCGGCGTTTCATCATCGCCAGCATCAGCGGTCCGGTCGCGGAGCCCCGCATCCTCTCGCTCTGGGCGACCTTCATCAGCCAGGTGCACATCAACGACCGCTTCCGGGAGATCCACCGGACGCAATATGTCGCCTATCGCGCCGCATGCCGCAGCCTCATTCAAGGCGTAGTCGAGGAGAACCGGGTCCGCATTTCCGCGGATGAGCTTCACCATCTGAGCATCGCCCTGAACGCCATCATGGACGGGCTTTGGCTGGAAGGCTGTCTGAGTGCCGAGGAGATCGACGCGGCTCTCCAGATCGAGATCGGTCTTGGCGCGGTCGAACGCCTGCTGGGCATCAAGCTCGGCCGGGAGGTCCCGGCATAGCCTTACAAAGGCACCGACCCGACGGGGATGCCCGCCATGGAGTAACGCCGGGCGCGTGGCGCGCGATGCATTCGTGCGCTACCGTAAGGCCGATCGCGAGGGCACGCCGGCGCCCCCGCCGAGGACGCCGAGGTTCATGCCACAGGAACCGAGGCCGCGCTGGCGCGTTGAACGTCGGAGCTGTGCCACAGGCACGGCAGTACCCCGCAGCGAAGGAGCTATTTGATGCCCGCCACCACCACTTCCGCCAAGCGCCAGGCCGCCGCCTCGGTGCGGCGCGCCAAGGAGGACGTCGCCGAGGCGGCCGACGAGGTCGCCGGTCGCGCCAAGGCGAGCGGCCGCCGTCTGCGCGACGAGGCCGACGAGATCGAGCAAAGCCTGGCGCGCGGCGCCGAGGATCTGGCGGCGACCGTCAGCAGCAAGCTCAAATCCGTCGGCGTCGACACCGACAAGATGGCCGATGTCGCGCGGGAGCAGGCGGGCGACCTGCAGGATCTCATCATCCGTGAGATCCAGGAGCGGCCATTGCGCGCGCTCGGCCTCGCCGCCGCAGTCGGCCTCTTCGTCGGCTTCCTGTCGGCGCGTTGAGGCCATGCTGGGGGGAATTCCGGCTCTGCTCGCCCGTGAGCTCGCCACGACCGTACGCCGGAACGCGGCGGTCTTCGGCCTTTACCTCGTCGCCGCAGTGCTCGTCATCTGCGCCGCCGGCTATGGGCTGAATGCACTGCACACGGTTCTCAGCGAGCTCTATGGCAGCGTCGCGGCGAGCCTCTGGATCGCCGGCGGCCTGCTGCTTGCCGCCGTGGTCGCAGTCGGCATCGCAGCCTATGTCAAGAGCCGCCGCCCGCCGAGCCGGCGGCTGGAGGCGGCGCTGGCCGCAGCGCCCGTCGCGGCAACGCTGGTCGGCAAGGGCAAGATCGGCTGGAAGGCCGGGCTCGTCGGCGGCGTCATCCTGCTCGGCCTCGTGCTCGGCCGGCAACTGGCCAAGGGCCGTGATGGCGGTGACGAGGCCGAAAAATAGCCCTGACGATGCAGGTTCCTGCGTCCACGCCGTGTGCCGTCCCTCCGATCGGCAGTGGCAGGCGCATGGACGCGACCTGTCTTTTTACATAGGGCTGTGACAGGCTTGCAGCTATTCAAGGCTCGATGAACGCCCAGGTGCCCCCTCGTCCACGCTGGCTGACGCCGGATTGGCCCGCTTTCGTGGCAAGGCTGCGGACGTCCTCGTCGACAGCGATCGCGATCGGCGTCGTGGCGATCGCCGTCGTGATCGCCGCCTGGATCAACTTCCAGGCCAACGAGGCCTCGCGGCTGGTGTCGAAGGCGATCGATGTGCGTGAGCGCAGCGAGGGCTTCCTCAGTAACCTGCTCGATGCCGAGACCGGGCAGCGCGGCTTCCTGCTGACCGGCGACGAGGCCTATCTCGCGCCCTACAATGAATCGCGCTTCAAGATTCTGCCCGAGCTCGACGTGCTCGAGGGGCTGGTCACCGATAATCCGTCTCAGGTCGAGCGCATCCGCCAGGCACGCGAGCTCGCCCGGCACAAGCTGGTCGAGATGAACGCGACCATCGCGCTGATGCGCGCCGGCAAGCGCGAAGAGGCCGTGGCGGCACTGCGTCAGGGCGACGGCAACCGCTTGATGCAGGAACTGCGCGACATGGCGGGCGCGATCCAGGCCGAGGAGAACCGCCTGCTCCACGAGCGCAGCAGGCGCGAGACCCGCCGACGGATCTTCGCCAGCATCGGCATCCTCATCGCCCTCGCCGGGCTGAGCTTCGTCGCCTGGCTGCAGTTCCGCAGCCGCGGGCGGCGCAACATCTTCCTCTCCAGCTCGAATCTCGAACTCGAGCAGCGCGTCGCCGAGCGCACCCAGCAGCTCGAGAACGAACGCCTGCGGATCGAGGCCCTGCTGCGCGACGTCAATCACCGGGTCGGCAACAATCTCGCCATGGTTTCGGCGCTGCTCAGCGTGCAGAGCCGGCAGGCGCGCGAGCCGGTGGTGAAGCAGGCGCTCGCCCAGGCGCAGTCGCGCATCCAGGCGATCGCCGCGGGCCAGCGCCGCCTGCGCCTCGACATCGAAGCCGACGAGATCGACGCCCGCCCCTATATGGAGGATCTGCTGGCGGAAATCGGCAAGCAGGCCGAGGGCCGACCGATCACCATCGAGCTGGCGATGGAGCCGATCCGGCTGCCCGGGCGCGACGCCGTCTCCTTCGTCGTCATCATCAACGAGCTCGTCACCAACGCAATCAAGCACGCCTTCCCGAACGGACTGGCCGGCAAGATCGTCATCCGCCTCGCCGATGTCCCCGAGAAACCCGGAGATCTCGTTCTGGCGGTCGAGGATGACGGCGTCGGCATGCCGGAGGAGGAAACCACCGCCGGCCTCGGCAAATCGGTGCTCAAGAGCCTGCTGCGCAGCATGCGTGCGACCATGGAAACCGGGCCGCTGAATGCCGGGGCGGCGCGCCCCGGGACGCGCATCGCGCTGACATTCCCGAAGCGGAACGAACTCGCCGAAGAGACGCCGAAGCAATAGAGCGCGACGCGCGGCAGCCGCGCCGTCGCCTCAAACCACCTTCACGGCATTGCAGACGAAGCGGACGATCTCTCCGGTCGAGAAGGGCTTGCGCACGAAGCGGACATCGCGCAGCTCGGCCGGGACCTCGCTCGGCGCCGAACCCGAGACGAAGGCGAGCGGAGTGCCCTTGGCGCGCAGGCTGGCCGCAATGCCGAAGGTCTTGCCACCGACCACATCGATATCGAGCAGCGCGCAGGAGACCGGCTTGTCCGTGGCGGCCCTCGCCTGCGAGAGCGACTCGACGACGATGAGCTCGGCGCGATCGCCCAGCTGCTCGCTGACGGCACTTTCCAGGTCCATCGCAATGAAGGGGTCGTCCTCGACGATGAGGATCCGGATATCAGACATGATCTCCAGGGTACCTTCCAACTTCACGCCGCTGCTCCACGCAGTTTCTGCCTGTGAGCTGAAAGAACGCCCCCTCGAACCCTCTTGTTCCGATCTGGGCGGCTTTCCGTACAGAAACGCGCAGAATTAGACTCAAATTGCCCGCGCAAAGTTAGCAAAAGGTAAGCACCGCGCGGCGTTCAGCGGCGGCGCGGAGTCTTGGTCAGGGTGAGCTCGAACTCGGTCACGCCGAGCGCGACATTGGCGCCGCGCTGCATCGACAGCGCCCGCGGCTCCAGCCGCACATCATTGTCGATGCTGCCGACCAGGGAGGGGCCGCTATTGGCCGGCCGGGCATAGCGGCCGTTGAGGGCACCGAGCGGAGCCCTGGCATAGGGGCCGTAGACGCGCCAGGCGATCAGGCTGCGGCCGACTGATTTGGGGTCGAGCGCGAAGCCGCGGATGACGCCGGCATAGGTCTGCAACGGCCCGCGACGCGGGCGGAAACGGCATTCGAGCGGACGCTGCGTCGCCACCGCCTGCGCAAGGCCGGTGCCGATCGTACAGGTCAGCCGGCCCGCCGGGGCACGGCTCTGCGCCGCTGCCGGGGTCGCGGCGAACGACAGTCCCGCGGCGGCGGCCAGCGCCGCGATGGCGCCGATCAATTGTCCCATTCGCGCTCTCCCATGCTTCGAAACGTCGCCTGAACGCCCCAATCGCTCCACAGTTCCCGAATAAACCGGAACCTCAATCCGGTGCTCGCGTTATGGGAACTGAGCAGTGGAAGCGCAAATGCCAAACCCTGACAATACGGATCGGGCTCCGATCTTTCCCGTGCCGCGCCTCCCGCGCGATCTTCCGCCATTCTGGGAGCTCGAACAACTTCTGAGCGCCGGTTATGCGCTGGAAAGCGCGCTCGCCGAGCTCGGGCGCCGCCGGGAGGCACTGAGCGCCGGGCAGTCGCGACCGGCTCTGGGCGGGCAGAGCGATGTCCAGGGGGATGTCTCGGGGCATCACGATCGCGTCATTGGCGGGGCTTACTGACAGAAGCGCGAGGATTTTGCACGGCGCTGCTGGATGTCGACATGCAGGTGATTGGCATGAGCTGCGTCGGCCCCCGGCCCCAGCACGGTCATGAAGGCGCCACAGGCCGATTGCCTGGCCGCGTCGACGAAGCGGCTCTGAACCAGCCCATCCGGCTTCTCAACTGACACCACCGGCCCGCCCTGCCGCTCCTCGCCGAGCTGGAAGGCGAAGATATCGAGCGCACGGCCGGTGGCATGCTCGCTCATCGGCGTCTGAGTCTGCCGGTTGCGGCGACGGCACTCATGTCCGCCTCCGACGCGCAGCTGCGTCAACTCCGTGCCGAATGCTCCACGCGCCAACGGCACCAGCGCCGTGTCGAACCAGACCGAGAGCGCGCGCGCCATCTCGCAGCTCAGCGTCGGCGGCGGGGTGAGGACGAGCGCGCCCGGCCCCTCCGGCCGCCGGACCGCGACCGCCTCGACGATCACCGGCTCGATGACCTGGCAGCCTTCGGCGGCCAGCGCCGCTGCGGGCGGCGCAGCGCGAATCCGGCTCCCGGCGACGCGTGTCAGCTCGGCGAGGCACGCTACGGCTTCAGGAGCCGAAGACGGTGGAACACCGGTGGGAGCAGCCCGCGGCTGCAGCGAAACGGATGGGGCAGCCGCAGGCGCGGGAGGCGTGTTCAGCTCTGCCGGGCGCGGCGGAGGCAGGCGAGCCGGCACCGGGCGCCCGGACGGCCCCTCACGCGGGACGGCAGTCGTGACGCCAGGGAAAAGCAAGGTCGCTGCGGCGGCCAGCGCCAGAGCGGCACGGGCCTGCCGCAAGGGCAGACCCTTCACGCGCCGAGAACCGCGTAGAACAGCGATGCCAGCGAAACCAGGGTTATCAGCGCTGCGAGCAGGGCCATGGCCATGCCGGTTCTCCTTCGCGTCGTCCGGACCTGGATAACGCGAAGCGGAGCCGGCTGGTTCCCGGCCCCGTCGACGGGCCGCTTCAAGCCGCCTTGCGGCCGGCGCGACGATCGAAGAACAGTGCCTGGCTGATCGCCGCCTTCACCGCCTCGGGCTGGAACGGCTTGGTGATCAGGAAGGCGGGCTCGGGCCGATCGCCGGTGAGCAGGCGTTCGGGATAAGCGGTGATGAAGATCACCGGCACATCGATAGAGCCGAGGATCTCGTTGACCGCGTCAAGGCCCGAGCTGCCATCGGCGAGCTGGATATCGGCAAGCACCAGGCCGGGGCGCTTCTTGGCGACGAGGGCGATCGCTTCGCGATGCGTGCGGGCGACGCCGGTGACGCGATGACCGAGCTCTTCGACCATCGTCTCGATGTCGAGGGCGATAATCGGCTCGTCCTCGATGATCAGGACATCAGTGGCGACCTGCTCGGCGATTTCCTGACCGGCCGACTGGACGAGGCCGGCCGCTTCCGCGCTCGATATCATCATGATCTCGCCAACCTCCTCGATCGAGAAGCCCTCGACGGTGCGCAGCAGGAAGGCCTGGCGCGGCCGCGGCGTCAGCGCATCGAGATTGCGCTCGACGGCAGAACGCTCGACATCCGCAGATGGTGCCATCTCGTTGAGCCCGACCGAGGACCAGAGCTGCAGAAAGACGCGGTACAGCCCGGGCTTGGGCGGGACGTCGCGCGGGAACGAGGCGGGATCGGCGACGAGCGCCTCCAGCGTCGCCACCACATAGGCGTCACCGCTCGCCTGCGTTCCGCTCAGAGCCCGTGCGAACCGGCGCAGATAGGGCAGGTGCGGTGCGATTTCCTTGGCGATGGACATAGTTCGACCCCCGTGAAAATTTGCCGGAAGAGAGCACCCAAGCTACTGTTCTGACAAGAAAATTATTTTTCTCATGAATTGGAACCTTTTCAATTCCGGTTCGTTATTGGGCCGAATAAGTGTCTTATCGGGGGCTGCCGTGCGTGAACCGAAATTTCACGCGCGGAGCGTGTGGGCGCAGCCGGCAGCGCGCCATAGGAGTAGAAAAACGATGCATACCATGAACTCCGATCTGCCGGAGAGAGACGAGGCCGACGCCGAATTCGAGACCGTGCTCGATCCGAAGGTGCAGGAATCGATCGGCCGCTCGCTCAAGGCCCATTACGACGACCTGATCAACGCGCCGATCCCCGACAAGTTTCTCGTGCTGCTGGCCCAGCTCGAAGCCACGGAACGCCGCCTGCCGACCGAGGGCGAGTCCGATGAGCGCCGATGATTTCAAGGACGGCCTGATCGCCGAAATTCCGAATCTGCGCGCTTTCGCGGCGTCGCTCTCCGGCTCGATGCAGCTCGCCGACGACCTGGTCCAGGACACCCTGCTCAAGGCCTGGGGCAATGCCGAGAAGTTCCAGCCGGGCACCAGCCTCAGGGCCTGGCTCTTCACCATCCTGCGCAACACCTATTACTCGCTCTACCGCAAGCGCGGCCGCGAGGTGCAGGACAGTGACGGCACCTATGCCGACCGGCTGGCGACCCATGGCAACCAGGAAAGCCATCTCGACCTCGCCGACTTCCGCAAGGCGCTGGCCAAGCTGCCGGAGGAGCAGCGCGAGGTTCTGATCATGGTCGGCGCCACCGGCCTGTCCTATGAGGAGACCGCGGAGATCTGCGGCGTCGCGATCGGTACGATCAAGAGCCGGGTCAATCGCGCCCGATCGAGGCTGGCGGAGCTTCTCTCGATCGGCGGCGTCGACGATCTCGGCCCGGATCACAGGATCACCGCTGCGGTGCAGCGGGCCGGCCCGGAAATCGTCAACGGGTGAAATGGCTCTCTCCCTGTTCAGGACTGTCCGGGGCCGCCTTCTGGCGCTGATGGTCGCGATCGCCCTGCCCATCGCCGCTTTGACGGCGGCGGCGGCGGTCTCGACCTACCGAACCGTGCTGGACGCGATCCAGATCTCGCAGGCGCGCGCAGCGGACGACTACGCCGTGCGGGCGCGCATCTGGTTTCGGGGCGCCCTGCGCGCCCTGCTCTCGACGAGCGCGACCGTCGCCGCGCTTCCGCCCGAATCGGCTTTCGACTGCCGGACGCTGGACGGCGTGCTGCGCAGCTCAGCCGGCTATCTGGCCCTGCATTTCACGATCCCTGGGCGGGGTGCCTGCTCGGTGTCGATCACGCCACAAATCAGCGCGGACGACCTCGCCCGGGTTTCGGCCGATATGCTGCGCAAGCCACGGGTGCCGATCTGGGGCGGTGTCGAGCTGTCCGAAGCGCGCTATGGCCGGGTCGAGCTGCACGGCCAGTCCTATCTCGCCATTCACACCCGCCGCCCCCCCGGAAGCGGTCCGGAAGAGGCCGCGCTGCTGCTGACCAGCACGGAATTGCTCAACAGCGCTTTCGAGCTCGGCACCGCCGATGCGGGATTGATCGTCGGCATGATCAGCCGCGGCAGCGGCGTGGTGATCCAGCGTGGCGGCAGCGATGGCGACGAGAGCTGGCTGCCGGAGGACGAGATCGTCCCCGACCAGATTCAACGCTGGCGCGGGACAAGCCGGGCCGGCGAGGCGCGCTCCTATGCCGCCAGGATGGTGGCGGCGCCGGACCTCTATGTCATCGCCAGCTTCGACCAGAGGGCGGAAAAAGCTGCGGCGACGCAATTCTACGGGCTGCTGCTGGCGCCGCTGCTGACGCTCGCCCTGCTCTGCATCGTCTATCTCAAGGCCGTCGACCAGCATTGCGTGCGCTGGCTGCGCGGCATCGAGACGGCGGCACGGGCGCGGCGCGCGGATGCCAGTGCCCGCGCTGTGATATCGAACGAGATGCCCGGCGACATTCGCAGCGTCGCCGAGGCCTTCAACACCATGGTCGACGAGCAGGAGGTCCGGCAGCGCAAGCTGCAGGCGGCGCTCGACGACAACCGCTTCCTGGTCCGCGAACTGCATCACCGCGTCAAGAACAGCCTGCAGGTGGTGCAGAGCTATATCGGCCTGACCAAGCGCGACCATCAGGGCGAGGCCAGGATCGCGCTCTCCGACGCCGAATGCCGCGTCCATGTGCTCTCCGCCGCCTACCGCTTCACGCTCGCCGATGGCGAGATGCAGCCGGTGCGCATCGACCTGTTCCTGGACGATGTCGTCGCCATGATCGCCAGCCTTGTGCGCTCCCGCTCGCAATCGGTTGTCGGCACGGTCGAGACCGAGGCCGCGCTGCCGATCGACCGCATCATTCCGCTCGGCTTCCTGATCGTCGACGTCGTCTCGCGGACCCTGCGTGCGGTGCCGGGGATCGGCATCGCCATCATGGTGACCGATCACGACGCGGAGACGATCGAGGTCGCGATCACGGCCGACCGGGAGACACCGCCGATCGCGCCGCCCCGGCTCTTCGCGGGGCTGCTGACCCAGGTCGAGGCGACCGAAATCGGTGCCGCGCAGGGCGCCAGCCTCGGCGTCTGGCGCATCCGCCACCGCAATTGATGGCGCGCAGCGCCCGCCCTTCCGCCGCCGGCGCAGGCCCGGCGACGGGCGCGATCGCGGTGGCCGCGCAGTGTCCATGACGCGCAGATCGGAGCAATCAGGCGGGCGGAGCAGCAGCTGCGGCCAGAAGGAAACCGAGTGCGCATGAAGCGATAGGGCCTGGCGGATGCGCGGATACATGCCCCGGGCAGCACTCTCCGGGCCGCCTGGATAGCGGACCCGGAGCGAACCGCATGACGCCATGGAAAAAGCCGCCTTGCGGCGGCTTCATGTTTCGGCGCTCGCTGCTACTACGCGCCAAGGAGACTGTGGTTCCCTCCGCCCGCTCAGCGCAGGACGGTGTCGCCCGACAGGCGGGCTTCCTGCTGCGACGTCGGAACCACGCGATGGGCGAGGTCACGGCGCGTCTCGGCCGGGTTCACGGCGGCGAGCTGGATGTCCGAGGGGATGCCGCGCTGGATCTTGGCCTCGGCGACCGCCTGCGAGCTCTCGCCGACACCGTTCTGAAGCGCGGCGCCGGTGGTCAGCGCGGTCACAACCAGCGCCATGGCGCCGAAGAAGGTGGCAGCGCGCTTGAGAGGGGCAAGGCTGGCGGTCGTCATCTTCGCTCTCCCGATTCGCATGGACCGCTCGCGGCGGCTTCGGTCTGTCAACCAGTTCGGGAGGGTTTTGTTCCAGGAAGAAGCGGAATCGCGCCCGCTTCAAATTTTTCAAGAGGTGCGGTCATTGGCGGCGATGCGCCCGCGGAAAAGGCGCCAGAGCGATTTTCCGAGGCGCTTCGAGGTCAGCTGCGCACCGGCCTGGCGCTTCTCCAGGGTGATCTTGCGGTCGTGGAAGTCCTCGAGGCCCGGCCTGTGGCCGACGCTGATGACGGTGGCCTCAGCGAGCTCCTCGTCGAGGAGGCCGAGCAACGAATTCTGGCTGTCCTCGTCGAGAGCGGACGTCGCCTCGTCCATGATGATGATGTCGGGCTTCTGGATCAGCAGACGCGCGAAGGCGACGCGCTGACGCTCGCCACCGGAAAGCGTCTGGTCCCAGCGCTCCTCCTCGTCGAGCCGCTTGGCGAGATAGGACAGGCCGCAGCGCTTCAAGGCGGCGACGACGACTTCGTCCGAGACCCTGCCCTCGGCCTCGGGATAGAGCAGCACGTCGCGCAAGGTGCCCATCGGCAGATAGGGCTTCTGCGGCACGAAGGCGAGGCGCTTGCCACGCGGCAGACCAATCGAGCCGGAACCCCAGGGCCAGAGCCCGGCGAGTGCCCGGATCAGCGTGCTCTTCCCCGAGCCGCTCTCGCCGGTGATCAGCACCTTCTCGCCGGGTTCGACCACCCCTGAGGTATCGGCGATGACGATGCGGCCATTGCTATGGGCGATCGAGAGGTTGTCGATATGGATGGCGCCGTCGGCGCTCTCGCCGAGCGTGATCTGCGTTTCGCCCTCCATGATCGTGCCGACATCCAGCGCCTCGAGCGCTTCAGCCAGTTCGTCGACGCGGGTGACGGAGGCGAACCATTCGGCGAGGCGGACGAAATTGTCGACGAACCAGATCAGCGCCGCCTGCACCGCGCTGAAGGCGGCCACAACCTGCATCACGGCGCCCAGCGTGATTTCGCCCGAGAGATATTTCGGCGCGATGAGGAGCAGCGGCACGATCGGGAAGAGCGCGCCATTGGTGTTGAGCACGATCGCGATGACGCCCTGCTGGCGGATGACGTTGAGCCAGGCGGCGACGACGCGGCCATAATTCTCGCCGACGGAGTCGCGCTCGTCGGCATCGCCCTTGATCAGGGCTATGCTCTCGGCATTCTCGCGCAGACGCGTCATCTCGGCCCGGAACTGCGCCTCCGCCTCGTTCTTGGCGGCGATGCGCGGGACCAGCGGCCGGCCGGCGAAATAGGCGGCGAGCGAGGCGATCACCGCATAGAGCACCGCCGCGAGCGCCATGTAGCTGGGGATTACGATCTCCGTGCCACCCAGGCTGAAGCGCGCCGAACCGGCGACCTGCCAGAGGATCGCCGCGAAGGTCGCGGCCGTCACCGCCGCGCTGATCAGCCCGATTGCGAACTCGACCAGGGGCTCGATGGCGAGCCTGACATCATCGGCGATGCGGTATTCGGGAACCGACTGCTCGCGCGTGATGAACTGCAGCCGGTAATAGCGCTGATCGGCAATCCACCAGCCGGCGATGTGACGGGTGAGCCATTCGCGCCAGCGTACCTGCAGGAGCATGCGGCCGACCACCAGGCAGGACAGGCTCAGGGCCGAGCCGAGGATGAGCAGCGGCAGCCAGGAGACCGCATACCAGACGCCGGCGAGATCGCGCTTTTCGAGCGCGTCGAAGAACAGCCGGTTCCAGCCGTTGACGCCGACCGCGGCTCCGAGCTGGGCCGCGACGAAGAACAGGACCAGTAGGGTCAGGGTCCAGGCGCGCAGGCGGCTCTCGCCCGTCCAGAACCGCAACGCGACGCGGAAGAACTGCCGCATGCGCGAACGCCGCGTCACGGTGGAGGTGTCGTTCATGCGGCCGGGCTCCAGATCGCCGCCAGCCCCCCCTACGACATTGCTAAGAGATGGCTTTCGCGGCAGAGAGGAAAACGCGAAGCCAGAGCGAGAGTTCCGGTCGCAGGCCGACGATATTGCGATGCACAAGCGCGATCGGCCACTTCGGCGAGATCGCAGACTGGAAGGCAGGGAAGCGAACCGCATGGTCATGGTCTCGACGACCAATCGAAACCGGACGGGCGTGCCCTGTCTCGCCTGCCCCTTGCGCCTCAAGCCCGCCTTCAAGGACAAGCCGGACGAGGAGGTCCGCTTCATCCAGACGATGAAGCTCGACCATCGCCAGTTGCCGGCCGGAACCGATATCATCCATCCCGGCCAGGAGGATGCCGAGCTCTACACGCTCTTCTCGGGCTGGGCCTTCCGCTATAAGTCGCTGCCGGACGGCCGCCGCCAGATCCTCAACTTCCTCTTGCCGGGCGATCTCGTCGGCCTGCAGGCCTCGCTCCTCAGCGCCGCGCAGCACGGCATCGAGTCGCTGACCGAGGTCGAGCTCTGCGTCTTCCCGCGCCGGCGCACCTATGAGCTGTTCGCCCGCATGCCCGCGCTCGCCTATGAGCTCGCCTGGCTCGGCTCGCGCGAGGAATCGCTGATCGACGAGAACCTGACCTCGGTCGGCCAGCGCAACGCCCAGGAGCGGATCGCCGCCTTGCTGATCTCGCTCTATCGCCGGGCCGATGCTCTCGGCCTCGTCAGCGAGGACAGTTTCGCCTTCCCGCTGACCCAGCAGCATCTCGCCGATGCGCTCGGCCTGTCGCTGGTCCACACCAGCAAGACCTGGTCGCGGCTGCGCCGGGCCGGGCTGTTCAGCCTTTCGGGAGGGCGCCTGAAGCTCCTCAACCCACGCCTGACCGAGCGTATCGCCCTGCTTTTCGAGAGCGAGCGCCGGCCGCGACCGCTGATCTGACGCGGCCGTCGGAAAAACCGCTGGATTCGTCGGACGCTTGACCCCATATGACAGCGGCGTAACGTCACAGCACTGTCGCGATCCCGGACGACCGGGGCCGCGACGCGCGCTCAGAGGTCCTATGGTCCACCCCGCTCCCGGCTCGCGGCCGCGCAACGCTTCTCTTGCCACGCGGCTCGGTCAGTCCTCGGTCGCAGCCCGGCTCGAGGACGAGATGCGCCTGACTGCCGCCGAACTGGCCGACAGCGTCGCCCAGGCCAGGCTGCGCGTGGCCGCGGCCCGCTACAAGGTCGAGGACGAGGTCCGCAACACCGCCGGCAAGCTGAAGACCCGCGTCCGCAAGGCTGCCGACGAAGCGCGCGCCAAGTTCGGCGACGATGCCCGCTTCCTGAAGTCCTGGATCGATTCGCCCGGCCGGACCGGCGCCGTCGCACCCTCGAGCCCCTTCCTCGCCAAGCGCATGGCTTCCTATGTCGACCCGCAGGTCGAAGGGCCGGTGGTCGAGATCGGCCCCGGCACCGGGCCGGTCACCGAGGCGCTGATCGCCCGCGGCATCGACGAATCCCGCCTGGTTCTGGTCGAGTTTGCTCCCGAATTCTGCGAGCTGCTGCGCAAGCGCTTCCCACGCGCCACCATCGTCGAGGGCGACGCCTATGCGCTGTCGACGACGCTGCAGGGCCATCTCGGCGAGAAGGCGAGCGCAGTGGTCTCCAGCCTGCCGCTGTTCAACCGTCCGCCGGTGGAACGCTCGGCGCTGGTCAACGACGCCTTCGACAATGTGCTCCAGCCCGGCGCGCCCTTCATCCAGTTCACCTATGCGATGGTCTCACCGATCACCCGCAAGGGCTCCGGGCTGAAGTCCCAGGTTTCCGACTGGGTGCTGCGCAACATTCCGCCGGCGCGCGTCTGGGTCTATCGCCGCGCCAAGCCCTGATGTTTGACGGGCCCTGAGTCTTCCTTCCTTCGCATCGCGAGGGCAAGCTGACGGCAAACGCGCCGCTCAGCGCGCCTGCCCTTTCGCCTCTGCCGGAGCCCATCATGCCAAGAATCCTCGTCTTCGCCGGTTCCTGGCGGCCGGGCTCGATGAACACGCGGCTCGCGACCCTGGTGGCCAAGAAGCTCGCCGCGGCCGGCGCCGAGGTGACGCAGATCTCGCTCGGCGATTATCCCCTGCCGCTGATCGACGCCCGTGCCTTCGACAACGACCCGCCGGCCGAGGCGAAAGCGCTCGCCGCGCTGGTCGAGGCGCATGACGGACTCTTCATCGTCAGCCCGGAATACAATGCCGGCTACCCACCGGCGCTGAAGAACGCGCTCGACTGGATCAGCATCGTCCGCTCGGGCGGGCCGGGCCTGCGCGGCAAGGTCGTGGCGCTGGGCGGCGCCTCCGCCGGGTCGCTCGGGACCTATCGCTGCCTGACTCAGCTGCGCACCGTGCTCGAACTCGGCTTCGGCGCGCTGCTCGTGCCGGAAATGCTCGCCGTCGCCGGCGCCGACAAGGCCTATGGCGAGGATGGCGAGCTCAGCGACCGTCGTACCGCCGGCTTCCTCGACAAGGTCATCGCACGGCTGATCAAGGTCGCCGCGATGCATCCCTGACCGACAGGCGGGCGGCGAGCTATTCCAGCCGGCACGGTCCGGCGGCCGGCGAAAGCCGCCAGACGCCGTCATCGGGCTTCGCCGGAATCCGGACCGCCCCGTCGGCGATCTCCTCGGCATCGTAGGGATCGGGATTGGCGGTGATCCCGGCATTGCGGATGTCGAGCGCCCCGTTCGGGCCGCGCTCGATTCGCCAGCTGCCTGCATCCCATTCCGGCCGGCAGAGCAGGCCCTGCCCGGCAGCCTTGCAAAAGCCGCCGAGCTGATAGTCGAAGCCCTGGTCCGGCTTCACGCGCTCGCGCAGATTGATGTGGAGCATGACATAGACGCTGCCGCCCTCTCCCGGCTGCCAATTCTCCGCCGCATGCAGCAGGCGGATCCTCGCGACCTTCTGGCGCGGATGCTTGGCGAGATGGGCCGCATCATAGCTGCGCTCCCAGCAGGCATTCACTTTCGGTGGCAATTCGCGCTCCAGCGGGCGGGCCTGGACGGCAGGTGCAGCGAGCAGAAGAAGGAAGGCGAAGGCAAGGCGCATGGCTGGCTCTCCCGGCATGGCTCGCAGCGGCCGCCAGCGTCGCGCGCGGCCGCCCGGCGATCAAGCGGGCTTTGCCGTCGTCGGGGATGATTTCGCGCCACGGCTGGCCTTCCGGCCGCAAATCCGGCACATCCGGGCGATGTCGTCGCCCAGCGAATCAAAAGCCCGCGCGATCCTGAAGTCGGTCTTCGGCTATGATGATTTCCGCCCTGGACAATGGGAGGTCATCGAAGCCGCTTTGTCCGGCCGCGACGTCTTCGCGGTGATGCCGACCGGCTCGGGCAAGTCGATGTGCTACCAGCTGCCGGCGCTGGTCGCAGGCGGGCTGACCCTGGTCGTCTCGCCGCTGATCGCACTGATGCGCGACCAGGTCGGGCAACTCGTCCGCGCCGGCGTGCCGGCCGCCTCGCTCAACTCGATGAACAGCGAGGAGGAGGCGGCGGCCGCCTGGGACCGGCTCAATGCCGGCGAACTGCGCCTGCTCTTCGTCTCGCCGGAACGCCTCGCCGGAGAGGGGCTGGTCGGGCGCCTGCGCCGGCTCGGCGTGACCCGGCTCGCCATCGACGAGGCGCATTGCGTCTCGCAATGGGGCCACGACTTCCGGCCGGAGTACCGTCTGCTCTCCAAGGTCCGCGAGGCGCTCGGCAATGTCCCGGTAACGGCCCTGACCGCCACGGCAGACCGCCAGACCCAGGCCGACATCGCCCAGCAGCTCTTCCCGCAGCCGCCGCATATGGTGGTGCACTCCTTCGACCGGCCGAACCTCAAGCTCGCCTTCGCGCCGAAGGACCAGCCGCGCCGGCAGATCGCCGATTTCCTCAAGGTTCATCGCGGCGGCTCGGGCATCGTCTACTGCTCATCGCGCGGCCGCACCGAGCGCCTAGCGGAAGGCCTGCGCGAGAAGGGCTACAAGGCCTACGCCTACCATGCCGGGCTGGAACAGGCCGAGCGCAACCGCAACCAGGACATCTTCCTGCAGGAGGACGGCGTCGTCGTCTGCGCCACCATCGCCTTCGGCATGGGCATCAACAAGCCCGATGTCCGCTTCGTCGTCCATGCCGACATGCCGGGCTCGATCGAGGGCTATTATCAGGAGATCGGCCGCGCCGGGCGCGACGGCCTGCCAGCCGACACGCTGACCCTCTACGGCGTCGACGACATGGCGCTGCGCCGCCGCCAGATCGAGGAGAAGGCGATCGACGAGGAGCGCCGCCGGATCGAGCACAAGCGCCTCAACGCCATGATCGATCTGTGCGAATCGGCGCTCTGCCGGCGCAGCGCGCTGCTCTCCTATTTCGGCGAGGACACCCCGCCCTGCCGCCACGGGAATGCGCCGTTCCGCTGCGACCTCTGCGGCCCGGAGGCGCCGGAACTCGCCGATGCGACGCTCGATTCGCGAAAACTGCTCTCGGCGGTGGCGCGCTCCGGCCAGCGCTACGGCGCCGGCCATCTCGCCGACATCCTGACCGGCACGGCGACCGAGGCGATCCGCCGCCAGAACCATGACGGGCTGAAGACCTTCGGAGTCGGCTCCGACAAGCCGAAGAGCGCCTGGACGGCGCTGACCCGAAAGCTCTTCGCCGCCGGCGCGCTGGCCGAGGCCAGCACCGAACATGGCGGCTTCTGCCTGACGGAGAAGGGCGAGGACATCCTGTTCGGACGCGAGCCGATCGCACTCAGGATCGACCCGCATGCCGAGCGGCGGGCACGGCGCGGCGCGCGCGAGGCGGCCCGGGCCGACGGGCTCGACGGCGACACCGCCGCGCTGTTCGAGCATCTGCGCCAGCTGCGCCTGACGCTCGCCCGCGAGGAAGGCGTCGCCGCCTATATCATCTTCACCGACCGGACGCTGATCGCCATGGCGCGCGAGCGGCCGCTCGGGCTCGAGGAGATGCGCGGCATCGAGGGCGTCGGCGAGCGCAAGCTCAGCCAGTATGGCGAGGCTTTCCTCGACGCGATCTCGACATTCTCTGGCTAATGCGGCGCTTCCCGCGTACGTACGCACGCGCACGTGAAAAAGCCATCCTGAACCCCTATATTCTCCAGACGAATCAAGATCATCGCGGGCGCGTGCTCGCCCGCCGAAGGACCCCGACATGAGCGATGCCGCCCGCGACCTCGAGGACGCCGCCTATGGCGCCGATTCCATCAAGGTTCTCAAAGGCCTGGATGCGGTGCGCAAGCGCCCCGGCATGTATATCGGCGACACCGATGACGGTTCCGGCCTGCACCACATGGTCTACGAGGTCGTCGACAACGCCATCGACGAGGCGCTGGCAGGGCATGCCGACCTCGTCACGGTGACGCTGAACGCCGATGGCTCGGTAACCGTCAGCGACAATGGCCGCGGCATCCCGACCGATATCCACAGCGAGGAAGGCATCTCGGCGGCCGAGGTCATCATGACCCAGCTCCATGCCGGCGGTAAGTTCGACCAGAACTCCTACAAGGTCTCGGGCGGCCTGCACGGCGTCGGCGTTTCCGTGGTCAACGCGCTTTCGGTCTCGCTCAAGCTCAGGATCTGGCGCGGCGGGAACGAGCATTTCATCGAGTTCCGCCATGGCGAAGCGGTCGCGCCGCTCGCCGTCGTCGGCCCGGCCGGCGACAAGCGCGGCACGGAGGTGACCTTCCTGCCGTCGCAGGAGACCTTCACCATGGTGGAGTTCGACTTCAAGACGCTGGAACACCGGCTGCGCGAGCTCGCCTTCCTGAACTCCGGCGTGCGCATCGTGCTGACCGATGCACGCCATGCCGAGGTCGTGCGCGAAGAGCTGATGTATGAGGGCGGCGTCGAGGCCTTCGTGCGCTATCTCGACCGGGCCAAGTCGCCGGTGATCGACAAGCCGATCATGCTCACCTCGGAGAGGGACGGGATCACGGTCGATGTCGCGCTCTGGTGGAACGACAGCTACCACGAGAACGTGCTCTGCTTCACCAACAACATCCCGCAGCGCGACGGCGGCACGCATCTCGCCGGCTTCCGCGCCGCGCTGACGCGCCAGGTCACCGGCTATGCCGAGAGCTCCGGCATCTCGAAGAAGGAGAAGGTCTCGCTCACCGGCGATGATTGCCGCGAAGGCCTGACCGCGATCGTCTCGGTCAAGGTTCCCGATCCGAAATTCTCCTCGCAGACCAAGGACAAGCTGGTCTCCTCGGAAGTCCGTCCGGTGGTCGAGAACGTCGTCAACCAGGCGCTGGCGACCTGGCTGGAGGAGCATCCGAACGAGGCCAAGACCATCGTCGGCAAGGTCGCCGAGGCCGCAGCCGCACGCGAAGCCGCACGCAAGGCCCGCGACCTCACCCGCCGCAAGGGCGCACTCGATATCGCGTCTCTCCCAGGCAAACTAGCTGATTGCCAAGAGAGGGACCCCGCCAAATCCGAGCTCTTCATCGTCGAGGGTGACTCGGCCGGCGGCTCAGCCAAGCAGGGCCGCGCCCGCGAATACCAGGCGGTCCTGCCGCTCCGCGGCAAGATCTTGAACGTCGAGCGGGCGCGCTTCGACAAGATGCTCTCCTCCGACCAGGTCGGGACGCTGATCACGGCGCTCGGCGCCGGCATCGGCCGCGAGGAGTTCAACATCGAGAAGCTGCGCTACCACAAGATCATCATCATGACGGACGCCGACGTCGACGGCGCCCATATCCGTACGCTGCTCCTGACCTTCTTCTACCGGCAAATGCCGGAGGTGATCGAGCGCGGCCATCTCTTCATCGCCCAGCCGCCGCTCTACAAGGCGGCGCGCGGCAAGTCGCAGACCTATCTCAAGGACGAGCGCGCGCTCGAGGACTACCTCGTCGACTCCGCGCTCGACGGCGCCGTCTTCCGCACGGGCGACGGCAGCGAACGCGCCGGCCCCGATCTGCGCGCCCTGATCGAGGAAGCGCGCAGCGTGCGCCACACCCTGTCGCAATTGCATTCGCGCTATGACCGCCGCGTCGTCGAGCAGACCGCGATCGCCGGCGTGCTGCGCCCGCAGGACGGCCAGAGCGAGGCCGAGCTCGAGGAGGCCGCAGCCTATGTCGCGCGCCGGCTCGACGCGATCTCGGACGAGATCGAGCGCGGCTGGGAGGGCAAGGTTGCCGATGGCGGCTTCGTCTTCTCGCGGCTGGTGCGCGGCGTTAAGCAGGTCGCGACGCTCGATGCCGGCCTGCTCGCCAGCGCCGAGGCGCGCCGGCTCGATGCCGCCGGCGCCTCGCTGCAGGAAGCCTATGCCAAGCCGGGCGTGCTCAGCCGCAAGGGCGACGACCACATCGTCAACGGTCCGAGCGACCTGTTCGACGCGGTCAACGCCATCGGCAAGAAGGGCGTTTCGCTGCAGCGCTACAAAGGTCTCGGCGAAATGAACCCGGACCAGCTCTGGGAGACGACGCTCGACCGCGACGTACGCTCGCTGCTGCGCGTCAAGAACGACCAGAACGACGAGGCCGACGATCTTTTCGTCAAGTTGATGGGCGACGTGGTCGAGCCGCGCCGCGAGTTCATCCAGACCAACGCGCTCAACGCCACGGTCGACACCTGAGCCACCGAAAACTGCCCGCCACCTCGCTGGATCGCGCCGCATTCGGACAGCACCGTCCAAATGCGGCGTGATCGCTTTCAATAGCGTCGGGCATGCCCGGCGCACAAAACCTCCAGGCTTCGATCAAGGCACGAGGTCGCGCGGTCACGCCGGATGCGCCAGCGGAACCGTCAGGCCGACCTTCACGCGGTCCATCGCGACGAAGGTGCGGAACTTGCGGACATTGTTGTTCTCGAAGAACAGGTTGCGCGTCAGCGCTTCGTAAGCGGCCATGCTGGGCACGACGACCACCAGGATAAAATCGGCCTCGCCGGTGACATAGTAGCATTGCTGCACCGCTTCTGCGGCCGTGAATTCGCGCTTAGCCGCGTCGATATCCTGAGCCGTCTCGCTGACGAGCTCGACTTCCACGAAGAGCGTTATCGCCTGGCCGACAGCCGCCGGTTCGATGACCGCGACATTCGCCCGGATCACACCGGCCTGCTCCAGCCGCTTGATCCGGCGCTGGACGGCCGGAGCCGACAGGTTGACCGCCTCCCCGATCACCCGTTGCGGCGTCGTGTTGTCGCGCTGCAGGATGCGCAGGATGGCGATGTCGAAGCTGTCGAGGGTCAGCGAGGCGGACGATACGAGCCTGGTCAATCGGCGCTCCGATGAAACAAACTTGCATTTGAAGCGCGCGATTGCAGCGCTCCTTGCGCGCCCGATTTAATATCTTTGCGCCGTCATCAAAGGCAAGGACGGCGATGTTCCTTCTCAACCAGCACCCTGATCATGGCGGGCAGCTCGCCCCTGTCGACGCGGAAACGCTTGGCGTCGCCGCTGCGGACGAGGTCGAGCGCTTCCTGTCCCACCGGCAAAATCACGCGATCACGCCGCTCCATCTCCTCCCCGGACTCGCTGCCGAGCTCGGCATCGGCGAGCTCGCGGTGAAGGATGAGGGTCAGCGGCTCGGCCTCGGCAGCTTCAAGGCGCTGGGCGGTGCCTATGCCGTCATACGGCTCGTGCTCGAAGAGGCGACGAAGCGCCTCGGCCGCCCCGTCGATGTCGCGGAACTGCATGCGCCCGAGGTCGCGGCGGTCGCGGCCAGCATGAGTTTCGCCTGCGCGACGGACGGCAATCACGGACGCTCGGTGGCGCAGGGTGCGGCGCTCGTCGGCGCAAGAGCGGTGATCTTCGTGCATGGCGGGGTCAGCGACGAGCGCGTCGCGGCGATCGCCCGTTTCGGCGCCGAGATGCGCCGGGTGGCCGGGACCTATGACGATTCGGTTCTGGAAGCCTCGCGCGTGGCGAAGAAGCAGGGCTGGACCGTCGTCTCGGACACCTCCTGGCCGGGCTATGAGCGGATTCCCGGTCTCGTGATGCAGGGCTACACGGTGATCGTGCGCGAGGCCCTGAAACAGCTCGACCATCCTCCGACGCATGTCTTCGTCCAGGCCGGGGTCGGCGGGATCGCCGCGGCGCTCGCGGCCCATCTCGCCCTCGCTCTCGGCGACCGGCGGCCGATCTTCGTCGTCGTCGACCCGGCCCGCGCCGCCTGCATCGTCGAGACCGCGAAGGCCGGCCAACCGGTCAAGGTCGCGCACGGCGAACCGACGGTGATGGCGATGCTCGAATGCTATGAGCCGTCTCCCATCGCCTGGCGCGTGCTGTCGCGCGTCGCCGACGCGTTCATGACGGTCGAGGATGCCGACGCGGTCGCCGTGATGAATCGCTTGGCCCGCCCCTCGGCCGGCGACCCGGCGATTGTCGCCGGCGAGAGCGGCGGGGCCGGCCTCGCCGGGCTTCGCCGCGCCGCGGCCGATCCGGCGATACGCGCCGCGCTGCGGCTCGACGCCTCGTCGCGCGTCCTCGTCGTCAACACCGAAGGCGCGACCGATCCCGGCCGCTACGAAGTCCTCGTCGGACTTTCGCCGGGTGCGGTAGGCTCATCCAACCCGATGTCAGCGCGACAAGGCGGCTTCTGATGGCCAAGCTCGATCACGGCATCCTCCAGGGTGAAATGACGGGCTGGCGCCGCCAGCTGCATGCCAATCCCGAATTCGGCTTCGAGGAGAAGCGGACCGCGGCTTTCGTCGCCGCCAAGCTGCGCGAATTCGGCCTCGACGATGTCACTGAGGGCATCGGCGGGACCGGCGTGGTCGGGACTCTGAAGCGCGGCAGCGGCAACCGCTCGATCGCCTTGCGGGCCGATATGGACGCGCTGCGCATCACCGAGCAGGGCGACCATGCCCATCGCTCGCGCTCGCCCGGAATCATGCATGCCTGCGGCCATGACGGCCATACGACGATGCTTCTGGGGGCCGCCAAGCTGCTCGCCGAGGAAGGCGGCTTCGACGGCACGGTGCGCTTCCTGTTCCAGCCGGCCGAGGAATGGGGCAAGGGCGCGCTCGCCATGCTGGCCGACGGGCTGCTCGAACGCTTCCCCTTCGAGGAGATCTACGGGCTGCACAATGCCCCGGGCCTCGCGATCGGGCGGTTCCAGACGCGGGCCGGCCCGTTCATGTCGGCCGAGGACAATTTCGAGATCGTGCTCAGGGGCGTCGGCGGCCATGCCGCGCGCCCGCATTCGGGCAATGAGGTCCTGGTCGCAGCCTGCGCGCTCGTCACCAATCTCCAGACCATCGTCGCGCGCCGTCTGAGCCCGACGGATATCGGCGTCGTCTCGGTGACCGAACTGCTGACGGACGGAACGCGCAACGCCCTGCCCGGTCTGGCGCGCATTCTCGGCGATGCCCGCAGCTTCCGCCCCGAGATCAGCGCGGCGATCGAGAAACAGATGGGCGTGATCGTCGCGGGCACGGCGCTGGCCTACAATGTCACCGCCGAGCTGAGCTATACGCGCGAATTCGTGCCGCTGGTGAATGACGAGGCGCTGGTGCAGGAGGCACTCACCGCCGCCCGCACGGTGTTCGGGGATGACGGCGTCGCCGTCGCGCGCGAGCCGATGACCGGCTCGGAGGACTTCGCGCGCTTTCTCGAGCATGTCCCGGGCTGTTTTGCCTATGTCGGCAATGGCGAAGCGTCCTCGCCGCTGCACAACCCGACCTATGATTTCGACGATGAGGGCCTGATCCACGGCGCGCGCTTCCACGCCGCGATCACGCGCCAGCGCCTTCGTCCGGCATAGGCCACCAGCCGTCCGCCGATGCCGCACGCTGCCGCCTCGCCGGAGGCGCCGGCGCGGCAGCGTGCGGGCGGTAGCGCCACGCTTTGCGCAGATGACCCCATAGAAAAACAAGCAACGACAATCGGAGGATCGAACGATGAGAGCTATTACAGCCGCAGCAATTCTTGTGGCGACGATGTCCGGTGCCGCGAACGCCAGCACCCTCGAGAACGTAACCAAGCGCGGCACGCTCAAATGCAGCTCGTCGGTCGGCACGCCCGGCTTCGCCATCCCCGACAAGAGCGGCAAATATGTCGGCCTCGACATCGATTTCTGCCGGGCCATCGCCTCGGCGATCTTCGGCGACCCCGACAAGATCTCGATCGTCCCGCTGAGCCCCGCAGCGCGTTTCACAGCGCTTCAGACCGGCGAGGTCGATGTGCTGTTCAACACGACCACCTGGACCCTGGGCCGGGAAGCAACCAACGGCATCCTGTTCGCAGGCGTGAACTATTATGACGGTCAGGGCATCATGGTGCGTTCCGGGGAAGTCCAGAGCGCCAAGGAACTCAACGGCGCGACGATCTGCACCAATCAGGGCTCGACCACCGAACTGAACCTGACCGACTTCTTTCGCATCAATAAGCTCAAGAACGAGATCGTCGCCTATTCCTCGCAGGAAGAGGCCGCCCAGGCCTACCAGGCCGGCCGCTGCGATGCGTTCAGCTCCGACCGTTCGGTCCTCTATGCGTTCCGGACCAAGCTCACCGAGCCCGAGAAGCACACGATCCTGAACGAGACGCTCTCCAAGGAGCCGCTCGGCCTAGCCGTCCGGCAGGGCGACGACCAATGGTACAACATCGTCAAATGGGCCGCCCATGCCCTGCATGCCGCCGAGGAATTCGGCCTGACCTCGGCCAATATCGCGGAAACCGCGAGCACCACGGCCAATCCGAACATCCTCCGACTCATCGGCAAGGAAGGAAAGCTCGGCGACGCGCTCGGCCTGCCGAATGAGTGGGCCTACAATATCGTCCTGAAGGTCGGCTCCTATGCCGAGGTCTTCGAGCGGAACATCGGCAAGGACAGCCCGCTCAAGATCAAGCGCGGCATCAACGCATCATGGAAGGACGGCGGTCTGCACTACGCCCCGCCGATCCGCTGACACCCAAGCTCACAGCGCGGCGAGGAAGCGACTGCTTCAGCCGTAACGATCTCGCCGGCGGCTCGCCGCCGGCGAGATTTGCTTTCGTCTGGCGTCGAGCGCCAGCCTGGTTGCTGCGGCCACGATGACGATCCCCCGGAGCGAGCCGAACGGGCGAATTTGTTGAGCGCGCGATCTGAGGGTATGGGAGGCGGGACCAGGCGCCCGATCGGCGCCGGACGATCTCGCAAAGACCCAGACGAAGGCCCGACACGATGACCGACACCCTGCCCGACCGGCTCTCCTCGAACCCGAACAGCCCCTACTATAATGAGGAGCTGCTCGCGCGTGACATCGGCGTGCGCTTCAAGGGCGTCGAGAAGACCAATGTCGAGGAGTACTGCATCAGCGAGGGCTGGGTGCGCCTGACCGCCGGCAACGCCAAGGACCGCCACGGCAACCCGATGACGGTCAAGCTCAAGGGCGAGGTCGAGCCTTATTTCCGCAAGGCCGAGTGACAATCCGCCGTCGCCCGCCTCAGGCCGGCGACGGCAATGCCTTGTAGAAGAAGGTCGAGCCGCAGTCTCGGCCGTCCGGCATCAGCGCATAGCGCGGGATCGTGCCGGCTTCCGTCCAGCCCAGCCGGTTGTAGAGACGCCGCGCCGCGCCGGCCTCGTCAGTGTCGAGCACCAGCAGATCGCGGCCCATGGCGAGCGCCTGTGCCTCGGCTGCCCGCATCAGCGCCTCGCCGATGCCGCGACGCCGGGCCCGCGAATGCACCAGAACCTTGGCGATCTCGGCCCGGTGCGGCTGGTTCGGCTTGCCGACCGGATGCAATTGCGCCGTGCCGACGATGCCCTCGGCGCCGCGCGCGACGAACAGCAGGACGGCCCCGGTCTCGACCTGCTCGGCGGTGCCCTGCCAGAAGCGCTCGAAATCGGCCGATGTGTTGAAGTCCATGAAGCCGACCGAGGCGCCGTTCGCCACGGCATCGCGCAATATCTCGGTCAGCGCCGGAACCGCGGCAGCGGCGCCCGCCCCGTCCAGCCTCTCGATCGCGATTTCAGCGTCTTCCTGCATTTTTCCTCCGGCCTTCGTACAAGATCGGCATCTCGTCCATCAAGCAAGATTTATTCCATTATGATGGACGCGCATGGCGAGATGCCTGCTCGTCGGCCGAGGCGGACCAAGTCTCAACCCGGACTTTACGATGTTCGGCGATTCCGGTTCTCTCGCGGCCAAGCCAGTCAGGTGCTTACCGAAAAGTCACTCCGCGCCGCTTTGCTGGCGGGGAAGACGCCGGGGACGGCGCCGACGCAGGGAGGCGTCGATGAACAGAGGGCTGGAGTTGATCGGGCGCTCGCTGGTGCGCTTCATCACCCGCGGCAAGCCGCAGGCCGGACCGGTCGACGCCAAGGCGCTGGCGCGGATGCGGACGGCACTGCGGCCCGGAGACGTGCTCCTGGTCGAAGGCAGCATGAAGGTCTCGGCCGCGATCAAATATCTGACGCAGTCGACCTGGTCGCATGCCGCGCTCTATGTCGGCGATACCGGAAAATTCAGCCCCGAGGGCGAGCCGCTGGAGCTCGCCGAGGTCGAGATGGATGTCGGCTGCGTGCTCTCGCCGCTGGCGAAATACGGTGCTTTCGGCACGCGGATCTGCCGGCCGCAGGCGCTCGACCGCGAGGGCCGCCGGATCGCCGTCGACTACGTGCTCGACCGGCTGGGAATGCAATATGACCTGAAGAACATCCTCGATCTCGCGCGCTGGCTCTTCCCGCTGCCCTGGGCGCCGGCCAGCTGGCGCCGGCGGATGATCGCGCTCGGCTCGGGCGACCCGACGCGGGCGATCTGCTCGACGCTGATCGCGCAGGCTTTCGAGGCGGCGCGTTATCCGGTTCTGCCGACGATCGAATACGCCCAGGCCATGGGCGAGGAGGACTATCGCGAGATCCTGCACATCCGGCATCACTCGCTCTACATGCCGCGCGACTTCGACATTTCGCCCTATTTTGCCGTGGTGAAGCCGACGCTGGAGGCGGGCTTCGACTACAAGGCGCTGAACTGGGCGCAGGAACGCCTGCTGGCGGCACAATAGCGCCGGGCACGCCGCTGGCCCTGCCCCTGCAAGGATCATTGCGCAGAGCCATCGCAAACCCTTGGCGCAACCCGCGCGCACTGCTATCTGCGGCCGATGAGCACCCGCAGCTTCGACAACATCCGCAACTTCTCGATCGTGGCCCATATCGACCACGGGAAGTCGACCCTCGCCGACCGGCTGATCCAGCAGACCGGCACGGTCGCCGCACGCGACATGAGCGAGCAGATCCTCGACTCGATGGACATCGAGAAGGAGCGCGGCATCACCATCAAGGCGCAGACCGTCCGGCTGGATTACAAGGCCAAGAACGGCAAGGATTACATCCTGAACCTGATGGATACGCCCGGGCACGTCGACTTCGCCTATGAGGTCTCGCGCTCGCTGGCCGCCTGCGAGGGCTCGCTGCTGGTCGTCGACGCCTCGCAGGGCGTCGAGGCGCAGACGCTGGCGAATGTCTATCAGGCACTCGACGCCAATCACGAGATCGTCACCGTCCTCAACAAGATCGACCTGCCGGCCGCCGATCCCGAGCGGATCAAGGAGCAGATCGAGGATGTGATCGGCCTCGACGCCTCGGACGCCGTGCCGATCTCGGCCAAGACCGGCCTCAACATCGAGGGCGTGCTCGAAGCGATCGTCGAGAAGTTGCCGGCGCCGAAGGGCGACCCGGACGCCTCGCTCAAGGCGATGCTGGTCGATTCCTGGTATGACGCCTATCTCGGCGTCGTCGTCCTGGTGCGCATCATCGACGGCGTGCTGAAGAAGGGCATGTCGATCCGGATGATGCGGGCCAATGCCAGCTATGGCGTCGACCGCGTCGGCGTGTTCAAGCCGAAGATGACCGAGGTCAAGGAGCTCGGCCCCGGCGAGGTCGGCTTCTTCACCGCCTCGATCAAGGAGGTCGCGGACACCGCGGTCGGCGACACCATCACCGATGACCGCAAGCCGGTCGCCGAGCCGCTGCCGGGCTTCAAGCCGGTGCAGCCGGTGGTGTTCTGCGGCATCTTCCCGGTCGACGCCGCCGATTTCGAATTGCTGCGCGGCGCCATGTCGAAGCTGCGCCTGAACGATGCCTCCTTCTCCTATGAGATGGAGACCTCGGCGGCGCTCGGCTTCGGCTTCCGCTGCGGCTTCCTCGGGCTCCTGCATCTGGAGATCATCCAGGAGCGGCTCGAACGCGAGTTCAACCTCGACCTGATCTCGACCGCGCCCTCGGTCGTCTATCATCTCAAGCTGCGCGACGGCACGGTGCTGGAGCTGCACAACCCGGCCGACATGCCGGATGTGATGAAGATCGAGGCGATCGAGGAGCCCTGGATCCGGGCGACGATCTTCACCCCCGACGAATATCTCGGCTCGGTGCTGAAGCTCTGCCAGGATCGGCGCGGCCTTCAGATCGATCTCGGCTATGTCGGCAGCCGCGCCAAGGTGGTCTACGACCTGCCGCTGAACGAGGTGGTGTTCGATTTCTACGACCGGCTGAAGTCGATCTCGAAGGGCTATGCCTCCTTCGACTACCAGATCACCGATTATCGCGAGGGCGACCTCGTGCGCATGTCGATCCTGGTCAATGCCGAGCCGGTCGACGCGCTCTCCATGCTGGTGCACCGTACCAGGGCCGAATCCCGCGGCCGCGCCATGTGCGAGAAGCTCAAGGAACTGATCCCGCCGCATATGTTCCAGATCCCGGTGCAGGCGGCGATCGGCGGCAAGATCATCGCCCGCGAGACGATCCGGGCGCTGCGCAAGGACGTGACTGCGAAGTGCTATGGCGGCGACGCCTCGCGCAAGCGCAAGCTCCTCGACAAGCAGAAGGAAGGCAAGAAGCGGATGCGGCAGTTCGGCCGCGTCGAGATTCCGCAGGAAGCCTTCATCGCCGCCCTCAAGATGGACGACTGAGAACCGCAGGCCGCGCGCGAAAGCACGCGGCCTGGAACCAAAAGCCCTCCTCGACGTTGATTCTCGCCCTTGGAAGGGAGGACAGCATCGTGGACAGACGCTCTTTCCTCGGAAGCCTGATCGGTGCCCTGGCGGCAGCGGGCTTCGCATCGGCAGGTCTGGCGGCCCAGCCGCAGAAAGCCGCGCCGGCAACGCCGCGCCGGCCGGAAGCCGCACCCGAGATCGACGCCGAAGCGCTCGACAAGACCGAGGCCGACTACGCCCAGTACTATTATTACGGCCCCCGACGCCGCTATTGGCGGAGACCGTATTATGGCTATGGCCCGCGCTTTTACGGGCCACGCTACTACCGGCCCTACCCCTATTACCGACCCTATGGCTATCGGCCCTATCGCCGCTATTACGGCCCACGCTACTACTGGTAGCCGCCCCGTCCGAAGCCATGCCCCGGCGCTGCGAGACGCGGCGCCGGGCTTGCCTCAGAGCGCGGCGCCGAGCGCGCGCAACTCGCCTCTGAGGTCGATTGGCTCGCGGAAATGCACCGCCTGCATGCCGACCGAACGCGCGCCCGCGACATTCTTCTCGCTGTCGTCGATGAAGATGCAGTCGGAGACATCGAGCCCATAACGCTCGATCAGCACATGGTAGATGGCGGGGTCGGGCTTGAGCAGCCGTTCATGGGCGGAAACGATCGCGCCGTCGAAGCTGCGCAGAAAGGGGAAGCGGACCAGGCATTCCGCCCATTTCTCGCGCGAGAAATTGGTGATGGCGTAGACCTGCTCGCCTTTGGCCTTGAGCTCGGCCAGCACCGCGACGCTGTCCTCGATCACGCCCGGCACGGTCTCGTGCCAACGCTCGTCGAAAGCCCGGATCTCACGCTCCCATTCCGGATGCTCGGCAACGAGGAGGGCGACGGCATCCGTCCAGGACCGACCGCGATCCTGCTCGATGTTCCAGGCGGCCGTGCAGACATTCTTCAGGAACCAGTCGCGATTGGCGTCGTCCGGGATCACGTCCCGGTAAAGATGGAACGGGTCCCAGCGCAGCAGGACGTTACCGACATCGAAAACCACCTTGGGACTGCGCGACATCGAGCTTCTCCGTTCCGGTGCGGCGAATCGCGGCTGCACATGCGGCCCGAATCGAAACGCAAAGCGTGATCTATGGGAAGCTCAATCGGCATGCGCCGATGCAGGACCGGCTCACGGCCACTCACGCGCTTGTGCGCAGAGATGCATGACGCCCGTGGCGAATCTGGCGTATCCGGGTTGCGACCCCGAGGGCAAAGGGAGCGAGCATGGCTCTGATCGAGGCAAGTGACTGGCCGTGGACCGACAGGAAGGGGCGCTTCGATGCGCTCCGCGCCGGCTGCTTCGCGCTGGTGCTGATGCCGGCCGCCTACCTCGCCTATCAGGCCTTCGCCCATCAGCTCGGCTCGAAGCCGTGGACACAGGCGGTGCACGATACCGGTACCTGGAGCCTGCGCATCCTCGTCATCACCCTCGCGGTGACGCCGCTGCGTCGCATCCTCGACTGGAACCGGCTGATCGGCATCCGCCGCATGCTCGGCCTCTCCGCTCTCGCCTATGCGCTCGGGCACCTGACGCTCTACTGCATCGATCTTAGCTTCGACTGGGGGCTGATCGCCTCCGAGATCGTCAAGCGCTTCTATCTCGTGGTCGGCATCACCGCGCTGACCGGCCTCGTCGCGCTCGGGGCGACCTCGACCGACGGCATGATCCGCCGGCTCGGTTCAGCACGCTGGCAGCGTCTGCACAGCCTCGTCTACCCGATCGCCATGCTCGGCCTGTTCCATTTCGCTCTGCAATCGAAGATCGACGTGACCCAGCCGGTGCTGCTCGCCGGGCTCTTCGCGCTGCTGATGGCGTATCGCGGCCTCAATCGCCTCGGCATTCCGCTGAGCTTTACTTCGCTCGCCCTGACCGCGCTCGCAACCGGCCTCGCCACGGCACTGGCCGAAACCGCCTGGTACGCCTTCGCCACCGGCGCCTCGGCCTGGCTGATCTTCCAGGCCAATGCCGACATCATCGTCTACCAGGACTGGACGGCGCTGCGTCCCGGCCATTGGGTGGCGCTGGTCGGGCTTTGCCTAGCGCTGCTGCATCTCTGGCGCAAGCCGGCGCCGAAGCAGGCGCCGATCCGCCGTCCTGCCCGAGCTTGACCCGAGCATCTCCTGAAAGAGTTTCTCGGATCCTCGCGACGCCTCGCCCGAAAATGACGACTCGTCAGCCCTCGCGGCGGGCCAGTTCCAGCAGGGTCTCGATCAGCACGCGGATGGCGATGCCGGCGTCGAGCTCGGTCATGTTCTCCAGCGGCGAATGGCTGATGCCCTTCTCGCAGCGCACGAACAGCATCGCCGCCGGGCAGAAGGCCGCCATCGCCATGGCGTCGTGACCGGCACCGGAAGGCAGGCGCCGCGCCGTCAGATTGGTGCCGGTGCGGGCGATGCCGGTGGCGAAGGCCTCCTGAAGGCCCTCGTCCATCGGCACGGCCTGCGACTGCGAATAGGGCGCGATATCCAGCCCGACGCCGCGCCGCGTCGCGATCTCGGCGAAGCGCATCTGCACGGCGGCATCCATGCTCGCAAGCGTCTGATTGGCCGGGGCGCGGAAGTCGATGGTAAAATCGACGGCGCCCGGCACGACATTGGTCGCGCCCGGGTCCGGCCGGAAGACGCCGACCGTGCCGACCGCCTGATCATGGCCGCGGGCGATCTCCTCCAGCGCCAGCGCCATCTCGGCGGCGGCGGCGAGCGCGTCCTTGCGCAGCGCCATCGGCACGGTGCCGGCATGGCCGGCCTCGCCGGTGACCCGGACGCGGGCCCGCTTCTGCGCGGCAATGGCGGTGACGATGCCGACCGCCTCGCCAGCGGCCTCGAGCACCGGCCCCTGCTCGATATGGACCTCGAGATAGGCCTTGAGCGAACCCGGCTTGCGGGCGAGGCCGGCAATGCCGGCCGGATCGCCGCCGAACTTCACGAGGGCATCGCGCAGCTTGACGCCGTCGGCATCGGTGCCGTCGAGCCAGTCCTGCCGGTACTCGCCGATCAGGGCGTGCGAGGTCGAAAGATCGGTCGGAAAGCGCACCGTCTCCTCATCGCCGAAAGCGACGACCTCGAGTGCGAAGGGCAGGACGATGCCGGCATCGCGCAGGGCCTGCGCCGCCAGTATGCCGGCGACGACGCCGAGATTGCCGTCGAAGCAACCGCCATCCTTGACCGTGTCGATATGCGAGCCGATCAGCACCGCCGGCAGGCCGGGCCTTGCGCCCTCGCGCCGACCCTGCACCGAGCCCGCGCCATCGATGAAGGCGGTGAGGCCCGCAACCTCCATCGCCCCCTTGGTCCATTCCGCCGCCTGGCGATGCGCCGGCGAAAGATAGAGCCGGGTCAGCTTGCCCGGCTCGTCGGTAAAGCGATTGAGGCCGGCGAGCGCCGCGAAGGCGCGGGCGCCGAGCACGGCGGCGGAAGGAAGGGTCGCGGTCATGGCACCATATTAGGAGCGGCACCGGCCGCGTGGCCAGCACCGTTTGCATTGCGGAAAGGCCTCTGGCCGTGGCCCCGCTCAGTAGGTGGCGCGGCCGCCCGAAAGGTCGAAGACGCCGCCGGTGGTGAAGCTGTTCTCGGCCGAGGCGAGGAAGGCGACCATGGCGGCGACCTCGTCGACCTCAAGGAAGCGCCCGCGCGGGATCTTCGAGAGCATGTAGTCGATATGCTCCTGGGTGATCTGGTCGAAGATCCGGGTCTTGGCCGCGGCGGGGGTGATGCAGTTGACCGCGATGTCCTGCGTCGCCAGCTCCTTGCCGAGCGATTTGGTCAGCGCGATCACCGCCGCCTTCGAGGCCGAATACGCCGAAGCCGTCGGATTGCCTTCCTTGCCGGCGATCGAGGCGACCAGCACGAGCCTTCCGTAATTGCGCTTGATCATGCCGGGGACCACCGCCTGGCAGCAATGCAGCGTGCCGTCGACATTGAGCCGCATCACCTTGGCCCATTCGTCGAGCGGGTATTCCCAGGTCTTACGGTTGGGGCCGGCGATGCCGGCGCTGGTGACCAGGATATCGACGCTGCCGAGGCGCTTCTCGAGGTCGGCGGCGGCCTCGTTCACGGCGGCGGCATCGGTGACGTCGATGCCGAGCCCGCTGGCCTCGGCCCCGATCGCAGCCGCCGTCTCCTTGGCCAGCTTGCCGTCCAGATCCCAGATAGCGACCTTGGCGCCGCTCTTGGCGAAACGCTCGGCGACGGCCCGGCCAATACCCTGCGCGCCACCGGTGACGATAGCGACCCGGCCGTTCAAATCGATTTGATTCATGAAAACAACGCCCCTCCCTGATGAAGCCGGGGCAATCTAGCGCAAAGCCGGCGGACGCGAAGGGCTGTTTTCAGGGGAGAGGGTTGCAGCGCCGCGATGCCGGCGGCTCAGCCGGCATTGCGGAAGGCGCGCGGGCTGAACAGCGTGCGCAGCAGGATGGCCAGATCGAGCCAGAACGACCAGTTGTCGATGTACCAATGGTCATACGCCACGCGGCGCGCCATCTTCTCGTCGGTATCGGTTTCGCCGCGCAGGCCGTTGACCTGGGCCCAACCGGTGATGCCCGGCTTGACGTTGTGGCGGCGGGCATAGAGCGCGATCTTGCGCTGGTATTCGCGATCATGGGCGAGCGCGTGCGGGCGCGGGCCGACCAGCGACATCTGCCCGGCGATGACATTGATGAGCTGCGGCAGCTCGTCGAGATTATAGCGCCGCAGATGGCGCCCGACCCGTGTGATGCGCGGATCACCGCGGGTCGCCTGGCGGATCACCGCGCCGTCATCGGTGGTGGTCATCGTCCGGAACTTGAAGATCCGGAACGGCTCCTGGTTGAAGCCATAGCGCCGCTGCAGGAACAGGACCGGCCCCTTCGAGTCGATCCTGATCGCCAGCGCGATCAGCAGCAGCAGCGGCAGGCTCGCCACCAGGATCGCGCTCGCCGCGCAGATGTCGAAGACACGCTTGAACGTGACCTGGGTGAAGGACAGCGCCGGGCGCGTCAGGCGCAGCGAGGCGAGCGAGCCGACGCGCACGATATGCGGATTCTCGAAACGGTCCATGATCGGCTCGGGCGTCATATGGATCGCCACCGGCAGGTTCATGAAGGCGTCGACGCAGGCGTCGATCGTCTCCTGATCGGACCAGGGCAGCGCGATGAAGACCGCATCGGGCTTGAGGTCGCGCGCCCGGGCGGAGGCCGCGGCGAGATCGGCCGTCAGGGCCGCAGCGGGATCGTTGATGCGGCGCGCGTCGCTGCTGCGCAGGAAGGCGACGTCGACGATCGAGAAGCCGATATTCCAGGGCTGATGGCGCGAGACGAAGGACATCACCTCGCTCTCGCGGCCGATCAGGAAAACCCTTTCCGAGGTGATCCGGCCGGTCTTGCTCGCCATCGACACCGCCCGCACGATCCCCGAGCGGGCGAGCGCCACCAGCGGAATGCCGGCGAGATAGGTCACGATCACCACCACGCGCGAATAATGGTCGACGATCTTGGCGAGGAAGACGAAGGCGATGAAGGCGACCATCGCCATGTTCCAGACGGTGAAGGCCGAGGCGATCTGGCCCTTGGTCGAGAGGTAGTTGGCGAGCTGGTAGCGCCCGCGCAGCGCGTTGATGAAGACGAAGATCGCCGCGATCATCGAGGCGAGCTCGAGCGTGATCTTGCCGTTGCCGAAATCAGCGTAGGCATAGAGGTGATAGGCGAAGGAGGTGCCGATCACGATCGCCAGCACCATGACCACGTCGACGAGCGCCGTGATCATGCCGATCCAGTGGCGCAGCGAGTTGGCACGTTCATCGGCAGCAGAGGCAGCGGCATAGTTCAGTTCGTTGACGGTCATCATCCAGCGCCTCGCTCCCGAGCGGCCCGGATCGGAACAATTGTCCCGACCGGCGCCACTCGCGGGGGCTGGGTGGCAAGCGCGATGCCGACCTGCCGGCACGCAAGAAGGCCTCAAAACCTGCCGTTACGGCACGTTTCCGGCATGGTGAGCCTGGAAGCCGGGAACAGGCGTGTCATTTCGGAACACGCCAGGCCCGAACCGGAACGGGGCCAGCCCCGGGCCGGCTGAAGATTCGATTTACTTTGGGAACGGGTTCGCCTTGACCGACCTTGCAAATCCCCCAAGACATGCGCCGCTGGCGTCACCATGGCGACGCATGCTTGCCCGGGCCGAATCCGCGATGAACGCCTTCTCCGCTCCCTACGCACAGCCCCTGGTCGGGCGCATGCCCGCGATCGAGGCGCCGCGGCGGGACATCGTCGGGGTGCAAGTCGCGGCCCTGACGCGCGATCAGGCGCTGGCTCTGATCGCACGCGCCTTCGACCGGAAGCGGCATTTGCGGCTGGCCTATTGCAATGCCCATCTCGCCAATTTCGCTGCGAACGATGCGGCCCTGCGGGCCGCTCTCTCCAGCTTCCTCATTCTGCCCGACGGAATCGGCGTCGATGTCGCCTCGCAGCTTCTGCACGGGGCCCATTTCCCGGCGAATCTCAACGGCACCGATTTCACGCCGGCCCTGCTGGCGGCGCAGCGCGAGCCGCTGCGCGTGATGCTGCTCGGCGGCAAGCCGGGCATCGCCGAGCGCGCCGCGGCACGGCTGCAGAACGAGCATCCCCAACATGACTTCGCCGTTCTCAGCCATGGATATTTCTCGGCGGAAGAAGAGGCGGCCCTGCTGGCAAGGCTGGAGTATGAGCGGCCCGATCTCCTGCTCGTCGCCTTCGGCAATCCGCGCCAGGAAAAATGGATCGCCGAGAAGCTCGGGCCGCGCCATTGCAGCGTCGCCGCCGGAATCGGCGCCTTCTTCGATTTCCTGGCCGGCGAGGTGACACGGGCGCCGCTCTGGATCCGGCGGCTGCGGATGGAATGGCTTTACCGACTCTGGCTCGAGCCCGGCCGGCTCTGGCGGCGCTATGTCGTGGGCAATCCGATCTTCCTGCTGCGCGTGCTGCGGCAGAGGCTCACGGGACGCAAGGTCGCGTGACGAATCCCAGTATCGCGATCGCGACCCCGAGCTATGCCGACGATCTCGAGCGTTGCCGGCTGCTCTGCGCCAGCATCGACCGTTTCGTCAGTGGCCACACCATGCATTATCTGCTGGTCGAGGACCGCGACCTTCCCCTGTTCGCATCGCTTGCCGGGCCGCGGCGGCAGGTCCTTCCGGAATCGGCACTGCTGCCGCGCTGGCTCTCCTCCTGGCCCGATCCGCTCAGCCTCGGGCGCCGCCGGGTCTGGACCGGCCCCGGAGCACTGGCGCGCGGCATCCCGCCGCTGCGCGGCTGGCACGCCCAGCAACTGCGCAAGCTCGCCTTGCCGCTGAAGAGCCACGAGGACATCGTGCTCTTCGCCGATTCCGACATGATCTTCTTGCGGCCCTTCGACGTCACCAGCCTAAGCACGGCGGACGGCGTTCGGCTCTATCGCAAGCCAGGCGGCATCACCCAGGAGATGGAGCGCCATCGCGGCTGGTGCGAGGTCGCGAGCCGGCTGCTCGGCCTGCCGCAACCGGCCTTCCCGAGCGCCGACTACATCAACAATCTGGTGAGCTGGCGGCGCGACAACATCGTCGCGATGATGGCGCGCATCGAGCAGGTGACCGGCCGCGACTGGGTCTCGGCCATCGCCGCCAACCGGCAGTTTTCCGAGTACATGATCTACGGCTACTTCGTCGAAGGCGTGCGCGGCCTCGCCGAGGCCGGCCACTGGCCCGATGCCCACGAGCCCTGCAAGGTCTTCTGGTTCGACGAGGATGTCGCCGATCTCGAAGGGCTGCGTTCCTTCGAGGAGGTGCTCGGGCCCGGCCAGGTCGCCGTCGGCGTGCAATCCTTCACCGGTGTGCCGCTGGCTCGGCTTCGGGCCCTGGCCGAAGCCGAGCCAGGGCGGTGAGGCGAGAAGCCGATCAGCCCGCCTTGCCGAGCAGCCGATAGGTGAAGACCGTCGAGAGCAGGTAGAGCGCGCCGAAGACGCCGTTGAGCCAGAGCGCCCAGCTGCCATCGGCGCCGTGCCGCGTCATCACCCAGGCGATCAGCACCGCCTTGAGCGCCGCAACGGCGCAGAGCAGCAGCACGCGCGAGCCGGTGCGCTCGCGGGCGTAGAGCAATTCGGCCTGGTACTCGACGAGATTGCGGAAGGCCGGCACCAGCAGCATCGGCAGGAAGAGATAAGAGGCGAGCGCGACATTGCCGCCGAGCGCGCGCGGGAACAGCGCCAGCAGCAGGATGATCGCGACCAGCCCGCCGATCGAGACGACAGCGATGGCGAGTTCGACCAGGACCTGATGCCGGGCGCCGCCGCGCAGGCCGCGCTCCTGCATGATCTTCTGCACCAGCATCTGGTTGAAGCTGCGCACCGGCATGGCGGTGAGGTCGATGACGCGCATGGCGATGGCGTAGAGCCCGGCGACGCGGTCGCCGGCGAAAGCCAGCATCAGGAGCTTGTCGAGCTCGGCTTGCAGGTAGAACAGGATGTCGGCAGTACCGGCCGAGAGCGCATCGGCCATCCGCCGCGGATAGAGCGCCGGGACGAAGGCCAGGCGCATTCTGGGCAGGAAGACGAGGAAGCCGATCAGGGCACTCAGCGCCGTCGCCCCGAAATAGGCGAAGGCCCAGCCCTCCAGCGTCGGCTGCGCCTGGAGATAGAAGCCGATCGCGGCCAGCGTGCGCAGGCCCGAGCCGATGACCACCAGAAGCGCCGCCTCGCGGAAGCGGCGCATGCCGTTGTTGACGATGGCGACGAGCTCCACTAGCCGCCAGCCCAGCACCTCGGCGAGGATGATCGTCGCGAAAGGCAGAAGCGCGACCTTGCCGGCGAACAGCAGCGCATAGGCGCCCCAGCTCGCCAGCGCGATCAGCGGCAGCGACAGTAGCCCGAGCACCACGAAGCCGGCGAGATAGGCGCCGAGCAGACGCGGCTTGACGGTGGCGACCCGGTAGACCGGCGAGACGAAGCCGAAGGCGAGCAGACGCGAAAGGATGACGCCGGTGGCGGAGGCGGTGGCAAAAATGCCGAACTCGCCCAGGGTCAACGTATTCGCAACGATGAGGAAGTAGACAAGGGAGATGACGAGCCGGCCGGCGGAGCCGCTCAGGATGGTGAGGTAGGCGGCGATGGTGGCGCGGTCGGGCGACATGAAGTCCGTTTCGACAGATCGGCTGGCCCGTTCCGTGCCTCTGGCAGGGCGGAGATCGCCCCGTGTCTAGCGCAGACGCGTTGAGCGACCCTAAACGAAACGAGGCTATGCCCGGCCACGACATGAAAGCCATTTCGCGCAGGGATGTACTGGGCGGGGCCGCCGGCATCGCCGCGGCCGCTCTCGCCGGCGACGGCGCCGCCGCGGCACCGGGCCGGGCGCCGATCCCCTATGGCTCGGCGGCTCAGATCGAGACCTTCCGCGCCGATGCGCGCTATCGCGACGCGCTGGTCCGGCTCTGCGACGTCATCGTGCCGATGAACGACCTGAAATGGGAGGCACTGCGCCATGACCGCGCCCGCTTCGATTTTTCCGGGGCGGACGAACTGGTCGGCTTCGCGCTGAAACACGGCAAGGCGCTGCGCGGCCATGCGCTGCTCTGGGGCATGGCCTTGCCGCCCTGGGCCAGGCAGATGGCGAGCCGAGCCGAGGCCGAGCGCGAGCTGACGCGCCATATCGAGGTCGTGGTCGACCGCTACAAGGGCAAGATCGCGACCTGGGACGTGGTCAACGAGGTCATCGCCTTCGAGCCCAAGCCCGGCGAGCCATATCGCGACACGATCTGGCAGCGCCTGCTCGGACCCGATCACATCGAGATCGCCTTCCGCACCGCGGCGCGGGTCGACCCCAAGGCGCGCCTCGTGCTCAACGACTTCAATTTCGAGGAGGCCGGGCCGGGCATCGTCGCGCGCCGCAGGATCGCGATCGATATCGTGCGCCGCCTGCAGGACAAGGGCATCCCGATCCACGGCGTCGGCATGCAAGCCCATCTCTATGCCGAGAACGCGATCGACAGCGAAGGCGTGCAGGGCTTCGTCGCCGATCTCGGCAAGCTCGGCGTCGGGGTCGAGGTCACCGAGCTCGACGTGATCGACTGGAAGCTGCCGCCCGATACCGGACTGCGCGACCAGGCTGCCGCCAAGCTGGTCACGACCTATCTCGAAGCCGTGGTCGCAGGTGGCAGGCCGAAGGCGATCGTCACCTGGGGGCTGAGCGATCGCCATAGCTGGGTCCACGAGACCTTTCCGCGCAAGGACCCGGCCAGGGCACGGCCCTTGCCGCTCGACGAGGACTACCGCCCCAAACCGATGATGCAGGTGCTCGAACGCTATCGCAGCGGCCGGGCCTGAGTGAATGACCCGGCACCCCGTCCCGAACCAGCCGGACGCCGACCAGAACGAAACGAGTGAAGCGTAGCCTAATGTTCACCACCGAGACCGCACCCGGCGAGATCGACCGGGCCGCGACGCCGCCGCAGCAGGCGGCCGTCGCGGCACCGGACGCTGCCGGCCGGCCGTCGCTCTCGGTGCTGGCCAATCCGCTCTGGCTGATCGGCACGCTCTGGCGGCGCAAGGGCCTGATCCTGCTCTGCGCCCTGGCCGGCATGATGCTGGCGGCATTGGCGAGCCTGCTGGTCACGCCGAAATATGTCTCGACCGCCCAGCTCTTCATCGATCCGCGCGATCTTCGCGTGCTCCAGAACGAGGTCTCGCCGACCACGGTCGGCAGCGACCCGACCTCGATCACCGCCTATCTCGAAAGCCAGGCGCGGATCATCGCCTCGGACAGCATCAAGGCGCGCGTCGTCGAGAGCGAGCATCTCGACAAGGACCCGGAATTCGGCGGCGAAGCCAGCCCCGGCCTGCTGTCGCGCCTGTTCGGCGGGACGACGAGCAAGCGCGACGGGATGCTCTACGCCCTCGCCGAACTCGACCGCCGCATCTCGGTACGGCGTGGCGAACGCACCTTCGTGATCGACATCTCGGTGACCTCGCGCGATCCCGAAAAGGCCGCGCGCCTCGCCAACGCCCTCGCCAACGCTTATCTCGAGGATCAGGCGGCGGTGCGCGACGCCGCCGCCAGACGCGCCACGGAATCGCTGACCGGCCGGCTCGAGGAATTGCGCTCGCGCCTGCGCGATGCCGAGAACAAGGCCGAGCGCTTCAAGGAAGCCAACAATCTCGCCGCCGCCGGCGGCAAGTCGATCGGCGAAGAGCAGCTCGCGCTCAGCAACGCCCAGCTCGTCGCGGCACGGACCCGGGTCACCGAGGCCAGGGCGAAATACGAGCAGATTGCCCGCACCCGCGCCGCCTCGCTCGAGGCCGGTGCCATTCCAGAGGCCCTCGCCTCCAACACGATGACCGCGCTGCGGGCCCAGCTCGGCGCCGCGCTGAGCCGCGAAGCCGATCTGACCGCCTCGCTCGGAGCCCGGCATCCCGCGCTCTTTGCGGCACAGGCCCAGGTGCGGGACGCCCGCCGCCAGATCGCCGAGGAACTCGGCCGGATCGCACGCGCCGCCAGAAGCGAATATGACCGCGCACTCGCCGCCGAGCAGCAGACCGCAAGCGGCGTCGACGCGCTGAAATCCGGCCAATTCGCCGCCGGACGGGCCGGGGTCGAGCTGCGCGAGCTCGAACGCGAGGTCGAATCCTCGCGCGTCATCTATGAGGGGTTCCTGAAGCGCGCCCGCGAGACCAGCGAGCTTTCCGGCATCGACACCACCAATGCCCGCATCATCTCGCAGGCGATGCCGCCCTTGCAGAAATCCGGGATGTCGCGGCGGACGATCGCCCTGCTCGGTGGCATCGGCGGTGTGGGGCTCGGTGCCGCATTGGCAGTCGGGCTCGCCTTCCTCGGAGGAGCGGCGCCGACACGGCCCGCCCAGCCCACCGGCAGCGCGCACGGCGCCGCGACGCCGCGCGACGACGGGCCGAAGGCAGCGGCACCCGCTGCGGCGCTGCCCGCCATCCGTCCCATCGAAGCGGAACCGCCCGCTCCGCCGCCGGCGGCAGCGGCGAAGCCCGCCAAGGCCGGCTGGCGGCGCCTGGCGGGGAAGCCCGAAGCCAAGCGCCTGCCCGAGATCCTGGCGACCTCGGCGGCACCCCTGCTCGCGACGCTCCCGGCCGTGCGCCACCGGCGCTGGCGCCGCGAGCTGGAGGAAACCCGCTCGGTCTTCCAGGGCAAGGGGCCGCTCGTCGACACGCTCGACAAGCCGCAGGCGCGCTTTGCCCGCAGCATCGGCGAGCTGCGGCAGACGCTCGAAGCCGCCGCCGATGGCGATGGCGGCCGCCGCATCCTGATCGTCGGCCTGCGTCCCGGGGCCGGCGCCTCGACGCTGGCCCTGAACCTGGCGCTCGACGCGGCGCTCGCCGGCAAGGCGGCGATCCTGGTCGATTCCGGGCTCGGCACGGCCAGCCTGACCAAGAGCTTCGCCGAGGAGGCGCAGCTCGGTCTCGCCGACATCGTCTCCGGCGCCGCCGGCGTGGTGCGGGCCGCCCTGCAGGACGAGGGGACCGGGCTGTTCTTCCTGCCGCGCCGGGGCCCGACCAGCGCGATCACCGGGGCGAAGATCAGAGAGGACTTCTTCGGCGCCGCCCGGCGCTTCGGGCCGATCATCGTCGATGGCGCAGCGATCGGCAGCGACGAGCTCACCCTGCAATTCGCCGAAGCGGTCGACGATATCGTGCTGGTGCTGCGCGAGGGCGCTGTCGGCCGCGAGGATATGGAGCGCGCCGCCGCGACGCTCGGCGCCCATGCCGGCAAGATCCGCGGCTTCGTCGTCAACGAGGCCTGAAGCGGCGGCGCCCGAAGCGGCTCAGTTCTTCTCGGGCACGCGATACTGCTCGTCGGCGACGCCGAATTCGGTGCCGAGGCGGCCGAGCGCGACCTGGGCATGGTAGAGGCCGATGGTCAGCGAACGGGTGTCGAGGCCGAGCATCAGCCCGCGCAGAGGCGAGGCGGCGAGCAATGCGAGGCTCTTGGCGAGGACGCGCAGCCGCCCGGCCGTGCCGGGCCGGCTGCGCCGCTCGATCCGTGCCGAGATCGCGCCATTGCGGTAGCCGCGCGCCCGAACCCAGTCGGCTTCGGTGCGCCTGGCCGGCATGGTCTCGCGCTGCACCGCTTCCTGCACCCACCAGAAGCGGAAGCCGGCGGCCATCGCCCGCCTGAAGAAATCGCTGTCGCCGCCGCCGGTGAAGTCGAAGCTCTCGTCGAGATAGGGAAAGCCCAGCGTCTCCAGGACCTCGCGCCGGATCAGGTAGTTGGCGCTGGAATAGAGCATCGGGATCGGCCCCGAGGCGCTGTAATGCGAGCGGAAAATCGGATGCGCGCCGAGCCAGGCGCGGGTCGGATCCTCGAAGCGCGGCGTCACCGAACCTCCGAACAGCTCGGCCGGCGCGCTCGCCGCGGCCTGCAGGAAGGCGGCGAGCCAGCCGGGCTCGGCCTCCTCGTCATCGTCGATGCCGGCGATCTGGCGCAGCGCCGGCAGGCGCGTCAAAGCGCAGCGCCAGGCGGCATTGTAGGCCTTGCAGTTGCCCTGGCGCGGCTCGACGATGACCAGCCCCTCAAACAGCCCCTCGGCGAACAGCGCGCAGGCCCGCTCGGCCCCGGCGCGCTCCTTGCCCTCATTCTCGACGACGATCACCGCGAACGGCCCGGCGCCGCGCTGCGCCGCCAGCGAGCGCAAGGTGCGCTCCAGCATGTCGGGCCGCCGGAAGGTCGGGACGCAGACCACGGTCTCGACATGGGCCAGGATCTCGGGCGCCGACTGCGCCACGATCTCGAAGCTTTCGGGGGCGCCGAAACCTGGCCTCTCCGTCAGTGCCTGCTGTGTCATGCGATCGTCCTCGCCCGGCAGGAAACCGGTGAACAACTCCCGGGACTTCCATTGTCGTCACAGCATCGCAGCCGATTCGCTTAAGGTTCCGTATGCATGGCACCGCCGTGCCCGGCCTCCTCGATCACATGCCGTTGAGGTTACCGCCCGAGCAGGCTTGACCCGGCGGCCGGCGTGCGCCCTGTTCTCGGCCACGATCCCAGGATGCGGAACACCGTGCGCCTTGCCTTCCTCACCACGCTGATCCCCGTCGCCCGGCCCGATACCGGCTTCGAGATCGCCAATGCCGCCATCCTCGATGCGCTGCGCGCCGCCGGCCATGAGGTCACCGCCTTCGGCTTCTTGCGGCCCGGCGAGGTGCCGGCGGACCCCGGCGGGGCGGTGGTGATCGACGCGGTCGATGTCGAGAACGCCGTCGTCTCAAAGGCGCGCAAGCTGCAATGGCTGGGCAGCGCGCTCGCTGCCGCGCTGCCGGTCGCCTGCGCCAAGCTCAGGCTGGCGGGGCGCGGACGCTTCGTCGAGGCGGTCAGGGCGCGCGGCCCGTTCGACGCCATCGTGCTGAATTCCGTAATGCTGCCCGGCGCCTTTCCCGAGCTGACCGGGCTCGGCCCCTGCGTGCTGGTCGAGCACAATATCGAGCATGTCTCGGCGCAGCAGAACGCCGATCACGCCCGCAGCCCGCTGATGCGGGCGCTGTTCGCGCGCGAGGCGCATCTGCTCGAGAAGGTCGAGCGACAGCTTTGGCAGGAGGCGCGCTTCGTCTGGACCTTGGCCGAGGAGGACCGCGCCGCGCTCGGCCCGGAGATGGCCGGAAAATCGGCGGTGCTGCCGCTGGTCTCGGGAGCCGAGGTCGAGCTCTTGAGCCTCCAGCCGGTCGCGGCGACCCATGATATCGGCCTGATCGGCACATGGACCTGGGTACCGAACTTCACCGGGCTCGACTGGTTCCTGCGTGAGGTCTGCCCGCTGCTGCCGCGCGATTTCGAGATCGCGGTCGCCGGACGCCTGCCGCCCGACATGCCGCCCGTAGCGGACAATGTGAAGCTGGTCGGACGCGTGCCGGATGCGCGCGAATTCCTGCTCTCCTGCCGGACCCTGGCCCTGGCGAGCCGGGCCGGCACCGGCGTGCAGCTCAAGACGATCGAGGCGATGCAGCTCGGCGCAGCAGCGGTGGCGACGCCACTCTCCTGCCGCGGCTTCACCGAGATCCCCGCGAATTTCCGGATCGCTGACGAGCCGCGGGCCTTCGCCTCGGCGCTGATCGATCTGGTCGGCGCGGCGCGGGCCGGAACCAGCTTGCATCTCGACGGCGCCGCCTTCATGGCGCGCCAGCGCGCCGCACTCGCCTCGGCCTTGGAGCGCGGGCTCGCGGCTGCGGTCGGGCGCTGACTAGTTCGGCTTGCTCGCGCTTTTGGCCTTGCCACCGAGCAGGCCGAAAAGGGGCCCGGCGCCGATCATCACCAGGAAGACCCGGATGATGTGGTGGGCGGCGACGAAGGCGACCTCCGTGTGCAAAGCGAGCGCGATCAGGCTCATCTCGGCGAGCCCGCCCGGCGAATAGGCCAGGATCAGCGGAACCGGCTGGTAGCGCGAGATATGGGCGACCGCGAAGGCGAAGGCCAGCGTCAGCGCAAGCAGGATCAGCGTCGAGCCGGCCGAGATCACGAGGATACGCAGGATCGCCTGCGGCGGCGTCCCGACGAAGCGGCAGCCGATGGTGACGCCGAGGACGAGCTGCGCGAGGTTGACGATCTCGAAGGGCGGCACCGAGTCGCTGAGGCCCGCGACATGCACCGCCGCCGAGACCAGCATCGGCCCGAGCAGCTGCTTCGCCGGCAGGCGCAGGGCATGGGCGAGCATGACGCCGAGAACGCCGCAGGCGATCAGCCAGAACCAGCCGAGCGCCGAGGTCTGCATCATCGAGGGGCCGGAGGTGCGGTTGATGCCGAGCGAGACGCCCTCGAGCCATTGCACGATGAAGGGCAGCGTCATCACCACGAGCAGGATGCGGGCGGAGTGGATCAGCGCGATGGTGCGCGCATCGCCGCCCTTCTCCTCGCCGGTGATCACCATCTCGACGAGGCCGCCGGGCATGCCGGCGAAGAAGGCGGTGACCGGGTCATAGCCGGCGACGCGGCGAAAATAGCCGACGCAGAAGAAGGCGCAGGCCGCCATGAAGAGCACGAGCCCGGCGAGCGTCGGCAGCCAGTTCGGCAATTGCGCGATCAGATCGGGCCGAAAGCCGGAGCCGAGCATGACGCCGATCACCGCCGACATCGGCGGGCGGATCACCGGCGGGGCCGCGACCGGCGCGCGCGAGATCGCGGCGGCGGTGCAGAACACCATCGAGCCGAGCATCCAGGGCAAGGGCAGGCGCAGATAGGAAAACAGCCAGCCGCCGAGAATGCCGAGCGAAAGAGCAAGCAGGAAGCGCCGCCAGGGAAAGCGCCGCGGCGACAATTCGCGCACGCCGTTCGCCATATCGGCCAGCAGATCCCGCATCGTCCCGCGTCACCTTGTCCGATCGCCGCCCGAATGCGCGATCCGCGCTGCTATACGCCACAATGGCGGCGCAGGCAGCCGCCCAGCCGAATGACGCCCCTGTCCTGAAGGCGGAGCGGCCGGACGCCAGAACAACCCTGCCATGTGCGCAAGCCCCCTGCTCCGAAACCGGCAAATCGGCGAGAGTTCCAGGACGAGACCAATAATAAGCCGCTGGCGCTGAGCCCGGCTCCGGGCTGCCATGAGCGACGACCGTCTTTCGGATCAGGAGGCCCGCGGCAGCGAGAGCGCCGGGATCGGCGAGCCCACGCCGCCAGCATCCGAGGAAGACGGCTGTCCGAGCGGCAGCGCCGCTTCCCCCGACATTCCGCTGTCACCAGATCCCGCCGGCATCACCCCGGCCGGCCCCGGCTGGCTGGCGACACGCCGCTCACGCATCGGCCTATGGTGGCGCGGCGCCAGCCCGAACCTGCGCGGCTCGGTCTATATGATCTCGGCGCTGCTAGTCTATGCGGTGATGGTCGGGCTGTTCAAGCACCTCGGTAGCGCGATCCCGCTGGTCGAGACGCTGATGATCCGCCAGCTGATCATGAGCCTCGTAATCCTCGCCGTCGTCGGCCGGGCGCTGCCTTCGATGCTGCGCACCCGCCATCCCGGCCTGCAGATCTTTCGCGGGGTGGTGACGCTGGCCTCGATGCTCTGCGGCTTCAGCGCGCTGATCCACATCCCGCTGGCGCAGGCGACCTCGATCAGCTTCAGCCAGGTGCTGTTCGTCACCATCGCGGCGGTGCTGGTGCTCAAGGAGAAGGTCGATAGCCGGCGCTGGGCTGCGACGGTCATCGGCTTTATCGGCATCCTGATCATGCTGAACCCCTCGACCGAGGGTCTGAACTTCTGGGCGCTGATGGCGGTCGGCGGTGCGGTATTCGGCGCCTGCATCACTGTCAGCGTGCGCCTGCTCGGAACCTCGGAGCGCACCGAGACCATCCTGATCTATCAGGGGCTGGTATTGATCGTCGCCCTGGCCTGGCCGGCCTGGGCCTATTGGGTCTGGCCGAGCGCCGAGCAATGGCTCGCGCTCGTACTGCTCAGCCTGTTCGGCACCGCCGGGCAATGGCTGATCACCAAGGCCTACCAGGTCGGCGAGGCGGCGGCGCTCGCCCCGCTCGATTTCAGCCGGCTGCTGCTGGCGAGCTTCACCGGCTTCGTCTTCTTCGCCGAGATCCCCTCGCTCTCGACCTTCATCGGCTCGGCCATCGTCATCGGCGCGACGCTGTACACGATCCGCCGCAATGCCCGCAGCCGGGCCGAAGCCGGGCTCGCGCCCCCCGCCTGACAATCGCCCCGCCGCCGAACGAGGCCATGCCATGACCCATCACCAGCTCGATTCCAGCCTCGCCACCTGCCATTGGGGCTATTTCGACGCGAAGCTGAAGCCGGTCCTGGAGATCGAGAGCGGCGACAGCGTCACCATCCGCACCTTGACCGGTGGGCCCGCCCATCTGCCGGAAGGCAATGCGACGATCCCGCCGGAGATTCACGAGATCCATGAAAAGGCCGAGCGCATGGTGCCCGGCCACATCCTCACCGGGCCGATCGCGGTGAAGGGCGCGCGGCCCGGCCAGGTGCTGGAGGTGCAGATCCGGAGCGTGAAGCCGCGCACCGATTTCGGCTACACCATGTTCCGCCCGCTCGGCGGCACGCTGCCGGACGAGTTCGATTACCACGCCTTCCGCTACATCCATCTCGATCGCGAGCGGAACGTCGCGAACCTGCCCTGGGGCATGGAATTGCCACTTGCGCCGTTCTTCGGCGTGATGGGCACGGCGCCGCCGGCGCATTGGGGGCGGGTGACCTCGCTGATCCCGCGCGCCTTCGGCGGCAATATAGACAACAAGGAACTCGTCGCCGGCGCGACGCTCTACCTGCCCGTCTTCGTCGAGGGCGCGCTGTTCTCCTGCGGTGACGGCCATGGCGCGCAGGGCGACGGCGAAGTCTGCATCACCGCGATCGAGACGGCGCTGGAAGGCACTTTCGAATTCCACTTACGCGAGGACCTGTCCTTCGCCATGCCCCGGGCGGAAACCCGGACCCACCACATCACCATGGGCATCGATCCCGATCTCGACATCTGCGCGAAAGACGCGCTGCGCGAGATGATCGGCCTGATCACCGAGCGGACGAAGCTCTCGCGCGAGGAGGCCTATATGCTGTGCAGCCTCGCCGCCGATCTGCGCGTCACCCAGACCGTCAACGGCAACAAGGGCATCCACTGCATGCTGCCGAAGACGCTGGTCGCGTAGCCCCGATCGCGCCCTCCGGTCGCCCGGGACGACGTCGCAATTGCCGAAAGAGTGCTACAGCATCGGCAGCGAGCGCGGCCTGCCACGCGGAAAGGCTGCATCGATCCCGGCGATATCGGCCTCGTCCAGCCGCAGCGACAGCGCCCCGGCATTGTCCTCGGCATGAGCGGCCCTCGCCGCCTTCGGGATTGCGAAGACCTGATCGCGCCGGGTCAGGAAGGCGAGCGCGACCTGGCGCGGGCCCGCGCCATGCTTCGCCGCGATCTGCGCCAGCACCCGCCCCTGCGCCGAGCCGGGCTCGGGAAAATCGTCCTGTCCGAACGGGCTATAGGCGGTGACCGCGACGCCGTTCTTCTCGCACCAGGGGATGACGGCATGCTCGATCGCCCGCTCGCGCAGATGGTAGAGCACCTGATTGCAGGCGATCCTGCCCGGCCCGACCAGTTCCAGCGCCTCATCGAGATCGTCGACGTCGAAATTGCTGACGCCCCAGGAGCGGATCTTGCCCTCCTCGCGCAGCGCCTCGAAGGCGGCGAAGGTCTCTTCCAGCGGGTAGGAGCCGCGCCAGTGCAGCAGGTAGCAATCGAGCCGGTCGGTGCCGAGCCGCTGCAGCGAGCGCTCGCAGGCGGCGCGCGTGCCGGCCCGCGAGGCGTTGTGCGGCAACACCTTGGAGACCAGAAAGACCTCGTCGCGCCGGCCCGAGATCGCCTCGCCGACGATCTCCTCGGAACGCCCATCGCCATACATCTCGGCGGTGTCGATATGCGTCAGCCCGAGATCGAGCCCGCGCCGCAGCGCCGCGACCGCCGCCTTGCGCTCGGAGAGCTCGATGTTCCAGCTGCCCTGGCCGATCACGGAAGCCCGCTTGCCGCCCTGCCCGAAAGCTCTCTCCATAGGCCCGGCTCCCTTCGATCGCCGGGCATCCATCGGACACACTCTGGCGATCTCATTCCTTGTTGAAGCATCGGATTCGCCCGAAAAATGGGTTCCACTTTTCGGCCCGATGCTCTGGGCTCAGCGAACCTCGATCTCGAAGCGGCCATGGCGGACCTCGCCATCGGCATAACGCACCTTGACCTCGAAGCTATCGCGCCCGCGGTAATCCGGCCGCGAGGTGTATTCGAAGGCGAGCGAGTTGCCGACCCGCCCATCGCAATGAGCATAGGGGCCGGGGCCGTAGACCGCCTCGGCCTTGCGCGTCGCCATCCTGACCTTGCCATGCTCGGGGTCACGGGTCAGGACGGCGGTCGGCCGCTTCACCTGCCGGCAACTTTTGTCCATGGTCATGTAGGTCTGCTGCAGGAAGGTCGGCTCGCCGGCGCGCACCCGGTCGACGCCTTCGGCCGTCGGGACCGCCTCGCCGCCGGAGGTCACGCAGCCACCGAACATGCTGCACAGGAGGACGATGCCGAGGGTGGTCAATCCGGCAACTGGCATGGTTCTCCTCGGCGCAGCTGGCAGGCGGAACAGGACGATAGAGCCGTTCGCCCCGGCCTCAAACCGGCGGCGTACCATTGGCCTGGAGCACCTCGCCGGCAAGATAGAGCGAACCGCAGATCAGGATGCGTGGCGGCACCGGCCAGTGGCGCGCGGCGATCTCGCGCAGCGCCTGCTCGACCGAGCCGGAGGCCTCCGCCTTGAGCCCGGCGGCGCGGGCGAGCTCCGCCACCTCCTCGGCCGGGCGGGCGGCGAGCTGGTTCTGCATCGGCACGGCGAAGAGCGCGTGCGCCAGCCCCTTGAAATGGCCGAGCGTGGCGCGGCCATCCTTGGTCGAGAGCAGGCCGGTGATCATCACCAGCGGCGCCGGGTTCTTCTCCTCGAGATCGGCCATGGCCTGGGCGAGCACGCGGCCGCCATCGGGATTATGGCCGCCATCGAGCCAGAGCTCGGCACCGGCGGGCACGAGCTCGGCGAGGCGCCCCCGCGACAGCCTTTGCAACCGCGCCGGCCATTCGGCCTCGGTCATGCCGCGCTCGAAAGCGGCGACCGGCAGGCCGCCATAGCCGGCGGCGCGCAGCGCCGCGATCGCCGTGCCGGCATTGACGTGCTGGTGGCGCCCGGTAAGGCGCGGCAGCGGCAGGTCGAGCAGGCCGTCGCCATCCTCATAGACCAGCCGCCCGCCATCCTCATGGACGTTGAAATCCTGTGCGCCGATCAGGATCTTCGCAGCGCCGGCGCGCTCGGCGGCGGCCTCCAGCACGGCGGTCGGCTCCGGGCCCTGCGGCGCGATCACGGCCGGCGCGCCGCGCTTGAAGATGCCGGCCTTCTCGCCGGCGATCTTGGCGACGGTATCGCCGAGATATTCGGAATGGTCGAGCGAGACCGGGGTGACCACGGTGCAGGCCGGGTGGTCGATGACGTTTGTCGTGTCGTAGCGCCCGCCGAGCCCGACCTCGAGCAGCACGACATCGGCCTTGTGCTCGGAAAACAGCAGCAATGCCGCCGAGGTGGTAATCTCGAAGAAGGTGATGGAATCGCCGGCATTGGCGCGCTCGCAGCGTTCCAGCGCCTCGACCAACACGCCCTCATCGACGAAGCGGCCGCCACCCGGCCGGCCGAGCCTTATGCGCTCATGGAAACGCACCAGATGCGGCGAGGTGTAGACGTGGACGCTGAGGCCGGCGGCCTCGAGGATCGCCCGCATGAAGGCGATGGTCGAGCCCTTGCCATTGGTACCGGCGACATGGATCACCGGCGGCAGCTTCTTCTGGGGATCGCCGAGGCGCTCGAGCAGGCGCAGGATGCGGCCGAGCGAAAGATCGATCAGCTTGGGGTGGAGCGCCAGGAAGCGCGCCAGCAGCAGGTCGGATGTGCTCATGCGGGTCCGGCCCCCCGGCCGGCGAAAGCATCGCGCCGGTGCGGAGCGGCGGCCGGCGATCCCCGATGCGTCGTGCGAGAGTTCAGTTGGCCTCGAGCGGAAGCGGCTCGGCCTCCGCCTCGGCGTTCGCGTCCGGGGCAGGCTGCCGGGTCAGCAGCCGGCCCAGCCGTGCCAGCGTCGCCGGCAGCTCGTGGCGGTGCACGACCATGTCGACCATGCCGTGATCCTTGAGATATTCCGAGCGCTGGAAGCCCTCGGGCAGCTTCTCGCGGATGGTCTGCTCGATCACGCGCGGACCGGCGAAGCCGATCAGCGCACCCGGCTCGGCGATATGGACGTCGCCGAGCATGGCATAGGAGGCGGTGACACCACCGGTGGTCGGGTTGGTCAGGACGACGAAATAGGGCAGGCCGGCCTTGCGCAGGCGCCGGACCGCGACCGTGCTGCGCGGCAGCTGCATCAGCGAGAGGATGCCTTCCTGCATGCGCGCCCCGCCCGAAGCCGCGAACACGACATAGGGCGTCTTCTTCTCGAGCGCGGTCTCGGCGCCCTTGATGAAGGCTTCACCCGCCGCCATGCCGAGCGAGCCGCCCATGAAGTGGAAGTCCTGCACCGCGATGGTCATCGGCAGCCCCTGGACGCGGCCATAGCCGACCTTGAAGGCGTCGCTCGCACCGGTCTTGGCCCGGGCATCCTTGAGCCGGTCGACATAGCGCTTCTCGTCGCGGAACTTGAGCGGGTCGACGGCGGCCTCGGGCAGCGCCACATCGAGCCATTTGCCCTCGTCGAAGGTCAGGCGCAGCCGATCGGGCGCCTTGACGCGCAGATGATGTTCCGAGCCGGGAATGACGAAGCCATTGGCCTCGACATCCTTGTGGAAGACCATCTGCCCGGAATCCGGGCACTTGATCCAGAGGTTCTCCGGGCTCTCGCGCTTGAACAGCGTCTTGATGCGCGGGCGAACGACTTCGGAAATCCAGTTCATCGGACCATCCTCGAATTACGTGAGCTGCTAGCAGCTCAGGCCGCAGCTTTTGCGACCGAACGGACGCCGGCGGCAAGCTCGGCGACCAGCGAGGTGACAGCCGAAACCGTCTTTTCCGTGGCCTTGCCCTCGCCATCGAGCGAAAGCCTGACGCGCTCGACCAGGGCCGAGCCGACGACGACGCCATCGGCGCCGCGCGCGATCGCAGCCGCATCGGCGGCGGTCTTGACGCCGAAGCCGACGGCGACCGGCAGCCTGGTGTGCTGCTTGATCCGGCCGACCGCATCGCCGACCGCGTCGTAATTGGCGATGGTGCCGCCGGTGACGCCGGTCATCGAGACATAATAGACGAAGCCCGAGGTGTTCTGCAGCACGCGCGGCAGGCGCTTGTCGTCGGTGGTCGGCGTCGCCAGGCGGATGAAGCTCAGCCCGGCGGCGAGCGCCGGCAGGCAGAGCTCGGCATCCTCTTCCGGCGGCAGGTCGACGACGATCAGCCCGTCGACGCCGGCAGCGCGCGCATCGGCCAGGAAGCGCTCGACGCCATAGGCCCAGATCGGGTTGTAATAGCCCATCAGCACGATCGGCGTGTCGTTTCCGGCCTTGCGGAAGCCCTCGACCAGCGCCAGCGTCTTCTTCAGCGTCTGGCCGCCCTTGAGCGCGCGCTGCCCGGCGAGCTGGACCGGGATGCCGTCCGCCATCGGGTCGGTGAAGGGCACGCCGAGCTCAATGATGTCGGCGCCTGCCGCGGGCAGGGCGTGCAGGATCGCGTTCGCCGTGTCGAAATCCGGGTCGCCGGCCGTGACGAAAGTCACGAGCGCGGCCCGGCCTTCCTTGGCGCAAGCGGAAAAGCGGTTCTCGATACGGGTCTGGCCAGTCTGTGTCATGCGGCTGCGGTTAGCATGGCCGGGCCCGGCTGGCGAGAGGGCGCAGGCTCAGCCCTGCTCTGCAAGGGCGGTGCGCCAGCTGCCGAAATACTTCAGGCCGGTGTCGCACATCAGGCTGACGATCGTCGCGCCCTCGCCGAGCCGCTCGGCGAGCCGCAACGAGGCGAGCACGTTCGCGCCGGTCGAGAGCCCGGCGAACAGCCCCTCCTCGCGGGCGAGCCGCAGCGCCATCGCCCGCGCTTCCTGCGTCGAGACACGCTCGACCGCATCGGACATGCCCTCCTGCCAGAGCGGCACGACGAAGCCGGCGCCGATGCCGTCGATCTTGTGCGCGCCGGGGGCGCCGCCCGAAAGCACCGGCGATTCCGCCGGCTCGACCGCGACCACCCTGATCCCCATGTCATGGCGTCGCAGCCCTGCCCCGAGGCCGCGCAGCGAGGCGGCGGTACCGACGCTTTGAACGAAACCGTCGATCCTGCCCTCGGCCTGGTTCCAGATCTCGTCCGCCATCGCATCATAGGCGGAAAGCTGATCGCGGTTCTTCATCTGGTCGGTCCAGAAGGCGCCGGTCTCCTCCGCGATCACACCGGCGGCGGCGATCATGTCGCGGGTGAGCTTTTCGGTCATGCCGCCGCCCTCGCTGGCGATGACCGTCAGCTTCGCCCCGAGGATCGCCATGTGGTCGAGCTTTTCACGGGCGAAGGCGTCGGAGGTGACGATGTGGAGGGGGTGACGCTTCACCGCGCAGACCAGAGCGAGCGAAACCCCGGTGCTCCCGCCGGTATATTCGACGACCGCACCGCCCGGCTTCAGCCGCCCGTCGGATTCGGCCGCCTCGATCATGGCGAGCGCCATCCGGTCCTTCATGCTGCCGGTCGGGTTCTCGCTTTCGAGCTTCAGCAGGATGCGCGCGCCATTGGCCGCCACGATCCGGCGCAGCGGGATGAGCGCCGTCTTGCCGATGCGGTCGAGAATGGTCGGCTGGGTCACGTGACGCTCCTTGCATGGGGCATGTTGCATGAGGCATGCCCTTGTCGCCCGAAAGCGCCGCCCCGTCAGGTCCGGAATCCGGACCTCGCAAAGGCGAGCTTCGCGACGCGCGGCGCCTCCGGGTGAGGGCTGCGGGCAAGAGGGCCGTCGATACTGTCTTCAGCCGAGCCTCGCCCCGCGCTCCTCGAGCAGCGCACGCAGCACCGAGCGATGGCAATGCGCCTCGACCTCGCAATAGCAACCGACCGAGAAATCGCTGCCATGCGACAAGGTCGCCAGCAGGTCGAGCGCGTGGCGCGGCGCCGGTTCGGCCATTTCGGCCCTGAAGGCGCGGGTGAAGCCGGCCCAGTCCTTCTCGGTTTCGGCCGACTTGGCCTGCGCCATCAGCTCGGGCGTCGGCGACAGGACCGGGAACCAGACGTCGAACCAGTTCTCGCTGGCATAGCGCTCCTTCGGCACGCCGCGCGGCACGCGCCGGACCGTACCGATGCGCGTGCCTTCTCCGGCAGCGCGCGGCGTTCCCAGCCGAACGATACGGACAGTCATGGGCTCGTCCTTTCGGTGTCCCGCGCCGGGCGGATCCCGGCGAAGGCATAGAGCTGAAACCAATCGGGAAAGGCTGCCGCCAGCGGGCGCGGGCCTGCGATCGACAGGCCGAGCCGCCGGCTCTCCGCGAAGCCGACATCGCCGCGCCACCAGGCGACCAGCGCCGAGAGCGGTCCACGGACGCAGAGCACTTCGGGGAAACCGGGATTCTGGCTGCAGAGCGAGGCCTCGCCCGGCCGCAGCAGCAGGAAGCGCGGCCCATGGCCGGCGATCTCGAAGCGGACGACCAGCGGCTCATGCGGCAGGGTCTCGAAGCGGACCCGCCTTTGCATGTCGACCAGAACGGGCCCCAGGTCGAGATCCTCGCCTTCTGCGTGACGCGGCAGCCAGCGCTGGCCCCAGGCCCCCATCGCCCTGACGAGTTCGGCGAGCTCCAGGCCAGCCTGCGTCAGCACGTATTCTGGGCCCTGCCCGTCATCCCGGCGCGAAAGCGCGCCGGCGAGCACGAGCGCCTGCAGGCGCCCTGCGAGCATGGTCTTCGAAATGCGTGGAATGGCGCGCCGGATCTCGCCGAAGCGGCTGCTGCCGCACAGGATCTCGCGCACCACGAGCAACGTCCAGCGCCCGCCCAGCGCCTCATGGGCGCGCGCCATCGAACAGAACTGGCCATAGCTCGTCATGCGCCGAGCCTAGCATGAAGACGGAACCGAGGCGGTACGGAATGCGGACCGCCCCGGCCAGCGCGCCCGCTATGGGCGGGAAGGCAAAAAGCGTCGAGGATTACTGCTTTTCGATGCGCCAGACCGTGCGCAGCGTCGCGCTCACGGTGATCTCGCCGGGCTCGACCGCCATCGGCGCGCCCCCCGCAGCGGCCATGCGATAGGCCCGCATCTCGCCCATCGGACGGGACGGCGCCTCGGCCTCGGCTTCGACGATCGAGACGAGCTCGCCGACCTTGACGCCGAGCTTCTCGGCATAGAGCGAGGCGCGGGCCCGCGCCGCCTCGGCGGCCTTCTGGCGCGCCGCGTCCTTGGCGGTGTCCTCATCGGCGAGGCCGAACATGATCCCCGACATCTCGTTGGCGCCGGCGGCGGCGAGCGCATCGATCAGCGGACCGGCCTTGGTGATGTCACGCACGATGACGGTGAGCCCGGTGCGGGCCTCGTAGCCGTCGATCTTCGGCGCGCGCGGCTGCGGCGAGGAGGAAGCGGAAGGCTGGGTCATGCGGGGAATCAGCATGACCTGCGAGGTCCTGACGTCGCCGCCGGCGATGCCGGCCGCCTTCACCGCTTCGACCAGCTTCGCCAGCGCCGGGGTGTTCTTCGCCAGCGCCTCGGCGGCGGTCTTGCCTTCGCTGACGATGCCGGCCTGGATCGTGGCGAGATCCGGCTTCACCCTGACCTCCCCCTCGGTGCGGATGACGATGCCTTCCGCCGGTGCAAGCGGGCCGGGGCTCTGAGCCTGAACGGGAGCGGCGAGCGCCGCGAGCGCGGCGATGAGCAGGGCCTTCTTGGTCTTAGACATGATCGTCCTTCGCTGGCATGGTCCGCAGAAACGGTGCCGCTTCTGCGCCCCGACCATGCGCAAGCCAATGGGGCAGCATCAGGACGGTGCAAGGCATTTCCACGCTTCTCCGAAGCGCGAAATGCTCTAGCTTTTTGTTTTATCGCATTTTCTTCACGCGAACCGGTGTCCACTTCGCTCGAAAATGCTCAGGTCACCGCGCCGCCAGAATCTCCGCCACCTGCGGGATATCCTTGTCGCCACGGCCGGAGAGATTGACCACCATCAGATGGTCCTGCGGCTTTTGCGGCGCGAGCTCGGCGACCTTGGCGAGGGCATGCGCCGATTCCAGCGCCGGGATGATGCCCTCAAGCTTGGAGATCAGCTGGAAGGCTGCGAGCGCCTCCTCGTCCGTCGCCGAGAGATAGGTGGCGCGGCCGACATCATGCAGCCAGGAATGCTCCGGGCCGATGCCGGGATAGTCGAGCCCGGCCGAGATCGAATGGGCGTCGTTGATCTGCCCGTCCTCGTTCATCAGCAGATAGGTGCGGTTGCCGTGCAGCACGCCGGGGCGCCCGCCGGTGAGCGAGGCCGCATGCAGGCCGGAAGCGATGCCGTGGCCGGCCGCCTCGACGCCATAGATCTCGACGCTCTTATCGTCGAGGAATGGATGGAACAGGCCCATCGCATTCGAGCCGCCGCCGATGCAGGCGACGAGCGAATCCGGCAGACGGCCTTCCAGCTCCTGCATCTGCTCGCGTGTCTCCTTGCCGATGATCGACTGGAAGTCGCGCACCATCGCGGGATAGGGATGCGGGCCGGCGACGGTGCCGATGCAGTAGAACGTCGTCGCGACATTGGTCACCCAGTCGCGCAGCGCCTCGTTCATCGCGTCCTTGAGCGTCTTGGTGCCGGATTCGACCGGCACGACGGTGGCGCCCAGCATCTGCATGCGGAAGACGTTCGGCGCCTGCCGGGCGACATCGACCGCGCCCATATAGACGATGCATTCGAGACCGTAGCGGGCGCAGAGCGTCGCGGTGGCGACGCCGTGCTGGCCGGCGCCGGTCTCGGCGATGATGCGCTTCTTGCCCATGCGCCGGGCCAGCAGGATCTGGCCGAGGACGTTGTTCACCTTGTGGGAGCCGGTGTGGTTCAGCTCCTCGCGCTTCAGATAGATCTTGGCGCCGCCCGACAGGCCGGAGGCCGTCGCCACACCACGAAAGTGCTCGGTGAGGCGCTCGGCGAAATAGAGCGGCGAGGGGCGACCGACATAGTGCTTCAGCCCGTCGGCGGTCTCGGCATGATAGGCCGGATCGGCCTTGGCGGCGATGTAGGCGGCCTCCAGCTCGAGGATCAGCGGCATCAGCGTCTCGGCGACGAAGCGGCCGCCGAACTGGCCGAAGCGGCCGTTCTCGTCCGGGCCGTTCCGGAAGCTGTTGCGTGCGTGCGGCGCGTTCATGCCTGGCCTGCCTTCTTCAAGATATCGTCGCTCAGTGCCTTGGCCGCCCTGCGGGCGGCCCTGACGAATTCCGCGATCCGGTCGACGTCCTTGACGCCCGGCGCGCTTTCGACCCCGGAGGAGACGTCGACGCCGGACGGCCTCGCGATGCGGATCGCCTCCGCGACATTCGCCGGATCGAGCCCGCCCGATAGCATGAAGCGGAAAGCCGGGTCGAGGCCGGCGAGCAGCGTCCAGTCGAAGGGCCGGCCATGGCCGCCGGGATAGGCCGCGTCCTTGGGCGGCTTGGCGTCGAGCAGGATCATGTCGGCGCTGTCGGCATAGGCCGCGATCCGGTCGAGATCCGCCGCGCCGGCGATGCCCAGCGCCTTCAACGCGGGCAGCCCGGTCGCGGCCTTGATCGCCCTCACGGCTTCCGGCGTCTCGCTGCCGTGGAGCTGCAGCCAGTCGGGCCGCACGAGCTGCGCGAGCTCGATCGCCCTGGCGGGCTCGAGATCGACCGTCAGCGCCACGATCTCGGCCTTGCCGCGGGCCTGCCCCGCGAGCCGCGAGGCCTGGTCCGGCATCACGAAGCGCGGGCTTCGCGGATGGAAGACGAGGCCGATCATATCGGCGCCCGCGGCGAGCGCAGCCTCGAGCGTCTCAGGCGTGGAGAGCCCGCAGATCTTGATCGGGAAGCTGGGTTCGGGGCGCATCATCGGGGCGCTGTAGCACGATTGCACATACTCCCGCATCCTTGCCGTTGCTGTCGCCGGCCGAGACTTGCGAACTCTTCTTGCAGACTCTTGTCGCAGGCGCTTGCCGTCACGCGCCCGCCGCCGCACTTGTGACATGATGCCGGTCGAGAGCGATCGGCACGAAGCGGGGCGAAAGCGGGCGAGGCATGGGGCGGCGCGGATTTGCGGTTCTGGCGGGGCTGCTGCTGACGGCCGGGCTCGTGGCGCTCGGGGTCTACCTCTGGAGCCAGCCGAAGACGCTGAAGCTCGCCGTCGGGCCGCTCGGCTCCGACGATGCGCGCATGGCCGCGGCCTTCGTCCAGGGCCTCAGCCGCGAGAAGAAGCCGATCCGCCTGCGCCTCGTCCTGACCGAAGGCTCGGCCGAGAGCGCCCGGAAGATCGATGCCGGCGAGGTCGACCTCGCCATCGTACGGCCCGACATCGCCCTGCCGGCCAAGGCCGACACCGCCCTGATCACGCGCCGCTCCTTCCCTTTCTTCATCACCGCCAAGGAACTCGCGATCGACCGCGTCGCCGGCCTGCGCGGCAAGCGCATCGGCGTGATCCGCAATCCCGCCGAGAATATCGACCTCCTGAAGCTGGTGCTGTCGCAATATGGCGTCCAGCCCGAAGAGGTCGAGATTGTCGGGTTGGCCCGCGACATGGTGATCGGCGCCGCCCGCGAGGGGCGGATCGACGCCTTCTTCGCCGTCGGCGCGATCAGCGCCCGCACGGCCAACGACGCCGCCCAGCGCCTGCGCGCCGCCTTCGGGGATGAACCCGGCATCATCCCGATCCGCGAAGCCGACGCGCTCGCGGCCCGCAACCGGGCGGTCGAGGCCGGCGAGATCGTCCGCGGCGCGCTCGGCGGCGATCCGCCGCTGCCGGCGGAAAACCTGCCGACGATCTCGATCACTTCGCGCCTGATGGCGGCGCAGTCGCTCGACGACAGCCGCGTCGCCGATCTGGTCAGCGCGATCCTGTCGCTGCGGGTCGCGCTCGCCGGCGAGTTGCCGGCGATCCAGGGGCTCGAAACCCCGGCGACCGACAAGGACGCGCCGCTCGCGGTCCATAGTGGCGCCGCCGCCTTCATCGATGGCGAGCAGGAGACCTTCTTCGAGCTCTATGGCGACTGGTTCTATCTCGGCGTCATGGCGCTCTCGTTGCTCGGCTCCGGCGCCGCCGGCCTGCTCGGCGTCGAGAGCGCGGCACGCCGCAAGCGAGCCATGGCCGGGCTCGGCGAGATGGTCGAGCTGCTCGGCGCGATCCGCGTCGCCCCCAACGAGGCGGCCCTCGCCCGGCTCGAGCGTCAGGCCGATGCGGTGCTCGCCGAAGTGCTGGCGAGCTATTCGCGGGGCGACATCGACGCCGGCGGCGTCAGCGCCTACCGGCTCGCCATGGACCAGCTCGGCCGGGCCGTCGCCGAGCGCAGGCTGGCCCATGGCGAGCCGCCATCGGCCAGTTGAGTCCTCCCCCGACAGGAAAGCGCCACCATGCCCCCAATTCTCTCCCGGCGCGCCGGGCTCGCCCTGGCGCTTTCGCTGCCGCTCGCCCTGCCCGTCACCGGCGGGTCGTGGCCCGGCACCGCAGCCGCGCAGGCCCAGATGCGCAGCGGCGAGAACTGGCCGGCGGTGAAATGCGAGCGCTATCGCAAGGCCTATGACGAGGCGATCCGCCGCTTCGGCAGCAAGGGGCTCGGCCCGAACTTCCTCGTCCGCCACGATGCCTTCATAGAATCCGGCTGCCAGACGCCGCCCGATGTCTGCCCGCGCAGCGCCGAGGAGCTCAACCTCGCCAACATCATGGTGATGGCCGGGATGAATGCCGGCCTGTCCAGCACCTTCATGCCCTTCGCCTGCCGGAAATGAGCCGGCAACCCGCAGGGTGCGTGGCGGGACTTCGCGGCTTGCCGGTTGCCCAAACGGCGCCAAGCGTCTATGTGCAGCGCAACTAACCCCATTGTCCATTCACGCTCAGGCTGCGCCGGCCGGGAAATCCCAGTCGGCTCGCGGTCGTCAACCGAGGCCGCTTTCCGCATGTCCATGCGCAACATCGCCATCATCGCCCACGTCGACCACGGCAAGACCACGCTGGTCGACAAGCTGCTGCAGCAGTCCGGCGCCTTCCGCGAGAACCAGCGCGTCGCCGAGCGGGTGATGGATTCCAACGACATCGAGAAGGAGCGCGGGATCACCATCCTAGCCAAGGCCACCTCGGTGGTCTGGAAGGACACCCGCATCAACATCGTCGACACCCCCGGCCACGCCGATTTCGGCGGCGAGGTCGAGCGCATCCTCAACATGGTCGATTCCGCGATCGTGCTGGTCGACGCCGCCGAAGGCCCGATGCCGCAGACCAAGTTCGTGGTCTCCAAGGCGCTGAAGCTCGGCCTCCGCCCGATCGTCGCGATCAATAAGGTCGACAAGCCCGACGCCCGCGTCCAGGAAGTGATCAACGAGGTCTTCGACCTGTTCGCCGCGCTCGACGCCAATGACGAGCAGCTCGATTTCCCGATCCTCTACGGGTCGGGCAAGCAGGGCTGGATGGCGCATTCGCCGGAAGGCCCGCAGGATCAGGGCCTCGCCCCGATGTACGACCTGATCCTGAAGCACGTGCCGGCGCCGAAGGTCGAGGAAGGCCCGTTCCGGATGCTCGGCACGCTGCTCGAGGCCAACCCCTATCTCGGCCGCATCATCACCGGCCGCGTCACCTCGGGCACGGCCAAGCCGAACCAGACGATCAAGGTGCTTTCGGGCGACGGCACGACCGTCGAGACCGGGCGCATCTCGAAGATCCTCGCCTTCCGCGGCCTCGAGCGCCAGCCGATCGAGGAAGCCGTCGCCGGCGACATCGTCTCGATCGCCGGCCTGGTGAAGGGCACCGTCGCCGACACCTTCTGCGATCCCAGCGTCGAGACGCCGATCGCCGCCCAGCCGATCGACCCGCCGACCGTCTCGATGACCTTCGCGGTCAACGATTCCCCGCTCGCCGGCACGGAGGGCGACAAGGTCACCAGCCGCATGATCCGCGACCGGCTGTTCAAGGAGGCCGAGGGCAATGTCGCGCTCAAGGTCGAGGAATCCGGCGACAAGGACTCGTTCATCGTCTCGGGCCGCGGCGAATTGCTGCTCGCCATCCTGATCGAGACTATGCGCCGCGAGGGCTTCGAGCTCGGCGTCTCGCGTCCGCGCGTCGTGCTGGAGCGTGACGAGAACGGACAATTGCTTGAGCCGGTCGAGGAAGTCGTCATCGACGTCGACGAGGAGCATTCGGGCGTCGTGGTGCAGAAGATGAGCGAGCGCAAGGCCGACATGCTGGAGATGCGGCCCTCGGGCGGCAACCGGCTGCGCCTCGTCTTCCACGCCCCGACCCGCGGCCTGATCGGCTATCAAGGCGAGTTGCTCACCGATACGCGCGGCACGGCGATCATGAACCGGCTGTTCCATGCCTATCTGCCCTATAAGGGCGAGATCCCCGGCCGCCGCAACGGCGTGCTGATCGCCATGGAGACCGGCGAGGCCGTGGCCTATGCGCTGTGGAACCTCGAGGATCGCGGCCCGATGATGATCGAGCCGGGCTGGAAGGTCTATCAGGGCATGATCGTCGGCGAGCACACCCGCGAGAACGATCTCGAGGTCAACGTGCTCAAGGGCAAGAAGCTGACCAATATCCGCACCACCTCGAAGGACGAGGCGGTACGCCTGACCCCGCCGATCCGGATGACGCTGGAGCGTTCGCTGGCCTGGATCGACGAGGACGAACTGGTCGAGGTGACGCCGAAGTCGATCCGCCTGCGCAAGGCGATCCTCGACCCGAACGAGCGCAAGCGTTCGCAGAAGCAGAAGGCCGAAGTGGCCTGACGGGCTCGCGCCCATATGACAGCATCGGCGGCCCGGGCACTCGTCCGGGCCGCATTTTTTTGGCCCTGGCTCCGGCTTGTGCGTAAACGGTTCTACAACAGCGTTCTCGCGCCGCCGGAACCGGGCCGGCGCGCGGTTTCGGGAGGCCTGCTTGTCCAGGGTCTGGAAGTACATCCTGCGGCACCGCATCAGCATCCAGGATCTGGGCATGGTCCTGGCCGTGGTGCTCGTGCTCACCTATGTCGCCTATGCGGTCGATATCTTCGTGACGCAGGGCGGCGCAGCGACGGGGCAGAGGGCGATCGAGCTCGACGAGGCGCTGCTGATCGGCGCCGTTCTGGCGGTGGGTCTGCTGATCTTCGCGGCGCGCCGATATCGCGAACAGAAGCGCGAGATGGCCCGGCGCATCGCGGCCGAGGGCCGGGCGCGCGCGCTCGCCTATCAGGATCCGCTCACCGGGCTGGCGAACCGCCGGCAGTTCGAGGAGGCGCTGGCGAGGGCGGCCGCCTCGCCGCCGGCACAGGGGCAGGTGCACGCGGTCTATCTGCTCGACCTGAACGGCTTCAAGCAGATCAACGACACCTATGGCCACGGCACCGGAGACGAGCTGTTGCTGATCGTGGCGGAACGCCTGCTGCGCTCGGTCCGCGAAGGCGACTTGGTGGCGCGTCTCGGCGGCGACGAGTTCGTGCTGCTGGCGCAGCACCTGATGGGGCTGGAATCCAGCGCCAATATCGCGCTGCGCGTCATCGACAACCTGGCCGAGCCGATCGTGATCGGCAGGGTCGAGCACCGCGTCGCGACCGGAATCGGCATCGCGTTCCTGCCGGACGACGCGCAGACGGCGCCCGAGGTGCTGCGCAAGGCCGATCTCGCCCTCTATCGTGCCAAGGGCGAACGCCGCTCCGCCTTCCGCTTCTTCGAGGAAGACATGGACCGGCTGGTGCGCCAGCGGCAGCAGATCGAACGGGAACTGCGCGAGGCGCTGCAGCAGGACCAGATCCGGCCCCGCTTCCGCCCATCGATCGATCTCGCCAGCGGCAGGGTGACCGGGTTCGAAGCGGTGCCGAGCTGGGTGGTTGCGGGCAGCGAGCGTTTCTCACCCGAGCGCTTCCTGCCGGTCGCCGAGGAAACCGGGCTGATCCACCAGCTTGCCGGGCGCGTCCTCGCCATCGCCTGCCAGGCTGCGCGCGAATGGCCCGACGACATCGTCCTTTCGGTCGACATCCTGCCGGCCCAGCTCAAGAACCGCACATTGAGCGACAATGTCCTTGCGGCGATCCGGGCTGCGGGGCTGCCGCCATCGCGACTGGAGGTCGACATCTCGGAAAGCGCGATCGTGCATGACCTGCATGCCGCGAAAGCGGCCCTGGGTGCGCTGCGGCAGGCAGGCGTGCGGGTCGCGCTCGACAATTTCGGCACGGGCTACTCGAACCTCTACCACATCCGGGAGTTCGGCTTCGACAAGGTGAAGATCGACCGCCGCCTGATCTCCAACATGCAGGACAAGGAGGCGGCGAGCATGGTGCGGGCGCTCGCCGGCTTGGGGCAAGGCCTCGGCGTGGTGGTGAGCGCCGGTGGGGTCTCGGGTGCGGCGGGCGATGCTGCGCTGCTTGCGTCCGGCATCCGGGAAGGGCAGAGCGCCTCGCCATTGCTGTCGGCCGACGCCGCGCGCGTGCTGGCGCAGCAGGAGCCGTCTCCGGCCAGCGCGCTGTGACCGGTGCCGTCATCCTCGCGTTCCGGCTGATCGCCAAACCCGCTATCGCGCTAGCTGGCCGCGCGCCACATTGGCGGCGCGCGGGGTTTTCGACATGGCTCGGTCAGGCGAGACCCGGCTGACCGGGGCGCCGCCGCGCGGGCTCAGTGGCTCATCAGCAGCGGCCGCGAGCTGGACTTCAGCAGCGACTGGGTGACGCCACCGAGAATCCATTCGCGCAGCCGCGAATGCTTGTAGGCGCCGCAGACGATCAGATCGGCGTCGAACTCCGCGGCGGCCATGCGGATCGCCTCGGCGACGTCCTGGCCGGCCGACAGGGCGACATTGCGGACACTGACAGCGGCGCCGTGCCGTGACAGATGCGGCGCCAATTCCGCCCCGGCGACGTATTTCGACAGGTCCTTCTCGCCGGTGACCGAGAGGATCTCGACCTCCGCCCCGGCCAGGAATGGGCGAACCTCCGCCACCGTCCGGGCAGCGGTCGCGCTGCCGTCCCAGGCGATCAGGATGCGACCGCAGGCGAAGCGCTCGACCTCCGGCGGCACGATGATCACCGGCCGGCCCGAGTCGAACAGGGCGGCTTCGATCAGGCCGCGATCGCGCTCGGCGGCGTCCTTCTCGAGGTCGAGCACGCTGAGATCATGGACACGGGCCTGGCCGACCAGGCGCCCGCCGAGCTCGGCATAGATTAGTTCCGGCGTCTCGACCGTACTGGTCACGCCGGCGAGCCCGGCGCTGGTCCGGGCGAGCTCCGCGAAACGCTTCGCCAGCGAGGTGATCCGGCGGTTCTCGGCGGCGACGAAGGCCGTGCCGAAATCGCCGATCAGCGTGCCGGGGACATTGTAGCGCATCGCCGCCGCCTGGACGGTCAGATGCGCGCCGGCCTGCTGCGCGAGCGACAGAGCATAGCCGAGCGCCGCCTCGCGCTCGCCCTCGCCTTCTTCCGTATAGGCGGTGAAGACGCTCTTGATCATCGGGGCCATGGGATCTCCGGCTGTATCAGGGTTTGGTAAGCTTGTTCTAGCCGATCATTTGGTCATTGCTTTGCGTTTGGTCAATTGCGCGCGCATCGGTGGATCGCAGCGACCTGCGCCTGGCGCGTCACCCCGTCCGCGCCGAACACGCTTGCCGCTTGCGCGCAGCTCTGGTCCTCTATGCGCAGCTATAAGGAGAGGAACCGCCATGCTTACCCGCAATCTCGGCCGCTCGGGCCTGCGCGTCTCGCTCGTCGGGCTCGGCTGCAACAATTTCGGCGGGCGGATCGACCTTGAAGCGACGCGCAAGGTCGTCGATGCCGCCATCGAACACGGCATCACCCTGTTCGACACCGCCGACATCTACGGCAATCGCGGCGGCTCCGAGACCGCGCTCGGCGAGGTGCTCGGCGCCCGCCGCAAGCAGATCGTGCTCGCGACCAAGTTCGGCATGAACATGGATGAGGAGGGCCTCAAGAAGGGCGGCTCGCGCGCCTACATCATGAATGCGGTCGAGGATTCGCTGCGCCGGCTCAGGACCGACTGGATCGACCTCTACCAGATTCACCGTCCCGATCCGCTGACGCCGATCGACGAGACCCTGCGCACGCTCGAGGATCTGATCCGCCAGGGCAAGGTGCGCTATATCGGCTGCTCGAACCTGCCGAGCTGGCAGGTCGCCGACGCTCATTGGACGGCGAAGACCCATGGCATCGAGGGCTTCGCCTCCTGCCAGGACGAGTACAGCCTGCTGGTGCGCGGCGCCGAGAAGGAGCTGATCCCGGCCGCCCGTCATTTCGGCATGGGCCTCCTGCCCTATTTCCCGCTCGCCAACGGCCTGCTCACCGGCAAGTACAGGCGCAACCAGCCGATGCCGGAAGGCGCCCGCATGACCCGTGAGGCACAGCGCGCCGGCGAGGTGCTGACCGAGGAGAACTGGCGCAAGACCGAGAAGCTCTCCGCCTTCTGCGAGAAGCACGGCAAGACCCTGGTCGAGCTCGCCTTCTCCTGGCTCGCCGGGCAGCCGGTGGTCTCCAGCGTGATCGCCGGCGCGACCCGGCCCGAGCAGATCGCCGCCAATGTGAAGGCGGCCGAATGGAAGCTCTCGGCCGAAGAGCTGGCGGAGATCGACCAGATCACCGCCTGAGCGCGAAGCCATCGCCGCGTCGCGAGAGCGCCTCAAAGCCGCCCAATCGGGGGTGTGAAGCGTCAGCCCGTCGCCGCAGCAGCCGCCATGGCGCCGGAACCCGTTGACCGGCGCAAGCGGTTGTCAAATCGGTGCGCCTGGGCTTCCCTTGCGCGGCCTCTTCATGGAGTCTCCTGCTCTCGTGTCCCGCATCGCCTCCTGCTTGGCGCTCGCCGTCTCGCTGCTCGCCTTGCCGGCAGTGGCGCAGGACAAGCCTGCGCCGGCACCGGAACCCATGCGGATCATGGCGGTCCGCAGCGCCGAACCGGGCTGCGAGCCGCATTGCCGCGAATGGCTCGCCGCCCAGGGCGCGATCACCAATGGCACGCTGGAAGAGCTGCGCCGCGCCCTCGCCGGGCTCGGCGGCCGCAAGCTGCCGATCCTGATCTATTCGACCGGCGGCACGGTCGAGGTCGCGATCGCCATGGGCGAGCTGATCCGCCAGCAAGGACTCGACATCGCGGTGGCGCGGACCGTGCTGAGCCAGCGCGGTCCGGCACTGGGCACCATCGACGAGCGCAGCCCGCTCTGCTCCTCGGCCTGCACCTTCGTCCTCGCCGGCGGCGTCAGGCGGATCATCCCGCCGCAATCGCGCATCGGCGTGCATCAGCAGACCATCGTCGAGACCGAGACGACGACGGTGCGCGACTACCAGATCGTGCGCCGTCGCGAGGGCGACCGCATCATCGAGACACGCGAGCTGGTCAAGGAGACCAAGGAACAGCGCACGGTCAAGCAGGAGCAGGCGACCGGCGAGATCGACGCCAAGATCGCCCGCCATCTCGATGCGATGGGGCTCGACCGCTCCTTCCTGAAACTGACCGTGTCGACCCCGGCCGACACGATGCGCTATCTGCGCCCCGAAGAGATGCGCTCGACCACGATCGCGACGCAGATCGCACCGGCGACCGCGGTCTTCGCCGAGCAGCGTTCGGATGCCGCGCCCGGCCCGGCCGATCGCCGGATTGCCTCGGCGATCCTCGGCAATATCGGCTTCGGCCAGCATCGCGGCCGGGAGATCAGGCTGGAGTTCGCGGTCCGCGAGGGCAGCCGGCCCGGCGATGTCGGCCTCCGGATGCGGTTGCTCTCCGGCAATGCCCCGATCGCGACGCGGCTGCGCACCGTCACGATCGGCCTGCCCGACAGCGCGCCGATCGTCGCCAGCAACGAGGACAGCGCGCAGCCGGAAGGGCCGATGACCACCGAGATTTCGCGCGAGCGCCTCTGCCGCCTCGGCGATCTCGAGCAGATCGTGCTGCGGATCGACCCGCGCGAGGAGGACGCCTCGGCGAAGAGCTGGATCCAGACCGGCTCCGCCGCGGAGCTGTTGCTGGCGCCGGCGCTGCGCAACGCGATCTGCTGAGCTGGACGCCAAGCCAGCAAGCGCGGACCAATAGGCCGCGACCCATTAAGCCGCGATCATTGGCCCTGCGTCCAACTTGCACGCGCAGAAGACGCCGCCGATAGTCAGCTGGTCGCTGGCACCATGGCGGGGCTTCATCGTGTCGTTCATCGCGCAACCGGTCGTCGCCCTGTTCGTGTCGCTGGCGCTCGGCCATCTCATCGGCAAGATCAGGATCGGCTCGGTGGAAATCGGCGGCGTCTGCGGCACGTTGTTCGTCGCGCTGGCGATCGGGCAGCTCGGCGTCACCATCAGCCCCGACCTGAAGAACGTCGCCTTCGCGCTGTTCATCTTCGCGCTCGGCTTCACGGCCGGGCCGCAATTCTTCAACAATATCCGCGGCGGCTGGCGCTACGGCATCCTGTCCTTCGTCGAGGTGGGCACGGTGCTGCTGCTGCTCGCAGCGGCGATCCTGGTGTTCGGCCTCGATGCCGGCACGACCTCGGGGCTCTTCGCCGGCTCGGCCACCGAATCCGCCGTGCTCGGCACCGCCTCGGAGGCCATGACGCGCCTTGCCCTGCCTGTCGCCGAAATCGAGCGCCTGCAGGGCAATATGGCGACCGCCTACAGCATCACCTATCTGTTCGGACTCGTCGCCATCGTCGTCTTCACCACGCAGATCGGCCCGCTCCTGCTCGGGATCAATGTGCGCGAGGCTTCGGCTGCGCTTGCCCGCGAGCTCGGCGCCGATGACGATACCGCGAAGGAAAACGGCGTGCCGGAGATCGTCTCGCGCGGTTTCCGCGCCGGCGCGATCGGCGGAAGCAGCGTCGGCGCCTTCGAGAACACTGTCAACGGGGTCGTCACCATCACGCAGGTCGGGCGCAGCGGCAGCTTCGACAAGGCGACCACCGATACGATGCTGGAAGCCGACGACATCGTGCTGGTGGTCGGCCGGCGGCGCGCCGTGATCGCGATCAGCGAGCGGCTCGGAGCCGAGGTGCCAATGCCGCCCGGCGCCAATGCTCCGCTGGTCGAGCGCGAGGTGGTTCTGACCCGGCAAGAGGTCCGCGGCCGCAGGATCCGCGACCTGCGCCGGCTTGCCAGTGCCGAATTGCGGCGCGGCGTCTTCATCTCGCGGATCCGCCGGCTCGGCCAGAACATCCCCGCCTTGCCGGGCACCATCCTGGAACAGGGCGACATCCTGACCCTGTACGGTACGGAGGATGCGATCGCCCGCGCCGGCCCGGAACTCGGCCATCTGCTCTCGCCCAGCGCGGCGACCGATTTCGTCATGCTCGGGCTCGGCATCGTCGCCGGGCTCCTGCTCGGCGAGCTCAGCCTGAAGATCGGGGCGCTCGACCTCACCCTCGGCACGGGCGGCGGGGCGCTGGTCTCCGGCCTGGTCTTCGGCTGGCTGCACATGCACCGGCCGCAGAGCGGCGCGATCCCGTCCGAGGCCGCCGCCTTCATGAAGGATTTCGGGCTGGCGACCTTCATCGCCGCGGTCGGGCTTTCGGTCGGGCCGGACGCCTTCGCCCTGCTCAAGCAATACGGGCTCGTCCTGCCGGTGCTCTCCGTCCTGGTCTCGGCCCTGCCGGCGGTGGCCTCGCTCTATATCGGCCATTATCTGCTCAGGATCGAGGGGCCGATCCTGCTCGGCGCCATTGCCGGCCAGCATTGCAGCACGCCCTCGATCAGCGCCCTGGTCTCGCTCGCCGGCAACTCGATCCCGGTGATCGGCTACACCGTGACCTATGCGATCTCGAACGTGCTGCTACCGCTGATGGGGCCTGTCGTGGTCGCCATGGCCGGGCTGATCGGCTGAGCAGCCCGGCGACGGCTTTGCGGCGCGCTCAGCGCCTCGTTTGGCGCCTCACTTGGCGGCGAGCAGTTCCTTGACCTCGATCAGCACCAGCTCGTTGTCGTCGGCCTTCTTCGGGTCGCGCGACGAGGAGAAGGGCAGGTTGTTGTCGTTGCCGACGACGATGATGCCCTTGGCGAGATCGACCACGTCGACATTCTCGATGGTGAAGAAGGGGAAGGGCAGCACGCCGTCGATGGCGCCCAGCTTCGCCTTCTTGTCGGGATCGGCAATCTTCATCAGGTCGACATGGCCGATCTTGCGCACGGCCTTGCCGACATTGGCGTCGTTCATCTCGATCTTGACGATGCGCTTGAACTTGGCGAGGTCGTGGAAGCAGTCCGGGCCCTTCTGGCCGGCAGCGCAGGCCTTGTCGGCGCTGCCTTCGCCGTTATCCCTTTCGATGATCAGCGCTGTAGTGCTGTCGATCATGTTGAAGTCGCCGATGGCGAGGCCCTTCTGCTCGAGCGGGAAGAACCAGGACCGGCCGGTCCACTTCTCGTTCTGCACGTCGAATTCGAGGATGCGCAGCACTTCCTTGCCGTCGAGCTCCTCATTGCCCTTGGTCTCGGCGTTCCAGAGCGGGCCTTCGAGCAGCGGATAGAGGAAACGACCATCCGGCGACTGCGCCATGCCCTCATAGCCCTTGGAGCGGCGGACATTGAACGCGACCGGCAGGTTCGGGGCAGCCGGCGTGGTGACGGCGAAATGGTCGGGCGAGCGGGCCGGCTTGCCGTCGATGAGCGTCTCGAACACCGCCTCGACCTTGCCGCTCTGGTCGACGCGGATGAGATAGGGGCCGAACTCCTCGGCGATCCAGATCTTGTCGCCGATCGGCTGGATCGATTCCGGATCGAAATCGGCGCCGGTCAGGTAGCGCTTCTCGGTGCCCTCATTGGCGATGCGGAACGGCACCTTCTTGTCGGAGTCGTGCAGGAAGGTGGTGGCGCTGCGCTCGATCTTGCCGCCCTCGAAATCGGCCTTGAGGCGGTGGAAGAACAGCATCGCGTCCGGTGAGTTCGCCTTGGCGCCGAAGCCGTTATCGGTCAGCACCAGGAACTCGCCATTGCCCAGCGAGCGGATGCCGGAGAAGCCCTGCACCGGCTGGCCGGCGAAGGGGGTGGAGAGGCCGGTCGGGCGTCCGCCCGAGGTGCCCATCACCGAGCCGACCTGCTCGACGCGCTTGCCGGGCGTGACGAACTTGCCGGAGACCTTGAGATCGGCCGGCGCATCGGCCGGGGCCGGGATGATGGTGTTGGCCGGCAGCAGGGCATGGCCGACCAGCTTGGCCGGGAACTCCTTCGAGCCTCCCTGGGACGCATCCTGAGCGCCGGCGAGCATGGTGGACGAGAGAAGCAGGACGGCAGCGAGGCGCAGACGCATGGAGGACTCCGGGTTGGGAAGAGCGGAAGGCCCCCGCTTCGCGCCCGGAGTTTGCAGCCGCGCGACAGCGGCGTGACGCTGGCGCGACAGTTTTTGAGCATTTCCCTGAAACACGGAAATGCTCGATCTCTTTTCAGATCGCATTTTCTTCACGCGAACCGGTGTCCACTTCGCTCGAAAATGCTCTAACCCTGCGCCGCGAAACGGCGGCCGAAGCGCCTGCCGCCATCGGCCGTCGAGACTTCGCCGACCCGCGCCAGCGAAACGAGGACGGCGCGAATGGCCGGGCGGACCTTGAGCCCCTGCCGGAATTGCATGGCGATCGCCTCGGCATCGAGCGGCGCACCGCCCCTGGCCAGGACGGCGAGCACGGCAGCGACCCGCTCGACCGGCTGGGTTGGAAAGGCAGGCAGGCCGGCCGCGGCGGTAGGCAGCGACAAGAGTTCGGCCGCCTCGACCTGCTCGCCCATGCCGCCGCCTTCCCCGAAGCGCGGGCGCTGATAGTCGGGCCGTAGCCAGCGCACCGTGCCGCGCGCCTCCTCGCTCCAGCGCTCACGGTTGAGGGCGACCAGGCGGGAAAGCACGTCCTCCGCACCGGCATCGACCGGCCAGCCATAGGCCGCGGCGACAGCGGCATCGATGGCGTCGTGATGCTCCCCGAGGATCAGGACGAGACCGCGGTCGCGGAGATTCTCCTCGCCGGGCGTCAGCGGCAAACCCGCCCGGATCTTGTCATGGACATTGTAGAGCCCGGTCAGCGTCAGCCCGGGATGCGCCGCCAGCACCTGCTTGCGCAAGGCGTCGAGCGCCTCGGCCGGCCCGCGGATCACCTGCTTCTGGCTCTCCGTGGCGTCGGGGAAGGGAAAAGGGTCGAAGCAGCGCGATTTGGAATAGCGCGGCCGGTCCTCCAAGGTCCCGCCTTGCTGCAGGCTCCAGATCGCGTGGAAGTGCGAGGACAGCACGCCGAGATGGAAGGCGTCGGAGAGCGCGACCGCGATGACCATGTTGTCCGGCAGGATCGCCTGGTCGAGGAACTGGAAGACGCGATGCTTGGCGGTTTCGACCGTTGCGATGTAGCGCTGCAGGCCGGAAAGCGCCGGGCGCAATTCGCGGCGCGGTTCCCCGAAGACCCACCAGAGATCGCGATAGGACTGCCGGTTGTTGGCATCGCGGCCAACAAGCCTGCCGGTCGCATCCTTGGCCTCCTTCACCGTCAACTTGACGTGCTGGTAGACCTCCGGGAAGCGCTCGCGGACTTCGCCGGCATCGAGCCCGAACAGATCGATCACCAGGGCGCCGCGAAGGCGGGCGGTGAGATCGCGCCCGTTCCGATAGGGCCGGATATGGGCTTCGAGCCCGGGCCGCCGGCCGAGGCCGAGCGCCTGCGCGGCGTCCGGCGAGACGATGAAGCCCGCCCCGTGCAGCTTGACGCCAGGCGAGCACAGGGCCTCGTTTGCAAGCAATGGCCGGGCCCGCGAGGCGTCGGCACCGATGGTGAGGTCGGCATTGATCCGGCCCGCCCGCTCGGCAAAGCCGATCTGCGGCTGATCGCTGTCGAGGCCCGTCTCCGCGGTGACTTCGAGCAGCCGTCCCTCATGCTGGCCAGCGGCGGCCACCGTCATGGCGATGCGTACCGCGGCGGCGTCCTTGCCGGCCTTGGTCCAGGGATGGTCGGCGACCGCCAGCAGCAGCGAGACCGGGCTCCGCGCATCGAGATGCCGCTCGACCGTGCGGCGCTGGAAGAGCTGGGTGATCGAATTGGTGGTGACGAAACCGAAGCGTCGCAGCGCCGTGCCCGGTGCGGTGAGCAGCGCGGCGGCCCGATCCCACCAGTACATGACGAGGTCGGCGCTCTCGTTCATCTGCGGCCAGGCCAGCCGCAGCGCCGCGACATAGCCGTCGCCGAGGCGCCGGCGCAGGTCCTTGCCGCCGATGAAGGGCGGGTTGCCGACGATGAACTCCGCCTCCGGCCAGGGCGGCGGACGCGGATTGGCCGGCGCGACCTCGCGGCCGGCCTCCACCGAAGGCACCGGCCAATCATCCCAGGTCAGCAGCGCGTCGCCCGGCACGATCTGCGCGAGCTTCCGTAAGATCGGCTCGCGCGGCGCGTAGGCCCGCGTCCGCAGATGCCATTGCAGATAGCCGATCCAGAGCATCAGATCGGCGATCGCCACCGCCCGGCGATTGGCGTCGATGCCGAAGAACTGGCCCGGCCCGACGCCGCGTTCGGCAAAACCGCCGAAATGCTCGACCGCGCCGAGCTCCGCGGCGGTCTCCAGCACCTCGCCCTCGAGCCGCTTCATCAGGTCCTGGGCGACATGCAGGAAATTGCCGGTGCCGCAGGCAGGGTCGAGCACCCGCGTCTTGCAGAGTTTCATGTGGAAGGCCTCGACCAGCGCCAGCGCGGTGCGCGCACTGCCGCCATCGCGCGCCTGCTGGGCGGCGCCGAGCACCGCCCGCCAATCGTCGCGCAGCGGCGCGATCACGGTCTCGACGACCAGGCGCTCGACATAGGCGCGCGGCGTGTAATGCGCGCCGAGCCTTGCCCGCTCGGCCGGCTCCAGCGCCTGTTCGAGCAGGGCGCCGAAGATCGCCGGTTCGACCAGGCTCCAATCATGCTCGGCCGCCGCCAGCAATTCGGCGATGCCGTCGCGGCCGAGCGCGAAGACCTGCGGCTCGGCGAACATCCGGCCGTTGAACTGCTTGATCTGGGCCCGCACCGCCGAGGAATAGTCGCCACGATCCATCGCCCGCCAGAGATCCTCGACCAGCGGCTTGAAGCTCCTCGGGGACTCCTGGCATTCGCGCAGCAAGCGCTTGAAGCTGTCGCGCGGGATCAGGCCGACATCCTCGGCGAACATGGTGAAGAGGCAGCGCATCAGGAAGAGCGCGACATCCTCGGCATCGTAGCGACGCTCCAGCGCCTTCGAGACGGCGGCGAGCCGCGTTGCGATCTGGCGCGTCGCCAGCGCGGCATGGCGGGCCGGGTCGAGTGCGGCGGGATCGGACCAAATCCGGGCGATCCGGGCCCGGATCGCCGGGTCGCGGAGATCGTCGAGATAGACGCGGAAGCGGTGCCGGTCGGGGAACTGGGCGTAGTTCTTCCCCTGGCCGGAAAAGTCGGCATAGAACTCGAAGCAGTGCCCGACATCACAGAGGATGATGAAGGGCGGCCAGCCATGCGAAGCCGGCAAAGCGCGGGCATAATGCTCGGCCTGGCGCTTGGCGTGCAGCATCTTGACGTCGAGGGCGCGGTCGGCGCCGCGGCGACCGCGCGGTGCGGCCGAGGGTTCTTCCGCACCCGCCTCGGCCAGCAGGATCTCCTTGCGCTGGCCCTTGAGGCGGCTCTGCTTGGCTTCGAGCACGAAGCAGGACTTCTTGTAGAGATCGATGCGGCCGGTGCCGCTCGTACCGGCGGCATCGTGGAACGCCACCGGATATTCGAAGCGATAGGTCACCGCCTCGGCATCGCTGGTCGGGGGCAGCGGCGTCCCGGCGCCGATCAGCCGGCAGAACTCGGTCAGGAACTGCGCGTAGGCAGCCCGTTCCGCGCCCTCCGAGACACGCCATTTCGCGATGAAGGCGTCGACAGCCGCCGCATCGGTCCCAGCCCCGCCCCCCGGCATGGCCGCTCCCATTGATTGCATCATATAGATATGCAACTAATGCGAGCATATCATCTCCTGTCAACTCCTGTCATCAATCGAGAGGGAGCGCGTCCCTGCCCTCTCGCATCGGCGGCGATCTGCGCCCATATTGCGACAATGCCAAAGCGCCCCGATGCCAGCTCCGACACCGCCTCGCCCGAGGCGGAACGCCCCGCCGCCGAGGCCGCAAAGGCCGCGACCAAGAAGCCCGCGAAGAAGCCGGCGAGCGCCCGCACGCCCAATTCCAAGGCGACCAAGCCTGATCTGAAGCCTTTGGAAGGCTATCTCGCCGACCTGCTCAACCCGGCGATCAACCGGGGTACGGCAGTGCCGGGCGGCGCCTCCGGCTTCAAGGACACGCCGCAGGCGGGCTACGAGGCGCGGCCGGGCGATGCCGGCGAGACCAGGAAGCGCAAGCTCTCCAAGAAGGCCGATGCCGCCTTCGCCGGCTCGGATGGCGAGACCGCGGCCTCGCTGACGGCGCAGTCGCTGCAGGCGCTGCTGGAGACCGGCAGCCCGTTCATCGAGCCTGGCAAGGCCTGGGTGCCGCACCGCCCCGCCCGCCCCGAGAAATCGGAAGGCGGCGTGCGTTTTCAGATGAAGAGCGATTTCTCTCCATCAGGTGACCAGCCGACCGCGATCGCCGATCTCGTCGACGGCATCAGCCGGCAGGAGCGCGATCAGGTGCTGCTCGGCGTCACCGGCTCCGGCAAGACCTTCACCATGGCCAAGGTGATCGAGGAGACGCAGCGCCCGGCGCTGATCCTCGCGCCGAACAAGACATTGGCCGCCCAGTTGTACGGGGAGTTCAAGAGCTTCTTCCCCGACAATGCGGTCGAGTACTTCGTCTCCTATTACGACTACTACCAGCCCGAGGCCTATGTGCCGCGCTCGGACACCTATATCGAGAAGGAATCCTCGATCAACGAGCAGATCGACCGGATGCGCCATTCGGCGACGCGCTCGCTGCTCGAACGCGACGACGTGATCATCGTAGCCAGCGTCTCCTGCATCTACGGTATCGGCTCGGTCGAGACCTATACGGCGATGACCTTCTCGCTGAAGCTCGGCGAGCGCATCGAGCAGCGCCAATTGATCGCCGACCTCGTGGCCCTGCAATACAAGCGCGTCCAGCACGATTTTGCGCGCGGCACCTTTCGGGTCCGGGGCGACACGGTCGAGCTCTACCCGGCCCACTATGAGGACCGCGCCTGGCGCATCGGCCTGTTCGGCGACGAGATCGAGAGCATCTCCGAATTCGATCCGCTGACCGGCCAGAAGACCGGCGAGCTCGAATTCATCAAGGTCTACGGCAATTCGCACTACACCACGCCGCGGCCGACGCTGAACCAGGCGGTCAAGTCGATCAAGGAGGAGCTGAAAGGCCGGCTCGACGAGCTCAACCGCATGGGGCGCTATCTCGAGGCGCAGCGGCTCGACCAGCGCTGCACCTTCGACATCGAGATGATCGAGGCGACCGGCTCCTGCAACGGCATCGAGAACTATTCGCGCTATCTCACCGGCCGCAAGCCGGGTGAGCCGCCGCCGACCCTGTTCGAATATTTGCCCGACAACGCCCTCGTCTTCACCGACGAAAGCCATGTCACGGTCCCGCAGATCGGCGCGATGTACAAGGGCGACTTCCGCCGCAAGGCGACATTGGCCGAATATGGCTTCCGCCTGCCCTCCTGCATGGACAACCGGCCGCTGCGCTTCGAGGAATGGGACGCGATGCGCCCCGCCTCGGTGCATGTTTCGGCCACACCCGGCTCATGGGAGATGGAGCAGACCGGCGGCGTCTTCACCGAGCAGGTCATCCGCCCGACCGGGCTGATCGACCCGCCGGTCGAGATCAGGCCGGCCAAGCACCAGGTCGCCGACCTCTTGGACGAGGTCAAGGAGGTCACCGAGAAGGGCTACCGCACCCTCGTCACCGTGCTGACCAAGCGCATGGCCGAGGACCTGACCGAGTACCTGCACGAGAACGGCGTGCGCGTGCGCTACATGCACTCCGACATCGACACGATCGAGCGCATCGAGATCCTCCGTGATCTGCGCCTCGGGACGTTCGATGTCCTCGTCGGCATCAACCTGCTGCGCGAGGGCCTCGACATTCCCGAATGCGGCTTCGTCGCCATTCTCGATGCCGACAAGGAAGGTTTCCTGCGCTCGGAGACCTCGCTGATCCAGACCATCGGCCGCGCCGCGCGAAACGTCGACGGCAAGGTCGTGCTCTATGCCGACCACATCACCGGCTCGATGGAGCGGGCGATGGCCGAGACCAATCGCCGGCGCGAGAAGCAGCTCGCCTACAATGAAGAGCACGGCATCACGCCGCAGACGGTGAAAAAGAACATCGGCGACATTCTGGGCTCGGTCTATGAGCGCGACCATGTCACCGTCGATCGCGGGCTGGTCGAGGCGCCGGTCGCCGGCCACAACCTGAAAGCTGCGATCGCCGATCTCGAAAAGCGCATGCGCGAGGCTGCCGCCGACCTCGAATTCGAGACCGCCGCGCGCCTGCGCGACGAGATCAAGCGCCTGCAGGCGACCGAGCTCGCCATCGCCGACGATCCCCTCGCCCGCCAGAGCGATGTCGAGGGCAGCGCGGGCAAATACCAGGGCGAACGCAGCTACGGGGCGAGTGCCAACCTTCCGACCCGCGCCCGCAAGCCGACCGACGCCGATATGGGCCCGCACAATTGGGGCGGGGGCGAGGGCCGACCGAAGGCGAGCGTGGCGCGACCGCGGAAGCCCGGGCTCGACGAGATGGGCCCGGTGCCGGAGTCGCGACCCAAGGGAGCGGGGGAGAAAAGGCGGCGGAGGTAACTAATGAGCGTCGAGGACCCTGTGCAGACGATAGCGTTTCAGACGACCTGATCCATCAGTTATGGGAGATACAAGGAGTTCTATCTCTGTAAATTCATCCCGCGCCAGCAGCGCTAGATTGTCTGCTAAGCGCGAAGTTGATGGTTTGCTCAGTGGTGATGCTGGAAAAAAGGGAACTGAAATTGAGTCAATATCCGATATAACTCAGCCGTTGCCAGTTCGCGTATTAAATCGGTTGACCGCGCAGCGAATAATCTCCGTTTCGTCGCTTATGAATTCGGTTTCAATGAACTGAAGAGTCATGTCGTCAAAAGTGACGAGATTGGTCCTTCCACTCATTATTTGTATGTTGAGTCCCTGATGTTTGACGGGCGAGTGGGCACGTTTGAGAGCGTCATCAAGTTTTTCATGTAGATCGTCGTTTTCTCGCTCAAGCTCCCTCATTCTTTTTCTTGATTTTCGATAGTGCAAGGCTGCGGGCAATCCGACACCCCCCGCTAGAATGTACTTTAATAGGTCATAGAGAGCATTTTTGCCGAGATCAGCGATGAGAGCTTGAGTGTTCGGATCGGTCACTACAAGTTGAATTAATTGCTCCCAGCTGCCTTTTTTGCTGGCTCCGAGCACCAATCGGAATCCTTTTGCGGACGGAGCTTGTGTAATAATCTCACGGTTCAGAAAGGCATTCAAAGAGATCATCAGTGCTTGAGATATCCCAAACAGGGATTGAGATCCGTAGTATTGATCAAGGCCGTTGAAATCACTCGACCCAGAATCGTATTTTATTGTAAAATTAAGCGTCAATTTAAGCTCCCCAGCGTGTTTGAAATTTCAATGAAATTCGATTCGCACGGAGAGCGCAACATGCTGATTCCAACTATAAAATGTGCAACAAGGAGCGTCGATTAGCAGCGCGGCGCGCGGCCAAATACACGTCCTCATCCGGCGCTTCGGTTCCGTTACCCTTTCGTCATGGTCGCCCTTGTGGCGACCATCTACGTCTTGCGGCGCTGCTGGCAGGGGGGTCGCTAGGAAGGCTGTCGCCGGCTTCAGCGGGCGAAGGCGTGGATGGTCGCCACAAGGGCGACCATGACGGACCGGCGCGGGGAACCCCTCTCCCGGATGGTAGAGTGGCAAGGGTGCCCCCCGCAGCTGATCATCTGAACGCAACGGAGCCGCTGCGGCCTTCTGCACCGAGGGCAGGCCCTCATCCGGGAGAAGGCAGGGTCGAGATTCCTGCGCCACCACCGTCATGCTCGGCCTTGTGCCGAGCATCCACGTCTCGCGACGCTGACGGCGCGCTCTTCGCTGCGGGTATTGAGGCTGGTCGTCACCGCGCACGGACGTGGATGGTCGGGACAGACCCTACCATGACGCGGTGCTGACGGCGGCCTAGCCAAGCGTAACTGGTGCAAGACGTGGATGGTCGGGACGAGCCCGACCATGACGGAGCCCCAGCGTGAAGCCGTTTCGCCGAGTCCCGCTGCCGCAAGCCACCAGGGCGACCATGACGGGTGAGCGCGGGATAGCGCCCGGCGCGGTCACGCCAACTCGTCGTAGAGGTCGTTCCAGTCCGGATTGCGCGCCATGATCGTCCGGGTCTTCCAGGCGCGGTACCAGCGCTTCATCGAGGTCTCGCGCTGGATCGCGGCCCCGATCTCGTCATGCCATTCGTACCAGACGAGCCGCTTGAGGCCGTGTGTCCTGGTGAAGCCGGCGAGCAGCCCCTCGCGATGCTCGTGGACGCGTCGCGGCAGATCGCTCGTCACGCCGAGATAGAGCGTGCCGTTCGGCCGGTTGGTCATGATGTAGACCCAGCCACCCTTGCGCTTCATGTCGGCAGGATGGCGGGCGGCTCGGCCAGCGGCAAGAGCGCCGACGCTTCGCCCGTCATGGTCGCCCTTGTGGCGACCATCCACGTCTTTGCGGCGCTGATGACATGCTCGCCAATGCAGTGCCCGTACGCTCGGGTGCAAAGACGTGGATGGTCGCCACAAGGGCGACCATGACGGGGAGGGGGAATGCGGGGATAGACACTTGAACAATCCCCGCCCTCCCAACCTCCCGTATGATCGCCCGCATCCCATCCCCGAGGGGCGGCCGACCGGAGGCATGTCGTTTGGCGGGGTGGGTGCGGCGCCTGCGGCCGGGCTTGCAACCCGGTCCCAAGAGGCTTCGGGAACCGACCTGGGGGTACTACGGCCCCTGCGCGAGGAGCTCGCTAGCTGGACCTGCCGCCGATCGTAAGCCGTCCGAGCGCCGACGCGACGCCCCGATGAGGGGAACTGGCGAAGGCAGCGGGCGGGATCGGGGCAAAGTCCGAATGAAGCGCGGCCCGGAGTTTTCAAATCGCCGCCGGCGGAGCGCCACGGGGCGTGCGGGTGGTGGCTCAACCCATCCGCGCCGCTTCCTGGCTCAATGGAAGCGGATACCAAACCGCGCCTCGCGGCGCTCCGCTGCCCCTCAGATGCGACAACGCCCGCAGGCGAGCCTGCGGGCGGGGAAGACGCCTGCGCGTGGGAAGCGCGGGGAACCCCTCTCCTGGAAGGAGAGGGGCAGGGGTGAGGTGTTCGGACTGAAAGCGGGCTTGAACCCGACCGCGCGGTGAGCGCTCGCGGAGCTGGTTCGACCGCCTACACCTCACCCTGCCCTCTCCTTTCAGGAGAGGGTTCTCTGTTGTGGTTCCCGGTGCTTTCCTGAAGAACTCCCGCGCCCTTCGCTTGTGGGGAACAGGGGCACGAAGGGCGCGGGGGACGGACCGCCTTACCAGCGGTCGTAGGCGTCGCGGTGGCGGCGGCCATGGGCCGGAGCCCAGGGCGGCGGGCCGCCATGGCGGCGGCCATAGCCATAGCCGTAGCCGTCGCGATAGCGATGGCGGCGCTCATAGCGGTGCTGGCGCTCCATATTGCGCTGGATCTCCCACATCCGGTGCTCGCGGTTGTGGCGGACATAGGTCGCCTCGAGCTTGTCGAGGCCGGCCGCGCCGCCAAAGGCCTCGCCGGCAGCGGCCGGCGTGGCGGCGGCGCCCAGTGCGATGGCCGCGGCGATGAGAATGTGACGCATGACTGGTCTCCTTCGTCTGCTGATGGGCATTTGACCAGCGGGCTGCGGAACTCCGCCTGAACGGCTCGGTCGGCTGCCGTTCATTTTGGAGCCGGCGCGTTTCCCGCCGGCTCGGGGTGAAAACGGGGAATCAGGCGTCGGGACCGCCCTCGATCTCGCTCGCCCAGGCGAGCGCCGCGTCGAAGGCGCCCGGCTTGAAGCTCCTGACCTCGACGAAGGGCACGAGCGGGCTCGCAATCGCGACCAGGGTCTCGATCCAGCCCTTGTCGGTGACGACAGCCTCACGCGGGAAACGGTGCCATTGCAGGATCTTGCCGAAGCCGTAGCGGGCATCCTTGAGGCCGGCGCGGAAGGTCATGTCCTCGAAGCCGGTAAGATCGGCGAGGATGCCGAGCTTCTCATGCCGTTCGAGCTTGGCCTCGATCTCGGCGATCAGCCGGTCGAAATCCGGCTCGGTCAGCGTGCCGCTGATGCGGAAGGCGGCGACATGGTCGGCTGCGGGGAGAATGTCGAGCATGGCCCTCTGTCCCTGGCTTGTCCCGAAGCAACGCCGGCAGGGCAGGAAGGTTCGGCGCTATTTCAGCGCAATGATCAACATCAGGAAGGCGAGCACGATCAGGACCTGCTTCAGGCTCCAATTGATCCGCCTGAGCTGCTCGGACACCGGATCCTCCGGCTCCTCTTCGGGATCGGCCTCGGCGGCCGCATCGGCTTGGGCCTGCTGGGCCGGGCTGGCGGTGGCGGCCCTGCCCCATTCGATCGCTTCGACCCGGCCATGGCCGCTGGCGCTGCGGCCGCTGGCGGCCTCGAGCCCGAGATGGAAGGCGAGCGGGCGGCCGGGCAATGCCTCGGGCTCGGCCTCGCGCAGCCATAGATCGGTCGCGGCGCTGAGCGACAAATGCAGGGGCGCCTTCTCGACGAGATCGCGGCCGAGCTCGGCGAAGAGCGGCTGCGGCAGGAAGAGGTCGGCGCGGTAGTTCTGGTCGAACCCGGCCTCCTGCGCATCGCCGGCAAGGCCGAGCCGCAGCAATGGCGCCTGCGCGCCTTCGGTCGGAAAGGGCCGGATCGTCAGGGCGATGTCATGGGCCTCGCCAGGATGACCGGCCCGGTGCAGGCTCGCCTCGCGCGGCCGAGCCCGTCCCTCGATGCGGTTGGCCTCGTGCCGCACACCCTCGCGCCAGACATGGCCGCGCACCAGAGCGAGCCCGTCCGCCTCCAGAGCGAGCGGGCGGCCGACGGCCTGGATGAAGGCGCCGGCGACGCCGTCGATCGTCATCCGCCCGTCGGCGATGCTGACGCCGCGCACCGCCTGGTTCATGCGAGGTCCGAATCGCGAATAGCCATGCCGGGACGATAGCAGGTCAGAATGGCGGCGCACCAGAACAGGCGCTGCGATGCGCCATTCAAGGCTCCGCGCGCAGTTTCGGCCGGCTCGACGTCCGGAGAAAATTCTTCTCCGGGAACATGTCTCTTTAAAAGAACGATTGGATTGACACGAAGAACGACACTGCCTAGATTAGGCCTGTCACCGGCTCAGCCCCGTGGCCGCGGAGATTTGAGCGAGCAGCTTGCGCCGCGTCACCAAACGCTAAAGCGGAGAGCAACATGACCGAGCATTTCCTTCCTCCGATCGAACCGACCCTTCGTTCGATGATGTTCTGTTGTCGGCGCTGAGCCAGCGCTGAGACCGCCCGTGCGGCGGATTTTCTTCCGAACAGATTCATCATTCGAGACGCCGCATCGCGGCGGAGGTCACGTCATGTCGCAGTTCACTTCCCTTGCATCCGATCAGACCGTCGTCGCCCAGCCGACGCTCGCCCAGTCCACACTCGCCTATGTCATCGAGGTCGGCGAGACCCAGGCCGGGCTGGTGGCGCGCCGCGCCGGCGAGCGCTTCTTCACCTTCATCTCGGCGGCTTCGGCCTTCGACCGGCTCGAGGGCGAGCGCTTCGCGACGCCAGGCGCGGCCGAACGCGCCGCCCGTTTGCTCGTCGCGCCGCGCCGTCAGGGCCAGACGCGGCTGGCGGCCTGAGGCGAGTGATGTCCGGGCTCGAAACCCTGCGCCGGCGCCTCGCGCTCTGGCTCGGCGAGGCTCTGCCCGCCGCGCCACGCCGGCTCGACCAACCCTCCTTTTCGGTCGACGACGAGGCGCAGCGCCGATCGGTCCGGCAGGTGACGCTCGAGCAGATCAGCATCACCCACTGGTCCTGCCACACGCTATACTGAGGTCATGATGAACGCCCCCCTGAAACCCGACGCCTTCCGCGTCGCGGCCGAGATCGCGCCATTGGCCGAGCCGGTCATCCGCTTCGAGCGGGTCGGCAAGGTCTTCGCCGGCCGGCGCGGCCAGAAGCCGGTCACGGCGCTGGAAGGCATCGACCTCGATGTGCCGCGCGGCGCGATCGTCGGCGTGATCGGCCGCTCCGGCGCCGGCAAGTCGACTCTGATCCGCCTGGTCAACGGGCTGGAGCGCGCCAGCTCCGGCCGCATCCTGATCGAGGGCGACGATGTCACCGATCTGACCGAGGCCGGCTGGCGGACGCGCCGCCGCTCGACCGGCATGATCTTCCAGCATTTCAACCTGCTCTCCTCGCGCACGGTGTTCGACAATGTCGCGCTGCCGCTCGAGATCGACGGCACGCCGAAGAGCGAGATCGCTGCGCGGGTCGAGAAACTGCTCGACCTCGTCGGTCTCGCCGACAAGCGCGAGCGCTATCCGGCCGAGCTCTCGGGCGGGCAGAAGCAGCGTGTCGGTATCGCAAGGGCGCTGGCGACCGACCCGAAGGTCCTGCTCTGCGACGAGGCGACCTCGGCACTCGACCCCGAGACGACGCAGTCGATCCTGGCGCTGCTCAAGCAGGTCAACCGCGAGCTCGGCGTCACCATCCTTCTGATCACCCACGAGATCCCGGTGATCAAGGAGATCTGCGACCGCGTCGCGGTGATCGAGGGCGGGCGCATCGTCGAGGAAGGCGAGACCTTCGAGGTCTTTACCCGGCCGCAGCACCCGACGACCGCCCGCTTCGTCGAAACGGTGACCGGCGTCGAATTGCCGGCCCATCTTGCCGGGCGGCTGCGCGAGACGCCGCTGGCCGGCGGCAGCGCCGTGCTGCGCGTCACCTTCTCCGGCGCCAACGCCACCGCGCCGGTGATCAGCCGGCTCGGCTCCACGATCGGCATCGACGTCAACATCCTGGCGGGGCGAATCGACGCCATCGCCGGCAAACCCTTCGGCAGCCTGCTCGTCTCGGTTCCCTCCGAAGAACCCGGCCTCGGTGCCGTGCTCGGCGCGCTGAAGGGCCTCGAACTCAAGGCAGAGGTTATCGGTCATGTCGCCTGAACTCATCCGCCTGATCATCCAGGCCACCGGCGACACGCTGCTGATGGTCGCGATCGCCGCCGGGCTCGGCACCTTGCTCGGCCTGCCGCTCGGCGTCTTCCTGGCGACGAGCAAGCGTGGCGAGCTTTTCGCCGCCCCGGCCGTCAACGCCATCCTCGGCACGCTGGTCAACGCCACGCGCTCGACGCCCTTCATCATTCTCGTCGTCGCGATCATCCCGTTCACAAGGCTGATCGCCGGCACCTCGATCGGCACCACGGCGGCGACCGTGCCGCTGACGGTCGCGGCGACGCCGTTCATCGCCCGCCTCATCGAGGGCGCGATCCGCGAGGTCGACCAGGGCTTGGTCGAGGCTGCCCGCTCGATGGGCGCGACGCCGGTGCAGATCGTGTGCAAGGTCCTCGTCCCCGAGGCGCTGCCGGCGATCACGCTCGGCCTGACGCTCGCTTTGGTCAGCCTGATCGGCTTCTCGGCCATGGTCGGCGCCGTCGGCGGTGGTGGCCTCGGCGATCTCGGCATCCGCTATGGCTATCAGCGCTTCATGCCGGAAGTGATGGCAGCCGTCGTCGCCGTCCTGATCGTCCTCGTCCAGGCCGTGCAGAGCCTCGGCGACCGCCTCGCCCGCCATCTCAACAAACGCCTGCGCCACGCCTGAGCGCCACGCGAACCTTCTTCTTCAGCCGGAGCCTACCATGTCGACCTTGCTTTCCCGGCGCAGCCTGCTGGCTGCCGCCGCCGCCCTCTCCTTGCCCGCTTCGGGCGCCCTCGCCCAGCAGAACCAGGTGATCCGCATCGGCGTCACCCCCGGCCCGCATGCCGAGATCGTCGAGCAGATCAAGCCGATCATCGCCAAGAAGGGCTATGAGCTCAAAATCTTCGAGTTCTCGGATTTCGTCATCCCGAACCAGGCGCTCGACACCGGCGACCTCGAAGCCAATGCCTTCCAGCACCAGCCCTATCTCGACAACCAGGTGAAGGATCGCGGCTTCAAGATCGCGAGCGTCGCGACCACCGTCAATTTCCCGATGGGGATCTACTCGGCGAAGTACAAGAGCTGGGCCGAGGTGCCGGACGGCGCCACCGTCTCGATCCAGAACGACCCGACCAATGGCGGCCGCGCCCTGCTGCTGCTGCAGGACAAGGGCGTGATCAAGCTGAAGGACGGCACCGGCTTCAAGCCGACCGTGCTCGACATCACCGACAACCCGAAGAAGCTGAAGATCGTCGAGATCGAAGCCGGGCAGACGGTGCGCTCGCTCGCCGACGTCGCTGCCGCGGCGATCAATACGAGCTATGCTGTCGACGCCAAGCTCGACCCGAACTCGGCGATCCTGCGCGAGGCGCCCAAGGGCCCCTACACCAACCTGATCGCGGTGCGCAGCGTCGACAAGGACAAGCCCTGGGTGCAGGCGCTGGTCGACAGCTACCGCTCGCCCGAGATCAAGGCCTTCGTCGCCGAGCGCTTCAAGGGCTCGATCCTACCTACCTGGTGAAGCCGTCGCCTCCCGCAATCCTAGAAGAACGGAGTCCGTTCCATGACCACCCGCAGGACCATACTCGCCGCCGCTTTCGCAGTCGCCGTCGCCGGCCCGGCGCTCGCCCAGCAGAACCAGGTGCTCCGCATCGGCGTCTCGCCCGGCCCGCATGCCGAGATCCTCGAGAAGGTGAAGCCGCTCGCCGCCCAGAAGGGGCTCGACATCAAGATCATCGAGTTCTCCGACTATGTCGTGCCGAACCAGGCGCTCGACGCCGGCGAGCTCGAGGCCAACTCCTTCCAGCACCAGCCCTATCTCGACAACCAGGTGAAGGACCGGAATTTCAAGCTGACCAGCGTCGGCCTGACCGTGAACTTCCCGCTCGGCATCTACTCGTCGAAGTACAAGAGCTGGGCCGAAATTCCGGACGGGGCCACGGTCGCGATCCAGAACGATCCGACCAATGGCGGGCGCGCCCTGCTGCTGCTGCAGGACAAGGGCGTGATCAAGCTCAAGGACGGCACCGGCTTCAAGCCGACGGTCGCCGACATCACCTCGAACCCGAAGAAGCTGAAGATCATCGAGATCGAGGCCGCCCAGACGCCGCGCTCGCTGGCCGACGTCGCCGCCGCCGCGATCAACACCAACTATGCCGTCGACGCCAAGATCGATCCGACCTCCGCGATCCTGCGCGAGGACGCCAAGGGTCCCTATGTCAACGTCATCGCGGTGCGCACCGCCGACAAGGACAAGCCCTGGGTCAAGACGCTGCTTGAGACCTATCACACGCCCGAGGTGAAGGCCTTCGTCGCCGAGCGCTTCAAGGGCCAGGTCTTGGCCGGCTGGTAAGCTTCCTCCCACCTGGCATCGTCACTGCCGGGCACCTGCCCCGGAAGCGCAAGCTTCCGGGGTTTTTCGTTTGCGGGCCAGATCGGATGCAACGCTGCCATTTCGTCATGCTCGCCCTTGTGGCGAGCATCCACATCTTGAACTCAGGTCTCGACCAGCAAAGACGTGGATGGTCGGGTCAAGCCCGACCATGACGGGAAGCGTGGTGTGCATGTTTCCAAGGCGCTGCCGCTCAGCGCCCCGGACTGACGAAGCCTCACACCGACAGATACTGCGAGCGCACCGCGTCGTTGGCCTTGAGCTCGGCCATGGTGCCGGTAAAGCGGATCAGGCCCTTCTCGATGATCGTGGCGCGGTCGGCGACCGAGCCGGCGAAATGCAGGTTCTGCTCGGAGATCAGCACCGAGAGCCCCTCGCTCTTCAGCGCCAGGATGGTCTTGGCCATGTCCTCGACGATGACCGGGGCGAGCCCTTCCGAGGGCTCGTCGAGCAGGACGAGGCTGGGATTGCCCATCAGGGTGCGGGCGATGGTCAGCATCTGCTGCTCGCCGCCCGACATCGCCCCGCCCGGCCGGTCACGCATGCGGCCGAGATTGGGGAAGAGCTCGAACAGGCGCTCCGGCGTCCAATAGGGCACGTTATCGCGGCGCGGCCGGCGCCCGACGGCTAGGTTCTCCATGACGCTGAGCTCGGAGAAGACCCGCCGGTCCTCGGGGACATAGCCGAGGCCGAGCCTTGCGATCTCGAAGGGCTCGCGCCCGGCGATCGGCTGCCCGTCGAAGACGACGCGGCCCGATTGCGGCGCAACGAGCCCCATCACCGCCTTCATCGTCGTCGACTTGCCGGCGCCATTGCGGCCCATCAGCGCCAGTACCTCGCCGCGGTCCATCGAGAAGCCGACGCCCTGCAGGATATGGGCGCGGCCGTAATAGGCGTTCAGCCCTTCGATCTCGAGCATGGTGGCGCTCATCAATGGCCTCCCGAAGTCGCGCCGGAGCCAAGATAGACGGCGCGTACCGCCGGGTCGTTGCGGACCTCCTCGGCCTTGCCCTGCGCGATCAACCGGCCGCGGTCGAGCACCAGCACGGCATCGGAATGGGCGAAGACGACGTCCATGTCGTGCTCGGTGAAGAGCACGGCGATGCCGCGCTGCCGGGCGATTTCGGCGGTCAGCGCCATCAGGGCGATGCGCTCGCGTGGCGCCATCCCGGCCGTCGGCTCGTCCATCAGGAGAAGTTTTGGCTGGTTGGCGATGGCGACGGCGAGCTCGACGCGCTTCAGATCGCCATAGGCGAGTACGCCGCAGGCGCGCTCGGCCTGATCGAGCATGCCGACTTGGCTGAGCAGCGCATCGGCTTCGGTGACATGGCGATCCTTGGCCCGGCCGAACAGTTTCCAGATCTCGCCGGCATGCGAGATCAGCGCCATCTGGACGTTCTCGCGCACGCTCATCGAAGCGAAGGTGGCGGTGATCTGGAAGGTGCGGCCGACGCCGAGCCGCCAGACCTCGCGCGGCTTCAGCCCGCTGATGCGGCGGCCGGCGAGGATGACCTCGCCGCGATCGGAAAGCAGCTGGCCGTTCAGCATGTTGAAGCAGGTGGTCTTGCCGGCGCCGTTCGGGCCGATCAGAGCGAGCAGCTTGCCGGCCTCGACCTCAAAGCTGACATCGTCGACGGCGCGGACGCCGCCGAAGGACTTGCCGAGATTGCGGACTTCGAGGACCGGGGTCATCGGGCTGGCTCCGGCGTGGCGGCAGGCGCGGCGCCGCCATCCTCGCGGCGGCGCTCGGCGAGGGCGAGCGTGGTGCCGACCAGCCCGCGCGGGAACAGGATGACGAGCAGTACGATCGAGGCGCCGAGCACGAAGCGCCAGTACATCGTCGCCTTGGCGAGCTGCTCCTGCAGGCCCATGAAGGCGAAGGCGCCGACGATCGGGCCCGAAACCGTCTGGACGCCGCCGAGCAGCACCATCAACAGCGCGTCGACCGAGCGCGGGATCGCCATATAGGTCGGGAAGACCGAGCCCTTGAAGAAGGCGAAGAGCGAGCCGGCAATGCCCGCCGCGAAGGCGGCGATGATGAAGGCGAGCCACTGGATGCGCATCACCGGCAGGCCGATCGCCTCGGCCCTGAGCGGGCTGTCGCGCCCCGCCCGCAGAGCATAGCCGAAGGGCGCGAAGACGAAGACCCGCAGCAGCAGCACGAAGGCGACGCAGATCACCAGCGTGAGATAATAGAAGACCAGCTTCGAGTTCGCCCAGGCAGCCGGCCAGACGCCGAGGATGCCGTTGTCGCCGCCGGTGAGATCGACCCATTGGAAGGCGGTCGCCCAGGCGATCTGGGCGAAGGCCAGCGTCAGCATAGCCAGATAGACGCCCGAGAGCCGGACGCAGAACCAACCGAAGACGAAGCCGGCAATGCCCGCCAGGAAGGGCGCGAAGGCGAGCGCCGGCAGCATCGGCAGAGCGAGCCATTTCACGGCGAGTGCCGCGCCATAGGCGCCGAGGCCGAAATAGGCGGCGTGGCCGAAGGAGGCCATGCCGCCGGGCCCCATCATCAGGTGCAGCGACGCGGCGAAGAGCGCGAAGATCGAGAGCTCGGTCAGGGTCAGCAGCCAGTGATCGGCGACGATGAAGGGCGCAACCAGGAGCAGCGCCAGCGCCAGCAGGCCGAGGCCCTTGGCGGCCGGGCTCGCCGGCAGCAGCAGCGGCTCGACCGGGCCATGGGCATGGGCGCTGCCGACCGGCCGCCTGCCCATCAGCCCATAGGGCTTGACCATCAGCACCACCGCCATGACCAGGAAGACCAGAACGAGCGTGATCTTCGGGAAGATCAGGATGCCGAAGGCGTGGATCACGCCGATCAGCACGGCGGCGAGATAGGCACCGGTGACGCTGCCGAGCCCGCCGACGACGACCACGACGAAGGCCTCGGCGATCATCGACAGGTCCATGTGCAGGTTGACCGCCTCGCGCGGCAGCTGCAGCGCGCCCCCGAGACCTGCCAGCCCCGCGCCGAAGGCGAAGACCGAGGTGAAGAGCAGGCGCTGGTTGACGCCAAGCGCGCCGACCATCTCGCGGTCCTGCGTCGCGGCGCGTACCAAAGTGCCCCAGCGCGTCTTCTGGAACAGGAACCAGAGCAGGGCGAGCATGATCGGCCCGACCACGATCAGGAAGAGCTCATAGGTCGGGAAGCGGCTGCCCATCAGTACGACGAAGCTCTTGAAGCCCGGCGCGCGCGGACCGAGCTTGTCCTCCGCTCCCCAGATCGCGAGTGCGATGTCCTGCACCATCAGCACCAGGCCGAAGGTGGCGAGCAGCTGGAAGAGTTCCGGCGCCTGATAGATCCGGCGCAATACGGTGATCTCGACCAGGGCACCGATCGCCGCGACGATCAACGCGGCGAGCACGACCCCGCCCCAGAAGCCGAGCGCTTCGGAGCCGCCGAAATAGGAGACCAACGTGAAGGCGAGATAGGCGCCCAGCATGTAGAAGGAGCCATGCGCGAAGTTCACGATCCGCGTCACGCCGAAGATGATCGAGAGCCCGCAGGCGACGAGGAACAGCGACGAGGCCGAGGCCAGACCGTTCAGCGTCTGTGCGAAAATCAGGTCGATCATACCGACATCCATCGAACCGGGCGAAAAGGGCGCACTCTTCCAGCGGCCGCAACGCAATGTCGCGGCCGGGATCTAGTCAATATCAGATTGAAGCGGGTTTCAGCCCGCCGGGCGCAGCGCCTTCACCTCGGCATCCGAGGGCAGGTATTTGGCACCGTCGGCATAGCGCCAGTCGACCATCACGCCCTTGCCGTTCTTGACCGCGGTCTTGCCGACATAGGCGCCGAGCGTCGCCTGATGGTCGGAAGCGCGGAACTCGACCGGGCCGAAGGCCGAGGTGAACTTCAGCCCCTTCAGCGCGTCGACGAGCTTCTCATTGTCGGTCGTGCCCGCCTTGGCGAGGCCGGCGGCGATGGCGTTCATGGTGTCGTAGCCGACGACCGAGCCGAGCCGCGGATAGTCATTGTACTTGGCGCGATAGGCTTCGCGGAACTTGACGTGGTCCGGCGTCTGGATGTCGGCCTGGGGATAGCCGGTGACGATCCAGCCGACCGGGGCCTCGGCGCCGAGCGGGTCGAGATATTCCGGCTCGCCGGTCAGCATCGAGGCGACGGCGCGGCCCTCGAACAGCCCGCGCGTATTGCCCTGGCGGACGAAATTGGCGAGATCGGCGGCGAAGGTGACATTGAAGATCGCGTCGGGCTTAGCCGCCTCGAGCGCCTGCACGGTGGCGCCCGCATCGATGCGGCCGAGCGCCGGGAACTGCTCGGCGACGAACTCGACATCGGGCCGCGCCTTCTTGAGCAGCTCCTTGAACCACTTCACCGCCGACTGGCCGTACTCATAGTTCGGCGCGACGGTCGCCCATTTCTTGGCCGGGAGCTTGGCGGCCTCTTCGACCAGCATCGCCGCCTGCATGTAGGTCGAGGGGCGCAGGCGGAAGGTGTAGCGGTTGCCCTTGGCCCAGACGATCGCGTCGGAAAGCGGCTCGGAGGCGACGTAGAGCCGCTTGTTCTGGAGGGCGTAGTCGGCGATGGCGAGGCCGACATTGGAGAGGAAGCCGCCGGAGAGCAGATCGACCTTCTCGGCATTGATCAGCTCGCCAGCGAGGCGCACCGAATCCTCGGGCTTGCCGGCATCGTCGCGGAACAGCGTCTCGATCTTGCGGCCGAGCACGCCACCAGCGGCGTTGACCTGCTCCTGCGCGAGTTCCCAGCCCTGGCGATAGGGCTTCAGAAAGGCTGGCTGGGAGGTGTAGCTGTTGATCTCGCCGATCCTGATCGGCGCACCCTGGGCGCGCAGCAGCGAGGGCGTTGCCAGCGTGGCCGCTCCGATCACGGCTCCGCTGACGAATTGGCGACGGTCAATCTTCATGGCTGTCCCCCACTGGCTGATCGATCTTCTTGCTTGCGGCCCCTCGCCGCGGCTCCCCACCCTAAGCCGGGCGCATCAATGGCGCCAAGCCGGCAAGGAAATTCGTTTGTATACCTACGAACTCTCAGCGCTGCCGTTTTGTTTGTCAATCGTTCTAAATTGGGCATCCGTGCCGCATTCGCGGGCAAAGCGGGGTGAGCACCGGCGAGGGGCGGTCGCCGGTCCGTTCGTGCTCCTGCTTTCGCTGTTCCGGGCTCAGGCCGGCTGTTTCGCCGCGGCGCGCGCCAGCAGGGTCGAATCAATCGCCTCGACCACGCCGACGAGCTCGGCGATGCTGTCGACGACATAGTCGGCGCCGGCGGCCCGCAGCCGCGCCGCCGCCTTGCCGCGCAGGACCTGCTGCTCGAGCAGGGGCAACTCGTTCCACTCCGCCAGCGAGAGGCCGACGCAATTTCCGGAGACGGCTAGGCCGACCGTCCAGCATCCGGCGGCCGCGCCTTCGGCGATGCCCGGCTCGGTGTCGTCGACCTTGACGACGCTGGAGGGTGGATAGACGCCGAGATCGGCGAAGCAGCGATACATCATCAGCGGGCTCGGCCGCCCTTCCGCGAGATCGCCGGCGCAGACGAGATTGTCGGGCCGATAGCCCTGCGCCGCCGCGGCCGGCAGCAGGCGTTCCATGATCTCGCGGGTATAGCCCGTGGTCGAGCCGATCCTGAGCCCACGCCGGCGCAGATTGGCGACAGTCTCGGCAGCGCCGGGGATCAGCTCGACATAGTCGGTGACGACAGCGGCATTCAGCGGCACGAACTCGGCATAGACGGCGTCGATCGCCTGCTCGTCCGGCAGCGCGCCATGAGCGGCGCGCCAGGCCTCGGCGATCGCCGGCTCGGCCAGCAGCGCGGCGATATGGGCGCGCTTCGGCAGGCCCATCGGGCCGCGCGCTTGGGCGATGCTGATGGCGACGCCGAAGCGGGCGAAAACCTCGACGAAGGCGCCCATCGGCGCACGCGAGCCGAAATCGACGACCGTGCCGGCCCAGTCCAGCACCACCGCCTTGACGGCCTTGAACGAAAGCATGGCGACGGCGCTCATCCGAACATCTCCGCAATGGTCTCTTCGCCGATCGCGAAGGAGGTAGAAGCCCCGGTTCCCGAGGTGACGATCACCAGGCGGACACGCTCGGCGATCGCCTCGCGCAGCATCGGCCGGTCGGGCAGGCTGGCATAGGTACCGAGCCAGCGCGTCTCGACAGGCGGGCGCACGCCGAAGACCGCCTCGTATTCGTCGAGGATCAGCGCGTCGACGGCGTCCTGCGCGAACGGATCGGGCGTTGCCGCATAATGGTGGGAATCGCCGACGACGCGGCTGCCATCGGCCGAGGCGACGGTGATCAGGTGGATGCCGTTGGCGAGGTGCTCCGGCTGCTCACGCTCCAGCCGGGCACGCAGGGCGGCGGCCTCGGGCAGCTCGGCATAGCCGAGATAGCGCACCAGCGAGAGATCCGACATGACCGCGCAGGGCAGGTCGGGCCCGGAGGTTGCCGTGCGGACCCGCAGCATCTGCAGCTTGCAGCGGGTCAGTGCGGGATAGGCGCGCCTGAGCTCGTCGGCATGGAGGCCGGTGAAGTCGTCGCCGGGGCATATGATGGCGGCATCGGCACGCAGGGCGCCTTCCGAGGTCTCGATCACCGGCAGGGCGACGCCGCGCACCGTCGCCTGGCGCAGAAAGGAGACGCCCCAGTCGCGCGCGAGATGAGCGGCGAGCAGCGGGATCGCCTCGCGCGATTCGACACGCAGATCATGCGGGCTCCAGAGCGCCGCCTCCTGGCCGGGCGCGAGGAAGGGGAAGCGCTGCGCCAGGGCCTCGCCGCGCAGCACCGCGCAGCCCTCGCCCATCTCGGTGGCAAGGAAGGCCTCGAGCACGGCGGTCGCCTCCGACCGGCGCGAGGCGAGGCAGAGCCCGGCATGGACCAGCGCAATCCCCGCCTTCGGGGCGATTTCGGCCCAGACATCGCGCGAGCGCCGCGCCCGCTGCCAGGTTTCGCCCGCCTGCTGGCCGGTGACGGTGACGAAGCCGAAATTGCGGACGGACGCGCCATTGGCCTGCGCATCGCGATCGATCACGACGACCTTCAGCCCGCGCCTTGCGGCGGCCAAAGCATGTGCGAGGCCGACGATACCGGCGCCGACGATGGCGAGGTCGAAACTGCGATCCACTGGGCTCTCCCTCCCCGGCGCTCTGGCGCGCCATGGCAAGCCCTCCCGCTTAGAGCAGGCGTAATGCAGATCGATGACAGCGATGCGATTGCAAGCGACCAGCGCCGCGGAGGAGCCTGGCCTTGCCTTGCGCTCCTGGCCGCCGCCGATCGGCGACGGAAATGCCTGGAATCATCAGTTCTTGACGAGTTCTATATGGCGGGGAAGCAGACGCCGCTTGTCCGCGACCCTCGATAGGCCGGTGTCTTCAGGCAGTCTTGAGGTTGACGGCCGCCGACTTGCCGGTCTTGCGGTCTGCTTCCAGATCGTAGCTGATCTTCTGGCCTTCGTTCAGGCCGCGCAGGCCGGAGCGCTCGACTGCGCTGATATGCACGAAGACATCGCTGCCGCCGGCATCCGGCGTGATGAATCCGTACCCTTTGGTCTCGTTGAACCACTTCACGGTGCCCGTTGCCACGTGCTCTCCCTTCACTTTCGGCAGGCGGCGAGTGCCACCCGGCGCGCACTCTAGGGCGATACTTGCGCATGTGGCAATCCGGCTCAGCAATGAGCCGGATCATCCCTTTCGGGGAGAAACTCAGGAACGTCCGCCATCGACCGACAGAACCTGGCCGGTTGTCCAGCCCGCCTGCTCCGAGAGGAAGAACAGGCTGGCATGGGCGATGTCGGCCGGCGTGCCGAGCCGGCGGGTATGGATGCCGTCGACCAGCCGCTTCTGGCCTTCCGCGCCATAGGACTGCCATTGCCGCTCGGTCGCCGGGTTGGAGCGGACGAAGCCGGGCGCCACCGAATTGACGGTGATGCCATGCGGGCCGAGTTCCCAGGCGAGCTGCCGGGTCAGCCCGACCAAAGCGTGCTTGGCGCTGGCATAGGCCTGGATGCCGGTCAGGCTCGGCCGCAGGCCCGCGCCCGAGGAAATGTTGACGATGCGGCCGTAAGCAGCCTGCTTCATCGCCGGTGCAACGGCCTGAGACAGGAAGAAGGCGGCGTCGACATTGGCGGCGAAGATGGCGCGCCAGTCGGACTCGGAGATCTCCTCGATCGGCCGTCCGACCTGGCCGCGCACGCCGCCGGCGGCGTTGACCAGAAGGTCGAGCCGGCCCTCGGCCGCAAGCACGGCGGCGACCGTCTCCTGCGCCGCTGCGGGCCCGCCGAGATCGGCGACATGAGCGGCCGCGCCCAGTTCCCTGGCCACGCCAGCGATGCCCTCGCCATCAAGATCGACGAGATGGATACGGGCGCCGGCCTGGGCCAGCGCCTGGGCGATGGCGCGGCCGATGCCCTGCGCGGCGCCGGTGACGAGGGCTACACGGTCATCGAAACGGATCTGCATTGCTCGATCAGCACCTTCAGGGTTTCGAACGCCATCGGCCGGCGGCCTTCCTCGATGTCTTCGATGAGCGTGACCAGCGTCGTGAGCGCTGGCGTCGCGACGCCGACCTCGCGGCCGAGCGCCGAGATGATGCCGATCTGCGGCCGGGCTTCGGTCCTGCGCTTGCGGACGGCAAGGTCGCGCCAGATGCCGGAATGGGTCTTGGCCGTCTTCGCGGTATAGTCGGCGAGCCAGGCAATGGTCTTCTCCTGCGGGCCCTCGGGCGCGCCGGGTGCGAAGACCTTCGGATCGAAGTCGCCGAAGCCGAGCGAGGCGACGCCGCGTGCCGCCGCGACAGCGCCTACCTCGCGCCCGAGCGCCAACCAGACCGGCAGCCGCGCCGGATCGGCGAAGTTCGCCGACATCGAATCGTTGGTGAGGGCGGTGCCGAACAGCATCGCGCCATAGGCGAGCTTGCCCCAGAGATAGCCGTAGATGTTGTCGGTCAGGATCGCGTCCGGCTCGAACAACCTGAGCAAACGGTGCATCTCGCGGGCCCGGTCGGTCATCGCCCCATCGAGCTCGCCGACGACGACGGCGCCGCGATTGCCGTAGAGGATCTCGCCGGGACCATGCCAGTCGGCCCCGAAATTGACGAAGCAGCCCATGGTGCGCGCCTCGCCGACCGCCCTTGCAATGGTGATCTCGTTGAGCCCGTTCTGGGCCGAGAGCACGAAGCCGTCCTCCGCGAGATGCGGCGTCAGTGCCGCGAGCGCGGCCTCCGTCGCCCCGGCCTTCACCGCCAGCACGATGCGGGAATAGCTGCCGGAGAGCTCCTGCGGCGTCGCTGCCGGCACCACCTGCCGAAATTCCTCGACCGGGCCGGTTATCGATAGGCCCGATGTCCGGCAGGCCTCGACATGCTCGGGCGCGATGTCGACCAGCAGCACGGGCACGCCGGCCCGCGCCCAATAGGCGCCGAGCGTGCCACCGATCGCGCCTGCGCCCCAGATCAGGATCGGTTCGGATACCTTCATGACGATGTTCCTGCCGTCATCCCGGCCGCAGCGAAGCGGAGCGCCGGGATCCATCGTAGAGCGCCGGAGCCCTCCGATGGATCCCGGAGCTGCGCGGCGATGCCGCTCGTCCGGGATGACTCCGGAGGGGCAGAGAAGCGATGCGGCATCACGCCTGCCCCACCATGTCGACATCGGCATGGGTCGCGACATGGACGAGGCCGTCAGGCGTGACCCAGCCGCGATACATGCCGCCGCTGTTATAGGGTGCGACGATCTCGCCATCGGCCCCGATGGCGACGAGGCCTGCCCCGATCTTGTGCGCCGTCAGCTCGGCCATGGCGCGCTCGGCTGCTTCCTGGAGCGAGAGCCCGGCATAGCCGATCAGCGACGCGATCTCGTGGCCGACGCAATAGCGGATGAAATACTCGCCCTTGCCGGTCCCGGAGACGGCGCAGCGCCCGTCGCGCGCATAGGTACCCGCGCCGATGATCGGGGAATCGCCGACGCGGCCCGGCGGCTTGTTGGTATAGCCGCCGGTCGAGGTCGCGGCGGCGAGATGACCGGCCTGGTCGCGGGCGACGGCGCCGACCGTACCGTGCTTCTCGGCCTCGCTCGCTCCGGCCATGGTGCCGACGAGCTCGCGGATCTTCATCGAGGCGAGGTTCTTGCGCCGGCGCTCGGTCGAGAAATGCTCATTGGTGACGATGTCGAGCCCCTCGGCCTGGGCGAAGGCGTCGCCGGCCGGGCCGGTCAGCAGCAGCGGGTCGCCGCGGCGCATCAGCGCCTTGGCGGCGGTGACGGGATTGCGGATGCGCTTGACGGCACAAAGCGCCCCGGCGGCCAGCGTCGCGCCGTCCATGATCGAAGCGTCGAGCTCATGCTCGCCATCGGCATTGAGGGCGGCGCCATGGCCGGCATTGAAATGGGCAGAATCCTCCATCACCACGACCGCCGCTTCGACCGCATCGACGGCGCTACCGCCCTTGGCCAGTATCGCCCAGCCGGCACGCAGCGACTTGGCGAGATGGGCCTTGGCCTCGGCCCATTCGGCGTCGGTCATTTCGGATTTGGGCAAGGTGCCGCAGCCGCCATGGATGGCGAGAGCGATGGTCATTTTTGCTTATCCTGACTTCAGTCACATCGTGGTGAGGGTGCGCCGCGACGCATGGCCGGGCTCGTCCCGACCATCCACGTCTTCGTCCGGGCAGTCCGATGTTCAGGACATGGATGCTCGCCACAAGGGCGAGCATCCATGTCCTGGTTCCCTTACTTCGCCGGCTTGATGTCCATGGCCAGCGTGTCCTCGTCGACGCGCGGGCGGATGGTCACCTTGGCCTTCTGCATCGCCCAGGCCGAGCCGACGGCGACGATCGGCAGGCGCGGCCGGTCCTTGGCGACGATGGCGTTGGCCTGCGCCAGGAGGTCGTTGCGCTTGGCTTCGTCCATCTCGATCGCGGCATCCTCGATCAGCTTGTCGAGCTCCGCGTTCTTGTAGCCGAGCACGTTGAAGGCGCCGAGCTTCTTGGCGGGGTCATTGGAGTGCACCACCGAGGAGAGCGTGTAGTTCGCCTCGCCGGTCAGCGTGCCCCAGCCGGACATGGACAGCGAGAACTCGCCGCGCAGCCGGGCCGGGAAGAAGACGGCGCCGGGCTGGGCGTTGGCGTTCACCTCGATACCGATCCGCGCCAGCATCTGGGCGATCGAGGTGCCGACCTGCCGGTCGCCGGGCAGGCGATCGCTGGTGAAGGAGAAGCCGACCTTGAAGCCGTTCGGGTAGCCGGCCTCCTCCATCAGCTTCTTGGCCTTGGCGAGATCGGGCTTCAGCGGCGGCAGGCTCTTGTTGTAGCCGGCGATATCCGGCGTCACCAGCTGGTTGACCGGTGCCCCCAGCCCTTCCATCGCGATCTCGGCGAGGGCCGGCCGGTCGATGGCGAGGTCGATGGCCTCGCGGACCCTGGCGTCCTGCATCGGGTTCTTCGGGAGGGGCGAGCCGTCCTTGGCGCTGACCTGCGGGGACTTGTCCCGCATGTCGAGCTCCATGTTGAAGACATAGACGGTGTCGATGGTCGCGACCGAAAGCTTGGCATCGCGCTTCAGCGTCGGCACGTCGGAGGCCGGGGCGCGCACGATGATGTCGACCTGGCCGGCCTTGAGCTGGGCGACGCGGGCGGCATCGTTCGGCAGTTCCTTGCGCAGCACCCGGGCCCAAGGTTGCTTCTCGCCCCAGTAGCCGTCGAAACGGTCGAGCACGAGCTGGTCCTTCGGCGTCCAGGAGACGAATTTATAGGGACCGGTGCCAATCGCCGCCTTGCCGCCGTTGAAGGCTTCGTTGGCATTGTCCTTGGTCAGGCCGGCGGCCGCCTTGTGCGAGACGATGAAGAGCCGGATGAAATCGTTCGGCAGATTCGGCGCCGGTCCGTCGGTGACGATGTGGACGGTGAGCGGGTCGACGATCTTCACTTCCTTGACGCGGCGGACATAGATCGTCGTCGGGTTCGGTCCGGCCACGACCGGGATGCGCTCGATCGAGAACTTGACGTCCTCGGCGGTGAAGTCGGAGCCGTCATGGAACTTCACGCCGGGCCGCAGCTTGAACTCCCAGACGGCGGGCTCGATCGCCTTCCAGCTCGTCGCCAGCCTCGGCTCGATCTGCAGCTTGTCGCCTGACCACGTCAGCGTGTCGAAGACATGCTTCAGCGCCTCGGCATGGGTACCGGTCGCGGTGAAATGCGGATCGATCGATTCCGGGCCGGCGCGCACGCCGATGGTCAGGTTCTGGGCGAGAGCGGGGCCGGCGAGCCCGATGCCGCACAGGGCAACGAAGGTGGCTCGCCGCCAGAGCGGGAAGATGCGCAAGGTCTCGGTCATGACGGGTTACCTTCGGGTTCGAGGTCGACAGGCCAGGTCGGAGAGGCGATCACCATCTTGTCCAGGAGCTCGCAGAGCTGCTTCTGCTCGGCCTCGCTCAACACGCCCAGCATCGCAGCCTGCTGCTGCACCATCCGCGGCATGGTCTCGTCGAAGATCGCCCTGCCGGCAGGGGTGAGGGCCAGCACATAGCTGCGCAGGTCGTCGGGATCGCTCTCGCGCTTGAGCAGACGGCGCTCGAGCAGCTTCTGGATGGCGCGCGACAGCGTGTTCTTCGGCAGCCCGGCAGAGGCGACGATGTTCTTGGCGGCGACGCCGCCCTTCAGGCCGACCGCGTAGAGCGCGACGAATTCCGGCCGGACCAGCCCGTAGCGCGTCTCGATCCAGCGATAGACCGGATCATTGAAGCGGAAGGCGATGAAATTCAGCCGGAAGGAGAGCCAGCAGGGATTGCCCCAGAGCTTGGTGACGATCAACGGGTCGAGATTGCGCAGAGCGGCCTCGCGCTCGCTGTCCAGCTTCGACAAGGCGGTCGGCGCGAGGCGCATTGCGACACTCCCTGACTTGGTTCCATATGGAACTTGACGACCCCGGATGCGGCTGTCAAGGATGACGTGGTTTCGTCGAAACGCAAGGATCGGTCATGCTGGTTTCCCGGATGAACTGGATGCAGATCGAGGAACAGGCGAAGCGCGACGACCGTTGCGTGGTGCCGCTCGGCTGCGTCGAGCAGCATGCCTATTTGAGCCTCGCCACCGATGCGATCCTCGCCGAGCGCGTCGCGAACGAGGCCGCCGAACCACTCGGGATTCCGGTCTTTCCGGTGCTGGCCTACGGCATGACGCCGGGCTTCACCGCCTATCCAGGCACGGTCTCGCTGCGGATGAGCACCTATCTCGCCGTGATCGAGGACCTGCTCGAAGGCGTCTACCGCTCCGGCTTCCGCCGTATCGTGCTGGTCAACGGCCATGGCGGCAATTCGCCGGCGATGACGCTCGCCACGGAATGGATGGGCAGGCGCCCCGACGCCAGCGTCAAGATGCACAACTGGTGGGCCGGCCCGCTGTTCCAGGCCGCCGTCCGGCAGATCGACCCGGCCGCGTCGCATGCCTCCTGGATGGAGAATTTTCCCTGGACCCGCCTCGAGGGCGTGGCCATGCCGGACATCGTCAAGCCGCCGTTCGATGCCGCCCTCTACCAGGCAGCCAATCCCCAGCGAAAGCGCGAGATCCTCGGCGACGGCAATTTCCACGGCCGCTACCAGCGCCCCGACGCGGAGATGCTCAGGGTCTGGACGGCCGGAGTCGAGGAGACGCGGGCGGCGATGGCGGAGAGCTGGCCGTGACGAGCGGTCCCTCCTCGGACCTTGTCCTGAGAAGCGATCGCAGATCGCGTCTCGAAGGATGCTCCGGTGCACCCTGGACCGTCCTTCGGGACGCCGCTTTGCGGCTCCGCAGGACAAGGTCCGAGGGCATTTTCCGAAGAACGCCGCGCCGATGCTGACGCACGTCCTCGAGCGGATCCTGCAGGCGCTCGCCGTCATGCTCGTCATGTCGGCGCTGGTCTTCATCGGCGTCTATGCGATCGGCAATCCGATCGACGTGCTGATCGGCCCCGATGTCAGCCAGGATATCCGCCTCGAGACGATCGCCCGCTACGGGCTCGATAAGCCGCTCTGGGAACAGTATTTCACCTTTCTCGGCCGCGTGCTGCACGGCGATTTCGGCCGCTCCTTCGTCTTCGGCATGCCGGTGCTGGAGCTGATCCTGTCGCGCCTGCCGGCGACGCTGGAGCTGACGATCGCCGCCGTGGTCGGCGCGGCACTGATCGGCGTCCCGGCCGGCATCTATGCCGGCTACCGGCCGGACAGCGCGCTCGCCAAGACGATCATGGCGATCTCGATCCTCGGCTTCTCGGTGCCGACCTTCTGGATCGGCCTCGTGCTGATCATGACCTTCGCCGTCGAATTGCAGATCCTGCCGGCCGGCGGACGCGGCGACACCGCCGCGCTGCTCGGTGTCGAATGGAGCTTCCTGACCGCGAACGGGCTCAGCCACATGCTGCTGCCGGCCGCCAATCTCGCCTTCTTCAAGCTCGCCTTGATGACGCGCCTCGCGCGCGCCGGCACCCGGGAGGTCATGCTGAGCGACACGGTGAAGTTCGCCCGCGCCGCCGGCCTGTCGGAATGGACCGTGCTGCGCCGGCATGTGCTGCGGCTGATCTCGATCCCGCTCGTCACGGTGTTCGGGCTCGAATTCGCCTCGACGCTCGCCTTCGCCGTGGTCACCGAGACGATCTTCTCCTGGCCGGGCATCGGCAAGCTGATCATCGACTCCATCCAGTCGCTCGACCGGCCGGTGATGGTCGCCTATCTGATGCTGGTCGCCTTCGTCTTCATCATGATCAACTTCCTGGTCGACCTGGCCTATTTCGCGCTCGATCCGCGGCTGCGGAAGGGGCGCGGCTGATGCGCAAGGATTCGCCCGCCAGACGCTTCTGGGCCGAGTTCCGCGAGAGCAGGATCGCGGTCGCGGCGCTCGCCCTCGTCGTGGCGCTGGTCGGCGTCGCCCTGCTCGCGCCGCTGATCGCGCCGCAGGACCCCTACGACCTCGCCAAGCTCGCATTGATGGATGCCCGCCGGCCGCCCGGCTTTGTCGGTTCCGGCGGTTATGTCCACTGGCTCGGCACCGATGCGCAGGGGCGCGACCTGTTCTCCGCCATCCTCTACGGCCTGCGCATCTCGCTGCAGATGGGCCTGGTCGCCGGCGCCATCGCCTTCGTCGTCGGCGTCGGGCTCGGCATCAGCGCGGCCTATCTCGGGGGACGGCGCGAAGCCTTCATCATGCGGGTGATCGACCTGCAGCTCGCCTTCCCGGCGATCCTGCTCGCGCTGGTGATCTCGGCCCTGCTCGGCCAGGGCAAGGCGCAATTGATCGCCGCGCTCGCCGCCGCGCAATACGCCTATTTCGCCCGCACCGCCCATGGCGCGGCCTCGGCCGAGCGCGGCAAGGACTATGTCGAGGCGGCACTCTCGACGCCGCTGCCGGCGCGGCAGGTGGTCTGGCGCCATATCCTGCCGAACTGCCTGCCGCCGCTGATCGTGGTCGCGACCGTGCAGGTCGCCAACGCGATCGCACTCGAGGCGACACTGTCCTTCCTCGGCGTCGGCCTGCCGGTGACCGAGCCCTCGCTCGGCGCGCTGATCGCCAATGGCTTCCAGTACATGCTGTCGGGCCGCTACTGGATCTCGATCTATCCCGGCCTCGCCCTGATCCTGCTGATCGTCGCGATCAATCTCGTCGGCGACCAGATCCGCGACCAGGTCAATCCGAGGCTGAAGCGATGAGGGTGCTCTCGCCGGGACTGGCCGCCACCGTGCCCCCTCTCCCCTTGCGGGAGAGGGCTGGGGTGAGGGGTCGCGCGACGCCGGCAGGTTGGCGCCAAGAGCGAAGGACGACATTCAGCAATGTCGCGCGACCCCTCATCCGCCTGCCGGCACCTTCTCCCGCAGGGGGAGAAGGGAGCAAACCATGACCGACGCAGCTCTCCTAGAGGTCACCGACCTCAGCACGCATTTCTTCACCCGCGCCGGGGTGGTGAAGGCGGTCGACGGCGTCTCCTTCTCGCTGCGGCGCGGCGAGGTGATGGGGCTCGTCGGTGAATCCGGCTCGGGCAAGAGCGTCACCGGCTTCTCGATCATCGGCCTGATCGACCCGCCCGGCCGCGTCGCCGGCGGCTCGGTGAAGCTCGAAGGGCGCGAGCTCACCGGCCTGCTGCAGGACGAGCTCCGGGCGCTGCGCGGCAAGACCGTCTCGATGGTCTTCCAGGACCCGCTGATGACGCTGAACCCGGTCCTGACCATCGGCGAGCAGATCCGGCTGGCGCTGGAGGCGCATCGGAAGATCACGGCAACCGAGGCGCGCCGGCGCGCGATCGAGGGTCTCGCACAGGTGCGCATCCCCGATCCGGAGGCGACGGTCGATTTCTACCCGCACCAGCTCTCGGGCGGCATGCGCCAGCGCGTCGCCATCGCGATCGCGCTGCTGCACGGGCCAAAACTGATCATCTGCGACGAGCCGACCACCGCTCTCGACGTCTCGATCCAGGCCGAGATCCTGGCCGAGATGAAGGAGCTCGTCGCCGAGCTCGGCACCGCGCTGATCTGGATCAGCCACGACCTCGCCACCGTCGCCTCGATCGCCCAGCATGTCGCGGTGATGCGGCTCGGCAAGATCGTCGAGGAAGGCCCGATGCTCGACGTACTGACGCGGCCGCAGCATCCCTATACCCGCGCCCTGCTCGATGCCCTGCCCTCGCGGACTGAGCCGGGCACATACCTGCTGCGCGGCGAAGTACCCGACGCCGCGCCGCCGCCACGCCTGACGGCGGCGAAGGCGGAGCCGGCCGGTGACGAAGCAGCGCCCTATTTCGTGCTCGACGACGTCAGCAAGCGCTTCGAGACCCGCACCGGTAGCCTGCGGGCGCTGGCTGAGAAGTTGGGGCTGGCAAAGCCGGCGGTCTCGGTGCTGGCGGTCGATTCCGTCAGCCTGACCGTGCCGCGCGGCGAGGCGCTCGGCCTGGTCGGCGAATCCGGCTCCGGCAAGTCGACGCTGGGGCGGATGGCGGCGGGCATCTACGCGCCGAGCGCCGGCACGGTGCGCCTCTCCGGCCAGCCGGTGATGAGCACCGGCGAGACGCCGCGCAAGCTGACCACCCGCGTCCAGACGATCTTCCAGGACCCGTTCGCCTCGCTCGACCCGCGCATGCGCATCGGCGACAGCATCAGCGAGGGCCCGCGCGCCCATGGTCTGGTCGACAGGGCGCAGACCGACGCATATGTCCGCGACTGGCTCGGCGCCGTCGGGCTCGATCCTGCCGTCGCCGGCCGCTATCCGCACCAGTTCTCCGGCGGCCAGCGCCAGCGCGTCGCGATCGCCCGTGCGCTCGCCATGCAGCCGGACCTCGTGATCTGCGACGAGCCGGTCGCCTCGCTCGACGTCTCGATCCAGGCCCAGATCCTCAACCTCTTGATGCGGCTGCGCAGCGAGCTCGGCCTGACGCTGATCTTCATCTCCCATGACCTCTCAGTGGTGCGCCATCTCTGCGAGCGGGTGGCGGTGATGTATCGCGGCCGGATCGTCGAGGAAGGCCCGGCGGCAGAGGTCTATGACCGGCCGCGACACGACTACACCAAGCGCCTGCTCGCCGCCGTGCCGGTGCTGCCGGCAGCGGCCTCGTGACTGGAGCATGACGATGGACGATCTCGAACCCTGGCAGTGGCCCGAAGAGACCTGGCGCGGCAAGGTCGAGCGCGTGCGCGCCGGCCGTAATCTGAAACCTAAGAGCTGGCCGGGCGGGGCGCGCTGCGCGGTCGCGCTCTCCTTCGACGTCGACCATGAGACCAATGAGTTGCGCGACGGCGGCAAATCGGTCGGACGGCTGTCCTGGGGGCAATACGGCAACCGCGCCGGCATGCCGCGCATCCTGTCCATGCTGGCGAGGGAAGAGATCAAGGCGAGCTTCTTCGTGCCGGCCGTCACCGCCCTGCTCTATCCCGACGAGCAGCGCCGGGTCGTCGCGGAAGGCCATGAGATCGGCCTGCATGGCTGGATCCACGAGGTCAACACGGCAGTGCCGCCCGACAAGGAGCGCGAGCTGCATCTGCGTTCGGCCGATACGCTGGAGAGGATCACCGGCGTCAGGCCGGTCGGCATGCGCACCCCGTCCTGGGATTTTTCCGAGGTGACGCTCGCGGTCGAGCGCGAGCTCGGCCTGCTCTACGATTCCTCGCTCTTCGCCGATGACGACCCCTATGAGCTGATCGAGAACGGCGAGCCGACCGGGATGGTCGAGCTGCCGGTCGAGTGGATCCGCGACGACGCGGTCTATTTCAACATGAACCGCTTCCAGGCGCTGCGGCCCTATACGCCGCCGGAAGCCGTGTTCGACATCTTCCGCCGCGAATTCGACGGCGCCTACCAGGATGGCGGGCTGTTCCTGCTGACGATGCACCCGCATGTCATCACCTATCGCTCGCGCTTCTGGATCCTCGAGGAGCTGGTGCGGCACGCCAAGGGCAAGGGCGATGTCTGGTTCGCGACCCATGCCGAGATCGCGGCCTATGTGAAGGCGCAGGCGGGCCTCTGAAACCCGCAAAAACGGGCGTAGCCTGACCTTTGGGCAGCGGAACCGTGCCCGATTTCAGCCGTTTTCGGTTCATCCGGAATTCAGGGCACGGCAGCGCTGATGTCCGGAAGAACAACTGGAAACGGACGTCACCATGCGCCTCAAGAACCTGCTCCTGCTCGGCACCCTGATCCCCGCCATCGCTCTATCGCAGGGCAGTTTCGCCGCGCCATCGCTCCAGCTCGCCCAGGCCCAGCCGGGCGATGACGACCGTCCCGATCCGCGGCGCCAGCGGCCGAGCGGGCAGGAACGTCCTCCACAAGGCGGGCAGGAACGCCCCGGTGCCCGCCCGGCGCCGGGTCAGCCGCCGGCGGCCGGTCCCGCCCAGCCCGAGCGCCCGGCCGGGGTGAACCCGAACGTGCCGCGCCCGCCTTCCGCCCCGCAGGCGGTGCCTCCGGCCGGCCGGGCCATGCCGAGCGAACCCGAGCAGCCGCGTCGCCCCGTGCCGCCTGCCGGCGCAGCCCCAGGCCAGATCGCACCGTCCGCCCCACAGGGGGCTCCGCGTACTCCCTCGGCCGTACCCGGCGCGCCGCAACGTCCGGCTCCCGGCCAGATCGCGCCGCAGCCTTCGCCGGGGCGGCCAGGCGCACCGGCTGCCCAGCCCGGCAGCCCGGTTGCACCATCGGGCGAGGGCGGCCAGCGCCGGCCCGCTCCGGCGCAGACCGCGCCAGGCCAGCCCCCCGTGGCACCGGCAGCACCCAATCGCCCCGCACCGGGTCAGGTGGCTCCGGGCGGCGGCCAGCCGACCGCCGTGCCGCCGGCCGGACGGGCGCCCGCGGCCCCGCCGCAACCGGGCGCGGCTCCGTCACAGCAAGCGCCGGGCTTGAACCGCCAGCCCGGCTCCGGACAGGCGGCTCCCGCACCGGGCACGCTGCCACGGGCCATCCAATCGCAACCCGGCACGGCGCCTGCCCCGACGGCGCCGGCCCAGCCGCCCTCCGGGCTCAACCGCCAGCCTGCGCCCATACCGGCGCCCGTTGCCCCCGCGCAGCCCGGAACCGGCCAGGGCGCAGCCGGCGGCACCGCCCAGCCCAGCCCGGCTCAGCCCGCGCCCGCTCCGAACGCCGGCCGCGCGCCAGGCGCCCCGCCGCAGCCGGGAGCCGCGCCTTCGCAAGCTGCACCTGCCCCCGGCCAGCTGCCGCCGCCCGAGCGTCAGGGCCGGCGCGGCGGCATCGGCCTCGGCGGGGCGGCCGCGATCGGGCTCGGCGCGGCCGCGATCGGCGGCATCATGGCGACGCAGGGTGCCGACCGGATCGACGATGTCCGCAGCCGGCGGCAGGAGACGCGCGAGGGTGACGTCACCATCATCCGCGAACCCGGCCGGACGCTCATCCGCGGCGATGACGATCGCGTCATCATCCGGCGAGACGAGAACCAGCGCTTCCGCGATCTCGGCCTCGACACCCGCAGCGAGCGCCGTGGCGAAGAGACGGTCACGGTCTATGAGCGCCGGGACGGCACGCAGATCGTGACGGTGACGGATGGCGACGGCCGGCTGCTGCGGCGCTCGCGGCGCGAGCGTGACGGCACCGAGATCATCATCATCGACAATATGCGCCGCGACGGGCCGCGCCCGCGCTTCGCCGAGGAGATCGTCGAATTGCCGCCGCCGCCGCTGCGCATCCCGCGCGAGCGCTATGTCGTCGATGCCGGCCACGCCGATGAACGGCTGATCTACGAAACGATCACCGCCCCGCCGGTCGCCCCAGTGCCGCGCCGCTACACACTAGACGAGGTACGCTACTCGCCGGATCTGCGCGCCCATATGCGCAGCGTCGACGTCGACACGATCAACTTCGATTCCGGTTCCTGGACGGTCGGCACCGATCAGGCCCAGCGCCTGCGGGTGCTGGCGCAGGCGGTGATGCAGGCGGTCGAGCGCATGCCGAACGAGGTCTTCCTGGTCGAGGGCCATACCGACGCCGTCGGCTCCGATATCGACAACCTCTCGCTCTCGGACCGCAGGGCCCAGTCGGTCGCCGAGATCCTGACGCGCGATTTCGGCGTGCCGGCCGAGAACCTGACGACCCAGGGCTATGGCGAGCAATATCTCAAGGTCCAGACGCAAGGCGACTCGCGCGAGAACCGGCGCGTGACGCTGCGCCGGATCACGCCGCTGCTCACCGGCCAGAACGCGCGGTGAGGGCACGGCCCGGGCGCTTCCCTCGCGGACGCCCGGGCCTTCGCCTGAAATTGGTATGGAACCTTCGCCGCCGCTGCGCGTTCGATCGTCGGGCCGGATTCCGCAGACGACCGGCCAAGCGCGCAGGAGGGCTCCATGCGCAGATCATTCTGGTTCCTGACGGGTCTCGTGCTCATCGGGCTGATCGCCGCCGAAGCGGCAGCCGGACAAGAACAATCCAGCCCCCGGACGCCGACGGCACAGCGCGAGCGTGCGCCCGGCGTGCCGATGGCGCCTAATGCCGAGGAAGTCCAGCAGCGCGAGCCCGCGCCGGAACGCGCCGAGGTCCAGCGGGAGCGCGAGCAGATGTCACGCGACCGCCAAGGCGCGCCTGCGCCAAACCGCAATCTGCCGATGCCCCGGGGCGTGCCGTCAATCATCGCACCCTGATCGCTCGCGAGCGCCGCCGAGGATTCAGATTTGCGTAAGGGCTCGCCGCCTATGGTCGCGGCGAGGAGTTTTCCCATGAGCGAAATGTCGGCCGCGATCGCCCAGAGTCTGGTCAGCATGCGCTCGGCCGCGACGCAGCAGACCATGCAGCTCGAAATGCTCAAGCAGAACGCAAAGGCCGATCAGGCTGTGGTCGCGATGCTGCAGCAGGCGGCCGAGCAGCAGCAGGCCACGCTGCCGACCGGGCAGGGCGGCAATCTCGACGTCACCGTCTGAGCCGAGCCGATCGCAAGCGGCAGCACCGGTCTTCGCCCATGCCGCCATCACATGGCCGCCGGCCCAAGGCCGGCTTGCTTCCTCTCTCGAGCGCCTCTAACCTCCGTCTCGTTCCGAGGGGTGCTCGCAAGAGCTGAGATGGCGTCCGACGCCGAACCCGTCGAACCTGATCCGGGTCATACCGGCGGAGGGACTGGAACGCGGCCTACGCCCTATTTCCGTAGCCGCTTAACAGCGACTGGACCGTCCAGACACCCGGATCTCCTGAACCTTGGACCAAGGGGGAGATCCCATGAACGCCCACACCAAGCCCCAGAAGAATTCAGTCAAGGCCGCGCCGCAAAGCGTGACGACCGGGCCGATCATCGGCTCGCGCAAGATCTATGTCGCGGCGCCCGAGCATCCCGAAATGCGCGTGCCCTTCCGCGAGGTGGTGCTGACCACCGATGCCGAGCCGCCGGTGCGCATCTACGATCCGTCCGGCCCCTATACCGAGAGCGATGTGCAGATCGACCTCAATGCCGGCCTGACGCAGCCGCGCCGCGCCTGGCTCGATGCGCACGGCTTTGCGACCGTGCCCGGCCGCGCCGTCACCGCCGCCGACAACGGCAACATCTCGGAGGAGCATCTGGTCCCGGCCTGCCCGGCGCAGCGCCCGATCCTCGAGGCCAAGCCCGGCCAGATGGCGACCCAGTACGAATTCGCCAAGGCCGGCATCATCACCCCCGAGATGATCTATGTCGCCCATCGCGAGAATCTCGGCCGCGCCGCCATGCTGGAAGGCGCGAAGGAGCGCCATGCCGATGGCGAGAGCTTCGGCGCCTCGGTGCCCGAATTCGTCACGCCGGAATTCGTCCGCGAGGAGATCGCCCGCGGGCGCGCCATCATCCCGGCCAATATCAACCATCCGGAACTGGAGCCGATGGCGATCGGCCGCAACTTCCTGGTCAAGATCAACGCCAATATCGGCAATTCGGCCGTGACCTCCGGCGCGGCCGAGGAGGTCGAGAAGCTGGTCTGGGCGATCCGCTGGGGCGCCGACACGGTGATGGACCTCTCCACCGGCCGCAACATCCACAACATCCGCTCCTGGATACTCAGAAACTCGCCGGTTCCGATCGGCACGGTGCCGATCTACCAGGCGCTGGAGAAGGTCGGCGGCGATCCGATCAAGCTCGACTGGGAGGTGTTCAAGGACACGCTGATCGAGCAGGCCGAGCAGGGCGTCGACTATTTCACCATCCATGCCGGCGTGCGCCTGCCTTATGTTCCGCTGACCGCCAGCCGCGTGACCGGCATCGTCTCGCGCGGCGGCTCGATCATGGCGCGCTGGTGCCTGGCGCATCACAAGGAGAGCTTCCTTTACGAGCGCTTCGACGAGATTTGCGAGATCATGCGCAAATACGACGTCTCGTTCTCGCTCGGCGACGGCCTGCGTCCGGGCTCGATCGCCGACGCCAATGACCGCGCCCAGTTCGCCGAGCTGGAGACGCTGGGCGAGCTCACCAAGGTCGCCTGGGACAAGGGCTGCCAGGTGATGATCGAGGGCCCCGGCCATGTGCCGATGCACAAGATCAAGGAGAACATGGACAAGCAGCTGCGCGAATGCGGCGAAGCCCCGTTCTACACTTTGGGACCGCTGACCACCGACATCGCGCCCGGCTATGACCACATCACCTCCGGCATCGGCGCGGCGATGATCGGCTGGTTCGGCTGCGCCATGCTCTGCTATGTCACGCCGAAGGAGCATCTCGGCCTGCCCGATCGCGACGACGTCAAGACCGGCGTGATCACCTACCGGATCGCCGCCCATGCCGCCGACCTCGCCAAAGGTCACCCCGCGGCGAAGCTGCGCGACGATGCCCTGTCGCGTGCCCGCTTCGACTTCCGCTGGGAGGACCAGTTCAACCTGGCGCTCGACCCGGACACGGCGCGGTCTTTCCATGACGAGACGCTGCCGAAGGACGCCCACAAGGTCGCGCATTTCTGCTCGATGTGCGGGCCGAAGTTCTGCTCGATGAAGATCACCCAGGACCTGCGTGCCGAGGTGCTGGCGATGGGCGAGAACGAGCGGGCTGCGCTCGAGGCGATGGCGAGCGAGGGCATGGCGGCGAAGTCGGAGGAGTTCCTGAAGAAGGGAGCTCAGCTCTATTTGCCGGCGGCCGAATGAGCGCGGTCATGGCGATGGACCGGCTCGACGCTGCGCGCGTCGCCTCGGTCCTCGCTCGCGTGGCGGAAAGCCGCCCGCGGGTGCAGTGCCTGACCAACACGGTGGCGCAGAACATCACGGCGAACATGCTGCTCGCCTTCGGCGCGATCCCGTCCATGGCGATCCATGTCGACGAGGTCGCGGCGATGGCCGAGGGCGCCGGCGCGATCCTGATCAATATCGGCACGATCAACGCCGAGAGCGAGCTCGCGATCCCGAAGCTGCTGGAGGTGGCGCGCGATCGCGGCAAGCCCCTGGTCTTCGACCCGGTCTTCGTCGAGCTCTCGCCGCTGCGCCTGCACGTCGCCCGCGAGGTGCTGCGCATGCCGAACCTCGTCGTGCGCGGCAACGCCACCGAGATGACGGCGCTCGCCTTCGATCTTGCCGCTGCCGAAGGGGTGACACGCGTCACCACCGGCAAGGTCGACCGGATCGAGAGCGGCGCGGCGCGTTTCTCGGTCGCCCATGGCCATAAGCTGATGACCAAGGTCACCGGCGTCGGCTGCGCGGCGGGGGCGCTGATCGCGGCCTGCTGCGCCGTCGAAGCGGACCCGGCCGTCGCCGCGGCGGCGGCCTTGACGGCCTATGGAATAGCCGGCGAAATCGCGGCGGAACGCGCGCGCGGACCCGGTAGCTTCGCGGTCGAGCTCGTCGACGCCCTCGCCGGTATCGACGAGGCGACGCTGGCGCAACATCTGGCGGGGTGATACCCGCCGCGGGCGCCGGACGCGCAGGGAGGCAAGCTTGTTTCCCAGCGCCGCACGGCGCCCGGCATCACCAGGACAGGAAGACCGCCATGACCGTCGACATCAGCCTCTACGGCATCGTCGACCCGCAGATCGCCCGCGGCCGCTCGCTGGCCGACATGGCGCGCGAGGCCGTCGAGGGCGGCGCGACGTTGATTCAGCTGCGCGCCAAGAACGAGACGACGCGCGAGATGGTGCGCGAGGCCCGCGCCATCCGCTCGGCCCTGCACGGCACGCTGGTGCCGCTGCTGATCAACGACCGGGTCGATGTCGCGCTCGCCGCGGGCGCCGACGGCGTCCATCTCGGCGCCGACGACATGAAGCTCAGCGACGCCCGCCGCCTGCTCGGCCCGCGCGCCATCATCGGGGCGACGCTGAACAAGGTCGAGGACCTGCCGGAACTGGCGACGGCGAAGATCGACTATGCCTGCGCCGGGGCCGTGTTCTCCACGCAGCACAAGGACGATGCCAAGGTGCCGCTCGGCATCGAGGGCTATTCTGCGCTACGGCGCGCTGCGGCGCAGGCACTCGGCGATCTCCCGGTCGGCGCCATCGCCGGGATCGATGCCGGCAATGCCGGCTCGGTCATCGCTGCCGGCGCCGATGGCGTCGCGGTGATCGGCGCGCTGTTCGCAGCCGAGGACATCACGGCGGCCGCCCGCGCCCTCCGGGCCGCGATTGACGCGGCGCTGACGCGGCGGCTGGCGGCGCCGGTCTGACCGGCAGGGGCTCGCCCCTCAGCCCCTCAGATACATGTCCCAGCAGGGCGAGAGCGCGATCCTGGCCCGCCCTTCCAACGCCCTCGCGAAGTGCGCGAGGATCATGCCGCGCGCCGTGGTCTGCGGGCATTTCGGTGCCATGATCGCATCGATCTCGCGCAGATCCTCCAGCGCCTGGGCCGCGACCTTCGGATTGCTGCGGAACGGATCGATGCCGATCGGGACATGGCGCGGCGGCCTGCGGTCCAGCCCGCGATTGAACAGATCGACGAAATCGAGCGTGAAGAAGCCGTTGAGCTGACGCCTGTTGGTGCTCTCCCAGGCGCGGATCGCCTCGACGCCCTGCTCGGCCTCAAGCAGCCAGGTCGCCTGATAGTCGATGGCGGAATAGAGGATGAAGGAGGGGAGCTGGCCCTTGGCAGCGAGGTCGGCATAGGCCGGCTGGTTCCGCGCGTAGTGCTCCAGCATCAGCGGCGCGCGCTCGGCGATCTCGCGCTTGACGCTGACCCGGCCGATCCGGCCGAGATCGTCGACGCGCAGCGCCTGATAGCTCGGTGCGCCGAGCATGGCGCGGGCGCCGCGCTCGATGAAGATCAGCGCCGAGGGCAGGGACGCGGCCAGGAGCAGCACCAGCACCAGCGGGCGAAGCCGGTCCGCCCGCCCCCGCCACTCCAGCAGGATCGCCAGCAGCAATGGCCAGAGCGCGATGAATTCGAGACTGCCGGTGTTCTGCGTCTCGAAGAAGACGAGCGCGAACAGGGTGACCGCGAGCCAGCCGGTGGTCGAGACTGCAAGCCTGCGCAGGAACGAGCCCAACGCCGCCGGCCGGTCGCGCCAGGCCGCCCAGACCAGCACGCCGAGCAGGACGAGCACCGAGCTGACGACGTTGAACTTGACCGAGGCCACGGTCAGGAAGCGCGGCAGCAGCGCCCCGGTGTTGAGCGAGAGCAGGATCAGGATGTCCTCGACATAGGCCCTGACCAGCCCGGTGCCGAGGTCGACCAGGGCGAGGATGGCGATGACGGCGGCGGCGGCGAGCGCCGCATCCCTGAAGCGCATCCGGCCGGTCAGCACGGCATAGCCGACCAGAATGGCGCCGCTGACGGCACCGGTGACCTTGACCAGGAACAGCGCCAGCATCAGCGCCGCGACCAGCACGGTCAGCAGCAGCGGGCCGCGCACGAAGAACAGCGCCGCCACCAGCAGATAGAGCAGCAGGCAGATATGGCGGTTGTAATGACCGAAGCCGTCGAGGCCCGGCAGCGGATAGAGTTCGTGCAGATTGATCGGCAGCGAGCCGAAGAGCAGGAAGGGCAGCAGCAGGGCGAGCGCCTGTCCGCGCGAGCGCTGCGCGACATGGAAGGCCACGATGGCGAGCAGCGGCAGGGCAACCGGCAGCACGCCCCAGTTGGCGAGCAGGATCGGGTGGGCCTTCGGAAAGGCGAGATCGAGACCTGCGACGAGATAATAGCCGAGCGGGCCGACCGGCGCGAAGAAGTCGATGCTCGGGATCTGGCCCTCATGGATGCGCTGGGCGGCGTCGAAATAGACGGCGGTGTCCCAGTAGTTGGAGCCGAGCGGCAGGCGCAGCGGCAGGAGCAGCCCGGCGAGGACGAAGGCGAGGAAGAGTGCGAGCCAGAAGAGAGGGCTGAGGGCGAGGCGGCGCAGGCTCCAGCCTTCGGTACCGCCGGCGCATCCTTGCTGCGCGTTCGCCGTTCCCATCACCATGCCACCCTCCTGGTCGCGCGGAGACTGGCAGAAAAACCTTACCGGGAGCCTGCGGGAACCGGCGAATGACGGCGAAAGCCGTCCTAGCCCCGCGCCGGAGCGCCTGGAATCTCGGCGAAGCGCCGCGGCAGGGCAAAGCCATGACGCAGCGGATCGTCGGCCTCGATGACGAAGCTGCCTTCGCCGGCAAGATGGCTCGTGCCCGCGACCGCGACGGTGACGGCACCGGCCGCGGGAAATTCGGCCGGGCCGACCACCGTGCCGGTAAAGGCTCCGCCGGTGATGCTGAGGAAGCTGCGGCTCCTTCCGGCCGGGATCAGGCCCTTGGCATGGTCGAGCGCCATGCGCGCGGTCACGCCGGAACCGGTCGGCGAGCGGTCGATCTGGCGTTCGGCGAAGACGCAGAGATTGAAGCTCTCGGCCTCCGGCCCGGCCTCGTCCGTGACGATGGTGCCATAGAGGAAGCCGAGATCGGGCTCGGTCGGATGGGTGATCGCCCGTGCCGTCCGCACGGTGTCGGTCAGCAGCCCCGCCGCCGCGACGATTTCCGCGACGGGACTCGCGAACAGGTCGAGCCCGAAATGCGAGGCCGGCAAAATGCAGTAATAGGCGCCGCCATAGGCGATGTCGGTGACGACCGTTCCGAAGCCGGGCAGCGCGACCGGAAGAGCGCGCGCTTCCACGAAGGCCGGAACGCTCTCGAAACTCACCTTGCCGACCTTGCAGCCACCTTGGCCGCCCTCGACCTCGCAGGCGAGGCGTAAAAGGCCGCAGGGCGCCTCGATCGAAAAGCGCGTCACCGGCTCGACCGCCGGCACCAGCCCATGCTCGATCGCATAGCGGCCGAGCGCGATGGTGGCGTGGCCGCACATCGTCGAATAGCCCTCATTATGGGTGAAGAGCACGCCGAAAGCCGCCTCGGGATGGCTCGCCGCCACAGGGATGACGCCGTACATGCCGTCATGGCCGCGCGGCTCCAGCATCATCGCCCGGCGCAGATGGTCGTGGCGCTCACGGGCCTGGCGGCGCTTCTCCAGAAGGCTCGCGCCGGTCAGCTCGGGATAACCCGAGGTGACGATCCGGACCGGCTCGCCGCAGGTATGGTAGTCGACATAGGCGAGGCGCATGGCTGGTCTCCCGATGGCGGCCCACCGCCATCACCGCCCAGCCTAGCCGGATCGCGCGCCGCCGCCAGAGGCGCAGCGGCGCTTCAGCGCCTCAGAGATTGAAGACCCGGTGCGGCACGAACTCGCCCTGCTCGATCGCGCCGGTGGCGATCAGCACGCCGCCACAGGTGGTGTAGACCGCCTGTGCCTCGATCGGGGCGTCGCGCCCGCGCAGCAGGATGCTCTGACCGCGCTTCAGCCTGAGCGCCGCATCGCGATGGATGACGATCTCCGGGATCAGCGACAGGGCGGTCGCGACCGGCCGCAGGGCACTCGCCGCCGCTTCCGGCCCCTCGCGCAGGGTTTCGACGGAGACCGCATCCTCGACCGCGAACGGCCCGACGCGGGTGCGCCTGAGATGGGCGACATGGCCGAGGCAGCCGAGCGCCAGCCCGAGGTCGCGCGCAATGGCGCGGACATAGGTGCCCTTGCCGCATTCGGCCTCGAATGTCGTCGTCTCCGGCGAATGCGAGACGATGCGCAGCGCGGTGATCTCGACCGGGCGCGCCTCAAGCGTCACCTCCTCGCCGTCGCGGGCGAGGTCATAGGCACGCTCGCCGGCGATCTTGATCGCCGAGAATTTCGGCGGCACCTGCTGGATCGTGCCGGTGAAGCGGGGCAACAGCGCCAGGATCGCGTCTTCCTGCGGCCGTGCCTCGGAGGTCGCGACGACCTTGCCCTCGGTGTCGTCGGTATCGGTCTGCGAGCCCCAGGCAACGGTGAACTGATAGGCCTTGCGGCCGTCCATCACGAAGGGGACGGTCTTGGTCGCCTCGCCGAGCGCGATCGGCAAAAGGCCGGAGGCGAGCGGGTCGAGCGTGCCGGCATGGCCGGCCTTCTTGGCCGAGAAGGCACGCTTGACCACGCTGACCGCATGGGTCGAGGTCATGCCGACCGGCTTGTCGAGCACGACCCAGCCATGGACGTCGCGGCGTTTCGGACGCGGCGCGAATTCCCTGCCGCCGGTTTCCTTGCCACCCGTTTCCTTGCCGGCCTCGGGGGCAGCGCCGTTCTCGTCACTCATCATCATGGGGCTTGTCTTGATCGGTCTCGTCGCGGCCGATCCGGAGCGGCTTGCGATCGGTGTCGCGGCGGACGGCATCGGAATCGAGCAGCGCATCGATCCGTGCCGCCTCGTCGAAGCTCTCATCCTGGCGGAAGCGGACGTCCGGGGCGTATTTCAGGTTCACCCGATGGGCGATCTCGCCGCGGATATAGCGCTTATGGGCGTCGAGCGCCTTCAGCACGGGCCCGACATCCTCGCCGCCGAGCGGCATGATGTAGCAGGTCGCGAGCTTGAGATCGGGCGAGAGCCGGACCTCGGGCACGGTGATGACATGCTTGGCCAGCACATCGTCATGAATGTCGCCGCGCGCCAGCATCTCGGCGAGCGCGTGGCGGATCAGCTCGCCGACACGGAGTTGGCGCTGCGAGGGACCGGAGATTTTTACAGGTTTTGCCATGGTTTCTCGTTCTCCGGGATCGGACCGGATCAAAAGTCATGGCCGGGCTTGACCCGGCCATCTCTTGAAAGACGGGCGCCAGGCGGCGCGCTTTCGTCACGAGATGGCCGGGTCGAGCCCGGCCATGACGCGGCGGCAAACGAACGCTCAGAGCGTCCGCTTGATCTCCTCGACGCGATAGCACTCGATCACGTCGCCCTGGCGCATGTCCTGATAGTTCTCGAAGGACATGCCGCATTCCTGGCCGGCCACCACTTCCTTGGCGTCGTCCTTGAAGCGCTTGAGCTGCGAGAGCTTGCCCTCGTGGACCACGACGCCGTCGCGGATCAGGCGGACATTGGCGCCACGCTCGATCGTGCCGTCGGTGACGCGGCAGCCGGCGATCTTGCCGACCTTCGAGACGTTGAAGATCTCGAGGATCTGGGCGTTGCCGAGCATGGTCTCGCGCAGGGTCGGCGCCAGCAGGCCCGACATCGCATCCTTAACGTCATCCATCAGGTTGTAGATGATGTTGTAGTAGCGGATCTCGACGCCTGCCCGCTCGGCCGCCTCGCGCGCTTCCTTATGGGCGCGCACGTTGAAGCCGACCACGACCGCACCCGAGGCCTGCGCCAGGGTGACGTCGGATTCGGTGATCGCGCCGACGCCGGCAGACAGCACGCGGGCGCGCACCTCGTCATTGCCGACCTTTTCGAGCGAACCGACGATGGCCTCCACCGAGCCCTGCACGTCGCCCTTGACGACGAGCGGGAACTCCTTGCGGCCGGCGCCTTCCTTGAGCTCGCGCATCATCTCGGCGAGCGAGCGGCCGGCACCCGACCCGGCGCCGCGGACGGCGAGGCGATCGCGCTTCTGGCGCTCGCGATAATCGGTGATCTCGCGGGCGCGCGCCTCGGACTCGACCACCGCGACGCGGTCGCCGGCCTCGGGCGTGCCGTTGAAGCCGAGCACCTCGACCGGCAATGAAGGCGGAGCCTCCTTGATCTGGGCGCCGGTGTCGCCGATCAGCGCCCTGACACGGCCCCATTCGGAGCCGGCGACGATGATGTCGCCGGTGCGCAGCGTGCCGCGCTGGACGAGCACGGTCGCGACCGGGCCGCGGCCGCGGTCGAGCTTGGCTTCGATCACCGTGCCTTCGGCGGCACGATCCGGATTGGCCTTGAGGTCGAGCAGCTCGGCCTGCAGTGCGATCGCCTCGAGCAGCGAGTCGAGCCCCTGGCCGGTCTTGGCCGACAGCTCGATCTCCAGCGTCTCGCCGCCGAGCGACTCGACCTGGATCTCGTATTGCAGCAGCTCGGAACGCACCCGATCCGGGTTGGCGTCGGGCTTGTCGATCTTGTTGATCGCCACGATCAGCGGCACCTTCGCCGCCTTGGCGTGATGGATGGCCTCGACCGTCTGCGGCATGACGCCGTCATCGGCGGCGACCACGAGCACGACCAGATCCGTCACCTTGGCGCCGCGGGCGCGCATCGCCGTGAAGGCGGCGTGACCGGGGGTGTCGATGAAGGTCACCTTGGCGCCCGAAGGCGTCGTCACCTGATAGGCGCCGATATGTTGGGTGATGCCGCCGGCCTCGCCGGTGACGACATGGGTCTTGCGGATCGCGTCGAGCAGCGAGGTCTTGCCGTGGTCGACATGGCCCATGATGGTGACCACCGGCGGGCGCGAAACCAGCGCCTCATCGGTGTCCGGCGTGTCGAACAGGCCTTCCTCGACGTCGGATTCAGCGACGCGCTTGACGGTGTGGCCCATTTCCTCGGCGACGAGCTGGGCGGTGTCGGCGTCGATCACATCGGTGATCTTGTGCATCGCGCCCTGCTTCATCAGCAGGCGGATGACGTCGACGCCCCGCTCGGTCATGCGGTTGGCGAGTTCCTGGATGGTGATCGTCTCGGGGATGATCACCTCGCGCATCACGCGCTCCTTGGCGACGTCCGAGGCGCGGTGGCCGGTCATGCGCTGCACGCGGCGACGGAAAGCCGCGACCGAACGCGTGCGCTCGTCATCCCCGCCAGTGGCGGTGGACAGCGTCAGGCGGCCACGCGGCTTCTCGCCGGCCTTCGGGGTCTTGGGAGCCGGAGCCGGAGCGCCACGCGGCGCGCCACCGGGGCTACCGCCCGGGCGACGGAAGGCGGGACGCGCCTCGCCCTCTTCGGGGCGGCTGCGCGGCGCACCGGCGGAAGCGGGCGCCTGGCGCGCGGGCCGGGCGACGAGCGGCTCTGCCGTCGCATTGGCGTCGGGCCGCGGCGGACGCGGCGTATCGGGGCGGGGCGGGCGATAGTCGAGGCGCGGCGGACGGGCGCCGACATCGCGCATCGGGGTACGCGGCGTTCCGTAATCACGCTGGCCGGACGGCGCCGGGCGCGGCGCGGCGGCCTGCGGAGCGGCAGGTGCGGGCGCGGCCGGCGGCGAAACCGGGGCGGCGGCCTGCGGGGCGGGAGCGGCCGGGGCGGCCGGACGCGGCGCGGCCACTTCCTCGCGCTGGCGTATGGCGCTGTCGGCGCGGCGCTTGCGCTCCTCCTCCTGGCGGCGACGCTCCTCCTCCTCGCGCTGGCGCGCCTGGGCGGCCTCGCGCTCGGCGCGCTCGCGCTCCTCGCGGGCGGCACGCTGGCGGGCCTCCTCCTCGGCGCGGGCACGCGCCTGGGCCTCGCTGGCGCGGGCATCGGAAAGAGCGCGCAGACGCGCATCCTTCTCGTCATCGGACAAGGTGCGCAGGAGCATGCCCCCTGCCGGACGGGCCGGAGCAGGCTGCGGGCGCGGCGCGACAGGCGCGGCCGGCGGCTGCGGGGCGCGGGCGACCGGCGCCGGAGCGGCGGGCTCATGGCCGCCGACGCGGCGCTTCACTTCGACAACGACCTGCTTCGAACGCCCATGCGAGAAGCTCTGCCGAACCGTGCTCTGTTCGACAGGCCGCTTCAGCGACAACGTCTTGGGAGGCGTCACGCTCAAGGTCTTGTCGCCCGGGTTCTTCGTGTCAGTCATTCCGCTTTCGGTCCTGCCGGTTCGGTCTTCGTTTGATCTGCAGCGTCGGATTCCGCCGGGTCGATAATCGGCGTCCCGCCAGCATCGTCCGTCCGAAAGCGGACGAGCCGACGCCAGCGCGAGAGGAAGCCCTCGGTCGCCGGTCCCGGAACAAGGGCTGCATGTATCACATGCTCACGCCCTAACGCCAGTTCCAGTTCTGCCGCCGCGAAAATCGCGACGACCGGGATGTTGCGCGGCTTCAGCCCGGCCTCGGCGCGGATCGCGGCGGCCCGCCGCAGCGCCTGGCCGATCTTGCGCTTGCCGTCCTCAGCACCATCGCTCGCGGCGATGATCGCCGCTGCCTGGCCCGAACCGGCGAGCGCCTCGACCTTGCCGAAGCCGCTCGAAACCAGGCCGGCCTTGTTGGCCATGGCCAGGGCCTGGATCGCATCGCGCACCATCAGCGCGTCGACCTCGTCGGCCAGCGTCGCCGAAACCGCGACCTTCTGCTTCAACGAGCGCTCGAAGGCCTTGCGCTTCACCGCCTGGCCGACCGCAGCGGCGCTCAGCCCGACCCAGACGCCACGCCCCGGCAACTTACGCCGGAGATCGGGCACCAATATGTCGCCGGGGCCGACGACGAAACGGATCAGGTCCTCGGGAGCGCGCGCCTGGCGCGTCACCACGCAGGTCCGTTCCTGGGCCTTGTCCGCTCGGGCTTCGCGCTCGACCCGCGGCGCCATGGCGCGGTCTCCGGCTTTCGTCCTCAGGCTCTTGTCCTCAGGCCTGCGCCTCTTCCTCGGCGTCGGTTTCGGCAGCCGGCTCCGGCGCCTCGACCCAGCCCGCCTTGATGCGGGCGGCCATCACCATCGCCTCGGCGTCCTGACGCGACAGATCGAAACCGTCGAGATAGCCGGAATGGCGGGTGGTCTCGCCATCCTTGCGCTCGGTCCAGCCGACGAGGTCGTCAGTGGCGCAGCCGGCAAGGTCCTCGACGCTCTTCACGTCGTTCTCGCCGAGCGCGACCATCATCGCGGTGGTGACGCCCTCGACCTCGCGCAGCTCGTCCTCGACGCCGAGCGCCCGACGCTTCTCGTCGAACTCGGCCTCGATGGCGGCGAGATAGTCCTGGGCGCGCGTCTGGATCTCGGCGGCGGTATCCTCGTCGAAGCCCTCGATGGAAGAGAGCTCGGACGGCTCGACATAAGCGACCTCCTCGACCGAGCGGAAGCCTTCCGAGGCGAGCAGCTGGCCGACCGTCTCGTCGACATTGAGCGCGTTCATGAAGATCTCCGTGCGCTGCACGAACTCCTTCTGGCGGCGCTCGGATTCCTCGGCCTCGGTCAGGATGTCGATATCCCAGCCGGTGAGCTGCGAGGCGAGACGGACGTTCTGGCCACGGCGGCCGATGGCGAGCGAGAGCTGCTCGTCAGGCACCACGACCTCGATCTTGTCGGCCTCCTCGTCGAGCACGACCTTGGCGACTTCCGCCGGCTGCAGCGCGTTGACGACGAAGGTCGCGACATCGGGCGACCACGGGATGATGTCGATCTTCTCGCCCTGCAGCTCGCCGACCACGGCCTGCACGCGCGAGCCGCGCATGCCGACGCAGGCACCGACCGGGTCGATCGAGGAATCGCGCGAGATCACGGCGATCTTGGCGCGCGAACCTGGGTCGCGGGCGACGGCTTTGACTTCGACAATCCCGTCATAGATCTCCGGCACTTCCTGGCCGAAGAGCTTGGCCATGAACTGCGGATGGGTGCGCGACAGGAAGATCTGCGGGCCGCGCGGCTCGCGGCGCACATCGTAGACATAGGCGCGGGCGCGGTCGCCGACCTTGAAGGTCTCGCGCGGGATCATCTCGTCGCGGCGGATGATCGCCTCGCCGCGGCCGAGATCGACGAAGACATTGCCGTATTCAACGCGCTTGACGGCGCCGTTGACGATCTCGCCGATGCGATCCTTGTATTCGTCATACTGACGATCGCGCTCGGCCTCGCGCACCTTCTGCACGATGACCTGCTTGGCCGACTGGGCGGCGATGCGGCCAAAATCGAAGGGCGGCAGCGGATCGGCGATGACGTCGCCGACCTGGGCGGCCGGGTTGTGACGCTTGGCCTCGTCGACGGTGATCTCGGTGGCGCCGTTCTCGACGAGGTCGACGACCTGGAGATGACGCGCCAGGCGCAGCTCGCCGGACTTGGTGTTGATCTCGGCATGGACATCGGTCTCGGCGCCGTAGCGCGAGCGCGCCGCCTTGGCGATAGCGTCCTGCATCGCGTCGATCACGATCTGACGGTCGATCGACTTCTCGCGGGCGACGGCGTCTGCGATCTGCAGCAGTTCGAGCCTGTTGGCGCTGACAGCCATTGCACTCACTCCTCTTCTTCTCGGTTCTGCTCGGAAGACGGCTTCTTGCCCTTGGCCGGCTTGCGGGCCTTGGGGTCGCGCGGCCCCAGCGACTTGCCGCGCCCGGGCACGGGCATCGCGATCTCGTCGGCCGGAGGCATTTCCGGCGGCAGGCCGGATTTGCCGCGCCGGAGCGATTCGGTGACCAGCGCATCGGTCAGCACCAGCCGCGCCTCGTCGATCATCCGCATGGGGATCGCGACGTCGCGCTCCTCCTCGGATTTCGCATCGTCGCGGCTGAGCAGGACCTCGGCACCGGCGACACCGCGCAGGATGCCGCGGAAGCGCTTGCGTCCGGCGACGGGCTCGACGGTCTCGATCTTGGCGAGATGGCCGGCCCAACGCTCGAAATCAGCCGGGCGGACCAGCGGCCTGTCGATGCCGGGCGACGAAACCTCGAGATGATACGCCGCCTGAATGGGGTCGTCGACATCGAGAGCCGGCGAAACCGCCTGGCTGACAGCTTCGCAGCCCTCGACGGTCATGGTGCCGTCCGGCTTTTCGGCCATGATCTGCAAGGTGCAGCCGTTCTGGGCGGTGATGCGGACACGCACCAGCCGATAGCCGATATCGGCTATCGCCGGCTCCACGATCGCGGCGACACGCGCCGCGACGCCGGTCTCGACGACGATCCGCTGTTCCTGATCCTGCATGTCCTGCTCGCCCATTGCCCGGCTCGCCATCACCTCGCCTGCGGCGCCGATGGCGGCCGCTGCGCCCGGACGGCTTCGGCCAACAAAAAAGAGCGGGCCGGTGGGCCCGCTCTTGATCGCCGGCTTACACCGAAACCAGAGCTGTTGGCGCCCTATCTAGTCCTGTTCGGCGCATCTTGCAAGTTGCATGGCGGCACGGCGCGGTTTCGATCGTTCCGCTAACCGGCTGGTCATTCTTGTCTGCTAGCCTTTCGCCCGTCCTGGTGAAGAGGTTGCGTTGATGAGTCCCGTCGGAGCGCTGCTGCGCGACCTCGAAACAACGATGGCGCGCGGGTCCAGCGAGGAGCGCGCCGCCATCCTGGCAAAGCTGACCGAGCTGTTCCTGAGCACGGCCGCCGGCATGGCCGAGGACCAGATCAGCGTCTTCGATGTTGTCATCGGCCGTCTCGCGCGCGCAATCGAGCTGCGCGCGCGCATCGAATTGTCGGAGCGCCTTTCGGAGGTGCCGAACGCGCCGAGCGGCGTCGTGCGCCAGCTCGCCCTCGACGAGATCGCGGTCGCCCGGCCGGTGCTGGTCGCCTCGCCGCGCCTCAGCGACAACGACCTCGTCGCGATCTCGGCCGCCAAGGGCCGCGACCACATGCTCGCCATCACCGAGCGGCCGGATCTCGGCGAACCGGTGACCGATTTCCTGATCCTGCGCGGCGGCCGCGTCGTCACCCATGCGGTCGCGGCGAACCCGAGCGCGCGCTTCTCACGCCATGGCATGGGCGTGCTGGTGATGCGCGCCGCCCAGGACGACGCCCTGCAGGCGACGCTGGGCACCCGCGCCGACGTGCCGGCCGACCTCACCGATCAGCTCCTGACCGCGGCCAAGAACTCCGCCCGGCGGCGGCTCGAAGCCTCGCTGGAACCCGCCATGGCCGGCGTCGTCGCCGGCGCCGTCGAGCGCAGCGCCGAAACCGTGTCGTCGGAAAGCGAGATCGGCGACGATCTCGGCAAGTTCGGCGCGGCACTCGCCGACATCAAGGCCCTCAACGAGACCGGCAAGCTCGACGAAGCCATGGTCGCGCACTATGCCGCGTCCGGCGCCGCGGAACATGCGATCTGCGGCGTCGCGGTGCTCGCCGGGCTCTCCCTGCCCGCGACCGAGCAGATCGTCTTCGGGCCGGATCGCGACGCCGTGCTGCTGGTGGCGCGCGGCATGGGCTGGTCCTGGGAGACCACCAAGACGCTGATCCAACTGCGCAAGGGCGACGGCAAGTCAGCGCCGGTCCTCGAGCGGGCGCAGATCAGCTTCCGCAACCTGACCCCGACGACGGCCCAGCGCGTGCTCGGCTTCCTCAGGATGCGCGACGGAACGCCGTGAGATAGCTGGGCACCCGCCCCTCCCTCACCGCCTTGGCCTCGTAGCGGGTGCGGATCCAGCCCGGATAGGGTCGGCGCCAGTCGTCGGCGCTCTCGTCGGCCCAGTCGAAATCGGGCGAGGCGAGCAGCCGGGCCAGCGTCCAGCCGACATAGTCGTCGATATCGCTGGCGAAGCGGAAGCGGCCGCCCGGCCGCAAGGCGCGCGCCAGCAGGCCAAGCGTGCGCTCCGAGACGAAGCGACGCTTGCGCTGGCGCCGCTTCGGCCAGGGATCGGGATAGAGCAGGTCGACCGCGTCCAGGCTGCCGGCCGGCAGGCGCGGCAGCATCAGGGCGGCATCGCCATCCCAGAGCCTGACATTGCGCAGCCCCTCGCGCTCGATCACCGCCAGGAACTTCGCCATGCCGTTGATGAAGGGCTCGCAGCCGATGAAGCCGATCTGCGGGTTCTCGCGCATGCGGTGCAGCAGATGCTCGCCGCCGCCGAAGCCGATCTCGAGGCGAACGGCCTCGACGGGAACCGGAAACAGGCTGGCAAGGTCAACGATCTCGCCCTCCGGCAGGCGCAGGCGCGGCAGCACGTCGGCGATCCGGCCGGCCTGGCCCTCGCGCAGGCCCTTGCCCTTGCGCCGGCCGAAAAAGGCCCGGTCTGGATCGTGCTGATCTGTCATCGCCGCCGTCCTGACGAAAGAAAATGGCCGGGGCACCCTGCCCCGGCCATGGTGATCGAGAATGCCGAAGCGCAGATCAGGCCAGCGCCTTCTTCAGCGCGTCGACGAGATCGGTCTTCTCCCAGGAGAAGCTGCCGTCGCGGCCCGGCTTGCGGCCGAAATGGCCGTAGGCGGCCGATTTGGCGTAGATCGGCTTGTTGAGGCCGAGATGGGTGCGGATACCGCGCGGGGTCAGGTCCATGACCTCGCCGAGGACGGCTTCGAGCTTGGCCTCGTCGACCTTGCCGGTGCCGTGCAGGTCGACATAGATCGAAAGCGGCTTGGCGACGCCGATGGCATAGGAGAGCTGGATCGTGCAGCGCTCGGCGAGCTTGGCGGCGACGACGTTCTTGGCGAGATAGCGCGCGGCGTAAGCGGCCGAACGGTCGACCTTGGTCGGGTCCTTGCCCGAGAAGGCGCCGCCGCCATGCGGCGCAGCGCCGCCATAGGTGTCGACGATGATCTTGCGGCCGGTCAGGCCGGCATCGCCGTCAGGGCCACCGATGACGAACTTGCCGGTCGGGTTGACGTGCCAGACGGTGTCCTTCGAGATCCAGCCATCGGGCAGGGTCTGACGGATATAGGGCTCGACGATCTTGCGGACATCGGCCGAGGAGAGCTTCTCGTCGAGATGCTGGGTCGAGAGCACGATCTGGGTGACGCCGACCGGCTTGCCGTTCTCGTACTTGACGGTGACCTGGCTCTTGGCGTCGGGGCCGAGCTTGGCGGCGGCGCCTTCACCGGAATGGCGGGCCTTGGCCAGGACCTCGAGGATCTTGTGGGCGTAATAGATCGGCGCCGGCATCAGCTCCGGGGTCTCGCGGCAGGCATAGCCGAACATGATGCCCTGGTCGCCTGCGCCTTCGTCCTTGTTGCCGGAGGCGTCGACGCCCTGGGCGATGTCGGCCGACTGGGCGTGCAGCAGCACGTCGATCTTGCACTTCTTCCAGTGGAAGCCGTCCTGCTCGTAGCCGATCGCGCGGATCGCCTTGCGCGCTGCCGACTTGACCTTGCTCTTCATCGCCTTCTCGTCGAGCGAGGTGCGGACCTCGCCGGCGATCACGACGCGATTGGTGGTGGCGAGCGTCTCGCAGGCGACGCGGACCTGGGCCGCGTCCATGCCGGCCTTGGCCGCTTCCTTGAAGAACAGATCGACGACCTCGTCGGAGACCCGGTCACAGACCTTGTCCGGATGGCCTTCGCCGACCGACTCGCTGGTGAAGAGATAGTTCTGGCGTGACACAGGCGGTATCCTCGTTGGCGGAATCGTCCAGGCAGCCGCAGGCGCGCCTGCAGGATTGCAAAAACGCGCAGCGTCTTTGCAGCGGAAACGTTCGCCGTCAAGGCCGGATAGTGATTTGAGAAATGATTCGTTCGACAAGGCGAACGAAGCGAGCCCGATTCAGGCGTTTTCCTCGCCTTCTTCGGCCAGGGCCTCGACGAGATCGACGATGCGCCGGCGAACCCGGCTGCTCTTGATCTTGATGAAGGCCTTGGTCAGCTGGACGCCCTCGCTGGTGGCGAGGAAGTCCGAGACATAGGTCGTCGCGGACATGTCCGCGAAGCCGCCTTCGGGCATGTCGCCGCTCGGCGCCCCCTCGAAGAAGAAGGACACCGGCACATCGAGCATCTTGGCGATCTGCTGCAGGCGGCTGGCGCTGATCCGGTTGGCGCCCTTCTCATATTTCTGCACCTGCTGGAAAGTCAGTCCGAGGGCCTCGCCGAGCTTCTCCTGGCTGACGCCGGCAAGCATGCGGCGCATGCGCACGCGGCTGCCGACATGGCGATCGATCGGGTTGGGGACTTTCTTCAACATCGGTGCTGCCGGCCTCGCGTTCCGTCATTCCTCGTACCGCCCGGTGTGAGCGGCACGTAGCGACCACGACCGTACCTCATAGCAGGTGTCGATCGACGGGAAGGTTCCAAACGGGATCACTTGCGCCGTGGCCATAGCCCAAACAGCAGGGAGGTTACAATCAGGCATGCAAAAAAAACATCCCCGAAGCGCGAATAGGGTGTCGGCGGCCCGGCCCGCGGCAGACTCGCATCGAGCACACCGGACTCGCCCAGCGCCAAGGCGGCGCGAACCCGGCCATGGCCGTCGAGCACGGCCGATATCCCGGTATTGGCGACGCGGACCAGCGGCAGCCCTTCCTCGATCGCCCGCAGCCGCGCCTGCGCCAGGTGCTGATAGGGACCACTGGTCCGGCCGAACCAACCGTCATTGGTCAGATTGAGGATATAGCCCGGCCTCGGCCCGCTCGGCATCGCGGCGCCCGGAAAGACGACCTCGTAGCAGATCAGGGCGGCCGCCGGCGGCAGCCCGCGCACCTGGAGTGGCGTGCGCCGCGTGCCGGAGGCGAAGCCGCCGGGCACCGAGACGAACTCGGACAGGCCGACGGCCCGGATCAGGCGCTCGAGAAAGGGCGGCAGATATTCGCCGAAGGGCACGAGGTGCACCTTGTCGTAGCTGCCGGCGATCACACCTTCGTCATCGACGACCTGGATCGAATTGTAGATCGGCGGCCGGCTCTCGCCGGGCAGCACCTCGCCGGCGCGCGCCGCGCCAGTAATCAGGGTCGCACCGGGCGGCAGCAGGGCCGCTATCCGCGCCAGCGCCTGCGGCGTCCGCCCCAGCAGAAAGGGAAAAGCCGATTCCGGCCAGATCAGATGGGTGACGTCCTGCACGCCCAGCGTCTTCGGTCCGGTCGCCCGATCGCTCAGCGCGAGATAGCGCGCCAGGATCATCTCGCTGTTGCTCGGGCTGAACTTGGCGTCCTGCGGCAGGTTCGGCTGCATCAGGCGCAGCTTCACGCCCGCAACCGCGGCCGTCGGCCCGGCAGGCACGCGCCAGGCGCCGAAAGCGGCCATGGCGGCGAGCGCGACGACGGCGAGCCCGGTCGGCTGCCAGCGCGCCCTTGCGGTCTCGCCCGTTCCGAGCGCCGCCGGCGCGGCCCCGATCGCCACCGCGAGAAGCGTCAGCCCGTAGAGCCCGACCAGCGAGGCGCTCTGCGCCAGCCATTCCGGCCCCGCCAGCATCATGCCGTAGACGTTCCAGGGAAAGCCGGTGAGCACATGGCCGCGCAGCCACTCGCTCAGCGCCAACATCGCCGCGAGCACGAGGATGCGCCCTGCTCCCGACGGCCAGAACAGCCGGGCGAAACCGAAGCCGAGCGCCGGGAAAAGCGCCAGGAAGGCCGGCAGCGCCACGACGCCGAGCGGCATCGCCCAGGCGAATTTGTCGGCTTCGACCAGAAAGGCGGCGCCGAGCCACCAGAGCCCGGCGAGATGGTAGCCGAAGCCCCACCACCAGCCGGCGAGCGCGGCGGCACGGAAGCGGCCAGCCCGGCTGTCGGCGACCGCACCATCGATCAGCCAGACCGCCACGGTCATCGGCACGACGAGAAGCGGCCAGAGATCGAGCGGCGCCAGGGCGAGAGCGCCGCTCGCGCCTGCCGCGAGGGCGATCAGGCGCTTCGGCCAGCCCCAGGCGAGGATGACGCGATCGGCCAGAGCCGCCAGTGCCGTCATGACGCGTCCGGTGCGGCGGCCTCGCCGGCCGCGACCTCGCTACGGCGATGGATGCGCAGGCGCTTGACGCGGCGGGGATCGGCGTCGAGCACCTCGAATTCGAGGCCTTCCGGCCCCTTGATCAGTTCGCCGCGTGCCGGCACGCGCCCGGCCAGGGTCACGATCAGCCCGCCGAGCGTATCGACCTCCTCAGCGACCTCTGCCCGCGAGAGATCGATGCCGGTGGCTTCGTTCAACTCCTCCAGCGTCGCGCGCGCATCGGCGATGAAGCGGTTCTCGCCGGCCGGCGCGATGGTCGGCGCCTCGTCATGATCGTGCTCGTCCTCGATGTCGCCGACGACGATCTCGATCAGGTCCTCGATCGAGACCAGCCCGTCGGTGCCGCCGTACTCGTCGATCACCAGCGCGATATGGGTCCGCGTCGCCTGCATCCGGACGAGGAGGTCGACCGCCGGCATCGAGGGTGGGACGTAGAGCACCGGGCGCAGGATGTTCGCCTGCGCCAGCGTCGCCGAGAGATCGACGGCACCGAGATCGGGAACCGCCTCGCCCTCGCCACCCCGGCCGGGCTTCGCGCACGCCGCGAGAAAGTCGAGGAAATCGCGGATATGGATCATGCCGCGCGGATCGTCGAGTGTCTCGCCATAGACCGGAAGGCGGGAATGACCGGCGCTGCGGAACAGGGCGAGCAGCCCCGCCAGCGTGGCATCGAGGGAAACCGCGATGATGTCGGCGCGCGGCACCATGACATCGTCGACCCGGCGCTCGCGCAAGCTGAGCACATTGGAGAGCATCGCCCGTTCCTGCGGGCTGATGTCGGCGATCCCGCCGCTTCCCTGCGCCAGGGCCTCGGTGATCTCCTCGCGGACGGAGCCGCCATGGCGCAGGCCGAGCCGATCGAGGAACTGGCCGAGCCAATGGGTCAGGCCGCGGCCGGCGGGCTCGGAGGTGGTGCTAGGTCGAGGGTCGTCGCTCATGGCGCGGGTGAAGACTGCTTCTTGGAGGCGGCCGCTCCGGGAGGCGGCCTGGTGGGTTCCGGATCGCTTCCGGCATAGGGGTCAGCGATGCCGAGCCGGGCGAGCGCCGCGGTCTCCATCGCCTCCATCCGCTGCGCCTCGGCCTCGGTCTCGTGGTCCTCGCCGAGCAGATGCAACAGGCCATGGATGACGAGATGGCTGAGATGATCGCCGAGGCTCTTGCCCTCGGCCTGCGCCTCGCGCGTCAGCGTCTCGAGGGCGAGCACGATATCGCCGAGCACCGGGCTCGCGGCGACACGCTCCGGCGGCACGGCCGGGAAGGAGAGGACATTGGTCGGCTTGTCGAAGCCGCGCCATTCGCGATTGACGGCGCGGATGCGCTTGTCGTCGGTCAGGAGCAGGCTGAGCTCGGCGCCTGCGAGCGGCGTCAGGCGCGCTTCCGCGAGACCGGCGGCGATCGCCGCCTCGATGCGCGGCCGCAGGTCGCCGAGCTCACGCCAGCGCCGCGATTGCAGGCGCAGTTCGAGCGTCAGCCCACCGGCCGGCAACTCGGATCGCGGCGCGGCGCGCCGCGATCGAGGTCGATCGTTCATCGCGGTCTCTCCCGCGACAGCATGCGCTTCAACCCGTCGGCATCGCCCTCCACCGGGCCGGCATCGGCCGGCTGGAGATTGGCGAGCCGGGCCTCACGCTCGTCGCGTTCCTTCCTGGCGGCATCCTCATAGGCCATGACGATGCGGCGCACGAGTTCGTGGCGGACGACGTCGCCCTCCTCGAAGCGGGCATGGCCGACGCCCTCGACGCCCGAGAGCAGCCTGACCGCCTCGACCAGGCCGGAGCGCTGGCCCGGCGGCAGGTCGATCTGCGAGGGGTCGCCGGTGATGATCATGCGCGAGCCCTCGCCGAGGCGGGTCAGGAACATCTTCATCTGCACGGAGGTCGCGTTCTGGGCCTCGTCGAGCAGCACGACCGCATTGGTCAGGGTGCGGCCGCGCATGAAGGCAAGCGGCGCGATCTCGATCATGCCGGTCTGCAAAGCGCGTTCGACATGGCGCGCCTCCATGAAATCGTTGAGTGCGTCGTAGATCGGCCTGAGGTACGGGTCGACCTTCTCGCGCATGTCGCCCGGCAGGAAGCCGAGGCGCTCGCCGGCCTCGACCGCCGGCCGCGACAGCACCATGCGCTCGACGACGCCCTGCTCGATCAGCGAGACCGCATGGCCGACCGCGAGCCAGGTCTTGCCGGTGCCGGCCGGCCCCTCGGCGAGGACGAGCTCATGGCGCTTGAGCTGGCGCAGATAGGCGTCCTGCGCCGCATTGCGGGCGCGCACAGGGCCGCGCTTGCGGGTGACGATGGCGTCGAAGGCCGATTTTCCGGCATTGTCCGCCGGGAAGAGCGAGCGCTGCACATTGCTCTCCTCGATCGCGCCGTCGACCTCGCCGAGATTGACCGCGGCGCCGATCTTGGCGCGGGCATAGAGGGTGCGCAGCACGCGGCTGGCCTGCTCGGCGGTGTCCGGCGGCCCCTTGATGGTGATGTGGTTGCCATTGGGGCTGACGACGACGCCCAGCCGGCGCTCGAGATGTGCCAGGTTCTGGTCGTATTGCCCGAAGACCAGGCTGGCGACCTGGTTGTCGTCGAAGGACAGCACCACTTCCGTGCCGGACAGGCCGGCGCGCGCCGGCACCTCCTCGCGGAGCGCCAGCGGGTCGCGGCGAAGGCCGCGTTCGGGTCTCGGGTTCATCGGATCGGCCTGGGCCAAAGGTGTCTTCTCCTGGAGCGGGGGTCGTGGGCAGGCAGAGGCACGCGACGAGACCCGACTCGACTTCTAGGCATACGCACTCAGGCAGCGAGCTCCCGTGAGACGGCCCGGCCGAACAGCGAGTTCGAGCCGGCCCGCTCGATCGTCACCATGACGCGCTCGCCGATGCGATGCGTCGCGGTTTCGATCTGGACCGCCTGGAGATAGGGGGTCTTGCCGGCAAGCTGGCCGGGATGGCGCCCGACCCGCTCGAGCAGCACCTCGACGGTGCGCCCGACCATGGCGTGGTTGAACTCCTGGCGATGGCGCTCGACCAGGGCCTGCAGGCGCTGCAGGCGCTCGTCCATCACCGCCGGCTCGACCTGTGTCTCCAGTTCCGCGGCCGGGGTGCCGGGGCGCGGCGAATACTTGAAGGTATAGGCCGAGGCGAAGCGGATATCCTCGACGAGCTTCAGCGTCGCCTCGAAATCGGCATCGCTCTCGCCGGGGAAGCCGACGATGAAGTCCGAGGACAGGGCGATGTCGGGCCGGGCCGCGCGCACCTTGTCGATCAGCCGGCGATATTCGTCGGCGGTGTGCTTGCGGTTCATCGCGGCGAGGATGCGGTCGGAGCCGGCCTGCACCGGCAGATGCAGGAAGGGCATCACCTGCGGCAGGTCGCGATGGGCGGCGATCAGCTCATCGTCCATGTCGCGCGGATGGCTCGTGGTGTAGCGGATGCGGGCGATGCCGGGGACCTCGGCGAGGCGGCGCATCAGCCGCGCCAGCCCCCAGATTTGCCCGTCCTGCGCTTCGCCATGATAGGCGTTGACGTTCTGGCCGAGCAGGGTGACGTCCTGCACCCCGGCACCAGCCAGCCGCTCGACCTCGGCGACCACCTGCGCGACCGGGCGCGAGAACTCGGCGCCGCGCGTATAGGGCACGACGCAGAAGGCGCAGAACTTGTCGCAGCCTTCCTGCACGGTGACGAAGGCCGAGATGCCGCGCGCCAGGATCGCCGCGGGCTTGGGCGCCGGCAGATGGCCGAACTTGTCGTCCGGCGGCAGGTCGGTGTCGACGACGCGGCCGGCGCGCGCCTGGCGCAGCAATTCGGGCAGGCGATGATAGGCCTGCGGGCCGACGACAAGGTCGACCGCGGGCTGCCGGCGCTGGATCTCGGCCCCCTCGGCCTGGGCGACGCAGCCGGCGACGACCAGCGTGGTCTCGCGGCCATCGGCCTTGCGGTCCTGCTTCAACTCGCGCAGCTTGCCGAGCTCGGTATAGACCTTGTGCGCCGCGCGCTCGCGGATATGGCAGGTGTTGAGCAGGATCAGATCGGCGTCGTCGGGCGTCGCGGTCTCCTCGTAGCCCTCGCCGCCCAGGACATCCGCCATGCGCTGCCCGTCATAGACGTTCATCTGGCAGCCATAGGACTTGATGTGGACTTTCTTCATCAATGCCGATCCGACCTCAATCCCGTCTCCTTAACCCAGCCGGCCGCGATTTGGGAATCATACTGCCGCGGGAGGCGGGCACGCAATATCCGGGCCGCTCCCGACGAATCGCCTGGAGGCTTGCTCAAGCGCGTGACCGGCCGGTGACGGCCTCCTGCCGGGCCCGGCGGATGGCGACCTCGGCGAGCCGCGTCGCCTCCTTGCGCGAGAGCTTGCGGCCCATCCGGATCGGCTCGCCCCAGGCGAGCTCGACATCGACCGCCCCGGCCGCCAGGATCGACTTCAGATGCGGCGCGAGCTCGGTGTCGCCATGCCAGGCTAGGGCCGAGCGTATCGCCCGCCCGCCGGGCAGGCCGTGATAGCCGAGATAGGTGATGCAGAGCGGGTAGATCGTCACCTCGCCCTCCGCCTCGCTCTCGCCGCGCACCGCCTCATGGGCAGCGCCGAGCAGCGAGGAACGCAAGGGCAGGACGCGGGTACCGTCGCCGGTCGTGCCCTCGGCGAAGAGCACCACAGCCTGCCCGTCCGAGAGCCTCTGCCCCATCTCCACGGCGACGCCGGCGGTAGCACCGCGGCGCTTCCGGTCGATGAAGACGGTGCGCTGCAGGGTCGAGAGCCAGCCGATCACCGGCCAGGTCGCGACCTCGGCCTTGGCGACGAAGGAGAGCGGACGCGCCGCGCCGAGCACGGGGATGTCGAGCCATGAGACATGGTTGGCGACGATCAGCCCGCCCTCACCGGGGCCAGGAGGCGTGCCGCGAATCACCGCGCGGACGCCGAGCCCCCGACAGACCAGCCGATGGAACAGGCGCGTGAACAGGAAGCCATGGCCAGCCCCCAGCCGCATCGAGACCAGTTGCGGCGGGATCAGGACGAGCGTTCCGAGGCTGATCAGCGCCATGCGCAGCATCGCACCGGGACCCAGGCCGTTCATTCTCTGCACCAAGCTCCGCTCACAGGGTTCCGGCTATAATCGCCGCCCGCCCGCCCGTCCATGGCGTGCAATCGCGCAGGACAGGTCGGCCAGAGCAGCTCAGCCAAGATCGAGCCGCATCACCAGCGCGGCCGCGCGGCTGCCGTCGAGCTTCGGGTAATAGCCCTCGCGCCGGCCAACCTCGGCGAAGCCGAACTGGCGGTATAGGCCGACCGCGGCCGCATTGGTCTCCTCGACTTCGAGGAAGAGCCGGGCGACGCCCCGCGCCGCGAGCCTTGCGAGATGCCCCGCCAGCAGCGCCTGGGCGAGACCGCCACGCCGGCTTCCCTTGGCGACGACGATGCTGAGGATCTCGGCCTCGTCGGCGGCGATCCGCGACATCACGAAGCCCGAGGGATCGACGGCGCTGCCGGAGAAGACGCCATCGGCGAGAACCGAGGGATCGGCCAGAAGCGCCGCGCATTCGCCGGGATCCCAGAGCCGGGCGAAGCCGCCCTGATGATGCAAGGCGGCGACCTGGCGCGCCTGGGCCGTATCGAGCCGGCCCGTCCGGGCCGGGGCCGCACGGCGGTGGCGGAGGCGGTCGAGCCAGTCCATGCTCAGCGCCGCGGCAGGCGGGCGCGATCCTGCGGCGTCGTCTCCGGCTCTTTGAGGTAGAGCGGGCGCGGCGGGGCGCTCTGCGGATCGGCGATCAGGCCGAGCCGCGCGACCCAGATCACGTCGGGCGCCCTGGCGTCGTCGACGACGACGGCATCGAGCCCGATCGCCCAGGCCTCGTTGGCGACGGCCAGCGCCGCCGAGCCGACGAGCGAGACCGGGCCTGCGCCGATGGCGCGGGCTGCATCGCGATGGTTGACCTGGCGGATCGAGACCAGCTGCTTGCCCTGCGCGTTCAGCGCCTGGAACCAGACCTGGCCGTGCCTGGCATCGAGCGCGGCGGCGATCACCCGGCCGCCCTCGCGCCCGATCAGCGGAGCGGCGGTCGCCGCCAGGGTCGAGACACCGACTGCCGGAATGCCGGCGGCGAAGGCGATGGCGCGGGCCGCGCTGATGCCGACCCGCAAGCCGGTATAGCTGCCGGGGCCGATGGTCACGGCGACGCGATCGAGCGAGGAGAAGCCTCCCTCGACCTTGCCCATCACGCGCTCGATCATCGGCATGAGCGCTTCGGCATGGCCGCGCTCCATCGCCACCTGCTCGATGGCGACGGGCTGGGTGGCACCGGCCTCGAGCACGCAGGCGGAGCAGGCGCCGAGCGCGGTGTCGATGGCGAGGACGCGCATTAGTTGCCTACCCGGCATGAAAAATGGCCGGTCGTCCCGGGCGACCGAAGGAAGACCCGGGACCCATGCCGGAACATCACCGATGAAGGCTCAGGCATGGATCCCGGCTCTGCGTTGCGCTCCGGCCGGGATGACCGCCGGAGAATGTTGAATGAACCGAGGCGGGGCGGCGCTCAGACCGCCTCGACCTCGCGAACCTGCGGCAGGAAGTGCCGCAGCAGGTTCTGGATGCCGTGCTTCAGCGTCGCGGTCGAGGAGGGACAGCCCGAGCAGGAGCCCTTCATCGCCAGATAGACCGTGCCGTCCTTGAAGCCGCGGAAGGTGATGTCGCCGCCATCGCCGGCCACGGCCGGGCGGATGCGGGTCTCGAGCAGCTCCTTGATCGTCTCGACGGTCTGCGCGTCCTCGTCGGCGAAGAACTCCTCCTCGCTCTCCTCCGGACCGGCATCCGCAGCGCCGTCCGCCATCAGCGGGGCGCCCGACATGTAGTGCTCCATGATCGCGCCGAGGATGGCGGGCTTGAGATGCGGCCATTCGCCCTCCGCCTTGGTCACGGTGATGAAGTCGGAGCCGAAGAACACCGCCGAGACGCCCTTGACGCCGAACAGGCGCGCGGCGAGCGGCGAGCGATCGGCCTGTGCCGGGTCGCGCAATTCGACCGGCCCTCCGGGCGAGACGCTGCGGCCGGGCAGGAATTTCAGGGTCGCGGGATTGGGCGTGGCTTCGGTCTGGATAAACATGGATCTTACCTCCGGCACCGACGGGTCAAGGCCGCCGTTCCTGTTCCCGATATAGGCCCATTGCTGGAATCATTCCAGCCGCGCCGGCCTGCCGGATCAGGCGAGTGCGTCGATTTCCTCGTCGGCGAGATGGCCGGGAACGATGGCCACCGGAATCGGGAAGGTCCCGGCGCTCTTGCCGGCGAGCGCGCTGACCAGCGGCCCCGGCCCGTTGCTGCCTGTGCCTGCAGCCAGCACCAGCAGCGAGATGTCCTCGTCGGCCTCGATCAGCTTGACCACCTCGTCGGCCTTGATGCCGGTACGCACCACCTTCTCGGGCTCGAGCCCGGCGAGCGAGCGCACCGTGGCGGCCGCAGCGGCGATCAGCGCCTCGGCTTCCGCCTCGGCCTCGGCCCGCATCACCTCGCCGACGCCGAGCCAGTTCTCCTCGGCCGGAGGCGTGACCACGCCGAGCAGCACGATCGTCGCACCGACGCGGGCGCAGCGCCTGGCCGCGAAGCGCACCGCCTTGGCGCATTCCGGGCTGTCGTCCACCACCGCCAGGAATTTCGGGCGATGGCCCGTCTCATAGGACCGCCGTCTCTTGACCATTGCCGCCGCCTGTCGCCGCTTCCCGAGCCTGATATCGTGGCAGGCGCCGCAAGGTCAGCGCAAGCCCCGGCCCGCGCTGACCGCCCGGACCGCACTTTGCCCGGCCGCCTATGGCCGGGCAGGATAATCGTCTGATCTCAAAGACTAAGACGCCTGGCGCCGGCGCACGAAGCCAACGATGTCCTTGACGTCGCGCATGATCGGCGCGGCGATCGCATCGGCACGGTCGGCGCCATCGCTGAGGATGGCGTCGACATGGCCGGGATCGGCGAGCAGCCGGCGCATCTCGGCGGCGATCGGGCCAAGCTTGGCCACGGAAAGATCGACCAGGGCGCCCTTGAAGCCCGAGAATTGGCCACCGCCGAACTGGCTGAGGACCTGCGCGCGGGTGGCGCCGGAGAGGCCGGCATAGATGCCGACGAGGTTCTCGGCCTCGGGCCGGCCCTCGAGTCCCTTCTCCTCGGAAGGCAGGGCCTCGGGATCGGTCTTCGCCTTGCGGATCTTCTGGGCGATGGTGTCGGCATCGTCGGTCAGGTTGATGCGCGAGAAATCCGAGGCGTCGGATTTCGACATCTTCTTGGTGCCGTCGCGCAGGCTCATCACCCGGGTCGCCGGACCCTGGATCATCGGCTCGGGCAGCGGGAAGAAGCCGAGATCGCCGGTCCCGGTGCCGAGCTTCTCGATCTGCTCGGCGAAGTCGTTGTTGAACTTCTGGGCGATGTCGCGGGTCAGCTCGAGATGCTGCTTCTGGTCCTCGCCGACCGGGACATGGGTCGCCTTGTAGAGCAGGATGTCGGCGGCCATCAGCACGGGATAGTCGTAGAGCCCGACCGAGACGTTCTCGCGGTCCTTGCCGGCCTTCTCCTTGAACTGGGTCATGCGGTTGAGCCAGCCGAGCCGGGCGACCGTGTTGAAGACCCAGGCGAGCTCGGCATGGCCGGTGACCTGGCTCTGGTTGAAGATGATGCTGCGCTTGGGGTCGACGCCGGCGGCGATATAGGCGGCGGCGACCTCGCGGGTGGCGCGGGTCAGCTCGACCGGGCCGCCCCAGACCTCCATGGACGGCGTGATCGCGTGCATGTCGACGACGCAATAGATGCAGTCATGCGTTTCCTGCATCGCCACCCAGTTCACGAGGGCGCCGAGATAATTGCCGAGATGGAGCGTCGAGGTCGGCTGCATGCCGGAGAAGACGCGGGGAAGGAAAGCAGCCATCGGGCGCTCCGTCGTCATTGGCGTTATCGGGCCCGGGCCGAAGGTTTTCGGCTCAGGAACGCGGCGTTCTGACGGAAGCGCCGCGAAGGCGCAAGAGCAGCGGCCCGAAAGCCCCGAGCATCCAGCCCGCGAGGCCATAGACCAGGGCCCCGCCGAGACAAAGCACAGCCAGCGCCGCGGCGCGCGACAAGGCCGGCTGGCCATGGGCGAGCCAGGGCTGCAGAGGCGGCAACAGGACCGCGAGCGCCGCCGCCATCAGCGCCGCCGCGAGCAGAATGGCGAGGATGGCGCGAATCGTCGCAGCATCGGGCCGCCACAGCCGCTCCCGCAGCAGGCAGCCCGTCAGCAGCAGCGCCTGGACGAGGAAGGCGAGGCTCGCGGCCAGCGCGCCGATCATCGCGGCGTCGCGCCAGCCGAGCAGGGCATAGCCGGCGCCGGCCGCGACGAGTACGGCGGCGAACCCCGCGAGCAGTGGCAGGCGCGGCCGGCGCCGGACGAAATAGGCCTGGCCGAAGACCTTGGCGACGAGCGCGAAGGGCAGGCCTAAGGCGAAGGCTGAAAGCGCGGCGGCGGTGCGCGCCCGGTCGGCGGCGCCGAAGCGGCCCTGCTCGAACAGCACCGAGACGATCGGCTCCGCCAGCAGGAACAGGGCGGTCGCGGCAGGGATGGCGAGGGCGAGGCCGAGCGCCAAAGCGCGGCCGAGCAGCGCATCATGCGCCGCCTGTGCCTGCTCGCCCGCCATGGCCGAGAGCACGACCGTGCCCATCGCCACGCCGAAGAAGGAGAGCGGCAGCTGGAAGATGCGATCGGCATAATAGAGCGCGGCGACCGAGCCCGCTTCCGTGGAGGCGATCTGGGTCGAGACCAGCAGGATGAGCTGCGCCGCCGATGCCGCGAGCAGGGTCGCGCCGCCGGTCCTGACCAGGCGCGTCATGTCGCGCGACCAGCGCAGGCTTGGGCGCGGCAAGCCGATCCGACGCAGAGGAGCGAGGATCAGAGCGAGGTGCGCCAGCCCGGTCAGGCTGAGGCCGGCGGCGAGCAGGGTCGCGCTCTCAGCACTCGACCCGCCGCGGAAGAGCTCGACGAACAGGGCGACAAGCAGGATCGCGTTCATCAGCGCCGGCGCCAGCGCCGCGACCGTGAAGCGGCCCTCGGCATTGAGCAGCGCCGCGAGCAGAGCCGCGAGCGTCGTCAGCAGCACGAAGGGCAGCATCAGGCGAGTGTAGAAGGCGGCGAGCGCCAGCGTGTCGGGCTCCCCGGCAAAGCCGCCGGCGAGGCCGAGGACCACCCAGGGCGCGAACAGCTCGGCCAGGGCGACGAAGAGTAGCAGCAGCAGGCAAAGATGGCTCGCCGCCTCGCCGGCGAAGCGCCGCGCCGCCGCCTCGCCGTGCTCGGCCTTGATCGCAAGATAGAGCGGCACGAAGGGCGCGTTCAGCCCGCCCTCGCCGAGCACGCGGCGGACCAGATTGGGCAGGCGCAGCGCCGCGAGAAAGGCATCCGCCACCGGCCCGGTGCCGAGCAGGCGGGCGATCAGCACGTCGCGGGCGAAACCGAGCAGGCGCGACAGGATCGTCGCCGCGCCGACGACGAGGGAATCGCGGGCGAGACGGGGGGAGCTTGGCTCGGGCGGCGCGGAAGCGGACGTCACAACTTAGCCGTTGCCCTTTTGTTCAGTTGCTGATTCACTTCAACTAGACCGGAGGGTGCCATGAAGCCAGAATTCGATCGGGAGAAATTCAAGGCTGTCGTCCACTACCTCTGCCGGCATGCAGGCGATGATTTCGGCAAGATAAAGCTCCACAAGGCGCTATACTTCGCGGATATGCTGCACTTTATCGACAAGGGGCAGCCGTTGACCGGCGTCGACTATATCAAGCAAAAATTCGGACCGACCGCTCGGCACCTGACCTGGGGGCTCGACGAGCTCGCCAGCGATGGAGCGATCCGCGTGTCGCAGGAAAACTACTTCGGCTTGCCCAAATACGCGTTTCACACGCTACGCGAACCATCGACGAACCGTTTGTCGGACGAAGACCGCGCCCTGCTGGATGAAGTCCTGAGGTTCGTCGGCGACTACAGCGCCACGGCAATTTCTGAGCTGAGCCACAATGAGGCATGGCACGCCTTCGAGATCGGTGCCGTCATCCCCTATGAGACGGCCTATTGGCTCGTGCCGACCGAGATTACCGATGATGATATGGCCTGGGCCGCAGCGCAGATGCGAGAGCACGCGCACGCTGGCTGAGCGATATGCGGCAAGTCATCTGGTCCGACCTAGCCGAGCAGGGGCTGGCGCGCTGCATACCGGCAGATAGGCTCGATGGCGTTCGCACCGCTATTGAATTACGGCTTGCGCACGACGGTGCAATGCCACTCAGGCGCCATCCTGCCTTCCCTACGCGCCAAATCTACGTCTTCGCCTTGTTCATCGGCGTCGGTGATCTGCGTGGCGTCGTCGAATTCAACGGCGACGCCACGATCTGGCATATCGGCATCAGGCCACCAAACTCTCGCGCTACAGAATGAACCGGCTGAGATCGGCATTCCTGGCGAGGTCGCCGATCCTCGCCTCGACATAGGCGGCGTCGATCTCGACCTTCTCGCCGCCGCGATCGGTGGCGGTGAAGGAGATCTCGTCGAGGATGCGTTCGATCACGGTCTGGAGCCGGCGCGCGCCGATGTTCTCGACCGAGGCGTTCACCGCGACCGCGATCCGGGCAATCGCGTCGATCGCATCGGGCGAGAAGGAAATCTCGACCTGCTCGGTCGCCAGCATCGCCACCGACTGCTTGATCAGGCTGGCCTCGGTCTCGGTCAGGATGCGCTTGAAGTCCTCGACGTCGAGCGGCGAGAGCTCGACGCGGATCGGCAGGCGGCCCTGCAGCTCCGGCAGCAGGTCGGAGGGCTTCGAGACGTGGAAGGCGCCCGAGGCGATAAACAGGATATGGTCGCTCTTCACCGGCCCGTGCTTGGTCGCGACGGTGGTGCCCTCGATCAGCGGCAGCAGGTCGCGCTGCACGCCCTCGCGCGAGACATCGGCGCCGGAGCGACCCTCCCGGGCGCAGATCTTGTCGATCTCGTCGAGGAAGACGATGCCGTTGTTCTCGACCTCGCGGATCGCCTGCTGAACGATCGCGTCCTGATCGATCAGCTTGTCGCTCTCCTCGGCGAGCAGCGGTCCATAGGCGTCCTTGACCTGGACACGGCGGGGCTTGCCCTTCTGGCCGAAGGCCTTGCCGAACATGTCCGAAAGGTTGATCGCACCGATCGAGGCGCCGGGCATGCCGGGGACCTCGAACATGGGCTGGCCGGAACCGCCCGAGGCGACCTCGATCTCGATCTCCTTGTCGTCGAGCTCGTTGGCGCGCAGTTTGCGGCGGAAGGCGTCGCGCGTCGTCGTGCTCGCCGTCGCCCCGACGAGCGCATCGAGCACGCGCTCCTCGGCGGCGACATGCGCCTTGGCCTGGACGTCCTTGCGCCTGAGGTCGCGGACCAGCCCGATCGCGACCTCGACGAGGTCGCGCACTATCGATTCGACGTCGCGGCCGACATAGCCAACCTCGGTGAACTTGGTCGCCTCGACCTTGAGGAAGGGCGCGTTGGCCAGCTTGGCGAGGCGTCTTGCGATCTCGGTCTTGCCGCAGCCGGTCGGTCCGATCATCAGGATGTTCTTGGGCGCGACTTCCTCGCGCAGCGGGCCTTCGAGCTGCTGCCGGCGCCAGCGATTGCGCAGCGCGATGGCGACGGCGCGCTTGGCGTCGTTCTGGCCGACGATGTAGCGATCGAGCTCGGAGACGATCTCGCGGGGGGAAAACGACGTCATCAAACAGGTTCCTGGACCATGATCAGCGCGCGACCGTCGCCGGTATCGCGTTCTTGGAGAGCGGTGAAGCCGGCCTTCTCATAGGCACGGATCGCGGCGAGATTATCCGACCTGCTCATGGCGAGCTCTGCAGGAAGACCGGCGGCAAGCGATCTGCCAGCGCGCCGAGTGGAAGCCGCGGGACGATCAGCGTTCTCAGGGAGCGCCAGCCGGCGGAAAGCCCGAGCACCACGACCGCCAGGCCGAGAAGGGTCAGCGGTAGGCCGAGCCCACCCTCGACGCGCTGGGCCAGCAGATAGGCGATGGCGATGCCGGCATAGCTCAGCCCGGAGACGATCAGGGCTCGGCGGTCGATCACCAGCGCGACCAGCCCGAGCAGGACGAACAGCGCGAGCACGACCAGCGCCTTGCCGGTGCCGATGTCACCGATGCCACCGGTCGCGAGCTGGATCGTCGGGTGAACGATCAGCGGCGCGGCGAGCAGATGCAGCCAGAAGGCGCCGTCGGAGCGACGCGTCAGCCGACGCGGATCGCTCATATCGGCGCGCATGGCGAAGAGGAAGATGCCGACGCCGACCACGAAGGCCAAGGCGGTCAGATGATTCTCGATCAACCGGGGATCGACGAGGGTCAGCAGCCCGGCGAGCACGACGACGCAGCCGGCCGCGGTGATCGCGGCATCGATCGGCACGCGAAACCGCCAATGGTGCAGGCCCGCCGCGAGCGCACCGGCGAGACCACCGCCGATCAGCAGCCAGCCTTGCCGTGCCTCGCCGCGGATCGCCGCCTGCTGGACCAGCAGGTCGGCGGCAAGCAAGGCCAGGAAACCGGCGGCGGCCGCGAACATCAGGGCGAGCGCAATCGACGGCAAAGCGAGCCGCATGCGGCGCGAGAACCATTCCGCCAGCCCCCAGGCGACGACGAGGCCGGTCAGGGCGAAAGCCTCGCCGAGGCCGAGCAGTTGCGTCAGCCCGAGCAGCGCCGAGGCGAGGAGTCCGACCCCGATGGTGACGAAGACGTCGTTGAAGCCGCCGATCAGCCGGAAGCGCTCGTCATCGGGATCGACCGGGCGAACCTCCTCTGCCGAGGCATCGCCGGCAGGGGCAGGCGCGGCCTCGCGGCGCAGGCGCGCCAGATGCGCGATGCGCACCACCTGGGCCTGGTCGATGATGCCCTCTGCGACCGCGGCCTGCAGATCCTCCTCGCGGATCATGCCAATTCCAGGCTCTCGATGACGAGGGAATGGTTGGTGTAGACGCAGATGTCGCCAGCGATCTTCATCGCCTTGCGGACGATCATCTCGGCATCGGGCTCGACATCGACTAAGGCACGGGCGGCGGCCAGCGCGTAATTGCCGCCGGAGCCGATCGCCATCACCGAACCGTGCTCGCTCGCCTCGGGTTCCAGCACGTCGCCGGTGCCGGAGATCAGTAGCGAAACCTCCTTGTCGGCGACGAGCAGCATTGCCTCCAGCCGGCGCAGATAACGGTCGGTGCGCCAGTCCTTGGCGAGCTCGACGCAGGCGCGCAGCAGCTGCGTCGGATATTGCTCGAGCTTGGCCTCGAGCCGTTCGAACAGGGTGAAGGCGTCGGCGGTAGCGCCGGCGAAACCGGCGATCACCGCGCCCTTGGCGAGGCGACGCACCTTCCTGGCATTGCCCTTCATGATCGTCGGGCCGAGCGAGACCTGGCCGTCGCCGCCGATCACGACGCGGCCGCCCTTGCGCACCATCAGGATGGTGGTGGCGTGCATGCTGGGAATGCTGGAGGTCTCTGACATCGCGATTCAGTCTCGGTCGGAACGGGTGCCGCCAACATGTTCAGGCGAAGGCCCCGTATCAAGGGCAAGGGCAGGAATCGAGGTCGGGGCGGCTATACCGGCCAAGCCGCGCCAACCTCCGCGTCATCCTGGTCGTAGCGAAGCGGAGCGCCGGGATCCATCGGCGAACACCGAGCTTTACGATGGATCCGAGGACGGCCTACGGCCGCCCAGGATGACACAGGGGGCCGGCATCGAGCGCAGGGCATTGGCCATGGCGCTCCGCGCCTGCTAAAGCGACGCCAAATCCGCAAGAGACAGAGGTCAGCATGCGTTCGGGCGAGGTCAAGCGCCGTACCAACGAAACCGACATCGCGGTGAAGCTCGTGCTCGACGGCACCGGCAAGGCCGAGATTTCAAGCGGCGTCGGCTTCTTCGACCATATGCTCGACCTGTTCGCGCGGCATTCGCTGATCGACACCACGGTCACGGTGAAGGGCGACACCCATATCGACGACCACCACTCGGTCGAGGATGCCGGCATCGCGCTCGGCGAGGCCCTGAAACAGGCGCTCGGCGACAAGAAGGGCATCCGTCGCTATGCCGACGTGCATCTGCCGATGGACGAGACGCTGACCCGCGTCGCGGTCGACGTCTCGGGCCGGCCCTTCCTGGTCTTCCGCACCGAGTTCAAGGCGCAGAAGATCGGCAGCTTCGACACCGAGCTGGTGCGCGAGTTCTTCCAGGCCTTCGCCATGAATGCCGGCATCACCCTGCATGTCGAGACGCTCTATGGCGACAACGCCCACCATATCGCCGAGAGCTGCTTCAAGGGGCTAGCGCGGGCGCTGCGCCAGGCGCTGGAAGTCGACCCGCGCGAGGGCGGCCGCGTGCCCTCGACCAAGGGTGCGCTGTAAGGGGCGATGCCATGGCGTTCTATCAGGTCCTGATTCCGCCGCCCGGTGCCGGCGGGTTGCGCGAGGAAATCGAGCAGGCACGCGTCCTGCCCGAGAGCTTCACCTGGTCTGCCTTCCTGTTCGGCGGGTTCTGGCTCTTGCTGAAGCGGCTCTGGCTCGCCTTCCTGCTCTACGGCCTGGCTTGGGGCGGCATCATCTATCTCCAGCGCCAGTTCGGCTTCTCCTTCGCCGCGGTCTCGCTGTCGCATCTGGCACTCGGCATCTTCCTCGGCCTCGAAGGCCAGAATCTGATCGCGCGCAAGCTGACGCGCAAAGGCTGGCGGCTGGTCGACATCGTCGAGGCGCCGGACCTTTCCAGCGCCGAGCGCCGCTATTTCGAGCGTGCCCTGCCGGAAGGCGCAGCCCCGCGCGCCATGGCCCCGACGAGCGCGCCGGCCCGCTTCGCCAGCGGACCGACGCCGGTGATCGGCCTCTTCCCGGAAGCGAGCGGACGATGAGCCAGACCGTCACGATCGTCGATTACGGCTCGGGCAATCTGCACTCGGCCGCAAAAGCCTTCGAGCGCGCCGCGGCGGAGGCCGGCCTCGCCGCCAGCATCCGCGTCACCAGCGATCCCGATGCGGTGCGCGCCGCCGACCGCATCGTGCTGCCGGGCGTCGGTGCCTTCGCCGATTGCCGGGCCGGGCTCGATGCCGTCGCCGGCATGGTCGAGGCGCTCGAGGAAACCGTGCGCGGCAAGGGCAGGCCCTTCCTCGGCATCTGCGTCGGCATGCAGCTGATGGCGAGCCGCGGGCTGGAATACGTCACCACGCAAGGGCTCGGCTGGATTCCCGGCGATGTCAGCCTGATCCGCCCGCAGGATGAGAGCCTGAAGATCCCGCATATGGGCTGGAACACCCTGCACAAGCAGGACGAGCACGCTTTGCTCGACGGGATCGAGACCGGCCCCTCCGGCTGGCACGCCTATTTCGTGCATTCCTACGCGCTCGTCGCCGAGCGGGCACAGGACGTGCTCGCTTTGACCGATTATGGCGGCCCCGTCACCGCCATGGTCGCGCAGGGCAACATGGCGGGCACGCAGTTCCATCCCGAGAAGAGCCAGAGGCTCGGCCTCAAGCTGATCGCCAATTTCCTGAGGTGGAAGCCTTGATCCTTTTCCCAGCCATCGACCTCAAGGAAGGCCGCTGCGTTCGCCTGAAACAGGGCGACATGGAGCAGGCGACGATCTTCAACGACGATCCCGCCGCCCAGGCCGCCACCTTCGAGGCCCAGGGCTTCCAATGGCTGCATGTCGTCGATCTCGACGGCGCCTTCGCCGGCAAGCCGATGAATGCCGGCGCGGTCGAGGCGATTTTGAAGAAGGTCGCCTTCCCGGTGCAGCTCGGCGGCGGCATCCGCGACATGAAGACGGTCGAGGGCTGGCTCGAGAAGGGCATCGCCCGCGTCATCATCGGCACGGCGGCGGTGCGCGACCCCGGCTTCGTGCGCGAGGCGGCCAAGGCCTTCCCGGGCAAGGTCGCGGTCGGCATCGACGCGCGCGACGGCTATGTGGCCGTGGAAGGTTGGGCCGAGACCTCGGCGCTCGCCGCCGACGATCTCGGCCGGCGCTTCGAGGATGCCGGCGTTTCCGCGATCATCTACACCGACATCGCCCGCGACGGCATGCTCAAGGGCATCAACTGGGACGGGACGATCGGCCTCGCCCAGGCGCTCTCGATCCCGGTGATCGCCTCGGGCGGCCTCGCCTCGATGGCCGATATCGAGCGACTCTGCGCGCCCGACGCGGCGATCCTCGAAGGCGCCATCACCGGCCGGGCGCTCTATGACGGGCGGATCGACCCCGCCGCCGCGCTGGCGCGGCTCGCCCTTACCTCGGCCTGACCGCGCCGTACGGGACAGTCTGCTCCGGCACGACCGATCGCTTCGAAAGCCCCGAGGTGAAGCGGCGGGCGCAAAGCCCGCCGCCGCTCAGACGAGGTTCACCTTGCCGGTGGCGAGATCGTAGACGCCGCCGACGACGACGAGCTTCTTCTCGGCGACGCGCTGCGAGAGGATCGGCCCCGCCTGCTTCAGCTTCTCGACGTTGAGCCTGACATTGGCGATGGTCGCGGCCGCCAGCATGTCCTCCGGCTTCTCCTTCTGCGCGACGAGCACTGCGGGGCGGATCGCCTCGATCAGCGCGGGGAGATGGCCGGGTAGCTGGGTCTGGTTCTTGACCACGTCGATCGTCGCCGAGATCGCGCCGCAGCTGGTATGGCCGAGCACCAGGATGAGCTGCGAGCCCAGCACCTGCGCCCCGAATTCGAGGCTGGCCAGCGAATCCTCGTTGACGAAATTGCCGGCGACGCGGGTAACGAAGAGCTGGCCCGGCCCCTGGTCGAAGGCGAGCTCGGGGGCGATGCGGGAATCGGCGCAGCTGACGATCGAGGCGAAGGGCGATTGCGAGGCGGCGCGCGCCGCACGCCCGGCCGAGAAATCGCGCTCGTTGAGCTGGCCGGCGACATAGCGGGCATTGCCCTCGACCAGACGCTTCAGCGCCTCGTCGCCGGCGACACCCTGGGCCCGCGCCGGCGCAGGCAAAGCGAGCGCAGCGGGGAGGCCGGCGCCGAGCGCCAGGAGCCCGCCGGCCCTGAGAAAGCCGCGGCGCGAGCCGGAGATCGACAAGCCGTCAGCGCATTGGTCACACATGATCTTCCCCCCGATGCGACCCAGGCGGAGCGCCGGGCCAAATTCCCACGCTGCCCTTGCGGCAGGCAGCGCAGAGTGCACGAGGGAGCGTTGGGCTCCGGTTAAGGCGCTCCGGCAAATCCGAGCGGAATTGCCGATACTCGCCTCAGCGGAAATGCTTGTCGAAGATGCGCTGGTACTCGCCGGTCGATTTGGCGATGTGCAGCCACTGGTCGACGAAGGCCTTGAAGACGACGTCGCCGCGCGGCAGCAGATAACCGATCTCCGAGAAAGTCAGCGGTTTGTCGGTGTTGACCGCGCAGAGGCCGGGCTTGAGCCTCTCCTGGATCGTCGCCTCGCGGGCCTCGGTGATCATCACGTCGGCGCGGCCGGCGAGGATCTCGTCGAAGATCGAGACATTGTCGGTGTGCAGCTGCAGCTTGGCCTGCTTGAAATTGGTGCGGGCGAAGCGCTCATTGGTGCCGCCGGGATTGAAGATCACGGTGGTGCCGGGCTTGTCGATGTCAGCCACCGTCTGGAGCCTCCCCTTGTCGGCGCAGCGCACCAGCGGGACCTTGCCGGTGGCGAGCGTCGGCGCCGAATAGAAGGCGCGCTTCTGGCGCTCCAGCGTGACGCCGATGCCGCCCATGGCGATGTCGCATTTGCCGGCGAGGAAATCCGGCATCAGATCGGCCCATTTGGTGCGCACGAAGCGCGGCTCGACGCCGAGCGCCTTGGCCAGCGACTGCGCCATCTCGATGTCGACGCCCTCATAGCCCTCGCCCACCGCGACGGTGAACGGCTTGTAGTCGCCGGCCGTGCAGATGCGCAGCACGCCGGCGCCAAGAACGGCATCGAGCTGGCTGGCGGGAGCCTGCGCCCGCGCCGGGCCGGCGAAGGCTGCGCCGATGGCGGTGCAGAGCGCCGCGCTCCGGAGCGCGCGGACAATGATTGCAGAGATCCTCACGAAGACCATTCCTCCTGTTCCGGGCTCGACCGGCCCGCGTGTCCCAACAGAGCAGGCGAGCGAAATAGGTTCAATCCGCGCCCGCACGGCGCTAGAGGGCATTCCAACCCGCCGGCCCATGCTCTAGGGTCCCGCTCCGTCACCTTCCGTCTTTTCGCCAGCAGGCAGACATGACCCTGAAAACCCGGATTATCCCCTGCCTCGACGTCAAGGACGGCCGCGTCGTCAAGGGCGTGCAGTTCCTCGACCTCGTCGATGCCGGCGATCCGGTCGAGGCCGCCAAGGCCTATGATGCGGCGGGCGCAGACGAACTCTGCTTCCTCGACATAACGGCGAGCAGCGAGGATCGCGGCATCCTGTTCGACGTCGTGACGCGCACGGCCGAGGCCTGCTTCATGCCGCTGACCGTCGGCGGCGGCGTGCGCTCGCTCGAGGATATCAGGCAATTGCTGCTGGCCGGGGCCGACAAGGTCTCGATCATGACGGAAGCGGTGAAGCGGCGCGAATTCGTGCGCGAGGCCGCGAAGAAATACGGCGCGCAATGCATCGTCGTCGCGATCGACGCCAAGCAGGTCTCCCCCGATCGCTGGGAGATCTTCACCCATGGCGGGCGCAACCCGACCGGGCTCGACGCGGTCGCCTATGCCCGCGAGGTCGCCTCGCTGGGCGCCGGCGAGATCCTTTTGACCTCGATGGACCGCGACGGCGCCAAGACCGGCTTCGACATCGAGTTGACGCGGCGGGTCGCCGATGCGGTCGCCGTGCCGGTGATCGCGTCGGGCGGCGTCGGCACGCTCGACCATCTCGTCGAGGGCGTGCGCGACGGCCATGCCTCGGCCGTGCTCGCCGCCTCGATCTTCCATTTCGGCACCTTCACCATCCCGCAGGCCAAGGCCCATATGGCGGCGGCCGGCCTCGCCATGCGGCTGGATTGAGACGATGACGAACTTCACCCTCGCCGATCTCGAACGCATCGTCGCCGAACGCGGCGCTGCCTCTCCGGAGGAATCCTGGACCGCCAAGCTTCTGGCCGCCGGCCCGGAGCGGGCCGCGAAAAAGCTCGGCGAGGAAGCGGTCGAGGCCGTGATCGCCGCCGTGAAGGGCGATCGCGAGGAGCTGATCGCCGAAAGCGCCGACCTCATCTATCATCTTTTGGTTGTGCTCAGGGCTCGGAATGTTGCATTGCGGGACGTGTTGAGCCAGCTTGAGGCTCGAACGGGGCGTTCCGGCCTGGCAGAAAAGGCCGCGCGCCCGCGTTGAACACGAGGCGAGTCACGCGTTGAACCTCGAAGCCTGGAATGCGGGTCGCTTCACCATGGACCAGCGTCTCGCCCTCTCGTCCAAGGACCCCGAGCTGGTCTCGCCCTACCGTGCCTTCACGCGCGACGAATGGGCCCATCTGCGCGCCGACACGCCGCTGACCCTCTCGGTCGACGACCTGACCAAGCTGCAATCGATCAACGACCCGATCTCGCTCGACGAGATCGTGGCGATCTATCTGCCGCTGTCGCGCCTGCTCTCGCTCTACGTCGCGGCGACGCAAGGGCTGTTCAAGGCGACCCAGCGCTTCCTGATGGCCGAGGCCGAGGTCAAGGTCCCCTATATCATCGGCGTCGCCGGCTCGGTCGCGGTCGGAAAATCGACCACGGCGCGCGTGCTCCAGGCCCTGCTCTCGCGCTGGCCGAACACGCCGAAGGTCGAGCTCGTCACCACCGACGGCTTCCTGCTGCCCAATGCCGAGCTGGAACGGCGCGGGCTGATGCAGCGCAAGGGCTTCCCGGAGAGCTATGACGGGGCGGCGCTGCTGCGCTTCGTCTCGGATGTGAAAGCCGGCAAGCGCGCCGTCGCCGCGCCGGTCTATTCGCATCTCGTCTACGACGTCGTGCCCGGCGAGCAGGTCACGGTCGAGCGGCCGGACATCCTGATCCTCGAAGGGCTCAACGTGCTGCAGGCGAGCCGTCTACCGAAGGACGGCTCGGTGATCCCCTTCGTCTCGGACTTCTTCGACTTCTCGGTCTATCTCGACGCCGACGAGAACGATCTGCACCGCTGGTACGTCAACCGCTTCATGACCCTGCGCCAGACCGCCTTCCGCGACCCGCGCTCCTTCTTCCGCAAATATGCCGAGATCGGCGAGGAGGAGGCGCTCGCGATCGCCGAGAATCTCTGGACCGGCATCAACCTGCCGAATCTGCGCGAGAACATCCTGCCGACGCGGCAGCGCGCCAGCCTGATCCTGACCAAGGGCGCCAGCCACCGCATCCAGCAGGTTGCGCTGCGACGGCTTTGAGTCCGGAACCACCCGAGTTTCCGATCCCTCATCCTGAGGAGCAAGGCGCGAGCCTTGCGTCTCGAAGGATGCTCCAGTGCGCTCTTAAACATCCTTCGAGATGCTGCTGCGCAGCGCCTCAGGATGAGGGCTCAGCTTCCGGCCTGCCTTCGGACCGTTGAATGGAAACCCTCTCCTCCCTAGGCCTCATGGCAGGCGCAGCCTTCGTCGCCGCGACGCTGCTGCCGGCCCAGTCCGAGGCCGTGTTCGTCGGCCTGCTCGTCGCGAAGACCGTCGATCCGCTGCTGCTCTTTGCCGTCGCCAGCATCGCCAACACCGCCGGCTCGGTGATCAACTGGTGGCTCGGCCGGCTGATCGCCAAAGGCGGAATCGAGCGCCTGCCGGCGCGGCTGCGGCCGGACCCGGTGCGCTTCGCCAAGGCCCAGAGCTGGTTCGCCCGCTTCGGCTGGCCGTCCCTGCTCTTCGCCTGGCTGCCGATCGGCGGCGATCCGCTGACCTTCGTCGCGGGATCGCTGAACTATCCGCTCGGCCGCTTCGTCCTGCTGGTGTTCATCGGCAAGGCGGCGCGCTATGCCCTGCTCTGGGCCGGCTGGGTCGCCGCCTCCTAGATCAAGGGCATCGCCTGACGCGAAGCTGCCGCCTATCCCTTTGCGAAAGCGTCGTAATAGCCGGAAAAACAGCGTCCGCTTGCCGGCCCGGCGCTCGCAGCGATTGCACAGCCGGAGGTCTCGGGCTACCAGCAAACCCCATCCTAGTGGAGAGATAGGTCATGAGCATCAAGCGCATCGCCCCCGGCCCCCGTATGTCCAAGGCCGTCGTGCACGGCGACACCGTCTATCTGGCCGGCCAGGTCGCCGACAAGGCGGCGGGCAAGAGCGTCGCCGAGCAGACCAAGGAAATCCTCGGGATCATCGACGGTCTCCTGGCCGAGGCCGGTTCGGACAAGAGCAAGCTGCTGATGGTCAACATCTGGCTTTCCGACATGTCGACCTTCGCCGAGATGAACGCCGTCTGGGACGCCTGGGTCTCGCAGGGCAACGCGCCCGGACGCGCCACGGTCGAGGCCAAGCTCGCCGGCCCGCAGTTCACGGTCGAGATCGCGGTCATCGCCGCGCGCTGAGATCAGCACATATAAGGCCCGCGACGCATGAACCAGGAAATCAGCAACATCCTGGCGCGGGTCTCGCAGCGCGAGGGCGTGCCCCCCGCGCTGCTACTGGCCGTGCTTGCGGCGATGGGACAAGCCTCCGGCAAGCCGGATTTCAGCCGCATCGAGCATGACCTGCGGCGCAAGGCCGGCGAATTCCGGAGCCTGCGCGAGCGCCTGCTGAAATCCTCCGTCGCCGACACCGAACTCGACCGGCTGCGCGCCGAGGCTGCACGCTCGCTGACGGAAGGCCGTTTCGCCGAGGCAGACCGGGCGCTCGCCCAGGCCGAGCTGCGCAATCTCGACGGCACCGTCGCGCTCGACAAAATGTCGAAGGAGAAGCTGCTCGCCGCCGCCTCCGGCCGGGCCGATCGCGGCGCGGTCGCGATGCTGCGCCTGAATGCGCAGGCCTATCACGATGCCGCCCAACGCTTCGCGGAGGCCGCGCTGATCGCCGCTTCCGCCGATCAGGAACGGTCCCGTGTTTATGCCTGGCTCCAGGGCGACGCGCTCGCCCGGCTCGGCGCCGATTTCCGCGACAAGGATGGCTTCAACGCCTCGATCGCGCATTTCCGGGCGATGCTGGCCAAGCTCGACAATTTCGACCAGACCGTGGCCTGGGCGGCGACGCAGCAGCGCCTGGCGCGCGCGATCAACGGACTGGCGCGCCTGCAGGGCGACCGAAGGCTGACCCGCCAGGCGATCGATATCTATCGCACCGTCCTCGACGATCTCACCCAGAAGCAGGCACCCGCGCTCTGGGCCGCGATCCAGAGCCGTTTCGGCGAAGCGCTGACCTCGCTCGGCGACGCAGAGGATGATGCCTCCATGCTCGAGGAAGGCATCGCGGCCTTGCGCGCCTCGCTGGCCGCGCTCGACCGCGGCACGATGCCGGCGGAGTGGACGCGGCTGAATTTCGAGCTCGGCAAGGCCTATGTCGCGCTCGGCCTGCGCGCCAGCGGCGCGGCAGCGCTGGAAGCGGCGATCAACGCCTTCAAGCGCGTCCTGGACGACTGGCAGCAGAGCACCCGCCCGCTCGAATGGGCCGAGGTGCAAGACCGGATCGGCGCCGCGCTTTGCGGGCTTTCCGCCTATTACCGCGAGCCCGTGGTGCTGGAGGAGGCGATCGCCGCCTTCGACGCGGCCCTGCTGGAGCGGCGGCGCGAGATCGTTCCCGCGCTCTGGGCCGAGAGCGCCGGCAACCGCGCCGATGCGCGGCTGCGGCTCGCGGAGCAGCTCGGCGAGCGCCCGATGGCCGAAACCGCCGCCGCCGAACTGATGGGCGCGATCGAAACCCTGCGTGGCCTCGGCCTCGCGACCGAAGCCAAGCGCTTCGAGCCGGCACTGATCCGCGCCGGCACATTGGTCAGCAAGCTGCGCCAGCCTTGACCGGTCAGCCCTTGCGGGCAGCTTCCAGCCGCTCCAGCGCCGAATCGAGCGTGGGGTCGTGCTTGGCGAAGCAGAAACGCACGACATTGCGCACCGCTCCTTCCGCATAGAAGGCGCTGACCGGGATCGCCGCGACGCCGTTCTGCATCACGAGGCGCTGGCACCAGGCAACGTCGTCGCTCTCGCCGAGCGGGGCGATGTCGACATTGAGGAAATAGGTGCCCTTGCTCGGCAGCACGCTGTAGCCGAGTTCGGTCAATCCCTTGGCGAAACGGTTGCGCGAGCGCTGGAAATCGGCGCGCATGCCCTCGAAATAGCCGTCCTCCTTGCCGAGTCCGTAGGCGACGGCGGCCTGCAGGTTCGGCGGGGTGGTGAAGGTGATGTACTGGTGCGCCTTGGCGAGCACGCGCATCAGTTCCGGCGCCGCCATGACCATGCCGACCTTCCAGCCGGTCAGCGAGAAGATCTTGCCGGCCGAGGAGATCTTGACGGTGCGCTCGCGCATGCCGGGACGGCTCATCAGCGGCCTATGGCGGTGGCCATCGAAGACGACATGCTCCCAGACCTCGTCGCAGATCGCGACCGCGTCATGGCGCCGGCAGAAATCGGCGAGCAGGTCGAGATCGGCGTCGCTGAAGATCGTCGCGGTCGGGTTCAGCGGATTGTTGAACAGCACGACCCTGGTCTTCGGCGAGAAGGCCTGCGCCAGCGCCTCCTCGGAGAGGCCGAAATGCGGCGGCTTCAGCGTCACGAATTTCGGGATGCCGCCGGCACGGCGCACCAGCGGCACATAGGCGTCGTACATCGGCTCGAACAGCACGACCTCGTCGCCCGGCGAGACCAGCGCCATCAGCGCGCCGGCGATCGCCTCGGTCGCGCCCGAGGTCACCATCACCTCGGTGTCGGGATCGAGATCGAGCCCCTGCCAATGCTTGAAATGCGTCGCCGTCGCCTGGCGCAGTTCGGGCAGACCCATCATCGGCGGATACTGGTTCCAGCCGTCCATCACCGCATCGGCCGCCTTGCGCCGGACATCCTGCGGGCCGGGATCGTCGGGAAAGCCCTGCCCGAGATTGACGGCCCGGTGCTCGCGCGCGAGCCGCGACATCACCTCGAAGACGCTGGTCTGGAGAGCGGAAAAGATCGGATTCATCGCGGCGTCATGCAGTCGGCTGGCGAGCCGGATGCCTCGGAACGAAAGCGCCAGGCGCTGCGATCCCGCGGCGAAATCCGTCTCTCATCGGAGAAAGGGAAGCTCGATGCGGCCAGAACCACGTCTCGCCTCAGTCCGCTCCCAGCGGCAGGCCGGCAATAGCATGCGGCGCCGCGGTTCGCACGCCTCCAGACATCGCTTCGACGACTATGAAATGAAGAATGTTGACATTCATCAGCGGTCAGTGTCTTTTCGGGCTCAGCCGATTCACGACAGCGGCCTGCGGTTTCTTCGCCCCTTTGAGGCCGCAGGATGCTGACGTGGGTCGGTGAGCCTTTTTCAGGGGCCCGCCACCTGCTTGCCGGCCCGGTGGCCGCGGCCTATCAGGCGCCATGGCCCCGAAACGCTCCACTCCCGCGCTGATGGTGCTCGGCACCGGTTCGAATGTCGGCAAATCGCTGCTGGTCGCCGGCTTGTGCCGGCTCTTCGCCGATCGCGGGCTGAAGGTGCGCCCGTTCAAGCCGCAGAACATGTCGAACAATGCCGCGGCGACACCGCAGGGCGAGATCGGCCGGGCCCAGGCGCTGCAGGCGCGCGCCGCGCGCATCGCCGCCCATGTCGACATGAACCCGGTGCTGCTCAAGCCGGAGAGCAATACCGGCAGCCAGATCGTGCTGCAGGGCCGCGTCACCGGCCGGCTCAGCTCGGGCGATTTCGCGCGCCGCGGCGACTTCCTGCCCAAGGTGCTGGAGAGCTTCGGCCGACTCTGCGACGGCGCCGATCTCGTCATCGTCGAGGGCGCGGGCTCGCCGGCCGAGACCAATCTGCGTGCCCGCGACATCGCCAATCTCGGTTTCGCCCGGGCCGCCGGGGTACCGGCGATGCTGGTCGGCGACATCGACCGCGGCGGCGTGATCGCGAGCCTGGTCGGCACCCATGCGGTGCTGGACGAAGCCGACCGGGCCATGATCCGCGCCTTCGCGATCAACCGCTTCCGTGGCGATGTCGGCCTGTTCCGCGAGGGCATCGCGACGATCGAGGCTGCGACCGGCTGGCCCTCGCTCGGCGTCGTGCCATGGTTCCCGCAGGCGGCGCGCCTGCCGGCCGAGGACGGGCTTGACCTCGAGCGTGACGCCCGCCGCCCGGGCGCGATGCTCAAGGTCATCGTGCCGGTGCTGCCGGGCATCGCCAATTTCGACGATCTCGACCCGCTGAAACAGGAGCCCGAGGTCGATCTCGTGCTGATCGGCCCCGGCCAGCCGCTACCGGGCGATGCCGGCCTCGTCATCCTGCCGGGATCGAAGACGACGCTGCGCGACCTCGCCCGGCTGCGCAGCGAGGGCTGGGACATCGACATCCTCGCCCATCACCGGCGCGGCGGGCATGTGCTCGGCCTGTGCGGCGGCTACCAGATGCTCGGCCGCGTGGTGCGCGATCCGCTCGGCCTCGAAGGCCCGCAGGGCGAAGCGCCCGGGCTCGGCCTGCTCGACGTCGAAACCGAGCTCACGCCCGACAAGACGGTGCGCGAGGTTTCGGCTGTGCATGCGGACAGCGGCGCGACCGGGCAGGCCTATGAGATCCATCTCGGCGCCAGTTCCGGGCCGGACACGGCGCGCGCGCCCTTCCGCGTCGCGGGCGTGAATGAAGGCGCGCAGAGCCCGGATGGACGCGTCAGCGGCAGCTATCTGCACGGCGTGCTCGCCTCGGACCCGCTGCGCGCCGCCTGGCTCGGCGGCATCGCGGGACGCGGCCTCGCGGCCGGGCCGGGCTACGAAGCCGGCGTCGAGGCGGCGCTCGACGCCCTGGCGGCGCATCTCGCCGCACATCTCGACATCGAAGCGTTGCTCGCCCTGGCGCGTTCGCGCACCGGCTTGATCTCGTGACCTTCCGTCAAGAAATTGTCAGGAGCGGCTGAATAAAGTCAGCCAAGTCAAATTGTTGACGATTGACGAAAAACGTCATATTGATCGATGGCGTCCTTTCGACACGCAAGCAACCGGAGCGGGAAGCCGCTTGGCATGACCAGTTTAGAGCGCGACACCAGGCAGGACATCGTCGATGTCGCCGAGCGGTTCTTCCGCCAGATCGGCTACCAGAAGACCACCGTCGCCGACATCGCCAAGTCGCTGCGGATGAGCCCCGCCAACGTCTACCGCTTCTTCGATTCCAAGAAAGCGATCAACGAGGCCGTCGCAGAGCGCGCCATGGGCGAGCTCGAAGCGCTGGTGACGGCGATCGCGGCCGAGAAGCGACCTGCGGCCGAGAGGCTGCGCGAGATCCTCGCGACGACCTGCCGGCTCAACTCGGCCCGCTATCTCGACAATCAGCGGCTCCACGAAATGGTCGCCTGCGCGATGGAGGAGAGCTGGGACGTCATCCGCGCCCATGTCGAGCGCTATGACGCGATTCTGCGCGGCGTCGTCGCCGACGGCATGGAAAAGGGCGAGTTCACCGCCGGTGATGCGCGCACCGCCACCTATTGCGTACGCGCCGCGATGATCCGCTTCTGCAATCCGTTGTTGCTCACCCAATGCGGCGCCCTACCCGGGCCCGGCGTCGACGAGATGATCGACTTCGTCCTTGCCGGTCTCGGTCACCGCGCTGCCGGCGGCTGAACGGCCGGCTTATCGACCGGAAAACGTGCCGGTCGTCCGCCTTGCGTTGACAAGGCCTCACGGGAGCGGGATACCCCGCCGCGCATGCTGAACCTCACCAAACCGGGCGCCAAGAAGCTCGCCGTGATCGTCCATGACCTGGCGATGACGGCATTGGCGATTCTGTTCGTCTTCGCGGTCCGCTTCGACGGCGCGCAGTTCGACGAGCGCATGCGCGACCTGCCAAGCTTCCTGCCGTTCTTCGTGGCCTATTCCGGCGTCGTCTACTGGTTCTTCCAGCTCTACCGCTCGAAATGGCGCTTCGCCTCTCTGCCGGACCTGTCCAACATCGTGCGGGCGGTCAGCATCCTGGCGCTGACTCTGCTGGTCGTCGACTATGTCCTCGTCGCGCCCAATCTTTACGGCTATTTCTACTTCGGCAAGATCGCCATCGCCCTCTACTGGCTGGTCCAGGCCGCGCTGCTCGGCGGCCCGCGCCTGGCCTATCGCTACTTCAAATACTCACGCTCCAAGCACCACGCCGCCCGCGAGGCGACGTTGCCGGCGCTGCTGCTCGGCCGCAGCGCCGATGTCGAGGTGGTGATTCGCGCCATGGAAACCGGCACGATGGGCAGGATGCGCCCGGTCGGCATCCTGACGCCGCGCAAGGACGATCTCGGCCAGTCGATCCGCGGCGTGCCGGTGCTCGGCCTGGTCTCGCAGATCGAGACGATCGCCACCGATGCGGCCGAGCGCGGCGAACCCTTCCGGCGCATCGTCGCCGCCCCGAGCGCGCTCCTGCCCGAGGCCGAGCCCGATCAGTGGCTGGCCCGGACCCGCAAGCTCGCCATCCCGATCTCGCGGCTCGACACGCTCGGCGAGGGCATGCGCGGCAGCGAGCTCGCGCCGCTCGAGATCGAGGACCTGCTGGTGCGCCCCTCGGTCACGATCGACCGTGCGCGCCTGGAAGGCTTTCTGAAGGGCAAGCGGGTCATCGTCACCGGCGGCGGCGGCTCGATCGGCTCCGAAATCTGCCTGCGCTGCGCCGCCTTCGGTGCCGCCGAGCTCCTGGTGGTCGAGAGCTCGGAGCCGGCATTGTTCCATGTCACCGAGGCGCTGGCCGCGCAGGAGCTGCCGATGCGCGTCACCGGCGCGCTCGCCGATGTCCGCGACGAGGCCCGCATCGGCCCGTTGTTCAAGGCCTTCGCCCCCGACATCGTCATCCACGCCGCAGCGCTCAAGCACGTGCCCTATCTCGAGGCGGACTGGGGCGAGGGCATCAAGACCAATATCTTCGGCTCGGTCGCCGTGACCGAGGCGGCGATCGCCGCCGGCGCCGGCATCTTCGTGATGATCTCGACCGACAAGGCGATCGAGCCGGTCTCGATGCTCGGCGCGACCAAGCGCTTCGCCGAAATGTACGCCCAGGCCCGCGACGCCGAATTCGCCGCCGGCAACCGCGGCATGCGCCTGGTCGCCGTACGCTTCGGCAATGTGCTCGGCTCGGTCGGCTCGGTGGTGCCGAAATTCAAGGCGCAGATCGAGCGCGGCGGGCCGGTCACCGTGACCAGCCCGGACATGATCCGCTATTTCATGACGATCCGCGAAGCCTGCGACCTCGTGCTGAGCGCCGCCTCGCATGCCCCCGAGCATGACGCCGCCGGCGACCGCGCCGCGGTCTACGTGCTGAAGATGGGTCAGCCGCTGAAGATCATCGACCTCGCCGAGCGCATGATCCGCCTCGCCGGCTACGAGCCCGGCAGCGATATCGAGATCGCGATCACCGGCGTGCGGCCGGGCGAGCGCCTGAACGAGATCCTGTTCGCCAAGGACGAGCCGATGGCCGAGACCGGGCTCGACGGGGTGATGGCGGCCAAGCCGATCTTCGCCGGGCGCGAGCGCATGCTGGCCTGGCTCGAGGAGCTGGAGCGGGCCGTCGCCGCCCATGACCGGCGCGGGGCCGAGGCGGTGCTCGACCAAGCGATCCCGGACTTCAGACTTCGCCAGCCGGCAACACCGCTAGCCGCGCCAGCGCAGCCTCACTCCCAATCCGCGGCTGCCAGCCAGCGCTGAGCAGGGCATCGGGCGGCGCCACCAGCCCGTTGGCCAGCCGCTCATAGACCCCCGGACGCCCGATGAGGCGCGCCGCGAGCCCGAGCAGGGCCGGCGGCACCGCGATCAGCCCCGGACGGCGCCCGAGCCCGGCACGCATCGCCGCGAGCATGTCCGCCACGCCGAGCGCTCCGGGATCGGAGACGATGAAGCTGCGGCGCGCCGGGCAGGCCTCGCCGAGCGCGAAGATCACGGCCTCGCAGAGATTCTCGACCGCCAGCAGCGAGCGTGGCGCCTTGAGCCCGCCCAGCGGCAGCGGCAAAGGCAGCCGCGCCAGCCTGACCAGCCCGGCCATGTTGGCCTTGACCCCCGGCCCGTAGACCAGGACCGGGCGCAGTGCGACCCAGGCGAGATCGCGCTCTGCCAGCCCCCGCTCGGCTGCGAGCTTGGAGCGACCATAGGCATCTGTCGGCGCCGGCGGATCGCGCTCGCTCAGGGGCAGATCATTGGCCGGGCCGCTCTGCGCCCGGATCGAGGAGAGGAAGACGAAACGGGCGACACCGGCCGCCCGCGCGGCATCGGCGAGCGCCAGGGTCGCGTCCGTGTTGACGCGCCGATAGGCTTCCTCCGGCAGCGCGGTATCGGCATGAGCGAGGCCGGCGCCATGCACGACATGGCGCACACCGGCCAGTGCCGCGCTCCAGTCGACGAAGCCGGAGAGATCGCCGACGATAACCTGCTCGAACCCGGCGATCTCCGGCAGCGGGCGCCGGAGCGCCGCCCGCACCAGGTAGCCCGCAGCGGAAAGCTCGCGCAGGAGATGGCGGCCGACGAAGCCGCTCGCCCCGGTGACGAGAACGCGCTCGCCGCTCATCTTGCCGCTCTTGCGGGGCGCCGGCGGGCGAAGCGGCGCAGCAACAGCCCGACGAGGCAAAGCGCGGCAGCGAGCCCGGCCAGCTGCACCCAGAACGCGGGGAACGCGATGGTGAATCCGGCAAGGACGACGAGAGCGAGATTGAGCAGCGCCACCTGCGCCACGATCTCGCTGACCGAGAAGCCGTTATCAGTGGCCTGCTGGTAGAAGTGGCTGCGATGCGCCTGCCAAACCTTCTCGCCGCGCGCGAGGCGGCGGAACAGGGTGATGGTCGAATCCATCACATGGTAGAGCGGCAGGATCAGCGCCGCCGCCAGCGCGCCGGTGCCGGCGAGCCGGTAGAGCAGATAGGCGGTGAGCAGGCCGAGCGGCAACGAGCCGACATCGCCGAGGAAGATTTGCGCCACCGGGCGGTTGAACGGAGCGAAGCCGAGGAGCCCGCCGAGCAGCGCGGCGGCGAGCAGGCCGGCAGCAGGGTTGAGCCCGCCATACAGGCTCGCTAGCACCAGCGCGGCGCAGAGCGGCACGATGCCGGCCACCGTGATCCAGTCGATGCCGTCCATGAAGTTGACGAGATTGACGAACCAGACGCCGGCCAGGATGGCGAGGCCGCGCTCGGCCCAGAGCGGCAGCAGCTCCGGCAGCAGGCGGATGTCCGGCGCGCCCTGGAGGACGACCAGCGTGACGCAGACGAGCTGCAGGACGAGACGCAGGCCCGCCGGCAGCGGGCGGATATCGTCCCAGGCCCCGACGAAGGCGACGAGAACCGCGGCTCCGATCACCACGAGCAGGCCGGAGCCGGCTCCCGCCGGCAGCGGCCACAGCAAGGGCACCAGCCCGAGCGCCAGGAAGGCGCCGGCGAGGACAGCGATGCCGCCGCCCTGCGGCGTCGGGACGCGATGACTCGAGCGGGCATTCGGCCGCGCCAGGGCGTAGCGCAGCATCAGCGGGCGCAGCAGACGGCAGAACCACCAGGCGAGGCCTGCGGCAACGAGCGTGATCGACAGGGCTGGGACGAAGGTTTCCAAGGCCGGCGGACCATAGCCAGCCTTCCGCCGGCCGCAAGGGCTTGTTGCGAGGGCATCGTCGCAAAGCGGCATTCCAGCTTGCGCCAACAGGCACAAAAGCAGAACATGCAGGCATGAGCACGACCGAATCCACCCTCAACCCGGCTCCCAGCCGGCCGGAGGTCACCCGCGCCGTCTGCCGCGGCGCCGCCCGGCATCTGCGCGAGCGCGGCTACGCCATCGTCAAGGAGATGACCTTCGCCAATGGCCGGCGCGGCGACATCGTGGCGCTGTCGTCGAGCGGCGAATTGCTGGTCGTCGAGGTCAAGTCGAGCCTGGAGGACTACCGCGTCGACGGAAAATGGCCGGATTACCGCGACTATTGCGACGCCTTCCTGTTCGCCGTCGCACCGGAATTCCCGCACGAAATCATTCCGGACGATGTCGGGCTGATCATCGCCGATGCCTGGGGCGGCGAGATGCTGCGCGACGCACCGCGCCATCCGCTCGCCCCGGCCCGACGCAAGATGCTGACCATCGCCTTCGCCAAGCTCGCGGCAGGGCGGCTGGCGGCGCTGGAGGATCCTGATCCGCGCTGACGCCCCGGCGGGCCTGATCGGATTACCGCCTTAGAGTGCATGACCCCCGGCAGCACCTGCGCTAAGCGGTTGGGCTCGACCGGCCTTGAGGGGGTGTCGGGATGAAGCTCTTGAACTGGCTCGCGGCCGCCATGCTCGGCCTCCTTGCGGCCGTGGGCAGCGCCCTGGCGCAGGCGCCCGAGGAGATCGTCCGCGGGATCTATGAGGGCGGTGGAGCACGCAGCTCGATCGACCGCCTGCGCGCACCCGGAGCGCGCAATCGCTATTTCCAGCCGGCGCTGGTGCGTCTGCTCGACGCCAATGACCGCGAGGAATGCATCGACTTCGGTCTGCATATCAATGGCCAGGATTTCGACGAGGCGGAGATCGCGCGCAGCCTGCGGCTGGAAGCCCGGCAGGAGGGCGAGCGCGCCGTCGTCGAGGCCCGTTTCCGCAGCTTCGGCAAGCCGAACCATTTCCGCTTCGAATTCCTGCGCTCGGGCGAGAGCTGGAAGATCGCCGACATTGCCTCGCTGGCGCCGGACGAGCGCTGGCGGCTATCGACCACGCCGTGCCGCGGCGTGCGAGCCGTCGCGGCCGCCGAGAACGGCGCTACCGGGCCGGAGGAATTGCGTAGGCCTGGCCGCTATTGCTTCGCCAGCCGCTCGTCGCAGTTGAAGATCGATGTGGCCTCCTCGGGCCGCGCCCAGATCAGCCTCGATCATCTCGGCCAGAACGGACATACCTGCGGGGTCGAAGGCATCGGCCGGCCGATCGGCTCCGGCTGGCAGCTCGAACTCGAAGGGGTCAAGGGCCCGTGCCGGCTCACGCTCGTCGTCTCGCCGGCCGGCAGACTGACGACGCGCGATCCCGGCGGTTCCTGCCGGGCGACCTATTGCGGGATGCGCGCCGAACTCGCCGACGTCGCCATCGATCTCAGGCGCGGCAAGCGCCCCTGCCGCAACTGAAGGGCGGCTCAGCGCGGGGCGCGCTTGGCGAGGATACGCTGCAAGGTGCGCCGATGCATGCCGAGACGGCGCGCCGTCTCGGAGACATTGCGGCTGCAGAGTTCGTAGACGCGCTGGATGTGCTCCCAACGCACCCGATCGGCCGACATCGGGTTCTCCGGCGGCACCGGGCGCGAATCCGGCGAGGCGGCGAGCGCGGAATGGATCTCGTCGGCATCGGCGGGCTTGGCCAGGAAATCATAGGCACCGAGCTTCACCGCGCTGACCGCAGTCGCGATGTTGCCATAGCCGGTGAGCACGACGCCCCGCGCATCCGGCCGCTTCTCCTTCAGCCTGGCGATGACGTCGAGCCCGTTGCCGTCGCCGAGGCGCAGATCGACCACCGCAAAGGCCGGAGCGGCCTCTTCGACGGCGGCAATCCCGGCCTGAACCGAATCGGCGAGGCGAACCAGATAGCCACGGCCCTCCATGGCGCGGGCGAGGCGGTTGAGGAACGGCTTGTCGTCGTCGACGATCAGCAGGGACATGTCCCTGGCCGCGCCATCCTGGGCCTGGCCTGCGTTGAGAGCCATTTCCATCGCCTTCATCTCCTCCGGGCCCTGGCCCGGCTCCCTACTCTAAAGCCGGAACGCCGCCGATGCGAAGCGCGGTTTCGCATGTTCCACATCGACACCGCTCCGGCATCGATTGGCCGCCGCGGCGAGGCGCCGCAAGGCTTCATGCTGTCGCATGTAGGGCCGAAAGCTCGGAATTTGAAGGTCCGAGCAGCCGATCATCCCGCTCGAACACCTCGCGCAGCCAGGTCATGCGAATGGAAGCGCCCGTCGCCGGCAGGGGCAGATTCGAAAATTCCAGCACCGCGCCGCTGCGCTCGAGCAGCGTCTTGGCGATGAACAGGCCGAGGCCGAGGCCGCCGCCGGCACGCGATTCCTTGTCGCGCGAGCGCGACAGATAGGGCTCGCCGGCACGCATCAGCACCTCGGAAGCGAACCCCGGACCATCATCGGCGATGGTCAGGACCACGGCGCCCTGCGTCCACTGGGCGGTTATGGTCACCTTGGAACGGGCGAAGTCGACGGCATTGTCGACGATGTTGCCGAGCCCGTAGATCATGCCGGGATTGCGGCGGCAGACCGGCTCCGGCTTGTCGCCGACCAGCGTGATCTCGAAGGGCACGCCGAAGGGGCGCTGCGGACCCGCCGCCTCCTCGATCAGCAGACTGAGCGAGAGCTGGTCGAGCGGGCCGGCATCGTCGTCCTGAAGCGAGGCGAGCTTGCCGAGGATGCCGCGGCAGCGCTCGACCTGCTCGCGCAGCAGGTTGATGTCGTCGGCCATCTCGCCTTCCGGCGGCGCGAGCCGGGACAGTTCGCGCGCGACCAGCGTAATCGTCGCCAGCGGCGTGCCGAGCTCATGGGCGGCGGCGGCGGCAAGACCATCGAGCTGCGAGAGATGCTGCTCGCGCGCCAGCACCAGTTCTGTCGCCGCCAGCGCCGCCGACAGATCATGCGCCTCCTTGCTGACCCGCCAGGCATAGATGCCGGTGAAGCCGAGGCCGAGCAGCAGGGCGATCCAGCTTCCGGCCTGATAATAGGGCGGCAGAACCGGGCGGTCGCCGCCGGACCAGGGCAGCGGCCAATGCGCTATGGTGAGGAGACTGGCGAGAGCGGCGGCCAGCAGGCCCAGCGCCAATGTATGCCGTGGCGGCAGAGCCGTGGCCGAGATCATCACCGGCGCCAGGAACAGGATCGAGAACGGATTCTGCAGGCCGCCGGTGAGATAGAGCAGCGCCGCGAGTTGCAGAATGTCGAAGGCGAGCAGCGCCGTCGCCGCGCCTTCGCGCAGGCGGTGGCTGAGCGGAAAGCGAATGCGCAGCGCGATGTTCAGCCAGGCGGATACCGCGATCACCACGAAGCACCAGCCGAACGGCAAGCTGAAGCCGAGGCCAAAATGTACGCCGGCCACTGCGAGACTCTGGCCTGCGATGGCGAGCCAGCGCAGGCGCACCAATGTGTCGAGGCGCAGATGGCGAAGCGCGCGAACCGGCGCTTCCGGGAAGATGTCGGGCATGGTCAGGACGCGCAATCTCTGGAACGGGCGAGGCCTTCTGGCGGTGCAAACCTGTGTCTAAACGGCATCACAAGGAAATCTTAGCCCTTTGAACGATTGAATGAGAACAAATTCTATCTACGCTGCGTTCCCCTGTTGCAGTGCATTCAGAATTCGGCACTGCGAAACGGAAGCTGCCGGGACGAGAGGACTGCCATGTCGTTCGCCTATCATGCCTATGAAGCGGTTCATATGATGGTCAGCCCGGCGCGGGCGATGTCCGATGCAATGCATCTCGCCTTCAAGAATCCGGCGAATCCGCTGACCTACACCCCGTTCGGGCGCTCGGTCGCCGCTTCCTGCGAATTGTTCGAGCGGACGACGCGCCGCTACGGCAAGCCGGCCTTCGGCCTCGCCGAGACCACCGTCGGCGGCGTCAAGGTCGCGGTCGAGGAACGCGTCGTCTGGCAGCGCCCCTTCTGCAACCTGGTCTATTTCGACCGCCAGATCGGCCAGCGCCGCAAGCCGCAGCCCAAGGTGCTGATGGTCGCGCCGATGTCGGGCCATTACGCCACGCTGCTGCGCGGTACCGTCGAGGCCTTCCTGCCCGATCACGAGGTCTACATCACCGACTGGATCGACGCCCGGCTGGTGCCGATGGCGGCCGGCCGCTTCGACCTCGACGACTATATCGACTACGTCATCGCCATGCTGCAGAAGCTCGGCCCCGACACCCATGTCATGGCCGTCTGCCAGCCCTCCGTGCCGGTGCTCGCGGCGATCGCCCGGATGGAGGCCGAGGGCGACCCGAACGCGCCGCGCTCGATGACGCTGATGGGCGGGCCGATCGACACCAGGCGCTCGCCGACCGCGGTCAACGATCTCGCCATGGAACGCGGCACCGACTGGTTCCGCCGCAACTGCATCACAAGGGTGCCGTTCCCGCATCTCGGCGCCTTCCGCGAGGTCTATCCCGGCTTCCTGCAGCTTTCGGGCTTCATGGCGATGAATTTCGACCGCCACCTGACCGCGCATTACGACATGTACAAGCACCTCGTCGCCGGCGACGGCGATTCGGCCGAGAAGCACCGCGATTTCTACGACGAATATCTCGCCGTGATGGATCTGACCGCCGAATTCTATCTCGAGACGGTCGACAAGGTCTTCGTCCAGCACGCGCTGCCGAAGGGCGAGCTGATGCACCGCGACAAGCCGGTCGATCTGACGGCGGTGCGCCGCGTCGCGCTGATGACGGTCGAGGGCGAGAAGGACGACATTTCCGGCGTCGGACAGACCAAGGCGGCGCATGATCTGTGCGTCAACATCCCCGACGATCTGCGGGCCGAATATCTGCAGATGGGCGTCGGCCATTACGGCGTCTTCAACGGCTCGCGCTTCCGCTCCGAGATCGCACCGCGGATCTCCGACTTCATGCTGACGCTCGACATGAAGGCCGCCAGCGAGCGCCGCAACGAAAGCGCCGCGACCGCCCGCAAGGCGCTGAAGGTCGCAGGCTGAAGCAGGTGAGTTAACGCCGGGGCGGCTTCGGCAGGCGCTTCGCCTCGGCGGCGAGTTCCGCGATATGGGCGTCGGCCTCGCGCCGGCGCTCCAGCTTCCGGCGGCGATCGAATTCCTCGTACTGCGCCTCGGCGCGCGCCTTGGCCTGGTCCGCGCTGACCGAGCCGCCGCCGCGGAGCACGGCGCGCCCGAGATTCTGCAATTGCCGGTCGAGAAGCTGGCGAGCCTCCTCCATCAGGACCAACCTGCCAATATCGAGCTGGTCTTCAAAGATGTCGAGCAGGATCGAAGTCAGGCGGTTCAGCTCCTTGATCTCTGCTTCGGTCAGGTAGTTCTTGGAGACCGTGGCGTCCTGCTTGCGGATATTCTCGGCCGGCCAGCTTTGCAGCCCCATGTCCGGTGCTTCGCAATCGACTCGGTGGCTGACGATTTCCGCGGGCGTATGCGAGGTCACCGCGTAGACCAATTTGGCTTGCGTGCGCTGGAAAAATTCGCGCGCGACGGCGGCCGAGCCATCATAGTCCTGACACATCGAGCAGATTTGGCGCAGCTCCTGGTAGAGATTCGCCTCTTCGGAGCGAAGGTCGCGGATGACCTCGCGCAGTTCGGCGATGCGGCCGGCATTGCCGGGCTCCTTGAGCCGCCTCGTATCGACGACGAAGCCTTTCCTGGCGAACTGGACCAGAATACCGGTCGCCCAGCGGCGGAAAAGGGTCGCGTGCGCGGACGAGACGCGGTAGCCGATCGAGATCACCATATCGAGGCTGTAGAGGGTCGTCGGGCGTCCCATACTTGTTTGCATTTTTTGCAAAGAAGTCGCTTCGTCCAGCTCGCCCTCTTCGTGCACATTGGCGATGTGACGAGAGATGGTCGAGATATCGCGGCCAAACAGTTGAGCGATCTGCGCCTGCGTCATCCAGAGCGTTTCACCTTCATAGCGAATGTCGATGCGAAGGCCCTGTTCGGTCCCGTAGACGAGGAACAGATCGCCCGTCTCGGAATCCTCCTCCAGTCGAACCGGCTCCGCCTGATCCCCAGCCATACGCGCCCCTGCCTCCGCATGAGAACAAAGAGAATACAAATCTTCCGAAAGAAGCAAGCGGAGGGCGCAGGGCCGTGCACAAGCGAAGCGTGTACTCTGCCGAGCCAGGATGCGCTGTTCGGTCAGCGTCTGCCCGCCCCTTCCTCTCCCGTCGCGAATCCCGCACAATCGCGGCGATGCGATTTTCCCTGTTCAAGCGGCAGCCCGATCCGGACCGGATCGAGGTCGCGCATGCCGGCGCCATCTATCCGGTCGCCGTGAAGCGACGCGCCGCGGCGCGGCGCATGACGCTGCGGGTTTCGCAGGCGACCGGCGAGGTCACGCTGACCCTGCCGGAGCGCGCCGATTTCGCCCTGGGCCGCAGCTTTGCGCAGAACCATGGCGGCTGGATCGCGGCAAGGCTGGCCAAGCGCCCGGCCGGCGTGCCGTTCGAGCCCGGCGCGTTGGTGCCGCTGCGCGGCACGCCCCACCGCATCATGCACTGGACCAAGCTGCGGGGTGTCACCCGCGCCGCGCTTTCAAGCGATGGCGAGCCGATCATCACGGTCTGCGGCGAGGCAGCCCATGTCGCAAGAAGGGTCAAGGACTTCCTGCGCCGCGAGGCGCTCGCCGATCTCGAGCGGGCCGTGCGGGTCCATACGGCGACGCTCGGCATCCCCGCCCGCAAGATCACCATCCGCGACACCACCAGCCGCTGGGGCTCGTGCTCGTCGAAGGGCCATCTCAATTTCTCCTGGCGGCTGATCCTGGCGCCGCCTTTGGTGCTCGACTACCTCGCCGCCCATGAGGTCGCGCATCTCAAGGAGATGAACCATTCGCACCGCTTCTGGGCACTGACCCACAAGCTCTGCCCACGCACCGAGGAGGCCGAAGCCTGGCTAAAGCGCCATGGCGCCTCGCTGCACGGCTATGGCTGAGCGCCGGTCTCAAGGCTTGGGCACGCCCTCGCGGATCAGCCGCGAGAAATCCGGGTCGTCGAGCGAGATCGTCTTCGCCCGCTCGCTGATCCGGCCGAGCCGGACCAACTCCGCCAGCGGCAGATCCTGCCGGACCGCGCCGATATCCTTGAGATAACCCGGCAGATAGCCGGAGAGCAGGACGCGCGGGTCGAGCGGCAGCGTGAAGCTCCAGCCCGGCGAGACCGAGGCGACGAGCCGGTAGACCACCGTGGTGCAGTTCGTGGCGATGGTGTTGTACCAGCGCGGCTGCGCCGCGAGCCGGTTCACATCAGCGGCATAGGCGAGCAGCACCTCACGCGCCTGTTCCGGCGAAGCGCGCAGACGGAACATCCGGACATCCTCGCCGCGCGCATGGGTGCGCAGGCCGACGACATCGCGCTCATCGGCCGTGACATAGGCCATCTCGTAGACCCGGAAGAAGCCGGCGAGCGACGACCATTCCTCGCCCTTCTCGCGCCTGACCTCGATCGAGAAGGTAAGCGGCAGGGAATCGCTGAAATTGAAGCTGACCAAGAGATGGGCGATCGCCTCGCCCGACCAGTAGGAGAGGAAAAGATCGATGCCCTCGACCTTGCTCAGGTCGTAGCTGCGCGTCTCCCAGCGCTGGTCGTAATCGGCTTCGGTACGCCAGCGGAAATTGCGGAAATTACTGACGGTGAGCTTGTCGCCCTCGCGAGCGATCTCGGGCAGCCGGGCGAGCTCGGGAATCCAGTCGCGCTGATGCGAGGGCTGCATGCTGCCCCACCAGCCGAGCAGGCCGATGAAGAGCACGGCGAAGGACAAGGGCAGCCGCGGCGCACCGGTCCACAGGCCGATCGCGCCCGCAAGGCCGGCGAGCCCGAAGGCGACCGCACCGGCGGTGCCCATCGCCCCCGGCACGCGAAAGACCAGGAGCCCGGCGCCCCACAGTGTGGCGCCGAGAACAACGAGCGTCAGCAACGCTTGCAGGAGAAAAAGAAAGAGGCGGCTCATCGCCGCCTCTCATAGCATGTTCCGCAAAAGTGGTAGCCACTTTTGCGATCAGAACATGCTCAAGGTCTTGATCTGGCGCGAATTCTTGTCGTTCTGCCGATATCGGCCGAACGGAACGCGCGCCAGCATGACGTTGCGACGCACGCTCAGGCGGCGAGCGAGTTCGTCGGCGCCGCCGCCTTCACCGCGTCGTCGACATGGGCCTCGAACTTCTCGAAGTTCTTGGCGAACATGCCGATCAGGTTCTTGGCGGTCTCGGCGAAAGCGGCTTTGTCCTGCCAAGTCTTCACGGGATAGAGGATGTGCGGCTCGACGCCGGGCACCGAAGTGGGAACGGCGAAGCCGAAATAGGGATCCCGGCGGAAATCGGCGCGGTTCAGCGACCCGTCGAGCGCCGCCGTCAGCAGGCGCCGCGTGACGCGGATCGGCATGCGCCGGCCGACGCCATAGCCGCCGCCGGTCCAGCCGGTGTTCACCAGCCAGCAATCGACATGGTGCTTGGCGATGAAGTCGCGCAGCAGATTGGCGTATTCCGACGGGTGGCGCGGCAGGAAGGGCGAGCCGAAGCAGGTCGAGAACTCCGGCTGCACGCCGACCAGACCGCGCTCGGTGCCGGCGACCTTGGCGGTGTAGCCGGAGAGGAAGTGGTACATCGCCTCGGCCGGGGTCAGCTTGGCGATCGGCGGCATCACGCCGAAGGCGTCGGCCGTCAGCATCACGATGTTCTTCGGCGTGCCGGCGCGGCCGGTGCGCGAGGCGTTCGGGATGAAGTCGAGCGGATAGGCCGAGCGGGTGTTCTCGGTCTTGGTCTGGTCGTCGAAATCGACCTCGCGCGAGATCGGATCCATGACGATGTTCTCGAGCACCGTGCCGAAGCGCTGCGAGGCCGCATAGATCTGCGGCTCGGCCTCGGCCGAGAGCTTGATCGTCTTTGCGTAGCAGCCACCCTCGAAATTGAAGATGCCTTCCTTCGACCAGCCATGCTCGTCATCGCCGATCAGGGTGCGGTCGGGATCGGCCGAGAGCGTGGTCTTGCCGGTGCCGGAGAGTCCGAAGAACACGGCCGGATCGTCATTGCGCCCGACATTGGCCGAGCAGTGCATCGGCACCACGCCCTTGGTCGGCAGCGTGTAGTTCAGATAGGTGAAGACCGACTTCTTCATCTCGCCGGCATAGGCGGTGCCGCCGATCAGCACGATCTTGCGGGTGAAGTCGATCGCGATCACCGTCTCGCTGCGGCAGCCATGGCGCTTCGGGTCGGCGCGGAAGCTCGGCAGGTCGACGATGGTCAGCTCGGGCACATAGGAGGCGATCTCGGCCACCTCGGGGCGGATCAGGAGATTGCGGATGAAGAGCGAATGCCAGGCGAATTCGGTGAAGACGCGGGCCTTGACCCGGTGAGCCGGATCGGCGCCGCCATAGAGGTCCTGCGCGAACAGCTCGCGCCCCTCGGCATGTTTCAGGAAATCGGAGAGCAGGACATCGAACTGCTCGGACGAGATCGCGCCGTTATTGTCCCACCAGACGGTGTTCTCGGTCAGCGCGTCGCGGACGACGAACTTGTCCTTGGGCGAACGGCCGGTATGGCTGCCTGTGTCGGCGCAGAGCGCGCCGCCGCGGGCGATCTGCGATTCGCCGCGCTTCAGGGATTCCTCATAAAGCCGGGCCGCCTCGAGGTTCCAGTAGACCGCCTTGAGCCGCTGCAGGCCGAACTTGTCCGCGCCATGGGCGGCGTTGACGTGACCGATGGTCTCCACTGGCAATTCCTCCTGCCATGTAGCCGCCTGCTTTGGACGCCGGCGCTTGCGAATGAAACGGGGTCAGATGAAGCGACCCGCGCTGAAGGGCGATGACTGCGACGGCTCTTTAGGCGCATGACGAGGCCGGCTCAAGTCACCTGGAGCGGGGCAAGCCGGCGGATCACCTTCTAAATCGTTTGAAAAAGCAGGCGTGGTGAATCGTCGCGGTCAGCTGCCGGCTCGCGCCTTGGCGGCGAGCGCGACGAGGGTCTTGCGCAGGGCATCGGGGCTGGTCACCGGCTCGTCGAAATTCAGCCGCAGCACCTTGTCGCCGAGCGAGAGATCGCAGCCATCGGGGTCGAGGCCGCTGATCCGCCAGGCGCCGTCCTTGGCCCCGAGCAGTGCGGTGGCGTAGAGCCTGACCGCGTCGGCATGGTCGGCATTCATGTGCGCGACCGCGCCTTCCTCGGCCTCGATCAGGGCCTGTGCCTGGGTGCAGTCGCTCACGAGATCGGCCGCCTCCAGTTCATAGGCCTTGCCGAAGCCGCCATTCAGGCTGGCGCGCCCGAGCCTGAGGGCGAAGAAGGAGAAATCCGGAAAATCGGCATAGAGCGACGCCCTTGGCTGGCGGGCGAGGAAGCGCCGGCGGATGCGCCGGCCCTCCGCGCTGTCGCGCTCGACCTTCTGCGCTCGGACCTGGAGGGTGATGCGGGGATGGGCGAGCGGATCACCCTTGCCGCCGGGCGCGAGCAAGAGCGAGGCGCGCGGATCGGCCTCGAGATTCCCGGTATGGCCGGAGAGCGCCGAGATCAGGATCAGCGGCGTGCCGTCGACATCGGTGGCGAGGCTGGTCAGGCTGGCGAAGGGATGGCCCTCGCGCGTCAGCGTCGCCAGCGCGGCCGAGCGCGTGCTGCGCAGCAATGTCTTCGCCAGACCGCGCGCCGTCGCATCGGTCGGGCGGATCGGGTCGATCGCCATGGCACTTTTCCGTTCCTGCAGGGTTTTTCAGGGTGAGACGTAGCGAAACCGCCTCGGCATGGCTAGATTGCAGCCATGCTTTGGCCGTTCTCGCGCGAGAGTGGACCCTTTGATTGCAACGTCGAGAGATGAAAGCCTTATGCCAACCATTGCGCTGGTCGACGACGACCGCAACATCCTGACGTCGGTCTCCATTGCACTCGAGGCCGAAGGTTACCGGATCCTGACCTATACCGACGGCGCCTCGGCGCTGGACGGGTTGAAGCAGAATCCGCCCGACCTCGCCATTTTCGACATCAAGATGCCGCGCATGGACGGGATGGAGCTGCTGCGCCGCCTGCGCCAGAAATCCGATCTGCCGGTGATCTTCCTGACCTCGAAGGACGAGGAGATCGACGAGCTCTTCGGCCTGAAGATGGGCGCCGACGACTTCATCCGGAAGCCGTTCTCGCAGCGCCTCCTGGTCGAGCGCGTCAAGGCGATCCTGCGTCGTGCCGGCGCCAAGGACGCCGCAGCCCCGGCCCGCACCGAGGACGCCAAGGCGCTCGAGCGCGGCCTGCTGCGCATGGACCCGGAGCGCCACACCTGCACCTGGAAGGGCGAGGCGGTGACGCTGACGGTGACAGAGTTCCTGATCCTGCAGTCGCTGGCGCAGCGCCCGGGCGTGGTGAAGAGCCGCAACGCCCTGATGGATGCCGCCTATGACGACGAGGTCTATGTCGACGACCGCACGATCGACAGCCACATCAAGCGGCTGCGCAAGAAGTTCAACCAGGTCGATCCGGAGTTCGACATGATCGAGACGCTGTACGGCGTCGGCTATCGCTTCAAGGAGAGCTGAGCCCGGCATCGGTGCCGCCGATAACGGATTCACAGGCTCGCATTGCGAGGATATGAGCCGGTTATGGCGACGATCGAAAAGGAAGGGACCCACCCTGCCGCTCCGGGCTGGATTTCGACGCTGCGCCGCCGGCTGGCGCTGATCGGCCGGCGCGCGGTGCGTGCCGTCTCGGCCCGCGCCGCCTCGAGCCTGACCCGGCGCATCGTCGTCCTCAACCTCGCCGGGCTCGTGGCGCTGCTCGTCGGCTTCCTCTATCTCAACCAGTTCCGAGAGGGGCTGATCGAGGCACGGGTCCAGAGCCTTCTGACCCAGGGCGAGATCATCGCCGGCGCGATCGCCGCCTCCGCCACGGTCGAGACCGACACGATCGCGATCGACCCCGACAAGCTCTTGCAGATGCAGGCCGGCGAAAGCGGCATGATCGCCGAGGACCCGCTCGATTTCTCGATCAATCCGGAAAAGGTCGCGCCGCTGCTGCGCCGGCTGGTCACTCCGACCAAGACGCGGGCCCGGATCTACGACAAGGACGGGATGCTGACGCTCGATTCGCGCAACCTCTACTCGCGCGGCGACATCATGCGGCTCGACCTGCCCCGCGTCGGCGAATCCGACGAGCCGCCGCTGCTGGAACGGACCTGGAACCTGTTCCGCAACCGCCTCGGGCGCGCCGACCTGCCCGTCTACGACGATTTCGCCAATGCCAACGGCAAATCCTATACCGAAGTCGCCCGCGCCCTCGCCGGCTCGCCGGCCAGCGTGGTGCGCGTCAACACCCGCGGCGAGACCATCGTCTCGGTCGCCGTGCCGGTGCAGCGCTTCCGGGCCGTGCGCGGCGCCCTGCTGCTCTCGACGCAGGGCGGGGACATCGACAGCGTCATCACCGCCGAGCGCTACGCCATCTTCCAGGCCTTCACCGTCGCCGCCGGTGTGATGATCGTGCTTTCGGTGCTGCTCGCCGGCACCATCGCCGAGCCGATCCGCAAGCTCGCCGACGCCGCCCAGCGCGTCCGCCGCGGCGTCAAGTCGCGCGAGGAGGTCCCGGACTTCTCCAGCCGCCATGACGAGATCGGCCATCTCTCCGCCTCCTTCCGCGAGATGACGCGCGCGCTCTACGACCGCATCGAGGCGATCGAGAGCTTCGCCGCCGACGTCGCCCATGAGCTGAAGAATCCGCTGACCTCGCTGCGCAGCGCCGTCGAGACGCTGCCTTTGGCGAAGAGCGACGAATCCCGCAGCCGCCTGCTGGCGGTGATCCAGCACGATGTGAAGCGGCTCGACCGGCTGATCTCGGACATCTCCGACGCTTCGCGGCTCGATGCCGAGCTCGCCCGCGACGACGCCGTGCCGCTCGACGTCGCGCAATTGCTCGAGGCGGTGGTCTCGGTGCAGAACCAGACCCGCCGCGAGGGCCAGCCGGAGGTCGAGCTCTCGATCGAGCGGCGCGGGCAGCGCCCGGCCGCGCCGGCCGGCAGCAACGCCTTCCGCGTGCTCGGCCACGATTCCCGCCTAGGACAGGTCATCGTCAACCTGATCGAGAACGCCCGCTCCTTCTCGCCAGCCGACAAACCCGTGAGGATCAAGCTCTCGCGCGTCGCCGCAGATGTGCTGATCACCGTCGAGGATGACGGGCCGGGCATTCCGTCCCATGCGCTGGAGCGGATATTCGAACGCTTCTACACCGACCGGCCGGAACATGGCTTCGGCCAGAATTCCGGCCTCGGCCTGTCGATCTCGCGCCAGATCATCGAGGCGCATCGCGGCACGATCCGGGCGGAGAACCGCTACGAGTCCGAGCAGTCGGAAGGCGAGGACAAGCCGCTGGGCGCGCGCTTCGTGGTTCGCCTGCCGGCTGCGCCGCAACCGGCATGAGCAAGATGAAACGTCCCGAGACCCTGCATGCCGGCGCCGTCGCGATCGGCGAGACCGGCATCCTGATCCGCGGCCCTGCCGGCTCCGGCAAATCGAGCCTCGCGCTCGCCCTGATCGGCCTGGCGCGGGCGCAAGGGCAGTTCGCGCGGCTGGTCTCCGACGACCGCACCGGGATCGCGGCCCGCGCCGGGCGGCTGATCGCCCGGCCGGTCGCACCGCTCGAAGGACTGGTCGAGCGCCGCGGCCTCGGCCTGACACCCGAGCCGCATCTCGGCGCCGTGGTGATCCGCCTCGTCGTCGACTGCGGCACCGAGCCGCAGCGCATGCCGGAACCCGAAGAGCTGGTCGATACGCTGGCGGGCATCGCCCTGCCGCGGTTGCGGGTGGCCGGGCGGGCCGGCGACGAGCATCTGGTGCTCGCGGCACTCGCACTTTTCACCGGGGCGGCCTAAGCTCAGATTCGACGAGTTCGAGACAAGCGCTTGCCTATCCTTCGCACCTGCCGCATAAACCGCGACCTTGTCCGGGCGCCACAGGCGCTCTCCGGTGGTGTTGAATGATCGGACTCGTGCTTGTGACGCATGGGCACCTGGCGACGGAATTCCGCGCCGCCCTTGAACACGTCGTCGGCCCTCAGGAAAACCTCGCCACGATCGCCATCGCCCCCGATGACGACATGGAAGGTCGTCGCCGCGACATCATCGCGGCAGTCGAGCAGGTCGAGAGCGGCAAAGGCGTCATCGTGCTCACCGACATGTTCGGCGGCACGCCTTCCAATCTCGCCATCTCGGTGATGGAGCCCGGCCGCATCGACGTCGTCGCCGGGATCAATCTGCCGATGCTGATCAAGCTCGCCAGCGTGCGCGAGGAAAAGACCCTCGACGAAGCCGTCACCAGCGCGCAGGATGCCGGCCGCAAATACATCACGGTCGCCAGCCGCGTGCTTGCGGGCAAATGAGGGCCGAATTGGACGAGATGCGCGAAGAGGACTGCGACTGTTCGGAGGTCGAAATCCCGGCCGGGGCCGTCCATGGCGAGTTCGAGATCGTCAACAAGAAGGGGCTGCACGCCCGCGCCACGGCGAAATTCGTGCAATGCGCCTCGGGCTTCGACGCCGACATCACCGTGAGCCGCTGCGGCGAGACCGTCGGCGCGACCTCGATCATGGGCATTCTGACGCTCGGCGCCGGCATCGGCTCGACCATCACCGTCGTCGCGCAGGGCAACGAGGCCCAGCAGGCCCTGAAGGCGCTGGAAGCGCTGGTCGCCGACAGGTTCGGCGAAGGCGAATAGGCTTCGGCCGTCTTCCCGGGCGGAGCGCAACGCAGACCCGGGCACCCCTCGCAGAACGAGACAACAGCCCTGTGCGCTCGCCACATCTTGCCTCGGTCAGGCCGGGCATCACGCGCTTGCCCGCCCGCGGCAGCAAGACATAAAGACATCTTTATATCTTTGATTGCGCTCTGCCGGCAGCCCTGCTAGAGAGCCCTCCATCATCGCAGAACCATCGATTGGAGCGCTCCCGTGTCGAAGCAGGACTACGTCGTCAAGGACATCACGCTTGCGGATTTCGGCCGCAAGGAGATCAACATGGCCCAGGACGAGATGCCGGGCCTGATGGCGATCCGCGCCGAGCACAAGGGCAAGAACCCGCTGAAGGGCGCACGCATCGCCGGCTGCCTGCACATGACCATCCAGACCGCGGTGCTGATCGAGACCCTGAAGGATCTCGGCGCCGATGTGCGCTGGTCGTCCTGCAACATCTTCTCGACCCAGGACCACGCCGCCGCCGCGATCGCCGCCACCGGCACGCCGGTCTTCGCGATCAAGGGCGAGACGCTGGAGGAGTACTGGGAATACGTGCTGCGCACCGCCACCTGGGGCGATGGCGGCACGCCGAACATGATCCTCGACGATGGCGGCGACCTGACCATGCTGATCATCCTCGGCGCCGAGGCCGAGGCCGGCAATGCCGCCTTCCTCGACAAGCCGGGCAATGAGGAAGAGACGATCTTCTTCAAGCTGATCAAGCGCGAGCTCGCCGCCAATCCGGGCTGGTTCACCAAGACCCGCGCCGCGATCAAGGGCGTCTCGGAGGAGACCACCACCGGCGTGCACCGCCTCTACGACCTCGCCAAGGCCGGCCGCCTGCCCTTCCCGGCGATCAACGTCAACGACAGCGTCACCAAGTCGAAGTTCGACAACCTCTATGGCTGCCGCGAGTCGCTGGTCGACGCCATCCGCCGCGGCACCGACGTGATGATGTCGGGCAAGGTCGCGGTCGTCGCCGGCTATGGCGACGTGCTGCGCCAGGCCGGCTGCCGCGTGCTTGTCACCGAAATCGACCCGATCTGCGCCCTGCAGGCGGCGATGGAGGGCTATGAGGTCGTCACCATGGAAGACGCCACCTCGCGCGGCGACATCTTCGTGACCGCCACCGGCAATTGCGACGTCATCACCGTCGACCATATGCGCGCGATGAAGCACCGCGCCATCGTCTGCAATATCGGCCATTTCGACTCGGAGATTCAGGTCGCCGGCCTGAAGAACTTCAAGTGGGACAACGTCAAGCCGCAGGTCGACGAGGTCGAGTTCCCCGACGGCAAGCGCATCATCCTGCTCTCGGAAGGCCGCCTGGTGAATCTCGGCAACGCGACCGGCCACCCGTCCTTCGTGATGTCCTGCTCGTTCTCGAACCAGACGCTGGCCCAGATCGAGCTGTGGAACCACCACGCCAAGTACGAGAACAAGGTCTACACCCTGCCCAAGCATCTCGACGAGAAGGTCGCGGCGCTGCATCTCGCCAAGGTCGGCGCCAAGCTGACCGTGCTGACCGAAGCGCAGTCGAAATATCTCGGTCTCGCGCAGACCGGCCCGTTCAAGCCGGAACTCTATCGCTACTGAGCGGCAAGAACCGCTGAGACGACGAAAGCCCGGCCTCGCGCCGGGTTTTTTTTCATGGCGCCTGTGCTGCGGCCCCTCAGCCGGCGGCGGCCGCAGCTACGGGCTCGCTGCGGACAGGGCCAAGCCCGGCGACCGCTTCCTCGATATCGTGGGCAATGAAATCGACATCGACCGCGGCGGCACTCTCCTCGGCTCCACGCGGCTCGGCCGGATCGCGCCAGAACACCAGACCGATCCGCAGACCGGGCCGGGCCCGCTTCAGCCGCCGCACCAGGAAGCGGCCATGACGCAGGGAATCGCGGCTCAGCAGGCAGAGCAGGACCGCGTCCGGCCCCGCGGCGAGCAGCGCCCGCAGCCTTGCGGCCTCCAGATCGGCGAAGCCGGCGCTTGACGCGTCCGCGCCCTGATGGAGCAGGACCTGCGCGAGCATGGCGGCGCTCGCATCGTCGAGGGCGTTCCTGCCACCGAGACAGAGGATGGTCCGGCCGGCCAGCGCCGGCAGCCGCCCATCCCGCCCGGCTTCGCCGCCAGGCTGCGCGGCCTCGCCCTTCTCGGCCTCGTCCGAACCGGCCCGCGGCTCCGCGAACTCGCCGAGATTGGCGACCAGGGCGCGCGCCGTCGCCGCGACGCTCTCGCGCTGCTCGGCGCTCATCACCCCGCGGGCGCGATCACGCTCGGCGAGGATCAGCGCCGGGATCGCGACCCGGGCATAGACCTCGGGCAGGGATTGCTCCTCGAGCAGCTCGTCGAGCTGGTCGGTCGCCTCGTCCGGGTCGTTGGCGAGCAGGCGCTGATAGAGCCGGGCCTCGGGATCGAGCACCGGTTCGCTGCCGAACAGGACCTCGAAGAAGCGGAACTGCGGCACATGCTTGCCGAGGACGACGAGGCAGACGGTCAACGGCGTCGAGAGCACCAGGCCGACCGGCCCCCAGAGCCAGGTCCAGAAGATCGCGGCGACGATGATGGCGAGCGGGGATAGCCCGGTCCCCGAGCCATAGAGCCAAGGCTCGACGACATTGTTGCTGATCAGCTCCATGACGAGAAAGAGCGCCACGACCCAGAGCACGAGCGACCAGTCCGGCGAGACCGCGACCGCCAGGAAGAGCGGCAGCACCATGGAGATGGCGGGGCCGATATAGGGCACGAAGCGCAGGATGATGGCGAGCGCGCCCCAGAGCATCGCGTTGGGGATGCCGATCAGCCAGAGGCCGAGGGCGACCGGAATGCCATAGGTGACGTTCACGACGAGCTGCATCAGGAGATAGCGGCCGACGCGGCTGCCGGCGTCCTGCAGCGCTTCGGTGGTCCGGTGCAGGTCGCTGTAGCCGACCAGGCGGATGAAGCGGTCGCGCAGATCCTCCCGCTCGAGCAGCATGAAGATCACCACGACGATGACCAGTCCGGCGGTCGCGAGCGGCCCGACCAAGGACAGGATCATGCTGGTCAGCAGCTGGATGGGCCTCTCGGGCGAATAGATTTCGACGAGGATCGGATTCGCCGGGCGCTGGCTCTCGACGGTCTGGCTTGTATCCTCGGGCTGGCTGATCTCCTTGCCGACCCGCTCGACGGCATCGGTGATCCGCTTGACGATGCCGCTGCCGGCGCCCGTGTCCTTGGCCGACCTGATCTTCGTCAGAATATTCGACTGATAGGTCGGCAATTGCTGCGCGAGCTCGCCGACCTGCGTCACGACGACGAAGCTGAAGGCGGAGATCGCGATGAAGGCCGCCGTGACCGCGGCGATGACCGCCGGCATGCGGGGCATGCCGGATTTGCGGATCATCGAGACGACCGGCGCCAGTGCGAAGGTGAGGAGCACCGCGATGGCGAGAGGCATGAAGACCTCCCGGGCGAAATAGAGCACCGCGATCGCGCCGACCAGCACCATCAGCGGCGGCAGGGCCTCCGGCATGATCGTCGCGCCGGTGAAAGACCCCGCCTTGCCCGAATCCGGCAGCCGCGCCTGCCCGTTCTCTCGCCCGCTCGCCATCGCACCCCCCTCTATCCGAGCCGACAACGCGGCACCGGCGAAAATGATCCGGTCGTGCACCGCGAAAGCACCGTGCTCCGGTCCTGGCCGGCCCCGCTCCCGGCCGTCCCGTTTCGGGGCTGCGCCGCCCGATCCGACTTTACCGTCGATTAAGCACTTCCTGCCGGACTCTCCCGATGAGTAGAGTGGCAGTGATTCGAGCCCTAGACCGCCCAGGCGGGTCGCGGCCGGATTTCGTTCACTGGTGGCTTTGCGGCGTTGCGGCGTGGATTCTTTCCAAGGCCGCGGCGCGCGTTTGCAATGGCGGTCTCCCTATCCGATTTCGGCCAATCGAGGCCGGACTGACGAGATGACGGAAGCGATGATGAGACGTGCAAGGCAGTTGGGGCGCAGATTGGACGGGACGGCATCTCGCCTGGTCCTGGCCGGCCTGGCCGGCGGGATCAACCCGAGCCCTGCCCTGGCGCAGGCCGAAACGCTGTTCGCGCTGCAAGGCACCACGTTGAGCGCCGGCCTCCTCTCGCTGATGTTCACCGGCCTCGTGGTCTTCGCCACCACCACCTCGCTCTTCTATGTCCACGAGCGCTCGCGCTGGCAGCGGCGCGAGAGCGAACTCGCCGCCGGGCTGGAAGCGGCGCGCGGGCATCAGGAACGGCTCGCCGCCCTGCTCGCGGCCGATCCGCAGGTGGTGCTGAGCTGGGACGGCCCCGGCGCCAATCCGGTCTTCGAGGGCGATAGCGGATTTCTCGGCGTCAACGGCTCGGCGATGGCGCTGGCCTATGGCTCCTGGGCACCGCCCGCCGACGCCAAGCGGATGGAGCTCGCGACAGAAGCGTTGAAGGAACGCGGCGAGGCCTTCGCCTTCACCTTCCGGGCCAAGGGCGGGCAATATGTCGACGCGGAAGGACGACCGGTCGCCGGCCGCGCCGTGATCCGCCTGCGCGAGGCCAGCGGCGAACGCGCCCGGACACTGACCCTGCAGGACGAGCTCGTCCGGGTCAGCTCCGACCAGGCGACCTTGGCGACCTTGCTCGCAGGCCTGCCCCAGCCGGTCTGGACCCGCGGCAGCGATGGCCGGCTGAGCTGGGCCAACGCGGCCTATGCCCGCGCGGTCGAAGCGGCGGATGGCGACGCAGTGGTCAAGAACGGGCTCGAGCTGTTCGACCGCTCGGAGCGCGAGGCCGCCGCCCGGGCACGCAAGGAGGGCCGTCCCTATACGGTGCGGGCTCCGGTCGTGATCGCCGGCCAGCGCCGCATCGTCGACATTCTGGAAACGCCGACCCCCTCGGGCTTCGCCGGCATCGCCACCGATATGAGCGAGCTCGAGGCGGTACGCGCCGATCTGCAGCGCCAGATGGATGCGCATGTGGGCACGCTCGACCGGCTGAAGACCGCCGTCGCGGTCTTCGACGCCTCGCAGCGACTGGTCTACCACAATAGCGGCTACGAGACGCTGTGGTCGCTAGATCCGAGCTTCCTGGAGAGCCGGCCGAGCGATGGCGAGATCCTCGACCGGCTGCGCACCGAGCGCCGCCTGCCCGAGCTCGGCGACTACCGCAGCTGGAAGGCCGGCGTGCAGGCCGCCTACACAGCGACCCGCGCCAGCGAGGACTGGTGGTATCTGCCCGACGGGCGCACCATCCACGTCGTCGCGAGCCCGCATCCGCAGGGCGGCGTGACCTATCTCTTCGACGACGAGACCGAGCGCTTCACCCTGGAATCGCGCTTCAACGCCCTCTCGCGCACCCAGCGCGAGACGCTGGATTCGCTGCGCGAGGGCGTCGCGGTGTTCGGCTCCGACGGCCGCCTCAAACTCTCCAACCCCGCCTTCTCGCAGCTCTGGAAGCTCGCGCCGGAGCGCACCGTCGGCGCGCCCCATATCGACGAGGTCGTCAGGCTGTGCCGGCCGCTCTTCCCGGAGGATGCGGTCTGGACCGAGATTCGCAGTGCGGTCGCCGGCGTGCGCGATGCGCGCGAGGATTACCGCTGTCACATGGCGAGGCGTGACGGAACGGTGCTCGACTGCTCGGCGGCGCCGCTGCCGGACGGCGCGACGCTGATCACCTTCGCCGACGTCACCGCAGGCGTGAATGTCGAGCGGGCGCTGACCGAGCGCAACGAGGCGCTGGAGAAGGCCTCGCGGCTGCGCGAGGAGTTCGTCCATCACGTCTCCTACGAGCTGCGCTCGCCGCTCACCAACATCATCGGCTTCGCGCAATTGCTGGGCGAGGAAACGATCGGCGCGCTCAACGAGAAGCAGCGCGACTATGCCGGCCACATCGTGCGCTCCTCGGGCGCGCTGCTCGCCATCATCAACGACATTCTCGACCTCGCCTCGATCGACAATGGCGCGCTGGCGCTCAATCTCGATGAGGTCGACGTCGCGCAGACGATCGCCCAGGCGACGACCGGGCTGCAGGACCGGCTCACCGACAGCAAGCTCAAGCTGCAGGTCGAGATCGCGCCCCAGACCGGGCCGCTGCGGGCCGACGGCAAGCGCCTGCGCCAGATCCTGTTCAACCTGATCTCGAACGCCATCGGCTTCTCGCAGCCGGGCCAGACCATCCGGATCAGCGCCGGACGCGTCGGCGGCGAAATCCGCATCACCGTGGCCGATGACGGCCGTGGGATCCCGGACGAGGTCAAGGAGAAGGTGTTCGACCGGTTCGAGAGCCATTCCCTGGGCTCGCGCCATCGCGGCGTCGGTCTCGGCCTGTCGATCGTCCGCTCGATCGTCGAGCTGCATGGCGGCCGGATCGAGCTGGAATCGGCGCCGGGCGCCGGCACTCGCGTCACCGCCGTCTTCCCGCCCGAGGGCATGCGCATCTCGGACGCTGCGGAATGAGCGAGGAAGCCGCCAAGGCGGGCACGCATACCCTGGTCCTCAACGACGAAGCCGCGACGACCAGGCTGGCGCGCGACATCGCCGACATCCTCAGGACCGGCGACATCGTCGCGCTTTCCGGCCATCTCGGCGCCGGCAAATCACTGATCGCCCGGGCGATGCTGCGGCGGCTGGCCGAGGATCCGGAACTCGAGGCACCGAGCCCGACCTTCACCCTGGTCCAGAGCTACGACGCCCCGAAGAGCCTGCTGCTCCATGCCGATCTCTACCGCGTGCGCAGCCCCGACGAGCTCGACGATCTCGGGCTGATCGAGGATCTGGAGCGGGCGATCACCCTGGTCGAATGGCCCGACCGCGCCGGGGCGCGCCTGCCGGCCGGGCGACGCCTCGACATCGTCATCGAGGTCGATCCGGAGAACCCTGAGACCGGGCGGATCGCAACCCTGTCGGGCGGCGTGCTCTGGCGCGCCCGGCTCGCCATCGCCATCGGGGCGCGCCGGATGATCGACGCCGCCGGCTGGAGCGATGCCGATCGCCAGTTCATGCTGGGCGACGCCTCGAGCCGGGCCTATGAGCGGCTGACGCGGGAAAACGGCGAGACCGCGATCCTGATGATCTCGCCGCCGCGCCCGGACGGTCCGGCGATCCGGCAGGGCAAGCCCTATAGCGCCATCGCCCATCTCGCCGAGACGGTCGACGCCTTCGTGGCGATGGACAAGGGCCTGCGCTCGCTCGGCCTCTCGGCACCGCAGATCCTGGCCCAGGACCTCTCGACCGGCCTGCTGCTGATCGAGGATCTCGGGCCCGGCCTGGTGATCGACGAGAACGGGCCGATCCCGGAGCGCTACGAGGCCGCGGCACGGCTGCTCGCCGAACTGCACCGCCACGCCCTGCCAACCATCCTGCCGGTGGCCGAGGCGCGCGACCATGTCATCCCCGATTACGACCGCGAGGCGCTGGCGATCGAGACCGAGCTGGTGCTCGACTGGTATGCCCCGCACATCGCCGGAGTGACGCTGCCGGCAGTGACGCGGGCCGAGTTCGGGCGGATCTGGGACAGGCTGTTCGACGAGGTCTTCGCGACGCCGGCGACCTGGACGCTGCGCGACTACCACTCGCCGAACCTGATCTGGCTGCCCGACCGGGTCGGCCATGCCCGGCTCGGACTGATCGACTTCCAGGATGCTGTGCTCGGCCATCCCGCCTATGACCTGGTCTCGCTCGGCCAGGATGCGCGCATCGACGTGCCGGCAGCGCTGGAGCTGAAGCTGCTCGCCGCCTATGCCGGGGCGCGGCGCGGCAACGACCCGGCGTTCGATCTCGCCGGCTTCGCCCGCGCCTATGCGATCCTCGGCGCGCAGCGCAATACCAAGATCGCCGGCATCTTCGCCCGTCTCGACAAGCGCGACGGCAAGCCGGGCTATCTGAAGCACCTGCCCCGGATCGAGGCCTATCTGCGCCGCGATCTCGAGCATCCGGCGCTGGCCGAGCTGAAGGCCTGGTACCAGGCGCATCTGCCGAAGCTGTTCGCCACGCAGGAAGCGCCCGCCGAAGCATCGGCCGAGGCCGAGCCGGAGGCAGAAACCGGAGCGCCGGCCAAGTCGCCACCCGAAGAACCGTGACAGCCGCCGAATCCGGCGAACAGCCGAGCTGACCGATCTCGCTACGATGGATTCCGGCGCTCCGCTTCGCTGCGGCCGGAATGACGGCGCTGGTTGAGGCCGCAGGACTTGAGCGAATCCCGCCGGCATGGCTGATAGGCTGGACATGCCGAACGGCCAGGAGATTCGCTTGACGCAGACGACAACGCCGCCGATCCGCCGGGCGATCGTGCTGGCGGCCGGGCTCGGCAAGCGCATGCGCCCGATCACCGACACCCTGCCGAAGCCGCTGGTCGCTATCGGCGGCAAAACCATGCTCGACCATGCGCTCGACCGGTTGGCGGAAGCCGGCGTCGAGCGGGCGGTGGTCAATGTCCACCATCTGCCGGAGCGCATCGAAGACCATCTCGCGGCGCGCGAGCGGCCGCAGATCGTGATCTCCGACGAGCGCGGCCTTTTGCTGGAAACCGGCGGCGGCGCCAAGAAGGCGCTGCCCGAACTCGGAACCGAGCCGTTCTTCAGCGTCAACGCCGACTCGCTGTGGAGCGAGAACGGCATCTCCAACCTGTCCGCCATGGCTGCGGCCTGGGACCCGGCCCGGATGGACCTCTTGCTGCTGCTCTCGGAGCGCGCGGGGAGCGTCGGCTTCGACGGCGCCGGCGATTTCTTCCGCGATGCAGAGGGTCGGCTGGCACGGCGCGGCAAGGCCGCCAGCGCTCCCTTCGTCTATGCCGGCGTCGCGATCATCAAGCCGGAGCTCTTCGCCGACACGCCGGAAGGCTCGTTCTCGTTCAACCTGCTGTTCGACCGGGCGATCGCGGCCCGCCGGCTGTTCGGCCATGAGCTCGACGGGCGCTGGCTGCATGTCGGCACGCCGGAGGCGATCCCGCTCGCCGAGGCCGCCTACGCCGCCCATCGGGCCTGAGCGGCATGGCCGGGCTCAACCTGTTCAGCATCCCGGCCGGCGCGCCCTTCCTGGCCGTGCTGGCGGAGGCGCTGCTGGCCGGGCGCTTCGGCAAGGCCCATGACCCCGCCGACCCGACGGCGCTGTCGCGCACGACGCTCTATCTGCCGACCCAACGCGCCGCCCGCGCCCTCGCGGCGATCCTGTCGGAAAAACTCGGCGGCCGGCCGCTGCTCCTGCCGCGCATCGTGCCTCTTGGCGATGTCGACGAGGCCGAGACGGCGCTGATCGCCGGCTCCGGCGAGATGCTGGCGCGCGTCGCGCCGATCGAACCGCTGCAACGCCGGCTGATCCTGGCCCGGCTGATCGCGCAATGGGGCAAGGCGGCCAACCGCCAGCATCTGCGGCTCGATCCGGCCGAGCCGGCGCTGGTGCCCTCGACGCTCGCCGAGGCCTGGGGCCTCGCCGGCGACCTCGCCGGCCTGCTCGACCAGATGCAGACCGAGGGCGTCTCGCCCGAGCGGCTACGTGGCCTCGACGCCGCCCGCTTCGACGAGATCTGGCAGTTCAACGCCCGTTTCCTCGATATCGTCGCCGAGACCTGGCCGGCGATCCTGGCCGAGCGCGGCGAATGCGACCCGGCCGATTTTCGCAACCGCATGCTCGAGGCCGAGCGCCGGCGCCTCGAGGCCGGCGGCCTCTCCGGCCCGGTGATCGCCGCCGGCTCGACCGGCACGGTGCCGGCCACGGCGCGACTGCTCGCCACGATCGCCCGTCTGCCGAACGGCGCGGTGGTGCTGCCCGATCTCGACGAGGCGCTGCCGGAGCCAGCCTGGCGGGCGATATCCGGGGAGCCCGCGCCCTCGCATCCGCAGGCCGCCCTGCATCATCTCCTGGAGGTGATCGGCGCCGGCCGCGACGAGGTCGAGAGTCTCGCCCGGCCAGCCGAAGCGCTTGCCGCCCGGCGTGATCTGCTGCGGCAGGCGATGCTGCCGGCGACGGTCACCGATGGCTGGGCCGGCATCGCCGCCGCGCCCGGCGCGGACACGGCACTCGCCGGCCTGCGCGTGGTCGAAGCCGCCGACGAGCGCGAGGAGGCGCTCATCGCCGCGCTCGCCTTGCGCGAGGCCCTCGAACGGCCGGGCGAGCGCGCGGCGCTGATCACGCCGGATCGCGGCCTCGCCGAGCGCGTCGCGATCGAGCTTCGGCGCTGGGGCATCGTCGCCGACGATTCCGCCGGCTTGCCGCTCGGGCGCTGGCCGGCCGGGGCGCTGCTGCGCCTCGTCCTCGACGCCGTCGCGACGGAGTTCGCGCCGGCCGGCATCGTCGCCCTGCTGGCGCACCCGCTCTGCCGGCTCGGCCTCAGCGAAGCCGTGCTGCGCCAGGGTGCGGCGACGCTGGAGATCGGCTGCTGGCGCGGCGAGACGGTCGGCCGCGGCCTTGACGGGCTGCACCGGGCCTTTGCCGGGATCGAGGACCTGATCGATGCCAAGCATGCGCCGCGCCCGCGTCGCAAGCTGACGCCGGAGGATCGCGCCGCCGCCGAGCAGGTGCTCGCGCGCCTCGACGCAGCGCTGGCGCCTCTGGCAACGGCGCTCGCCCGGCGCGAGCCGGTGCTCGCCGAGGTCGCGGGAGCCGCCCGCGCCGCCGTCGCGGCACTCGGCAGCGACGAGAGCGGCAGTTCTCTGGTCTTCCGCGGCCCCGATGGCGAGGCGCTGGCCGCGCTGTTCGACGAGATCGAGGCCGCGCTGGCGGAGGCCCCGACGGAAGGGCGGGCGCGCGACTGGATCGCGATCCTCTCCGGGCTGATCGACGAGCGCGCGGTGGTCAGGCGCGAGCCCGGCCATCCCCGCCTGAAGATCTGGGGCCTGCTCGAGGCCCGCCTGCTCGAAGCCGAACATGTCGTGCTCGGCGGGCTGATCGAAGGCGTCTGGCCGCCGACGACACAGACCGATTCCTTCCTGAACCGGCCGATGCGTGCCGAGCTGGGGCTGACCTCGCCGGAACGGCGCATCGGCCAGACCGCGCATGACTTCGTCCAGGCGGCGCTGGCGGGCAAGGTGACGCTGACCCGTGCCCGCAAGGCCGGCGAGGCGGAGACCATCCCCTCGCGCTTCTGGCAGCGCCTGAAGGCGGTGACTCCGACCGATGCCTGGCAGGCGGCGGAGGCGCGCGGCCGCGAGCTGATCGGCTGGGCCGGGTTGCTCAGCGCCCCGGCGCGGGCGACGCCGGCGAGCCGCCCGAAACCGGTGCCAGCGTCGCATCTGCATCCGAAGCGGCTCAGCGTCACAGAGGTCGAGACGCTCTATCGCGACCCCTATGCGCTGTTCGCTCGCAAGATCCTGAAGCTCGACGCCCTGCCGGAAATGGCGGAGGACCCCGGCGCCTCCGATCGCGGCTCCCTCCTGCACGACATCGTCGCCGAGTTCGCGCAGACCTATCCCGAGCAGATGCCGGCCGGCGCCGCCGCCAGCCTGATCGAGATCGGCGAGCGGATGTTCCGTGCCTTCGACGAGACGCCGGAGGTGCGTGCCTTCTGGTGGCCGCGCTTCCTGATGATCGTGGAGAACTTCGTCGGCTGGGAGGAGAGGCGGCGGCCGGAGCTCGCCAGGGTCGCGGTCGAGCACGACACCCAAGGCGAGTTTCCCCTGCCGGGCGGCGGCGGCATCCTGCTCACCGGCCGCGCCGACCGGATCGAGGTGACGCGCGAAGGCAAGCTCAGGATCATCGACTTCAAGACCGGCGCGCCGCCGAGCGACGAGCAGGTCAGGCTCGGCTTCGCCCCGCAACTGACGCTCGAAGCCGAGCTTGCGCTGCGCCACGGCTTTCCGCCCACCGTCAGGGCCGCGCCTGTCGAGGCGCTCATGTACCTGAAGCTCGGCCACGACCCGAAGAGCTGGCAGAAGGACAAGAAGCTCGCCTTCAAGGACGAGAGCCAGGCCGACGTCACCGCCCGCCATCTTGCGCATCTGCTCGCGCATCTTTCGGATTTGCGGGCCGGCAAGGAGCCCTATGTCTCGCGGCGGGCGCCGGCCTACATCAAATATGCCAGCCCCTATGATCAGCTCGCGCGGGTCAAGGAATGGTCGGCCGCGCCCGGCCTCGGCTCCGAGACGGGAGACGAGGCATGAGTGCCCACGCCACCCCTTCCGGCTGGGTGATCCCTGCGCTGACGAAGGCCAATCAGGCGCTGGCGGCCGAACCCGATCTCAGCGCCTGGGTGGCCGCCAATGCCGGCTCGGGCAAGACGCATGTGCTGGTCAACCGGGTGCTGCGGCTCCTGCTCGACGGGGTCGCGCCCGGGCGGATGCTCTGCATCACCTATACCAAGGCCGCCGCCGCCAACATGTCGAACCGGCTGTTCCGTGCGCTCTCGGAATGGGCCGTAGCAGATGACGAAGCGCTACGCGCAACCCTGGCGAAGCTGACCGGGCAGGCGCCCGGCGCTGCCGGCCTCGCCCGGGCGCGGCGGCTGTTCGCGCAGGCGCTGGAGACGCCGGGCGGCCTCAAGATCGAGACGATCCACGCCTTCTGCACCCGCGTTCTGCAGAGCGCGCCCTTCGAGGCGAACGTGCCGGCGCGCTTCGAGGTCGCCGACGATCTCGCCCAGGACGAGCTGATGCGCGATGCCAGGCGCGACCTGCTCGCGACCACCGCCGCCGACCCCAGCGGACCGCAGGCGCGGGCGCTGCGTTTCATGGCGCGCGAGGCGGCGCAGGATAGTTTCGACCAGATCATGCGCGAGGCGCTGCACCAGCGCGCGCTGTTCAATGACGGCCTGGGCCGGGCGCGCAGCCCGGAGGAGATGGAAGCGGGCGTCGCCGCCTTCCTCGGCATCGCGACGGAGCTGACGCCGGAGGCGGTGCAGCAGCGCTTCGGGGCGGAGCTGGCGGCCATCGGCGGTATCTCGGCGCTGATCGACAGCTTCGACGCCGGCAGCGCGACGCGGCAGAAGGCGGCGGCGGCGCTGCGGCTCGCGCTGTCGACGGAAGCCGGGATCGACCCGGTCGCGGCCTGCCGGGCCGGCATCCTGACCCTCGAAGGCACGGTCAGCCAGCATGTCCGGGGCAAGGGCAACAGCGCCCTGCCGGCCCATCTCGACGAGGCGCTCGACACCGTCGCCGGCTGCCTGCTGCGTGCGATCGAGCAGCTCAACGCCATCGCCGTGCGCGAGCGCAGCAATGCGCTCGCCGTGTTGGTGACGCATATCCTTTCCGCCTATCAGCGGCTGAAGGCACAGCGCTCGCTGCTCGACTATGACGATCTGATCGGCAAGACGCGCTCGCTGCTCGACCGGGTCGACCCGGCCTGGGCGCTCTACAAGCTCGATGCCGGCATCGACCACATCCTGCTCGACGAGGCGCAGGACACCAGCGCGGCGCAATGGGCGATCCTGCGCCGCCTCGCCGAGGAGTTCTCCGCCGGCGAGGGCGCGCGTGATCAGGCGCGGCCGCGCACAGTCTTCGTGGTCGGCGACGAGAAGCAGTCGATCTACGGCTTCCAGGGCGCGGCGCCGCGGCATTTCGGCGAGGAACGCGCCCGGCTGGGCAAGCGGCTGGACGCGGCCGGCCAGCGCTTCGCTCCGATCAGCCTCAACACCTCCTTCCGCTCGGCGCCGGACATCATGCAGGCGGTCGACGCCGTCTTCGCACCGCAGGCGCATTGGCGCGGCCTCGTCTTCGACGGCGGTGCCGGGCCGGAGCGGCACGATACGGTCAGGCAGGCGGCGATCGGCGCGGTCGATCTCTGGCCGATCTCTGCCGACGATGCCGGCAACAAGCCCGATGCCTGGACGACGCCGGTCGATGCGCCGGAGCGCCGCTCGGGGCTGGTCAAGCTCGCCGCGCGCATCGCCGAGGTGCTGAAGCGCTGGAAAGAGGCCGGCCATGACGATCTCGGCCGACCGTTCAAGCCGGGCGACGTGATGATCCTGCTGCGCCAGCGCGGGGCGCTGTTCGAGGCGATCGTCAAGGCGCTGAAGGATGCCGGCGTGCCCGTCGCCGGGCGCGACCGGCTGACGCTCGCCGAGCATCCCGCCATCGAGGATCTGGTCGCGCTCGGCCGCGCCATCCTGCTGCCGCAGGACGATCTCTCGCTGGCGATCACGCTGAAGACGCCGCTGTTCGGGCTGGGCGACGACGACCTCTTGCGCTTTGCCCCGGAGCGGCAAGGCTCGCTGCGCGAGGCGCTACGCCAGGCCGCAGAGAGCGAGCCGCGCTATGCCTCTGCCGAGGCCAAGCTGACCGAACTCGGCGAGGATGCCGGGCGCAACGGCCCGTTCCGCTTCTTCGCCGGGCTGCTCGGCCCCGGCGGCGGGCGCAATCTCGCTCTGGCACGGCTCGGGCCGGAGGCGGGCGACGCGCTCGACGCCTTCCTCAGCGCCGCGCTCGACCATGAGCGGCGCTACGGGCCTTCGCTCGCCGGCTTCCTGCACCATATCGGTGCGGTCGCAACGCAGGTGAAGCGCGATCTCTCGGCCAGTGCCGGCGAGGTCCGGGTGATGACGGTGCATGGCTCGAAGGGGCTCGAGGCGCCGTTCGTCATCCTCGCCGATCTCGGCGTCGCGCCCGGCGAGCGGCGCCTGCCGAAGCTGATCGGCGTCGAGACGCCGGGCGGCGTGCCGGTGCCGATCTGGGCGCCGGCCAGGGCCGGCGATTCCAGCGCGACCCGCGGCGCCAAGGACGAGATCGTCGCGCAGATGATCGAGGAGCATCACCGCCTGCTCTATGTCGCGATGACGCGGGCCGAGGAGCGGCTGATCCTCTGCGGCGTACAGGCCAAGGGCGAGGCGCCGGAGGGTTCCTGGTACGCCATGGCCGAGCTCGGGCTCTCTGGCTCGACGAGCGGGCTCGGCGAGGTCGCGGCGCCCGATGGCGATGGCACAGTCCGGCGCTTCATGGTCTCGCAGCCGCAGGCGCAGCCTAAAGCCGAGACGCAGGCGACGCAGGCCGGCGCCATCGCCCCGGCCTGGCTCGCCCGCTCCGCCCCGCCGGAGCAGGAAGCGCTGCCGCCGCTGCGGCCCTCCAACGCGCTGGGCGCCGCCGACGCCGCGGCCCGTCCGGCCGACGGCCCGTTCCTCGCCGAAGCGGCGGCGGCCGGACGCCTGGCGCATCTCCTGCTCCAGATCCTGCCGGAGGTGCCGCCCGAAAGGCGCGGCGAAACCGCCCGCGCTCTGGCGGAAGCGCGCGGTGCAAATCTTTCGTCCGAGCGCCGCCAGCGCATCTGCGCCGACGCACTGGCGCTGATCGCACGGCCGGAGCTGGCGGCGCTGTTCGCGCCGGGCAGCCTCGCCGAAGCGCCGCTCGCCGGCGAGGTCGTCTTGCCCGGCGGGCAGGTGCGCCCGGTGATCGGCCGGATCGATCGGCTCGCGGCGACCGATGACGAGGTGCTGATCGCCGATTTCAAGACGGCGGCGCGGGCGCCGAAGGACGCCGCCTCCCTGCCCGCGACGACGTTGGCGCAGCTCGCCGTCTACCGGCGCCTGGTCGGCGAGATCTATCCGGGCCGGACTGTCAGAGCGCTGGCGATCTACACGGCAAACCTCACCGTGCTCGAGCCGAGCGCGACGGAACTCGATGCCGTTCTGGCGAATTTGGCAGGGTAGACCTGCTTGATCGTGAGGCGAGCCAGCCTTGACCCTGGCGGCGTCGGTTCATAGCTTCCGGAACGAATGGCGGCGCGAAAGCCGTCTCGCAAATCGAAAAGGCGACAGCCATGGCGACGACGAAAGTGACCGATGCGAGCTTCGAGGCCGATGTCCTCAAGTCGAGCCAGCCGGTGGTGGTGGATTTCTGGGCCGAGTGGTGCGGTCCCTGCCGGATGATCGGCCCGGCACTCGAGGAGATCGCCGGCGAGCTCGACGGCAAGGTCAAGATCGTGAAGATGAATGTCGACGAGAACCAGCAGATCCCGGCCCAGTTCGGCATCCGCTCGATCCCGACCCTGATGCTGTTCAAGGACGGCAAGCTGGCCTCGCAGAAGGTCGGCGCCGCCCCGAAGAGCGATCTCTCGCGCTGGATCTCGGCCGCGGTCTGATCCTTTGCAGCTGCAGTGAAAGAGGCCCGCCTTCCCCAGGGAAGGCGGGCCTCTTCTGTTCCAAGCGCGCCGTCATTCCGGCTGGAGCGAGGCGAGAAGCCTCAGCCCTTGCGGTTGTCGAGCGCGAAGGAGCCGGGGCCGGCGAAGACAATGTAGAAGAAGATGAAGCAGAACAGCAGGGCCGGCTCGCCGCCATTGAGCAGCGGGTAGAAGCTCTTGGGCGCGTGCGCCATCCAGTAGGCGACGGCCATCAGCCCCGACAGGACAAAGGCGGTCGGGCGGGTGAGGAAGCCGACCGCGAGCAGCGCGCCGCCGACGACTTCGAGCACCGCCGCGGTCCAGCTCAGGCTGAAGGCGGCCGGCATGCCCCAGGAGGGCGCGACCGGAAAGGCGAAGAGCTTCTGGGTGCCATGAGTGAAAAAGGTCAGCGCCGTGACGATGCGCAACAGCGCAAGCGAATGCGGAGCAAAGCGGCTCAACGAACTCAGGGTCGGCATGCAGAAATTCTTTCCTATTCGAGACTAGATTAGAGAAATTCCATTCGAATGGCGGCCTTTGCTGGCAAATATCTGATTCACCACTCAAGGCGGTTGTCAGCGACGGCTCAGGGGCGATCAACTCACATTTTCGTTTGCAGTGCAGCAAAGGACGGCGGCGGCAAATCCGCCACAGTGCGGAAAACTCGCCTCTTTGGCGGCATTCCGCCGCGCGGCGCGCTTAACCGACCCTTAAAAGCGCCATGTTTAAATTCTGTTTGGAAATTGGCCGGCCGCCTGTCGCGCGCCGGCCATGGGGCCTGAACGGGGCGGGATGAACGACCGGTCGAGACGGAACGGAGAGCGGCGCGAGCCCTCATTCGAACCTGCGCGCGAGAATTACGAGCGCGACGACGGCGAATTGCGCCTATCGGCCGAGGACCGCCCCTATCGCGGAGGAAAGAACCCCGTGGCACCGCGCCAGCAACCGCGCCGCCAGAAGACCGAAGGGCGTGGCGGCCGCAGGCCGCGCCGCAAGGGCCGCTCCTTCTTCGGCCGGATCTTCTATTGGGGCTTCGTCCTCGGGCTCTGGGCCGTGCTCGGAGTCGGCGGGGTCGTCGCCTATCACGCAGCGCAATTGCCGCCGATCGACCAGCTCACAGTGCCGAAGCGGCCGCCGAACATCGCGATCCTCGCCGCCGACGGCTCGCTGCTCGCCAATCGCGGCGAGACCGGCGGGCGGACGATCACGCTCGGCGAAGTCCCGCCCTATCTGCCGAAAGCCTTCGTCGCCATCGAGGACCGGCGCTTCTACGAGCATTTCGGCATCGACCCGATCGGCCTCACCCGCGCCGTCGTCAACAACGTCACGAAGCGCGGCGGCGTCCAGGGCGGCTCGACCCTGACCCAACAGCTCGCCAAGAACCTGTTCCTGACCCAGGAACGCACCGCCGCCCGCAAGATCCAGGAAGCGATCCTCTCGCTCTGGCTGGAGCGGACCTACACCAAGGACCAGATCCTCGAGCTCTATCTCAACCGGGTCTATTTCGGCTCGGGCGCCTATGGCGTCGAGGCCGCCTCCCAGCGCTATTTCAACAAATCGGCACGCTCTGTGACGATCGCCGAGGCGGCGATGCTCGCAGGCCTCGTCCAGGCGCCGTCGCGGCTGGCGCCAAACCGCAATCCGGAAGCGGCGGAGAAGCGCGCCCAGCTGGTGATCTCGGCGATGGCCGATCAGGGCCTGATCTCGCAGGCCTCGGCCAAGGGCGCGTTGATCGCGCCGGCCGAGGCGGCCGAGCGCACCGGCGCCGGCTCCGTCAACTACGCCGCCGACTACGTCATGGACGTGCTCGACGACTTCATCGGCGCGATCGAGGGCGACGTCACCGTCCTGACCACGATCGACACCAAGCTGCAGGCCAGCGCCGAGACGATGCTGGTCGAGACTCTGAACGCCCAGGGCGCCAAGCAGAACGCCAGCCAGGGCGCCATCGTCTCGATGGCGCCGGACGGGGCGCTGCGCGCGCTGATCGGCGGGCGCGACTACACCAAGAGCCAGTTCAACCGGGCGACGGCGGCACGGCGCCAGCCGGGCTCGGCCTTCAAGCCCTTCGTCTATCTCGCGGCGCTGGAGAACGGCCTGACGCCGGATGCGATCCGCGACGATTCGCCGGTCTCGATCAAGGGCTGGCAGCCGGAAAACAACAGCCGCACCTATCGCGGCCCGGTGACGCTGCAGACCGCCTTCGCGCTCTCGCTCAACACCGTGGTGGTCAAGCTCAACCTGGAGATCGGCCCGAAGGAAGCGGTCCGGGTGGCGCAGCGCCTCGGCATCAATTCGGCGCTGCAGGCCAACCCCTCGCTGGCGCTCGGCACCTCCGAGGTCACGCCGATCGAATTGACCAGCGCCTATGCGACCTTCGCCAATGGCGGCAAGAGCGTGCTGCCCTATGTCATCCGCGAGGTGAAATCGCTCTCCGGCAAGGTGCTCTACGCCCGCAAGGCCTCCGGCTTCGGCGAGGTGGTGAAGCCGCAGATTCTCTCGATGATGAACACCATGTTCAACGAGACCATGGTGCGCGGCACCGGCAGCAAGGCCAATTTCCCAGGCTGGGAGCTCGGCGGCAAATCGGGCACGACGCAGGATTTCCGCGATGCCTGGTTCGTCGGCTTCAGCTCCCGGCTGGTGACGGCGGTCTGGCTCGGCAATGACGACAACAGCACGATGAAGCGCGTCTATGGCAGCGGTCTGCCGGCCGATATCTGGAGCAAGTTCATGAAGGCCGCCCATGCCGGCCTGCAACCGGCGCCGCTGCCCGGCGGGCTCTGGCATAGCGGACCGAAATCGATCTTCGAGCCGGGCGAGCCCGTCGCCGGCGTGGCGCCGCGGCCGCAAGCTGCGATCGAGGGCGATCGGGCTTGGGTCCCGCCACCGCCGCAGGAGAAGAACTTCCTGGAGCGCCTGTTCGGCGGGTAGAACATCGTCATTCCGGGCTCAGACCTATCGGCCTGCCCCGGAAAGACGACGAGGTCGCCGATGCCTCACGTCCCGCGCGGCTTGGCCCGCGTCGTCGGCGGCGCGGCGGCTGGATCGTCCGGCCAGGGATGGCGCGGATAGCGGCCCTTCATCTCGGCTTTCACCGCGGCCCAGGAGCCGCGCCAGAAGCCCGGCAGGTCGCGCGTCACCTGGATCGGCCGATGCGCCGGCGAAAGCAGCTCCAGCACCAAAGGCACGCGCCCGCCGGCCAGCGCCGGGTGCCTGGCCAAGCCGAACAGCTCCTGCACCCGGACCGAGATGGTCGGCCCGGCCTCGGCGCCGTAGTCGACGGCGAGCTGCGAGCCGGTCGGCGCGGCGAAATGCGTCGGCGCCTCGACATCGAGCCGGCGCTTCAAATCCCAGGGCAATAGCTCGGCCAGCGCCCCGTCGAGATCGCCCGGCGTGACCGAGGCGAGCGATGTGCGACCGACGATATGCGGCGCAAGCCAGTCCGCCGCGCCCTCGGCGAGCCCGGAATCGGAAAGATCCGGCCAGCCGCTACCCGGTCCCTCGGCCGCACGCAGGAAGGCGACGCGCTCGCGCAATTGCGCCTGCGCATTGCTCCAGGGCAAAACCTCGATGCCGAGGCCGGCAAGGCCCTTTGCCAGGACGACGGCGTTCTCCTCGCTCGCCTCGACCGTCAGGGGACGCTCGGCCAGGATCAGCGCCCCGAAACGCCGGCTGGCGCGGGCGCGCAGCGCCCTGGCGGCGCGATCGAACGAGGTCTCGGCCTGCTCCGACAGGCGGGTGCGGATCAGGCCGGAGGCAGCGAGCGCGGCGATCTCGGCCTCGACGATCGCGGCGGCGCTGAGGATCCGGGCCTGAGCGGCGCTGCCGGTCATCTCGCCAACGACCAGATAGGGCTCGCGCGCCAGCCGCTGGCCGGGCTCCAGGGCGGCGCCACGGCCATTGGCGAGCAGATACTGGCCCGAGCCCGGCTGGCGCGCCTTGGCGACCCGGTCGGGAAAGGCGAGCGCCAGCAGGAAACCGGGCGAATGCGTACCTGCCTCGCTCCTCGACGACTTCGCCTGCACCTGCCTCGCCCAACCCTCGGCGAGGCGGCGCATGTCGGCGGCGCGGCCGCCGCGCTCGCGCCCGAAACGCTCCAGGCGCTCGGCGAGGTCGATCGCATCGCCGCCGAGCCCGCGCTCGACCAGGAGGGCGGCCAGCGACGCCGCCTGCCCGGCCTCGCCGAAGCCGGCGGCGCCGGTGACCATATGGGCGAGGCGCGGCGGCAGCGGCAGCGCCTGCAGCGCCTTGCCGGAGGCAGTGATGCGGCCGTCGGGATCGAGCGCTTCCAGATCGTTCAGCAGCAGCCGCGCTTCCTTCAGCGCCGGGGCGGGCGGCGGATCGAGGAAGGCGAGCGTCGCGGGGTCGGCGACGCCCCAGGCGGCGCAGTCGAGCAGCAACGGGGCAAGGTCGGCGGAGAGGATCTCCGGCCGGGCGAAGGCCTCGAGCGCACCATTGCCGGCCTCCTCCCAGAGCCGGTAGCAGATGCCGGGCTCGGTGCGGCCGGCGCGGCCGCGGCGCTGGTCGCTGGCAGCGCGGCTCGCGCGCTGGGTGACGAGCCGGGTGATGCCGATATCGGGCTCGTAAAGCGGCACCCGCGCCAGGCCGGAATCGATGACGACGCGCACGCCCTCGATGGTCAGCGAGGTCTCGGCGATCGCGGTCGCCAGCACGATCTTGCGCCGGCCCTTGGGTGCCGGCAGCACGGCGCGGTCCTGCTCGGCCTGGTCGAGCGCACCATAGAGCGGCGCGATCTCGACCGCAGGATCGCGAATCTTCTCGCGCAGCCGCTCCTCGACCCGGCGGATCTCGCCCTGCCCAGGCAGGAAGACGAGCAGCGAGCCGCGCTGCTCGTTCAGCGCCAGCAGCACGGCATCCGTAACCTGGTCCTCGATGCGCTTCAGCGGGTCGCGGCCGAGATAGCGCGTCTCGACGGGATAGGCCCGGCCCTGGCTCTCGATCACCGCGGCATCGCCGAGCAGCCGCGCGACCCGCGCGCCGTCGAGCGTCGCCGACATCACGAGGATGCGCAGATCCTCGCGCAGACCGGCCTGGGCGTCGAGCGCCAAAGCGAGGCCGAAATCGGCATCGAGCGAGCGCTCGTGAAATTCGTCGAAGAGTACCGCCGCGACACCCTCCAGCGCGGGGTCGTCGAGGATCATCCGGGCGAAGACGCCTTCGGTGACGACCTCGATGCGCGTCTTCGGCCCGATCTTCGAGCCGAGGCGGACACGCAGGCCGACCGTCTCACCGACACGCTCGCAAAGCGTCTGCGCCATCCGGGCGGCGGCGCCGCGGGCGGCGAGCCGGCGCGGCTCCAGCACGATCAGCTTGCCGCCCTTGCTGCCATTTTGGGCCCAGGGCTCGTCCAGCAAGGCGAGCGGCACGCGCGTGGTCTTGCCGGCGCCGGGCGGGGCGACGAGCACGGCGTTCGGCCGCGCACGCAAGGCGGCGGACAGATCGTCGAGGACGGCGTCGATCGGCAGGGCTGTGTCGAAGCTGCGCATGCCGGCATGTGCCCCGGAGGCAAGCGCCTGCGCAAGCGTTTCGGCCGCGTATAGGCGTCTCGCCTCAGGCGGCGCGGCGCAGCCCGACCTCGAAGGGGTGCAGGCTGACCGCGCCGATGCGGGCCGAGACCAGCGTGTTGCGGGGCAGCGCCTGCCAGCACTCACGCGCCGCATCGATCGGCTCGGAGGCGATCACCACGGCGTCGCCACGGTCGCAGAGATAGAGCGTCGGTGGCTTCTCGTCCGAGGACCAGCGGACGGCATGGATGGTCTCGCCATCGGCGAGCGCGGCGGCACAGCGCAAGGGCTCCCGGATGCCCGCCTCCTGCATCAGGGCGAGCGCGTCGCCGAGCGCGCCGGCCAGCGCCTCGCCCGGCGGCGCGCCCTCGCTCATCCGCGCCAGCGCCAGCAGGAACAGCACCTCCGAATCGGTGGTGCCGACGCGCGCGCCATAGAGCGGATCGGGAATCAGGCTCTCGAGCCGGCGCCGGATCAGGCCGTAGCCGCCGATCTGGCCGTTATGCATGAACAGATGCCGGCCATGGACGAAGGGGTGGCAATTGGCCCGCGTGCTGGCCGTGCCGGTCGCAGCGCGGACATGGGCGAAGAACAGATGCGAGCGGACGAGGCGGGCGATCGAGAGCAGGTTCTCGTCCGACCAGGCCGGGCGAATCTCGCGGTACTGGCCGGGCTCGGGCCGCTCGCCATACCAGCCGACGCCGAAACCATCGCCATTGGTGCCGGTCTTGGCCTCCTCGGCATGCAGCGACTGGTGGATCAGCGAATGGCAGGGCGAGGCGACGAGATCCTCCAGGAACACCGGCGCGCCGGCATAGGCGAGGAAACGGCACATGGGCGGCCCCGAATCAGGCGCGGCAGGACGCCGCAAGGACAATCTGCGCGACAAGCATGAATGCCGCCATAACGGCTTTTTTGGAGCAGGCGCTAACGGCATGTCCACGCCCCGCCCAGCGCGGCGGTGGCGGTTGCGACCCCTTCGGGCATCGTTTAACCAGCAACCGCAGTGGGGCAGGCAGTTCCGCGCCAAGCGGGCGGGGGAGACGATCTTGAAATCGATGCTGACAGCAGCGGGCGCAGCGCTCGCGTTCGGCCTGTTTCCGCAAAGCGCGCTCGCCGCCGGCGACATCGGCGGCGCGACCATGAGCGTCGCCTGGGCCCTGCCCTTCGCCGGCATGCTGCTCTCGATCGCGCTGGGACCAATCCTGTTCCCGCATTTCTGGGAGCATAATTACGGCAAATTCGCCGCCTTCTGGGCGCTCCTGCTGCTGGTGCCGCTGGTGCTGCTGCGCGGCTTCGAGCCGGCGCTGGGCGCGCTGCTGCACACGGCCCTGCTCGAATACACCCCGTTCATCATCCTGCTCTTCGCCCTGTTCACCATCGCCGGCGGCATCCTGGTGATGGGCAATCTGCATGGCACGCCGGCGACCAACACGGCGCTGCTCGCGATCGGCACGGCGATGGCGAGCTTCGTCGGCACGACCGGCGCCTCGATCATCATGATCCGGCCGCTGCTGCGCGCCAACGACAACCGCCGCCACAACGTCCATGTCGTGGTGTTCTTCATATTCCTGGTCTCGAATATCGGGGGCTCGCTGACCCCGCTCGGCGACCCGCCGTTGTTCCTGGGCTTCCTGCGCGGCGTGAACTTCTTCTGGACGACGACGCATCTCCTGCCGGAGACGAGCTTCGCTGTCGTGATCCTGCTCGCGCTGTTCTATGCGCTCGACAGCTTCCTGTTCCGCAAGGAGGAGGGCCTGCCGGCACTGAAGGATCCGACGCCGGACCGCGCCATCAAGCTCTATGGCAAGATCAACATCCTGCTGCTTTTCGGCGTCATCCTCGCCATCCTGATGTCGGCGAACTGGAAGCCGGGCGTCGTCTTCACCATCCAGGGCGTCCATCTCGAACTGCAGAACATCGTGCGCGACGCGATCCTGCTCGGCCTTGCTCTGCTTTCGCTGAAGCTGACGCCAAAGCCGGTGCGCGCCGGCAACGAATTCAGCTGGGGCCCGATCCTGGAGGTCGCCAAGCTGTTCGCCGGCATCTTCACCTGCATCATCCCGGTGCTGGCGATGCTGCAGGCCGGCAAGGACGGCGCCTTCTCCTCGCTGGTCGCCATGGTCAGCAATGCCGATGGCAGCGCCAACAACGTCGCCTATTTCTGGCTGACCGGCATCCTCTCCTCCTTCCTCGACAATGCGCCGACCTATCTCGTCTTCTTCGAGCTGGCCGGGGGCGATGCGAAGGCGCTGATGACCACGGGCGCGCTGACGCTGACCGCGATCTCGGCCGGAGCCGTGTTCATGGGCGCCAACACCTATATCGGCAACGCCCCGAACTTCATGGTCTACGCCATCGCCAAGGACCGGAAGGTCGCGATGCCGAGCTTCTTCGGCTACATGGCCTGGTCGGGCGGCATCCTGATCCCGATCTTCCTGCTGCAGACGCTGATCTTCTTCCGCTGAGGCGCGGCCGTCATTCCGGGACATGGCGAAGCCATGGGCCCGGAACCCATATCCGCCAAGGCCGCCGAACGGCCCGAGCCGATCAGCGCCTATCGGGTCGGGCTTTGGCCATGGGTTCCGGCCCGGCCTCCGGCCGCGCCGGAACGAGGTCGCGGTTCCTCCCTGCAGCGACATCGTCTAAACCGTCGCTGACCGATCAGAGAGCCGCTCCATGACCTTGCGCCCAGACACGCTGGCGATGACCGCCGTCCTCGCCATGCTGACCGCGCTGGGCCCGCTCTCGACCGATTTCTACCTGCCTTCGCTGCCGGAGATCGCCCGGGCGCTGGGCACCGACATCGCCGGCGCCCAGGCGACGCTCTCGGCCTTCCTGTTCGGCTTCGCCGCCGGCCAGATCGTCTGGGGCCCGCTCTCCGACCGACTCGGGCGCCGACCCGTCCTGCTGATCGGCCTCGGCCTCTTCCTGGTCATGACGCTCGCCTGCGCCTTCGCGCCCTCGATCGAGGCGCTGATCGGCGCGCGCTTCGCCCAGGCGCTCGGCGCCTCCGGGCCGATCGTGCTCGGCCGCGCCATGGTCCGCGATCTCTATGACGGGCCGCGCGCCGGCCGCGAGCTGGCGCGGATGGGGATGATCATGGGTCTGGTGCCGGCCGTCGCGCCGGTCGTCGGCGGCCTGCTGCAGAACGCCTTCGGCTGGCGCTCGACCTTCATCGCGACGCTGCTCGTCGGGCTCGCCGTGCTCGCCGTGGTCGCGACGATCATGCCCGAGACGATCCGCCGGCGCTCGCCGGAGAAGCTGTCCCTGTTCGCGATCTTCCGCGGCTTTGGCGTGCTGCTGCAGAACCCGGCCTACCGCGTCTATGTCAGCCTGACCTCGCTCGCCTATGCCGGGCTCTTCTCCTTCATCTCCGGCTCCTCCTTCGTCCTGATCGGAATCTACGGCCTGACCCCGCCGGTCTACGGCCTGTCCTTCGGCTGCGTGGTGCTCGGCTACATTCTCGGGACGATCCTGGCCCAGCGCCTGGTCGGGCCCCGCGGTCTCGACGGGGTGATCGCGCTCGGCGTCGCCTGCCTCGCCGGCGGCGGCATTGCGATGCTGGTCTGCGTCGCCAGCGGCTTCGGCGGGCCGTTCGGCGTGATCATGCCGATGGCGGTCTATGCCTGCGGCGTCGGGCTGACCATGCCGCAATCGCAGGCGGCGGCGATGATGCCCTTTCCGGACCGGGCCGGTGCCGCCTCCTCCTTCACCGGGCTCTGCCAGATGCTGCTCTCGGGTTGTGTCGGCCTGCTCGTCGGCCACCTCCTCAAGGCGTCGGCCCTGCCGCTGCCGCTGGTGATGTCGGCGATCGGCGTGGCGGCGCTGGCGCTGTTCCGCGCCAGCGCGGCGACCCGCGCCCAGAAGCGCTGAAGGCGCTGCCAGGCCGGGCAAAGCCGCAGCCGCTAATTGCCCATGCGGTCGCGCCATTGCCGCTCCCCGGCCATGCAGCCGACCCTGGGCGGGCGGGACTGCGCCTTCTGGAGCAGGGCCTCGCCGGCGGGGACCTCGGCGATCTCGCGGACCAGCTTGGTCCGGGTCGCGTCGACGAACTGGTGGCGCTCGCGGATCGGGATGACGAAGGCGCCGACGCCGGTGATGACGCAGTCCTCGTAATAGACGTCGAGATTGTCGATGTCGAAATAGCTCGCCGCCTTCAGCATAACCGGCAAGCCGTTGATGCTGATGCCCTTGTCGCGGGCGGCGTCCCGGGCCTGGGTCACCGGCCTGCCGTCATTGTTGGCGCCGTCGCCGGAGATGTCGATGACCCGGCGCATGGCGACGACATTGCTCTGCTCGAGCAGGGCCATGCTGAGATCGATCGCGCCCGAGATCGAGGTCCGCCGGCCACGCCGTGTCGGCGCCTCGCCCAGCTCCTCGGCGAAGGCGATCGCCGATTGCGGCGATTCGATCACCGTCCAGGGCTTGACGATGTGCTGGAAATCGCCGCCGGCCCATTCGAAATAGGTCACCGCGATCTTGCCGATCGAGCCCTTGGCGATGGCCTCGTGCAACTGGCGCGAGCGGAAGGCCTCGATATAGCCGTTGCGCTGCAAGGCGAGCTCGTCGAGATCCATCGAATAGGAGACGTCGACGGCCAGGACCAGCGCGACATCGACCTCCTCGGGCGGGGACGCAGCCGGCTGGGCCTCGGGCGCGGTGGCCGGCCACAACGCCGCGGCCGAGAGACTCAAGAGACCGAACAGCCAGGGCCGCATCGTCACCTCCATCATCTGCCGTCGAAGCGTGACGCCGGAACGCGAAGATGATTCGGGCGAAGGCCGGCTTCAAACGAATGTGAAGGAAGTCTGCTCCGAGTTTCCAGCGCCGCCAAGCAGGAAAGCTGGGCACTCAGGGGCGGGTTCCCGCAAATGTGATCCAGCTTCGCGAACCGGCCGGTGCTCCCGATACTGCTCCGGCGCAGATGATCGCCGTCAGGCGGCGCGGCGCTTCTCGACGATCGCGAGTGCCGCGGCGAAGGCTTCGTCGACGCCCAGCGCCGAGGTGTCGAGCAGGATCGCGTCCTCGGCCGCCTTCAGCGGCGCATCGCCGCGACCGCTATCCCTGGCATCGCGCCGGCGGATATCGGCGAGAATGCCCTCGAAGGACGCCGTGTCGCCACGGCCCGCCAGTTCCCTGTGCCGGCGCGCCGCGCGGACCTCCGGCGTCGCCGTGACGAAGAGCTTCGCCGTCGCCTGCGGGCAGATCACCGTGCCGATGTCGCGCCCGTCCAGCACCGCTCCGCCGGGAGCGGCGGCGAAGCGGCGCTGCCGATCGATGAGAGCCCGGCGGACGGCCGGAATCGCGGCGACCACCGACGCGGCCTCGCCGATCTCGCGACCGCGCAGCCGGTCCTCGTCGAAGCCGCTCTCGTCGAAGCCGGCCGCGGTCGCCGCCGCGGCCTGCGGATCGTTCAGGTCCTGCCCGGCATCGAGCATGGCCCGCGCCACCATTCGGTAGAGCAGCCCGGTATCGAGATAAGGCAGGCCGAAATGCGCGGCGAGCCGACGCGCCAGCGTCCCCTTGCCCGAGGCTGCCGGGCCATCGACCGCGATCACCAGAGGCGCGGCGAGACCGGCGGTCACGCTCGTCTGAATGGGCTGTTGCGGCAGGGTCACGGGCGTCTCTGGGTTCTCGGCAGGCCGGCGGCGCGGGGGGCCGGCTTCAGCAGCGCCGGCCTTCGCTTTTCATCTCCTGCTCTAGAGCATGGTGCGGGCAAGGGGGAGCCGTTTTTCTTGCCCGAGCCCGCGCGTCGGGGCCGGGTGGTTTTGCGGCATGCGGGCCGCCCGCCGGCATGGGAGAAATCAGTATTTGACAGGCGCGCCCTGCCCGACTAACGGACGCCCCTGCTTTTCAGAACCCTTTCCGCACGTAACTCGAAAGTCCGACGCCGTGGCGAAACCGGAACTTGGCACCAAGCGCGTTTGTCCCGTGACAGGCCGCAAATTCTACGATCTCGACAAGGATCCGATCGTCTCCCCCTATACCGGGCAATCCTATCCGCGTTCGGTGTTCGAACCGCAGGCCAAGGCGGCGGCCGTTGCCGCAGCCAAGCCGAGCGATGACGAGGACGAGACCGAGGCCGGCGACGGCGCGGTCGAGCTCGTCTCGCTCGACGAGGCCGATGCGGAAGCCTCCGAGAAGGAGGCTGTCGTCACCAGCGACGACGATATCGAGATCGAAGACGACGGCAGCAGCGCCGACGATGACGACACCTTCCTGGAAGAGGACGAGGAAGGCGACGACGACGTCTCCGACCTGATCGATGGCGACATCGAGGGTGACGAGGACGCTTGAGGCGCCCTTTTTCCAGGCCCGAATGAAAAAGCGGGACGCGCTTCACATTCGGGCTTGTGTCCAGGCGAAAGCCTGCCTATAGAGCGCTTCGTCGCTGCCGCGACGAGGCGCAGGGCTCCACCGGAGCCGGCGATAAGAGAATTCCAGCCGCTCCCCAAGGTGGCTGCGATAGTGGGGCCATAGCTCAGTTGGGAGAGCGCTTGAATGGCATTCAAGAGGTCGGCGGTTCGATTCCGCCTGGCTCCACCATCTCCTACTAAGTCGTTGATCTTCCGAAAAATCGTTTGATTGCAGCGGCTTGGCGTGCTGTTTGGTCCACATTTCTGGTCCACAACGCACAGCGAACCTGATGGCGCGCCGCTCCGAACACCTCCTCCTGCGTGGCAATATTTGGTGGCTCCGGGTCCGGGTGCCGGACGCGCTAAGGCCGATCATCGGCAAGGGGGAGATCAGGCGGTCTTTGAAGACCTCCGATGGGACAGAGGCCAAGCGCCGGGTTCGCATCGAGCGCATCAAGGTCGAAGCCGAGTTCGACGATGCCCGCGCGGCTCTGGAGCGACAGCGCGCGGCAGCCCGGGGCGCCACGGCCGCTCAGCTCACCCTGACGGAAGAACAGGTCTGGGCATTGGCGACCCGATGGTTCGTCGAGCAAGAGAGGGCAGGTGTCACCCGTCCGGTCGAGATCGGAGACGAAGAGGTCATCCAGAACCTCAGCGAGGATCTCGCTCATGTCGAGCGGTTCGATGAGGTCTCGGCCACCGTTCGAGAAGAGGTCGACAAGCTGTTGGCGGAGGCTGGCCTCTTCCCGGGAAGTGATTCGGTCGAACCGGCATGGCGAGCGAAGCTCTCGCGAGCCGTCCACGCCGCGATGATCGAGCGTGAGAAGCGCCTGCTCAATCGGGTGACGGGAGGCGCGGGCGTGATGCTCAACCCGAACTTCCACGGTCTGTCCGCCGCGACGGAATTGAAACCCGTTGCAATCTCCACCGTTACGCTCGCCGATCTGATCAAGCGCTACAACGCCGACCCGACGCGAGCAGCGCCTTCGCCCAAGACGAAACTCAAGCAGGATGCCCAGGCCCGGCTGTTCAAGGACGTGATCGGCGGGAAGACGCTGGTCTCCGCCATCGGCCGAGAGCAGGCACGCAAACTCCTCGACACGGTCAAGGCGCTGCCCTCCAACGCGACAAAGCGCTTCTCCAAGAAAAAGCTGACCGAGGTCCTGGAGATCGCCAAGGCGAAGGAGCTAGCGCCGATGTCGGTCACGACCGCCAACAGCTACATGAGCGCCTTCGTCTCGCTGCTCGACTTCGCCGTCGCGGAGCACATCATCGAAAAGAACCCGGCGACCGGCCTGAGGCTCGCCAGCGACGGCGTGAAGCGCAAGGACAAGCGGCTTCCTTTTGCGGTCGAGGACCTCAACGCCATCTTCGCAGCGCCGCTCTACAGCGGCTGTGTCGACGACGGGGCGGGGTATAATCGGCCCGGACCCAATCGGCCGCGCAGGGGGCGCTTCTGGGTCCCGCTGGTGTCACTCTATTCGGGGATGCGCCTCAACGAGGTCTGCCAGCTCAGCGAGGATGATATCGTGATCGACGATGGCACGAACATCATTCTGGTCCGGTCCGACGAGGATGGCGTGAAGCGGGTCAAGACCGCAGCCGGTCACCGCTTCGTCCCGATCCATCCCGAGTTGAAGCGGCTCGGCTTCCTCGACCATGTCGCCGCAGTCAGGAAGACGCAGCCAGCGAAGGCGCGGCTTTTCCCCGAGCTGACCACCGCGAGCACGGGCTACATCTCCGACAATTTCAGCAAGTTTTTCGCCATCTTTCTCGACAAGGTCGGGATCAAGGACAGTCGCAAGAACTTCCACTCTTTCCGACACAGCTTCCGGGATGGGCTGCGCGATGGCCTGCTGCCGGTTTCGTGGACACCGAGATTGGGTGTTTCATGAAGCGGGAGGTGGCATATGCAGCGAAGACAGTTTGGGCGTGAGTTCAAGATCGAGGCGGTCCGCCTGATCAAGGACCGCGGAGTGAGCGTGGCGCAGGCATCCC
>NZ_JAFKFX010000055.1 GCF_017308075.1 Allobosea sp.
GACCGGCGGCTTCTTGCCCTTGCGCTTGGCCTCGATCAGCGCGAGCAGCGCCTCCTCGTAGTGATCCTCGAAGCCGCTCGGATCGAACTTCGCCTGCTTCTTGTCGATGATGTGGGTGGCGAGATCGACCAGTTCCGGATCGAGCTTGCCCTTGCGCAGCCCGCCGAAGACCTCGTCCGGCTGGCGCACGGTCTTGTCGTAGCGCAGCGTCGTCAGCAGCAGCCCCTTGTCGAACGGCTCGATCATCACCGGCCGCTCGCGGCGATAGAGCACGATGCGGGCAATGCCGGCCTTCTTCTGCTTCGCCATGGCCTCGCGGATCACCGCGAAAGCCTCCTCGGAGACCTCGTCGGAGGGGCTGAGATAATAGGGCTGGTCGAAATAGATCTGCGGGATCGCGGCGCGGTCGACGAATTGCTCGATCGAGAGCGTGTGCGAACTCTCGATCTGGACCGCGTCGATCTCGTCCTCCTCGACGAGCAGGTATTCGTCGCTGCCGATCTCGTAGCCCTTGACCTCGTCATCGGGATCGACCGGCTTGCCGCTGACACTGTCGATATATTGGCGGCGGACGGTGTTGCCGGTCTTGCGGTTGATGACGCGGAAGGAGACCTTCTCGCTATGGTCCGTCGCCGAAGTCAGTTCGACGGCGCAGGAGACCAGCGAGAGCTTGAGATAGCCCTTCCAGGCCGGGCGCGGGGCCATCAGGCCGCCCTCAGGGCAGGCCGGCGCGGCGGCAGGGCGGGGGGCAGCTCGCGCAGCCAGGCCTCGGCGCGTGCCAGTTCGTCGCTGGTGACGACGGGCACAGGGTCGGCAAGGATGGCGAGCAGGACTTCGCGGTCGAGCTGGCCATTGGCGATGACCTCGCGCAAGGCGTCGCGGGTCTCACGCTCGGCCAGGAGCTGGGCGCCGAGCGCGGCGATGAGGCGGTCCTTCGGCAACTGGCGCATGATATCGACCCCCGGGCTGGTGACTGACACGCTCTGGTCAACCGACGGGGCGGACCAAGGTTCCGGTGTGCCGCTAGCCTTTCCGGCGTTTTCGTGTATATGCCGCTGCCAACCGGCCTCTGCTGCCGGCGGCGCATCCCCTCCGCGATGAGGCGATGCGGGCTTCGGACCCTGCTGGACGACATCCCGGCTAAGGCCCGCCAGATCAACATTCGAACCGAAGGAAAGCACGATGTCGATCACTGCTGAGCGCAAGACCGCGCTCGTGAAGGAGCATGCCACCAAGCCGAACGACACCGGCTCGCCGGAAGTCCAGATCGCGATCCTGACGGAGCGCATCAACAATCTGACCGGCCACTTCAAGTCCCATCACAAGGACAACCATTCGCGTCGCGGCCTGCTCAAGATGGTCTCCCAGCGTCGTTCGCTGCTCGACTATCTCAAGGGCAAGAGCGAAGCGCGCTATCGCTCGCTGATCGAGAAGCTCGGCATCCGCCGCTGATCGCCGAATGAGTTCCCGCCCGGTGCCTCGCCGCTCCGGGCGGTTCTTCTAAGGGGGCCGCCGCAATGGTGCGGCATTGCCCTTCTCAATGCGGCGGCCGCATGGGGCGGCTTTCCGCATGATCCACCGGGCGTCGCCGACGCCCATGGCAGGATCGCCGAGCGCTCGGGCGCGGCTGCAATGTACGACCGAGCGTTTTGCCGTCTTGCCCATGGGCCAAAGGGCGCCGGGCGGGTCGCATCCGACCGAAAGAAAATCCATGTTCGACATCCAAACCGAAGAGCTGATCTGGGGCGGGCGCAAGCTCGTGCTCGAAACCGGCAAGATCGCCCGCCAGGCCGACGGCGCCGTGCTCGCCACCTATGGCGAGACCGTGGTTCTCGCCACCATCGTCTCGGCCAAGGAGCCGAAGCCGGGCTTCGACTTCTTCCCGCTGACGGTGAACTACCAGGAGAAGACCTTCGCGGCCGGCCGCATCCCCGGCGGCTACTTCAAGCGCGAGGGACGCCCGACCGAGAAGGAGACGCTGGTCTCGCGCCTGATCGACCGGCCGATCCGCCCGCTCTTCGCCGAAGGCTACAAGAACGACACCCAGGTGATCGTGACCGTGCTGCAGCACGATCTCGAGAATGATCCCGACATCGTCGCCATGGTCGCCGCCTCCGCCGCGCTGACGCTCTCCGGCGTGCCCTTCATGGGCCCGGTCGGCGCCGCCCGCGTCGGCTATGTCGACGGCGCCTACAAGCTCAACCCGCTGATCGACGAAGTGAAGGAATCGGCGCTCGATCTCGTCGTCGCCGGCACCCAGGACGCCGTCCTGATGGTCGAGTCGGAGGCCAAGGAGCTCTCCGAGGAGATCATGCTCGGCGCCGTGATGTTCGGCCACAAGCACTTCCAGCCAGTGATCGACGCGATCATCCGCCTGGCCGAGAAGGCCGCCAAGGAGCCGCGCGAGTTCAACCCGCCGGACGACCAGGCCGTGCTCGACGCGATCATGAAGATCGGCGAGGCCGAGCTGCGCGCCGCCTACAAGATCACCGCCAAGGCCGAGCGCTATGCCGCGGTCGACGCCGTCAAGGCCAAGGTCGTCGCCGCGCTGGTCTCGGATGCGCCGGATGGCGTTTCGACCTTCAGCAAGGAGAAGGTCGGGGCCCAGTTCAAGGAAGCCCAGGCCAAGATCGTGCGCTGGAACATCCTCGACGACGGCATCCGCATCGACGGGCGCGACGTCAAGACGGTGCGCAAGATCGTGGCGGAAGCCGGCGTCCTGCCGCGCACCCACGGCTCCTCGCTGTTCACCCGCGGCGAGACCCAGGCGCTGGTCGTGACCACGCTCGGCACGGGCGATGACGAGCAGTTCATCGACTCGCTGGAAGGCACCTACAAGGAGACCTTCCTGCTGCACTACAACTTCCCGCCCTATTCTGTCGGCGAGACCGGCCGCATGGGTTCGCCCGGCCGCCGCGAGATCGGCCATGGCAAGCTCGCCTGGCGCGCCATCCGCCCGATGCTGCCGGCCAAGGCGGAGTTCCCCTACACGATCCGCGTCGTCTCGGAGATCACCGAGTCGAACGGCTCCTCCTCGATGGCCACCGTCTGCGGCACCTCGCTGGCGCTGATGGATGCCGGCGTGCCGCTGAAGGCGCCGGTCGCGGGCATCGCCATGGGCCTGATCCTGGAAGGCGAGCGCTTCGCGGTGCTCTCCGACATTCTGGGTGACGAGGACCATCTCGGCGACATGGACTTCAAGGTCGCCGGCACCGCCGAGGGCATCACCTCGCTGCAGATGGACATCAAGATCGCCGGTATCACCGAGGAGATCATGAAGGTCGCCCTCGGCCAGGCCAAGGGCGGTCGCGACCACATCCTCGGCGAGATGGCCAAGGCCCTCTCGGCCTCGCGCACCCAGCTCGGCGAGTATGCGCCGCGCATCGAGACGATGAAGATCCCGGTCGACAAGATCCGCGAAGTCATCGGCTCCGGCGGCAAGGTCATCCGCGAGATCGTCGAAAAGACCGGCGCCAAGGTCAACATCGAGGACGACGGCACCATCAAGATCGCCTCGGCCGACGGCAAGTCGATCGAAGCGGCGATCAAGTGGATCAAGTCGATCGTCTCCGAAGCGGAGCCGGGCATGATCTATGACGGCACCGTCGTGAAGATCATGGAGTTCGGCGCCTTCGTGAACTTCTTCGGCGCCAAGGACGGGCTCGTCCATATCTCCGAGCTCGCCGCCCAGCGCGTCCAGAAGGTCTCGGACGTCGTCAAGGAAGGCGACAAGGTCAAGGTCAAGTTCCTCGGCCAGGATGATCGCGGCAAGATCCGCCTCTCGATGAAGGTCGTCGACCAGCAGACCGGCGAGGACATCACCGAGAAGCTGAAGGCCGCCCGCGACGCCGAGAAGAGCCGCGAGAAGCAGCAGGCCGAGTAAGGCCTGCAGCGCCTCAAAGCGTTTCACGTGAATCAGAACGCCCCCGCATCGCAGGATGCGGGGGCGTTTTCTTTTGCCGATCCCTCTGGTGCGACGCAGCGAACTCAAATAGTCTAGACTTATCTGCCTCGGAGACCGGCATGACCGCCCATCGCATCACCTCGCTGGACCAGCTCGCCTCGCTCTATCCGAACCCCGTCGCACCGGCCTCGCTCCTCAAGGAGATCGACCATGTCGATGCGAACTATGCCGCGCTGATCGCCGCCTCGCCGTTTTTCGTGCTCGCGACCAACGGTCCGGACGGGCTGGATTGCTCGCCGCGCGGCGATCAGCCGGGCTTTGTCACGGTGAGCGACGCCAAAACGCTGCTGATTCCCGACCGAAGAGGCAATAACCGCCTGGATTCGCTCAAGAATATCCTGTTCGACAATCGAATCGGAATGCTCTTTCTGGTCCCCGGCTACGGCGAAACCCTGCGCGTCAACGGCACGGCGGTGCTTTCGAGCGATCCCGCGCTCTGCGCGCGCTTCGACATGGCCGGCAAGCTCCCGGCCTGCGTCATGGTCGTCTCGGTGGAGTCGGTCTACTTCCAGTGCTCGCGCGCCGTGGTCCGGGCCGATCTCTGGAATCCGGCGACCCAGGTCGACAAGCGCAGCCTGCCGAGCGCCGGCACGATCCTGCGTGAGATCACGGCGCGGGCGCCGGCGGTCGAGACCTTCGATGGCGAGGCCTATGACAGGGCGCTGCCGGAGCGGGTCAGGGCGACGCTGTATTGAGTTGAACCACGAGACCGCGACGACAAGACCGCGGGAACCCCTCTCCTGTAAGGAGAGGGTAGGGTGAGGTGTGGGCCGTCAGACCAGTCCGGTTCCGCATTCGCCGCGCGGTCAGGCCCAAGCCAACGTTTTCGGTCCGAACACCTCACCCCTGCCCCTCTCCTTCCAGGAGAGGGGTTCTCCAGAGCCCTACTCCAGCGCCCCCACCACCGCCTCGACGGCCTCGACGATCGCGCCGGAGCGGACCAGCGCCGTCGCCTGGTTCATCTCGGCGGCGTACCAGCGGTCGCCGTCGAGAGCCGGCGGGATCGTCTCGCGCACAGCGTCCAGCGCGGCCTGCGTGCCCTTGCCGAGCGGATGGGCCTTGGCGGTCTCGGCGATCAGCGACAGCGCCTGACAGGCCATCAGGATCTCGCCGGCGATGATCATCTCGACATTCTCGACGATCGTGCGGGCCTTGCGGCCGCACCAGGTCGAGTTCGAGACATGGTCCTCGGCATTGGACTTGCCGGGAATCGAATCGACCGAGCCCGGCGAAGACAGGGTGCGGTTCTCCATTACAAGCGCCGAGAGCGAGCACTGCACAGTGGCGAAGCCGGTATTCAGGCCGCGCTTGCCGGCGAGCAGATTGCGCGGCAGGCCGTAGCTCAGCGTCGGGTCGATCAGCCTGGCGAGGCGGCGCTCGCAGATCGAGCCGAGGTCGGTCATCGCGATCGCCAGCAGGTCCATGGCCTGCGCCACGTACTGGCCGTGGAAATGGCCGCCGGAGATCACCTGGTAGCCGCCGCCATCGGGGAAGATCAGCGGGTTGTCGGTGGCCGAGTTGGCCTCGGTCGCGATGATCCGGGAGACATAGTCGAGCGCCTCGCGGGCCGGTCCGTGGACCTGGGGGGCGCAGCGCAGCGAGTAGACGTCCTGCACGCGCGGCGCCGGCGGCTTGCCGGGCGTACGGCCGATCTCATCGGGATAGATCGTCTCGCGCGCCGCGGCCGAGCAGCGCTGCGAGCCCTGCGTCAGCTTCAGGATGTTGCGCGCGACCAGCGCCTGGCCGGGATGCGGGCGCGCGGCATGGACGCGCGGATCGAAGGCGGCAAGCTCGCCACGCATCGCCTCGAGCGAGAGCGCCAAGCCGATATCGGCGGCCTTGATCAAGCGCCTGGCATCCTCGGTGGCGAGCACGCCCAGCGCGAGCGAGACCGTCGAGCCATTGATCAGGGCCGAGGCATCCTTGGCGCCGAGCGGGAAATCAGGCGCGAGCCCGGCCTTGGCCAGCGCCTCGCGCGCCGGCATGCGCCTGCCCTTGTAGACCGCTTCGGCCTCCGCAAAGCCGCAGACCGCGGCCGCCATATGGGCGAGCGGGGCAAGATCGCCGGAAGCGCCGACCGAACCCTTCTGCGGGATAACCGGGTGGACCCCGGCATTCAGGCAAGCGAGCAGGCGCTCGACCAGTTCGACCTGCGGGCCGGAATAGTTCGAGGCGAAGGCATTGGCGCGCAGCAGCATGGTGGCGCGGGTGACGTCCTCGGCGAAGGGCTCGCCGACGCCCGTGGCATGGGCGTAGACGCTCTTGCGCTGATATTCGGTCATCTCCGCCATCAGCACGCGCTGGTCCTTGAACAGGCCGACGCCGGTATTGAAGGAGTACATGAACGGCGCCTCATCGTTCATGAAGTTCGCGTCGATATGCGCCCGCGTCGCGGCAATGGCGGCGCGGGCGGCAGGGGCGAGGCTCGCCTTCTCATAGCGGCCGGAGGTACCCGGCCGCGCCACGCGCAGCACCTGCCTGCCCTTCAGCGTGCGTCCATCGATCGTTACGGCCATGGCCAGTCCCCGTTTCAGCAGATCCCGATCTAGAACCGGATCGCAGGAAATGGGAAGCTGGTTGCGGCCGGTTATCGGCGCCTGCAAGCGCTTTGCCGGCCCAACCCGCGACATTGCTGCGCCTTTACCTGCGGCGCGCAATGCACAATGAAGGCGGCGCAGGAGGTTGCGATGGATTTCGAGAGCTTTTTCCGCGAGGAGTTGAGCCAGCTCCGCAAGGAAGGCCGCTACCGCGTTTTCGCCGATCTGGAGCGCTGCGCCGGCAGGTTTCCGCGCGCGATCTATCATGGCGAGGGCACGCCGCGCGAGGTCACCGTCTGGTGCTCGAACGACTATCTCGGCATGGGCCAGCACCCGGTGGTGATCGCCGCCATGCATGAGGCGATCGACGGCTGCGGCGCCGGCGCCGGCGGCACGCGCAACATCGCCGGTACCAATCACTACCATATCCTGCTCGAGCGCGAACTTGCCGATCTGCACGGCAAGGAATCGGCGCTGCTGTTCAATTCCGGCTACATGTCGAACTGGGCCTCGCTCTCGACGCTGGCCTCGCGCATTCCCGGCTGCATCGTACTGACCGATGCGCTGAACCACGCCTCGATGATCGAGGGCATCCGGCATTCGCGCGCCGACAAGGCGATCTTCGCCCATAACGACCCCGCCGACCTGCGCCGCAAGCTGCAGGCGATGGATCCGGCCCGGCCGAAGCTGATCGCCTTCGAATCGGTCTACTCGATGGATGGCGACATCGCCCCGATCGCCGAATTCTGCGACATCGCCGAGGAATTCGGCGCGATGACCTATATCGACGAGGTCCACGCCGTCGGGCTCTACGGGCCGCGCGGCGGCGGCGTCAGCGAGCGCGATGGCCTGACCCACCGGCTCGACCTGATCGAGGGCACGCTGGCGAAATCCTTCGGCGTGATGGGCGGCTACATCACCGGCTCGGCCGCGCTCTGCGACTATATCCGCAGCTTCGCCTCCGGCTTCATCTTCTCGAGCTCGCTGCCGCCGGCGCTCGCCGCCGGGGCGCTCGCCGCCATCCGCCATCTCAAGGCGAGCTCGTCCGAGCGTGAGGGCCAGCAGGACCGGGTCGCCACCTTGCGCCGGCGCCTCGACGAGGCCGGCATCCCGCATCTGCCCAATCCCAGCCATATCGTGCCGGTGATGGTCGGCGATGCCGCGCGCTGCAAGCAGATCAGCGACGAGCTGCTGGCGCGCTTCTCGCTCTATGTCCAGCCGATCAACTACCCGACCGTGCCGCGCGGCACCGAGCGGCTGCGGATCACGCCGACGCCGCTGCATTCGGACGAGGATATCGAAGGGCTGGTCCAGGCCCTCAGCACGATCTGGGGCGCACTCGGATTGCAGCGCGCCGCCTGAGACGACCTCCGTTTCGCAAACAGAAAGCCCGGGCCTCGCGGCCCGGGCTTTCTCGTTCTGCAGACGGCATCAGACGATGCGTGGAGCCGTTCGAAGTCTCAGAGCAGGCCGTTATTGCCGGCGAGCGTCTTCAGCCCGACATCCGGCCTTGCTCCAACATGGCTGATGATCTCGGCCGCGGCGAGGGCGCCGAGGCGCAGGCAGTCGCGGGTCTCGCGGCCCGAGGTCAGGCCGAAGAGGAAGCCGGCGGCGAAGAGATCGCCGGCACCGGTCGCATCGACCAGCCGCTCGATCGGGAAGACCGGCTCGGCGACGACGCCGTCCGGCGTCACCGCAAGCGCGCCGTTCTCCGAACGGGTGACGACGGCGAGCACGTTCTCGGCACGCAGGCCTGCAAGCGCCGTGTCGAAATCGGAGGTTTCGTAGAGGCTCTTCAGTTCGTGCTCATTGGCGAAGACGAGATCGACCATGCCGTTGCGGACGAGGCCGATGAACTCGTCCCGATAGCGATCGACGCAGAAGGAATCGGAGAGCGTGATCGCGACGCGGCCACCGGCCTTGTGGGCGATCTCGGACGCCTTGCGGAAGGCGTCCTTGGCGGCCGGCGGATCCCAGAGATAGCCTTCGAGATAGACGATGTCGGCGTTTTCGATCGCGGCGGCGTCGACATCGGCCGGGGAGAGGCCCTGGCAGGCGCCGAGATAGGTGTTCATGGTGCGCTCGCCATCGGGCGTGACGATGATGAAGGAGCGCGCCGTCGCCGGCCCGTCCGCCGCCGCCGGCGTGTCGAAGGCGACGCCGAGCGAGGTCAGATCGTGCCGGTAGAGCTTGCCGAGCTCGTCTGCCTTGACCTTGCCGATGAAGGCGCCCTTGCCGCCGAAGGAGGCGAGGCCGGCGATGGTGTTGGCGGCCGAACCGCCTGAGATGACCTTGCCCGGGCCCATCGCGGCATAGAGCGACTCCGCCCGCGCCTCGTCGATCAGGGCCATCGAACCCTTCACCAGCCCGTGGCTGGCGAGGAAATCCTCCTCGGCCGTGGCGATGACGTCGACAATAGCATTGCCGAGAGCGAGCACGTCGTAGCGCTTGGAGGTCATGAGGCTTTCCGGAGGTTGAGGGATTTGCGGGCGTGTCGCATCGGGCGCCGCTTCGGTCAAGCGCCGCCGCGGCGGCGGGCGGCGCCGTCGAGGATCGATGACAGCGCCGCGAGATCGGACGGACCGAGCCATTCGATCTCGCGGGCGAGCCGGTTGGCGAACAGCGTCGCTTCCGGTTCCAGCCCGGCGGTGTCGACGGTGACGCGCGGATGCGAGAGATCGGCGAGGCGGATCAGCTCGTCGGCCTCGTCCCAGATGATGCCGAGGACGTGGATCGCGCCCTGGATCAGGGTGAAGGTCGGCTGGCCGCGCTTGCCGTGCTCGAGCGCCGAGAGATAGGCCGGGGTAACGCCGAGCGCCTGCGCCATCTGGGCGAGGGTGACGCCGCGGGCGGCGCGCAATTCGCGGACGCGGCGGCCATAGGGCGTCATGGCTGCGGCCCGCGGGCCCGGCGCAGGCGGATATAGAGCGCACCCGACCCACCATGGCGCTGCTCGGCCTCGTCGAAGCCGAGCACCAGCGGCCGCAGATCGGCGAGGCTGAGCCAGTGCGGCACATTGCGGCGCAGGACGCCGCGTTCCGAGCCGAAGCCGAAATCGCCGGCGCCGCCCTTGCCGGTCACCACCAGGACGAGCTTGGCCCCGCGCATCTGCTGGACCCGGAGGAAGCCACGCAGGGCCGCATGGGCTTCGTCCTGACGCATGCCGTGAAGATCGATCGCAGCCTCGACGCCCTGCTGGCCGCGGCGCAGCTGGGTGCGCAGCCGCCTTTCCAGCGGTGCGAGCGGCGGCGGCGCCGGTTTCGCCGCAATCGTCTTCGGCGCGGCCATGGCCGGCGCCTGCCGCGGCGGCTCGGGCTGGAGCACCGGGAGCTCGGGTTCCGGCTCCGCTTCAACCGGCTTGCGGCCGGCGAGTGGCGTCACCGTGCGCGCGACCTGGCGCCAGAGCGCGATCTCGGCCTCGGACAGCAATTTGCCACGGCGGCGGGGCATCGCCTCAGCGCTCCCGCCCGCGCGGCCAGAGCACGATCAGGTCGAAGGGGTGGCGGATCAGGCCGGCGCGATGGCCGGCTTGTGGGCCGGAGCCGACGAAAAGGTCGATCCGGGCGGGACCGAGGATCGCCGAGCCGGTATCCTGCGCCAGGACGAGCCGCGACAGCACTTCCGCCCCCCCCGTCCCGTCCGGGATCTCGCCGGCGATCCAGGCCGGCATGCCATAGGGCCAGACACTGCGATCGACCGCGATGCTGCGCAACGGCGTCAGCGGCAGGCCGGCGGCGCCGATCGGCCCCGCCTCCGGCGGCAGGTCGTCGCGCCTTGCGTAGAAGACGAAGGAGCGGTTCAGGCGGATCAGCTCGCGCGCGAAACCGGCATCGGCCTTCAGCCTCGCGACCAGCCGGTCCATGGTCATCTCTGCCGGCGGAATATTCTCGCGGCGGCTGAGCTCGCGGCCGAGCGAGGTGTAGGGGTGGCCATTGCGTCCGGCATAGACAAGCCGCGTGACCCTGCCGTCCGGCAGACGAATCCGCCCCGAACCCTGGACCTGCAGCACGAAACGGTCGACCGGATCGCGCATCCAGAGGATTTCGAGGCCCTGACCGTCGAGTGCGCCGTCATCGATGGCCGCACGATCCGGGAAGGGCTCGAGGCCGCGCTCGCCGCGCCGGGCCGAGGACAAGGCGGGGTCGAAGCCGGGCCAGTCATCCCCCGGCATCTTGGTGACGAGGTCGACGGGGCGGCCATAGAGCGGTGTCGGGAAGGCGGCGCTTTGCGTCAGCGAGCCCTCGAATTCCGGCTCGAAATAGCCGGTCATGAAGCCGCTCGGCGTCTCGGCGGGGCGGACTCGCCAGAACGAGAACCGGTCCTCGAAGAATTTTCGGGCAGTGGCGCGATCCGGCTCGCCCGCCTTCAGCAGGGCCGCGGCCTCGGTGCAGAGCACCGGCAGGCCGGGCGGCGGCTCGATACCCTGGCGCAGCGGCGGATCGGTCTCGCAGCCCTGTGCGAAAAGACGCAGCACGACCCGGTGGTCGTCCTGCGTCCAGCCGGCGATCTCGCCGGTCGTCACAGGCGAGATGCGGGCGCCGGCAGGAGCGGGTGGGGCGCTGGCCGTCACTGCCGATACGCCTGCGGCCCAGAGCCCCAGAACGAGACCGGCGGCACGTATCACGCGGCCGATTCGGTCGCGACCAGCAGCCAGTTCGGATCGCGGCTGCCGAGCTGACGCGAGAAGGTCCAGACGTCGTTGACCTCGGAGACGCTGTCGGCGCTGCCGTCGACGACATTACCCTGCGCATCGCGAACGACGCTGATCAGCTGCGAGACGAAGGCGATGGTGACCTGGGCGGTCTTGCCCTTGACGTCGACCGCGGTGATCTCGGCCTTGTCGATCGAGACGAAATTCGACTCGGCCTTCTCGCCGCGCTTCTCGCGCTCGCTGATCGCCTGCTCGAAGCCTTCATAGACCTCCTTGGCGAGCAGCCCCTTCAGCATCTTGCGATCGCCGCGGGCGAAAGCGGTGACGATCGTCTCATAGGCGGCCTTGGCACCGCCAAGGAAACCGCGCGGATCGAAACCGGGCTCCTGGCGCGCGATCTCCTCGAGACCTGCGATGATCGGCGAACCGGCGGGCGCGATGTCCTTCCAGCGATCGGCATCCGCGACCTCTGCGGCGGCGGGATCATTGGCCGCACCGGGCAGGCGGATGACGTTGTCGCGGCGCGCTTCGGCCGGGGACGCCTGGTCGGGCCGCAGCGGCGGCGTCTCGCGACGCTGGAACGGATCGGCCGGCGGCTTTTCATGCCCGGTCTTCTGACCGAGCACGGAGCGCAGCTTCCAGGCGACGAAAACCGCCAGGGCCAGGAAGACCAGTGTCGTCATATCGAAGTTTTGCATCGACGGCTGATCCGAACCTCAAAGAATACGATCGCATGACGGACGCGCGACCACAGCACCATCTCCCGGCGGGATATGGTGACTGAGGCTCGTAACATCCACCCCCCGGGGCGACAAGCGTTCTCGGCGAGCCTTTGCTTGTGCCGGCACGGCCGCCATGGTAGCCGACGCGAGTCCGGCGCTTGCGGCGCGACGGACCGTTTCCGCCAGAGAGCGGGGTTTTCTGTCAGAGCCGCCGGAAGACGATGGGACCGATGGCCAACGAAAACGGCAATGGCGCGGGCGACGCCAACCAGCAGGGGCCGAGCCTCAACACGCTCGTCCAGTACATCAAGGACTTCTCCTTCGAGAATCCGAACGCACCGCGCTCGCTCTCGGGCCAGCAGCAGCAGGGCCCGCAGATCGGCCTTCAGGTCAATGTCACCGCCAATGCGATCGGCGAGGCCGAGTTCGAATCGATCCTGACGCTGGAAGGCAAGGCGACCGTCGGCAACGACACGCTGTTCGCATTCGAGCTGAGCTATGCTGGCGTGTTCCGCATCGTCGGCGTGCCGCAGGAGCAGCTTCATGCGGTGGTCATGATCGACTGCCCGCGGCTGCTCTTCCCCTTCGCCCGGCAGATCGTCGCCGACGCCGTGCGCAATGGCGGCTTCCCGCCGCTCTATATCGACCCGATCGATTTCGCGACGCTCTATCGCCAGCGCGTCGAGGAGATGCAGGCCCAGCAGGGCGCGGCCGGAACGCCGGTGTCCTGAACGCCAGTTTCAGAACGACGACATGAAAGAGCCCTCCGGGGCTCTTTTTTTGTCGCTTTTTTTCGCCAGCCTGCCTTGCATCGCAAGAGAGGCCGCCCATTTCGGCAGGACCCAGAAGCGCGCGCCGTCCCGGACCGCGCGGGTAAGACCATGCCGGAGCATCGATGGACGCCCTGATGACATTAGCCGCCGACCCCACCGTCTGGGCGGCTCTCGGGGCACTGATCGCGATGGAGGTCGTGCTCGGCATCGACAACCTGATCTTCATCTCGATCCTGACGAACAAGCTGCCCGAACACCAGCGCGCCCGCGGCCGGCGCATCGGCATCGGGCTCGCCCTAATCCTGCGCCTCGGCCTGCTCTCGACCGTCGCCTTTATCGTGCAGCTGACGACGCCGGTGATCTCGGTCTTCGGCAAGGCCTTCTCCTGGCGCGACATCATCCTGATCGCCGGCGGCCTGTTCCTGGTCTGGAAAGCGACCAAGGAGATCCACCACAAGGTCGACCCCAATCGCGGCCCCGACATCTTCGACGGCAGCGGTGCGGCGGCCATCACCTTCGGCGGCGCGATCTTCCAGATCCTGCTGCTCGACCTGGTGTTCTCGATCGACAGCATCATCACCGCCGTCGGCATGACCGACCATGTCCCGGTGATGGTCATCGCCGTCGTGGTCGCCGTGCTGGTGATGCTGCTCGCGGCCGACCCGCTGGCGCGCTTCATCGACAAGAACCCGACGATCGTGATGCTGGCGCTCGGCTTCCTGCTGATGATCGGCACGACGCTGATCGGCGAGGGCTTCGGCGCGCATGTGCCCAAGGGCTACATCTATGCGGCCATGGCCTTCTCGGCGCTGATCGAAGGGCTCAACATGCTCTCGCGCCGCGCCGACCGGAAGCAGGGTCGGTAAGTCGCTGCGCTGGCGACCATCGTCATTGCGAGGCGGCCTTCGCCGCCGAAGCGATCCACGGGCCGCGGAGCCTGACCTTGTCGACGGCTTCGCTCGGCTTGCAATGACGGCGGAGGATCACGCTTCCTCTGGCAGGCCGAGATAGCCCCGCCAGAGTGGCGCGGCCTTGAACTTGCCGACGAAAGTCTCGTGCGCCGCGCGCTCCTCATCCGAGAGCCGCGGCGCCAAGGGACGCAGCCTGACCGGCCGCTCGATGACCGCAGCGAGGCCGGCACCCGGGCCTCCGGCCATACTGGTGCCGAGACCGAGGCTGGTCTGCTTGCCGCCGATCAGTTCGATATAGACTTCGGCCAGGATCTCGGAGTCGAGCAGCGCGCCGTGCTTGGTGCGGCGGCTGTTGTCGATGCCATAGCGCGAGCAGAGCGCGTCCAGGCTGTTGCTGGCGCCGGGGTGCTTGCGCCGCGCCATGGCGAGCGTGTCGACGACGAGCGCCGGAACGATCGGCGGGATGCCGAGCCGACCGAACTCCATATTGATGAAGCCGACGTCGAAGGCGGCGTTGTGAATGACCAGCTTGGCATCCGCGATGAAGGCGGCGAACTCTCCGGCGATGGCGGCGAAGACCGGCTTGTCGGAGAGGAAGGCCTCGGACAGCCCGTGCACCCGGAAAGCGCCGTCCGGCATATCCCGCTCGGGATTGATGTAGACGTGGTAGTTGCGGCCGGTCGGGCAATGGTTGACGAGCTCGACGCAGCCGATCTCGACGATGCGGTCGCCCTTCAGCGCTTCGACGCCGGTGGTCTCGGTATCGAGGACGATTTCGCGCACGTTCAGCCTCTCCGTTCGCCGCGGCCGGGACGGCCGGCGAGCGCCACGAGGATAGAATGGACCTGCCGCCCCGCCGCCAGAAGGCCGCGGGAGGTGTCCACAAGGAAGTGGGCGCGCCGACGCTTCTGCGCATCCGGCATCTGCCGGGCGAGGATCGCCTCGAGCTTGTCCTCGGTGATGCCGGGCCGGGCGAGGACGCGGGCTCGCTGGACCTCGGCCGCAGCGGTGACGACGACGACGGCGTCGCAGCGGCTCTCGCCGCCGGTCTCGAACAGCAGGGGAATGTCGAGCACGGCGAGGTCAGCCCCATCCTTGCGGCATTGCGCCAGAAAGGCCTGTTCCTCGGCCCGGACGAGCGGATGGACGATCGCCTCCAACCTGGCCAGCGCCTCGGCCCGGCCGAGCACCGCGGCGGAGAGCTTCGTCCGGTCGACCGCGCCATCGGCGGCGACTCCGGGAAAAGCCGCCTCGATCTCGGATGCGGCCGCGCCGCGATAGAGCCGGTGGACCGCCTGATCGGCATCGTAGACCGGCACGCCCTCGTCGCGGAACATCTCCGCGGTCGTCGACTTGCCCATGCCGATCGAACCGGTCAGTCCGAGCAGAAAGGTCATCGCGGCCTCCTATCTCAGCGGAATATCGGCTTCGAGTCGGGCCCGCAGTGCCGGCGTCACCTCTGGACGTACGCCGAACCAGCGCTCGAAGCCCGGGATCGCCTGATGCAGCAGCATGCCGAGTCCGTCGACCGGAACGCCACCACGAGCCCGTGCCTCCGCGAGCAGGGCTGTCTCGAGCGGGACATAGACGATGTCGTCGACGATGGTTCCGGGCCGCAGGCCCGCAAGGTCGAGATCGAGCGGCGGCTGGCCCTGCATGCCGAGCGACGTCGTGTTGACGATAAGGTCGCTCGTCGCGACCAGGGCCGCCGCCTCCGCGCGCCCGCGTGCTTCGACACCCGCTCCGAACTCGGCCGCGAGATCCTCGGCCCGCGCCATGCTGCGATTGACGAGAATGATCCGACCGACGCCGCGCGAGACGAGACCGTGAACCACGGCTCGCGCGGCACCGCCCGCCCCCAGGATCAGCGCGCTGGCAGTGCGGGCGTCCCAGCCGGGGACGCGGTCGTCGAGATGGGCGAGGAAGCCGAAGGCGTCGGTATTGTCGCCATGGAGCTTGCCATCCTCCACCCAGATCGTGTTGACAGCGCCCATGCGCCGCGCGGTCTCGCCGACATGATCGAGCAGCGGCAGCACCGCCTCCTTGTTCGGCACGGTGACGTTGCCGCCTGCGAACTCGCCCGAACGGATGCGGTCGAGAAAGGCGGCGACCGCGCCCGGCGGCACGTCGACCCGCTCATAGCTGCCATCGAGGCCGTGCTCGGCCAGCCAATGGCCATGGATGATCGGCGAGCGCGAATGGGCGACGGGATGGCCGATGATGAAGCAGCGTGTCATGGGGCGGAGCCGTTGGTTCAGGCAAGAAGCTCGAGCTCGCGCAGAACCGCGAGCAAGTCGAGCAGGGGCAGGCCGAGAATGGTGAAATAGTCGCCGTCGATGGCGCTGAACAGCTGCGCGCCCAGGCCTTCGATCTGATAGCCGCCGACGCTCGCCGTGGCTGCGGGACCTGCCTGCGCGACATAGCTCTCGATGAAGGCGGCATCGAGCGGGCGCATCTCCATGCCGACCCGGCGGACGCCGCCGCGAATCACCGCGCCCTCGCAAGCGAGCGCGAAGGCCGAGCTCAGTTCATGGCGCTTGCCGGACAGTGCTGCGATCTGGAGCAAGGCCGCGTTCTCGTCCTCGGGCTTGTGGAAGGCGGTGCCCTCGCAGGTCAAGGTCTGGTCGGCACCGAGGACCCAGCGGCCGGGCGCTTGCCTGGAAACGGTGAGCGCCTTGGCGGCAGCGAGCGCGGCGGCGACGCCCGAGACCTCGCCGCCCGCTGCCAGGAAATCCGCCTCGACCGCACGCTCGTCGATATCGGGGCGAATCGCCTGGATCGCCAGACCGGCATTCTCCAGCATGCTGCGCCGCGTCGCGCTGCCGGAGGCGAGGATCAGCTCCCGGTCGCCGAGCCAGAAGGAAGCCGGCGGTTTCACGTCGCGATGAACTTCATGCGGTGGTCGCGCAGCAGATCGAGAATTGCCGCGGCCGTCTCCTCGATCGAGCGCCGGGTGACGTCGATCACCGGCCAGCCCTTGCGGGCACAGAGCCGGCGCGACTGGACGATCTCGTCGGCGACGGCATCGGGATCGACATAGGGCGTCTCGTCATCGGCCCGCATCGAGAGCAGCCGGTTCTGCCTGATCTGGATGATGCGCTCGGCGCTGGCGACGAGGCCGACGATCAGGGGGCGCTTCAGCCTCTCGATCTCGGCCGGCAGCGGCACATGCGGCACGAGCGGGATATTGGCGGTCTTGATGCCGCGATTGGCGAGATAGATGCTGGTCGGCGTCTTCGAAGTCCGGCTGATCCCGACCAGGATGACGTCGGCGCTTTCGAGATCGCCACCGAGCTGCCCGTCATCATGCATCAGCGTGTAGTTCATCGCGTCGATACGGCGGAAATACTCGGCGTTGAGGACGTGCTGGGCGCCCGGTCGTGTCGCCGAAGCCTGGCCGAGATAGGACTGGAACAGCGAGAGGACCGGTTGCAGCACCGAGAGGCAGGGGCAACCGATCTCCTGGCAGAAGCTCTCGAGCCGCTCCGCCCATTCAGGCTCGACCAGGGTATAGAGCACGACGCCGGGCGAGGATTCGATCTCGGCGAGCACGCGAGAGAGCTGATTTTCGGAGCGCACCAGCGGGTAGACATGCTCGATCGCCGATACCGCCTCGTATTGTGCGGCGGCGGCGCGGCTGACCGCGATCAGGGTTTCGCCGGTCGCATCGGAGACCAGGTGCAGGTGAAAATAATTGCGCGGCACGACTGCTCCCAGCCTTGTCAGGCCCCTTGAAGCGTCTGGTCTAGCGCGCGAGGCCGGCAATTGGAATCGCCTGCAGACGGCGAAGGCAAGCGAATCAGCCCTGGGGAAGGCTGGGGACAAATCGGACTTTCCCCCACGCATCCGGATGACCCCGGGATAACCACCTCGCGCCCTCAACAGGCCACGGCTTGTGGACAGGAACCGAATGTTTCACGTGAATCATTGCGAGGCGCGGCATCGCGGCGCACGCCATCGCGAATTCCAATTCGTTAAGAAGCTCTTAACGGTTGGCCACTCAGCTTCGCAGCTCCGACCTAAAGCCCGGACCGGCTGTGGATCGGTTGTGGATGGGATTGTGCCGGGCTATGTCCGGGGCCCCAAGAGTCAAAACAGAAGACTCTATAAAATTAAAGATTCTCTTAAGGCCGGTCGGTGGACCGCCAGCCGAGGGTAAGCGAGCACGATGAACAACTGCCTTTTCCTGCGCGCACTCTCTGGCGAAAAGACGACGATTCCACCGCTCTGGCTGATGCGCCAGGCCGGACGCTATCTGCCGGAATATCGCGAGGTCAGGAGCAAGGCCGGCGGTTTCCTCGAGCTCTGCTACAATCCCGCCTTCGCGACCGAAGTCACCTTGCAGCCGATCCGGCGCTTCGGCTTCGACGCGGCGATCCTGTTCTCGGACATCCTCGTCGTGCCGCATGCGCTCGGCCAGAAGGTCTGGTTCGCCGAAGGCGAGGGGCCGAAGCTGGAGGCGCTCGCCGACGCTGGCGATCTTGCGAAGCTTGACGAGGAGCTCAATCTGGAGCGGCTCGCGCCGGTGTTCGAGACGGTCGAGCGCGTCCGGGCGGCCCTGCCAGCCGAGACGGCGCTGATCGGCTTCTGCGGCGCGCCCTGGACCGTGGCGAGCTATATGCTCGCCGGCAAGGGGACGCCCGACCAGGCGCCGGCAAGGCTCGTCGCCTATAGCGACCCGGTCTTCCTCGACCGGCTGATCGAGCGGCTGATCGAGGCCTCGATCGTCTATCTCAACCGTCAGATCGATGCCGGCGCTCAGGTCGTGCAGGTCTTCGAGAGCTTCGCCAGCGCCCTGCCGCCAGGGCTGATCGAGAAGCTCTCCTTCACACCGCTGCGCCGGATCGTCGCCGGCGTGAAGGCGAAGCATCCGCAGGCCAAGGTGATCCTGTTCGCGCGCGGAGCCGGACCGCGGCTGGAAGGACTGGCGCAATCGAGCAGCGCCGACGGGATCGGGCTCGACTGGGGCGTCGATCCGCGCTGGGCCGCGGCGACGCTCAATCCGGAGGTGACGCTGCAGGGCAATCTCGACCCGCTGGCGCTGATCGCCGGTGGCGAGGCGCTGCGGCATGATGTTGCGGCGATCCGCGAGGCGATGTCGGAGCGGCCCTTTATCTTCAATCTCGGCCATGGCATCCAGCCCCAGACCCCGGTCGCTCATGTCGAGCAGCTGGTGAAGCTGGTTCGTTCGTAAGGGTTAGCCGCCGTGAGCTATGAGTGGATCAAAGCCCTCCATGTGATCGCGATCATCGCCTGGATGGCGGGCATGCTCTATCTGCCGCGCCTGATGGTCTACCATGCCGAGGCGCAGATCGGCTCGATCCAGTCAGAGACCTTCAAGATCATGGAAAGGCGGTTGCTGAAGGGCATCATCAACCCGTCGATGACGCTGGCCTGGATCCTCGGCCTCTACCTCGCCTGGAGCGGCTTCGCCTTCAAGGGCGGCTGGCTGCACGGCAAGATCCTGCTCGCTCTGGTGATGTCCGGCATCCATGGCTACCTGGTGGGCCGGGTCCGCGCCTTCGCGCAGGACCGCAACGACAAGTCGGCGCGCTTCTACCGGATCCTCAACGAGGTGCCGGCGGTGATCATGGTGGTGATCGTCGTCCTGGTGATCGTCAAACCGTTCTGAGGCGGGATTTGCGGTTTCCCGCTTGAGCGACGCTGGGAAAGCAGCTATCAGAAGTTGCGCTTCCTGTTTGCGTCCTTCCTCTCGTCGACGGCTCGTGCCACGACTGCTCCCGCAGGCGACCACGACATCCCGACATGTGGGCCATCCGCCCCATCCCGTCGATCCCCTCCTCTGCCTCCGCCCGAGGCTCCCCGCCCGGGCCGTTAACACCCAGACCCAGGTGCCCCATGCGGGAAATCAAGCTCCACGAACTCAAGGTCAAAACGCCGACCGAATTGCTGGCCTTCGCCGAAGGCATGGAAGTCGAGAATGCGAGCACGATGCGCAAGCAGGAGCTCATGTTCGCGATCCTGAAGCAGCTGGCGGCGAAGGAGACCGAAATCCTCGGCGAAGGCGTCGTCGAGGTGCTGCAGGATGGCTTCGGCTTCCTGCGTTCTTCCGATTCGAACTACCTGCCCGGCCCGGACGACATCTATGTCTCGCCCTCGCAGATCCGGAAATTCGGCCTGCGCACCGGTGACACGGTCGAAGGCCCGATCCGGGGACCCAAGGATGGCGAGCGCTATTTCGCCCTGCTCAAGGTCAACACGATCAATTTCGAAGACCCCGAGAAGATCCGGCACAAGATCCATTTCGATAATCTGACACCGCTCTATCCGGATGAGCGGCTCAAGCTCGAAGTGCAGGATCCGACCAAGAAGGATTTCTCGCCGCGCGTCATCGACATTGTCGCGCCGATCGGCAAGGGCCAGCGCGCCTTGATCGTGGCGCCGCCGCGCACCGGCAAGACCGTGCTGCTGCAGAACATCGCGCAGTCGATCACCACCAATCATCCCGAGTGCTATCTGATCGTCCTCCTGATCGACGAGCGGCCCGAGGAAGTCACCGACATGCAGCGCTCGGTGAAGGGCGAGGTGGTGTCCTCGACCTTCGACGAGCCGGCGACCCGGCACGTCCAGGTCGCCGAGATGGTGATCGAAAAGGCCAAGCGTCTGGTCGAGCATGGCCGCGACGTCGTCATCCTGCTCGATTCGATCACACGCCTCGGCCGCGCCTACAACACCGTCGTGCCGTCCTCCGGCAAGGTGCTGACCGGCGGTGTCGACGCCAATGCGCTGCAGCGCCCGAAGCGCTTCTTCGGCGCGGCCCGCAATATCGAGGAAGGTGGCTCGCTGACCATCGTCGCGACCGCGCTGATCGATACCGGCAGCCGCATGGACGAAGTCATCTTCGAGGAGTTCAAGGGCACCGGTAACTCGGAGATCGTGCTCGACCGCAAGGTGGCGGACAAGCGCATCTTCCCTGCGATCGACATCCTCAAGTCGGGCACCCGCAAGGAAGAGCTCATCACGCCGCGCTCGGACCTGCAGAAGACCTATGTGCTGCGCCGCATCCTCAACCCGATGGGCCCGCAGGACGCGATCGAGTTCCTGATCGACAAGCTGCGCCAGACCAAGCAGAACTCCGAGTTCTTCGACTCGATGAACACCTGAGCGGCGATCATCGCCGCAGCGAAATGCAGAGGCCCCGGCGCGAAGCCGGGGCCTTTTTCGTGAGCGACGTCCGGTCGAAGATCAGTGCGCGCCGGCGACCGCCCCGGCCAATCGATTCGGCTCCGTGACGGGCGGCAGGCAGCGGCCATGCCGGCAGATGAAGGCGGCGCCAGTGCCAGCCTGCCTGGCATAGGCCTGGGCGGGATGATCGGCCGGCAGGCCGGCGGGATCGGGGCAGTCGACAAGGATGCTCGTCAGATGCGGTAGTGCCAGGGCCGCTTCGCGGAAGGGTTCGCGATCCGGCCCAGCGAGCACGATCTCGACGCCATTGCGCGCGAGGTCATAGGCGTTCAGCGCCGAGCCATGAGCCATCGGGGCGCGGGCGGCCGCGGCGAGTATGGCCGCGAGAAACCGGTCGGCCTGCTCACGATCCGCTGGCAGACCGGTCGGCGCGGCGATGCGCAACAGATTGGCGGCATGTAGGCCATTGGCATTGGGCACGGCATCGTCGTGAGTCGGCCTCGGTATGACCGGGAGTTCCGCAGAGTCAGCCCGAGTCATACGCAGCAGGCCTGAGTCGGCCTCGCGGTAGTACCGATCGAGATGCAGGTTCCAGCCCCTGGCGAGAGCGAGGTAGTGCTGATCTCCCGTTGAGTCATGCAGCGCCAGAGCGGCCTCGGCCATCGCGGCATGGTCGAGCGCGAAGCCCGGCGCGATCAGCCGACCGCCCCGGTAGGAGTGGGCGAGGGCATCACCATCCGCCATGGATTCGGCAACGAAACGAAAGGCGCCAACGGCGAGCGGAATCCAGTCGTTCCGCCCGAGGAGTCCGGCGGCGCGGGCGAGGCCCGAAATCATCAGCCCGTTCCAGTCGGCCAGGATCTTGTCATCGCGACCGGGCGGAACACGCTTGCTGCGGGCTGCGAGCAGGCTGGCGCGCAGCTCGGTGAGAACCGCCGCGATGTCCGGCGACGGATCGGGCGTATCCAGCCGGTTCAGGATGGCGTGGCCTTCCCAATTGCCTTCGGCGGTCACGTCATAGTGCTGCGCGAACAGGGCCGCGTCGTCCGCCTCGAGCAGCCGTGCAAGCTCCGTTGTCGTCCAGACATAGAACTTGCCCTCCTCGCCTTCCGAATCGGCGTCGAGGCTGGCGGCGAAGGCGCCTTCCGGCAAAAGCATGTCGCGGTCCAGCCAGGCGACGATGCCCTCCGCGGCCTCCAGCATCAGCGGATCGTTGGTCCGCGCCGCCTCGAGCGCGTAGAGCGGCAGCAGCTGCGCGTTGTCGTAGAGCATCTTCTCGAAATGCGGCACGAGCCAGCGCTCGTCGACCGCATAGCGGGCAAAGCCGCCGCCGAGATGGTCATGGATGCCGCCGCGCGCCATCTGCTCGAGCGTCCGGCTCACCGCCTGGCGGGAATCATGATCGGCGCTGCGCTGCGCATGGCGCCAGAGCAATTCGATCAGGCCGGGATTGGGGAATTTCGGGGCGCCGGCGAGCCCGCCATGATCGCGGTCGAAGCGCCTGGCGATGCCGCGGGCGATGCCGTCGAGATCGGGCTCCGGCAAGGCGTCCTCGAACCTGTCGGCCTCGCTCTGCTGCAGGGCATGCCGGATCGCCTCGGCATTGCGGCGGATGCGTTCGGGATCGTCGCGGTGGATGCCGGCGAGCTGGCGGAGCACGGAGACGAAGCTCGGCCTGCCATAGCGCGCCGTGGGCGGGAAATAGGTGCCGCCCCAGAACGGCGCACCGTCCGAATCGAGGAACATGGTCAGCGGCCAGCCGCCCTGCTCGCCGAGACTGTGCAGCGCGTTCATGTAGACATGGTCAAGATCAGGCCGTTCCTCGCGATCGACCTTGATGTTCACGAAGAGCTCGTTCATCACCGCGGCTGTCGCGGGGTCCTCGAAGCTTTCATGCGCCATGACGTGGCACCAGTGACAGGCGGCATAGCCGATCGAGAGCAGGACCGGACGCCGGCTCGTCCTCGCCTCGGCAAAGGCTTCCTCGCTCCATTCCCCACCAGTCGACGGGATTGTCGCGATGCTGCAGCAGATAGGGGCTGGCGGCGTGCTTGAGGCGGTTCATGGGCGGGCTTCCGAGACGGAGCCGGCCAGGCTTATGGGATAGGCCGGCGGAGGAGCACGGTATGACTGGAGCAGCCTATCCGACGATCGTGGCGCTGTCCTCTGCCGCCGGCCGAGCCGGCGTCGCCGTGGTGCGGGTCTCGGGCAGTCAGGTCCGATTCGTTCTCGAAACGATTCTGGGAACGCTGCCGAGACCGCGGCTGGCGACGCTCTCCGCCCTGCGCGACCGCGATGGCGAGGTGATCGATCAGGGGCTCGCGCTCTACTTTCCGGGGCCTAAGAGCTTCACCGGCGAGGATGTCGCTGAGTTCCAGGTGCACGGCTCGCGGGCAGTGCTGTCGCGGCTGCTGAAGACTCTCACCGCCCTGCCCGGTCTACGGCTCGCGGAGCCCGGCGAGTTCACAAGGCGTGCCTTCGAGGCCGGAAAGCTCGATCTCGCCGCCGTCGAGGGCCTGGCCGATCTGATCGATTCGGAGACGGAATGGCAGCGCCGTCAGGCACTGCGCCAGATGGAAGGCGCGCTCGGCATCGCCGCGGCCGAATGGCGTGCCGCGCTGATCAAGGCGATGATGCTGCTCGAGGCGGAGATCGATTTTGCCGATGAGGGCGATGTTTCGGGGCCGCTGATCGCGGAGGCCGTCGGCATTGCGCGGACGGTACTACCGAGCCTTCAATCCGCGCTGGGCAGCTTCAGGGCCGGCGAGCGGGTGCGCGAGGGCTTCGTCGTCGTGCTGGCCGGGCCACCCAATGCCGGAAAGTCGAGCCTGCTCAATGCGCTGGCGCGCCGCGACGTCGCCATCGTCTCGCCGATCGCCGGCACGACCCGCGATGCGATCGAGGTCCGGCTCGATCTCGACGGCATTCCCGTCCTGCTGGTCGATACGGCTGGCCTGCGTGAGAGCGCCGACGAGATCGAAGCGGAGGGCGTGCGGCGGGCGCTGCAGCGCGTTGCCGATGCCGATCTCACCCTGAACCTTCGGGCAATCGATTCGGATCCGGTATCATTGCCCGCGGGCGCATCGAGCCTGGCGATCGCCACCAAGATCGATCTGCCGGGGCGACAGGTTCCGGGCGAGGTCGGCGTCTCCGCGCAGAGCGGTGCCGGGCTGGGCGAACTGATCGCCCTGATCGGCGCGCGCTTGCGTGAAATGGCCAGCCCGGAACCGGCACTGCTGACGCGCGAAAGGCAGCGGATCGCCGTCGGTGAAGCGGTTGCCGCGATCCTCCGTGCCGAGGCGCTCGATCAAGGTCAGCCCGAACTGATCGCCGAGGAATTACGGCTAGCGGCACGAGCCCTGGAGCGGCTGGTCGGGCGGATCGATGTCGAGGACGTGCTCGACAGCCTGTTCTCCGGCTTCTGCATCGGCAAATAGATCGCGCACCATGCGCGATTTCAGATGGCGAGGCCGCGATCACCGGTGTTTTCATTGACCGCGCCGATCGGCTTGGCTAGCGAAGAAGCATGTCTGACAGCATCGGAACGACGCATTACGACGTGATCGTCGTCGGCGGTGGCCATGCCGGGGCGGAAGCCGCCGCCGCGGCCGCTCGGCTCGGCGCGCGCACGGCCCTGCTCACCCACAAGCTCGCCACCATCGGGGTGATGTCCTGCAATCCGGCGATCGGCGGGCTCGGCAAAGGCCATCTCGTCCGCGAGATCGACGCGCTCGACGGCATCATGGCGCGCTGTGCCGACCAGGGCGGCATCCAGTTCCGCATGCTCAACCGGCGCAAGGGCCCGGCGGTGCGCGGGCCGCGGGCCCAGGCCGACCGGAAGCTCTATCGCGAGGCGGTGCAGGCGGCGCTCGCCGGTTGTTCCGGACTCGATCTGATCGAGGGCGAAGCCTTCGATCTCGATGTCGCCGACGGTCAGGTTCGTGGGGTAGTGCTCAGCGATGGGCGTCGATTCGGTTGCGGAACGGTCGTACTGACCACTGGCACCTTCCTGCGCGGCCTTGTCCATATCGGCGAGAAGAAGATCGCGGCGGGGCGGGTCGACGAGGCGCCTTCGGTCGGGCTTTCGCTCACCCTGGAGCGCTACGGCTTCCCGCTGGGCCGCCTGAAGACCGGGACGCCGCCGCGGCTCGATGGCCGCACGATCGACTGGGGGGCGCTGGACATGCAGGCCGGCGATAACCCGCCGGAGCCGTTCTCGGCGCTGACGGCGGCGATCACCACGCCGCAGATCGCCTGCGGCATCACCCGAACCACGCTCGCGACCCATGAGCTGATCCGCGCCAATCTGCATCGTGCGCCGATGTTCTCCGGGCAGATCGAAGGCCGCGGCCCGCGCTATTGCCCGTCGATCGAGGATAAGGTCGGCCGCTTCGGCGACCGCGACGGCCATCAGGTCTTCCTCGAGCCGGAGGGGCTCGACGATCCGACGGTCTATCCGAACGGGATCTCGACCTCGCTGCCCGAGGACGTTCAACTCGGACTGCTGAAGACCATCCCGGGGCTCGAGCGCACCAGGATGCTGCGGCCGGGCTATGCGATCGAATATGATTTCGTCGATCCGCGGGCCCTGACGGCTGGTCTCGAGACGCGCGCGATCCGTGGGCTTTTCCTCGCCGGTCAGATCAACGGCACGACAGGTTACGAGGAGGCTGCCGGCCAGGGCCTGGTGGCGGGTCTCAACGCTGCCCGGCGTGCCGGCGGCAGCGAACCGATCGTGCTCGACCGGTCCCAGTCCTATATCGGCGTGATGATCGACGATCTGGTGACGCGCGGCGTTACGGAGCCGTATCGGATGTTCACCTCGCGCGCCGAATTCCGGCTCTCGCTGCGGGTCGACAATGCCGATGAGCGCCTGACCGGGCTCGGAATCGCGCTCGGTCTGGTCGGTGCGACGCGGCGCGCCAGGTTCGAGATGCGCCAGAAGCAGATCGCGGGGCTGACAGGGCAGCTGAAGCAGCGTGTGTTGACGCCGTCCGAGGCAACAGCGGCCGGCCTGCAGGTCAATCGCGATGGGGTCAAGCGCAGCCTTTTCGAGATTCTCTCCTATCCTGGGATCGAGTTCGGCGCCCTGGCCAGGGCCTGGCCCGACCTCGCCGGCTATCCGGAGGATGTGACGATGCGCGTCAGCGCCGACGCGACCTATGCGGTCTATCTCGACCGGCAGTCGGCCGAGATCGATTCCTATCAGCGCGATCAGGCGCTGAGCCTGCCGCAGGATCTCGATCTCGCCGGGATCTCCGGACTTTCCAATGAGTTGCGTACGAAGCTCGAAGCCGCGCAGCCCGCCAATCTGGCGCAGGCCGGCCGGATCGAAGGCATGACGCCGGCTGCGCTGACCTTACTGGCGGCGCATGCGCGGCGACGAAAGTCCGCAACCGTTACCGCAGCGGAACCATGACTGTGCGTACAGTTGATAACTCGGACCGTCTGCGCGGTTTGAGCTTGACTCCTGTTTCACGTGAAACAGAGGAGCGCCTCGCCATCCTCGTTGCCGAGCTCGAGCGCTGGCAGCGTGCCAAGAATCTGGTTTCGACTGCGACGCTTGACGAGGTCTGGACCCGGCACATCGCCGATTCGCTGCAGCTCTTCGACCATGCGCCCGAGGCCCGGCGCTGGCTCGATCTCGGTTCCGGCGGCGGCTTTCCTGGTCTGGTCCTTGGAATCCGACTGGCGGAAGTTGGCGGACATATCGATCTGGTCGAGAGCAACGCGCGCAAATGCGCCTTTCTGCGCCATGCGGCCAGGCTCACCGGCGCAGCGGTGACGGTTCATGCAGCCCGGATCGAGGATGCGATGCCGCAATTTCTCGGCAAGGTCGATGTGGTGACGGCGCGGGCGCTCGCATCTTTGCCGCTCCTGCTCGACTGGTGCAAAGAGCTGTTGAGAACCGGTGTGATCGGGGTCTTTCCGAAGGGACAACATCTAGATGCCGAATTGACCGAGGCTTCTAAATATTGGAAGATTCAGGCATCAACGTTTCCTTCCGTTACGGATTCGGCGGCGCGTATCCTGGTGATCCGCAACGCTCAGAAGCGGACCGACTCATGAACGACCTAGGCCCTCGGCCAAGCTCCGGCCGGCCTCGTGTTCTGGCCCTCGCCAATCAGAAGGGCGGCGTCGGCAAGACCACGACGGCAATCAATCTCGGCACCGCGCTGGCGGCGATCGGCGAGAAGGTGCTGATCATCGATCTCGACCCGCAGGGCAACGCCTCGACCGGGCTTGGCGTCGATCGCAAGAGCCGGCGCGCCTCGACCTATGACGTGCTGTGCGGCGATATCGGCCTTGGCGCCGCAATGCAGGCGACCGCCGTTCCCAATCTGTTCATTGCGCCCTCGACGCTCGATCTGCTCGGCGTCGAGCTGGAGATCGCCAGCGAGAAGGATCGGGTGCAGCGCCTGAAGAAGGCTGTCGACGAGCTCGAGCATGACCAGCGCTGCAATGACCTGACCTATATCCTGATCGACTGCCCGCCCTCGCTCAGCCTGATCACGATCAACGCGATGACGGCATCAGATGCTGTGCTGGTGCCGCTGCAATGCGAGTTCTTCGCCCTGGAAGGCCTCAGCCAGCTCCTGAAGACGGTCGAGCAGGTCCGTGCCGGCCTCAATCCGCGCCTGATCATCCAGGGCGTGGTGCTGACCATGTACGACCCGCGCAATAATCTCTCCGGCCAGGTCATGGCCGATGTCCGCGACTTCCTTGGCGACAAGGTCTACGAGACGGTGATCCCGCGCAATGTGCGGGTGTCCGAGGCGCCGTCCTATGGCAAGCCCGCGCTTCTCTATGATCTGCGCTGCGCCGGTTCGCAGGCTTATCTCAAGCTGGCCTCCGAAGTCATCAGGCGCGAGCGCAGTCTGCGCGCCGCCGCCTGAATCCGAAAAGACGTAGAAAGTTCAAGAGGTTGACGATGGCTGAGGAACAGGGACGCTCGCGTCTTGGCCGTGGTCTCGCCGCGCTTATCGGCGATGTCGGAGACGAGATCGGCGCGATGGAGCGGGCGCGGGGCCAGCGCAAGGTCCCGGTCGAGTTCCTGCGGCCGAGCGCCCGCAATCCGCGCCGCCTCTTCGACGATGCCGAGCTCGACGACCTCACCGCCTCGGTGCGGGAGCGCGGCATCCTGCAGCCGATCATCGTGCGGGCCTTCCCGGGCATGCTCGACGCTTACGAGATCATCGCCGGCGAACGGCGCTGGCGGGCGGCCCAGCGCGCCGGGCTGCACGAGGTTCCGGTCATCCAGGTCGAGGCCAATGACCGTGAGGCGCTGGAGATCGCGATCGTCGAGAATGTGCAGCGCGCCGATCTCAACGCGATCGAGGAGGCGGCGGGCTATGAGCGCCTGATCGCCGAATTCGACTATACCCAGAACGATCTCGCCAAGGTGATCGGCAAGAGCCGCAGCCATGTCGCCAATACGCTGCGGCTCAGCAAGCTGCCGGAGCCGGTGCGGCAAATGGTCAGCGAAGGCGCAGTTTCGGCGGGCCATGCCCGCGCCTTGCTCTCTGTTTCGGACCCGGAACAGGTCGCGAAGCGGATTGTCGAACAGGGACTGACGGTGCGCGATATCGAGCGGCTCGGTCAGGAGGAAGCGCGCGGCGAGACCAAGAGCGTCCCGCATGCTGCCGCAGCGCCAAGGCGGGAGAAGGATCCGGATACCCGAGCCGTCGAGAAGGCTCTGGAAGAGGCGCTGGGCCTGAGCGTTGCGATCAAGCACCGCGCCAATGGCGGCGGCGAGATGAAGATCGCCTACAAGACGCTGGAGCAGCTCGATGCGCTGTGTCGGCGGCTGAAGGCCTGATCAGAGCATTTTTACAGCGAAGCGGGCTCCGGCTCGCTTGGTGAGATGCGCCATCTTCTTGATTTTGCAGCGGATCTTTCCAAATAGCGGAATCCGCTTTTCAGCCGAATGCTCTAGGCGCGGCCGGAGGACGCCATGCGCGTCAGCGTCCAGAGCGCCCGCATGGCCACGGGCCGGCTCATCTCGCCATCGCGACGCACCGCGACCATCGCGGCGCCGAGCACGGCGACGGCATCCTTCAGCTTGACGGCGTTCCAGGCGCCGAGGGCCGCTTCGGCCTGTGCCAGGCGAGGATAAGGCAGCCGCATGGCGGCAACCGCATCACGGGCGCTGCGGCCGCTGTCGAGCGCGAAGCGGGCCTTCATCAGGGCGAGTGCATGGCGCAGCACCGCTCCGAGCAGCACGCCCATGTCGAGCCCCTCGCCGGTCAGCTTCGCGAGTGCCAGATCGAGCCCGGCAAAGCGGCCGGCGAAGACGGCATCGACAACGCTCGCCTGTTCCCGCTGCGCGGTATCGCCGACCACGGCCTCGACATGGGCGAGGCTGATGCCGGTGTCCTGGCCGGCATAGAGGATCAGCTTGTCGATCTCCTGCCGCGAGGTCTGGCGATCGCCGCCGAGCAGCCCGACCAGCGCCTCGCGCGTCGCCCGATCGATGGTCTTGCCGGCGCCACGCACCATCTCGTCGACGATGCCGCCGAGATCGCGCGCCGCATCGCCATAACAGGGCACGGCGAGGGCGCTCCGGGCTTTCTCGCAAGCGGTTCGCAGCGGGTTGGAACGCTGCAGGTCGCCGGCCTCGACGATGACCACCGCATCCCTGGAGGGTGTCGCCAGCAACGGCTCGACCGCCGCCAGCAGAGGCTTGGAGGTCACGGAAACGCGGATGGCGCGCCGGCCGCCGAACAGGCCGATCGTGTTGGCCTCGTCGACCAGTTTGAGCGGATCTGCTGCGATGTCGTCGCCGCTCATCCGCACCAGCTGGAAGGCATCCTGCGGATCGTCGACGCTGGTCCGCGCCAGCGCGGCCGCGCGCTCCGAGACGAGCCCGGCATCGGGACCGTAGAACAGGAAGAGCCGCCAGGCCGGATCCGGCCGCGCCAGCGTCCGGTCGGCTTCATGGGCCTTGATCGTCGCCATGGCGGCCGGGCCGCCTTCAGGCGGTCAGGTCGGCGGCGATACGGGCGCGGATCAGCTGGGCCAGATTCTTGGCTGCCCGGATCTGGGCGTCGCGCGCGGCCCGCAGGCTGGCGAAACGTTGGGTCGAGCGTTCATAGGGTGCGCGCACCACGCTCTGCCCGGAGGCGATAACCTCGTTGGAACCGTTGCGGAGCAATTGCCAGTCGGCCGTCGCGACCAGAATCGCCGAATCGGCGCGGCCATTGGCGTAGTCGACGGTGATGACCTCGAGCGTCTCGCTAGTGGTGGCGACGAGGCGGAACTTCTTCTGCAGATCGGGCGCGCCGCCGCCATCGAGCTCGAAGACGAGTTCGTTGCGCAGATAGTGGCCGACCAGGCCCTTGATCTCGGGCACCTCGATGCTGAGCATGGCATTGCGGACATTGTCGCCGACCTTGCTCACCGTACCGTCGGCATAGAGCGGCCGGAAACAACCGCCGGCGAGTGCCGCCAGGGTGAGAGCGGCGGCCAGCGCGAGCGGCCGGCCGCGACGGCGGGTGAATCCGGCTTCAGACGACGACATTCACGATTCTCCCGGGGACCACGATGATCTTGCGGATCGTCCGGCCTTCCAGCGCCCTGACAACGGCCTCGGAGCCGCGCGCAGCCGCTTCGACCGCCTGCGGATCGGCGTCGGCCGCCACGGTCAGCTCCGCCCGCTTCTTGCCGTTGATCTGCACGGGAAGGATGATGCTGTCATCGCGTAACAAATCCGTTTCCGCTTCCGGCCAGGCTGCTTCGCCGGCGAGGCCCGGCAAGCCCAGCGCCTGCCAGCATTCCTCGGCGAGATGCGGCATCATCGGGGCGACAAGCTGCGTCGCGATCATGGCGGATTCATGCAGGGCGAAGCCGATATCGGCCGGAAGCTCGGCGCTTTCCGCAGCGGCATCGGCCGTCTTGGCGATGGCGTTGGTCAGCGAATAGACCTGCGCGACGCAACGGTTGAAGGCGAGCCGCTCGATATCGGCGCCGACCGCATGCAGGGCCCGGTGGCTCGCCTTGCGCAGCAAGGTGGCGACATCGCCGAAGCCGGCAGGGCGGCTGATCCGGTTGCCGGTGCGCGCGGCGATTTCGCTGACCAGACGCCAGAGGCGCTGGACGAAGCGGGCGGCACCCTGGACGCCTTCGTCGCTCCAGATCACGTCGCGATCCGGCGGGGAATCGGAGAGCATGAACCAGCGGGCGGTATCGGCGCCGTAGGAGGCGATGATGTCGTCGGGATCGACGACGTTCTTCTTCGACTTCGACATCTTCTCGATCGAGCCGATCTCGATCGGGGCGCCGGTGTCGACATGGAAGCCACGCCGCTCGCTGCCATTGCTCTCGATGCGGACATCGCCCGGCTCTACCCAGGCGCCGTCCTGCGCCCGATAGGTCTCGTGCACGACCATGCCCTGGGTGAACATGCCGTCGAAAGGCTCGTCCACGCCGGCATGGCCGGTCGCCTTCATGGCGCGGGTGAAGAAGCGCGAATAGAGCAGGTGCAGGATCGCGTGCTCGACCCCGCCGATATACTGGTTGATCGGCAGGAAGCGGTCGACCGCGCTGCGCTCGGTCGGGCTGGTTTCGAGCCAGGGATTGGTGAAGCGCGCGAAATACCAGGACGAATCGACGAAGGTGTCCATCGTGTCGGTTTCGCGGCGCGCCGGCTTGCCGCATTGCGGGCAGGCGACATGCTTCCAGCTCGGATGATGGTCGAGCGGATTGCCCGGCTTGTCGAAGGAGATGTCATCCGGCAGCTTCACCGGCAGCTGCTCTTCCGGCACCGGCACCGTGCCGCAATCGGCACAGTGGATGATCGGGATCGGGCAGCCCCAGTAGCGCTGGCGCGAGATGCCCCAGTCGCGCAGGCGGAAATTGACCTTACGCTGGCCGACCGGACGGTTGCCGCGGGTTTCTGCCTCGAGACGCCGCGCGACCTCCTCTTTCGCCTCCGGAATGGTCATACCGTCGAGGAAGCGCGAATTGATCATCCGGCCATCGTCGGTAAAGGCGGTGTCGGTGATCACGAAGCTCGTGGGATCGACGCCCTCCGGGCAGACCACCGGGGTATTGCCGAGGTCGTATTTGTTGACGAAGTCGAGGTCGCGCTGATCATGCGCCGGGCAGCCGAAGATCGCGCCGGTGCCGTATTCCATCAGGATGAAGTTCGCCACATAGATCGGCAAAGTCCATTTTGAATCAAAGGGATGGACGGCGCGCAGGCCGGTGTCGAAGCCGAGCTTGCCGGCCTTGTCGATCGCCTCCTGGGCGGTGCCGGTGCGCTTGCACTCGGTTATGAAGGCCTGCAGCTCGGGGTTGTCGCGCGCTGCCGCCTTGGCGAGCGGATGGTCCGCGGCGACCGCCATGAACTTCGCGCCGAACAGCGTGTCCGGCCGGGTCGTGTAGATTTCCAGCTCGTCCTGGCCGAGCCCGTTCGATTCGAGCGCGAAACGAATCAGCAGCCCCTCGGAGCGGCCGATCCAGTTCTTCTGCATCAGACGGACCTTGTCCGGCCAGCGCTCCAGCCCGTCGAGCGCGTCATTGAGCTCCTGGGCATAATTGGTGATCTTGAAGAACCACTGGGTCAGCTCGCGCTGCTCGACGACGGCGCCCGAGCGCCAGCCGCGGCCGTCGATGACCTGCTCATTGGCGAGCACGGTCTCGTCGACCGGGTCCCAGTTGACCTTGGCGGTCTTGCGGTCGACCAGCCCGGACTTCAGGAAATCGAGGAAGAGCTTCTGCTGGTGGCGGTAATAGCTGGGGTCGCAGGTGGCGAGCTCGCGGCTCCAGTCGAGCGACAGGCCCATGGACTGCAGCTGGGTGCGCATCGTCGCGATATTGGCGTAGGTCCATTCGCGCGGATGCACCTTGTTGGCCTTGGCGGCGTTCTCCGCCGGCAAGCCGAAGGCGTCCCATCCCATCGGATGGAGCACGGCGAAACCCTTGGCGCGCTTGTAGCGTGCGACAACGTCGCCCATCGCGTAGTTCCGGACATGGCCCATATGAATGCGTCCCGACGGATAGGGAAACATCTCGAGGACGTAATAGGCCGGGCGCGTATCGTCGTTGCGGGTCTCGAAGAGCTTGCGCTCATCCCAGACCTTGCGCCATTTCGGCTCGGCTTCCTTCGGGTTGTAGCGTTCGGCGGCCATGCTGATCGTGTCGTTCTTGCGTGATCGGACTCGCCCGGACTAGGACACCATCGGACGCGCCGGGTCAATGTTTGGAACGGTTTGGCTGCGATGCGGGCAAGGGGCGAGACAATGCAGGATGCACTGACGGGATTGCAGGAGACCAGAGCGGCGATCGCGCGAGCCGCGGATGATTTCGGCCGCAAGCCCGAGGATGTGACGCTGATCGCCGTCTCCAAGACCAAGCCGGTGGACGCGATATTGCCGGTTCTCGAGGCCGGGCAGATCGATTTCGGCGAGAACTATGTGCAGGAAGCCAAGGCGAAATGGCCGGAGCTGCGCGAGCGCTTCCCGCAGGCAAGGTTGCACATGATCGGGCCGCTGCAGTCCAACAAGGCGAAGGAGGCGGTGGCACTATTCGATGCGATCCACTCGCTCGACCGGGAGAGCCTCGCCAAGGAATTGTCGCGCGAGATCGCGCGCAGCGGCCGCGCGCCGCGGCTGATCGTCCAGGTCAACACCGGGGCCGAGCCGCAGAAGGGTGGCGTGCTGCCGGCCGATGTGGACGCCTTCCTGACGAGCTGCCGGGTGACCTACGGGCTGGAGATCGAGGGGCTGATGTGCATCCCGCCGGCCGACGAGCCGCCCTCGCCGCACTTCGCGCTGCTCGCCAAGATCGCGGCCCGCAACGGGCTCAAGACCCTCTCCATGGGCATGAGCGCCGATTACGAGGCGGCGATCCAGCTCGGCGCCACGCATGTGCGCGTCGGTAGCGCGATCTTCGGCGCGCGCGATTACGGCACTACCGGATAATCAGCTGATATCGCTGACGGTTTTGGGTAGTGCCTGGTAGTGCCGAGGGCTGACCTCAGATCGGCTGGCCGACATCGATGCGATTGCCGTCCGGATCCTCGAAGACGAAGGCGCGCAAGCCGTAATCCTTGTTGCGCAGGCCCTTGACGATGCGCAGGCCGTGCGAACGGCAGAGCTCGTGCAAGGCGTCGACGTCCGCGACCATCATGTGGGCGATGTTGAAGGGCGCGGCCTTGTGATCCTTCTGCAGGGTCAGATGGATCTCGGCGCCGTCCTTCTTCAGGATCATGAAGCCGACCGGCTGGCCGTTCTCGAAGGTTTTCGTGAAGCCGAGCACGCCGACGTAGAAGGCGTGGGCGCGCTCCATGTCCCGGACGGGAAACATGGCGGCGACGCGGCCGAAGCCGATCGGGCGAGGAGAGCTGTCGTTCATGGCAAGGTCTCGCTGCCGGAGGTGGCCCGATCGTCCGGGACGTTGCCCGGCCGGACGGCCTCTCCGCGATTGATCGTCGAGACGGTGCTCCGCGTCATGATCGCTGCCTTCGCGGCGATTCTCAAGCACCTAAGCAGCATCCGGCAATGACGATTTTGCTCCAAAGTTCTCCGTCATCCCGGACAAGCCGCGTCAGCGGCGCAGCTCCGGGATCCATCGTAGAGCGCCGCGCCTCATGATGGATCCCGGGACGAAGCTGCGCTTCGCCCAGGATGACGGGGGGTGGATTCAGCTGAAATCAGCTGGATCTAGCGGACCACCAAGGTGCAGGCCCGCGCCAGCCGTGGCAGGACCTTGGCGAAGACATGGCCCTCGACCGCGACGCAGCCGGCGGTCGGCGTGAAGCCGGGCCGGGCCAGGTGCCAGAAGATCGCGCTGCCCCGGCCGCGCCTGACAGGTGCGTCGTTCCAGCCGAGCTCGACGATGATGTCGTAGAGATGGTCGGCGCGGGCGAGCCGCTCCTCGGCCTCGCCCGGCGGGCGGTCGATCAACCGGTTGTAGCGCCGGTCGGCCATGTCGTCGCACCAGGCGTCGCGCGGGCCGATCCGGCGCGCCGGCAGGAGGCTCGCGGGGCGCGGCAGCCGATCGCCGCGGAAGAACAGGCGGCGCAGCGGCAGTTTCGCCCTGGGGGTGCCGCCATCGCCTTCGCGCTTGTCGACTTTGATGCCGGAGCGGCCGAGCGCGCAGGGAAAGACCGCTGCGCCGGCCTTCAGGAAACCCTTGCTCGGATCGCGCACCGAGCGCACCACGATGATCCGTGTCAACCGGCTCGCGCCGGCACGGTTTTCAGCTTTGCTCACGGCGATCCTTGTCCTGGACGGCTTGCCGGCGCCTTTGTTGGGCCGGTTGCTGCAAGATTCGCGTCGGAGGGTTAGCGGCGGGTGAACGCGAAAGTTCGCTTGCGATCGGCTCTTGCGCGCGCCGGCGCCACGCCGCGACTGCGCCAAGCGGGCCAAATGAGAAAAACGTGATCGCCGGCATAGGCTTGGCGAATGGCCTGCGTGAAAAACCGGTTCCCACTTTTTCCTGCCATGCTCTAGTGTCGGCACGAACGCAATCGAGCTGAATCGGTCTCATGTCAGCCACGCATCATATCCTGCTCGTCGACGACGACCAGAGTCTGCGCGACGCGCTTGCCGAGCAGCTGGCGCTCTATGACGAGTTCCGGGTTTCCTCGACCGAGACGGCGACCGGCAGCGTCAGGATGGTCCAGGCCGAGCGCGTCGACCTCGTCGTGATGGATGTCGGCCTGCCCGACATGGACGGGCGCGAGGCGGTCAAGCTGATGCGCAAGAATGGCTTCAAGAGCCCGGTGATCATGCTGACCGGCCAGGGCTCGGACGCCGACACTGTGCTCGGGCTCGAGGCAGGCGCCAATGATTACGTCGTCAAGCCGTTCAAGTTCGCCGTCCTGCTCGCCCGGATCCGGGCCCATCTGCGGCAATACGAAGCCAGCGAGGACGCGGTCTTTCAGGTCGGGCCCTACACTTTCCATCCGGGCTCGAAGCTCCTGGTCAACGCCAAGGGCTCGAAGACCAAGCTGACCGAGAAGGAAACCGCGATCCTGCGCTTCCTCTACCGTGCCGGGCGCAAGCCGATCGCGCGCGAGGTGCTGCTGCAGGAGGTCTGGGGCTATAATTCGCAGGTCACGACCCATACGCTGGAGACGCATATCTACCGGCTCCGGCAGAAGATCGAGCCCGACCCCGCCAATGCCCGCCTCCTCGTGACCGATGCCGGTGGCTATCGGCTGAACCCCTGAGATCATGGCCCTCAACGACGACATCGCATTCCTGGCCCGGCAACCGCTGCTGAGCCTGATGGATCGCGACGCGCTGCGCCTCGTCGCCTTCGCGGCGGAAAGCCGCAGCTTGCGCGCCGGCGACGTGCTGTTCCGTCGTGGCGAGGGCTCGGACGGCGCTTTTCTCGTCGTCTCCGGCGCGGTCGCGCTCAGCCGCGAGGATGACGGGCGCCCGGCGGAGGAGATTGCCGGGCCGGGCGCGCTGATCGGCGAGCTCGCTCTGTTCGCGGCGCTGGAGCGGCCGGCGACGGCGATCGCGCGCGAGCCGACGCAGGTGATGAAGCTGTCGCGCAGCGTGATGCGGCGGGTGCTCGCCGAATCGCCGGATTCGGCGGCTGCCCTCGCGCATGCGATCGAGGAACGGCTGACGGAGTTCACCGGCGAACTCGCCTCGGTCGGCATGTCGCTCCGGGCGATCGACTGGCGCTGAGCGGCTGCGTCCTCGCGGTTCGCGGCGCCGGTCAGAGCTCCAGCGTCACCGTGACCGGGACGTGGTCGGAAGGGCGCTCCCAGCCGCGTGCCTCGCGCAGGAATTCGAGATCGCGCAGGGTCGGCTTCAGCCCGTCCGAGAGCCAGATATGGTCGAGCCGGCGGCCGCGATTCGAGGCCTGCCAGTCGGCGGCGCGATAGCTCCACCAGCTGTAGAGCTTTTCCGGTTCGGGTTTCAGCGTGCGGGCGGCGTCGGTCCAGCCGAGCTCGCTGCGCAGCTTCTCCAGGGTCTGCGTCTCGATCGGAGTATGGCTGACGACGTCGAGGAGCTGCTTGTGGCTCCAGACATCGTGCTCGTAGGGGGCGATGTTGAGGTCGCCGACCAGGATGCTCGGCCGTCCCGACGGGTTCCTGGCCACGCCCCAGGCGCCGAGCGCGTCGAGGAACTGCAGCTTGTGTGCGAATTTCGGGTTGGCCTCGGGATCGGCGATGTCGCCCCCGGCCGGGATGTAGAAGTTATGGATGGCGATGCCGGCGGCCGCTCCGGCGCCCTTGTCGAGAACGACGCTCATATGGCGGGCGTCGTTGCGCTCGCACATCGCCATTGCTTCCGTCTCGGAGAAGGGCAGCTTCGAGACGATGGCGACGCCGTTATAGCCCTTGTTGCCGATGAAGGCCTGGTGGACATAGCCGGCTTCGGCGAAGGCCTTGGCCGGGAACTGCTCGTCCGGCGTCTTGGTCTCCTGCAGGCAGAGGATATCGGGACTGTGCTTCCCGAGAAATTCGGTGACCATGCCGATGCGCAGGCGCACCGAATTGATGTTCCAGGTGGTGACGTCGAGCTTCACGCGCAGGATCCGGACGGCGGGGAGCCGGAAACTGGGTCGCCGCGCGCGGAAATGCAAGCGCCATGGCAGCCGCAGCGTCATTCCGGCGCGGCCTGCCGGCCGGGCCCGAGGGTTGCGGCCGGAACGGCGTCAGATGTGGCTCAGAGCACGCGCTCGTAATTGATCACGAAATTCTTCTGATCGGGCCGGCGCTGGGTGTCGAGATTGTAGAGCGAGACCGAGGTCTCGTAGCCCTGCGGGTCGATCACCACCCATTGCCTGAGCTCGTTGGCGGTCAGGTCGAAATTCAGGGTGATCTTCGAGGTGCCGCCGAGCGTCGAGCGGTCCTCGATCTTGACCGAGAGGATGTCGCCCTTGGTGCTGACGCCGGTCACGGTCGAATCCCGCGCCAGGTCCATATGCTCCTTGAGCAGGAATTTCAGCGGCGTCTGGCCGATCGAATAGAGGTCCTGCGTCGCCAGCTTCTTGTCGCGGATGGCGACCGAGGTGCCGTCGGCGATCACCTCCATCGTCACCGGCGGACGGTATTCGAAGCGCATCTTGCCGGGGCGCTGGACATAGATCTTGCCCTCGAAGCGGCGGCCATCGGCGGCGAACTGGATGAAGTCGCCCTGCAGGGTGGCGAAGCCGTTGAAATAGGCGTTCAGGCGCTCGACCGCTTCCGGCTTCGACAGCGGGGCGGATGGCCGCGAGGGCTTGGCGGCGGGCGTCGGGCGCGGCTCGTTGGTTGCGGCGACGACCGCGGCCGGCGCAGGCGCTGCGGCGGCGTCGACCCGCGGCATTCCAAGGCCGGGCGGCCGGGCGGGCGGCAGGGGGATGGCCCGCTGGCTCGTCTTCGGCGCCGGCGGCTGGGCTGCCGGCTTGATGTCGAGCGGCTGCGACATGACAGGCCCCGACGCCAGCGCGAGCGCCAGGGCGGCGGCTGCGAGAGCTGACATGGGGAGCGAGTGCTTCATGAGACGGTACGGTTCCGTTTGACTGCTTGCTAAGGATATCGTGGCGGCGCCGGCTGCCGGCAAGGGCTCAACGCCGCAGTCGCTGGCAAGGTTGCACATTGCTCATGGCATTTTCAGGACCGCTTTCGCGCGAACAAGGTCGGAACATGGCGGAAATGGCCGGTCATGCTCTGCCTTCGCCGCTGCGGGGCTAATCCTCGTCCTCGCGCGCACGCGAAGTCTCCACCAGGATCTCGCGTTTACCTGCGTGGTTTGCGGGGCCGACGATGCCCTCGTTCTCCATGCGCTCCATGATCGAGGCGGCGCGGTTGTAGCCGATCTGCAGGCGGCGCTGGATGTAGGAGGTCGAGGCCTTCTTGTCGCGCAGCACGACGGCGACCGCCTGGTCGTAGGGATCCTCGCTCTCGGCCTGGCCCATGCCGGTCTTGTCGAAGACGGCGCCGTCCTCCTCCGCACCGGCACCCTCCTCCTCCTCGGCGAGAACGGCGTCGAGATAGTCCGGGCGGCCTTGCGTCTTCAGATGCGCCACCACCTTCTCGACCTCGGCATCCGAGACGAAGGGTCCGTGCACGCGGGTGATCCGCCCGCCGCCGGCCATGTAGAGCATGTCGCCCTGGCCGAGCAGCTGTTCGGCGCCCATCTCGCCGAGGATGGTGCGGCTGTCGATCTTCGAGGTCACCTGGAAGGAGATCCTCGTCGGGAAGTTCGCCTTGATCGTGCCGGTGATGACATCGACCGAGGGGCGCTGCGTCGCCAGCACGACATGGATGCCGGCGGCTCTGGCCATCTGGGCGAGGCGCTGGATCGTGCCCTCGATCTCCTTGCCGGCGACCATCATCAGATCGGCCATCTCGTCGACGATCACCACGATATAAGGCAAGGGCTCGAGCGCCATCGCCTCTTCCTCGTAGATCGCCTCGCCGGTATGGCGGTCGAAGCCGGTCTGCACCGTGCGGGTGATCACCTCTCCGGCCGCGGCTGCCTCCGCCACGCGGACATTGAAGCCGTCGATGTTGCGCACACCGAGCTTCGACATCTTCTTGTAGCGCTCCTCCATCTCGCGCACCGCCCATTTCAGGGCGACCACCGCCTTCTTCGGGTC
>NZ_JAFKFX010000028.1 GCF_017308075.1 Allobosea sp.
CCTGGCTATGGGCCTATGCACGCGATGATCGGCCCTTTGGCGGCACGTCGCCGCCCATGGTCGCCTATCGCTTCGAGGATAGTCGCGGCGGGGATTGCGTTGCGCGCCATATGAGAGGCTTCGCCGGTATCCTGCAGGTCGACGGATACGCGGCCTATGCGCAGCTCGCGAAGGCGAAGGCCGGCACCAACGAGACCGTCACGCTCGCCGGCTGCTGGGCACATCTGCGCCGGCGCTTCTATGAACTCCATATCAACGGGACATCCAGGATCGCCACGCAGTCCGTGACCGTCATGGCCGAGCTGTGGAAGGCCGAGGACGAAATCCGCGGCCAAGATCCAGCGATCCGTGCTGCGTATCGCCAGGAACGTTCGGCTGCGATCGTCGCCGAGCTCTTCGCGCTGTGGGAGGCCGAGCTGCGACGGATCCCGGGGAAATCGAAACTGGCCGAAGCGATCCGCTATGCGATTGCGCGCCGCCAGGCCCTGGAGCGCTTCATCGGCGATGGCAGGATCGAAATCGACTCCAACATCGTCGAGCGGGCCATCAGACCCCAGACCATCGTCAGAAAGAACGCGATCTTCGCCGGCAGCGATGGCGGCGGGCGAACCTGGGCGACGATCGCGACGCTCCTCCAGACCTGCCGCATGAACGACGTCGACCCGCTCGCATGGCTGACCCAAACACTGCAGCGCATCGCCGACCGCTGGCCCATCTCCCAGATCGACCAGCTCATGCCCTGGAACTTCAAATCCTGAACGGTGCCGGCTACCCGCTTACGGCGAAACCTTCCTGGGTCCTGATGTAGGTGATGTCCGTCACCCACGCTTTGTCCTGCGCCTCGACATCGAACTGCCGGGCCAGGGTGTTGTCGACCACGACCGACGGCTTGCCGCCATGAGATCCCGGCCGGCGCCGATAGCCAATCTGGGCCTTGATCCCGGCCAGCCTAGCGAGGCGGGCAACCCGGTTGGCGCAACTGGTCTCGCCCTGGTCGAGCAGATCGTCATGCAGCTTGCGATAGCTGTAGATCCGGCCGCTTTCCTTCCGGGCCCTGTCGAGAAGCTCGATCTGGCGCGCATCCTCCCGAGCTCCCCGGCTCAACGGATTCTTCAGCCAGGCATAGAAACCGCTGGGCTGGATGCGCAGGCGGCGACACATCGCCCGCGCCGGGAGCTCGCGGCGATGCTCGGCCACAAACGCGTATCTCACTTTGCATCCTTGGCGAAGTACGCGGTGGCTTTTTTTAGGATGTCGCGCTCCTCGGTGACCCGCGCCAGCTCCGCCTTCAGACGGCGGATCTCCGCAGCCTGGTCAACACCAGCCGGGGCCGATGACTTCGAGAACTTCCGCTTCCAGGCGTAGAGCGAGTGCTGGCTCACACCGAGCCGCTTGGACACCTCTGCAACCGGGTAGCCCCGCTCCGTGATCTGCGCGACCGCGTCACGCTTGAAATCGTCCGTGAAATGTCCGGGCCCCATCATGGCCTACTTGCCTCAAAATTAGAGAAGAAGGCGTCTACAAATCTAGCGGCTATTCAATCCTCATCGTTCGCGCAGGAAAATTTCAGCTTAAATACGATTTCAGAAATAGTTATGGCGACGTTCTTTTCGGGTTTGATCCATGCGCTTAAAATAGCCTCATAATGGCCGCGAAAATCCGTTGAAACACGGCTTCCAATTATACATCACGCAGAGAATGAGCTAAAGTCATTGAGTTCTGGCCGCAGCTCCTCACCACTTGCCTGTCCGGTCGAATTGCCCGAGGGTATCTGTGACGGGTGAATGTGAGGGGGTGGCTATGGCGGGCGCTCTCAAGACCGCATTGAATCGCGTGGCCATTGCGATCGTATTGGCCGCCCTTGGCGGCCTGGGGTGGCTAATTCTACGCTCCGACCAATACGTTATCGACGCTAAGGAGGAGGAATGGCGCGCGCTTCACCAGTCTTTGCATTATCACGCAAAACATAAATCAATAACAGCGTCAGATGCGGCGATATATGTTTCTGAAGAAGGCATGCGTCAGGCAGTTAATCTAATCAATGGAACAAAAATTATATACAAAGAATCCGTTAGATCAAGTGATTACCTAGAGATTGAGATAAAATACTTTGATCCGTCGTTCAAATCCGGATTTCCGTCAGGAAAAATTCGGATCTCGGCAAATTCTCCTAGCAAAAAAATCAGGATTGATCTCGAAGGTGAGGCAACGCTCATATTCTCAGACTTCAGCAGGCATAAAGATGGGCGCACCATTGCGAAATTCAGTGTTCGCATCCTGCGTCTAAAGCCCGATTTGGGGTGGAGCATTTTCCGAATTTCGGTTCGGGGTTTTGCATCTGATCTCATCGCGCGAGGTATCGCTGTTAGTTACGCCGAAAAACTTCAGGTTGCCATACCTCTTCCAGAGGTCAAATTCGACATCGAGCGCACAATGCTTCCAAAGGTTCCGGTGCGCGAACCCAAAGACGCTAACTGGATCGATCTTGAGCTGAAGTTATCTGGCCCTCAGGAGCGCTTTGGGGTGTCTTATAGCTACCCTCGTTTCATCGACGGTGGGCTTTGGCTCTCTGCAACTGAGAGAGCAGAGGGGCAAGCTGAGCTTCCAAAATTCGAGCGTGGCTCTCCGCCTGCATCTCAACTCGACACTGAGATCGCCGAAGCCAGGAAGAGCCTCGCTGCCGTGGCGCGTCCCGTTGTCCCCCAGGGGGCTCATTTTCTCCTCTGGGTGAACGGAAGGGCTTTCGAATCCGGCATTGGCAGAATCGCTGCCTTGCCTCCCAATCAACGAACAGTGGCCATCAGATCCAAGGCCGTGTCGGGGCATCTTGCCGAAACCAAATGGTTCAACAAAATTCTTGGCAAAGGCGGTACGGTCGTCGACCTATACGGCGTGAATGCCATTAAGGGATCACTTTTAGTCAGTTCCATCGCCGCGCAATGGAGCGAGAATGGACTCAAATTTCAGGGGCAAGTGCAGGCGTCAGGGAACGCTACTATCAAATTGCATGTCGATCCACTCGTCGGTGGCGGCGCATCAACCGTCGTCCAAATGGACCTCGAGACAGCCAATATCGATGCAAGTGGATCGGCTCAATTGTCGTCTGTGGCGATAGGTCAACGGCGCCTGTGGGCCGCATTCCCAACCATTGAGTGCAGACCTGCTGTCCTCACGGCAAGGACCGATGGCAAGCTGAAGTTCGACTGGGGCTGGACGAAAGTTCTGTCAGTCGGGGCAAAGATTTCGCTGCCCGGACTTGCTGGCTTCGTTCAGCCTGTGCCGCTCCTCACCGATCGACCGTTTGTCGTGCGCGGCCGTATTGACGGCAGAAAGGCGGTGCCCATTAATGGCACTGATTTTCAAGCGCTGCCGGCATGGGAGGTGGCGGAATTTGCATTGATCCCGGGGCAAGCGAGCATGACTCGCGATGGAATTGCCGTTTCGGGGCAATTCGCGGCGCGGACCCGAAGAATTGAATCCACCGAACAAGAACAGCAACGGACCATGGAGGCTGACAAAGAGGAGGAAGACCTTAAAAGGGCTTTCGCGGAACAATATCGCACTCCAGAGTGTCCTGGCCAGATGGAAATTGCAGTTCTGCTGGGGAATACCGAATTCGGAACAAATAATGACTTTATTAAATTGGCTAAGAATGCCTGGAATGATCTTACGAAGGGACCTGGCGGCAAAAATGAAGCTGTTAGGATTATGAAAGCCGCAAATGATGCGGCAAGCGCCGCGGGAGAGGCTCTGGACGATACAGCCAAGCGTGCGATCGCCGAAGCTGAAGGCCTCGCTAACCGAACTTTCGGTCCAAACAGTGAGGCTGCAAGGATAGCGAGGCAGTTAGCACAGAGTATTTTTCCACAACCCGCCCCGTCTGCTTCGCTTCCCATGCCCTCGCCGCCCTTGCCTCCATGGATCCCTCCGCCGCCCCGACCGCCTTTGACTCCGATATTTGATGTCCGGCGGCCGAGATTGCCACGGTTCTAGAATGGAGTCGTGAATTGGCCCGGATTGAGCGCCATTTCCGCTGTAATGTCGGCGAGCTAGTGAGACATCCGAGCGGTTATTTATAGCCGTTCTCGGAGCGCCTCGTAAGGCGCCTTTCCTGCGAATGCGTGACGTTGCCCCCTATTTCCCCTCGTTCATAACTGGACTCTGTTCTCGCTTTGGCCCGTTCTGGACTGGGTTGCAAACTCGTTCGGGGTGAGGCCGCCAAGGCTCGTATGCGGCCGGTGGGCGTTGTAGTCCGCTCTCCATTCCTCGATCAGCCGGCGAGCGCTCGGCAGGTTTCGGAACATGTGCTCGTTCAGGCATTCGCCCCGGAAGCGGCCATTCAGGCTCTCGACGAAGCCGTTCTGCATGGGCTTGCCCGGTGCGATGTAGTGCCACTCGACCCGGCTGTCTTCCTGCCATTGCAGGATCGCGCGCGAGGTCAGTTCGGTGCCGTTGTCGCTGACCACCATGAGCGGCCGACCGCGAAGGGCTATGAGCGCGTCGAGCTCGCGGGCAAACCGCTGCGACACGCGCGTCGATCCGGGGGATGGAAGGGGCGCGATCGAGGGCGGAGCCCGATGCGGGCCGGTTGCGACCCTGCGTGCCCCGAGCTGCGGGAAGCCGCCTGGACTTTCCAGGCCGGCCTTCGGGTGGAGTCAGTTAACCTCAAACCGAACCGCCCGAAACCGGACGTTGTGAGTGTCGGGAAAGGGCCAGATTCGCACAAGAGCTCGGCCACCGCGGTTGTCGCGAGGAACCGCACTAGCGCGGGGCGGACCCGAGAATCGTGCGTTTGAGAGGCCCGAATTCTCTAGGCTGAAGCGAAACGGAGAGCGGCGTGACTCGCCCAAGGCCCGGAAATACCGGCCATTTCGAGCGGTTCTGCGCTGAGGGCTGAAGCTGGGAGACTTGCTGGCGGACAGGGCGTCCGCCTCTCCGCCGTTTTTATTGACATTCAGCGATTTTTGGCATTGAAAAACCTCGCAAAATCACGATTGTCAAAATGGCGGTTATGTTAACCGTTGTAGACATCGGGGTTTGGCGGAGACTTTCGTGGCCAAGAACAAGCTCTCAGAGACTCGGGTGAAGGCCCTAGACAAGCCGGGTATCTACGGTGATGGCGATGGCCTCTATATCCGGGTGCAGGCGAAGGGCTCCAAGAACTGGCTCTTCATTTACCGCCGTGGCACGGCTCGCACAGAGATCGGCCTTGGCGGCTATGGGCAGGGCACCGCGCCAGTCTCACTCGCATTGGCTCGGGAGAAGGCAGAGGCTATCCGCCAGCGCCTTGCCCGCGGTGAAGATCCGATGAGCGAGCGCCGGCCACCTAAGCCGAAGACGTTCAAGGACTGCATGGAGGATTTGATCTCGGCCAAGGAATCCGAGTGGACGAATCCGAAGCATGCCGATCAGTGGCGCATGACCCTGCGCGAGTATGCGAAGCCCCTGCACGACAAGCCTGTTGCTGACATCGTCATGGGCGACGTCAAGGACTGCCTCATGCCACATTGGCAGGAGCGTCCGGAGACGGCAGATCGTCTTCGGTCGCGTATCCAAGCCGTGATCGACTACGCCATAGCACATGAGTGGCGCACCGCAGGCAACCCGGCCCGCTGGCGGGGTCTGCTCGACAAGGTGATGCCTGCCCGCAAGAAGCTCCAGCGGGGGCACCACGCCGCGCTGGCCTACAAGGACGCGCCGGCCTTCATGATGAAGCTCAGGCAGTCCTCCGGCACGGCAGCCCGAGCCGTGGAGTTCTTGGCACTGACGGCAACGCGTACAAGAGAGGCTCGTGAAGCGCTGTTCGACGAGGTCGACGTGTATGCCAAGACATGGACCGTTCCCGCCGAACGGATGAAGGCCGGCAAGGAGCATGTCGTGCCGCTCTGCGACCGGGCGCTGGCGATCGTCGAGGCGATGCGCCAGAGATCGATGAGCCCGTACATGTTCGGGGGCGGGACTGAAGGCAGGCCGGTGTCTGATACGGCGCTGACCAAAGCGCTTCGGCTGGCATCGCCCGACAAGACGGCGACCCTGCATGGCCTGCGCTCGATGTTCAGGGATTGGGCTGGCGACTGCACCGAGCATCCGCGCGAGGTTGCGGAAGCCTGCCTGGCGCACGCCGTCGGAAATCAGGTCGAGCAGGCTTATCGGCGTAGCGATGCGCTTGAAAAGCGGCGGGCGCTGATGACGGATTGGGCGGGGTATCTCGCGTCCGACTAAAGTAGCCCCTAGCTCAGCCCCAACCGGCTAGTATCGTGCCCTTGGGGAAGCGGGGGGGTACGATGAAGATATCGGTGACGGCTATCATTGCCTTGTTGATGTTGTCGCCGGCCGCGGCGGACACGGTCGGCAATGCCTACGCACTCTGCAAAGTGATCGACTCTGCAGGCCTGGCCAGCTCTCCGTGTTCCGTTTCGGGCTGGAGGCAGTCGGTAACGACGGTTATTGATATGAACAGCGGCGAGGCCAGAAAACTCTGCGGGCAAATATCGGGATTGATGAAAGAAAAGAAGATCAGTTTCGATAGTGGCTGGACGCTTCAGATAAAGTCGCCTTATAGCGGCTCTAACAGCATCGCCTACTGCAACCTTCCGAACTGAACAGACATGAAGATTGCTGTCGGTTTGATTGCCATATTCTTTCTGTCCGGATGCAATACACCGGACAGTCTTCGTGCAAAATGGGCAGCGGAAGAAGCGGAGAAGGGCCGCGCTACTTCGGTCGACGAAGCCAGTTACAAAGCTACCATCGGATACTGGTCGATAGCCTGCGCCGGCGGAAAGAAAAATGCATACGGTGAGAAGTCGGGAAAGCCGTCCTGCTTCGCTCAGTACTTTCCGCCTTCAAGTTACGGCTTCTGGATGGGCAGCAATACCATTTTCGAAGTCGATCAGGCTGGGGCTCGGGTAGGGCGAATTCGAAAGAAGGATTCACTCTGCCAAAGCGTCGCTAAGCGTGTAGCCGTGGATGCTAACCGCATAGACGGCCTGCCGCAGCGCGAGCAAATTGCCAGAATTCTCGATGCGAACAAGTTTGCTAGGGAAGATCACGGTCTTTGGCCCGAGTGCGGTCTGCACAACAACGAAGTCCGTTTGGAGCGGAGCAGGGAAGCTTATGAGGCAATGGAGCGCCTTTGGAGCACCTATCGTACTTCGATCTAGAGCCTATCCGGCCCGTGTACGTACATCCGGTATCACGGGCCGGGAGTAACTAGGCCGCTAAGCCCAGCCTTTCCCCCACGACATCATCCCATTTCCGGACGATCGCGGTCTGGATGCTGTCGCGGGTGATCTTGATCCACTGGCAATGCCCGCCAACGCCAGCCATAGCGGGGCCGTGGCCGGCATTCTGGCCATGGACGCCACGCTGGGCCTCCATGATCGCGATGCCCGCTGACAGCACGTCTGTGGTCGGCTCCATAGCCTCCAGCTTCGCGCCAAGCTCAGCATCAAAGGGAGCGATGGCGATCGGCCCGAGTTCATGCAGAATCCACGGCTCTACGTTGGTGTCATGGCTGGACAGGACATATGCCACGGGCTGATTTCCCAGCCAGCCGGCGACGAACAGGTCAAAGTCGGCGCCGATCTGACAGATGCCAAGCGTGTCAGCTTCGCGCTCGGATACTTCGCGCGCGAGGTCCACGATGCCTTCAACCATCTTCTCGAAGGTCTCGAACCGTCGCCCGATCTCTGGCGCCAGCATGTCCATGAGCAGTGTCGGCCCGCGCACGCTGGCTGCGGCTCGGAGATGGGGAAGGAGGTGGCCCTTGCTGGATACCGCACCTAGCGTGCCGTCGCCGAGGTAATGGGCGCCATCGCAGAACATATGGATGGCGTCGGATTCGGTGATGATGTTGACGGCGCTCATGCGCGTACTCCGTAAATGGATCCAATAGGGCCGCCGCCGATGAGCGCGGCTTGCAGCGCGGCCTTCGCGAGCTGCTTCACAAGTGACTTCAAAACGTCCTCGGCCTTGCCGCCGTCGATGATCAGGTCTGAGAGCGAATCGGTGATGGCTTCCCCGAAGAATCGCTGCGCCTCTTGGGCACTCTCCAGCGCCTTCTTGACCTCTTCGACCTTGACCTTGGCGTTGGCGTAACCGGTCGCCGACTGCTCAATCTTTTGGCGCATCTCCTCGGTGACCGTGAGATTGGCCTTCTTCGCCGCCGTTTCGAGATCAAGGGCGGCCTTGGCCTTCTCCTTCTCGAATGTCGACTTGCCGACCATGGCGGCCTCGAGCTGGGCAGCCTTCGTCCGCTTCTCGACCGCGATCAGCTCCTTTTCATAGGCGTCGAGCTTTTCCTTGCTGGACGAGCCGGAGCCGCCGCCCTCCTTCGCGCCAGGAACCTTGAAGTTGGCGAGCGACACCTGCTTCTCCGGCGGGACCACCGTCTTCGGCGCCGCGGTCGGAGGCTTGTAGCTATTGGCGAACTCGGCCTCGCTGGCCCGGAAGCTCGCAATGGCTTTCCGAGACGCCGCGACCTCGGCAGCGGCACGTTCCGCGGCAACGGCATCGCGACCGCCAGAGTTCGCCGTCCCCATGGCGCGGGCAGCATCAGTCCGGCGCGCACGTTCGTCCTGGTAGCTCAGCCCCTGCTGACGGAGAACCTTGCCGTTCGCCTCGTAGAGCGAAATGACCTTGTCCAGCAGCGACTGGACGCCGGTGACGGCGGACGTCGCAGCCGAGCCGATGCCTGCCATGCTGCCTGCGACGCCATCTAGGCCTTTCACCAGCGCCGGAGTTAGCCCTACAGCCTCGTCGAACTTGCCGACGGCCAGGGTGAACTCGTTGCGGAGTCGCTGCGTCGCCTGATCGGTCGTGGTGACTGCGCCGGCGAGCTTGTCCTGCAACACCTGTGCGCCTGCCAGGCCGGCACGATAGAACGCCTCGGACGAAACCTTGCCCTCGCGCACCAGCGACGAGAGCTTGCTGACGTCGCCACCGGCCTCTTTCAGGCCCGCCGCAACAGCTTGAAGGAGCGGGTATGCGCCTTCAAGCATCGACGAATATTCTTCCGCACGAACCACGCCGCCGGACAACGCTTGTCCCATCTGCAGCAGCGCGCCCGACGCTTCCGAGGCCGACGTGCCGCCTACGCGGAGCGCCTGGCTGACCAAATCCGTGAACTGCAAAAGTTCGCCGCTGGTGGTCTTCAGCGTCGTCTGCGCCTGGCTGACGCGCCCGTACAGGCTGGCCAGTGCCTCCAAGGGCACGGCGTTGGCCTGCGCCGACTTCGTCAGGGCATCGAGAACACCGCCGCGCTGCGCCTCAGTGACGCCCGCGACAGTCAGCGTGTTGACGATCTTCTTGTACTCGTCCGCGGTCTTGCGCAGCTCGTTGAAGGAGAGCCCTGCGCTGATCGCCGCGACCGCGGCAGCGCCCGCCTTCGTGAACGAGCCCGTGATCTTGGTCGCGGCGCTCGACATGTCGCTTTCCATCTTCCGTGCAGCCTTGCGCGTAGATCGAACCATGTTGTCGTTGGCGCCTTGGACGACCCTTTCTACCTTATCGAAGTCTTTCTTGAGGCGACCAACTTCCGCCTCAAGTTGAACGACCACGCGGGCCATGTCTTTGTTTGCCATTGATTATCCTAAGACGAGCGAACCGGGCTCGTAATTGTCAAAGATTGAGCCGGCTTCCACCGCGGCGTCAGCGCGACCAATGCTCATTGCAGCAGCGATTGCGCCGTCGACCTTTCGGGAGCGGTCGCGGCCCTTCTGAAAGCGCTGATTGCCCATATCGTCGGCGCGAAGGTGCGCGTTTGCGAAGTGGTTGCGCAGGATCGGGTGACCGCCATGGATAAGACGGCCCTCTAGGATCAGGCGCTCGGTGGCCTTAATCGCTGGACCCATGTGGCCGAACGACTGGCCGTGTTCGAAGATGGGAAGGCCATCATCTTCCAGCCGGCGCCTAACACCATGCGCGCCAAAGCGGTCGATCGCGATTTCGCGGACGTCGTATAGGTCGTCCAGTTCGCGAATCTTGGCTTCGACCACCTCAAGGTCGACGCTCCGCCCGGGCATCGTGAATAGGTGCTCGTCGTCACGCCACTGAAGCCAAGGCTGACCGTCCTTCTCTTGACGGGCCAGGAGTGTGTCGTCTGGCGCGAAGATCCACGGCACGATGATGACCGCGCCGTCTGGTCGCGGGAACGCAGCGACTACGGCCGCCAAGTCCTCGGTGAAGCCAAGATCGACGCCGACGAAGCAGGGCTCGCCGGCCAGGGATTCCATGTCGATGGGCTGATCACCCTCGTCATAGATCGCCATATCGAGCCAGGGTGCTTCGCTCTGCTCGAGCCACACGCCAAGGTGCAGACGACGGAAGGCGTCGCGCTGACTGGGGCGGTGCTGCGCTTCACTGGCGTAGGTGCGCAGACCTCCGATGTCCGGATACCCGAGCGCGAGCCCGGGGTTCGTCTCATGCCATACCGCCTCGTCGCGCCAGTCATCGTCCGGACCAGCCTCGAATAGAATCGGCAGAAATGACGGATCGATTGAGGGATCGGCCGCTACGTCCTTGGCATAGGCATAGAAGTCGTACGCAGGCGTATCCCGGCCCGCTCCCGCCGTGGTGGCGATGAAGAGAAGGCTGTTCCGGGTCTTATTGTGGCCGGTACGAATGGCGTCCAGCAGGTCGCCGGTGCGGAATTCGTGAAGCTCGTCAATGAACGTGAAGGCGGGCGTCAGACCGTGAGCATTGCTGGCGTCAGCGGACATGGCCTCATAGATCACGTCCTGCTTGATGTAGCGGCAGCGCTTCAGTGTATCCTGAATCTTGACCGCGGCTTTAAGCTTCGGCGTGTTCCGGATGATGCCAGCCATCTCTCTGTGACAGAGAGAAGATTGCTTCTGTGAATTCGCGGCGCTGTATATCTGCGAGCCGGGGATGCGCTCCGGCCCGACCAGGTGAAGCATCTCCGCACCTGCAGCCAAAGCGGTCTTTCGACCGCCTCGGCCGACCATCAGGAATACGGTGCGATACTGGCGGGTGCCGTCCGGCTGGGTCGTTCCATAGACCTTCCGGACGACGCGTTCCTGCCAGGGGTCGAGATGAAACCGACCCGACAGGCTCTTTGGGTGCCGCATCCACGTCATGAAATCGACGGCGCGTTGCCCCTTACCGAGTGGGTCTGGAAGCTGCGTGCCGTCAGATATCCACGCCGGGCGGCGCGTCGTCTTCGTCACTAGTGAAACCTGAAACCTTGTTGCGCGACGCCGGGCTGATCCCGAACTCGGTCGCGAGCCTCGCCTGCAGGGCGATGGCCTCTTTCTGAATCGTGGTGGCTGGGTTGCGCTTCAGCTCGCCGGACGCGCCGACGATCAGGAGACCGTGTTTCACGATCTCGGCCTGCGCTTCGTCGATGCGGGCCGTGGCGGAGCAGTAGGACTTGAACAGCGGCAGCTCATGCGCCGCGATCTTCTCAGCCCGAACCAGCGCGCTAAGCTCGGCGCGCCACACCTTCTGTGCCAACGGGCTCAAGTCCTTCGGCGCTGGCGGCACCTTCTTGAGCGCGCCGGTTGTGGCTGTGACGGCGGCCTTTCGCCCCTTCACGACTGCACCGCGACGAGGTTCAGGTTCATGCCCCACTCGTCCGGGTTGGCGATGGCCTTGATGTCGAAGATGCGCGTCGCGTCGCGGGCATCCACGGCCCGCCAGGCGGTCGTAATCGTGCGCGTCCTAGCCGAGCTGCGGATGGTGATTGTGTACGGCTGGACGCCCTGTAGACGAGCCGCCTGAACGGTCTCCGAACCGATGCCGGGGCGCAGCCGCGCCGGCTCCGTGAAGACGGTCTCGAATGGACCTGACGTCACATTGCCAAAACCATCGTCGACTTCGGATCTTGCTTGGAAATGTAGCTTGGATCTCATTGGGAAAGTCCCGCCTCTTTGATCGCAGCCCTGACGGCTCGGCGAGTCCGCGACCTGAAGCGCTTCTTGTTGAGCCGGTACGAGACAAAGAAGTACGGCTTGGCCGCCATCTTCCGGGTGCCCCACTCGACGAACCCGGCATGCGGTGCCGTGGCCTCGACGCGGTAGCCGTTCTCGATCTTCGCCGAGCCGATGCTGGCCTCAAGCTCGCCATCGTCGCGCGGAGCCAGAGACTTCGCCGTCGCCACCATCTCGGTAGCGTTCTTGGCTATGGCCTTGTCGATCTTTTCGCTGACGAGCCCGGACGCATTGCGGAAGGCCCGGGCCAAGCCCTTCACACCCTTGAGCTTGATGCTAACCGACATACGGCACCCGATAGGCCGCAATGACGTCGTCGAGCCCGAACGGAACCTCCTGCACAGCACCAGTCGGAGCTGCAGCAGCGGGGCGATTCTCATACCAGTAGAAGACCATAGTCAGGATGGCCTGGATGATCGGCGCCGGGGTCTCGGCATAGCCTGCCGTGAAGATGACTTCGGCGCTGTGCGCGCCGTATGGCCAGTCACCGACAGGCACGACGCGGTCACCGACAACACGGTAGGTGCTCGGATCCATGACGACGCCAGAGCCGCCGACTGCGATGTACTGGACCGTGTCGACGCTGATCAGCGGCGGGAGCGGAATGCGGATGGCACCACACAGAGGGCCGTCTATCTCCATGCGCCAAGTCTGCTCGCCGAGGCTACGGCCAAGCAGGCCATCAGGCCCGTCGAGCTTCTGCGTCGCGGCGTCAATGAGGTGCTGGATGATGCTGTTGTCGTCGTCGTGCGCGACGTGGAGGTAGTCCTTGGCGAGGTCCAGCGGAACGATCGGTTCCGGGCCGTCAACCAAAATAAGGCTTCGACTCATTAGGTGAAATTTCCAATAAACCAGAATGAAATGTCGCTTGGGGAGGCGCGGTGCGGGCTGGTGGCTGGAAGGTCTGGACCTCCCCCCTCGCCTTGGCGAACCACTCGGCGACGCGCGCTGTCATGCGTTCGCGGTGCCCGATGCTTCGATGATCGGCGTTGATGCGCGCCACGCACATGGCTTCGTCTGTGTCCATGACGTGGACCGTGCCGCCAAGCTCGCGTTGCCACCAGTCGCGCTCTGCGGGCTCGGGTGCGGAGACGATGAACCAAGCATGGTTGCCGTCACAAGTTGTGACGGCAACGGCCAACGACCGCAGCATCCGGTTGCGCTCCTCGAGCGCAGGTCCAGTCCATCGTGCCTCTGCGCTATAGATGGCGCAGCCAGCAAGCTCGGCCTTGATCTCGTCGAGGTCTATGACGATGTCATGCGGACCAGCACGCTCACGCACCCACGTACTCTTGCCTGAGCCAGGCGCACCACACACGATGGTCAAGGGTATAGCGCTAGGCTGTAGGCCAGCAGGCCAGGTGCGTGCCCGCGCTTCAGCGGACATCTTGAACGACTGGGTACGCGCCGTGATAGCGCTATGATGGTGGCGGCACAGCCCAGATAGGTTGGACCAATGCAGGCGCAGGTCGGGCCTGCTGGCAACCGATTGGACGTGGTGCACCTCGGTAGCGGCGGCCGTACAGCCTTCATGCTGGCAGCCAGGATGCGCGGCTAGGTACTGCCTACGCACGGCACGCCAATCGGCGTCATAGCCACGCTCACCGGACTTCGGCCTTGCGGCGTCTAGGGCGGCTTTCCGCTTCCGCTCTGCCGTCTTCCTGCATTCGCACGTCTGGCCAGCCGGTACTGCTCTGCGGCAGCTAGAGCAGATGCGTGCCCTAAGCATCGATCGCGGCAGTGAAGGTAATGGCGGCGTGGTTGGTCTCGCCATCGGGATCGCGCATGACGCGAGTCATCTGATGCTGGATTTCAACCGATGCGCCGGTGATGGTGATTTCCTGCCGGTGTAGGCACTTCCGAACGGCAGCAGCAATGTTGCTGACTTCGGCACGGCTATAGGCGACGCCATCGCCCCATGACCATGCGTCGACCTGAAACGTGAGTTCAATCAGGTCCATGCAGTCGTCGCTATCCTCGGATAGACCGTCATGTGGGCCGAGAGAGATGTAGGGAGATGCAACCGCGGGCTCGCCATTTTCATGAGGCGGGCGATCGTAAATCTTCGTGCCGACAAGCGCCGAAACAGCAGCATCGGCCTTCAACAGCGCGACGATGCGCTGGAGGACAAGCAATTCCATGATGATCCTGAAATGAAGAGGCGGTCGCCACTTTGGACGACCGCCGTTGTGCCCTTGTCTCTAGGAGTAAAGATGGTGCACGCGACCTTTTAGCCTTGTCCCGCTGATATACTTTTGGCGCCCGGGAGGCTAAATCTCGTTATTGGACGGGCCGCTTCGCGCCCTCATTATGAGGCGCCTAAGCTGATTAGACCGGGGCCTTAGCCGGGTGACCGAGCACCGCAACAGCGCCAAGGGCGATCGACGTGCCGCCGGCAGTCGTGACGTTCAGCCGGACGTAGCGCTTACGGCCCGTGTAGCCGATCCGATAGGCGGATGAAGCGGCAAGCGTAGCGGGAACGGTGCCGCGCTGATCGCCAGCGGCGACGTTGGCAAAGCCCGATCCGGATTCGTCGGATTCCTGCATGACGACGCCGAAATCACCCGCGCCCGCGACCGCGCCGGTGTTGATGGCGAAGAGGGCCGAGCCGAAGCCGGAAAGGTCAATGGCATTGCCGTCGCCTGCCGCGGTTTTGACGGCAGGAACGATGGCCGAAACCACCTTGTTCGAAGTGTACGAGTCCTTCAAAGGGACCTCCATGAAATGAGAGGGGCCGCCCCGAAGGGCAGCCCGGAAAAGCGAACCGTGGTTCGGATTAGGTCGCGGAGACCTTGAGGAACTTGACGGCTCGGCTGTCGCCCAGGCCGCCGCCGACACGGGAATAAGTGTCGTACAGAATCGCGCCCTTGGTGGTCACAGCGTCGCGTTCAACCCGCAAACCGTGGCGGTCGACCACGACATAGGCCTGCCCGAAGTCGCCGAAGGCAGCGATGATGTTGTTCGCGCCGATGTCCTGCAGATGGTCATCGATCACAACCGGATATCCGAGGATGGAGCCATTCTCGGCATCCTCGACAAGGTTGCCAGTCGCGGCCCAGAGGAAGCGCTTGGCGGTGTCCTGCAACTGCCGGAAGCGGATATAGGTCGCGCTGTTGACGAGCATGCGGGCATTGCCGCGGAAGCGCGGGTGCAGCGTCAGGACGAGCTTGACCAGCGCCTTCGCGAGCGTGTCGTCATCGGGGGCGCTGGCATGCCCGGCAGGGACATACTGCGTCGAGCCCCACGCGCGGGTAGCGTCGGCGTCGGCGACAATCGGATAGGTCAGGAGGCCCTTGGGCTTGCCGTCAATGCCGTCGCCATTCCAGAACGCGTCACCTTCGGTCAGAGCGAAGTCATTGGCTACCCAAGTCTGGAACCAGCCAGCGACGTCGAACGAGGCGTCCTCAGCGAGGTGGCGGGTGGTAGCGGGCGCGGCGTACATTTCGGCGACGCCGTAAGAATGCTTGATGAGTTCAGGGCGGGCCGTGTCCTGCGGGCGGGCCGACTTCTCGCCAACCCACTGAGCACCACGATTTCCGGTGCTGTAGAACCTTTCGTAGGTGTTGCCGCCGATCGTCACGACCTCGGCGAGCGAGCGGATCGGGCTGACATCCGCGAGCAGGTTCCGGATGGTGGAGTCGACGGTGGGCAGAATGAAGAAGCCGCCGGCCGTGTCGTTGTCCGAGGAGGCGGCACGGATTTCAGTGTCTTCGCCGGTGCGGATGAAGCTGGCGAGCGCGCGGCGTTCAGTGTCAGCAGTAGCATCGGCGGTAGCGCCGGCGCCGCCACGCTGGTCGCGGACCTCAAGCTCATCAATACGAGACTGAAGGTCGGCGACGCGGGTCTCGAGTTCGGCGGTGTCGGTATTCGTGTTGGGCATAGAAACCTCTAAGGAACGAATTGAAGTAATCTTGGCGCGAGGAGACGCGCCGGCATAGACGACGGAGAACTCAACAAGCTCTGCGTCTTCGATCAGGTATTCACCCTTGGCATTGCGGTCCCATTTGACCGGGTAGAAGCCGATCGAGAGGGAGTTGATGCCTTCGCGAATGAGGGTGTGGGCATCGCGGGCTCGCGCGATATCTAGGATCAGCCGACCTTCTACTTTCAGGCCGTAGCTGTCTTCGACGAGCGACGTCGCAACGCCGATAACCTCGCGCGGGTCATGAGCCCATAGGATCGCCAGAGCATCGCCCCGGGTGGCCCGCTCGGACAGGGTGCGGGTGAAACTGCCCGGGAGGACGCGCTCGTTGTAGGACGGGACAAGGTCGTTGAAGACCGCGGCATATCCGCTGAAGGTGCCTGCCTCGGCGTCGACTACAGCCCGGGCCAGCGGTGCAGCAACGTGCCGACGCTGGATTTCGGTCGCGACGAGGTCAGTCATCCGCCGGTTCCTCGTCCGCCTTTTCGCGTTCGTCGAAGTGCGCTGCCGGCCCGGGTGGAATTCCGGTCAGACAGGCGGCGATGATACCCTGCGCGAGGACGGCGTATCGGGCCGGTGGGTTCTCGGCGAAGACCTTGCCTACCCACGTACGGGTGCGGCCGGACTGCGGGATAGCGCCGCCCATCCTCGCCATCTTGATGCGGAATACTTCGATGTCGTCCTTGGGCTGTTTGATGCCTAGACCGGCCGGGGCCGCCAACTCGACGACCTCCTGAACTTCAGCAACGCGCGCAGTGCCCGCCATAATCTTGCGCCAGCGGACCTGCAGAGGCTCGCCAAGGTGGTCCTCAATGTAAGGAATTTTGTCGCGGTCCAGTTTGAAGATCAGGTCGCGCCCACCGAAGTGGGCAGTAACGGCGTCGGCTTTGTCCGCGAGGGAATAGTCAGTCATTCTGTTCCTGAGGTTGGGAGGGCTGATCGGCGGGCGCTTGGCCCGCCTGCAGCAGAAGTTTCGATCCGCCTTCGATCGGAGGCAGGTTGTCGAGCTTTCTGATTTCGTCGGGCGTCATCCACGAGCCGCCGGCGGCCTGCCTGTAAGCAGCATATCTGGCCTGTAGATTGGCCTTGGCGATGGCGTCGATCTTGAATTCAACGAAGTACTGACCTCGCTCGGACACCTTGAGAAGCACACGCTCGTAAGCGTTCTGCCAAGCGTCGAGCCAGGGGGTCAGCGCGAAATCAAGGAATACCTGCGTAAGCTCTTCGACGTTTTTCCACACGCCGCGGTCAAGATTGCCGTTGAGCGTCTCCGGAACCTTGAAGGTCCGGTTGATTTCGCTGGCAGCATGCTTGCGTAGTTGAAGGAAGTCGCTTTCGACCATGGAGAAGCTGACGGCCTTCCAGTCCATGGTGTCGTCGATGAGGGCGGTGCGTCCGGCCTGTCCGCCGCTATGCGCTTCGTCCCACGACTCCTTGATTTCCTTCCGGCGTTCGGGCGGCGTTTTCGCCGGCACCTTCAGAATGGCCGAGGGCCTGGCACCCGCACCGAAGACGCGGCCCTGGTAGCGCTGCATGGCAAGGTCGACGCTGATTGCATCGCGAGCCATGTCCAGTAGCTTGAGCGGCCTGTCGGGGAGCGATCCGGGCGTCTGGACGTGAAGCACGTCACGCCAACCGAGGACGATCGGTGCGCCGGTCTTCTGCGCAACGTGATACGACGGCTCGAGCGTTCGGTCGTCGATCTTGACGGTGACGCCAGACGGGTCCAGCCGGTGGAACTCGCGGGGCTTGCCGCCTACGCGGATGACCTTCGCAAAGGCCTCGCCATGCAATAGGGCGTCGACCATCATCCGCGTGCGCTGCTCGCCGGCTCCGGTCCATGGGTTCGGACGAGCAAGCACCGCTGCGCCAGCATGGTCGGCCCGATCACGGGAACCGTCGGTGTCTTTCCGATAGCAATGCACCGGCAGCGTTCCGACGATCTCCGAAAGTAGCCTGACGCAGCCCAAGACGGTTGGCGAATGCAACGCCGTCGAGGCGTTGACTGGGATACCTGCGGGGGTGGGTGCGGAGATCAGGGATTCGGGAAGGTCGGCGGCTGTGAGGGCGCGTTTCTGGAATGGCCAGCGCCAATTCATTATGGATGTCCAATACGATTGAGAATGTCCGCGGCTATCGATCCGATGGGGACGACCAGGGTTGTGCGCTCGATGGTCGCCGGTACTTCGTTGGCAACACGGGGGCCGCCGGAATCGCGCACTGGCGTCGGCGTCAGGATCAGCAGGGAGTCAGCGTCGGGGGGCTCTTGCAGATGGTTGAAGGCGATGCCGAGGGCGTCGAGCCAGGAGCGACCGGCGCGTTCGATCTCATAGGCAGTACGTAGCACCGCGATGTCGCGAGCACTAAAGACGCGGCGACTGTTGCGGCGCTCGCTGAACAGCACGTCGGCATCGCGCATACGATGAATGCGGACGTCGAGCGTGCCGGGGTGAATGGCGGCCAGTTCGGCCGCCTGGGCGCGCGAGTATACGCGCACCGACCAGTTAACTGGCGGCATGGAAGGTTCCTAGCGGAAGGTGTGAGGTCAAATAAATGAGGCGCGCCCGCGCCCAGATAGCCGACGAAAGGCTAATCGCTCCGGGGGCTGCCTGCCCCTACGTTAGGTTTGGGTTGCTGTCGGCTACGTCAATTTGAGTGAGCGCAAGCTCGCACCCATGCGCGGCACGGTCCTTGTGGCCGGGGCGGCGGGCTCTTTCCCGCCGAGAAGCAGACGGAGTCTGATACGTGTATTGTGCGTTTAAGTTGAAAGTCGTGTTCGTGCGGAATTATCTGCGCGTACGGTTCGGAAAGCTTGAGAGTGTACGCTCCCACTGGCGATCCTTGCCGGGGCAAATGTCCTTCGATTTTTAGTCTCTAGGGTCGCAACCTGAGACCGCCGGCAGCAACCTACACAAACAAGTCCGCCACCCGGCGAAATTTGAGAAACTCCGGGTGGCGGCAGTTAGAAGCAGATCGAACGGAGAAGAACTATCCGCCTCTACCTATAAGGGACACAACTTGCAAAAAAGGGACATTATGCTGCAAGAGATTGCTGTCGTATGTTATCGAACCCTTCAATCTTCTTGATTGCAATCTCGAATTCAGCGCAGGCGTCTGTCAGCTTCTGCCTTCCAACACGCTCGGCATGCTTTCCCGACTTGCCGAACACCTCTCCGATCTCGGCAAGGTTCGCAGCACGCAGGGCGTAGTCGAGCACGCGCACCGCGTCAGCCGACATGTAAGGCAGCAGGCGCCTGATGAGCACCTGCGAGTCGATGCGGTCGTCCGGGGAGATGATATAGCTTGACGGAGGGCGCTTGCCCTTGCGCTTACGAAAACGCCCTTCGGGGTGCCGGGGCGCCTTCCGCAGCTTGACGCCTTCGTGGCGAGTCTTGTGAAGGACCCCCACAATCTCACCGGCCCGGACATCATCACCATTGCGCCGGCCGCGGTCGACATCGGGGTTGATGGCCTCATCGAACTCGTCGACCAGATCACCTTCGGAGTCCTCGTCCTCATCTTCGTCGGGCGCTGTCGGACGCCTGATCCCGCCGATGATCTCGACGCGGTCGGCGTCGTCCTTGGGCTGGGGCTCGTCATCGTTAGCCGGGCCGATTGCGTCGGCGAGGATCAGCGCGCCGCAGCGGATCAGCCGCCCCGTCGACTTGCTGTATTCCAACTGCCCGTCCGCCGGCACGAGCCGTCCGCCGACCTGATGCCAGCGCACGCCCAGCGACGCCGCTAGAATGAGCTGCTCTTCCGAGAACAGATTCTGCTTGCCGGGCTCCGCGTCTGTCGGCCCGTCGGGGTCTCCTTGCGCCGCCATCCAGTTGCTGCCGACCGGGTTGGACTCGGTCGCTTCCAGCAAGCGCTTCCAGTCCATCAGCGGTGCCCATGCATCCTGCCATACACGATGCCGGGGGCTCTTGCTGCGAGCCTGCCGTGGGTCGGGCTCGTCGTCGTTCGCCGCGTCCATGGCACGCAGGTCTTCGAGGATGCGGCGATACTCCTCGGTGTCGTCGGGATCAGCGGGGGCGCGGAAAGGCTGGTCGCGATGCGTCAGGGGCGTCATGGGGTTGCTCCGTTCCGGGGGGCGCCTTGGGCGCTCGTTGGGGCCAAGGCGGCCCGATAGGAGACGACGTCGCTGACGACAGCCCAAACCCAACACCCGACCGGATTGGGGTTGTTGTCGTTGGCTGAAGAGCCACCCGTCGCGCTAATGAGGGTGTGCAGAGACTTTCGCCCTGCGCTTTCTTCATCGTCGTCAGGATGGGCGAAGTAGCACTCGTGCACGAATGGCGCGGCAGCCTCCTCCGCGCGCAGAGACAGCTTTACCGCCGCCTGCGCGGCCCACGGATCGCCATCGGTGTATCCAATGACTTCGACGAGATGCTCGCCCTTCGGCAGGCTGGTCACGCCGCCCTTGATGTTGGCGGGGCGATTGCTGTTGGCGGCTTTGGCCGGCTTCGCCGTGCGCTCCGGCTTCGGCTCCACGCGCCGGTCGGCCTCGTCGTACTTCTCCTCGGCAAGCCATTTTTCCAAGGGCATGCGCTTCTGGCCAGGGCGTGCCGAAGCAGCCCATGATGCGGCGCGGTCGGCTATGTGGTCGACGTCGGGGTTGGCGAGCTTGGCGAACTCGGCGCGGGCTGCGGCTTTGTTGCCGTGCTTGCCGTAAGCCAGCCAAACCTTCTCAAACCCGGCCGCGGCGGGGGCCGCAAGGCACCCCGCAGCATGCGGGCCGGCTACATCATTACTATTACCTGTTCCCGGTTCTATAACCGGGTCCAGTAATAGAGTCTTGGGACCATTAGAGCGGGACAGTTCAGGCTCAACTGTCCCATTAGAGCGGGACACTACTGTCCCATTAGAGCGGGACAGTTCGGCACTGCATTCAACTGTACCGCCACTATGGGACGGTTCGGGAAATTTGCCTTGGCCGGCGAGTTCCAGGACGTTGAGCACTGGCATGAACCGGCTCGCGCCCTTGCCCTTGCCACGCCCCTTGTGAGTGCGGACAACCCAACCGGTATCAAGCAGGGCAGACACGGCCCGCTGCACCACTGAATGCGACAGGACTGCTACGCCGTCCGGCGCGCGGGCACGCATGACCTTAGAGACGTGCCGCATAGAGAGGAGCGCGTCGCCGTGGCCGTCGTGGTACCAGCCGATCAGGAAGCGATAGACGACGCGAGCATTCTCATACAGCCGATCATCAAGGTCGATGAGCTGCGCCATTCGGAACTGGGCAACAGGACCGGGGAAAGAGTCGACCTTGTGCGTCCAGTACGCACGGGTCTCTGCGGTCTTCTCAGCGCTGGGCGCGGTCATGGGCATCGAGCCTCTGCTGATAGGCCGCCTCGGCAGCCACATTGATCTGGCGGAACAGATCCGCATCGAAATTCGCCATGCGCTGGCCGTGGATGGCGGGCGGCGCGACAATGAAGGTGCCGTTCGGGCGAGCCCGAAGGCGAAAGCCGGACAGCTTCATGCTCGGGAAGCTGACGGCGAAGTGCGCGACCGTCCGAGCGGTCGAGCCGCCGGGGTCGTGCAATGGACATAGGTCTACGATCTGCATCTAGCAGTCTCCATGATTGAAATGTGGGGAGGAGCCGCGCCCGAAGGCGCGGCTGAGAGCATTAGGCGGCGATGGGGGCTTCGGTCGCGAAGTCGGACAGGGGAACGTCCGGCGATAGCTCTTCAGGCTTCACGACCCGGTACCCGGCGCGGGCGAACTTCCGGAACTTCTTGCCGAAGGCTTTGAAGTCGGCGGCGCGCTGGAACGTGAACAGCAGGGTGTCGCGCTGCTCCATGTGTACGGCGAGCCAGGGCGACGACAGCAGTTCGCCGAGCGCATGTGCGTCGACCGGAAAGAACCCGGTCAGCTTTCCGCGCATGTTGCTGACATCCGTCAGCGTCGTATAGGCGATGCAGAATACATGGTTCGGGTAGGTCCAGCGGAGTTGCTGGAAGAGGTCGAGCATTCGGATCGGGGGATTCACGCCACCACCTCCGTCCGAGCCGCTACGTGTCGCTTGATCCAGTCCATCACCTCGGTTCGGACGAACGCGATGCGGCGCTCGGACAACTGCACGGCACGGGGGAAGTCGCCCTCGATGCGCAGGATGTTGATGAGTGGTCGGCTCATCGATGTCAGCTTCGCGGCCTCTTTTATGCTTATCAGGATGGGGGTGTTATCGTTGTCGGCAGTCATGCTCTGCGCCATAATGGCGTGCTCCTTTGCTTGCGAAGGGGAAGGGGAGAGGGCAGCTATCTGCCAGGACTGGTGCCCTCTCCCGGCGGGGCTAGAAGACGTAGATCTCGAGCTTGCGCCGGCGGATGCGCCGCGGAACCGGTCTCGGCGGCTTGCAGCCGGTGAACAGTCGCTTGCGGAACAGGTCCATCGGATGACGGGGGATCATTTCGCATCCACCGCAACGAGGTCGTCGATCAGTTCGCCCAGTTTGAGCAGGTGGTAGTCGAGCACCTCGACATCCTCCTTGGCGAGCACATACAGTCCTTCGCCGCCGCCCTTGAGCAGACCATTTAGCGGGCCAGTGGCGCGACCGAGATCGTCCTCGATTTTAGGGCTGAGCAAGCGCCACAGCATCGAAATGTTGTGAGTGAGGACGTTGTAGCGGTCGGCGCGCTGCCATGCCTCTGACCAGCGCTCATACGGCACGGCCTCGGGCTCGGAAGGCGTGGTCGAGTTCGCGGCGCTCTCGGGCTGGTCGGCCTCCTCAACGCCCGCTTCCGCCACAGCGTGACCACGCGGCAGGAACCGGCCATCGGGTCCACGGGGCGGGGTCGCTTTGGTCTGCTTCGGGGCGGGGGCGTCATATGCACGGGGGCGGTCGAAACCATCCACGCGGTATGAGCCGTTTCGATAGCCCACGCTGGCCGCGAACAGCTTCCCGTGGAGGTCGCTGGTATCCTGAGGGTCGAATACTCCGGTCGCCCAACGAATAGCGGCGTACTCTCGGTCGCCCGTCTCGCCCCTCTCGGTCTCAGTCTCGTAGCCCTCCTCGTCGACCTCGAATTGGCGCGTCACCGTCATCCCGAAGTCGACCAGTCGACCTTCGTACTCGCCGCCGACGATCTGCGCTTGAAACCGAATCTCCGTGTCGCCGTGGAGTGTGAAGGTATCGCTCTGGACGATCTCCATCAGGCAACGCCTGTTGGGCAGCCGGTCCTGGCTGGTGGTGCTGCCCTCGAATCCCTTATGTGCATGCGCGTTCATTGCCCTGCTCCGTTCGGCGGCGCCCCGCCCTGTTTGTCATCGCGTATTTTGTACATAAGACATTAATGACATCCGCGCAAGAGATAAAATGTGTGATGTGCAAAAATAATTTTCGTGGTAGGTGGCGCCCTTGAAGGAGCGGCTGAGATGGCAACGCCAAAGGAACTGATCGCGAGCGTCGCTGAGCACACAGGTGTCCCCCTTGCCACTGTGATCGTTCACGACCGGAATCTAGCGGAAGAAGGGCTTCGCTCGCCGGCGCTTCGGGGAAGGGGCGTGTCGCGCGTCACCTATCAGGACGCCGCGAACCTGCTGATAGCGGTAGCCGCGAGCCGGAACGTTAAGGACAGCGCCAAGACCGTACGCGAGTACGTCGACTTGATGTCCCATGAGCCGATGTTCTCCGGCGAGGAGAAGCGAGGTCGTACATTCGGAGACGCGCTGGCGGCTCTACTGGAAGCGGTCCCTGCGGCGCGCGAGCGCTTCAGCGGGCCGGAGGGCGACCGAATAACGGTGGCACTGTTCGGTCCTAAGGCGAGGGCGCGGATCGACGTAATGCGCCAAGATGAGAAACCACAGCGATGGGACTATGAAGCTGAAGGCGAGTCATGGCCCAAGCGTCCCGCCGGGAAGCACCCCCCAATAGCCGACCTTACCTTCATCTCCGAATTCACGCAGATCACGATCGGATGTGTCGGAGAACTCGTCGCCGGAGAACCTGAGCGCAGTTAGGTTTTTGGTTATGTTACAGCTGAATTTTCCGTCTAAGTTATTGATTTTATTGACGGAATGGCGGACAGGGCGGGATTCGAACCCGCGATACGGTTTCCCGTATACACACTTTCCAGGCGTGCGCCTTCAACCACTCGGCCACCTGTCCGGCGCGCTGCTTATGACCTCCGGGCCCGCTTCTTTCAAGTGCCGAAACTGACGATTATGCGGGTTGCGGCAAAATCGCGTTTGGCGTTGCAATGACGCGGGTGCGGGCGCAAATCGAGCGCATCGGCGGGCGGTGGCGGAGCAGGGGCGCGCAGCCGGGCCGAAAACCGGCCTGCGCTGGCGCTGCCGGCGGGATTTGGGGGATGGCTTGCGCTTTCTGGTTAGGGTTCTCGGCTATCTTCTGGTCGCGGGCGGCTTCATTGTGCTGCTGACCGACGGCGCACGCTCGATCGCCAATTCCGCGCTGCGCTTCACTGCGCTCGGCGAAACGATGGCGGCCCTGCTGGGGGATCGTTTCCGCCAGCTGCAGCCGGGAATCGAACGCAATCTGCATCCGCTGCTCTGGGATCCCGTCCTGGTGCATGTCCTGCTCGTGCCGACGGCTCTCGCCGGGCTCGCGCTCGGCTTCCTGCTGCTCTGGCTCGGCAGCGAGCCCAAGCCGCTGATCGGGATCATCACACGAAGGTGAGGGCGACGCCGGCGCCTCGCGGGTCTGCGGGGTGATCGTTCGCAGATCAGACTGGGTGTTTCGCCACCGGCAGCCGGCCGCTTTCACCGCGGAGCCTGCGCCTGCCTGGCGTTGAGTTGCCGACAGTGCCTAGCCTCGGCCGGGAATACGGTGCTTCCGGTGCAGCAAAAAGGTGCAGCAAAACCAAGGCGGTCCGCGCTTTACTACCAGCCCGCAAATCGGGATCCGGCCCGTTCGATCAGGCGCTTTTCGTCGGTCCCCACCATGTCGGCCTGTCGGGAGGTGCCGCAATTCGAACATAATTCGGTTCAGGCCCTCTTGATCCCCGGCGCAAACTCTCCGAGGGTCGGCGGCTTGAACCGGAGATTTGCTATGAACTCGAAGCTTAAGAAGCGCCTCGGCGGGATCGGCCTCGGCCTCGGCGCGATCGCGCTGGCCGCCGGTGTCGCGCTGGCGCAGGCGCCGGCCTTCTTCCGCATCGGCACGGGCGGCACGGCCGGCACCTATTACCCGATCGGCGGGCTGATCGCGAACGCGATCTCGGCGCCGCCGCAGCTGGTCTCGACGGCGGTCGCGAGCAATGGCTCGGTCGCCAACGTTAACGCCATCGTCGGTGGCGCGGCCGAATCCGGCTTCGTCCAGGCCGACGTCGCCTTCTGGGCCTATTCCGGCACCGGTGTCTACGAGGGCAAGCCGAAGGTCGCGGATCTGCGTTCGATCGCCAATCTCTATCCGGAGAGCGTCCATCTCGTCGTGCGCAAGGCGGCGAATGTGAAGGGTGTCGCCGACCTCAAGGGCAAGAAGGTCTCGCTCGACGAGCCGGGCTCCGGCACGCTGCTCAACGCCAAGGCGATCCTCGCTGCCTTCGGGGTCACCGAGAAGGACATCACGGCCGAATATCTCAAGCCCAACCAGGCGGCCGAGAAGATGAAGGACGGCTCGGTCGACGCGTTCTTCTTCACCGGCGGCTACCCGGCCGCGGCGATCTCCGAGTTGGCCTCGACCGGTTCGGGCATCGACATCCTGCCGATCACGGGCGCTCCCGCCGAGAAGCTCGCCAAGGAATCGCCCTTCTTCGCCGCGGACGAGATTCCGGCCGGCACCTACAAGGATGTCGGCGCGGTCAAGACCGTCGCGGTCGGCGCCCACTGGATGACCTCGGCCAAGATCTCGCCCGACACGGTCTACGCCGTGACCAAGGCGCTCTGGAGCGACAAGACCCGCGCCGCGCTCGATGCCGGGCACGCCAAGGGCAAGGCGATCCAGAAGGCGACCGCGCTTTCCGGCCTGCAGGGCGTGCCGCTGCATCCGGGTGCCGAGAAGTTCTACAAGGAAGCCGGGCTGCTGAAGTAAGCGCGCCTAGCCAGACCAGCAACGCCGCCATCGCGCGCGGCCGAAGGATGCTCCGGGATCGAGCGGCAGGCGCTTTTGCCTGCCGGGCGGTCCCGGAGGCGCTTTCGCCGCGCTCCGGCGGCGAGGCTTTTTCCAGACCGACCTGGCAGGCTCCGCCGCCGGACGCGACGCCGAGGACGAGAGATGACGACCCAGCCCTCCGCAGCCGAACTCGCCAAGCTCGAGGAAGAGCTCGATCCCGAAATGCAGTTCCGCAAGGTGCCTCACGGCACCGCGCTGCTGATCGGCGCGTTGCTGCTCGCGCTCTCGGCCTTCCACTACTACACGGCGGGCTTCGGCCTGATGCGCGAGACGACGCATCGCGGCATCCATCTCGCTTTCGTGCTCGGCCTGATCTTCCTCGTCTTCTCCGGGCGCAAGAGCGACGCCGGCACGGTTCACCCTTCGACCATGCTGCGTCCCGGCGGCGTGCCGATCTATGACTGGCTCTTTGCCGTCGCGGTCGCCGTCGCCAGCCTCTATGTGCCCTATGTCTTCGAGGACCTGGTGTTCCGGGTCGGCAATCCCTCGACACTCGACGTCGTCATGGGCTCGATCACCATTATCCTGATGATCGAGGCGACGCGCCGGGCGATCGGCTGGGGCCTGCCGCTGATCGCGCTCTTCGCCATCGTCTATGCGATCTTCGGCAACTGGTTCCCCGGCATCTTCCTGCATCCGGGCGCGACCTGGTCGAACCTCGTCAACCATCTCTATCTGACCAGCCAGGGCGTCTATGGCGTCGCGCTCGGCGTCGTCGCCACCTATGTCTTCCATTTCGTGCTGTTCGGCGTACTGGCGACGCGGGTCGGGCTCGGCCGGCTCTTCCTCGGTGTCGCGGCGGCGGTGGCGGGGCGTTTCGCCGGCGGGCCGGCCAAGGTCTCGATCTTCGGCTCGGCCCTGTTCGGCATGATCTCGGGCTCCTCGGTCGCCAACACCGTCACGGTCGGCTCGCTGACCATCCCGATGATGATCCGGCTCGGCTATCAGCGGCATTTCGCGGCCGCGGTCGAATCGACTGCGGCGACGGGCGGGCAGATCACCCCGCCGATCATGGGCGCGGCCGCCTTCCTGATGGTCGAGTTCCTCAACCTGCCCTATGCGACGATCGTCATTGCGGCGATCATTCCCGCCTGCATGCACTTCTTCGGCGTGCTGATGCAGGTGCATTTCGAGGCACGGCGCAACGGCATGCGCGGCATGACCGATGCCGAGGCGCCGAAGCTGCGGGAGGTCTTCGCCCGCGACTGGCCGACGCTGGCGCCGCTCTTCGGCCTGATCGTCGTGCTCTTCACCGGCTACACCCCCTATCTCGCCGCCTTCTGGGGCATCACCGGCTGCATGCTGGTCGGCCTCGCGCATTACCGCGCCGGTGCCGCGCTCGTCTTCGCCCTGGCGATCGGCGTGGCGGCGCCGACCGAGTTCCTGCGCGTACCCGGCGTCAATCTCGGCCTGACCCTGGCTGCCTTCGCCGTCATGTTCCATGGCGTGCTGCTGCGCTCGGAAGAGGGCCGCAGGCGCGTCAATGATATGGTCGACGCCTTCGTGCTCGGCGCCAAATATGCGATCGGCGTCGGCGCGGCGGCGGCGACCGTCGGCATCATCGTCGGCGTGGTCACGCTGACCGGCGTCGGCTTCAAGATCTCCTGGATCGTCACTTCGCTGGCCGATCAATGGGCCAATGGCTTGCTCGGCTTCGTGCCGTTCCTGCCCTTCGACATCAAGAGCGCGACGCTGTTCTTCACGCTGCTGCTGACCGGCCTGGTCTGCATCCTCCTCGGCTGCGGCGTGCCGACCACGGCGAACTACATCATCATGGTGACGGTGGCGGCGCCGGCGCTCGGCATGCTCGGGGTCAACCCGCTCGTGGCGCATTTCTTCGTGTTCTACTACGGGGTGCTCGCCGATGTGACGCCACCGGTGGCGATCGCCGCCTATGCCGGCGCGAGCATGGCCGGCGCCGATCCGTTCAAGACCGGCAACACCGCCTTCCGGCTGGCGCTCGGCAAGGTGCTGGTGCCCTTCGTCTTCGTGTTCTCGCCCTCCATGCTGATCATGGCGCCGGGCTTCACCTGGACGGAGCTGATCGGCTCGACCGCTTCCTGCTTCGCCAGCATCACGCTGCTTTCGGCCGCATTCGCCGGCTGGCTTCTGGCGCCATTGGCGATATGGGAGCGCTGGCTCCTCGCGCTCGCCGCCTTGCCGATGATCCTGGCGACGCCGATGAGCGTCGGCGCCGGTCTCGTCATCGCCGCGCCGGTGCTGCTGCGGCAGCTGCTGGCGCGCAGGACGGCGGTCGCTCCAGCCTGATAGTTCCTGGTATGTTCTTGCAACCCTGACGCGATTCCACTAGCGTCACGGTGCGGGAACGGGGGTGGCGCGAAATGGTGACGCGGGTCGCGACGGTGGCGTTCGAGGGCATCGAGGCGCGCGCCGTCGACGTTCAGGTCCAGGTTACGCCCGGCGGCGTTGCCTTCATCCTGGTGGGCCTGCCCGACAAGGCAGTGGGCGAGAGCAAGGAGCGCGTTCGCGCCGCCCTGATCGCCTCCGGCCTCGCGCTGCCGGCCAAGCGCATCACGGTGAATCTCGCTCCGGCCGACCTGCCCAAGGAAGGCAGCCATTACGATCTGCCGATCGCGCTCGGCGTCATGGCGGCGATCGGCGCGATCCCGGCCGACGCGCTCGCCGGCTACACGGTACTCGGCGAGCTCGCCCTCGATGGCTCGATCAGCCCGGTCGCGGGCGTGCTGCCGGCGGCGATCGCCGCCTATGCCCGCGGTCAGGGCCTGATCTGTCCGGCCGCCTCGGGGGCGGAGGCGGCCTGGGCGGCGCAGGATCTCGACATTCTCGCGCCACGCTCGCTGATCCAGCTCGCCAATCATTTCAAGGGCACGCAGGTGATGGCCCGGCCGCAGCCTTCCGTCGCGCGCCAGAGCGGTCCGCTGCCGGATCTCGCCGAGATCAAGGGCCAGGAAAGCGCCAAGCGCGTGCTTGAGATCGCCGCGGCCGGCGGGCACAACCTGCTGATGAACGGCCCGCCCGGAGCCGGCAAGTCGATGCTGGCGAGCCGGATGCCCTCGATTCTGCCGCCGCTCAACCCGCGCGAACTGCTCGAGCTCTCGATGGTGCTCTCCGTCGCCGGACAGCTGGCCGACGGGGCGCTGACCGACCGACGGCCGTTTCGGGCGCCGCATCATTCGGCCTCGATGGCAGCGCTGGTCGGCGGCGGCATCAAGGCGATGCCGGGCGAAGTTTCGCTCGCCCATCATGGCGTGCTCTTTCTCGACGAATTGCCGGAGTTCCAGCCGCAGGCGCTCGACGCGCTGCGCCAGCCGATGGAGACCGGCGAGGTGCTGATCTCGCGGGCCAATCACCGTGCCGTCTATCCGGCGCGCTTCCAGCTGGTCGCGGCGATGAATCCCTGTCGCTGCGGCAGGGCGACGGAGCCCGGCTATGCCTGCCGGCGCCAGCCGAACGAGCGCTGCATGGCGCAGTACCAGGCCGGCATCTCCGGCCCGATGCTCGACCGGATCGACATCACCATCGACGTGCCGCCGGTCACCGCCTCCGATCTGATCCTGCCGGCGGCGGCGGAAGGTTCGGTCGAGGTCGCGCGGCGGGTCGCGCAGGCGCGGGCGCGGCAGGTCGCGCGTTTCGAGCGGCTCGGTCTCGCCGGCGTCACGACCAATGCCGGCTGCCCCTCATCGGCGCTCGACGAGGTCGCCCGCCCGGATGCCGCCGGGCTTGCCCTGTTGCGCAATGCGGCCGAGGCGATGCGCTTGACCGCGCGCGGCTATCATCGTGTGCTCAAGGTGGCGCGCACGCTCGCCGATCTCGACGGCGAGGAGCAGCTCGGGCGCATCCATCTCGCCGAAGCGCTGTCCTATCGCTCGCGCATCGACCAGGCAGCGCAGGCGGCGTAGGTTCGGGGCGTTCCGGCCGGAGGAGGCCCGCAGATCCATGCCGGGAGGTTAACAAGGTCATTCAAATCACGACGCCATGGCCGCGGTGCTGCGAACCTTTCCTCAATCTCGGCATGCTATGACAGCAACATGGAGCTCTGGCCTGCCCCGCCTGTCCTCATTGCGATCGCGACCTCGCTGCTCGCCGCACTTTGCGGCCTGGCGACGTTCTGGCTGCTGCGCGAGCGCGGCCGCGTCCTGCGGCAGGCGACTTCGATCGCCGGCGATGTCGAGCGCCTGAACGACCGGCTCTGGGAACTCGCCGACAGCGAGGAACGCTATCGCAGCCTGATCGAGGCGCAGGGCGATCTCATTGTCCGCCGCAGCGAGGGGCGGATCGTCTATGCCAATGGCGCCTATGCGGCCTTGCTCGGTCTTGCCGAAGGGCAGGTGGTCGGCAGCCTGCGCATGCCGCAGGTCCGCGTCACGCGGCCGGTTCAGGCGCTGGCCGACGGCGCCCGCGTCTTCGACGAATGCATCGAGACCGCCGACGGCGAGCGCTGGATCGCCTGGGTCGAGACGGTCGTGCCCGTCGCGGTCGGCCAGGCCGTGCTGCAGCGGGTCGGTCGCGACATCAGCGCCCGCATCGCGGGCGAGCGCGCGCTGGAAGAGGCACGCAGCCGGGCGGAGGAAGCCAGCGCCGCCAAATCGCGCTTCCTCGCCACCGTCAGCCATGAGTTCCGTACGCCGCTCAACGGCATTCTCGGCATGGCCGATCTCCTCGGCGACACAAGGCTCGACCCGGAGCAGGCGACCTATGTGCGCGCCCTGCGGACCTCGGGCGAGGCGCTGCTCGGCCTAGTCGACGGCATCCTCGACTTCGCCAAGGTCGAGGCCGGCAAGCTCGAACTCGTCGACGAGCCCTTCGATCTTGCCCTGCTGGTCGAGGACGTCACCGAACTGATGGCGCCGCGCGCCCAGACCAAGGGTATCGAGGTCTCGGCGCTGCTCGCCGCCGACCTGCCGGCGCTCATCCGCGGCGACGCCGAGCGCCTGCGCCAGATCCTGCTGAATCTGATCGGCAACGCCGTGAAGTTCACCGAACGGGGCGGCGTCGGCATCCGGGCGGAGCGCGACGGCGAGGCGATCCTCGTCGCGGTCGCGGATACCGGGCCGGGCATCCCGGCCGAGCGCCTGGAAAGCATTTTCGAGGAGTTCGAGCAGGTCGAGAGCCCGAATATGTCGACTTCCGGCGGGACCGGCCTCGGCCTCGCGATCGCACGTCGACTCGCGCTGGCGATGGGCGGGGCGATCTCCGTCGAAAGCCCGGCAGGGCAGGGCGCCATCTTCCGGCTTCGCCTGCCGCTTCGGGCCGCTGCCGGAGCGGCTGCTGCCGACCTGGGACTCGACTGGTCGGGCAAGCGCCTGCTGATCGCCAGCGGCACGCCTTTCAGTGCCGGCCATCTCGCCGAGCAGGCGCGGCGCCGCGGCGCGGAGGTGCTGCTGGCCGCCGATCGGCAGGCGGCGCTCGCCTGCCTGCGGGAGGCGGGTTCGCTGACGGCGCTGCTCGTTGACCGGGCGCTGCCGGGCGGCGATGTCGAAGGTCTGGCGGCGGCGGCAAGGCAGGCCGGCGTCTCCGAGATCGTCATCATGCTCTCGCCGGCCGAGCGGCGCGGCTATGGCTCTCCCTTCGCCGCCGGCTTCACCGGCTTCCTGGTCAAGCCGGTGCGCGGGCGCTCGCTGCAGCAACGCTTTGAGGGAGACAGGCGCCCGGCCGTTTCCGCCGAGGTGGAGAGCGCTGCGCCGCCACCGGCGGTCGGGGCCGGGCTGCACGTGCTGGTGGCCGAGGACAACGAGATCAATGCCCTGCTGGCGACGCGGACGCTGGAGCGCCTTGGTTGCGTGCCGACCTGGGCACGCGATGGCGGAGAGGCGATTCGCCTGGTCGAGGCTGCGCTGGCCGGCCAGCGGCCCGCCTTTGCCCTCGCCTTGTTGGATATCCGCATGCCGGAGCTCGACGGCATCGCCGTGGCGCGGCGCATTCGAGCGGAAGAGCAGGCGCGTGGTGCCGCGCGCCTGCCGCTGCTGGCGGTGACCGCGAACACCTCGCAGGAGGATCGGCGCGCGGCGCTTGCAGGCGGCATGGATGATTGCCTGGCTAAGCCGCTTTCGCGCGACGCCTTGCGGGTCTGGGTGGAAAGGCTTGCCGGCGCGGCAAAGACCGCGACGCGCTCCGCCTGAGGCCGTCCGCCGCGGATCGCCATGCCTGAAGGGGCTCGCCATGTCGCGGCCGATCGGCTATCTCTTGGTCATATCTCTGTCGTAGTTCTGTCGCGATCCCGTAAGACGTTCGGCGCAGTGGTGTCATGCGCCTGGCCGAGGCCTCACAGGGATAAGACCGCAAATGGCGTTCGACGTTCTCCTAGGTCTCAGACAGCCGGCAAAGCAGAAGCTGGGATCCTTGTCGCAGCGCCCGCGCTTCTCGCCCTTCGGGTTGATGGTCGGCGCCGGGCCGCGCGGCGTCTTCGCCTATCCGGGGCCCGACGCGCTGTCCGGGACGCTCGGGCGCTCCGGCTCGCTCGAGGTTCGTCTGGCTCGCGGCCCGCGCGAGATCTGGCGGGCGCAGCGCCTGCGCTACCGCGTCTTCTATCAGGAGATGTCGGCCAAGCCCGATGTCGTGTCGCGGATGTTCCGGCGCGATGCCGACCGGTTCGATGCCTCCTGCGACCATCTCCTGGTCATCGACCACGCTGCGCGCGGCCGCTTCGGCGGCATCAAGCCCAAGGTCGTCGGCACCTACCGGCTGATGCGCGAGCAGGCCGCCTGGCGGCTCGGCGGCTTCTACAGCCAGTCGGAATTCGACATCGAGCCGATGATCGCGCGCCATCCCGAGCTGCGCTTCCTCGAGCTCGGCCGCTCCTGCGTGCTCAAGCCCTATCGCACCAAGAAGACGGTCGAGCTGCTCTGGCACGGCATCTGGGCCTATGTCCGCCATCACCGCATCGATGCGATGTTCGGCTGCGCCAGCTTCGATGGCACGGACCCGGACCTGCTGGCGCTGCCGCTCTCCTTCCTGCACCACCACGCCACGGCGCAGGGTGAGTGGCGCGTCACTGCCAAGCCGGAGCGCCATGTCGCCATGGACCGGCTGCCAGCCGGCATGGTCGACGCCAAGACGGCGCTGAAGAGCCTGCCGCCGCTGGTGAAGGGCTATCTGCGCCTCGGCGCCCGCTTCGGCTCCGGGGCTGTGATCGACCGGCAGTTCGGCACGACCGACGTGCTGGTGATCGTGCCGGTCGCCGCGATCGACCAGCGCTATCTCGACTATCTCGGCGGCGAGGGCGAGCGCTACGCCGCCTGAGCCTGCGCTATTCGCCGCTCGCGGCGAGGTCGCGCAGCGCCTGCCGGTAGTCCGGATAGCGGAAGGCGTAGCCGAGCTCGCGTTTCAGCAGCGCGTTCGAGACCCGCTTGTTCTCGCTGTAGAAGCTCGCCGCCATCGGCGAGAGCTTGCTGGCGTCGAAGGGCGTTTCGGGCGGTGGCGCCAGCTCGGCGAGTTCGGCGGCGAAGCTGATCACGTCCTGCGGCGGCGCCGGCTCGTCATCGGTGACATTGTAGATCGCGCCCTGCTGCGGCTTGTCCAGCGAGGCCAGCAGCACCCCGGCGATGTCGTCGACATGGATGCGGTTGAAGACCTGGCCGGGCTTGACCAGCCGGTTGGCGGTGCCGGCGCGCAATTTGGTGATGGCGTTGCGGCCCGGCCCGTAGATGCCGGAGAGGCGGAAGATTTGCACCGGCTTGCCGCTGCGCTCGCCGAGCGCGAGCCAATCGCGTTCGATTTCGAGGCGCTGGCGCGAGCGCCGGCTGGTCGGACGTGCCTCGGCAGTCTCGTCGATCCAGGCACCGCTATGGTCGCCATAGACGCCGATCGTCGAAAGGTAGCCGATCCAGCGCAGATTGGGCGCAGCCGCAAGCTTGTCGGCCAGCGTCCGCAGCACCGGATCGCCGTCATCGTCGGGTTGGACCGAGACGAGCACGGCATCGGCCTCCGCCAGAGCGGCGGCCAGCGGCGAAGATACGGCGAAGCCGCCGAAGACGAGCGTGCGCAGGCCCTCCCGACTCAGGCTCGCGGCCTTCTCGGCCGAACGCACCGTGCCGGTGACCTCCCATCCCTGCGCCAGTGCGGCGCGCGCGAAGAAACCGGCGGAATAGCCGAGGCCGAGGATGACGAGCTTCATGCGGATTCCAATTTCCTGAGGTCGGGACGTGCCCATTCGGCCCTGACGTCGGCGTCTGGCTCGCAGGCGAGCCTGGCCGGCGCGAGTGTCGCTGCCCGCTCGGGGGCGAGCCGCAGCAGCGCCCAGGCCGCCATCGCCCGCACCAGGGGCGAGGGATCGTCGAGCAGGGCTTCCGCGCTTGCAGCGAGAGCCGGCTCGCTGCTGTTTCCGATCGCGATCAGCACATTGCGGATGAAGCGGTCGCGGCCGGTGCGCTTCACTGGCGTGCCGGCGAAGAGCTTGCGGAAGGCGGCGTCGTCGAGCGCGGCGAGCTCGGCGAGCGGCAGCGCCTCGAGTTCCTGCTTGAGCGCGAGGCGGGTTTCCTTTGCCGCCTGCGCGAACTTGTTCCAGGGGCAGACGGCGAGGCAGTCGTCGCAGCCGAAGATGCGATTGCCGATGCCTTCGCGGAGTTCGGCACCGATATGGCCCTGATGCTCGATCGTCAGATAGGCGATGCAGCGCCGCGCATCGAGCTGGTAGGGGGCGGGGAAAGCGGCGGTCGGGCAGATGTCGAGGCAGCGCGTGCAGGAACCGCAATGGTCGCGCTCGGCCACGTCGGGCGGCAGTTCGGCGGTGGTGTAGATTGCCCCGAGGAAGAGCCAGGAGCCGTGGGTGCGCGAGACCAGCACGGTGTGCTTGCCCTGCCAGCCGAGTCCGGCGGCCTGCGCCAACGGCTTCTCCATCACCGGAGCGGTGTCGACGAAGACCTTGACGTCGACCTCGCCGCGCGCCGCGAGCACGCCGGCGACGCTCTTCAGCTTGCCCTTGATGACGTCGTGATAGTCGCGCCTTCGGGCATAGAGCGAGATCGCGCCGCGGTCGCGCTGCCCCAGAACCGCCAGCGGATCGCCTTCGCCGGCATAGCTCATGCCGAGCATCACGACGGAGCGGGCGTCAGGCCAGAGCACGCCCGGCGCGGCGCGCTCGGCGGTGCGCTCGGTCATCCAGGCCATGTCGCCATGGTTGCCGGCGTCGAGCCAGCCGGCGAGGCGCGCCGGCGCCTGCGGGATCGAATCGACCGAGGCGACGCGCACGGCAGAGAAGCCTTCGCTTTCCGCCCGGGCCAGCACGACTTTCTTGAGCTTCTCGCCGCTCAGAAGTCCAGATCGTCGTAATGGGCCGACGGCGCCATGCCCGGAATCCGGTCGCTGAGCAGCGGCCGGAAGCTCGGTCTGGACTTGATCATGGCGTACCATGCGCGGGCGGCCTCGTCCTCTTCCCAGGGCACGTCGCCGAGATAGTCGACGCAGGAGAGATGCGCCGCGGCGGCGAGATCGGCATAGCTCAGAACCGGGCCTGCGAGCCAGTTCCGCTTCGCCGTCAGCCAGGCGATATAGCGCAGATGATAGCGGACATTGCCGCGGGCGGCACGGATCGCGCTCATTTCCGGCGGGCCGCCGCCTTCGTCGCGGCTCATGAAGCGTTTCATCACCTTTTCCAGCACGAGCGGCGCGGTGATTTCCTCGTTGAACTTGATGTTGAACCAGTCGAGCAGCCGGCGCACCTCGATGCGCTCGCCGGGGCCCTCCGGCAGCAGCCGGCGCTCGCCGAGGGCCAGGCCGCGCGTCTCGTCGAGATATTCGGCGATGGGTCCGGGGCCGGGGATGACGAGCCCGCTATCCTCGCGCAGCACCGGTGTCGTCCCGGCCGGATTGAGCTCGAGGAATTCGCGGCGGCGCTCCCATATCCGCTCCTCGACCATCGCGGCGTCGAGGCCGAATTCGCCTAGCACCAGCCGGACGAAGCGCGAATGCGGGCAGAGCGGATAATGGTGAAGGGTTGCCATCGGTCGCTTGAAACGGAGAATTGGGCTGGAAATGCGGCCTGAAGCGCGGTCGCGGGCCTTTCGGAGGCAAAATCCGTATAGGCTCGGCTGCGGTGGCTAACAACCCGGCTATCGGGCATGCGGCGGATTCGGCGCGTTTCCTTCGCCAATTGGTAACCAATTCGCAAAGAGCCTGCGCCATAGCTTTAACGCCCGCGGCGCCGCTTGGTTGCGTCGCGCCTGCCGGCTGAGAAGGACCTTCCGATGAGTGACCTGTTGGTGGCCGCCATTCTCGGCGTCGTCGAGGGGCTGACCGAATTTCTACCGGTCTCCTCGACCGGGCATCTCTTGCTGCTCGGCCATTTCCTCGGCTTCGAATCCAAGGGTAAATCCTTCGAGATCCTGGTCCAGCTCGGCGCGATCCTGGCGATCCTCCTGGTCTATTTTCATCGCCTGCTCGACATCGCCCGGCGTCTGCGCACCGATCCTGCGGCGCGCCGCTTCGTGATCGGCGTGCTCGTCGCCTTCCTGCCGGCGGCGGTGATCGGCGCGCTCGCCCATGGCTTCATCAAGGGCGTGCTGTTCAACCCCTTCCTGGTCTGCACCACGCTGATCGCCGGCGGGCTGGTCCTGCTCGTCGTCGACGAAATGGAGCTCGAGGTGAAGCACCACGACGCCACGGCTTTCCCGCTGGCGATGTATTTCAAGATCGGCCTGATCCAGTGCCTCGCCATGATCCCGGGCGTCTCACGCTCGGGCTCGACCATTGTCGGCGCCATGCTGCTCGGCGCCGACAAGCGTGCCGCGGCGGAGTTCTCCTTCTTCCTGGCCATGCCGACCATGGCTGGCGCCTTCGCCTATGATCTGATGAAGAACTACAAGGATCTCACCGCCAGCGACACGCTGCTGATCGGTATCGGCTTCGTCACCGCCTTCCTCTCGGCGCTGATCGTCGTTCGCTCCTTCCTCGATTTCGTCTCGAAGCGCGGCTTCACGCCCTTTGCCTGGTGGCGGATCGTGGTCGGCTCTGCCGGGCTTGCCGGGCTCTGGGTCTTCGGCTGAGGCGCGCTCAGGCGATCCGCTTGTCCGCGGAGTCGCAGAGATCGGCGACGATGCAGCTCTCGCAGGCCGGGCGCAGGGCCTTGCAGGTATAGCGCCCGTGCAGGATCAGCCAGTGATGGGCATGCCGGCCGAACTCGGCCGGGATCGCCTTCTCCAGCCCGAGCTCGACCTGCAGCACGTTCTTGCCCGGCGCGATGCGCAGGCGGTTGGCGACGCGGAAGACATGGGTGTCGACGGCGTGGGTGATCTCGCCGAAGGCGATGTTGAGAACGACATTGGCGGTCTTGCGGCCGACCCCGGGTAGGCTCTCCAACGCCTCGCGCGAGGTCGGCACGGCGCTGCCGAATTCGGCGATCAGCCTTTCGCAGAGCGCGATGACGTTCTTCGCCTTGGTGCGGTAAAGCCCGATCGTCTTGACCAGCTCACGCACCTGATCCTCGCCGAGCGCCAGCATCTTCTCGGGCGTGTCGGCGAGTTCGAACAGCCGCTTCGTCGCCTTGTTGACGCCGACATCGGTGGCCTGCGCCGAGAGCAGAACCGCGACGAGCAGCGTGAAGGCGTTGACATAGTCGAGCTCGCCCTTCGGCTCCGGCCGGGCCGTTCGGAAACGCGTGAAAATCTCGCGGATCTCGGCAGCGTTTCGGGCTTTGGGGGCGGCAGGCTTTCGGCGTGCGGGTGCGCGCGTCTTGCCACTGTTCGGCGGGCTCATCGCGGCGTTATACTGTGCGTATGAGCCTGAGCAAGCCCGCCCCAGAGAGCGCCGCCGCAGCCGCCGGTATCGTTGCGGAAAGGCCGGTCTTCGACGCCACCATCACGCCCCATCGCTCGCTCGGCGCGGATGGGTTCCGGCTGGTGATGACGCTGGTCTGCCTGACGAGCCTCGTCACCTCCGTGCCTTTCCTGCTGCTCGGGGCGTGGCCGGTGGCCGGCTTCTTCGGTCTCGACATCCTGGCGCTGTTCATCGCCTTCAAGGTCAATTTCAAGGCCGCGCGCGCCTTCGAGCGCATCGTGGTGACGCCGCTCGAAGTCCTGCTGCGCCAGGTTTCGCATCGCGGCAAGGAGGCGATCTGGCGCTCCAACCCGGCCTGGACCCGCCTCGAGCGTGAAGACGACGAGGATTACGGGCTGCTGCGGCTGGCGCTGGTCTCGCGCGGCTGCAAGGTTCCGGTCGCCGCGGCGTTGTCGCCACAAGAGCGCGAAGGCTTCGCGTCGGCGCTCTCCGCCGCGCTGGCCAAAGCCCGGCGCGGCCCCGATTTCGAGCCCGCCTGACGCGCATGGCCGCGACGATCATTCCGCTGATCGCGCTGGCCGTCATCATTTTCGTGCTCGTCGCCGCCATGCGTGCCAATCGCGGCCCGCGCGGCAAGCTGCCGCCGCAGGATGGCGGAGAAGCCTCGCGCCGCGCCTATGCGCTCCAGCTGCGCGACCGGCTCGATCACGCCCTGTTCGGGCCCGTGCTGGCGGCAGAGGTCTGGGACAGGCTGATGCAGCATCCCGTCGATCGCGGCCTGATCCACGAATGCCACCGCGATTTCTGCGGCCATGGCCTGATCCGCACTGAGGCTGGGATCAAGCTCTGCGACATCCTGGACGGCTATCACGGCGGCCAGGCGATCGCAGAATGGGCGTCGAAGGAAGAGTTCGTCGCCTTCTTCGCCGAGCAATCGGATTTCAGTTGCAGCGGCTGGGACGAGACCTCGCCGGTCTTCGCCACCAGCGACGAATGGCATCGCAACAATCAGCGTCTGACGCGCGAGAAGCTGCGGCGCTTCCTCTCGGGGCCGATCCTGGCCTGAGGCGTCAGTGCCGCTGCGCCAGCCAGACCGTGTGGCCGCCGCAGGTCGCGTCCTCGACGACATGGTCGATGACGACGAAGCCGTTCTCGCCGAGCAGGCGGCGATATTCCTCCGGTGCCAGGCTGGCATGGTAGAGTGGCTCGCCCTCGAACGTCCCGATCGCCTCGCCATGGCCGGGGCCGCTGGTGAAGAGCAGGGCGGCGCCTTCCGCCGCATGCTGCCGGAAGAGCGGGAACATCAGGCGCTGGTCGTCATGGCGAAGATGGAAGAAGCTGTCCCAGGCGATCAGCCCGTCGAAGCGCCTGCCGAGCGCGAGATCGCGCATGTCCGCGACCTGCCAGGACTGCTCCGGGAAGCGCTCGCGGCAGAGCCCGATCAGCGGCCCGGAGGAATCGACGCCGGTCACGGCGCAACCGCGCTCGATCAGATGCCGGGCGATCGGCTCGCCCATGCCGCAGCCGATGTCGAGGACCGACGGTACGGCCGGCAGCAGCGTGCAGAAACGCTCGAGCCAGGCCACCTCCATCAGCTTTCGGCCGCGCAGCGCATCGTAGGCGGCGGCATGGCGCTCATAGAGCGAGACGATCGCGGCGGCAGAATCGGTCATCCGCTGGATTGTAGATGGTGGCGGCGGGGAGGGCGAGCTTGCCAGCTTTCGGGTGGGATAGGCATGCTGGCATGAGTAGCTTCGCGGACATGAGATCAGATCGCGAGGGTAGAACGATGAACGCTCATTCCGGCTTCCGAACTGCGATGAAACCGATCAATCTCTCCAATGCCGTGCTCGCCCGTGCAGCCGAGGCCATTCCCTCGGAGGCCGATTTTCCGGCACCGGCGCCCGGCTCGGATTATGATACGGTGCGCCGCATCCTCGCCTATATCACCGAGCACTGGCGGCAGCAGCCGACGATCGAGCAGATCGCCGAAGCCGCAGGCGCGACGCCGACCGATGTCCATCACCTGTTCCGGCGCTGGTGCGGGCTGACGCCGAAGGCCTTCCTGCAGGCGATCACGCTCGACAATGCCAAGGGGTTACTGGCCTCCTCGGCCAGCATCCTCGACACCAGCTACGAGGTCGGGCTTTCCGGCCCCGGCCGGCTGCATGACCTCTTCGTCAGCCATGAGGCGATGTCGCCCGGCGAATGGAAAACCGGCGGCGAGGGCCTGCGGCTCTCCTACGGCTTCCATCCCTCACCCTTCGGCGAGGCTCTGATCGTGGTCACCGAGCGCGGCCTCGCCGGGCTCGGCTGGGTCTCGAACGGCCAGGATGGCGGCAAGGTCGTCGGCGGCCGGGCCGAGGCGCTCGCCGACATGATGCGGCGCTGGCCGCATGCCGATTACCGTTTCGATCCACAGGCGACCAAGCCCTATGCGGGCCGCATCTTCGAGCCGGAGCGCTGGTCGGCGCAGACGCCGTTGCGCGTCGTGTTGATCGGCACCGATTTCGAGGTGCGCGTCTGGGAGACGCTGCTGAGGATTCCGGTCGGTTGCGCCACCACCTACGGCGATGTCGCCGACCATATCGGCAAGCCCTCGGCGGCGCGTGCGGTCGGGGCGGCGGTCGGCAAGAATCCGATCTCCTTCGTCGTGCCCTGTCATCGCGTCATCGGCAAGTCCGGCGCGCTCACCGGCTATCATTGGGGGTTGACGCGTAAGCGTGCGATCCTCGGCTGGGAGGCCGGGCAGGTATCGGGCGGTCAGGCGATCTGAGCAGGCACGAAGGTCGCGGTGGATGCGCCGTCGCGATTCCAGGACTTCGCACAGCGAAGGTCCGGACCCCATGAACACCGAAGTCGCAACGGAGGGAGCGGCTCTCGGCCTTCCTGTTCTCCGCCCGTCAGGTCCACGTGTTCCGGGCTCGTTGCTGCACAGCGCCCCGGAACGACGGCGCTGGTGACAATCGCAGCCGATATTACTGGATCGCCTGGGGGGGCGGCGCCGCGGGGGGAGCTGTCCGCTTCGCCGTGGCCGGCCGCGGCTTGGTCGCTTCCGGCTTCGGTTCGGGCAGGCCCAGCCGGGCGCGGATCGAGGCGGCACGGCCCTCGGTGATGCGGGCGCCGCAGAAGCCGTGGCTGCCCTCGCTCTGGAAATCGCGGCAGATCTGGGCGCGCTCGGAGGAGAACGCCGCCTGCTCGCGGGCGATGCTGCGCTGCTCCGGAAGCTCGGCCTTGGCCGACAGCGCCCGGTAGCCTTCGCGCACGGCGTTCTCGGCCTTGCCGCGCTCGGCCTCGATCTCCTTGGCGTGGGCGGCCAGCGTGCGCGCATCCGGCCCCCAGACGCCTCGGGGGTCGATCCGGCAGGCGGCCGCCTCGATCACGCAGGGCTCGGCAGGCTCGACCACCAGGAAGCCGCCTTCCAATACGTCGAATACGATCGGACAGACCGAGGCCTCGAGCTTGTAGCGCGGCAGGCCGGCAGGCTTGCCGAGAAAGGTCAGTGGCACAGCCGTGTCGCCGAAGGAGATGGCGCAGGGCTCGACCAGGTTCTGGGCCTGGAAGCCCTCGGCTCGGAGCTTCAGCCCATAGCCGGTCGCGGTCTTTTCCAGCATGGCTTCGCCGGCCCCACCATTGCGCCGTACGGTCTTGCCGAGCAGCGATTCCTCGCCGGGGATCTTGATGGCCGGCATCGTCCGCGGGCGCGGCGCCGCCGGTGCGCTCGATGCCGGCGGTGAATACTGTGTGCCGGGCGCGCTGAACGGCTGGGCACCGGGCAGTTGCAGAGGCTGCGCTGCGGCCGTGCAGCCGAACCAGGCCAGCGCGGCGCCGGTGACGGCGAGGCGGCTTGCGGCGGAGCTGCGGGTCGGCGTCACGGCGGGTCCTTTTCGGCGATGGACGGTCTTTCTGAATGGAATGACACGGCCCTGCGCGCAAGGGCGCGAGAGCAACACCAGGCGTTAATCATGCCGGGCGACGAAGACCGTGCCGGGCGCGACAGGGAGCTGGCTCTTATTCCGGCTTCGCGCCTTGCAAGGGGGGCGGCACCCTCCCTATATACGCCGCGAAGCGGTGGTTTTCGCCACGGCCGGAACCGGAATGCCATGGCTCCCAAGGTCTTGGCGGATTCCCGGTTCGCTTTATTGAACCGGCGGACGGTGGCCGGGCCGGGGCATCCGCCCTGGATCCGGAAACGCCTGCCAGACGTGGATATCCCGTATTCGTTCGCCGCAGAAGGTGGGGACGGGTCGGGACCATGGGCCGGAGGTCGCGTCACTGCGCGGCGTTCCGGCGATCTGCTAAATCGAAAGGGATCCCTTCCATGGGTAAAGTTATCGGCATCGACCTCGGCACGACCAATTCCTGCGTTGCAGTGATGGAAGGCTCGACGCCCAAGGTCATCGAGAATTCGGAAGGCGCGCGTACCACGCCTTCGATCGTCGCCATCACCGATGACGGCGAGCGGCTTGTCGGCCAGCCGGCCAAACGCCAGGCCGTCACCAATCCGGAGCGCACCTTCTTCGCCATCAAGCGCCTGATCGGGCGCACCTTCGACGATCCGATGACCAAGAAGGACATCGATCTCGTCCCCTACAAGATCAAGAAGGCGCCCTCGGGCGACGCCTGGGTCGAGGCCGACGGCAAGGATTACTCGCCCTCGCAGATCTCCGCCTTCACGCTGACGAAGATGAAGGAGACCGCGGAGGCCTATCTCGGCCAGCCGGTCACGCAGGCGGTCATCACCGTCCCGGCGTACTTCAACGACGCCCAGCGTCAGGCCACCAAGGATGCCGGCCGCATCGCCGGTCTCGAGGTGCTGCGCATCATCAACGAGCCGACCGCGGCTGCGCTCGCCTATGGCCTCGACAAGAAGTCGACCGGCACGATCGCGGTCTATGACCTCGGTGGCGGTACCTTCGACGTCTCGATTCTCGAGATCGGCGACGGCGTCTTCGAGGTGAAGTCGACCAATGGCGACACCTTCCTCGGCGGCGAGGACTTCGACATGCGCCTGGTCGAGTATCTGGCGGACGAGTTCAAGCGCGAGCAGGGCATCGACCTGAAGAAGGACAAGCTCGCTCTCCAGCGTCTGAAGGAGGCTGCTGAAAAGGCCAAGATCGAGCTTTCGACCACGGCCCAGACCGAGATCAACCTGCCCTACATCACGGCCGATGCCTCGGGTCCGAAGCACCTCGCCATCAAGCTCTCGCGCGCCAAATTCGAGAGCCTGGTCGACGATCTCGTGCAGCGCACCATCGAGCCTTGCCGCAAGGCCCTCAAGGATGCCGGCCTCTCGGCCGGTGACATCGACGAGGTCGTCCTGGTCGGCGGCATGACGCGCATGCCGAAGGTCCAGGAAGTCGTGAAGCAGTTCTTCGGCAAGGAGCCCCACAAGGGCGTCAACCCGGACGAGGTCGTCGCCATCGGCGCCGCGGTCCAGGCCGGCGTGCTGCAGGGCGACGTCAAGGACGTGCTGCTGCTCGACGTGACCCCGCTCTCGCTCGGCATCGAGACGCTGGGCGGCGTGTTCACGCGCCTGATCGACCGCAACACCACGATCCCGACCAAGAAGAGCCAGGTCTTCTCGACCGCCGAGGACAATCAGCAGGCGGTGACGATCCGGGTCTTCCAGGGCGAGCGCGAAATGGCGGCCGACAACAAGATGCTCGGCCAGTTCGACCTGATGGGCATTCCGCCGTCCCCGCGCGGCATGCCGCAGATCGAGGTGACCTTCGACATCGACGCCAACGGCATCGTCTCGGTCACCGCCAAGGACAAGGCGACGAGCAAGGAGCAGCAGATCCGCATCCAGGCTTCCGGTGGTCTCTCCGAGGCCGAGATCCAGAAGATGGTGAAGGACGCCGAGTCCAACGCCGCCGAGGACAAGAAGCGCCGCGAGCTGGTCGAGGCCAAGAACCAGGGCGAGAGCCTCGTGCACTCGACCGAAAAGTCGCTGAAGGATTATGGCGACAAGGTTTCGGCCGCCGACAAGACCGCGATCGAGACGGCGCTCGACGCCCTGAAGACGGCGCTGGCGGGCGATGATTCCGAGGCCATCGCCTCGCGGACCAATGAGCTGATGCAGGCCTCGATGAAGCTCGGCGAGGCGATGTATGCCGCCAGCCAGGCCGAGGCCGGGGCCGCCGATGGCGCTGCCGACGAAGCCGACGCCAAGAAGGACGACGTCATCGACGCCGACTTCAAGGATGTCAGCGACGACAAGGGCGACAAGAAGAAGAGCGCCTGAGCGCGTTCGCCGCCCCGTAGAACGTGATGGCCGGGCTTGACCCGGCCATTGCATTCGCGGAATGGCCTGTGAAGGGAAAGCTCGCCTGGCTGCGTCGTGAGGCGCAGGAGGGCGCAAGAGCGGCTGTTTGATGTCCAAGCGCGACTATTACGAAATTCTCGGCGTGCAGAAGACCGCCAGCGAAGCGGAGCTGAAGAGCGCCTTCCGCAAGCTCGCCATGCAGTGCCATCCGGATCGGCATCCCGGCGACAAGGCGGCCGAGACCAAGTTCAAGGAATTGAACGAGGCCTATCAGGTTCTCTCCGACGGCCAGAAGCGCGGCGCCTATGACCGCTACGGCCACCAGGCCTTCGAGCAGGGCGGCGGTGGCGGCCCGGCCGACATGTCCGACTTCATGTCGGACATCTTCGAATCCTTCTTCGGCGACGGCCGCGGCCGTGGTGGTCCGCGCGGCGCCAATGCCCGCGAGCGCGGCGCCGATCTGCGCTACAATCTCGAGATCGGCCTCGAGGAGGCCTATGCCGGCAAGAACGCGACCATTCGCGTGCCGACCTCCGTGGTCTGCGAGGTCTGCACCGGCACCGGCGCCAAGGCAGGCTCGAAATCGCGGCAATGCGCGACCTGCGGCGGCCATGGGCGCGTTCGTGCCAATCAGGGCTTCTTCTCGGTCGAGCGCACCTGCCCGACCTGCGGCGGCCGTGGCGAGGTTATCGACGATCCCTGCAATGGCTGCCATGGTTCCGGCCGCGTCACCCGCGAGCGCACGCTCTCGGTCAACATCCCGGCCGGTGTCGAGGACGGCACACGCATCCGCCTCGCCGGCGAGGGAGAGGCCGGCCTGCGCGGCGGTCCGGCGGGGGATCTCTACATCTTCCTCTCGATCAAGCCGCACGCGATCTTCCAGCGCGATGGCGCCGACCTGTTCTGCCGCGTGCCGATCGGCCTGACCTCGGCGGCACTAGGCGGCGAGATCGAGGTGCCGACCCTTAATGGCGAGAAGGCCAGGGTGAAGATCCCGGAGGGCACGCAGACCGGCAAGCAGTTCCGCCTCAAGGGCAAGGGCATGAGCGTGTTGCGCTCGCGCGATTCCGGCGACCTCTACATCCAGGTCCTGGTCGAGACGCCGCAGAAGCTCACCGCCCGTCAGCGCGAATTGCTGCTCGAATTCGAGCGCGAGAGCTCCGGCGCGACCCATCCGGAAAGCGCCGGCTTCTTCGGCCGGGTCAAGGACTTCCTCGGCGGCCTCGGCGGCGCCGCCTGAGGCGCCCTGCTGGTAGCCCCATTCCGGCCTTACGCGTCGCTGCGGCCGGAATGATCTGGATACGAAAAAGCGGGCGCCTTTCGGCGCCCGCTTCTTGATCGGGACCTGATGTGATGATCAGGCCTTGTCGATCACTTTCTTGACCGCATCCTTGGCCTTGCCGACGGCTTGCTGGGCCTCGCCCTTGCGCTCCTGCGCGAAGCCCTCGGCCTCGAGGCCGGGCTTGTTCAGCGCCTTGCCGGCGGCCTGCTTGATGTTGCCGGCGGCCTCGTTGGCCATGCCCTTGATCTTGTCGGCGGTGCTGCCCATCGGTCGTTTCCTTGCTCGAACATGTGCCGCCGCAGCGGCGATGCCCAATGAACGGCCGGGCGCGAGGAAGGTTCCCGGCACGCTGCGCGCTACGAGCCGGCTATCGCCCTCAGTGCTTCCGCCGTCGCCTGATTGGCCGGGAAGAAGGTTTCGAGCGCGAGTTCCGACAAGGTGACGTCGACCGGCGTGCCGAACACCGTCGTCGCCGAGATCAGCGACAGGATGCTGTCGCCGAAACGCATTTGCAGCGGCACGACGACCGGCGGCTCGCTGTCTTCGCCGGCCTTGCCCTTGCGCGCCGGCAGGTCCGGCGTGGGATATCCCAACAGCTCCGCCAGCAGTTCGGCGAGCGCCGGGTCGGCGGTGGCGCGAATCTGCTGGCGCAGCCGGGCGATCAGATGGCTGCGCCATTCGGCGAAGTTGACGATCGCCGGCGCGAGGCCGCCGGGATGCAGGCTGAGCCTCAGCACATTGACCGGCGGACGCAGCAGCTCCGCTTCGGTCACGCCTGCGAGCAGCGGCGCCACCGCGGCGTTGGCGGCGAGCAGCGTCCAGTGCCGGTCGACCGCCAGCGCCGGATAGGGCTCATGCCCTTTCAGCAGCAGATCGATCGCGCTGCGGGCCGCCTGCAGGCCGGGATCCTCGAGCGAGCGTTCGAGATAGACCGGCGCATAGCCGGCTGCGAGCAGGAGCGCGTTGCGCTCACGCAGGGGCACGCCGAGATTTTCGGCGAGGTGCAGGACCATGTCCCGGCTCGGCGCCGAGCGGCCGCTTTCGATGAAGCTGAGATGCTTCTGGGAGATCTCGGCCTCGAGGGCGAGGTCGAGCTGGCTGAGCCGGCGAAGCTGGCGCCAGTCGCGGATGAGATGGCCGACCGTAGGTTTCTGGTGCTGGTTCATGTGGGGCAAGCTAGCGCCGGTCGGACCGGCTTCCAATTACCTCCGGCTTAATCGACCGACCTCCGGGCATCCGTCAGCATGGCCTCCATCAGCAACGGCGCTGCCCGGAACGGCGGCCAAACCGGAGAACAGCCATGGCCTACATCCAGTCCTCCAGCTTCCTGCGCAACGTCCTCGCCCTCGATGCCGCCGCCTGTGCCGCCACCGGCCTGCTGCTCAGTTTCGGAGCCGGAGCGCTTGCCGGCCTGCTCGGCTTCCCGGCCGAGTTCCTGCGCGGCGCCGGGCTCGTGCTGCTGCCCTGCGCCGCGGTGCTCGCCTTCCTCGCCAGTCGGGTGCGTCTGCCGCGGCTCGCCATCCATGCGGTGATCGGTATCAACATCCTCTGGGTCGCCGACAGTATCCTGATCCTGGTCTCCGGCTGGTTTCAGCCGACCGCGCTCGGCATCGCCTTCGTCCTGGCTCAGGCCGCGGTGGTCGCGGTCGTCACCGAGCTGGAGGTGATCGGGCTCAAAAAGTCGACGCCGGTCGAGGTTGAGACCGCTGCTCTCCGGCTTTGAATTCCCCGGCAGAGATCGCCCCGCTTCCGGCGAGCCGGAAGCGGGGCGATCTCGTTTCAGCTGTCACGAAACTGTTGCCCGCACTGATTAGCCGGAGGGTCCGCCGTTCTCTCAAGCCTTGCGGAACAGGACCCGTCCGATGCGCAAACCGCTCGCCTTCGCTGCCCTCGCGACCGTCTTGCTCGGCGGTACGGCTCTGGCCGAACCGATGTTCAACCGTATCGCGACCTTCTCCGTGCCCAGCAATCTCCCCGCCGGCCGCGACCCCAAGCAGAAGACCGTCGCCGAGATCATCGCCGCCAACGAGGCCGGCACGCTGCTCGCCTATACCGATGCCGAGCAGAAGGGCATCGGCCTGATCGACATCGCCGCCGCCAGCGCGCCGAAGCCGGCGGGCTTCGTGTCCGTCGAAGGCGAGCCGACCTCGGTGGTCGTCCTCGGTGACCGGGCCTTCGCCGCGATCGTCACCTCCGGCGACAATTTCAAGGAACCGACCGGGCATCTCGCCACCATCGACCTGAAGACGAAGCAGGTCATGGCGAAATGCGAGCTCGGCGGCCAGCCGGATTCGATCGCGCTGAGCAAGGACAAGCGCAAGATCGTCATCGCCATCGAGAACGAGCGCGACGAGAAACTGGACAAGGGCGCGCTGCCGCAGCTTCCGGCCGGCAACCTCACCCTGATCGGCCTCAAGGACGGCGAAGCTGATTGTGCCTCGAAGCAAATCGTCGACCTCACCGGCATCACCGCCGTCGAGCCAACCGACCCCGAGCCCGAATTCGTCGACGTCAACCAGGACGGGCTCGCCGTGGTGACGCTGCAGGAGAACAACCACCTCGCCATCGTCGACACCGGGACCGGCAAGCTCGTTGCCCATTTCCCGGCCGGTGCGGTCGATCTGAAGAGCATCGACAAGACCCGCGACGGCCAGATCAGCCCGGTCGAGGAGCTGAAAGGGGTGGCGCGCGAGCCCGATGCCGTGCGCTGGCTCGACAATGACCGCTTCGTCACCGCCAATGAGGGCGACTGGAAGGGCGGCTCGCGCGGCTTCACCATCTTCCGCAAGGACGGCACGGTCGAGTTCGATTCTGGCGCACTGGTCGACCATATCGCCATCAGGCTCGGACACTATCCGGAGCGCCGCTCGGCGGCCAAGGGCAGCGAGCCCGAGGGCATCGAGGTCGGAACCTATGGCGAGGACCGGCTGATCTTCGTCGGGCTGGAGCGGGCCTCCCTCGTGCTCGTCTTCAAGGACGAGGGCGCTGGCCGTGCCCCGCGCTATCTCCAGGCGCTGCCGGGCGGGATCGCTCCCGAGGGCCTGCTCGCCATCCCGCAGCGCAACCTCTTCGTCTCGGCCTCCGAGGCCGATCTCGGTGCCAAGGGCGGGCCGCGCTCGGCGGTGACGATCTACGAGCGCAGCGCGGCCCAGGCCGCCTATCCGACCATTCAGTCCGCCGATGTCGGTGGCGTGCCGCTCGGCTGGGGGGCGCTCTCAGGCCTCGCGGCCCATCCGAGCCTGACCGGCCGGCTCTTCGCCGTCACCGACAGCGCCTATTCGCCCTCCCGCATCCTCGAAATCGACGCGACGGCGAAGCCGGCGACGATCACCGGCGCGCTGACGCTCGGCAAGGACGGCAAGCCCGCCGCCTACGACCTCGAAGGCATCGCAACGCGTCCCGGTGGCGGCTTCTGGCTCGCCTCGGAGGGCAATCCCGAGCACAAGGAGAAGCCGACGAAGAACATCCTGCTGCGCGTTTCTGCCAAGGGCGAGGTCGAGGAGGAGATTTTCCTGCCGGCGGAACTCGAGGCCCAGGCCTCGCGCTTCGGCCTTGAGGGCGTTGCCGTCACCGGCACGGGCGCGGACGAAACGGTCTGGCTCGCCGTGCAGCGCGAATGGAAGGATGATCCCAAGGGCAAGGCCAAGATCCTGAGCTACAGGCCCGCCGACAAGAGTTGGGGCGTGCTGCACTATCCGCTGAGCGCGCCGGCTGCCGGTGCCTGGATGGGGCTTTCGGAGCTAACCTATCTCGGCGAGGACCGCTTCGCTGTGATCGAGCGTGACAACCAGTTCGGTGCCGGGGCGGTGAAGACGCTGCAGAGTTTCTCGGTGAGGGGGATGAAGCCGGCGCCGCTCGGCGCTTCCGACATCCCGACGGTCGAGAAGACGCTGCTGCGCGACCTGACGCCGGAGCTGATGAAGCGCGGCGGCTACGGGCTCGACAAGGTCGAGGGCATGGCGCTCGACAAGGAGGGCAACCTCTTCGTCGTCACCGACAATGACGGCGTCGACGATTCCTCCGGCGAGACCCAGTTCTTCGCCATCGGCAAGCTCGGAAAGTAAGCCTGCAAGACAAGGCTGGCGGGCTCGATCTCCAGCTGCATCAAGCGACCTCGTCATCCCGGCGCTACGCGGGTTCGCCGCGGCGGGAATGACGGCTCGCCTTGCTGGAAGGAGCGTCAGCCGACAGGCATCTTGCTGTCGCGACCGGCGCATGCGCTACTCCCACAAAAGCGGGAGAGTGGCGCATGACCCAAGGGGTTCTGTCACAGAGCAGCTCGCCGTCTCATGGCGAGCAGCATGGCTCCGTCCCTGCCATGACGCTTGGCGCTCTCGGCGTCGTCTACGGCGATATCGGCACCAGCCCGCTCTATGCGCTCAAGGAGGCCGCCCGTGCCGCGAGCGCCGGCGGGGCCTTGCAGCCGGCCGCGGTCGTCGGTTGCGTCTCGATGATTCTGTGGGCGTTGATCCTGGTCATCTCGCTCAAGTATTCGCTGCTGATCATGCGCGCCGACAATCGCGGTGAAGGCGGCATCATGGCGATGCTGGCCCTGCTCAAGGCCCGCCATGCCAAGCCGGGCTCGGTACGGGCCTATGTGCTGGTGGTCGGCCTCGTCGGCGCCGCGCTGCTCTATGGCGACGGCGCCATCACGCCGGCGATTTCCGTGCTGAGCGCGATCGAAGGCCTCAAGGTCGATGCGCCGTTCCTGGCGCCGGCCATCGTTCCGCTGACCGCGATGATCCTGATCGGCGTCTTCCTCGTGCAGAGCAAGGGCACCGGCTTCATCGGCAAGCTGTTCGGGCCGATCATGCTGCTCTGGTTCATCGCCCTCGCGCTGCTCGGCATCCGGGGCATCCTGATGGCGCCGGACATCCTAGCCGCGATCAACCCGTTCAACGCGCTCTACTTTATCACCCACACCGCCCCGATCATCGGCTTCGCCGTGCTGGGCGCCACCTTCCTCGCCGTGACCGGCGGCGAGGCGATGTATGCGGATATGGGCCATTTCGGCCCGATGCCGATCCGCATCGCCTGGTTTGTCGTCGTGCTACCGGCGCTGATGCTCAACTATTTCGGTCAGGGCGGCCTGCTGCTGAGCCATCCCGAGGCGATCGCCAACCCGTTCTATCAGCTCGCCCCGGACTGGGCGCACTATCCCATGGTGTTCTTCGCGACGGCGGCCGCCGTCATCGCCTCGCAAGCGGTGATCACCGGCGCCTTCTCGCTGACCCGGCAGGCCGTGCAGCTCGGCCTCTTCCCCGCCATCCACATCCAGCATACGGCGGATGACCAGAAGGGGCAGATCTACATCCCGATCGTCAACTGGATGATCTGCCTGGCGACCCTCACGTCGGTCTTCATGTTTCGCTCCTCCGACGCGCTGGCCGGCGCCTATGGCATCGCCGTCTCGCTACTGATGGCCATCACCACTGGGCTTGCGGCGCTGATCGCGCTGAAATGGGGCTACAACCCGATCCTCGTCGTGGCGGTCAACGGTTTCTTCCTGCTGATCGACCTCGCCTTCTTCTCGGCGAACCTGCCGAAACTGCACGAGGGCGGCTGGTACCCGCTGCTGTTGGCCCTGGTGCTGACGATGATCATGCTGACCTGGCGGCGTGGCCTCGCTTTGGTGGAGGCGGCGCGCGCGCGCCAGCGCGAGCCGGAGAAGGGGGTCCTGGACATGCTGGCGACGAATCCGCCGCTGCGCCTGCCAGGGACGGCCGCCTTCCTGGCCTCGGCCGCGCGTGGGCTGCCGATCTCGTTGACGCATTTCGTTCGCCACAACCACGCCTTGCACGAACGCATTCTGCTGGTGACCGGCAAGCTCGAGGAGATTCCGCGCGTCTCCGACGAGAATCGGATCGAGGTGGTCGAGCTCGCGCCCAGCGTCACGCGCGTGATCATCCATTTCGGCTTCATGGAGACACCACGCATCCCGGACGGCTTGCGCTGCGGCGTCGAGCGCGGCCTGCTGCCTGGCGTCGATCTCGCTGGGATGTCGTATTATATCGGCCGCGAGACGGTCATTCCGCGCGAGGAGATCGCGGGCATGGCGATGTGGCGCGAGGCGCTCTTCGCCTTCATGCAGCGCAACGCCGAGCGTTCCGCCGCGCATTTCCATATTCCGGCCAAGCAGGTCGTCGAGGTCGGGGTCGAGATCGAGATCTGATCACCCTGCCACGGCCTCTCCGGCCATCAAACGCTGGTCATCCCGGGCGACCGAAGGGAGACCCGGGATGACCAGCGCCTTTTTAGTTGGGTGGTATCAGAGGCCGAGCTTCTTCTTGCGCTGACCGAGCGTGCGCAGGCGCAGCGCGTTCAGCTTGATGAAGCCCGCCGCGTCGCGGTGGTCATAGGCGACGGCGCCTTCCTCGAAGGTGACGAGGTCTTGGTCGTAGAGCGAATACGGGCTCGAGCGGCCGATGACGTGGACGCCGCCCTTGTAGAGCTTGAGCCGCACCTGGCCGGTGACGAATTCCTGGCTCTTGTCGATCAGCGCCTGCAGCATCTCGCGCTCCGGCGAGAACCAGAAGCCGTTATAGATCAGCTCGGCATATTGCGGCATGAGCTGGTCCTTGAGATGGGCGGCGCCGCGGTCGAGCGTGATCGACTCGATGGCGCGGTGCGCCGAAAGCAGGATCGTGCCGCCGGGCGTTTCGTACATGCCGCGGCTCTTCATGCCGACGAAGCGGTTCTCGACCAGGTCGAGCCGGCCGATGCCATTGTCGCGACCGAGCTCGTTGAGCCTGGCCAGGAGCGTCGCCGGCGAGAGCTTCTGGCCGTCGATCGCGACCGCGTCGCCCTGCTCGAAATCGATGGTGATCACGGTCGGCTTGTCGGGCGCGTCCTCCGGCGAAATCGTGCGCGAATAGACGTAGTCCGGCACTTCGACGGCCGGGTCCTCCAGCACCTTGCCCTCCGAGGAGGCGTGCAGCAGGTTGGCGTCGACCGAGAACGGCGCCTCGCCGCGCTTGTCCTTGGCGATCGGAATCTGGTGCTGCTCGGCGAAGGCGATCAGCTGCTCGCGCGAGCGCAGATCCCATTCGCGCCAGGGCGCGATGACATGAACGTCTGGCTTCAGCGCATAGGCGGTCAGCTCGAAGCGGACCTGGTCGTTGCCCTTGCCGGTGGCGCCGTGCGAGACGGCGTCGGCGCCGACCTTCTCGGCGATCTCGATCAGCTTCTTGCCGATCAGCGGCCGGGCGATCGAGGTGCCGAGCAGATAGACGCCCTCATAGGCGGCGTTGGCGCGGAACATCGGGAAGACGTAGTCGCGCACGAATTCCTCGCGCAGGTCCTCGATGAAGATGTTCTCGGGCTTGATGCCGAGCAGCAGCGCCTTGTCGCGCGCCGGGCCGAGCTCCTCGCCCTGGCCGAGATCGGCCGTGAAGGTCACGACCTCGCAATTATAGGTGGTCTGCAGCCACTTCAGGATGATCGAAGTGTCGAGGCCGCCGGAATAGGCGAGTACGACCTTGTTCACGCGCTTTTCGGCCATCGGCTGATCTTCCTGCTGAGGCTGCATGAGACATGCTCATGCCTGAGAGACGGATGCGGCCGCGGCGGCCGCATTTCGGACGTAAGGGCGCACTATCGCAGGGCTACGGGCGACGCAATCGGAACCTTCTGATCGATATGGCGTCTTCCGGTGATGGATCGGCACCGGCCGGTCCGGGCCGGGGGGCCGGCATGATGATCGACGGGCGTGCCGCCCGCGCCGTGGTGGATTTGGCGGACCGGCTTCGGACCGCCGGGGGGGCTGATGACGAAACGTCCTGTTCTGGATTTCTGGTTCGAGTTCGCCTCGACCTATTCCTGTCTGACTGCCCTCAGGATCGAGGCTGCGGCCGAGGCCGCCGGGGTCGATCTGCGCTGGCGCCCCTTCCTGCTCGCGCCGATCTTTGCGGCGCAGGGCTGGAACAGCTCACCCTTCAACCTCTACCCCAGCAAGGGCCGCTATATGTGGCGCGATGTGGCGCGCCGCGCCGGCCGTGCCGGGCTCAGCATCGTCAAGCCGGAGGCTTTTCCGCAGAACTCGCTGGTCGCCGCGAGGCTGGCGCTTGCCGGCCGCGATGCCGGTTGGCTGCCGGGCTTCACCAGGGCGCTGTTCCGGGCCGAGTTCTGCGAGGGGCGCAACATCGCCGAGGAGGCGGTCTTGACCGCCGCGCTGCGCGCTGCCGGTGCCGATCCGTCGCTCGCCTTCCCGCTGGCACGCAGCGAGGAGGTCAAGGGCCGGCTGAAGGCCGAGACCGAGCTGGCGAAATCGCTGGGCATTTTCGGCGCGCCAACCTTCGTCACCGAAGACGGTGAATTGTTCTGGGGCGACGACCGGCTCGAGGAAGCGCTGACCTGGGCGAAGGACGGCCGCTGAGCCGAGGCGGGGCTTCAGCCCGGCGGCTTGCGGCTCCACGGCCCGTGAGCGGCCGAGGTCTCGGCGATTTCCGGCAGAGGCTGGCGCTCGGCGACCTTGGGCGGGCCGATCGGCGCCTCGAGCGGCATGCGACCGCCGGCGGTCTGCACCAGCGCCTGCACCCGCTTGGTCACCGAAGGATGGGTCGAGAACAGATCGGCGAAATCATCGGGATCGTTCTCGAAGCACATGTCCATCACGCCCGAGGGTACGCCCTCGATATCGGCGCGGCCGGAGATCTTGAGCAGGGCCGAGATCATCGCGTCCGGATTCTTGGTGAGCTCGACCGCGCCGGCATCGGCGAGATATTCGCGCGCCCGGGACAGCGATAGCCGGACCACGATCGCCAGGAACCAGGAGATCGCGATCACGGCGATGCCGATCAGGATCGCGATGCCGCCGCCCTTCTTGTCGTCGGAGGACGAGGAATAGCGGATGCTGCGCCGGGTGAGGCCGCGGAACATCACCTCGCCGACGAAGGAGATCACGCCGGCGATGACGATCGCGATCACCATCAGCCGGACGTCGCCATTGCGGATATGGGTGAGCTCATGGGCGATCACCGCTTCGAGCTCGGCATCGTTGAGCTGCTCGATCAGCCCGGTGGTCAGCGTCACCGTGAACTGCTTGTCGTTGACGCCGCTGGCGAAGGCGTTGAGCGCGTCGCTCTGGATGATCGCGAGCTTCGGCGTCACCATGCCGCGCGAGATGCAGAGGTTCTCAAGCATCCGGTAGAGCTTGGGATTCTCCTCGCGGCTGATCCCACTGGCGCCGGACACCGCGCCGATCAGCGCGACATTGATACGGAAGCCGATGAAGATCCAGGCGGCCGTGGCGAGCGTGATCACCGGCAGCCAGGACAGGAAGGTTCGTCCGGCTTCGCTGAAGGCGCTGCTGCCGCGCGGCACGCCGCCATAGCCGTAGCCGACCAGCAGCAGGCCCCAGACGGTCAGGTAGACCAGCAGGAACAGCCCGACGAGCAGGAAATTCGACCTGATCCGGTTGTTGCGCTGGTGGGTGTAGAGCCCGAAAGCTTCCCCCGGCATCACAGCGGCTCCGCGCTCGCGCGCCTCGTCAGAACTTCACGCTCGGGGCGACTTCGATCTGTGCCCTGGTCTGCTCGCCGACATCGAAGAACTCGCGCGGGGTAAAGCCCATCTGCGGCGCGAAGAACACCGCCGGGAAGGCCTGGATCGCGGTGTTGAACTCGCTGACGGCATTGTTGAAGAAGCGCCGCGCCGCGGCCAGCTTGTCCTCGACATTGCCGAGATCCTGCTGGAGCTGCTGGAAGTTCGCGCTCGCCTTCAGGTCGGGATAGGCCTCGCCGAGCGCGAGCAGCCGGCCGACGGCGCCGGTGAGCTGCTGTTCGGCCACGGCCTGGTCATGCGGGCCGGCCGCGGCCTGGGCCTGGTTACGGGCCTTGATGACGGCGTCGAAGGTTTCCTTCTCGTGGCTGGCATAGCCCTTCACGGTCTCGACCAGATTGGGAATCAGGTCATGCCGCTGCTTCAGCTGCACGTCGATGTCGGCGAAGGCCTGGTTGACGCGCTGCCGCATCGCCACGAGCCCGTTATAGGTCATGATCAGATAGATCACGACGACGACGATCAGTCCCAGGACGGCCCAACCCATGGCGTTCTCCTCCGGCGCCGGCGAAACTGGCGCAACCTTGCATGAAGGCCGATGCAGGGGAAGCAGCCGGCCGAATTCACCGGCTGCGCATTGTCGGTGTCTGGCGAGGTTTCGCCCGCCGCGTGGTCGGCCGGTGGCCAGGACGCGCCCGTCCTGCCGAGGCTATAGCATCGGACCGAAAAGTGGACTCCATTTTTCGGAAGAATGCGATGCTATAACGATGAGATAGATCGCCGTGACCGCGTCCGAACGGACGCGCGGCGGTCTAGGCCTGGGCCATCACCGGGCCGAGCGCGGGCTGGATTTCGGCGAGCATCTCATAGGAGCGCTTGCGGGCGGCGTGATCGAAGACCGCCGAGGCGACGATCAGCTCGTCCGCCCTGGTCTTCTCGACGAAGGCCTGCAGCTGCGCCTGAACGGTCGTGCGCGAGCCGACGAAGGAGCAGGCGAGCATGCGCTGGGCCTGCGCCTTCTCCGGGCCGGACCAGTAGCTCTCGATATCGTCGATCGGCTTCGCCAGCAGGCCGCGCTTGCCGCGCAGCATGTCGGCGAAGCGCTGCTGCACGGAGGTGAACAGGTATCGCGCCTCGGCATCGGTCTCGGCGACGACGACATTGCAGCCGACCATGGCATGGGGCTTGTCGAGCTGGGCCGAGGGCTGGAAACGCTCGCGATAGACGGAAAGCGCGTCCATCAGCGCATCCGGCGAGAAATGCGAGGCGAAGGCATAGGGCAGGCCGAGCATCGCCGCGAGCTGAGAGCCGAACAGGCTCGAGCCGAGGATCCAGAGCGGCACATTGCTGTCGGTGCCGGGGACCGCCTGGATCACCTGGTCGGGCTGGAGCGGGCCGAGCAGAGCCTGCAGCTCGAGCACGTCCTGGGGGAAGCGCTCGGCCGAATCGGCCTCGCGCCGCAGCGCCCGCCAGGTGCGCTGGTCGGTACCCGGCGCGCGGCCGAGGCCGAGATCGATGCGGCCGGGATAGAGCGCCTCCAGCGTGCCGAACTGCTCGGCGATCACCAGCGGCGAATGGTTGGGGAGCATGATGCCGCCGGCGCCGACGCGGATCGTCGAGGTACCCTCGGCGACATAGCCGATCGCGACAGAGGTCGCGGCGCTGGCGATGCCGGTCATGTTGTGGTGCTCGGCCAGCCAGAAGCGGGTGTAGCCGAGTTTTTCGGCATGACGGGCGAGATCGCGACTGTTGTGCAGCGCGTCGGCGGCCGTCGCGCCTTCGGTGATGAAGGCGAGGTCGAGGATGGAGAGGGGAAGCATGCGGCCGATCCCTTGAGCGCGCCGGGCCAGCCGGCATTCGCTCTGCAGATTGGCTCCGCGGCGCGCCCGTGCAAGGGCGCCGGCACGCATGAGCGACCGGCTCCCGGCGAGGGGCGGTGCTGCGCCCTATTGCGGCGAGACGACCGCGAGGTAGGGCGCGCTCGGCTTCTCGCTCGGCCCGGCGAGCGCAGGAACCGCGTTCTTCACCGGCTTCAGGCTCTTGAAATAGGTCGCGAGCGCGAGCGCGTCGGCATCGTTCAGCTTGCGGTAGCTTTCATAGGGCATGGCCGGCGACAGCATCCGCCCGTCGGGCCTGATGCCGGTGCGCACGGCCTTGATGATGTCGAGTTCGCTCCATTTGCCGAGACCGGTCTCCGGATCGGGCGTCAGATTGGGTGGGTAGAAGGTGCCGAGCCCGGGAATCTGGAAGCCGACCTCGGAGCCGGCGAAGCTGCGCGCCTTGTCCGGCTTGCCGAGGAAGACGCCGGGCGTATGGCAGCCGCCGCAATCCATGATTCCGGCGAGGTATTCGCCGCGCTGGACCCTTTCTTTCGGCGGGGCGCTGTCGGCACTGGCGCTGGTCGCTGCTGCGAACAGGGCGGCGGCGAGGAAGGCGAGACGGGGGAGGGGGCTGTGCATCGACGATGGCTCCTGGTCTGGCGCACGCAAGGGGCGCGGCCGATCACGACGGATGGCGAGCTCAGAGCAGTATTCGCAACGACGGGCGGTAGTGGCGGGCGGCTGGCGAGCCGCGCGTCAAGGCCGGTTTATTGACATGTGGATGACCTAGCGGCAAGCGGACGGCCTGATCCGAACGGGGTACCCCAGGTCGGCAAGGAGGATTCGCCGCCGCGATGCGGTTTTTCCGGGCCGAAAGGCCCTGTCGGCTCTTGTCCCGAGGCCGGGGATCGACTAAATCCGGCTCGTCCGAAGGGCCGTGATCGATCACAGCCGGGGGCGGTCGAACCGGCCAGCTCCCGTTTTGCGTTTGGCGCGGCCTCTTGGATGCGGATCGGCCCCTGCGGCCAGGCGCCGCCGTCCTTGAAAAGGTCGGCAAGCTCCGTGAGCGGAGCACCGCGCGGTTCGATCCGGATCGCAACACCAACCCAATCGGCGCCCAGCCGGACATCCGCGGGATACGCGGCCGGCGTTCAGGAGCACTTATGTCAGCTGTCGAAAGCTATCACGCGGGCCGCGAGGATTTCGCCGCTCTGCTCGAGGAATCGTTCACCCGGAACGAGGCCCTCGAAGGTACCGTCATCAAGGGCAAGGTCGTTGCCATTGAGAAGGACATGGCGATCATCGACGTCGGTCTGAAGACCGAAGGTCGCGTCGCGCTGAAGGAATTCACCGGCCCTGGTCGCGACCAGGAGCTGAAGGTCGGCGACGAGGTCGAGGTCTATCTCGACCGGATCGAGAACGCGCTCGGCGAAGCCGTCATCTCGCGCGACAAGGCCCGCCGTGAAGAGAGCTGGGTCAAGCTCGAGAAGGCGTTCGAGGCCCGTGAGAAGGTCATGGGCAACATCTTCAACACGGTTAAGGGTGGCTACACCGTCGATCTCGACGGCGCCGTCGCCTTCCTGCCGCGTTCGCAGGTCGACATCCGCCCGATCCGCGACGTCGGCCCGCTGATGGGTCAGCCGCAGCCCTTCGAGATCCTCAAGATGGATCGTCGCCGCGGCAACATCGTCGTCTCGCGCCGCACCGTCCTCGAAGAGACCCGCGCCGAGGCTCGCTCCGAGCTCGTCGCCTCGCTCGAAGAGGGCCAGGTCATCGACGGCGTCGTCAAGAACATCACCGAATACGGTGCGTTCGTCGATCTTGGCGGCATTGACGGCCTGCTCCATGTCACCGACATGGCCTGGCGTCGCGTCAACCATCCGTCCGAGGTCGTGACCATCGGCCAGTCGGTCAAGGTCAAGATCATCAAGATCAACCAGGAGACGCACCGCATCTCGCTCGGCATCAAGCAGCTGCTGGCCGATCCGTGGGATGGCATCGCCGCCCGTTACCCGGTCGGTGCGCGCCTCAAGGGCCGCGTCACCAACATCACGGACTACGGCGCGTTCGTCGAAGTGGAGCCGGGCATCGAAGGCCTCATCCACGTCTCCGAGATGTCCTGGACCAAGAAGAACGTCCACCCCGGCAAGATCGTCTCGACCTCCCAGGAAGTCGACGTCGCGATCCTCGAGGTCGACCAGGTCAAGCGCCGCATCTCGCTCGGCCTCAAGCAGACACTCCGCAATCCGTGGGAGGTCTTCGCCGAGCAGCATCCGTCCGGTTCGGTGGTCGAGGGCGAGGTCAAGAACAAGACCGAGTTCGGCCTGTTCCTGGGCCTGGAAGGCGACATCGACGGCATGATCCATCTGTCGGACCTGGACTGGAACCGTCCGGGCGAGCAGGTGATCGAGGAGTACAAGAAGGGCGACATGCTGCAGGCTGTCGTTCTCGATGTCGACGTCGAGAAGGAGCGTATCTCGCTCGGCCTGAAGCAGCTCGGCGGCGATCCCTTCGTGGATGCCGGCGAGTTCAAGAAGGGCCAGGTCGTGACCTGCGAGGTCATCGACGTCAAGGAAGGCGGCCTCGACGTCAAGATCGCCGGCACGGACATGACCACCTTCATCAAGCGCGCCGAAATCGCGCGTGATCGTGCCGAGCAGCGCCCTGAGCGCTTCGCCGCCGGCGAGAAGGTCGACGCCCGCGTCATCCTCTTCGACAAGAAGGCCCGCAAGATCCAGGTCTCGATCAAGGCCCTGGAAATGGCCGAGGAGAAGGAGGCGATGGCCCAGTACGGTTCGGCCGACTCGGGTGCTTCGCTCGGCGACATCCTCGGCGCGGCCCTCAAGAAGGCCAACACCGAGAAGAAGTGATCCGCGGGCCGCGTCTCGCGGCCTGACCAGACCACCGGCCCGCGCGGAGAGATCCGCGCGGGCTTTTGTTTCGGCCGAGCTCGTCATTCTCGGACGAAGCGAAGCGCAGATCCGAGAAACTCGGGACCAGAGAACACAGGTTTCCGAGATGGTCGGGTCAAGCCCGACCGTGACGAGATGAGCAGGAGACGACCATGGACCACGCGGCGATCGGCATCGATTTCGGCACCACCAACAGCGTGGTCGCCCTTGCGCGCGCCGATGGCAGCGTCTCGACCCGCAGCTTTGCGACGAAGCAGGGCGCGGTCGACGCCTATCGCTCGGCGCTGATGTTCTGGCGCGAGGGGCGGCCGCCCAACACCCATGTCGCCCATGTCAGCGGCCCGGACGCGCTCGACATGGCGCTCGGCATGACGACCGAGCACCGCTTCCTGCAGTCGCTGAAGACCCATCTCTCCAGCCGCGCCTTCCAGGAGACCCGGCTCTTCGGCAAGCTCTTCCAGCTCGAGGACCTGATCGCGGTCTTCCTGAGCGATCTCTCGGCCGGGCTCGACGGACTCGCCGAGCGCCCGCTGATCTCCGGCCGCCCTGTGGTCTTCGCCGGCGAGCGCCCGGATGAGGAGCTGGCGCTCGGCCGGCTTTCGGGCGCCTATGCCAAGGCCGGCATGCCGCGCGTCGACTTCGCCTTCGAGCCCCTTGGCGCCGCCTATTGGTATGCGCGCGAGCTGAAGCAGGCGCAGACCATGCTGGTCGCCGATTTCGGCGGCGGCACCAGCGACTTCTCGGTGATGCGCTTCGAGCCCGGCGGAACGGGGCGCCTCGAGGCGATCCCGCTCTCGCATTCCGGTGTCGGCGTCGCCGGTGACACCTTCGACTATCGCATCATCGAGCATGCGGTGTCGCCACGCCTCGGCAAGGGCACGGATTATCTGTCTTTCGGCAAGCGCCTGCCGATTCCGGCGCACTATCACGCCGCCTTCGCGCAATGGCACCGGCTCTCGCTGATGAAGAGCCGCGAGACCATGGCCGAGCTCAAGGCCCTGATCCGCGACGCGGTCGAGCCGGGTCGGCTCGAGGATCTGATGACGGTGATCGAATACGATCTCGGCTACGAGCTCTACCGCGCCGTCTCCGCCACCAAGATCGCGCTGTCGAGCCAGGACGAAACGCGGCTGAGCTTCAGCCAGATGGGTGTCGAGATCGATCGTAGCGTGACGCGTGCCGCCTTCGAGGGCTGGATCGCCGAGGATGTCGCGGCGATCGAGCAGGCACTCGACGAGGCGCTGGCCAAGGCCGGTGTCGAGGCCGGAAGCATCGAGGCGGTGTTCATGACCGGCGGCACCTCGCATGTCCCCGCGGTCAGGGCGCTGTTCGACCGGCGCTTCGGGGCGCAGCGCATCCATATCGGCGATGCCTTCCGCTCGGTGGCGAGCGGGCTCGCCCTGTATGCGCTCGACCGGCACCGGGCCGAGATCGGCGCCTGAACCGATCCTTGGCCGCCATGCGGCATTTGCCGCCTTGCCCGCCTGCCATGGCGCGGCTAAACCACTGGCCTTGCCTACCGGAGCCGCCGACATGTCGACTGACGCCGATCTGCTCGCCGACCGCCGCAGCCTGAGACGCAAGCTGTCGCTCTGGCGCCTGCTGGCGCTGGCGGGGGTCGTCGTCATGCTCGTCGGCGCCGCACTCGCCTGGACCGGACGCCTGCCCGGCAGCACCGCTCAGGCCCATATCGCTCGCGTCACCATTTCCGGCTTCATCTCCGGCGACAGGCGCACCCTCGACCTGCTCAAATCGCTCGAGGATAGCCGCGCCAGCGCGGTGATGCTGCGGATCGACAGCCCCGGTGGCACCACGACCGGTTCGGAAGCGGTGCATGAGGCGGTGCGCAGGCTCGCCGCCAAGAAGCCGGTGGTCGCCGTGGTCGACGGGCTCGCCGCTTCCGGCGGCTACATCGTCGCGCTCGGCAGCGACCGCATCGTCGCCCGCCAGACCTCGCTCGTCGGCTCGATCGGCGTGCTCTTCCAGTTCCCCAACCTCGCCAAGCTGATGGACACGATCGGCGTCAAGGTCGAGGAGGTGAAGTCGAGCCCGCTCAAGGCTGCGCCCAATGCCTTCGAACCCGCTTCGCCGGAGGCGATCGCCGCACTCCGCCGCGTGGTCGAGGACAATTACGACTGGTTCAAGCGGCTGGTGCGCGACCGCCGCCATCTGAACGATCCCGAGCTCGCCGCGGTCTCCGATGGCCGGGTCCATTCCGGCCGCCAGGCGGTCGGACTCAAGCTGATCGACGAGATCGGCGGTGAGGGCGAGGCCATCGCCTGGCTCGAGCGCGAGAAGGGCGTCGGCAAGTCCTTGCCGGTGCGCGATTGGCGCCGCCGCAGCGAGAGCTCCTCCTTCGGAATCTGGAGCGCGGGCGAGGCGCTGGCGCGCGCGGCGGGGCTGGAGAGCCTGGCCGTGCTGATCGCCCGGGCCGCGGAGCAGCCCACCGGCCTGCGGCTTGACGCGCCCTTGGCGCTCTGGCAGCCTGCCGGCGAAAAATGACGATCTTACAAGCGGTTATATTGGCGCCATGATAAAATCTGAACTCGTCCAGCGCATTGCCGAGCGCAACACCCATTTGTATCAGCGCGACATTGAGAATATCGTCGGCTCGATCCTCGACGAGATCGTCAAGGCGCTGGCGCGCGGTGACCGGGTCGAGCTGCGGGGCTTCGGCGCCTTCTCGACCAAGCAGCGCGAAGCCAGGGTCGGCCGCAACCCGCGCACCGGCGATTCCGTCGAGGTCGACCAGAAGCTCGTTCCGGTCTTCAAGACCGGCAAGGAGCTGCGCCTGCGGCTGAACGGCAAGGCCTGAGCGGCGCGAGCGGAGGTTACCGAATGAAGGCTTTCTTCAAGGCGCTCGTGCTCGTCCCGGTGGCGCTGCTGATCGTCCTGTTCTCGGTCGCGAACCGCGCGCCGGTTCGCGTCTCCTTCGATCCGATCAGCCGGGACCTGCCGGTTCTGGCCTTCGACGTGCCGCTCTTTGCCGTGATCCTGGCGGCCATTGCCCTTGGCGTGCTGATCGGCGGCTGCGCCTCCTGGCTGACGCAGAGCAAGCACCGCAAGGCGGCCCGCGTCAACCGGCGCGAGGCCGAGAAGTTGCGCGGCGAGGCGCAATCCTTGCGCGCCGCCGTTCCCGATTCCGCGCTGCCTGCGCTGACCAGCCGAGTCTGATTCTTCCTATGCGATTCTTTTCCGCCGCCGAGATCGACGGCCTGCTCACCTTTCCTGCGCTCGTCGATGCCCTGGGCGCCGCCTTTCGCGGCGATATCGTCACCCCCGTCCGGCATCATCATGAAGTCGCGCGCCCGGACGCGACCGGTACGCTCCTGCTGATGCCGGCCTGGACCGGGCCCGAGATCTCCCCGGCCTATCTCGGCACCAAGGTCGCGACGGTCTATCCCGGCAATGCCAGCATGGGCCTGCCCAGCGTGATGGGCACCTATCTCCTGATGGACGGCGCCACCGGCAAGCCGCTGGCGGCGCTCGACGGCACGCGCCTGACCTTGTGGCGCACCGCCGCCGCCTCGGCGCTCGCCTCGCGCATGCTGGAGCGACCGGACAGCAAGCGCATGCTGATGGTCGGGGCCGGCGCGCTGTCCCCCTTCCTGGTCAAGGCGCATCGCAGCGTCCGCAATTTCGAGGACGTCGCGATCTGGGCCCGCCGGCCGGAAGCCGCGGCCGAGGTCGTCGCCGAACTGGTTGCGGATGGCATCGCGGCGCGCGTTGCCGAGGATCTCGAGGCCGAGGCGCGCCAGGCCGATCTGATCTCCTGCGCCACGCTGTCGCGCGAGCCGATCATCCAGGGGCGTTGGCTGAAGCGCACCGCTCATCTCGATCTGGTCGGCGCCTTCAACATGGCGATGCGCGAGGCCGATGACGAGGCACTGCAGCGCGCCCATGTCTTCGTCGATACCGAGGCGGCGTTGCATGAAGGCGGCGATGTCGCCGTCGCGATCAAGGCCGGCGCCTATCGGGCCGAGCAGGTCGCCGGCACGCTGACCGGGCTCTGCCGCGGCGAATACGAGACCGCCGCCGAGCGCGACGACGTCACCCTGTTCAAATCGGTGGGGACGGCGCTCGAGGATCTGGCCGCAGCCATCCTGGTCTGGCAGCTCGCCAACTGAACGCCTGTCCGGCTTGCCGGGCTAGCGGCGGAAGGCGGGCTGCGCCTTCCGTGAGCGTCGGGCGCCGACGCCTATAGCATCGGACCGAAAAATGGACTCCGCTTTCCGGAAAACTCCGACGCGATAACACTGAGATAGATCACCGTCACTGCGTCCGAACGGGCGCGCGGCGATCTAGACGCGCACCGGTGCGCCGCCGAGCGCGCCGAGCAGCCAGAGCACGAGTACGATCGCCAGCACCAGGCCGAGGACGCCGCCGAGGCCGGCGCCGCCATAGCTGCGATGGCCGTAATACCCGCCGCCGAGCAGGACGATCAGCAAGACGATGATCAGGACGGTGGACATGATGCGCCTCCTTCGGGTCAGCGCGGCACCGTCGCCATTCGACGGGAGCGCAGTCGAAGAACGTCAGGCGCGCGGAGGAGGTTCCGTCTCCTGTGCGAGGGCGGGGCACCGGGGCCTTGGCGCCTCGGCAGCGCCTGGCTGCAAGCGGCGCGCTTGACCTTTCCTCGCTGAGCTTGCGAGTCTGCGCCGATGTCAAGCTCCTCTCGTATCGCCCTGCTGATTCTGCTGCCGCTCGCCTTGCTGGCGGGCGCCGCGCGTGCCCAGTCCACCGCCGAGGACGAGGCCAGGCGCCGCGCCGCCAATATCGCCGCTTTCCCCGATGCCGCCCGCGCCCATTTCGGCCAGAAGACCACCCCGGCTGCGGCGATGAAGGCTCGCGCCATCGGTTCCTATGCGCGTGGCTGCCTCGCGGGAGGCAAGGCGCTGGCCCCTGATGGCGAGAGCTGGCAGGTGATGCGTCGGGCCCGCAACCGCAATTGGGGCCATCCGGAGCTGATCGACTATCTCGAAAGCTTCGCGCGCGAGGTGCCGAAGCTCACCGGCTGGGCCGGGCTGCTGGTCGGCGACATCTCGCAGGCCCGCGGCGGGCCGATGCTGACCGGCCATGCCTCGCATCAGATCGGCCTCGATGCCGATATCTGGCTGACGCCGATGCCGAGGAAGCGTCTCGATGCCGACGACCGCGAGAACATGCCGGCAGTCAACATGGCCCGGGCCGACTGGCGCGACGTCGATCCGAAGAACTGGACGCCGGCGCATACGAGGCTGATCAAGGCGGCGGCGAGCGAGCCGCGGGTCGAGCGCATTTTCGTCAATCCGGCGCTGAAGGTCGCGCTCTGCCGCGAGGCCGGCTCGGATCGGAACTGGCTCAACAAGGTCAGGCCGATCTGGGGGCACAATTACCACTTCCACATTAGGATGAGTTGCCCGCCGGGCGTCGAGGGTTGCGCCGGCCAGGAGCCGCCGAATTTCGGTGATGGTTGCGGCGAGGAGCTCGCCGGCTGGATCGAGCGTCAGTACAAGGCGATATTCAACCCGCCCAAGCCGAAGCCCGGCCCGAAGCCGAAGCCCAAGCCGCCCATGTCGCTCGATGCGCTGCCGCAGGAGTGCCGGCAGGTTTTGGTCTCGCGCTGAACTTCGTGGAAGAGCGTCGGGTTCTGGTGCCCCGTGAACGGATACTCCATAGCGCCAGAAGGGCCTGGCGCTACGGCTGAGCTCAGGCCTGCCCTTTAGCGCCGGATCGAGCCGGTCTGCTGTCCCGGCCGGTAGGCGAACGGGTCGTTTCGCGGGGTGATCCCCGTCTCGCCTTCGCCCTGCTGCATCTCGTCGAGCACGCCGTTGCCCTCTTCGTCGCCGAGGATCACCTCCTCGGTCGGTGGCATCGAACCCGGCAGCATCAGCGGTCCGCCCATCTGACTCGGAGTCGGCGGCGGCTGGTAGTGCGAGCGCGGCTGCTGCGGCCGCTCCTCGATATAGCGCCGTTGCGCCTCGAGCCCGCCCTGGCCCTGGCCATGGGCGACGGAATAGCCGCCATTGACGGACCCGGGCGGACGCAGGCCCGTGCTCGGCTGGCGCAGCAGCCCGCCCGAGCTGCTCGCCACCATCGGCGGCGGCAGCGCATGGCGCGAGGAAGGCTGCTGCTGTTGCAGTGCCATGCGGTCGGGCCGCGCCGGGTCGGGCGGCGGCAGGTCGTAGTTCGGCGTGTACTTGATCACCGGCTTGCAGATCTGCCGGCCCTTGGAGTGGCGCGCCAGGTCGATGTGGAAATGGTCGTAGTGGAAGGCGTCGGCGCCGGGGCCGAGCACGGTCGAATACATCTGGCAGGCGCCGACGAAGACCTCGCGCAGGAAGGCCTGCTCCTCGGGGGCGCCGCGCCAGCCATCCTTGACGGTTATGTTGCGGCCGTCATTGAGCCGGAAGGAGAACACGTCGACGGCGTTGCCGAAGGCGTGTTCGGAGGTGCGCCTTGTGCCGGTGCCGTTGTTCATCGCGCGGCAGGAATAGGAGCCGGCCCGAAGCTCGATCACCTGTGCGCCGAGCACGTTCATCGCTGCTGGCTGCACGACCTCCGCCAGCCATTTGTCGGTGGTGGCGACGATCGGGCAGGCCAGCGTCGCATTGCTGGTCAGGCCGATGCCGCCGTTGCTGAAGGCCGCGACCTTGATCGGCTTTTCCATGCCGCAGGTGCCGGGGCCGTCGATCGCCTTCTCGCGCAGGCTGACATAGGAGGAGAACTGGACCTGGCGCGAGGCCAGGCACTGGGCCTCGGCCTGGTCACGCCAGGCGGCACGCTGGGGCTTCTGGAACTTGCCGCAGCCGGCAAGTCCGACACCGATGACGCCAAGCGTGAGAAGGGCGAGATGAACGCGACGCATGACCATTCAAATGCGAGGCGTTGGATGAACGGTTTATTGACCGGCTGCGGCCGGGAAGTCACGGCCGGATTAAGTTTGGCGCTGGCGTTAAGCTCCGGTTAACGCGTCGCTCTCGGCGTTTACCAAGCCGTGGAGCGTCGCCGGGGCGCGGCGTTCTCGTTCATGCCGGCAGGCGCTGGCATTTCTGCACGGTGATGGCGGTTGCGCTGCTCTCGCCGCCGAACCAAGCTGGCGGCGGCGCCGCGGCTCGTCTCCGCGGTATCCTGCCCGCGCGGCCGTCATGCCCGCCATCTGCCTTCCGAGGAATTCCCCGATGTCCGATCTCTCCGCCTTCCCGATCGTGCAGCGCTGGCCGGCGCAGCATCCCGACCGCCTGCAGCTCTACTCCCTGCCGACGCCGAACGGCGTCAAGGTCTCGATCATGCTCGAGGAAATCGGCCTGCCCTACGAGCCGCACGCCATCGACATCGGCAAGAACGAGACCTGGACGCCGGAATTCCTTTCCCTCAACCCCAATGGCAAGATCCCGGCGATCCTCGATCCCGACGGTCCCGGCGGCAAGCCGCTGGCTCTGTTCGAATCCGGCGCGATCCTGGTCTATCTCGCCGAGAAGACCGGCAAGCTGCTGCCCAAGGATGCGGCGCAGCGCTATGAAACCCTGCAATGGGTGTTCTTCCAGATGGCGGCGATCGGCCCGATTTTTGGCCAGCTCGGTTTCTTCCATAAGTTCGCCGGGCGCGAATATGAGGATAAGCGCCCGCGCGACCGCTATGCGAACGAGAGCAAGCGCCTGCTCGGCGTGCTCGAGACCAGGCTCGCCGGCCGCGACTGGCTGATGGGCAGCGAATACAGCATCGCCGATGTCGCGACCCTCGGCTGGGTCCGCAATCTCGTCGGCTTCTACGGCGCCGGCGAGCTCGTCGAATACGACAAGCTCGAGCGCGTTCCGGCCTGGCTTGAGCGCGGCCTGGCGCGGCCGGCCGTCCAGCGCGGTCTGGAGATCCCGAAGCGGCCCTGAGACGGGAGCGCTGCGGATCAGCCGCCTGCGACATTCGTCCTGCGGACAACCGCTCGCCGCTCCTTGTCTTCGGTCCGGCGAGCGGCAAGATGCGCCGGTCTTCCTCTCCCAGCTTGAGTCTCCCATGCCCGTGCGATTCGTCGTCCTGTCGCTCGCCGCGATGCTGCTGGCGGGCGGCGGGGCCATGGCCCAGACTGCCACGGTCCCGGCCGAGGTCGCAGCGGTCCGCAAGGAGCTTCTGGAGCAATGCGGCGGAAAGGCCCGATTCAAGCCGCATTTCCAGAGCGAGGCCGATCTGAACGGCGATGGCCGGCCCGACTATCTGCTCGATTACGGTGCGGTCGTCTGTACCGAAGGCAATAAGGTCAACCGCTTCTGCGGTTCCGGCGGTTGCACGCTCGACATCTTCATGTCGGGCGCCGATGGCTATCGCCCGGTCTATGGCGACAATGTCCGCTCCTGGTCCATCGCGCGCGCCGGCGGCAAGCCCGTCCTCGTGCTGAACCTGCACGGCAGCTTCTGCGACCGTGCCGGCTACCAGCCCTGTCATAAGCGCCTGAGCTGGGACGGCGACGATTTCGCCGAGCTCCCGCTCCGCTGAACAGCGGCCTGTTCTGTGGGTAGGAAGCAGCGTCAGGCGGCCGGGCCGCGGCTGCCGGCGATGCCGAAATGGCAGATTGCTTCGCCGAGCTTCGGCGCCTTGTTCGGGAAGATCACGAAGCCGTCGCGTGGCGCGGTGACAGGCGTGCCGTCGGCGCGGCGGGCGATGATCGCGCCGGCCGGCACGGCATCTCCGGTCCGCCACGGCCCTTCGGCCGCGTCGCCTTGCGTCTCGCAGAGCAGGACGTCGACCATTTCGATCACGTCCTTGAGGGCGAGGGCCGGCATGGCGGCGTCGATCAGCTGCAACTGCGCCAATGTGTTGCGGATCGCGGCATAGCCGATCTCGCCGGCCTCGGGATCGTCATGCGAGCCGCATTCGAGCGTCACCGCATAGCCGCCACAGAAGCGCATGAACTCGGTGGTGCCATAGCCCTCGGTCACCGCGAGGCGAGGCACGTCGAGGCGGGCGCGGATCGCGAGCAGCCTGGCATAGTTGTCGAGCCAGCCATGGATGCCGATGGCGACGCCGAGGCAGCCGGCGAGCGCCGCCTCCTCCTCGGCGCGCGCGAAGGGTTCGAGCTCGCCGCGATTGTTCTGCGGCCCGAAGAAGACGAAGGGCTCGCCCTCGCCGCGGAAGGAGTGGATGTCGAGCAGCGCATCGTGCTGGCGCAGCAGCGCGCAGAGCGGGTTGCCGATCCGGTCCTCGTAATCGTTGGCGAGGGGCTTCTCGCGCAGGTCGCGGTTGAGGTTGCGGTCGCCCTCGCGTGTCTTCTGCCGAAAGGCCTTGGGATTGGCGACCGGCACGAAGGTGACCTCGCCGCGCAGGATCTTGAGCCGCCCGGCGCGGCAATCGTCGATGGCGCGCAGGATCGCGGTGGGGCCGCAGGGCTCGTTGCCGTGAACGGCGCCGAGCACGATCAGCTTCGGGCCAGGTTTCAGGCCGGTGAAGCGCACGCTTTCGAGCGGCCCGTCGTCGAGGTCGATGGCAGTCAAGGTCGGTCTCTCGTTCTAAGCGGTTGGCCCATCACACAAGCTCCGCGGCGCGCAGGCAGCGTACCTCGTGCTTGGGCGCGATCTCGCCGAGCGCCGGCGTCGGCGGCTTGCGGCAGATGTCGCGGACCTCCGGGCAGCGCGGGTGGAAGCGGCAGCCCGACGGCGGCTCCAGCGGGTTCGGCAGTTCGCCGGAAATCTTGACGCCCGGCCGCTCGCCGAACGGGTCGGGGATCGCCGCGATCAAAGCGCGCGTATAGGGATGGCGCGGGGCGGTGAAGATCGAATGCCAATCGCCAGTCTCGACGATACGGCCGAGATACATCACCGCGACCCGGTCGCTCATATGCTCGACCACGCCGAGATCATGGCTGATCATGATGTAGGAAAGCTCCATCGTCTCCTTCAGCTCGAGCAGCAGATTGATGATCTGCGCCCGGATCGAGACGTCGAGCGCCGAGACCGGCTCGTCGAGCACCACGATCTTCGGCTTCAGGATCAGCGCCCGGGCGATGCCGATGCGCTGGCGCTGGCCGCCGGAGAATTCATGCGGATAGCGCGCCGCCTGCTCGGGCCGCAGGCCGACATGGCGCAGCATCTCCTCGATTCGGCCGTCGACCTCCGACTTGTCCGTGATCCCGTGCAGCCGCAGCGGATCTTCCAGCGTCCGGCGCACGGTCTGGCGCGGATTGAGCGAGGAGTAGGGGTCCTGGAAGACCATCTGCACGATGCGAGCCCGCGCCTTGCGGTCGACACCGGGTGCGGCGATGTCGACCCCGTCGAGCAGCACGCGCCCGCGCGTCGGCTGCTGCAGGCCGAGGATCGAGAGCGCGAGCGTCGACTTCCCGCAGCCGGATTCGCCGACCAGCCCGAGGCATTCGCCCTTCCTGAGGTGGAGGTCGACACCGTCGACCGCATGGACGGTGCGCCGCTTGCCGCCGAGCAGCCCACCGCCGAGCGGGAAATGCACGGCGAGGTCTTCGACCCTGAGGATCATCTGGTCGGTCTCAGGCATGGTGGTGGCACCTCACCCTGCCGCCGCGCGGCAGCGCGGTCTCTTCGGGGTCCTCTGCGATGCAGATATCGGTCCGCGCCTGACAGCGCGGGTTGAAGCGGCAGCCCTCGGGGAAGGCGGTGACCGCCGGCACGACGCCGGAAATCTCCTTCAGCCGGCTGCGGCCATGGCTCGCCCTGGCACCGAGCAAAGGCAGCGAGGCGACGAGCCCGCCGGTATAGGGATGGCTCGGAGCGCGGAAGACCTCCTGCGCCGCCCGCTCCTCGACCAGGCGCCCGGCATACATCACGCCGACGCGGGCGCACATATTGGCGATCAGGCCGAGATCATGGCTGATCATCAGCACGGCCGTGCCCTGCGCTGCCGAAAGGTCGCGGATCAGTTCCAGGATTTCGGCCTGCACGGTGACGTCGAGCGCCGTCGTCGGCTCGTCGGCGAGCAGGAGGTCAGGCCGGCAGGCGAGGGCGATCGCGATCATCACGCGCTGGCGCATGCCGCCGGAGAGCTGGTGCGGATAGTCCTTCACCCGCCGGTCGGGGGCGGGCACGCGGACATCGGCGAGGGCCTCGACAGCCTTGCGCTCGGCCTCGTGCCAGGTTGCGCCCTTGTGCAGCACGAACATCTCGGCGATCTGGCGGCCGACCGGCGAGAGCGGATTGAGCGCCGTCATCGGTTCCTGGAAGATCATCGAGATCGCATTGCCGCGCAGCTTGCGCATCTCGCTGCCCGGAAGGTCCTGGATCTCGCGGCCCTTGAACAGGATGCGCCCGCCGCCGAAGGCCAGCGGTCGACGCAGCAGGCCGATCAGGGCGAGCGCCGTGATGCTCTTGCCGCAGCCGGATTCGCCGACCAGGCCGAAGGTCTCGCCGCGGCCGATGCTGAAGCTGACATCCTTGACCGCACCGAAGCGGCGGCTGCCGACGACGAGATCGAGCCTGAGGTTCTCGACCTGGAGGAGTGCCTCGCCGCTCATGCCGTGCGCGCCCGCGACTGAGGATCGAGGATATCGCGCAGGCCATCGCCGAGCAGGTTGAGGCCGAGCACGGTCATGAAGATGGCGAGCCCCGGGAAGATCGAGATCCAGGGCGCGGTGGTGATCTGGTCGCGGGCATCGGACAGCATCGAGCCCCAGCTCGGGAAGGGCGGGCGGATGCCGAGGCCGAGGAAGGAGAGCGAGGCCTCGGCCAAGACGGCGCCGCCCATGCCGAGCGTGCCGATCACGATGATCGGTCCGAGGATATTGGGCAGGATCTGGGTCAGCATGATCCGGATGTCGCCATAGCCCAGCACCTTGGCAGCCTGGACATAGCCCTGACTCTTGAGCGAGAGCGCCGAGGCTCGCGACAGCCGGCAGGTATAGGACCAGTTGGTCAGCCCGAGCGCGATCAGGAGGCTGGTGAGCCCCGGCGTCAGGATCGCCATGATCGCCAGCGCGAAGATCAATGAGGGGATGGCGAGCATCAGATTGGTCAGGCCGTTGACGAAGTCATCCCACCAGCCGCCCCAATAGGCGGCGGAGAGGCCGAGGCAGACGCCGATCACCGTGTTGATCAGTTGCGAGACGATGCCGACGGTCAGCGAGATGCGCGCGCCATAGAGCACGCGGCTGTAGATGTCGCGCCCCTGCGCATCGGTTCCGAACCAGAACTCGCTGCCAGGCGCGACCTCGGCATTCATCAGATTGGCGTCCATCACCGGGTCGGTATGGGCGAGGAAAGGAGCGAGGGCGCCGGCGACGACCACGGTCGCGAACAGTGCTCCCCCGATCACGAGATTGGCTCTGAGCTTCATCGCAGGCCTCAGCTGTAGCGGATGCGGGGGTCGATGATCGCGGCGAGCACGTCGACCAGCATGTTCACGACCAGGAAGAACAGCACGATTACCAGGATGCAGCCCTGGACCACCGGGATGTCGCGCAGCGAGACGCTGTCGACCAGGAGCGAGCCCAGCCCCGGCCAGGCGAAGAGCTTCTCGATCACCACCGCCTGGCCGATCACCGAGCCGAACTGCAGGCCGACCGTGGTCAGCACGATGACGAGTGCGTTGCGGGCGAGATGCCATTGCACGACGCGGCGCTCGCTCATGCCCTTGGCGCGGGCGGTGCGGACGAAATCAGCGTTCATGATCTCGAGCACGGCGGCGCGGGTGGTGCGGGCGAGCAGCGCCAGCGGCGCGACTCCGAGCGCGATCGAGGGCAGGATCAGATTGCGCAAGGCACCGTCGCCATAGCCGAAGCTCGGCAGCCAGCCGAGCTGCAGCGCGAACAGGTACATCAGCATCAGGCCGAGCCAGAATTTCGGCAAGGAGAGGCCGGAGACCGCCGTCACCATCGAGACGGTGTCGACGATGCCGCCCGGCCGCAGCGCGGCGAGGAAGCCGAGCGGAACGCCGATCAGGATCGCGAACATCATCGAGGCGAAGGCGAGCTGCATGGTCGGCCAGAGCCGCTCGCCGATCAGATGCCAGACCGGCTGGCGGGTGCGGAAGGAGGTGCCGAGATCGAGCGTCGCGAGCTTGCCGACATAAGTCGCGAAGCGTGTCGCCAGCGGCTGGTCGAGGCCGAACTGCCGGTTCATCCGCTCGACCGCTTCGGCGTCCATGACGGCGCGGCCATCGGAGATCTGGGTCGAGGCGAAATTGCCGGGAATGACGCTGAACAGCAGGAAGATCAGGCCCGCGACGGCGAGCAGGATCGGAATCGCCTGCAGCAGGCGCCGGAAGACGAATTGCAGCATGCCGGGTTCCTGGAGCCGGATCCGCTCAGATCGAGCGATCTGAGCGACGAGGCGCTCTCTGGCGGGGCTCCGGCGGCATGGCTGCCGCCGGACTTGGCGCGCGCAGGTTCGGCCTATTTCGCCGCCGGCGAGGAGGCGTCGACCCAGAGCTCGTCATATTGCTGCAAGGCGAGCTCGGTCGCGTTCGGCTGCAGACCCTTCAGCCAGGGCTGATAGGCCATCACCGCCTTGTTGTAGTTGAAGAACCAGACCGGTGCGTCGTCATAGATGATCGCATTGGCCTTCTTCAGCAGCTCGATCCGCTTGGCCGGATCGTCGGTATTGCCGGCCTCGTCGATCAGCTTGTCGACCGCCGGATTCTTGTAGGTCGTGTAGTTGCAGGCGCTCTGCGGCGTCGCGGAGTGGTAGCACTTCAGGATGGTCAGCGGGTCCGGCCCGGAGGTGTTCGACCAGATATAGGCCTGGAAGTCGCCCTTCTGGACCGTTCCGCCGAGCGCCGAGCCCTCGATCGGCTTGATCTTCACCTTGACGCCGACCTTGGCGAGCATGGGGATGACCGCCTCGACGATCGGTACGCCCCAGCTCTCGTTCGGGGTCGCAGTCCATTCGAACTCGAAGCCGTCGGGATAGCCGGCCTCGGTCAGGAGCTTCTTCGCCTTCTCGGGATCGAAGGCGTAGGGCTTCATCTCCTTGTCATAAGCCGGCGAGGAGAGCGGCAGCCAGCCGGTCGCACGGTAGGCCTTGTCGCGGACCAGGCGCTTGATGATCAGATCGGAATCGATCGCGTGGTTGATCGCCTGGCGCACGCGCTTGTCGGAGAAGGGCTTGAAGGCGGGGTTCATGCCCATATTGCGGGTGAAGACCTCGGCGACCTCGAGGATGCCCTTCGACAGGTTGGGGTCGGCCCGGTAGGCGACGTACTGCGTCGGGCCGAGAATCGAGACGTCGATCTCCTTGTTGCGGAAGGCGATGTCGCGCGATGCGGCCTCGCCCATCGGCGAGATCACCACCTTGTCGGCATAGGGCTTGCCGGGCTTGAAATACTTCTCCCAGCGCTCCAGCACCATGCGCGAGCCCGGCACATGCTCGACGAATTTGAACGGGCCGAGGCCGATCGGCTTGTTGAAGAAGTCCGGCTCCTGCGCTTCCTTGGCCGGGTAGACAGCGGTCTGGCCGTAATAGAGGAAGAAGCCCGGATCGGCCTTCTCGACCAGTGTCATCTCGAACGTCTGGTCGTCGATCTTCTTCAGGCCGGAGATCTCCTTGGCCTGGCCCTTCTCGACATCGACCGCGCCCTTGATGCGCCGGATGTGGCGGGCGCCCGGATAGCTCTTCGAGCCGTCCATGATGCGCGTATAGCTCCAGATGATGTCGTCGGCCGTCATCTTGCGGCCATTGTGGAAGAGCGCGTCGTCGCGCAGCTTGTAGGTCCAGGTCAGCCCGTCCGCCGACTTGCTGACGGCCGTCGCGAGCTCCAGCTCCGGCTTGTTCTCCGCCGCATTCCAGCGATAGAGCGAGCGGTGCAGCGCATAGGTGTAGATCTCGTCCTGGATCTGCGGCGAGACATGGCTGTCATTGCTGGTGAAGGATGTCGCATAGGGCGCGGTGAAGCGGATCGTGCCACCCCGGCGCGGCTGTTCCTGTGCCTGCACGGTGAGGGCCGCCAGCGTCAGCGCGGTCGACAGAAACCATTTGTTCAACACGTAAAATCCTCCCAAATCCGGTTGAAATCGCGTCGGGCTTGCCGGTTTGTCCGGCTTGGTGCCCGCTTCTAGCACGAACCATTTGTGTACGAACCATAGCTGGCTTTCGGCCGCTGTCTCCCCCTTCTCTTTGCGGAGTGCCGTCAGCCGGCGCTTGCCCGGTCGTAGACGACCTTGCCGCCGCGGATGGTGAGGTCGCAGCGCGTATCCTTCAGGATCTCCTCGGGTGAAGCCGTCAGGAGATCGCGCGAGAACACCGCGACATCGGCGAGGAAGCCCGCAGCGAGCTTGCCCTTCACACCCTCCTGCTTCTGCGAGAAGGCGCCGTATTCGGTGTAGGCCTGCAGGGCTTCCTCGATCGAGACGCGCTGACGCTCATCCATCACCGTGCCGCGCCAGGTCTGCCGGGTCAGCATGGTGTGGAAATTCGGGAACGGGTTCGGGTCGCAGACCGGCGCGTCGCTGCCGGTCGCCGGCTTCAGGCCGAGGTCGAACCAGGTCCGGAACGGATAGCTCGGCAGCGCCCGTTCCTCGCCGAGCACCTTGACATAGGCGTCGCCGAAATCATGGATGAAGACCTGCTGCGGGCAGGGATAGATCCCGGCCTTGAGCATCCGCTCATGCTGCTGCGGTGTCGAGAATCCGCAATGCTCGATACGGTGACGCCGGTCGGGATCGGGATGGGCTGCGAGCGCCTTCTCATAGGCCGTGATCAATTGCTCGATCGCCGCATCGCCGATCGCATGGCAGGCGAGCTGGTAGCCCTTGGCATGGGCGTCCAGCACCTGGCGCTCGAGATCCTCGTTCGAGAGCATCTGCACGCCGGTGGTCCGGTCCTCACCGAGATAGGGCTCGCTCATCCAGGCGGTACGCCCGCCGGCCGAGCCGTCGAGGAAGATCTTGACCGCGCCGACCATCAGCATCTCGTCGCCGGTGCCGGAGATCAGCCCGGCTTCATGGCATTGTGGCACGATCGAGCGGCCCTCGTCGCCGAGCAAGGCGAGCCAGGTCCGGACCGGCAGGCGTCCGTCGCGCTTGGCGCGATGATAGGCGGCAATCTCGCCGAAGCCGCCCTTCTGGCCGACGGCGGCGTCCATGCAGGAGGTGATGCCGAGCGAGAGCAGATAGTTGCCGCCGCGCTCGATGCCGGAGACGAGATCCTCTTCGGTCGGCGGCGGGATCACCGCCGTGACGGGGGCGCGGGCGTTCTCGGCGAGCAGGCCGGTGAGCTTGCCGTTCGCCTGCTCGATCAGCCCGCCGGGCGGCGTCGGCGAGGTCTCGTCGATGCCGGCGAGCTTGAGCGCCAGCGAGTTGCAGATCGAGATATGGCCGCAGGTCCGCACCAGCATCACCGGATTGTCCGGCGAGGCCCGGTCGAGCTCATCGCGATAGGGATGGCGGCCGGTGTCGAGCTTGGTCTGGTCGTAGCCGCGCGCCAGCACCCATTCGCCGGGCTTCAACCTCGCGGCGCGTGTCGCGATCTCGCTGAGCAGGGCTGCCAGCGTCGGCGCATTGGCCGGGCGGGCATCGACCCAGTCCATGGTCATGCCGAGCGAGATCAGGTGCAGATGGGAGTCGTTCAGCCCCGGCGTCGCAAGCCGGCCGGCGAGGTCGATGATCTCGGTCTGCGGTCCGGTGAGGCCGGCGAGTTCGGCTTCGCTGCCGGCGGCGAGCACCTTGTCGCCCCAGATCGCCAGCGCCTCGACCACGCCTTCCTCCCGGCCGCACCAGATCGGCCCGCCGCGCAGCACGATATCGGCCTTGACGCTCATGCGTCGGCTCCCGCCGCTAGCCTGCTCCCGATTGCCTTCATGCGTTCCTCCGTCCTGTCGCCGCCGGCGCTTTGCGGCCGGTCGGCACGAAACCTTGCAGCCTACTCAGATGTCGTCCAGCGGGAAGATCGGCCGGCGCACCTTGCGATAAGGCCGCTCCTTGAAATTCTTGGTCGAGAGCGCGCCTGTGTCGACCTCGATCACCTCGCGCGCGATCGGCTCGAAGGCGGCGCGGAAATGCTGCATCGACTTGACGATCAGGGTCGACTTCCGCGTCGGCTCGACGCCGAGCGAGGTGAACTGCGCCGTATCGGTCGCCTGGCCGTTATGGGTGATGACGATGATCTCGACATCGTCGACGCGCAGCAGGGCCGAGAGCCCGTAATTGCGCCAGACGCCGCCACCCATCGGCCCGTAGCAGATGAAATGCCCGTCGGTCAGCGCCACGACATGGGCGTCGAGGTCGAGCGGACCGCCGCCCGTCGTCGGATCGACCTTGCCGCCGAGCTTGAGCTTCACCCGGTTGCCGACGCCGGCCGCCTCTGCCGCAAGCGCGGCTTCCGGATCGCGGATCGCGTGGAAGCCGACATTCTTGAGACCCGCCTCGATCACGGCCCGCAGCAGATTTGTCGCGTCGCCATAGGCGCCCGAGCCCGGATTGTCTGAATAGTCGGAGATCACCAGCGGCTTGCCACCGGCTTCCGGCCCGAGCGTACCTTCGCCCGCCTTGGCCCTGGCCATCGCCTCCTTCAACGGGGTGAAGTGGATCGAGGAGAAGCGGCGCTGCTCCCAGGCATAATCCATCAGCTCCTCGGCGATGGCCTGCGCCTTGCCGCGATCGTCATGGGTGACGGCGATGGAGGGGCCGATATCGTGGACATCGGCTGAGGAGAAGCCGGCCTGGACACTGACCACGAGCGCCTCCCCGGCGGCCTCCAGCGCGTCGCCGCGGCGCAGCAGCTCCATGAACGGCGGCGAGGTCGTGCGCCCGCCATCGAGCGCGTAGAGGATCGGCCGGCGCGCCACTGCGACGCGCGGCCGGATCTCGCCCTGCATCGCCCGTTCCAGCAGTTCGGCGCCCTGCCAGCTCCGCTCATACTGGTCGATATGCGGATAGGTCCGGTAGGAAATCAGCGCATTGGCGTTGTCGGCCATGGCTTGCGTCAGCGTCGCGTGCAGATCGAGCACAGAGACGATCGGCACATCCTCGCCGACCCTGGCGCGGATGCGCTTCAGCAGCTCGCCCTCGCCATCGTCGGAGCTTTCGGTCGCCATCGCGCCGTGCAGGTGCAGCAGCACGCCGTCGAGCCGCTCGCAGGCGGAAAGGATCATCCCGGCAAAGACATCGAAGGCCGCGTCGGTGACACGGCCTGAGGGATTGGCTCCGGTGACGAGCGGGTGGACGAGGCTCCAGCCGAACTTCTCGGCGGCCTCGAAGGCCGCGCCCATCGCAGTCCGCGTGCCCTGGAAGGCGGTCGGCACCTCATTGTCGCGGAAGACGCCGTGATGGCGGAACACCGCCTCATCCGTGAGCTGAACACTGAACGTGTTCGTCTCGTGCATGAACTCCGCGATCAGAACGCGTTTGGCCATTCCGGCTTCGTCCCCCCTGGACCGATTTTCTTTTTTGTAGCGTGGGTCCGGGCCGTTGCCAGCCCGAACCCGTGATGTTTCCCCAGCGTTGCCCCGCTGGCGGGTCTGCGCCGATCCTGCTGCGCGCGCTTCAGGCGGCGCAGGCCGCGTCGAGTTGCTGGCCGGCATCCTCGGGCCGGGCATAGGCGCGGCCGAAGCGGTTGGCGAGGAAGGCGTCGAGGCCGATATCCTCCTGCCTGACGAAGCCCTTCTGCGGCAGCCTGCCCTGGGCGAGCAGGTCGAGCACGGCGCAGATGCCCGAAGCGGTGGTGATCTGGATGGCGGAGCGCATCTTGCCGCCGACCACGCCGCTATAGACCTTGTTGGCATAGGTCTGCTGGGTCAGCCGGCCGTTCATCCTGCCGCTGACCGTGACGAAGATCACGACCACGTCCTGCAGCGTGCTCGGCAGGGCGTTCTCGAAAATGTCCTTCAGCACGTCGCGGCGGTCGGCGAGGCGCAGGTCCTGCAGCAGCGCCTTCATGATCGCGCAATGGCCGGGATAGCGGATGGTGCGATAGTTCAGCGTGCGGACCTTGCCGGCCAGCGTGTCGCAGAGCGTGCCGAGCCCGCCGGAGGTGTTGAAGGCCTCATAGGTGACGCCGTCGAGCGAGAACTCCTCGCGCTCTTCCATTGCCGGCACCAGGATGCGCTCGCCGTTGACGATTGCCTCGCAGGGCTCGCAATACTCGTTGATGACCCCGTCCGTGCTCCAGGTCAGATTGTAGTTCAGCGCGTTGGACGGGTATTGCGGCAGGGCGCCGACGCGCAGCCGCAGGCTGTCGAGCTGATCGAAATCGCGCGCGAGATCAGCGGCGACGATCGAGATGAAGCCCGGTGCCAGGCCGCATTGCGGGATCAGCGCCGCCTTGGCATCGACCGCGAGCTCCTTGACGCGGCGCGTCGAGGCGACGTCCTCGGTCAGGTCGAGATAGTGCACGCCAAGCTCGGCGGCCGCTTCGGCGATCCGCGTCGTCAGATCGTAGGGGGCGGCGCTGAGCACGGCGAACTGGCCGGCGAGCACCTGCCGCAGGGCGGCGGGGTCGGTGATGTCGAGCTTGCGCGTCGCGAGCGCAGCCCCGGTCGGGATCGCCGCGAGCTGTTCCTGCGAACGGTCCGCCACGGTGACCCGGTAATCTCCGGTGGCGACGAGCAGGTCGGCGATGGTCGCGCCGATCTTGCCGGCGCCGATGACGACGACGTTCTTCATAAAAACTTCTCCTGACGAATTTCGGTGCCAAGCTTGGCCGGTGCCTTCGTCAGATAGAAGTAGGCTTCGCGACGATTCATATAGGTTTTTTCGGCGATACGCCGTAAGCTTTAGACATTATGCCGATCGACCAGACCGACCGACAGCTTCTGATCCTGCTGACCGAGAACGCCCGCGCGCCGGTGGCCGAGCTCGGCCGCAAGCTCGGCCTCTCCCGCACGACGGTGCAGAGCCGGATCGAGCGGCTAGAGCGCCGGGGCGTCATCGGCGGCTACACGGCGCGGCTGTCGGAGGATTACGAGAAGGGGCAGGTCAAGGCGCATATCCTGATCACGGCGGTGACCAAGCTCGCCGCCAGGGTCGAGGCCGAGCTGCGCCGGATCCCCGAAGTGCGCACGCTGCACTCCGTCAGCGGTCATTTCGACATGATCGCCGTCGTCGTCGCCCCGTCCATCGGCGAGCTCGACGCGCTGATCGACCGGATCGGTGCGCTCGACGGCGTCGAGCGCACCATGTCCTCGATCATTCTGTCGACGAGGATCGAGCGGTAGCGTGACGAAGCGAGGGCTACGATGATTCTGGTCTGTGGTGAGGCGTTGGTCGATCTCTTCGTCGATGCACCGCAAGAAGGCGAGATGCCGGCCCGCGCCGTCGCCGGCGGTTCGCCTTTCAATGTCGCGATCGGCCTCGCGCGGCTCGGCGTGGCGGCCGGCTTCCTCGGCGGCCTGTCGCGGGATCATTTCGGGCAGATGCTGGCCGGGCGCCTCGCCAAGGAGGGCGTCGACACAGGCTTCCTCGTTCGCAGCGAGCGGCTGTCGACGATCTCGGTCGTCGCCACCGGCGCCGATGGCCAGCCGAGCTACGCCTTTCATGGCGAGGGCGCAGCCGACCGTTCGCTCATGCCGGCCGAGCTGCCGCAATCCCTGTCTGCCGAGGTCGAGGCTCTGACCTTCGGTTCCTATTCGATGGTCGCCGAGCCCGGAGCTTCGGCTTTCGCCACCCTCGCCGAGCGCGAGGGGCGGCGGCGCGTCATCAGCGTCGATCCCAATCTGCGCCCCGGTGTCGAGCCCGACATGGCACGCTGGCGCGTCATGGGCGAACGCTTCTATCGCAGCGCCACCATCGTCAAGGCCAGCGACGAAGATGTCCGGCTCGCCTGGGAAGGCCGCTTTTCGCTCGCCGATGCCGCGCAATACTGGCTCGCTTGCGGTGCGGCGCTGGTGGTGATCACCCGCGGCGCCGAAGGGGCGCTCGGCTTCTCTCGCGCCGGCAGCGTCGCTGTCGAGCCGCGGCCCGCAGCGGTCCGCGACACGGTCGGCGCCGGCGACAGTTTCCACGCGGCGCTGCTGGCACAGCTGTCGCGCAGCGGAAGGCTGCGTCGCGACGCGATCGCGGCGCTCGAGCTGTCGGAGATCGAGGAACTGCTGGGCTATGCTGCCGCGGCGGCGGCGATCACCGTCTCGCGCCGCGGCGCCGACCTGCCGACGGCGGCCGAAATCGACGCTGTGCTTGCGGCCGGGCGGGGCTGAAAAGTCTTCAGCTCGCGGCCGTCGCGAAATCCGCCGCTTCGTTGAACGCGTCGAGCGTCCGCTCCGGCTTCAGCGCCTCGCAGGTTTCGGCATTGCCGAAGCCGTAGCGGGCCCAGAAGGCGGGCACGCCGATATTGCGGGCGAAGCGGATATCGGTCTCGGTATCCCCGAGCATGAAGGTCTGCTCGGGACGGATATCGGGAAAGCGCGGCGCGATGAGCGTGTGATAGCTGTCGGGGCGCGGCTTTCTGACGAAACCGGGCGCATCGCCGATCACCATCTCGAAATGCTCGTCTATGCCGAAATGGCGCAGGGCCGGCGCGAGCGAGGTCTCGCCCTTGTTGGAGAGCACGATGCTGCGGCAGCCGGCGGCTGCAAGGCTCTCCAGCCCCTCCCGCACGCTGGGGAAGAGTTCGGTGAGAGCGAGACCCTCGCCGCCATTGTAGATTTCGCGATAGCGGCCTGCCCAGGCGGCGCGCTCGGGATCGTCCGGCTCCAGCCCGAGCAGTCCGCCGAAGAGATCGCTGGCGACAGCGCCGCTGCCGATCGCGCTTTCGACCTCGGCCGCGTCGGGTGCCGGGCGGTCGAAGGACGCGAAGGTCAGGTCGATGACATGGCGGACCGCATCATGCGTGCTGCAGATCGTGCCGTCGAAATCGATGATCGCGAGCTTGTACACCGGGGTTTTGGACCTTTCCTCGCCTGACCGGCTGCGCTTGCAGCCGCAGGTTTTCATGTTTCGGAGGCGACGATCAATTCGCAGCCGGCTTCGCGGATCATCTGCATCGTCCCGCTCGCCGGTCGGCGGTCGGTGACGAGCGTATTGAACTCTCTGAGATGTCCCAGCCTGGACATGGCGGCGCGGCTGAACTTGCTGTGGTCGGCGAGCAGCACGGCGCGCCGCGCATTGCGCAGCATGGCCCGCCCGACGACCGCCTCGTCGTCGCGATATTCGAGCAGATTCCCCTCGGTGTCGATGCCGCCGATGCTGGTCATGTGCAGGTCGCAGCGATAATTCTCGATGAAGGCGGCGGCATGCATCCCGCCCATCGCCCGGTTCTGGCCGAGCCAGTGGCCGCCGGTGATCAGGATCGAGATATCCGGGCATTTGTCGAGGATCGAGGCGGCGGCGGTCGAGTTGGTGACGACGCGCAGGCCGCGCGGCCGGCGCTCGGCAATCGCCTTGGCGAGTGCGTCGACCGTCGTGCCCGGTGTCAGGAACAGCGAGCTGCCTGGGGTCACCAATTGTGCTGCGACGCGGGCGATCGCCGCTTTCTCGGAGGCGGTCTCGACATGGCGCAGGTCGTAATCGGCGTTGACGGTGCTGAGATTGGCGCTCGCCCCGCCATGGTGCCGGCGCAGGAAGCCGCGATCGGAAAGATCCTGCAGATCGCGCCGCAGGGTCTGCGGCGTGACGTTGAACGTCGCCGCCAGCTCCTCGATCGCGGCATAGCCGCGCCGGGAGAGGATATCGAGAATCTCGCTGTGGCGTTTGTTCAATTGGGCCATGGCTGGCCTAAGGAGCACATCCGTGCCCGGCGTCAAGTGGAATACGCGTTTTCGAATATCTCTGTTGCGAAAAGGAAAGATTGCTGCATCATCCGCGGCCGTCGCCACTCTGGTCGACCTGTCCGTCGAGCATCCGGGATTGGCCGGCGCCGGCCCGGCGGTCGCCGCAAGCGGAAAGCCGGTTCGATGAAGCGCAAGATCGTCTGCGTCGGAAACCTCGTCCTCGACGAGGTCTTCCAGGTTGCCTCCTTGCCGGCTTCCGGCATCAAGACCGGGGTGGTCGGCTATGAGAAGCGCTATGGCGGCCCGGCGGCGACGGCGGCGGTAGCGATCTGCCGCCTCGGCGGCGCGGCCGCCTATTGGGGGCGCGTCGCCAACGACGCTGCCGGCGAGGCCGGGATCGCCGCGCTGAGCGGGCACGGCGTCGATTGCAGCGGTGTCGCGGTCCTGTCGGAAGGCCGGACGCTGCGCGCCATCGTGATGGTCGACAATCATGGCGAGCGCAGCATCGTCTCGGACCGGCACGGCCTGTCCCTGGATGGCTCGGTGCTGCCGAACGATCCGCTCGATGCTGCCGGAGCCGTCCTTGTCGACAGCCGCTGGCCGGCCGGGGCGCTGATCGCACTCGATCGTGCCCGCGCTGCCGGCGTCGTCACCGTGCTCGACGCCGATGGCGGCGCGGCCGACGACAATCAGGCCCTGATCGACCGAGCCGACCATGTCGTCTTTTCCAGCGAGGGCCTGCGTGACCATGCCGGCGAGGGCGGTGCCGCAGAGCAACTGCGCCACTGCGCCGGTGCCGGTGGCAAGATCGTCGCGGTGACCCGAGGCTCCGCCGGGAGTCTCTGGCTGATCGATGGCGAAATCGTCGCCGTGCCGGCCTTCAAGGTCGCTGTCGCCGACACCACGGGCTGCGGCGACACGTTCCACGGCGCCTATGCGCTGGCCTTGAGCGAGGGAGGTCCGCCGCTTGCGGCGGCGCGCTTCGCCTCGGCCGCAGCAGCCGTAAAGGCGCAGCGCGGCCGCGGCTGGGACGGCATGGGCGACCGCGCGGCGATCGAGACCGTGCTGGCGACAGGGGCCGTCCACCCGCATTGAGGGGGCAAGAGCTCAGCGCTCGCGAGTGGGCGCTTCCGGTGTTCGGCAATGCTGATCCCGGGGCGTCCGGGCCGCGCATCGGAGAGGAGCTCAGAGCCGTCGATGTACGAAAACGAAAATATCTCTTGCGATAGCGAAACGTGCGTGCATCAATGCTTGCACAAAAGAAGAAATCTCGGGAGGCAGCTCTTTCGATCTTTCATCTTCGACGGGTGTGACGCTGGCGCGCGCTGATTTTCGGGCGCGCGGCTCGTGCCCGGCCTCTGCGGCTTTGGTCTGGTGCGTCTTCGGCGTGCCGGCGTCGCCGGGCACAGATCAGCCCTTGGGGCGCTCCCCGGCATCCGGCCCGCGACGCGTCCGCTATCGTGAATATCGCCGGCTAAGGAAATGGTGATCCATGGCGTGTTGCTCGCTCTCCGAACTCCTCGCGGACCTGAAGGCGATCAAGGTCGACCTGTCGGGGCCGACCCCCGATTTCTCGAAGAGCCAGCGCCCGCCTGATGCGATGATCGACCGCTGGGCCGAGACGGCGGCGATCGCCGAGCCGGAGGCGCGTTCGGTCGCGATCTGGGCGATCCGCGAGGCGGCGCTCGCCGCCGGCATCGTGCCTTCCTCGGTGCAGGAGCTCTATCTCGCCTGCGCCGCCGGGAAATGGGCGGGCAAGACCGTGCCGGCGATGAACCTGCGCGGCTGGACCTATCAGACCTGCCGGGCCGTGTTCCGGGCCGCCAAGGAACTCGATTCCAAGCTCTTCATCTTCGAACAGGCCGTCGGCGAGGCGCTCTACGCCCAGCAGCCGCCGCTCGAATATGCCGCCGGCGTGCTCGCCGCGGCCCTGCGCGAGGGCCATGTCGGCCCGGTCTTCCTGCAGGCCGACCATGACCAGATCAACGCCAAGGCCTATCTCGCCGATCCCACGGCCGAGGTGCGCAAGCTCGAGGCCATCATGCGCGAGCAGGTCGCGGCTGGCCTCTACAGCATCGACATCGACGCCTCGACGGTGGTCGACCTTTCGCTCGCGACGGTCGAGGACCAGCAGCGCGTCAATGCCGAGCTGACCGCGCATTTCACGCAGTTCGTGCGCGGTATCGAGCCGGAGGGCATCACCATCTCGCTCGGCGCCGAGATCGGCGAGGTCGGTCACGAGAACACCACGCCGGAGGAGTTGCGCTCCTTCATGAAGGTCTATCTCGAGGAGATGGCCAAGCGCGGCGCCGACCTGCCGATCGTCAGCAAGATCTCGATTAATTCCGGCACCTATCACGGCGGCAAGGTCCTGCCGGACGGCACGCTGGCCGCGGTCAATGTCGATTACGAGCTGCTCAAGACGATCTCGACCATCTGCCGCCAGGACTACAACATGGCCGGCGCGGTCCAGCACGGCGCTTCGACCCTGCCCGGCGAGCAGCTCGCCATGCTGCCGAAAGCGGAAACCGTCGAGGTCCACCTCGCGCTCGGCTTCAACAACCTGATCTTCGACCATCCGAGCCTGCCGCAGGCGCTGCGCGACCAGATCCGCGAATACACCTTCGCCAACCACGCCAATGAGCGGGGGCAGGGCGAGACCGACGCGCAGTTCTTCTACAACACCCGCAAGAAGTCCTGGAAGGTGATGAAGAAGCCGTTCTGGGAGATGCCGGCCCAGGCCCAAGCCGACATCATGGCGTCGCTCCAGGACATGTTCCGCAACATGTTCACCTGGATGAATGTCGGCGCGACAAGCAAGCTCGTCACCGACAACACGACGCTCGTGAAGGTCGCGCCGGCCGTGCCTGAGGCGCTGCGCAAGGCCCGCGCGGCCTGAAGGAGGACGATGGACTACGGCGCGCCCGCAACGACGGGCGCGCCCGCTACCCGAAAGCGCTGAACGGCGCTCGCGGACAATGATAATCAACCCGGGAGGAAACGATCATGGATCTGCAACGTAGGTCTTCCTTGCTGAAGTTCGCGGCGCTGTCGCTCGCCTCGATGATCAGCCTGCCGACGCTGGCACTCGCCCAGCAGAAGGAAGTGCGCTGGGGCCAGTGGAAGGGCACCGAGGTCGGCGAGAAGTTCATGGGCGAGCTCAAGGCCGCCTTCGAGAAGGACCATCCCGACATCAAACTGACGCCGGTCGATTCCCCATTCTCCGGCTTCCATGACCGCGCCATCGTCCTACATCAGGCCAAGAAGCTGCCCGACGTGCTGCTCGTGCAGGTCGACTGGGTGGCGGAGTTCGCCGATCTCGGCATGATCGAGCCTCTGGACGAGCGCATCGCCAAGGAGCCGAAAGAGTTCTTCGGCAACATCCCCGTGACCTTCCACCAGAAATGGCGCGGCAAGCAGTACTACCTGCCGATCGAGAGCGGCGCGGTGGCGCTGTTCTACAACACCGACCTGTTCAAGGCCGCCGGCCTCTCCGGCGCGCCCAAGACCTGGGACGAGTTCGCGGAGTATGCGCGCAAGCTGACCAACCCCGACAAGCGCCAGTTCGCGATCACCGGCACGCTGCAGGGCGAGCCGCCGACCAACATGACCTATGAGATCTACCCGCTGCTGCTGCAGGCCGGCGCCAAGATCATCGATGCCGAGACCAACAAGGCGGTGTTCAACAGCCCGGAGGGTGTTGCGGCCATCGAGTGGTATGTCGATCGCATCAACAAGGACAAGGTCTCCGTTCCCGGCGTGCTCAGCAATGGCGAGAAGGAGAAGCGTGCCAACTTCGCCTCCGGCAACGTCGCCATGATGTTCGAGGGGCCCTGGGGTATCGCGATCCAGAAGCAGCTCAATCCCAAGCTGAACTACGACATCGCCCCGTTGCCGGTCGGCAAGACCAGCGGCACGATGGTGCGCGGCTCGCTGAACACCATCTCGTCTCAGGCTCAGGACAAGGACGCGGCCTGGACCTTCATGCGCTGGATGTCCGGTCCGAAGGGCATCGAGATGTGGGCCAAGGGCACTGGCGCCTTCCCGGCCCGCACCGACGTCTCGAGCCAGGACTGGTTCAAGGAGCGCAAGCTCTTCCAGGCCTTCGTCACCCAGATGGCGGCGGCCAACGCCAACTCGCCATTCCTGGTGATGCCCAACGCCGTGCAGATGAACAAGATCATGAGCACGGAAATCCAGAACGTCGTGCAGGGCAAGAAGACCGCAAAACAGGCTCTGGATGACGCCGCCGCCGAATGGAACAAGATCTTCGCCGCGGCTGCGAAATAGTTCCCGTCTGCCCGGGAGGGGCGAGCACGCCCCTCTCCCATCGTATAGGGGCCGTCCCCCGAAAGGGCGGCGGCCCCGCATGAGCGGCGTGCCATGACTTTCAAGCAGAAGTATCGCGAGGAGCTCCTCGCATTCTCATTCCTGTGGCCGGCGCTGCTGATCCTGGTCGCGCTGCTGCTCTATCCGCTCGGCGACGTTATCCGCCTGAGCTTCTACGACAGCAATCTCCAGCGCGAGGTCTGGGTCGGGCTCGGCAACTATGTCGCGCTGTTCAACGACCCGCTGTTCTGGAAGGCCTTCATCCAGACGGTCGTCTTCACCTTCTTCAGCGTGGTGCTGCATCTGGTGATCGGGCTGGCGCTCGCGCTGCTGCTCAACATGCACCTCGACGCCACTTTCCGCAGCCTGGCGCGCGGCCTTCTGATCGTGCCATGGCTGCTGGCGCCGACCGTCGCCGGCATGATCTGGGTGCTGATGCTGCAGCCCTTCGGCGTCTTCAACGGTTTTCTGGTCTCGCTCGGCCTGCTCGATCCCAACGGTACGATCTCCTGGCTCGGCGACCCCTCGACCGCGCTCGGCTCGGTCACGGCGATGAATGTCTGGCGCGCCTTCCCCTTCTTCATGGTGATGCTGCTTGCTGGTCTGCAGGCGATCCCGAGGCAGCTCTACGAAGCCGCCGAGATCGATGGCGCTACGCTATGGGAGCAGTTCTGGCACATCACCTTGCCGCAGCTGCACGGCGTCATGGCGACGATCGTGCTGCTCGATTCGATCTGGACCTTCCGTGCTTTCGACCCGGTCTATGTGATGACCGGTGGCGGCCCGGCCCATTCCTCGGAAGTACTGGCGACGGCGATCTATTTCGACGGCTTCCAGAAGCTGAAGTTCGGCTACGCCTCGGCACAGGCCGTGGTGATGTTCGTCGTGCTCTTCATCGTCAGCGCCATCTATGTGCGCCGTACGATGCGCAACGTCTAAGCGTTACGGGAAAAAGCGATGCCTATGGTCATTTCGGGCAAGCTGGGCCAGCGGGGGCGCGAGCGCCTGCTCAATGCCGCGGCCTATACCCTCCTCATCCTGGCGATCCTGATCGTCTTCTTCCCGCTCGCCTGGATGCTGTCGGTCTCCTTCCGGCCGAACATCGAGGTGATGCAGATGCCGCCGGACTGGCTGCCGCAGGTCTTCACGCTCGACGGCTACAAGAAGATCTTCACGACGCCGCGCTATCTCGTCGTCTTCGCCAACACCATGGTGATCTCGCTCGTCGTCACCCTGCTCTCGCTCGTCCTCGGCGCGATGGCGGCCTATGCGCTGGCGCGCTTCAATTTCGCCGGACAGCGCGCCGTGCTGATGTTCCTGATCACCACGCAGATGTTCCCGCTGGTGCTGCTCTGCATCCCCTATTTCAGGATCTTCATCACCTTCGGGCTCTATGACACCCGAACCTCGCTGGTGATCGTCTACCTGACCTTCACCCTGCCGTTCTGTATCCTCATGCTGCGCAGCTATTTCATCAACATTCCGCGCGACATCGAGGAAGCCGCGATGGTCGACGGTTGCTCGCGGCTCGGTGCGATCTTCCGGACGCTGGTGCCGATCTCCTATCCGGCCTTCGTCGGTGCCGGGCTCTACACCTTCCTGCTCGCCTGGAACGAGTTCCTCTTCGCGGTGGTGTTGATCGAGTCCTGGGAGAATCGCGTGCTGACCATGGCGATCTACAGCCTGATGGCCGAGTTCGTCACCGACTGGAACGCCATGATGGCCTTCTCGGTGCTGGCGAGCCTGCCGCTCGTCGTCGCCTTCATCTTCCTGCAGCGCTACATGGTCCAGGGCATGACGGCGGGGGCGCTCACCTCCTGACCACGCCGGCGCTGGGCCGCCTCCACTCCCCAAACTGCGCGCCGGTCCGGCTTCGGACCGGCGCGGTTCTTTCTCGGCCCTTCACCAAGCCCTCTCGCAAGGATAGATCGCCAGCGCGCGTCCGGTCGGGCGCGAGTTGGCGATCTATCTCTTTGTTTACGCATCGGATTCGCCCGAAAAGTGGATTCCACTTTTCGGTCCGATGCTCTAGGGATTGAAGGTGCTGCCGCCGCCTGTGGCCGCACAATCGCGAACCGCCATCCGCCAGCCCGGGAAACCTGCCGTGAGCCGCCTCGTCTACGTCCTGAACGGTCCGAACCTCAATCTGCTCGGCAAGCGCCAGCCCCACATCTACGGTCACACCACCCTGGCCGATGTCGAGGCGGAGTGCCGGGCGCTGGCGGGCGAGCTGAAGCTCGAACTGCGCTTCCACCAGAGCAACCGTGAATACGAGATCATCGACTGGGTTCACGAGGCCCGCGAGACCGCCGGCGGCATCGTCATCAACCCGGCCGCCTTCACCCACACTTCGGTCGCGGTGCTCGACGCGCTCAATGCCTTTGACGGACCGGTCTTCGAGGTCCACATCTCCAATGTCCACAAGCGCGAGGCTTTCAGGCATCATTCCTATGTCTCGCTGCGGGCGGACGGTGTCATCGCTGGCTTCGGCACCCAGGGTTACGCGCTGGCCCTGCGGCGCCTCGCCACGCTGATCGACGAGAAATAGGGGAAAGCCGATGAAGCCGGTCAGACTCGCAGTCATCGGTGCCGGTCTGATCGGCAACCGCCACGCTCAGCACATCGCGGCCGAGCCGAGTCTCGAGCTCGCCGCCATCGTCGACCCCTCGCCGAGCGCGACCTCGCTGGCTTCGTCGCTCGGGACGAACTGGTTTCCGAGCTTCGCCGAGATGCTGGCGCGTGCCCGGCCGGATGGCGTCGTCATCGCGACGCCGAACAGCCTGCATCTGGCCAATGGCCTCGAAGCCGCCGCCGCTGGCCTGCCGGCGATCATCGAGAAGCCGCTCGCCGACAGCGTCGCAGCCGCGCAGCAACTGGTCGAGACGTTCGAGAAGGCCGGGATCCCGCTGCTCGCCGGCCATCACCGGCGCTACAACCCGATGATCCGCAAGGCCAAGGAGATCGTCGAGGCCGGGCGGCTCGGCCGCCTCCTGACGCTGCATGGCAGCTTCTGGCTGATGAAGCCGGACGATTATTTCGACGTGGCCTGGCGGCGTGAGAAGGGCGCCGGCCCGATCATGATGAATCTCAGCCATGACGTCGATCTGTTCCGCTATCTCTGCGGCGAGATCGCCTCGGTGCAGGCGCAGGAATCGAACATCGTGCGCGGCAATGCCGTCGAGGAGACGGCGGTGATCATCCTGCGCTTCGTCAATGGCGCGCTCGGCACGGTCAACGTCTCCGACTCGGTGGTCGCACCCTGGAGCTGGGAGATGACCACCGGCGAGAACCCGGTCTATCCGCAGCAGCAGGACCAGTCCTGCTACCAGCTCGGCGGCACGCATGGCTCGCTGACCGTGCCGCAGCTCGAACTCTGGTACAATCCGGGCAAGCGCAGCTGGTGGGAGCCGCTGCGCCGCGAGCGCGTGCCCTTCGTCGCCGAGGATCCGCTGCGCGTTCAGGTTCGCCATTTCGGCGAGGTCATCCGTGGCGAGGCCAAGCCGATCGTCTCCGGTCGCGAAGGGTTGGAAACGCTGAGGGTGATCGAGGCCGTCAAGCAGGCGGCCAGCACCGGCGCCGTCGTCACGATCGGCTGATCATGATCGACGGCAACACCATCCTGATCGCCCATCTCGGCTACCCGACGACGACCTTCAAGGCGCCGCTGATCTACAATCCTTATTTCGAGTCGATCGGCGTCAATGCGGTGGTGATGCCGATGGCGGTCGAGGCCGATGTGTATCCTGAGGTGCTCGCCGCCCTCTTCCGCCTGAAGAACATCCGCGGTGCGCTGGTGACGATGCCGCACAAGGTGACGACGACCGGCCTCGTCGACGAGCTTTCGACGGCGGCCAGCATCGCCGGCTCCTGCAACGCTGTGCTCCTGCGGCCGGACGGCACGCTGCGCGGCGACATGTTCGACGGCGAAGGCTTCGTGCGCGGCGTTCTGCGCAAGGGCCGGCAGGTGGCGGGTGCGCGGGCGCTGGTCGTCGGCAGCGGCGGCGTCGGCGCGGCGATCGCCGCTTCGCTGGCGGGAGCGGGGGCGGCCGCGCTCGGCCTGTTCGACCTCAACAGCGCCGCCGTGGAAGGGCTCGCCCGTCGCCTGCGCGCGCATTATCCCGCGCTCGCACTGGAACTCGGCACACGCGATCCCGAGGGCTACGACATCGTTGTCAACGCGACGCCGCTCGGCATGAACGAGGGCGATCCCCTGCCGATGGATGTCTCGCGCATCGCACCGGAGAGTTTCGTCGGCGAAGTCGTGCTGAAGAGCGAGGTCACACCCTTCCTGGCCGCTGCCCGGGCGAGAGGCTGCCAGACGCAGATCGGCACCGACATGCTGTTCGAGCAGATCCCGGCCTATCTCGAATTCTTCGGCTTCCCGACGACGACGCCGGATAATCTGCGGGCGGTGGCGCAGATCAGCTACTGAGACCGACCCCGCATGGAGGGCGGCCCTGCACTGGCCGCAGGGCGCGCCTGATTGTCGCCTGACGCTGCGTTGCCTATAGCCGGATCGTCGTCGCGCCTGTCGCGGCGGCTGTCGGAAGCCTTCCGACTCGTGCCAGCCGGCGCGCAGCGGGACGGGCCCCGGCCCCGGGGGGAGGCGATGTTCGGCAGCGACGAAGCAAGACGCCCGCCTGGGCTCGGGGGCGAACGCGCCAGGTGAGCCAGCCGCTACCCAAAGCTCCGCAGTCCGATGGCGGGCTGGCCACGCTCGCGCTGGCCCTGACCGCCTTCAGCCTGTTCGCCATCGGCGACGCCGCTTCCAAGCTCATCGTCATCGAATCGAACGCCGTCGTCGCGATGTGGGGGCGCAGCGTCGTCTTCGCCGCCCTCTTCCTGTTCATCCTCCGGCCGGGGGAGTGGCGGACGGCGCTGACGCACGGCCCCGTCAAGCTCCTGCTGCTGCGTTCGATCTTCCCCTTCCTCGCCGGCAGCTGCGTCATCTTCGCGATGGCCTATGTGCCGCTGGCCCAGCTCACCACGATTCTGTTCATCTCGCCGCTGCTGAGCATGGCGCTCGGCAAGCTCCTGCTCGGCGAAACGGTGAACCGCTGGGGCTGGCTTGCGGTGCTGTCCGGCTTCCTCGGCGTGCTGACGATCATGCGGCCTTTCGGCGGTGATTTTTCCTGGACTCTGCTGATCCCGGCGCTGGCCGGCCTGCTCGCCGCCTTCGGCCAGGTCATGACCCGGATCGTCGCGCAACGGACGGCGCCCCGCACGGTGCTGTTCTACACCATGCTGGTGGCGCTGGTTCTGTCCTCGCTGCCTCTGCCCTTCTTCTGGCAGGCCCCGACGGGCGAGCAATGGCTGCTGTTCGGCCTGTCCGGGATCTGCCAGGCGGCCGGCCAGTTCGCCATGATCGCGGCCTATGCCCGCGCGACCGCCTCGCGCCTCGCACCTTATTCCTACGCCCAGCTCCTGACCGCCACCCTGCTCGGCTTCGCCATCTTCGGCGAGGTGCCCGACATCTTCACCGTCGTCGGCGCGGCGCTGATCGTCGCTGGCGGGCTGATCTCGCTGCATCTGGCCGGAAGGCGGCCGAAACCGCCCGACGAAGCGGAACGCGCCGCGCCGACGGATTGACGGGCGCGGGGCGAAGCTCCGACATCGCGAGCATCGTCCTTTCCTTCGCAACAGGACCGGGAATTCCCATGCAGATACTCGTCACCGGCGGCACCGGCTTCATCGGCGCCTGGATCGTCCGCAGCCTGCTCGCCGCCGGCCACAAGGTCCGCATCTTCGACATCAAGGATGACAGCCGGCTCGTGCGGGCGCTGGCCGGGGAGGCTGCCGCCGAGATCGACTGGCGTCTCGGCGACATCCGCGACGGCGAGGCCGTCCATGCCGCCGCCGAGGGCTGCGACAGCATCGTCCATCTCGCCGCGCTGCTGACTCCGGCCTGCCGCGAGCAGCCCGTCCTCGGCGCGGAGGTCATCGTCATCGGTACGCTGAACGTCTTCGAGGCGGCGCGTCGGCATGGCATCGCCAAGGTCGTCTATGCCAGCTCGGCCGGTGTCTTCGGCCCGGAGGACGGGGCGAGACCGCTGCCGATCACCCATTACGGCGCTTTCAAGCTCGCTACCGAAGGCAGCGCCCGCGCTTATTGGCTCGATCACGGCATCGCCAGCGTCGGCTTCCGCCCCTTCGTGGTCTACGGGCCCGGCCGCGAGCTCGGCCTCACCGCCGGCCCGAGCCTCGCCGCCGAGGCGGCCGCGAAGGGCGAGGCCTATGCCTTCATCTACACCGGCCAGTCCGACCTGCTCTATGTCGAGGATCTCGCCGCCGCCTTCGCGGCGGCGGTTGCGCGCAATATCGTCGGTGCCCATGCCTTCAACCTGGTCGGCGAGGTCGCGACCGTCGACGAGGTCATCGCCGAGATCCGACGTCAGGTCCCGGATGCGCGCCTGAGTGCCGCCGGGCCGGGCCTGCCGACGGCCCCGGAACTCGCCCCCGACGCCAGCCTGCCTTCGGTGCTCGGAACGTTGCCACGAACCGGGCTTGCGGAGGGGCTGGCGCGCACCATCGCTTTCCATCGCGATGCCGCGATGGCTCTCGGATAGGCCGGTCGGCCGAACAGGTTGAGGGGCGAAGGTCGAGAGCAGGGCAAGGCGCGGGCATCGAGCCGGCGCGCAGGAGCCGGATGGAGGATGAGGTGCTGGACATGCTGAGCGGCGAGACCCGGATCTTCGTGATCATCGGCCACCCGATCGCCCAGGTGAAGTCGCCGGCCGGCATCACCAGGGGCTTCGTCGAGCGCGGCATCAATGCGGCGCTGATCCCGATCCATGTCCTGCCCGAGGACGTCGACAGCTTCATCGTTGCGCTCGGCCCGGTGTTGAATGTCGACGGCATCGTCGTGACGATCCCGCATAAATTCGCCGCCCGGCAGCACTGCAGGACGCTGTCCGACCGGGCCCGGCTGCTGGAATCGGCGAATGTCCTGCGCCGCGGGCCCGATCGCGCCTGGCACGGCGACATGCTCGACGGGGTCGGCTTCGTGCGCGCCATGCGCCAGGCTGGCGGCGCACCGGAGGGCAAGCGTGCCTTGCTGATCGGGGCCGGCGGGGCGGGCAGCGCGATCGGCCTGCAACTGCTCGACTCCGGGGTGTTCGAGCTCGCGATCCACGACATGGATGCCGGCCGGCGCGATGCGCTGATCTCTCGGCTCTCAGCCGCTTATCCCGGGCGCGTGCGGGCGGGCTCGACCGACCCGGGCGGCTTCGGGATCATCGCCAATGCCACGCCGCTGGGCATGCGCGCGGGTGACCCCTTGCCGGTCGCGGTCGACAAGCTCGCGCCGGATATGTTCATCGGCGACGTCATCACGGCGCCCGAGGTCTCGCCCTTGCTGGAGGCCGGTCGTAGCCTAGGCTGCAAGACACAGACCGGCCTCAACATGTTCCTGGCGCAGCGCGAGCTGATCGTCGATTTCCTCGAAGGCAGGCCGGTCTAGACCGGGAGGCCGGGCGGCGCTCAACCGGGAAGAGGGCGCAGCGCTCAGCCGAGATTGGCGCGTTCCCGCAGCATCAGCACCGCGTCCTCGAGGGCGTTGAGGCAGCGCCGCTTCAGCGCGGCGTCATAGCGCGCGATCGGCAGGGCGATGTTGACGGCCGCCAGCGGAAAGCCGGAGCGGCCGAGGATCGGGCGCGCCATTCCGACGATGCCCGGCATGAACTCCTCGACCACGAAGGCGATGCCGGTCCGGGCGATCTCGGCCAGTTCCGCCTCCAGTGCCGGCACCGAATCGACCGTCCGCGGCGTGATCTTTTCGAGGCTGACGCGCGCGAGATAGTCGCGGCGCATCTCCTCGGGCAGATGGGCGAGCAGTGCCTTGCCGCCCGAGGTCGCGTAGAGCGGCGCGACATCGCCTTTCCGCATCGTGTAATGCAGGCGGTGCGAGCCGCTTGCGGTCGCCACCACCTCGGAGAGGTCGCCCTTCAGCAGGTTGAGCGCGCAGGTCTCGCGGGTCGCACGCGCAGTGTCGGCCAGCACGTCTTCGGCGACGCTGACGAGATCGCGCGTCTCGGCGCTGCGCTGGCCGAGCGCGATCACGGCCGGGCCGAGGAAATAGCCTTTGCTGATCGGGTCGTATTCGAGATAGCCACGGCAGACCAGGGTCTTGAGCAACTGCGTCAGGCTGCTCTTGGGAATGCCGAGCTGGGTCGCGATCCGGGCATGGGTCTGGCCGGCATTCCAGCGGCGCAGATACTCGAACAGGTCGAGCACGCGCATTGCGGACTTGACTGATCCCAGCTCGGCCGAGGGCATTGCAGATCCGGTTCTGTTCAGCTGCGGCGGTCGGCCCTTGGAGACGTTGCGCAATAGTGAAGACCCGGCTGGGCAGGTTCAATGTCCCTTACGGGTTAATCTCGGCGGGTGTGCTTTACTTCATATGGAAACGTATTCCCGTGGAAGCACAGATGGCTGCGACGGTCCGGCGAGAGCGGGCGATGGGCGAGGGCTGGAAGGCGCCTCTGCCGATCCGCGAGAGCCCCTCCCGGTGCGCTGCCATCGTCACCGGCAGGCTGTTGCACGGCTGCGGCGGAATCCGACCCGCAGCCGCTCGACCCTCGTCGTCAGTCGCCGAGGCGATACTCCCAGCTACCTCGCGTTTCGACCGCGCTGCGTACCGAATTGGCGAGGAAGCAGTTTTCATGCGCCGCATGGTGCAGCCCGTCGACCATGGCGTCGTCGGGCGCCAGCGCGCCGCTGAACCGGATGTGCGGCCGCAGAACCACGCGTGCGATCCATTCCTTCCCGTCCGCATTCCTCGCCATCTCGCCCGCGGCGGCGTCGCGATAGCCGTCGATGCGAAAGCCGGCTCGCGCGGCGAGGTCGAGGAACCAGAGCATGTGACAGCTCGACAGCGCCGCGACATAGGCTTCTTCAGGATCGACATTGGCCGGGTTCGAGAAGGGCTCGCGCACCACATGCGGCGAGCTCGACGCCGCGACGGCCGCCCCGCCGTCGAAGTGCCAGAGATGCGCGCGGCTATAGCGCCGGTCGAGGAAATCCTGGTCGCCGCGCTGCCATTCGATCGTCGCGCCGTGGTTCGCCATCATCCGTCTCCGAGATCGGCGCAGGCCGCCAGCACGACCATGCGCGTTGCGTCGAGATGTGCTGCCAGTGTCGCCAGCGCGGCCGGGACGTCGCCGGAGGCCGCGGCCGTGATCAACTGCCGGTGCTCTTCGGCCCAGCCTTGCTTGCGGGCTTCCGGGCCGAGCTGCTGAACGCTGAAACGGTCGATCGGCGCGCGCAGCTGGCGATAGAGCGCCAGGCTGCGCGGGCGCTCGGCCGGCCGGTAGAGCGCTTCATGGAAGGCGATGTCGCCGCCGATCCAGCCGAGACGGTCCTGCGCATCCTCGAGCTGGCCTTGCAGCCTCGCCAGCTCGCGGCAGGACCGTTCGTCATGCCGGGGCAGGGCGCGGGCGATGAGGTCGCTCTCGACCAGGTGGCGCAGATCGAAGATCTCGTCGATCTCGGCGGGCGTCGGCCAGCTCACCCGTGCCCCGCGATAATGCTCGATCCTGAGAAGCCCCTCGCTCTGCAGCTGGGCCAGCGCTTCGCGGACCGGGATGCGGCTGACGCCGAATTCGCTGGCGAGCTGCTCCTGGCGCAGCAACTCACCGGCCTGCCAGCGGCCCTGGTCGATGTCCTGACGCAGGCGCGTGGCGAGGGCGGCGGCGGTCGTCGTGGCGGCAAGGGGCGGAATACTCATCGTGTAATTGTATCCAATTATACGATATCTGCAACCGTCTCCGGCCCGGAGCCTCGTGCCGCAGGCGGGGCGCGCCCGTCGGTTCAGCTCAGCCGGTCGCGGGCTCGCAGCCCACCATCCAGAATGCCCCGTAACGGTCGCTCAGCATGCCGAAGCGCGGCGCCCAGAAGGTCTCGGCCATCGGCATCGTCACGGTGCCGCCTTCGGCCAGCGCGGCGAAGATGCGCTCGGCTTCGGCCGGCTCCTTCACGGTGACGCTGACATGGACGCTCTGCATCGGCCCGGTGCTCTGCTCCGGCGGCGCGTCCGAGGCCATCAGCATCTGGCCGTCGTCGAGTTCGAGGCAGGCATGCATGATCTTGGAGCGCCATTCCGGCGCGATATCGACCGGCGAGCCTTCATAGCGCAGCATCGCCTCGATCCGGCCGCCGAGAATCCGCTGATAGTCGGTGAAGGCGGCTTCGCACTGGCCGTCGAAGAAAAGATAGGGCGCGAGCTTCATCATCGATCCTCCGCTGCATTGTTGTGCCGGCGCGCATCGCCGGCATGGCTGCGAGACCAAGAGCATGGCAGGATCGCTCGACAGCCATCGTCAGCAGGGTGACCCTGAGGCGAATCGAACCGGAGACCATTGCGCGACATGACTTTCGAGATCGCCGCCACGCCGGAAGCAGCCGTCGACCGGCTGGAGGCCCTGTACGCCCAGGCGCGGCAGGCATTGGGCGATGACCTTCAGCGCTTCTTCACCACGCGCCAGCCGCCGACGCTGGAGCAGCGCGCGCTCTATCGCTATCCGATGCTGCGCGTCACCTATGAGCCGTCGAAGCTGCCGGCCGCGACGCGGCGCGGCTATGCCAAGTTCGCCGTGCCCGGCGTCTATTCGACGACGGTGACGCATCCGGCGGAGTTCCGCGCCTATCTGCTCGATCAGCTGCGGCCGCTCGTTCGGGATTACGGCGCGACCATCGAGACCGGGGTCAGCGCCCAGGAGATTCCCTATCCCTACGCGCTCGACGGCGGCGACGAGCTCGGGCGCGGCAAGGTCAGCCCGGCCGAGCTTGCCCGTCACTTCCCGACGCCCTTGCTTTCGCTGGTCGGTGACGAGGTCGCCGACGGCACCTTCGACATCATCGAGGGCGAGCCGCGGCCGCTCTCGCTGTTCGATGCGGTGCGTGTCGATTATTCGCTGCGCCGGCTGGTGCACTACACCGGCACCGATTGGCGCGCCGTCCAGCCCTGGGTGCTGCTGACCAATTATCATCGCTATGTCGACCAGTTCGTCCGGCTGGCCCTGGCCGAGATCGAGGCCGGCACGGCACTGGCGCTGGTGGCGCCGGGCGGCGTGCGGATCGAGCGCGAAGGCCTCGATGTCAGCGCCGCCGAGCGGGTGATGTCGGCGCCCTGGCACCGTTTCCAGATGCCGGCCTATCACCTGATCCGGGCGAAGGGGGAAGGGGTGACGCTCGTCAACATCGGCGTCGGGCCCTCCAACGCCAAGAACATCACCGACCATCTCGCGGTGCTCAGGCCGAATTGCTGGCTGATGGTCGGCCATTGCGGCGGTCTGCGTCAGACCCAGATCATCGGCGACTATGTTCTCGCCCATGCCTATCTCCGTCAGGACGGCATTCTCGACGAGCATGTGCCGCCCGACATCCCGATCCCGGCTCTGGCCGAGGTCCAGGTCGCGCTGCAGCAGGCAGCCGCCGACGTCACCGGCGAGAAGGGCGACCGGCTGAAGCAGCGCCTGCGCACCGGCACCGTGGTGACGCAGGACGATCGCAACTGGGAACTGCGCTGGACCAAGGAGCGCAAGCGCATCAACCTCTCGCGCGCCATCGGCGTCGACATGGAATCGGGCACGATCGCCGCGCAGGGCTACCGTTTGCGCGTGCCCTATGGCACCTTGCTCTGCGTCTCTGACAAGCCTCTGCATGGCGAGATCAAGCTGCCGGGTGCCGCCAACGCTTTTTATGAGCGGGCGGTGAGCGAGCATCTGAAGATAGGTCTCGCCGCGCTCGAAAGGCTGAAGGAAGCCGGCTCCTCGATCCATTCGCGCAAGCTCAGGAGCTTCGACGAGCCGCCCTTCCGCTGAGCCGGCGCGAGACGCAGGGCTGCCGCGCATCGTCATCGCTGGGCATTTCCCGCGATGCACGCCATAGCAATCTCGACAAGGGCCGCTTGCAGGAAGGATCGCCGGGGAATTGGAGTCCGGAGTGACGATGGCCCTGATCGGGCCGGCCGTATTATGCGTTTTCGGTCTCTCCTTCCTCTGGGCCTGGATGATCGAGCGAAGGCGCGACTATCTCCTCCTGCTGGCGGCGGCTCCGGCGCTGTTCGCGATCGCGGTAGCGGTCCAGGTGTTCTTCTGGCCGGCATCGGTGCCGGCGAACGCCTTGCTCTCGGGCCTGTTCTATACCGTGGCGGTCCAGATCGCGGCCGAGGCGGTGTTGCGTCGTTCGGGCAAGCGGCTCGGCCGGGTCTGGCATGCCTGCGCCTTCATCGCCGTCATGGGCGGTCTGTGGTACTTCGCCTATGTCGCACCCAACCTCCTGGCCCGCGTCTATCTCCAGAATTTTGGCTACGGCCTCGTCCTTCTCGTCGCCAGCCTGCATATCACGCCCCTGATGCGTGGCCGCCCGGTCGACCGGGTACTGTTCTGGGTGCTGTTCGCCTTCGCCCTGCATTTTTTCCCGCGTACCATCCTGACGATCGGGCTGGAGGCGCCGGGCGATCTCAGGGTCTTCCAGGATTCGCTGTTCTGGCAGGCGCTGCATTTGTCCCTGGCCGTGCTCGGTGCGGCCCTGGCGACGGCGTTGCTGGCGGCGACGCTCTCCGACGTGATCGACGATCTACGCCGCGAGCGCGACAGCGACGGCCTGACCGGCCTGCTCAATCGGCGTGCCTTCGAGCAGCGTGCGGGCGCGATGCTCTCCGTCGCCGGCGAAGCGCCCTGCGTGCTGCTCGTCTGCGATCTCGACCATTTCAAGCGGGTCAATGACAGCCACGGCCATGCCGCCGGCGACGAGGTGCTGAGCGCCTTCGGCAGGCTCCTGCGCCGTGTCAGCCGCGAGAAGGATCTGGTCGCACGGATCGGCGGCGAGGAGTTCGCGATCCTGCTGCCAGGCGCGACACAGGCGGCCGGCCTGGTGTTGGCCGAGCGGGTGCGAGCCGGGCTTTCCGGCCTGGTCTTCACCTTCGCGCCGGGTGGAGGCGCGGTGACGGCGAGCTTCGGGATTGCGGAGCGCCGGTCCGGCGACGCGCTGTCCGAACTCGTCTCCCGCGCCGATCGGCGCCTGTACCAGGCCAAGGCGCGCGGCCGGGACCGGGCGGTCGCCGACGACTGCGCCGAGATTCCGCAGCCGGGGCCAGCCCAGGCTGCGGCCGTATCGACCCTGCCCATCCGGGCGCCCCGATGACATCCCGGCCTGCCGGATGCTACCAAACGGGCCGTCCCGACCCAGGAGCCCGCTCTTGTCCGCTTCCCGCTCCATCCTGCTGATCATCGGTGGCGGCATCGCCGCCTATAAATGTCTCGAACTGATCCGGCGGCTGAAGGATCGAGGCATCGCCAGCCGCTGCATCCTCACCCGGGCCGGCGAGCAGTTCGTTACGCCGCTCGCGGTCGGCACGCTCGCCGGCGAGCGCTGCTTCACCGACCTGTTCTCGCTGACCGACGAGGCCGATATCGGCCATATCGCGCTGTCGCGCTCGACCGACCTCCTGGTCGTCGCCCCCGCCACGGCCGATCTGATCGCCAAGATGGCGAACGGCCATGCCGACGATCTCGCTTCCACGGCGCTGCTCGCCACGGATAAGCGCATCCTGATCGCCCCGGCGATGAATCCGCGGATGTGGCAGCATCCGGCGACGCGTCGCAACATGGCGCAGCTGCAGAAGGACGGCGTCCTCGTCGTCGGCCCGAACTCCGGTGCCATGGCCGAGCGCGGCGAGAGCGGGCCGGGCCGGATGGCCGAGCCGCAGGAGCTCCTGGCGGCGATCGAGCTGGCGTTGGCCGGCGAGCAGCGCAAGCCGGCCTCGATCGGCTTCCTCGGCCGATTGCCGGGTCAAGTCGCGGCAGGTGGTCAGGTGCTCGCCGGCAAGCGCGTGCTGGTCACCTCCGGGCCGACCCATGAGCCGATCGATCCGGTGCGCTATATCGCCAACCGCTCCTCGGGCAAGCAGGGGCACGCGATTGCTGCTGCCGCGGCGGCGGCCGGCGCCGATGTCACGCTGATTTCCGGTCCTGTCGGCATTCCCGATCCCGCCGGCGTCACCACCATCCATGTCGAGAGTGCCCGCGACATGCTCGACGCCACCGAGCAGGCGCTGCCGGCCGACATCGCGGTCTTCGCGGCCGCCGTCGCCGATTGGCGCGTCGCCGGTGCGGCTGGCCAGAAGATGAAGAAGGGCGAGCACGGCACGCCGAGTCTCACCCTCGTCGAGAATCCGGACATCCTCGCGACCATCGCCGCCCGCGAGATCGATCGCCCGCAGCTGGTCGTCGGCTTTGCCGCCGAGACGCAGAACGTCATCGAATATGCCCGCGCCAAGCTGGCGAAGAAGGGCTGCGACCTGATCGTCGCCAATGATGTCGGCGGAACCGGGGTCATGGGTGGTGAAGACAACACCGTGCATCTCGTCACGGCCGATGCCGTCGAGACCTGGCCGACCCTGCCCAAGGCCGAGGTCGCGGCGCGACTCGTCACCCATCTCGCCTCCCTGCTTGCCGAGAAGGGCTGAGCGATGATGGAGTCTGTTCGCATCAAGCGCCTGCCGCATGCGCAGGATCTGCCTCTGCCTGCCTATGAGACGGCGGGGGCCGCCGGGCTCGATCTGCGGGCGGCCCTGCCGGAGCGCGATCTCGAATTGGTACCGGGCGCGCGCGGCGTCGTGCCGACCGGGCTCGTCCTGGCACTGCCGCCGGGCAGCGAAGGGCAGGTCAGGCCGCGTTCTGGGCTGGCGCTGCGCCATGGCGTGACCGTGCTCAATGCGCCCGGCACGATCGATGCCGATTACCGCGGCGAGGTCCAGGTCCTGCTCGTCAATCTCGGGCAGCAGCCCTTCACCATCCGCCATGGCGACCGCATCGCCCAACTCGTCGTCGCGCCGGTGGCGCAGGCCAGGCTCGTCGAGGTGCAGTCGCTCGACGACACCGTCCGTGGCGCCGGCGGCTTCGGCTCGACCGGGATCGCCGATCCCGCGGCCGTCACTGCCCGCGAGACCCGCTCATGATCCAGCTCTCGCGCCGCAGCCTGCTCGCCATCGCCGCGGTGGTCGACATCGCCCTGCACGCCCGCCCGGCTCCGGTCGCGGCGAAAGCGCTTGCCGCTCGCCACGAGCTGCCGCCGCGTCATCTCGAGACCATGCTGCAGGCGCTGGTCAAGGCCGGCATCCTCAAAGGTGTCCGCGGTCCGCGCGGGGGATATGAGCTGGCCCGCGAGCGCCGCCGCATCACCGCCGGCGCGATCGTACGCGCCGCAATGCAGGCCAATTCGGAGGAGAACCTGCCGCCGCTGCCGCGCTCGCCTTTGGTCGAGAACGTCGTCGGACCGGCCGTCCAGACTGCCCTCGACGCATGCCTGGCGACGCTCGACTCGGTCACCGTGGCCGAGCTCTGCCAGCAGGCGGAAAGCCTCGCGGCCGTGGCCGAAAAGGATGCTGACGCTGATTTTACGATATAGAACGTGAAATCATCTGTTTCTCGACAAATTCTGTAATTTGATGCTAGCCTGTCGTCGAACCGATCGATCACCACTCAGGGAGGCCGCCATGGCCGACGCCGCGCAGAAGCTCACCCCCGCCCAGACTCCCGGCCGTGGCCGGGTCTACGATTCGATCACCGACACGATCGGCGATACGCCGCTGGTGCGCTTGAACCGGCTTCCGGCCGAGCGCGGCGTTAAGGCGACGATCCTCGCCAAGCTCGAATTCTTCAACCCGATCTCCAGCGTCAAGGACCGTATTGGCGTCAGCATGGTCGATGCGCTCGAGGCGTCCGGTGCGCTGAAGCCGGGCGGCACGCTGATCGAGCCGACCTCCGGCAATACCGGCATCGCGCTCGCCTTCGTCGCCGCCGCGCGCGGCTACCGGCTGATCCTGGTCATGCCCGAAACCATGTCGATCGAGCGCCGCAAGATGCTCGCTCTGCTCGGTGCCGAGCTGGTGCTGACGCCCGGCCCCGGCGGCATGCGCGGCGCCATCGCCAAGGCCGAGGAGCTCAAGGCCGAGATCCCCGGCGCGATCATCCCGCAGCAGTTCGAGAACCCGGCCAATCCGGCGATCCATCGCAAGACCACGGCCGAGGAGGTCTGGAACGACACCCATGGCGAGGTCGACATCTTCGTCTCCGGCGTCGGCACGGGCGGCACCATCACCGGCGTCGGCCAGGTGCTGAAGGCGCGCAAGCCCGGCGTGAAGATCGTCGCGGTCGAGCCCGAGGATTCGCCGGTGCTCTCCGGCGGCCAGCCCGGCCCGCACAAGATCCAGGGCATCGGCGCCGGCTTCGTGCCCGGCATCCTCGATCGCGGCGTCATCGACGAGGTCGTCACCGTCGGCAACCAGACCGCCTTCGAGACGGCGCGGGCCCTCGCCAGGAGCGAAGGCATCCCGGCCGGCATCTCCTCGGGCGCGGCGATCGCCGCGGCGCTCGAGATCGGTGCTCGCCCGGAGAATGCAGGCAAGAAGATCGTCGTGATCGTCCCCTCCTTCGCCGAGCGCTATATTTCGAGCGCACTGTTCGAAGGTCTCTGAGGCGCTTCCGAACCAAAGCAGGGCGCCTTCCCGGACAGGGAAGTCGCCCTTTTTCGTCAGTGGCGAAGCGCGATCCGATTGCCCCAGGGGTCGGCGATCTCCGGCGCGCCGCCGGCCTCGTCGCCGCCGGCCACCAGCATGCGCTCGCGCAAGGCGGCATAGGCGGCATCGTCGCGCGCCACGAGCTCGAAACGCGAGAGCCCGGCCTCGTTTGCGCGGCGCGGCCCGGCACCCCGGCTGTGCCAGATATTCGCCGCGATATGGTGGTGGTAGCCGCCGGTCGCCATGAAAGCCGCGCCGGGATAGTGCACCATCACCTCAAAGCCGAGCTTGTCGCGATAGAAGGCCTCCGCGCCCGCGACATCGCCGACGCGCAGATGGATATGCCCCATCACCGTGCCGGCGGGCATGCCGGCATAGTCGCGCCCGTCGGCCTCGCGCAGCAAGGCGTCGAGATCGAGCCGGTCGGTCGCCATCTTGATCTCGCCGCCCGGCTCGCGCGGCCACTCCGCCCGGCTGCGGTCGCGATAGATCTCGATGCCGTTGCCCTCAGGGTCGGAAAGGTAGAGCGCTTCGCTGACCAGATGATCCGAGGCGCCTTCGAGCGGCAGCCGCCGGCTTGCGGCATGGCCGAGCCAGTTGGCGAGATCGGTGCGGGACGGCAGGAGCAGCGCGAGGTGGAACAGGCCGGCAGCGGAGGAGGGCGCCTGCGCGCCGGTTTCGAGCCTGACCAGCGGCACGCCGCCGGCACCGAGCACGCTTTCCTGCGCGCTCTCGCTGATCGTCGAAAGGCCGATCGCGTCGCGATAGAAGGCGGTGAGGCCGGGCAGATCGCGCACGCGTAGGCTGACTGTGCCGATATGGACGGGGCTGTCGAGGGACACGTTGGTGCGGGGTTGGGTGGTTGTGGCGGTGGCCATGGCGGACTCCGGAATGGGTGCGGCCGCGGCCGCTTGCCGCTAAAATGGGGTCTCGGCCGCCTCTTGTCGTCCCCGGCTGCGGCAAATCCGAGATTGCGCGACTGCAATCGCGGCTTGCGCCTGTGGTGTCGGCCGCCGGTGCGCGGCCCGCTCCGGAGCCTTCAGCGGCGGCGCCCGGCGAGCAGTCGCGCCGTCGGCGGGATTGCGGCGCCATGACGGCTCTGCTGCTCTAGTTCCGCATTGAGCTCGGCGCCCGCCAGCACGATCGTCGCCGAGAGCCAGAGCCAGGTCATGAAGACCACCACGGTCGCCAGCGAGCCATAGGTCGCGGTGTAATTGCCGAGCGTGCTGACATACCAGGAGAAGGCGCTCGACGTCGCCGCCCAGAGCAGCGCCGCGACCACGGCGCCGGGCAGCACCCAGGCGAAGCGCGGCGGCTTGCGGTCGGGCCCGACCCAGTAGAGACAGCCGATCGCGACCGTCCCGATCACGAAGAACACGGGCCAGCGGGCGAGGCGCACCAGCGTCTCCAGCTCGTGGCCGAAGGGGAAGAGCGCCGTCACCACCGGTAGGCTGGCGATCGCGGCCAGTGCCAGGATGAGCAGCAGGAGCCCGCTCAGCGTCGTCGCCAGCGAGATCAGGTTGAGCTTCAGGAAGCCCCGCCGCTCGCGTGCGCCATAGATGATGTTGAGTGCGTCGAAGATCGCCTTCACCGCCGCGTTCGCGCTCCAGGCGGCGACCGCGAAGCTGATCAGGAAGGTCAGCGACAGGCTTGCCGCATCGCGGCCCGAAAGCCGCATCGCCTGCTCGCGGATCAGCTCGCGCGCCGCTTCCGGGAAGACGAGCGTCAGATCGTCGAGCTGCGCGGCGATGGTCGCAGGGTCGGTCATTCCGCCATAGATCGTGACCAGCAGCGACAGCGCCGGCACCAGAGAGAGGAGGGTGAAGAAGGCGACCGCACCGGCGAGCGAGAGCAGGCGCGCCTCCTGGATACGGACGATGAAACGGCCGAGCACGTCCCTCCAGCCGCGCCAGGGCAGGGCGACCGGCGAGGCGGCGCCACGGCCGCGGCGCGCCTGTCGCAAGGGATCGCGGACGCGCCGTGTGAACGCGCCGTGGACATAGCCGAGCGCCAGCGCCGCCAGACCGGCAGCGCCGGTGATTCGTTTCAGATATGCCATGCCCCTCTCCGCCGGATCGATGCGGCCCGCCTGCCGGGAACGCCGGGCAATCCCGATCGTTCCAATGCCTGACGCGCGAACAGGCCGCTTAGAGCTTTGTTAACCTTAACGGTTTCTTATCGTGACAGGCTAATGCGCCCCGCCAGGGCGCCAGATGCGGGGCATTCGGCCCCATCTCCTTCCACGACCAGAGAGCCCGATGAAGACGCTCCTCAAAGCCACTGTCGCGACCTTCCTTCTGCTTGGCAGCGGCGCTGCTCTCTCGGCCGATCTGGCGTCGAGCAAGTTCCTGCCGCTCGCGCCGGCCCTGCCGCCGCTCTATAGCTGGACCGGCTTCTATCTCGGTGGCCAGCTCGGCTATTCCTGGGGCTCGGATCGGCAGAGCCTGTACACCACCGCCGGGCGCGCGCCGGTCGGCGTCTCCTTCGATTACAGCCCCTCCGCCTTCATGGGCGGTGTCCATGCCGGCTTCAACTACCAGATGGGCTCGGTCGTCCTCGGCGTCGAGGGCGATATCGAGGGGATCAATGCCCGGGATACGCATGGCGGATTGTTCCGGGTCCAGCAGGACTGGCAGGGCTCCGTGCGCGGCCGCATCGGCTATTCCTTCGACCGCTTCATGATCTATGGCGCCGCGGGCGCGGCCTTCAGCCGTTTCGAATACGGCTATTTCAACCCGGCTGCCGGTCTTGGCGAGAGCGGCAAATTCTCCCGAACCGGCTGGACGGTCGGCGGCGGCGTCAACTTCGCCTGGACCGACAATCTCATCTTCGGGCTGGACTATCGCTATACCGACTATGGCAGCTTCGATTTCGTCGCGCGCAGCGCCTATCTCGGCCTGAGCGCCGAGCATGAGCCGAGCTCGCATGCCGTGCGGGCGAGCGTCGCCTACAAGTTCTGAACCGCCACGCATTCCGGCGATCGACGAGGCCGCGCCAAAGGCGCGGCCTTTTCGTCTGCCGCGCCGCCGCCTGATCGCGCCGGCCTCAGGGCCCGGCGCTTCGGCCGCGCTGCGCCAGCAGCCAGGACCGGACCATCGCGGTCGGCTCCGGATGGCGCGGCTTGCGCGCCGAGACGACATGAAAGTCGAGGCTGCCGCGCATCGTTGCGGGGAAGGCCTGGATCAGCCGGCCGGCGGCAAGGTCGGGCTCGACGAGGAAGCGGCTGGCGAGCGCTAGGCCCTGGCCGGCGAGGGCGGCATCGAGCGCCAGCGCTGTCTGGTTGAAGCGCATGCTCCGCATGCCCGGCGGCATCGACCGAGCCAAAGCGCGCTCGATGAATTCCGGCCAGAGGTCATGCCCGTCATGCAGCAGAACCAGCTGCGCCAGCTCGGCATCGTCGAGGGCAGCGGTGGCGGCGGCTCGGAGCTTGGGACTGCAGACCGCAACGATATCCTGGGGGAACAGCAGATCGGTCACCAGCCCGGCTCCGAAGGGCGGCCGGCCCTGCCGCACCGCGATGTCGACCCCGTCGGACTGGAAATTGGCCAGGCTGTCGCTGGCGAGGATGCGCAGGTCGAGCTGTGGATGGGCGGCGGTGAAGGCCGGCAGGCGCGGGATCAGCCATTTCGAGGCGAAGCTCGGCGTCACGCTGATCGTCAGCCGCAGCGGCTGCGGGCGCAAGGCTGTGGTCGCCTCGGCGATCACAGCGAAGGCGCGGGCAAGCTGCGCGGCATAGCCCCGGCCGGCGCTGGTCAGGGCGAGCCCGCCAGGCAGCCGCTCGAACAATTGCATGGCGAGATCCCGCTCGAGGCCGCGGACCTGCTGCGCGACGGCGCCTTGCGTCACGCCGAGCTCCTCGGCGGCGAGCCGGAAGTTGAGGTGGCGCGCGGCGGCCTCGAAGGCGCGCAGGGCATTGAGCGAGGGCAGGCGGCGTGAAGGTTCCATCAGCCAGTAGATTTTCTACAGATCGAGCGGCGGCGAACTAACTGGCCAAGACTTGTGCCCGCTGCCAAGAACAGCTGTGCATGGCGCCAGCTTCGTGCATGGGGCCGTTTGTAAAACGAATGGTGGACGCGATGGCAGCAGAAAAAGTAGCGATCGTCACGGCGGGCGGCAGCGGCATGGGAGCCGCCGCGGCGCGCCGCTTGGCGCAGGACGGTTTCAAGGTCGCGATCCTGTCCTCCTCGGGCAAGGGCGAGAAACTGGCGGCCGATCTCGGCGGCCTCGGCATTACCGGTTCGAACCAGTCAAACGATGACCTCCAGCGTCTCGTCGACGCGACCATGGCGCGCTGGGGCCGGATCGACGCATTGGTCAACAGCGCCGGACACGGCCCGCGCGCGCCGATCACCGAGATCACCGACGAGCAATGGCATGCCGGGCTCGACGTCTATCTGATGAACGTCATCCGCTCGACCCGCCTCGTCGCCCCGGTGATGACGGCACAGAAATCCGGCGCGATCGTCAACATCTCGACGGCCTGGGCCTTCGAGCCGGCGGCGACCTTCCCGACCTCGGCGGTGTTCCGCGCCGGGCTCGCCGCCTACACCAAGCTCTTCGCCGACCAGTACGCCGAGCACAATGTCCGGATGAACAACGTCCTGCCAGGCTGGATCGATTCGCTGCCGCAGACCGAGGAGCGCCGCGCCGGCGTGCCGATGCAGCGCTATGGCACCAGCGACGAGATCGCCGCGACGGTCGCCTTCCTCGTCTCGGAGGGCGCCGGCTATATCACCGGCCAGAATCTGCGCGTCGATGGCGGGCTAATGCGCTCGGTCTGAGCGGCGGTCCGGTCTGGGAATGGTCCTGGCGTCATGGTCGGCCTTGAGCCGACCATCTCGGCCCGGATGGGGCTCCGGCCAGCGGCTTCTGCCATGAGATTCTCGGCTCTACGCTTCGCTCCGGCCGAGAATGGCGCTCGCCGGCCGGTCAGAAGCCCGTGCGCTGGCGGATCGCTGCCGCCAGCGTGCCGTCGTCGAGATAGTCGAGTTCGCCACCGACCGGCACGCCATGGGCGAGCTTGGTTACCTTGACGTCGAGATGCGCGAGGAGGTCGGTGATGAAATGCGCCGTGGTCTGGCCCTCGACCGTGGCGTTGAGCGCCAGGATGACCTCCTTGACCATGGGTTCCGAGGCTCGGGCGACGAGCGCATCGAGCGAGAGGTTTTCGGGCCTGATGCCATCGAGGGCCGAGAGCACGCCGCCGAGGACGTGGTAGCGGCCTGAGACCGCGCCTGAACGCTCCAGGGCCCAGAGATCGGCGATGTCGGCGACGACGACGATGAGACTGTCGTCGCGGCGCGGATCGCGGCAGAGCCCGCACGGGTCGCTGGTGTCGACATTGCCGCAACTGGTGCAGACGACGATCCGCTCGCGCGCCACCGTCATGGCTTCGGCCAGAGGGCCGAGCAATTGCTCGCGCTTCTTGACGAGATGCAGCGCCGCGCGCCTGGCCGAGCGCGGCCCCAGGCCCGGCAACTTGGCCAGGAGCTGGATCAGGCGCTCGATTTCGGGGCCGGCAATGGTGCGGGACATAGCGAGCCTAAAGAGGGAATGGCGCCGTCATTCCGGACAAGCCGCGCAAGCGGCGCTGATCCGGAATCCATCGAGGGGCGCTGCGCTCTACGATGGATTCCGGGACTTCGCTGCGCTCGCCCGGAATGACGGTGCGCGAGCCGGACTCAGAACAGCTTCATGCCCGGCGGGATCGGCAGGCCGCGCGTCACCTCGGCCATCCGGTCGGCGACGGCGCGCTCGGCCTTGTTGCGGGCGTCGTTGCAGGCGGAGATCACGAGGTCCTCGAGGATCTCCTGCTCGCCGGCGACCATCAGGCTCGGATCGATCTTCACCGATTTCAGCACGTTCTTGGCGGTCATCACGACGGTGACCAGACCGCCGCCGGCCGAGCCCTCGAATTCGAGCGTGTCGAGCTGGGCCTGCATCTCGGCCATCTTCTTCTGCATGTCCTGCGCCTGCTTCATCAGGCCCATCATGTCGCGCATCGCCGCGCTCCCTTTCGCTCAGTTGTCCGTCCAGAATTCGACACCCTCGAAATCCGGCTCGCTGTCGTCGAACAGCGGCTCGGCTTCGGGCAGATAGTCGTCGCCGGCCGTCGCGCTCGGTGCCTGTTCGGCCTCGGCGGCGCGCGGATCACGGACATCGACGATGCGGGCGCCCGGGAAATGCTCTAGGACGGCGCGCACCACCGGATGATTCGCGGCGTCGCTCTCGCGCTTGTCGCGGGCCGCCTCGGCCTGCTCGCGCAGGGTCGGCGCGCCTTCGGTATTGGCGAGCGCGACGAGCCAGGTCTGGCCGGTCCAGTCCTTCAGGCGCTTCGACAGGTCGGTGGCGAAATGGCGGTTGCTCGCATTGGCCAGCGCGAATTCGATGCGGCCGGGCTCGAACTTGACCAGCCTGACATCGCGCTCCAGCGCCAGCTTCATGGTGATGTCGCGCTGGCGCGAGGCGAGCGCGACGAGGTCTTCCAGGCTCTGGGGCTGCGGCAGGCCGTTGGCCATGGCGCGGGGCGCCGCAGCGACGGCAGGAGCCGGATTGGCGGCGGCGAGCACCGGCCTCGCCGCCAGCGCCGTCGCGCCGCCGCCCGATGGCGGGCGCGGGGCAGGCGAACCATTGCCCGAGACGCTGCCGCTGCCGTCGCGCAGCATGCGCAGCGCCTCGTCCGGCGTCGGCAGGTCGGCGGCATGGGCGAGGCGCACCAGCGCCATCTCGGCCGCCATCACCGGCCGGTCGGCCTGGCGCACCTCGGCGATCGCCTTGAGCAGCATCTGCCAGGCACGGGCCAGCACCCGGATCGAGAGGCGCTCGGCGAAATCGGCGCCGCGCGTCCGCTCGGCCTGGCTCAGACTGTTGTCCTTGACCGCATCCGGTACGAGCTTGAGGCGCGTCACCAGATGGCTGAACTCGGCGAGGTCGGAGAGCACTACGGCCGGGTCGGCGCCGGCATCGTATTGTGCCCGCAATTCCCCGAGGGCTGCCGCAATGTCGCCCTTCATCACCTGCTCGAACAGGTCGATCACCCGCGCCCGGTCGGACAGGCCAAGCATGGTGCGGACTTCTTCGAGCGTGATCTTGCCGCCGGCATGGGCGATGGCCTGGTCGAGGATCGACAGCGAATCGCGCACCGAGCCTTCGGCTGCGCGCGAGATGGCGGCGAGCGCCTCGTCCTCGGCCTCGATGCCTTCCGCCTTGCAGATGCCGGCGAGGTGCCCGACCAGGACGCCGGCATCGACGCGGCGCAGGTCGAAGCGCTGGCAGCGCGACAGCACCGTCACCGGGACCTTGCGGATCTCCGTGGTGGCGAAGATGAACTTGGCGTGCGGCGGTGGCTCCTCCAGCGTCTTCAGGAAGGCGTTGAAGGCGCCCCCCGAGAGCATGTGGACCTCGTCGATGATGTAGACCTTGTAGCGCGCGCTGGTTGGCGCGTAGCGCACGGCGTCGTTGATCTGGCGGACATTGTCGACGCCGTTGTTCGAGGCGGCGTCGATCTCCATCACGTCGATATGCCGGCCCTCGACGATCGCCTGGCAATGCACGCCGAAACGCGAGAGGTCGGTGGTCGGCGCGCCCGTGCCGTCGGCATTCTGGTAGTTCAGGGCGCGCGCCAGGATGCGGGCGGTGGTCGTCTTGCCGACGCCGCGCACGCCGGTCAGCATCCAGGCCTGCGGGATGCGCCCCGCCGCGAAGGCGTTGGTCAGCGTCCGGACCATGGCGTCCTGGCCGATCAGGTCGCCGAAATGCGCAGGGCGATATTTCCGGGCAAGGACACGATAGCCGGCCGGCTGGTTCGCCGCCGGGGCGGGCGCGGGGGCAAGGCCGGGGAAGCCCGGCTCGTCGGCGGGGACGGTCGCGTCGGTCATGCCATTGCTTTCGCCGTTCGCGGCGCGGCGGTCAACGCCGCCATGCATCCGGACGGTCCGGCCGTGACAGGGGCGACATCGCGGATGCATCGCCGCGCGGGGCGGCAGGTGGGAGGCTGGACGAAGACCCGTTCGGTCTCGTTACGGCTGCTTCCTTCCGGACCTGACCGGGTTGGCGAGTGAGACGTCCCTCGCCAACCTCCCGCCGGCTATATCGGTGAAGAGAGGCGCGAGCGCAAGTCGCCTGTGCAAAGACGTCGCCTGTGAAAACCCGCCTGCGCTGCTGCGACACAGGCGTTTCGGCATTGACTTGGGTCATGCCTTCCGCCATAAGCCCGCGACCTGTGCAGCCCAAGCGGCGGCGCGGAACCTTTTGCATGACAGGCTTGGCTGGCCTTGGCTTTCTCTTCGAGAGCTGCGGTCGCTGCGCCGAGACAAGGCCCCGGAGACGGACCGTGAAGAGAACCTATCAACCCAGCAAGCTGGTTCGCAAGCGTCGCCACGGCTATCGTGCCCGCATGGCGACCAAGGGTGGCCGCAAGGTCATCGCTGCCCGTCGCGCCCACGGCCGCAAGCGCCTGTCGGCCTGATGAGGTGGGGCGCGCGCTCCCGGCGCGCCGGTTTCGTGAAGACTGGCCAAACGCCATGCGCATCGCCCGTCTGACGCAACGCAGGGACTTTCTCGCGGCGGCCGAGCATGGCCGCCGTTTTCGTTCGCCTGCCTTCACCGTGCAGGTCAACGATCAGCGGCGCGACGCCGCCGAATCCGGGCTCAGACTCGGCCTTACCGCCTCCCGCAAGGTCGGCGGCGCGGTCGAGCGCAATCGTATCCGCCGGCGCCTGCGCGCCGCTGCCAAGCTCGCGCTGGCCGGGCAACTCGAGCGCCCCTGCGACGTCGTGGTCGTCGCCCGTCCCGAAACGATCGCCGCCGGTTTCAGCGCCATGGTCGCCGACCTCTCGGTCGCGCTCGACCGCGCCCGCCCCGGCGGCAACCGTCGCGGCCCGCCTTCCGGCAAACGCCCCCTTCCCGAGAAGCCCGCCAGGGCCGACAGCGAGACCCGTTTTCGACCATGAAGATGAAAGAAGAAAACCGTAATCTGCTCCTGGCGATCACGCTCTCCGTGGTCGTGCTGCTCGGCTGGCAGTTCTTCTTCGCCGTGCCGCAGATGGAGAAGCAGAAGCAGGTCGCGCAGCAGAACCAGCAGACGCACAGCCAGCAGCCCCCGGCTCCGGGAAGCGTGCCGACGCCGGGCGCTGCCCCGGCCCCTGGCGCCGCTCCGGCGCAGCCTGCCGCCGCCGCAGCGCTCGCGACCCGCGAGGCCGCGCTTGCCGCCGGCCCGCGCATCCGAATCGAGACGCCGAAGATCGCCGGCTCGCTCTCGCTGACCGGCGCGCGCATCGACGACGTTTCGCTCAAGGCCTATCACGAGACGGTCGACCCGAAGAGCCCGATCATCGTGCTGCTCTCGCCGGCCGGCGGCCCGAACGCCTATTATTCCGATTTCGGCTGGGTCGCGGGGCCTGGCGTCAATGTTCCCCTGCCGAACGCCAGCACGGTCTGGAGCGCCGACAGCCAGGTCCTGACCCCGGCGAAGCCGGTGACGCTGACCTGGGACAACGGCCAGGGCCTGCTGTTCCGCCGCATCATCTCGGTCGACGACAACGCCTTGTTCTCGATTCGCGACGAGGTCGACAACAAGGGCACGAGCGCCATCTCGCTCTACCCCTATGGTCAGGTCGTCCGCGTCGGAAAACCGACGACGTTGGGCTACTACGTCCTGCACGAGGGCATGATCGGCGCCCTCGGCGAGCAGGGGCTGCAGGAATACACCTACGACGCCATCGACAAGGAGCCGGCTCTCGGCGCGGCGACGCATGGCAAGGCCTGGAAGGATGCCGTCGGCGGCTTTGTCGGTATCACCGACAAGTACTGGGCGGCGGCAGCCATCCCCGACCAGACCAAGAAGTACGAGGGCCGCTACTCGTCGGTGCAGACCGGTCCGGTGCGGACCTATCAGGCCGACTTCCTCGGCGAGGCGGTCACCGTCGCGCCGGGTGCTTCGGCGACCGTCTCCTCGCGCCTGTTCGCCGGCGCCAAGGAGGTCGCGGCGATCGACGGCTACGAGAAGAACCAGGGCATCAAGCGCTTCGAGCTGATGATCGATTGGGGATGGTTCTACTTCATCACCAAGCCGATGTTCTACCTGATGGACTGGGTCTACAAGCATGTCGGCAATTTCGGCATCGCCATCCTGGTCGTCACCGTCCTGCTGAAGCTGCTGTTCTTCCCGCTCGCCAACAAATCTTACGCCTCGATGGCGAAGATGAAGGCGGTGCAGCCGGAAATGATGGCGATCCGCGAGCGCTATGCTGACGACAAGATGAAGCAGCAGCAGGCGCTGATGGAGCTGTACAAGACCAACAAGATCAACCCGCTCGCCGGCTGCTGGCCGGTGCTGGTCCAGATCCCGGTCTTCTTCGCGCTCTACAAGATCCTGTTCATCACCATCGAGATGCGGCACGCGCCGTTCTATGGCTGGATCAAGGACCTTGCGGCGCCGGATCCGACCAATCTCTTCAACCTGTTCGGCCTGCTGCCGTTCACGCCGCCCGCCATGCTGCATCTCGGCATCTGGCCGATCCTGATGGGCGTGACGATGTTCGTGCAGATGAAGATGAACCCGGAGCCGCCGGATCCGGTCCAGAAGATGATGTTCACCTGGATGCCGGTGTTCTTCACCTTCCTGCTCGGCTCGTTCCCGGCCGGCCTGGTGATCTACTGGACCTGGAACAACCTTCTTTCGATCCTCCAGCAGGGCTTCATCATGCGCAAGCACGGCGTCAAGATCGAGCTCTGGGACAATCTCAAGGGCATGTTCGGCAAGAAGCCGGCCCCTGCTGCTGCGGCGGGCGTGCCCAAGCCGGCGAACAGCAACAAGAAGTGAGGATGGCGGGGGCGCCTCGCCCCCGGTTTCCGACGATCTCATCCCGGGCGGCGCGAGCCGACCCGGGATGTCTGCTTTGAGAGCCCCGCAGGATCGCAGGGCAAAGGCCCGGTCGGCATTTCACCCGCGACCGGGCCGACGGCGAGGAGACCGGCATGCCCCTTCCCGATCCGAAAACCCGGCATCCGATTCCCGGCTGGAAGGGCACGGCCTTCCTCAAGGCGATCGTCGACCACCCGTTCGTCGAGGTTGGCGACTACAGCTATTACGACGACTCGCGCGGGCCCGAGCATTTCCTCGCCCGCTGCGTGCGCTATCATTTCGACTTCATCGGCGACCGGCTGATCATCGGCAAATTCGTCGCCATCGCCCAGGCGGCGCAGTTCATCATGAACGGCGCCAACCATCCGATGGGCGGCTTCTCGACCTTTCCCTTCCAGATGTTCGGCTTCGAGGGCGCGCCTCCCGTAACGCCGGACGGTCCTGGCCATCGCGGCGATACCGTGATCGGCAACGATGTCTGGATCGGCCGCGAGGCGGTGATCATGCCCGGCGTCGCCATCGGCGACGGCGCCATCATCGGGACGCGGGCGCAGGTCTCGCGCGACGTGCCGCCCTATGCGGTGGTGGTCGGCAATCCCGGCAAGGTGGTGAAGCTGCGCTTCCCGCCGGAGGTGGTCGAAGCGCTGCTGGAAATTCGCTGGTGGGACTGGGATGCGGAAAAGATCGCCCGCAACCTGCCCTTGATCGCCGGCGCCGACATCGACGCGCTGCGCCGGGCGGTGTAGGCAAGGCAGATGACCGCAAGCACGACCACACCTTACGACGCCGACGAGATCGAGGCTGCCCGCAAGCTCTTCGAAGGGCCCTGGGATTTCGTCTGGGCCTCGACCAAGATCGACGACCTGCCGCCCATGGTCGGCCAGGAGATCGCCTTTGCCGGGCGCTCCAATGTCGGCAAGTCGAGCCTGATCAACGCGCTGACGCGGCGCAATGCGCTCGCTCGCACCTCGCATACGCCGGGCCGCACCCAGCAGCTCAACTTCTTTCGTCAGGTCGGCCATGAGGAGCGCCTGACCATCGTCGACATGCCGGGCTATGGCTATGCCGCCGTCGGCAAGGAGAAGGTCGCGGCCTGGACCCGGCTGATCCACGACTATCTGCGCGGGCGCTCCAACCTGATGCGCGTCTATGTGCTGATCGACGCCCGCCACGGGCTGAAGGATGTCGACGGCGCGGTGCTCGAGACGCTCGACAAGGCGGCGGTCAGCTACCAGATCGTCCTCACCAAGGGCGACGCCATCAAGCAGGCCGACCAGACCTTCATGGCCGAGGCGACCTTCGACGAGATCAAGCGCCGCCCGGCGGCCTATCCCGAGGTGCTGGTGACCTCGAGCGAAAAGGGCCTCGGCATTCCCGAACTGCGGGCCGCGATCGCACGCGTGCTGGCCGAGCGCAGCTAGTCTCCGGTGCGATCCGCGCCGCGTCACCGCGTTGCGGCCCGCCGGCTTGACGGCGCCTCGGCGGCATCGTCTTTCCTGCCCGCTGCAGCCTGGCGTCGGCCCCGGCGCGCTGCCGGAGGCTCGTCATGATCACCGCGACCAAGATCCATCTGACCATCGCCATGCTGATGGGGCTCTTCGGCGTCACCCTGCTCGCCGCCGCGACCCATTCGGGAGCGGCCGACACCTTGCAGATCGCCGGCCAGATGCTGCTCTTTCACGCCTCGGCGGTGATAGGAGCCTGCGTCGCGCGTCGTGCCGGCCTGCTCGCCGATATCGGCGCGCGTCTGGCGATCTCGTTGCTGATCCTCGGCGTCGCGCTGTTCGCGGCCGATCTCGCCAGACGCGGCTTCCAGAGCGAGCGCCTGTTCATGGGCGCCGCCCCGGCCGGTGGCTTCATGATGCTCGGTGGCTGGCTCGGCCTCGCCGGCTCGGCCTTGTTCGCAAGGCGGGTCTGAGCCGCGTCGCGGCGCTTCCGCGGCACGGCACTTTCAGCTAGAAGGCGGCCCGGCGCGGATCCGGCGCGCCGTCGCGGAGCCTGCATGATGATCAACCCTGCCGCCCATCTGACGCCATCGCAAGCGGCCGAGCTCCTCGTCCAGGCGCTGCCGCATATGCAGCGCTACGACCAGGAGGTGATCGTGATCAAATATGGCGGCAACGCCATGGGTGACGCCGCCACCGCCGAGGATTTCGCCGAGGACGTGGTCCTGCTCGAGCAATCCGGGCTGAAGCCGGTGGTCTGCCATGGCGGCGGCCCGCAGATCGCCCGCATGCTCGACAAGCTCGGCCTGAAATCCGAGTTCAAGCAGGGCCTGCGCGTCACCGATGCGGCGACCGTCGACGTCGTCGAGATGGTGCTCGCCGGCTCGGTCAACAAGGAGATCGTCGGCTACATCTCGCGCGAGGGCGGCAAGGCGATCGGGCTTTGCGGCAAGGACGGCAACATGGTGATCGCCAAGAAGGCGACCCGCACCATCGTCGATCCCGATTCGAAGATCGAGCAGATCCTCGATCTCGGTTTCGTCGGCGAGCCCGACACGGTCGACACCACCGTGCTCGACGCGACCCTCAAGGCCGAGCTGATCCCGGTTCTGGCGCCGGTCTGCGCCGCCGCGGACGGCCAGACCTACAATGTCAACGCCGACACCTTCGCCGGCGCGATCGCCGGGGCGCTCAACGCCAAGCGCCTGCTGCTGCTGACCGACGTGCCGGGCGTGCTCGACAAGGACAAGAAGCTGATCCCGGAGCTGACCGTCGAGCAGTGCCGGCGCCTGATCGCCGACGGCACCATCTCCGGCGGCATGATCCCGAAGATCGAGACCTGCATCTACGCTCTGGAAAAGGGCGTCGAGGCCGTCGTCATCCTCGACGGTAAGGTGCCTCATGCCGTGCTGATCGAGCTCTTCACCGACACCGGCTCGGGCACCATCATCAGGAAGTGAGGCCGAACCCGGCCTCATTCCGGGGCGCTGCGCGGCAGCGATGCCGGCTCCCATGAACACCGAAGCTGCCGGCAGGCCCGCCGTGAGGTCAGGGCATCTTCCGAAAGACGCCGATGTTCATGGGGCGGGGCTCTTCGCTGCGCGAAGCGCGGGAATGAGGTAAGGCTCCCCATCGCAAGGACTTTGCAAGAACCTTGCATGTCATGCTGTCACGTCCCACATGACATGATCCAATGAAACAGAACGCTGACATCGCCGCCGCCCTGCCACTCCTGCCCGACATGGACGCTTTCGGCCATGTCGACCATTGGGTCTTCGACCTCGACAACACGCTCTATTCGCATGAGGCGAAGGTCTGGCCGCAGGTCGACGAGCGCATCACGCTCTTCCTGGCAGAGCTGTTCGGCCTCGACGGCATGTCGTCGCGGGCGCTGCAGAAATATTATTACCAGCGCTACGGCACGACGCTGAAGGGGCTGATGGAGGAGCACGGCATCGACCCCGCCGACTTCCTCGACTTCGCCCATGAGATCGACCTGACCCTGCTCGATCCCAATCCAGCGCTCGGGGCTGCGATCGCGGCATTGCCCGGCCGCAAGCTGATCCTGACCAATGGCTCGCGCGGCCATGCCGAGAACGTCGCCGGCAAGCTCGGCATCCTCCATCACTTCGAGGACATTTTCGACATCGTCAATGCCGGCTTCACCCCGAAGCCCGAGCGCGCGACCTACGAGAATTTTCTCGCCAAGCACGGCGTCGATCCCGGCCGGGCGGCGATGTTCGAGGATATCGAGAAGAACCTGATCGTGCCGAGCGCGCTCGGCATGAAGACGGTACTGATCGTGCCGCGCACGCCCGATCCCTTCCGCGAGGCCTGGGAGCAGGCGGCGGTCGAGGCCGGCCATGTGCATTTCGTCACGAACGATCTGACCGGTTTCCTCGGGCCGCTGACGCGGGCGGAGCTCCCTCCGCTTCCTGTTTCGAAATAGCTCTGAGTATCCCGGGCGACCGAAGCGAGACCCGGGATCCATTCTGGAGCCTTTCCGACAGAGCAGCGTGCATGGATCCCGGATCAGCGCCGCTTCGCGGCTTGTCGGGATGGCATTGCAGGGGCTCAGGCGAAGCGCCGCGAGGCGAGATTATGCGAGCGGCGCAGGCCGGACAGGTCGAGCCCGGGAATCTCGCCGTCGATCACCCGCCAGCGCCCGCCGACCAGCACCCGGTCGGCCCGGCTGGCGCCGCACAGCACCAGCGCGGCGATCGGGTCATGCGCGCCGGAGAAACGCAGCTCGTCGAGCTTGTAGAGCGCAAGGTCGCCCTGCAGGCCGGGCGCGATCTTGCCGATATCGTCGCGCCCGAGGCAGCGGGCCGAGCCTTCCGTCGCCCAGCGGATCGTGTCGCGCGCCGTCACCGCGCCGGCGCTCTTGTAATGCAGCCGGTTGACCAAGAGCGCATGGCGCAGCTCCTCCATCAGATTGGAGCCGTCATTGGAGGCCGAGCCGTCGACGCCGAGGCCGAGCGGGGCGCCGGCCGCTTCGAGCTCGCGGGTCTTGCAGAAGCCGGAGGCGAGCACCCCGTTCGAGGTCGGGCAATGGCAGATTCCGACGCCGGCCTTGCCCAGTCGCTCGCATTCCTCGCAGGAGAAATGGATGCCGTGCGCCAGCCAGGTCTTCGGTCGCATCCAGCCGGCGTCCTCGAGCAGGTCGAGCGGGCGCTTGCCATAGACTTCCAGGCAATAGGCGTCCTCGTCCTCGGTCTCGGCGAGATGGGTATGCAGCGGGGCATCGAAGCGGGCGGCGAGCTCGGCGGATTTCGCCATCAGCGACGGCGTCACCGAGAAGGGCGAACAGGGGGCGAGCGCGATCTGGACCATGCTGCCGGGGGCGGGATCGTGGAACAGCTTCAGCACCCGCTCGCTGTCGGAAAGGATCGTCTCCTCGTCCTGCACGACCTCATCCGGGGGCAGGCCGCCATCCTTCTGCGACAGGTTCATCGAGCCGCGCGAGATGGTGACGCGGATGCCGAGCGCGCGGGCTTCCTCGACGGCGATGTCGACCGCGTTCTCGAGCCCTGCCGGGTAAAGGTAGTGGTGGTCGGCCGCGGTGGTGCAGCCAGACAGGAGCAGCTCGACCAGGGCGGCCCGCACCGCGATCCGCAGATCCTCGGGCCGCAGCCGCGCCCAGAGCGGATAGAGCGCCTTCAGCCAGGGAAAGAGCTCGCGGTCGATCGCCGCCGGATGGGCGCGGGTCAGCGTCTGGTAGAAATGATGGTGCGTGTTGACGAGGCCGGGCAGCACGACATGGTCGGAGGCGTCGAAGCTCTCGGTCACCGGCCGCGAGGGGAAGCCGCCGAGCGTGACGAGCTCGACGATGACGCCGTCCTCGATCACCACCCCGCCGCCGGCGTTTTCAGCGAGAATGGCGAGCGGATTTCTGATCCAGAGGCGCATGATGTGTCCGGGTATAAAGGCAGCGATTCAGTCGATCGTCCCGCATAGGTGGGACATTGGTCGAAGGCCAGCCCGGGTCGTCATTTCACGGTGGTTCAATCGTCCCAGAACGGGCCGCTCTTGCAGCGATAGCCGATGAAGCATTGCGGCGTGTCGCGTGCCGGCACCCAGGCCGGATCGGCATATTCGTCGAACTGGCAGAAGCCGCGATGGGCGACGAAGCGGTCATAGGTATAGCCGCCGGTGCCGAGCACGATCGCGCCATTGGCGCGCACGCTCTGCTGGTTGGCGGCGCAACTGCGCGACAGCGTCGACGGCCGTCCCTGGGCCAGGCTTGCACCGGCGAAAGCGAGCGTCAGGACGAGCGACAGGGCGATCCGTTTCATCGGGCTTTTCCGCGTGGCCAGCCTTTCCATCATAACACGTCTGGCCGGCCGGCGTTCCCTCAGCCTTGACGTTGCTGCCTGCATCGGCCATCGCTCCGGGCGCCCTCATGACTGCCGGAGCTGTCTCATGTCGCTGACCGATCTCGCCGCCACCATCGATGCCGCTTGGGAAAACCGGGCCGAGATCGGCATCTCGACCAAGGGCGCCGTGCGCGAGGCCGTCGAGCAGGCGATCGAGATGCTCGATGCCGGCAAAGCCCGCGTCGCCGAGAAGATCGACGGCGAATGGGTCACGCATCAGTGGCTGAAGAAGGCGGTGCTGCTCTCCTTCCGCCTGACCGACAACCAGATCATGGCGAACGGCCCGGGCGAGGGCGTGTTCTGGGACAAGGTGCCGTCGAAGTTCGAGGGCTGGGGCGAGAACCGCTTCCGCGCCGCCGGCTTCCGCGTCGTGCCGCCGGCCGCGGCGCGCAAGGGCTCCTTCATCGCCCCGAACGTCATCCTGATGCCGTCCTTCGTCAATATCGGCGCCTATGTCGATTCCGGCACCATGGTCGACACCTGGGCGACGGTCGGCTCCTGCGCCCAGATCGGCAAGAACGTCCATCTCTCGGGCGGCGTCGGCATCGGCGGCGTGCTCGAGCCGCTGCAGGCCAACCCGACCATCATCGAGGATAACTGCTTCATCGGCGCCCGTTCCGAGGTGGTCGAGGGCGTCGTCGTCGGCGAGGGCGCGGTGCTCGCAATGGGCGTCTTCATCTCGGCCTCGACCAAGATCGTCGACCGCGCTACCGGCCAGGTCCATATCGGCAAGGTGCCGCCCTATTCGGTGGTGGTCTCCGGCTCGCTGCCGGGCAAGCCGATGAATGACGGCACGCCCGGCCCGGCGCTCTACTGCGCGGTGATCGTCAAGACGGTCGACGCCCAGACGCGGGCCAAGACCGGCATCAACGATCTGCTGCGGGACTGATTATCTACGACAAGAAGATGGCGAGAGGCCCGTTCGGCATTGAATGCCGGCGCTCTCGCCGCTTTCGCGCTGATCGCGCCGGCTCGAGCTTCTGTTGCGCCGAGCAATATCGATCACTCCATCATTCCGAGCCCTGCAAAGCGGAGCGCCGGAATGACGGAGTGTGAAGCTGGCCCGAGCGGGCGAGCGCCTCAGGCGGCCGGGGCAGGGTTCGTGGTCGCCTCAGGGCCGGGTCCGGTGGGCAGCGGCTGGGCGGCCGGGGAGGCGGCCAGCGCATCGCGCAAGGCCTGCTCGCGGGTATGGTCTAGCGAGGTCTTCAGCACCAGGCCGCCGGTGCCCTTGATCGCCTCGAGAACCTTGTCGCCGGTCATCTTCTGGATCAGCACGAAAAGCGCCGCATTGCCGGGCTGCAGGCTCCCCGAGAGCTCCTTCATGAAGTTGTCGTTGACGCCGTAATCGGAGAGGGCGCCGCCGAGAGCACCCGAGGCGGCGCCGATCGCCGCGCCGAACACCGGCATCAGGAAGATCGCGCCGATCAGCAGGCCCCAGAAACCGCCCGAAGCGGCGCCGAGCGCTGTGGTGTTGAGCAACTGGTTGAGCTTGATCTTGCCGCCCTCATGCATCACGGCGATGGCGGCATCGCTGATCTGGATCAGGTATTCCTTCTGCAGCCCGAAGAGCTTCTGGCGCATTTCGTCGGCCTTGGCCTCGGTCGGATAGACGATGACGACGAGATCGGACATGGGGAAACTCCTGATGAGACGGGAATAGCAGCCTGACGATAGCTTGTGACGGGCTTGCGGCGGAAGCCATGATTCAGGTCAAGACGATGAGCCCTCGCTGCGCCTGACTTCCCGCACCGGCTTCCCGCCTATTCGGTCGCCAGCTCCCTGGCGGCTTCCTTCGCCGCGCCGCGTAGGGGCAGCTCCTTCATCCGCGCCAGGAACAGCAATGACAGGGCGAAGCCGACGAAGGTCGCGGCGAAGACATAGGCGAAGAGCCGGACCATGACCTCGCGGTCGACCGCGCCGGCCCTGAGTGTTTCGGGGGAAAGCCCGGCGCCGCTCGCGCCCATGCCACCGAGCACGATAGCGCCGAACACGGCGACGATCAGCGCGCCGCCAATCTGCCGGAAGAAGTTGGCGGTGGCGGTCGCCGTGCCGAGCTGGTGCATGGCGACGGCGTTCTGGATCGCGACGGTCGCGACCGGTAGCAGCGTGCCGAAGCCGAGGCTGATCACTGCGAGCACGGCTCCGAAGGGCACGAGGGGCAGTCTTCCGGCGAAGATCGCGAGGATTGCCGTGCCGGCGAGCGCCACGACAAGGCCGGCGAGCGGCACGCGCTTGTAATGCGTCAGCTTGGTCATCGCCCGACCGGAGGCGGTCGCGCCGACGACCGTGCCGCAGGTCAGCGGGATCAGTCCGAGCCCGGAATGGGCCGCGGACAGGCCGGCCACGGTCTCGAAATAGAGCGGCAGATAGATCGTCAGGCCGATGAAGGTCCCCATGCCGAAGCCGGCGGCGATGGTGCCGTCGCGCACCACCGGATTGGCGAGGATGGTGAGTGGAATCAGCGGCTCCTCCGCGACCCGCAGTCGCCAGGCGAAGCAGAGCCAGAGCGCGAGCGAGAGCAGGACTAGTCCGAGGATCTGCAACGAGAACCACGGATAGAGCACGCCGCCCCAGGACAAGGCGAGCAGCAGCGTCATGGTCGCGCTGGTCATCAGCAGGGCGCCGAGGAGGTCGAGCCGGTGCGGCCGCTCATGGCGCGGCAGGCGGCGCAGCGCCTTGTCGGTCATCCAATAGGCGGCGAGCCCGAGCGGCAGGTTGATCCAGAAGATCACCGACCAGTGCAGCGCCTCCGAGATCACGCCGCCGAGCACCGGCCCGAGCAGCGAGGAGGAGAAGAACACGCTGGCGATGTAGACCTGATACTTCCCGCGCTCCTTCGGCGGCACCATGTCGCCGATGATCGTCTGGGCCAGCGCGATCAGCCCGCCGCCGCCGAGGCCCTGGATGAAGCGGGAGACCACCAGCAGCCAGATCGAGGAGGAGAGCGCGCAGGCGACCGAACCGACGATGAAGATCACGATGCCGCCGAGCAGTGTCACGCGCCGGCCATGGATGTCGGCGAGCTTGCCGTAGAGCGGGGTCACGGCGGTCGAGGCGAGTAGATAGGAGGTCACCACCCAGGGCAGATGGGTGACGTCGCCGAGTTCGCGCCCGATCGTCGGCATCGCGGTCGCGACGATGGTCTGGTCGAGCGCCGCCAGGAACATGGCGAGCATGATGCCGATCAGGATCGAACGGATATCGGCATGGCTGAGCGCAGCCGCCGGTGCCTCGGTCTCGACCCGCTTGTCCATCGGCACTGCGCCCGCCTTGTGAATTGGGAATGGCGGAGCATAGTGCGCCGTCGGGTCATGCGCCACGCGCTGGAGCGCAGGGCCGATCGGCGCTTTCGGCGCAGCGACGTTTGCGATTCACGAAACGTCATGCACACTGCCTGCGCGCCGCGACCGGCGCCGTCGAGGGGTGCGCGATGCGTGCGGCGCTGTTGTCCATTCTCATGCTCGCCCCGGGCGCGGCCTCCGCCGGCGATCTCGTGCTCGCCGGCCGCTATGGCTATTCCAACGAATGGGAGCTGTCGGCGACGCTTTTACGGAGGGGAGGCGAGGACCTCGTAGGCTGGCGCACTTATGTCGGGCCGCTGCACCTGAAGCGTCTCGGAGGGGCCGGCGAGGTCTCGCAGAGGACCGGCTCGATCGGGCTGCGGAGCAATGGCATCTACTTTGCCGCGAGCCTTGCCGTCGGCGACGAGCTTTGCCTGGTCAGCGGGGGTACCTTGTCGAAGGAAGGCTTCTCCTTCGCCGATTGCGGCGAGACCCGGCGGATGCCGCTCAAGCTCTGGGTCAAATGATCCGCCGGTCGCGCATCGCCGTCCTGGCCCTGTTCGTCTTCTGCCTTCCGGTAGCGAGCGGCGGCGCTGCGGACGGGCGTCCCTCGCTGTGCCGGGGCGGCGAGGTCGCGGTGTTCTCCTGCGCGACCGGCGGCAAGATCGTCTCGCTCTGTGCCTCGGCCGATCTCGCCGCGGACAGGGGCTCGCTCACCTATCGTTTCGGGCGCAAGGGCGCGCTGGAACTGGTCCATCCCGATCCGCCGCGTCCGCCCGGCGCGGCCTTCAGCACCGCCGTCGTCGGCGATGCCGGTTCTGCCGGTGACATCGTCCGCTTCTCGCGCGGCGACGCCACCTACACGTTCTATTCGCTGACGGTGAAAGGACAGGGCGATCGCGACGGCCTCGTCGTGACGCAGGGCGGACGGCGGACCCATCTCAGATGTCGCGATTTCGCCCTCGGCGACCAGGCCTGGGCGCCGGTCTATCGGGCGAAGCTGCCCCGGGCCGAGCCGGCCGAGCTCGACCTGCCGCGTTGACCGGGACCTGAACGGCAAAGAGCCGCGCCATCGCGGGGGCGACGGCGCGGCCCGGTCGGGTATCGTTCGAGAGATTACTTCAGCTTGGCCGCGATCGCCTGCAGGCCGGCATTGGCGCATTCCTCGTCGAGATGGCCGCCGGGAGCGCCGCCGACGCCGACCGCGCCGACGACATCGTCGCCGACCTTGACCGGCACGCCGCCGCCGAGCAGCAGGAAGCCGGGGATATGCACGAGATTGCGGGCGCCGGCATTGTTCGCGGCGGCTTCGGCCATGGCGCCGGTGTTCGAGCGGGCCGAGGCCGAGGTGAAGGCCTTGGCGCGGCTGGCTTCGAGGGTGTGCGGGCCGGCCCGGTCGGCGCGGACCATGGCGCGCACCACGCCCTGGCGATCGACCACGGTCGCGGTGACATTGAAGTTCTTGGCGGCGCAGGCCGCGACGGTCGCCTGGGCGAGCTCGACGGCGATGGCGGAGGGCAGGACGCGCTCCTGCGGCACCTGGGCCTGGGCGAGGGCCGGCAGGGCGACGGCGGCGGAAATCAGGACGAGACGGGCGAAGGACATGGCGAACTCCTCTGACGGCCACCGAGGGTGGCGGCGTGAGAGGAGAATGGCGAAGCCACCCGGCCGCGTGCATCCGGGTGATCGACGCGCGGCATCGGTAGTTCTACCGATCGGCGCCCTGCAGATGCAGCCGGACCATCTCGGCGAGCGAGCTGGTTTCGAGCTTTTCGGCGAGATGGGCGCGATGCGTGTCGACCGTCCGCGGCGAGATGCCGAGCCGGCGCGCCGCCTCCTTGCTCGAATGGCCCTCGGCGATCAAGGCGAGGATTTCGCGCTCGCGTTCGGAAAGCCGCTCCAGCCGCTGCCGTGCGGAAGAGGCATCCGCTTCCGCCGCGAGCATCGCCTCCAGCCGGGCGAGGGCGGCCTGGACCGTGTCGATCAGCACCTGTTCGTCGATCGGCTTGGTCAGGAAATCGGCCGCGCCATTGCGGAAGGCGACGCGGCAGGCCTCGACATCGCCATGGCCGGTGATCACGATCGCCGGCCAGCGGCAGCGGCTCGCAGCGAGGCGCTCCTGCAGCTTCAGCCCGGTCAGGCGCGGCATCCGGATATCGGTGACGATGCAACCGGGCGGCAGGCCGGGCAGGGCGTCCAGGAAGGCGAGCGCATCCTGATAGCCCCGGACGTCCAGTCCGACGGTGCGCAGCAGGAAGCCGAGCGCCTCCCGCACCTCCCAATCATCGTCGATCAGGTGGACGAGGCGCAGGCTCATTCGGCGGCCTCGCGGCGGATCGCTTCGGCCGCCAAAGGCAGGCGGCAGCTGAACACGGCGCCGCCTGCAGCGGCGTTGCCGCCGTCCAGCGTTCCGCCGAAGCGCTCGATCAGCCGGTTGCAGAGCGCAAGGCCGAGCCCGAGCCCGCCGGGCTTGGTGGTGAAGAAGGGCTCGAACAGCCGCGCCTGCGCATCCGGAGGGAGCCCGGGGCCGCTATCGGCGACGCTGAGCACGGCCTGTCCCGCTTCCGTCGCCACGGCGATCGTGACGATCCGCTCGCCCTTCGCCTCCGCGACCGCGTCGAGCCCGTTGCGGCCGAGATTGAAGACGACCTGTTCGAGCTGGACCCGGTCGGCCCGGACCAGTGGCCGGCTGCCATCGTTCTCGACCTTGAGCGAGCTGCCGGCCGGCAAGGCTCCTGTCGTCAGCAGATGGGCGACCTCGCGCGCAAGCTCGGCGAGATCGACGATTTCGAGATCGGGCTCGGACTTGCTGATCCAGGCCCGCAGCCGCCCGAGGATCTCACCCGCGCGCTTGGCGTTGCGCGCAATCGCGTCGAGGGCCGGCGCGAGCGTGGCGGGCTCGACCCCGGGACGCTGGACGAGGCGCTGGCCGGCCTGGGCATGGCTCAGGATCGCGGTCAGCGGCTGCGTCAGCTCATGGGCGATGCCGGAGGCGAGCTCGCCCATGGCGTTGACCCGGCCGGCATGGGCGAGCCTTGCATCCTGAGCTGCCAGGGCGGCTTTGCGCGCGGCTTCGCTCGCCCGGGCCCGGGCTTCGAGCAGCCGGTCGACGAGCAGCGCGCCGAGCGCGGTCAGCAGGGCCGCGACGATGAGAAAGGCCGGCGGCGGTGTCGGCCATCTCGGCACCGTGGTGGCCAGGCTGAGCCGCAGTGGCTGGGTCCGGCTGGCAATATCGGCGCTGAAGGCGGCCTTCTTGCCCGCCTGCGCGTGCTCCGCGAGCCCGAGCTCGGCGCGGGCGCCCTCCGGCAGTGCCACGTCGCTGGCTGCAAGCCGGGCGATGTCGATGACGAGCGCGATGGCATAGTGACCGACGCCATCCGTCAGGGCGCGCTTGACCAGGAGCAGCTTCGTCCCGTCGTCGATGGCGCGGGTCCGTACTGTCGCGCCGGAGGCCTGTGCCGCTTCGGCTGCGACGATGGCCGGGTCGGTCACATCGAGCAGCGAAGCCGGTGGCGTGGTGGCGAGATCGACGACGTCGATCCCGACGATGCGCGGATAGAAGCGCGTGATGCTGGCGGCGACCTGCTCGACCGTCGCGATCGGCGCGGGGTCGGCGGCCTGGACCAGGGCGGAGAGACTGGTCAGATGCGCGTCGTGCTGGTCGGCCCGCTGCGAGATCAGGCGATGCAGGGTCTGCCCGGCTTTGGCGAGTTCGGCCGCGGCCTGCTGGCGCAGCAAGAGCGAGGAGAGCACGCAGGCAAGGCCGAACAGCGCGACTGCCGACAGGAGGGTGATGCTGCGGCGCCGCGTTCCCGTCATCATTCTTCCGCCATCCTCCCACCGGCCAGCTCCCGGTGAGCCGAAGATAGCGGCTTTCCGGCGGGGCTGCACGGGCTCGCGGCTGCCGTGGCGGCGCTAGGTTTCCGCCAGGCCAGAAAGCGGCGCCCGCAGCGACAACACGATGCCTTCGGCCGCATAATCGGTCTGGGCCGTGCCGCCGAGATAGCTGCCGAGTGCCTTCTCGATCATCTGCGAGCCGAAGCCGCGCCGGGTCGGCGGTGCGACCAGCGGGCCGCCGCGCTCCTGCCAGCGAAACAGCATGTCTCCGGCCTCGAGCTGCCAGGCTATCTCGACGCGGCCGGCTTCATGGGACAGCGCGCCGTATTTGATGGCGTTGGTGCCAAGCTCGTGGGTGGCCAGCGCCATGGCCAGGGCGCATTTCGGCGACAACGCGACGGCCGGGCCGGCAATCGCGATGCGCGCGCCGAAGCGATGGGGCGCCAGCACGACTTCGACGAGCTGTTTCAGGTCGGCGCCATGCCGGCTCGCCGACAGCAAGAGGTCCTGCGCCGTGCCCAGCGCTCGCAGGCGGTCGAGCAGGCGGGGCTTGGCGGTCTCGATCGGCTCGTCGCCCTGGCGCAAGGTCTGGTTGACGATGCTCTGCACCATGGCGAGCAAGTTCTTGATGCGGTGGTTGAGTTCGCCGGCGAGCAAGCGATAGCGCTCTTCGCTGGCCCTGAGTTCGGTGATGTCGCGCGAGACCGAGAGAATGGCCTCCGGTCTGCCGTCCGGCCCGATGATCGGCGAGACTTGCACGTCCCAATAGCGCAGATTGCCGGCGGTGGTGTTCGCCGGGCCCTGGAAGCGATAGCTCTTGCCGTCGCGCGCCGCTGCGATCGCCGCCCTGGTCTCGGCCGCACCGGCATCGTCCCAGAAGTCTGGCCAGGCGCAGCCGCGGATCGCCTCGAAGTCCGTGACCTCCATGACACGCTGACCGCCTTCGCTCATGAAGGTGAGCCTGCCCTCGAGATCGAGCACCTTGATGCAGTCATCCGATGCCGCGAGCACCGCGCGCATGAGGCGCGCATCCTTGTCTACCTGTGTCGGCACGTGCGCGCTTTCGACCTCTGGGGCTATTCTCGTCCAGTTCGACCGCTACAGCATTGCTTGTCAAACCAGCATGTCTTTTGACAGGTTTTCCCGTCTCGTCGTCGGTGGCGGGGCGGCGATTGACGCGAGCCCCCGGTCCCGTCAGCTTGGCGCGATCCCGAAGGAGCCTCGCCCATGGAAAGCCTGACGCCGCGCCAGCGCGAGATCGTGACGCTGGCGCGCAGCCAGGGCCGGGTCAGCGTCGAGGAACTGGCGGCGCGCTACGAGGTCAGCGTCCAGACCATCCGCAAGGATCTCAACCAGCTCTGCGAGCAGCGCGTGATGTCGCGCGTCCATGGCGGCGCGGTCGTCGCTTCCAGCGTCGAGAATCTCGCCTATGAGGCGCGCCGCTTCATCGCCGGCGAGGAAAAGGCGGCGATCGGCCGCGCGGCCGCGGCGCTGATCCCCAATGACGCCTCGCTCTTCATCAATATCGGTACGACCACGGAGGAGGTCGCTCGCGCGCTGACCGACCATCAGGGCCTTCTCGTGATCACCAACAACCTGCATGTCGCGACGCTGCTCTATCCGCATCCGCGCATCGAAGTGATCGTTGCGGGCGGCCCGGTCCGACGCTCGGATGGTGGGGTCATCGGAGCGGCGGCGATCGACCTGATCCGCCAGTTCAAGGTCGATTATGCCGTGATCGGCACCTCGGCCATCGACGAGGAAGGTGCGCTGCTCGACTTCGACTATCGCGAGGTGCGCGTCTCTCAGGCCATCATCGAGAACGCCCGGCAATGCCTGCTCGTCGCCGACAGCACCAAGTTCGAGCGCTCGGCTCCCGTCCGCATCGCCCATCTGCGCGATGTCGACGTCTTCGTCACCGACCGTCTGGAAGCCGAGCCGCTGCGCGAGCTCTGCCGCAGCGAGGGCGTCGAACTGGTCGAGACCGCCGCCAAGGCCTCGTCCTAAAGCAGGCTTCGCTTTGACCTGTCGTCATTCAGGACAAGCTGCGAAGCCGCGCAGCTCCGGAATCCATCATAGAGCGCTGCTGCCTTACGGTGGTTTCCGGCATTCCGCGGAGTTTATCCTTGGGCTGGCCAGAGGCCGGACCCGAGGGCTCCAGCCGGAATGACCTTGGGATTTGATCGGCACGCGCTTCATGCGGGAGAGCTGTTAGAAGCAAGGGGGCGGTTTCGTTTTAAATTTCGCTTTTACATTGCACGCAAGTAAAGCGCGCATTATCTATCCTGATGCGGGCGGGGTCCGAAGCTCCCTGCCGGGAGGGTAATCGTGTCGACTCCGGTCTTCGATGTCGCCATCATCGGCGGTGGCGTGAATGGTTGCGCGATCGCCCGCGATGCTGCTGGCCGCGGTGCCTCGGTCGTCCTGTTCGAGCAGGGCGACCTTGCCGGCGCCACCTCCTCGGCCTCGACCAAGCTGATCCATGGCGGCCTGCGCTATCTCGAGCATTACGAGTTCCGGCTGGTGCGCGAGGCGCTCACCGAGCGCGAGGTGATCTGGCGTGCCGCGCCGCATATCGTGCGCCCGCTACGCTTCGTCCTGCCGCATCACGAAGGCCTGCGGCCCTGGTGGCTGCTGCGGCTCGGCCTCTTCCTTTACGACCATCTTGGCGGCCGCAAACTCCTGCCGGCGACGCGTTCGCTCGATCTGCGCCGCGACGAGGCCGGCAAGCCGCTGCAGCCGCGCTTCAGCCGCGGCTTCGAATATTCCGATTGCTGGGTCGACGATGCGCGCCTCGTCGTGCTCAACGCCCGCGATGCGGCCGAGCACGGTGCGCAGATCCTGACGCGGACCCGCGTCATCGGCGCGCGCCGCCAGGGCGATCACTGGCTGGTCGAGACCGAGGCCGCGGATGGAATGAGGGCACAGACGGCGGCCCGGACCCTGGTCAACGCCGCCGGCCCCTGGGTGGCCGAGGTGCTCAACGGCGTCGCTCCGAGTGAGCAGTCTGCCGCGGTCAGGCTGGTCCAGGGCAGCCATATCGTCGTGCCGCGCCTGTTCGAGCACGACCGCTGCTACATCTTCCAGAATGCCGATGGCCGCATCATCTTCGCGATCCCCTATGAGGGCGATTTCACCCTGATCGGCACCACCGATCGGGATTATCGCGCCGATCCGGCCAAGGTCGCCGCCAGCGAGGAGGAGATCGCCTATCTCTGCTCCGCGGCCAGCGAGTACTTCCGCAAGCAGATCCGGCGCGAGGACGTGGTCTGGACCTATTCCGGGGTGCGGCCGCTCTATGATGACGGCGCCAGCAAGGCCCAGGAGGCGACGCGCGATTATGTGCTGAAGCTCGACGAGCCGGCGGGCTCCGCCCCGCTGCTCTCGGTCTTCGGCGGCAAGATCACGACCTCGCGCCGCCTGGCAGAGGCGGCGGTCGAAAAGCTCGCGGCAGCCGTGCCGGCGCTTCGCGCCGCGCCCTGGACTGCCGGGGCGCCGCTTCCCGGCGGCGATTTCCCGGTCCAGGGCTTCGAGGCTTTGGTCGAGCGGATCTGCACGGCGCGGCCCTGGCTCGCCAGGCCGCTGGCACGCCGCCTGGCGCGTGCCTATGGCACCCGCACTGAGCGCCTGCTGGAAGGCGCGGCCTCGATGGCCGATCTCGGCCGGAACTTCGGCGCCGACCTGACGGAACGCGAGGTCGATTGGCTGATGGTGCAGGAATGGGCGGTAACCGCCGAGGACGTGCTGTTCCGGCGCAGCAAGCTCGGCCTGCGGCTCTCGGCCGAGCAGCGGCGGGCGCTCGACGACTACATGGCGTCGCAGCGTAGCGCCGCGCCCGTGCTGGCCGCGCAGGGGTGAGGCCGGCGGCGCTCGTCGAAGGGCGCTACTCGGCCTTTGCCGCGGCGGGATCCATCCAGAATGCCTCCCAGACATGGCCATCGAGGTCGCGGAAGGCGCGGCCATACATGAAACCGTGCTCCTGCGGCTCGCTGAAAGTGCTCCCACCGGCCGCGAGCGCCGCCTTGACGATGGCGTCGACCGCCGCGCGATCGTCGCGTGAGAGCGCGATCAGCATCTCCGTCGTCTTGTCCGTGTCGGCGATAGGCTTTGGCGAGAAGCCGGCGAACTTCGCATGGGTCAGCAGCATCACGAAGATGGTGTCGCTGATCACCATGCAGGCGCCGGTCTCGTCGCTGAACTGCGGGTTGAACGAGAATCCGAGCGCTTCGAAGAAGGCCATCGACTTGGCGAGGTCCTTCACCGGCAGGTTGACGAAGATCATCTGAGGCATTGCGTGCTCCTTGGCGGCTTCGTTCTGGGTTCGGGACCGGGGTCGGCTGGAACGGCCAGTGGGGCGGGGCGATGTGGCGCGGCTATGACACGGCGATAAGCGCCTGTCGGAGCTTGGCCGGCTCGATCTCGGTGAGGCGGGCATCGACGGTATCATGCGTGCGCTGCCAGATCGGCACTGCTTCTGCCAGCAGCGCAAGTCCCTCCGGGGTAATTGCCAGAAGGCGGCTGCGGCGGTCTTTGTCACCGGGAGAGATCGCCACGAGGCCGCGCCGCTCGAGCGGCTTCAGTGCAGCGGTCAGGGTCGTGCGGTCCATGCCGAGCAAGCTGGCGACCGGGCCGATCGGCGGTGGTTCCGGCCGGTTCAGCGACATCAGCAGCGAGAATTGCTGGTTGGTCAGCCCAAGTGGCCGCAACGCCTCGTCGAACAGCCGGGCCAGCGCCCGGGCTGCGCGCTGCATATGCAGGCACAGGCAGTGGTCGCGCACATGCAGCGTGGTCGTGAACGGGACCGGCGATTCCGCTGGCATGAGGGCTGATTTTGACATTGTGCAATTATGTTGATATCAACTCTTTAAGTCAAGAACAGGGGCGCAGCGCTGAAGGGAGAAAACCGTGCAGCATCATCAGCTTGCCTCTAAGGCCGAGTGGCTCGAAGCCCGCCGCGCGCTTCTGCGGCGCGAGAAGGAGTTCACCCGGCTGCGCGACGCGATCAATGCCGAGCGCCTGGCTCTGCCCTGGGTCAGGGTCGAGAAGGACTACGCCTTCGACACGCCTTCCGGACGGCGCAGCCTGGCGGAACTGTTCGACGGCCGCAGTCAGCTCATGATCTACCATTTCATGTTCGGGCCGGACTGGGAGGCCGGCTGCCCGGGTTGCTCCTTCATGGCCGATCATTTCGACGGGACCCTGCCGCATCTCAACAATCATGACGTCACGCTGGTCGCGGTCTCGCGGGCGCCGCTCGCGAAGCTCGAGACCTACAGGAAGCGGATGGGCTGGAGCTTCCCCTGGGTCTCGTCCTTCGGCGGCGACTTCAATGCCGATTTCCACGTCTCCTTCACCAAGGAGGAATTGGCGAGCGGCAGCGTCGCGTACAATTTCACGCAGACGCCCTCGGAGCAGGCCTTCGACGAGCTGCCGGGCATGAGCGCCTTCAGTCGCGGCGAGCAGGGAGAGGTGTTCCACACCTACTCCTCCTATGCCCGCGGCGGCGAGGAACTGCTTTCGACGCTGATGATCCTCGACCGCGCGCCCAGGGGCCGCAACGAGACGTCGACGCTCAGCTTCGTCAAGCGCCATGACGAGTACGAGGAGCCGGCACGGGCCCACGCCTGCTGCGCCGCCTGAAGCGGTGAGCCACGGAACGCGCGCATAGGGTTGGTAGGGTGTCCGCCTCCTCGTGAGGATGGACTTGGGGCGCGCGATTTTCGAAAGCTGCGACGGTCGCTGCCGTCATTGCGAGGAGCAAAGCTCCGAAGCAATCCAGGGGTCGCGATGCGTCGGCTGGATTGCTTCGCTAGGCCCGCAATGACAGGGCGGCCGTCGCGCTACATCCGCGCCACCGTCGCGCGCTGGACGATGCCGGCAAGCTCCGGCGAAGGCTCGAGCGTGCCGAAGACATAGCCCCAGTCGGCATCGAGCCGCGAGCGGCAGAAGGTCTCGAACACCGCCGCGTCGGCATGTTTCCTCAGTTCGGAGGCTTGCAGCGCATAGGCCATCAGATTGGCGAGCCGGCGGCCATGGCCGTCATCATTGCGTGGCTTGGCGACCTCCGCGCCGAGCCGGTCGAGCCAGCGGTCGAGGGCACGATTGGCGCCGCGCGCGCTGCCGACCTCTTCCATGAAGGCCTCCTTGGTGCGCGGGTCGCGGTTGAAGGAGCGCAGTACGTCCATGCACATCATGTTCGAGGTGCCCTCCCAGATCGCGTTCAGCGGCGCCTCGCGATAGAGCCGCGCCATCGGGTTCTCCTCGATGAAGCCGTTGCCGCCATGGCATTCCAGCGCCTCGACGACGAAGGCGGCGGCGCGCTTGCAGTTCCAGAATTTTGCCAGCGGCGTCGAGACGCGGGCGAGATGGCGTTCCTGCTCGTTCGTCTCCATCGCGTCCGTCGCGGCGGCGATCCGGAAGGCCATCAGCGTCGAGGCCTCCGAGTCGATCGCGAGATCGGCGAGGATATTGCTCATCATCGGCTGCTCGGCCAGCGAGGAGCCGAAACCCCGGCGCGACTGGGTGTGGTTCAGCGCCAAAGTCAGCGCCTGCCGCATCAGCCCGGCCGAGCCGACGGAGAAGTCGAGCCGGGTGAGATGGGCGTGGGAGAGGATCTCCTTGATGCCGGCGCCCTCCGCGCCGACCAGCCAGCCAAGGCACTCGCGGAATTCGACCTCGGAGGAGGCGTTCGAGCGGTTACCGGCCTTGTCCTTCAGGCGCTGGATCTGGAGCCGGTTACGGCTGCCATCGGGCAGGAAGCCCGGGCAGAACAGGCAGGAGACGCCGCTATCGGTCTGCGCCAGGGTGAAGAACCCGTCCGATTGCGGCACCGAGAAGAACCATTTGTGCCCGGTGATCAGATAGACCCGGCCCTCCGGCGTGTCTTCGAGAAAGCGCGCCGTCGTCTGGGTCTGGCGCAGATCCGAGCCGCCCTGCTTCTCGGTCATCGCATAGCCGATGCTGGCGCCGGTCTTCTGCACTACCGGCAGTGGGCGCTCGTCATAGCGGCCCGAGGTGATCTTCTCGCGCCAGAGCGCGAATTCCGGCTGGGCGAGGCCGGGATAGGCGGCATAGGTCATGCCGGTCGGGCAGCCGACGCCGTGCTCGACCTGGTTCCAGAGATAGGACATCACCGCCCGCGCGGTGTGGCCATTGGCCTGCTTCGTCGTCCAGGCGAGCGAAGGCACCTCATGGGCGAAGGCGAGACCCATCAATTCGTGCCAGGCCGGGTGGAACTCGATCCAGTCGATGCGGTTGCCGTAGCGGTCATGGGTCCTGAGTTCCGGCCCGTGCCGATTGGCGAGACGTGCGAGATCCTGCGTATCGGCATCGCCGGCGAGGGCGCCGAGAGCGCCGGCCTTGCCTGTGGCCCAGGGCACCAGACGCGCGACGACACCCTGCAGCACCGTATCGCCGGAGAAGGCGTTCCAGCCGGCGGCCGGGCGGGCCTGGTTGAAGACCTGATGGGTGGCAGCGGTGTGAGCGGTCATGAAGTTCTCCCCGTCATTCCGGGACATCGCGCAGCGATGGGCCCGGAACCCATGCACACGACGCCGGTGATTGGCCGCCGCGCGCAAAGCCGGAAGCGGCGGTGTTCATGAGTTCCGGGCTCGCGTCTGCGACGCGCCCCGGAAAGACGGCGGACTTACTCCGCCGCCTCCTGCGTCGTCATGCGTTCCGGCACCTCGCAGCCCGTGACGCAGCAGCGGCCGGGCTGCTTGGAGACGCGCGAGCCGTCGGCGAGGACGCCGCGGTCGAGCAGGCTCTCGACCAGCTCGACCTTTTCCATGATGGGATAATTGCGCCAGATCTCGCGCTTCATCGCCTCGGGCGAGCCGCCGCCATGCAGCGAGATCACTGAATACCAGCCGGCCTCCTTCGAGACGGTCAGGTCTTCGATGAAGCGCGCCACCTCCGCCCGCTGCTCATAGGGCACGTCCGGCCGTCCGGTCAGCACGGCGGCGAGGGAGCCGGCCGTCTCGGGATTGTGGTCCTCGTCCGGCCCGGGCAGGGCGACGATCAGCCCGCCGGAGACGTAATGGGCGATGCGGTGCATGTCGTAGATCTTGGTGGCCAGCAACAGCTTGCCGATGTTCGAGAACACGGCGTCCGGCATGGCGACGCCCGACGCGTCTTTCTGGCAGTAGACCGACGCAGCGACGCCGCAGGCGAAAAAGCTCTCGGTGATGGTGATCAGCTCGACCATCTGCTCGCGGATATGGGAATGGCGGTCGGCATCGAGCCCGTTGGCCTCGATCATCAGCGCTCCGGCGCCGATCAGCAGGTCGCCGAAGCCGGCCCGTGCCCCGATGCAGCTATGGCGGTGATGGCTGGCATAGCTGGTGGTGAGATAGCCTGCTTCCTCGATCTCGCCGGCCATGAACACCCGGTCCCAGGGCACGAAGACGTCGTCGAACATCACCGCGCCGGTCGACTGGCCGTATTTCGCCGAGAACTTCGCCGCCGGATCGCCTGGCCTGCCTGCCGGGCGGGCGACGATGGTCACCCCTTCCGCATCGCAGGGCACGGCGCAGCACAGCGCGAAATCCTCGTCGCCCGGGGCATGGGTGCGGCAGGGCATCACCAGGAATTCATGCATATAGGGCGCGCCGGTGACGATCGCCTTGGTGCCGCGGATGACGATGCCGTCCTTCCGCCGTTCCTTGATGTGGACGTAGGCATCGCGGTTCGCCTGCGCGCCCGGCCGCTTCGAGCGGTCGCCCTTGGCGTCGGTCATCGCAACGCCGATCGTCAGGTCGCGGTCCTGCGCATCGTGCAGATAGGCGAGGAAGCGCTGGCCGTAATCCGTGCCGTGGTTGGCGTCGGCCCGCGTCGTCGCCTGCAGGATGCCGCCGAAGGCGTCATGCGTCAGATAGCGCTGGGCGCAGCCGGAGATCTTGCAGACCAGGCGCACCGCCTCGAGCTTGGCTAGGAGATCGCTGGACGAGGCGTCGACATGCAGCATGCGGTTGACGGTCTTGCCCGAGCTCGCCTGCAGCGCGGTCATGATCGGCCGGTGGGTCTCGTCATGGGCGAGGTCGTAGGTGATGCCGACCGCGTTGATGCCGGGCGCCAGCAAGGGCTCGTCGGCGACGGAGCTCACGCTCTGCCCGCTGACGAAGACCCGCGGGCGGTAGCTGCGCAGCGACTCGCGATAGGCGGCTGCATCCATCAGCATGGCGTCGTCCTCCAGCGGGTTGTTGCCGATAAAATTGAACGGTGTTAGATTTTCGTCAAGTGGTCTTTTTGAGGAGTTCCAGGGTGGGGGAGGAGGCGACGGGACGAAAGCGCGGGCGCTATGCCGCGACCGATCTCAAGCGCGGCCTGATCCTGACCGCAGCGAGGACGATCTTCGAGCGTGACGGTCTCGACGGTGCGTCCCTGCGGGCGATCGCGGCCGAAGCCGGCTACACCCCGGCGGCACTGTATTTCCATTTCGACTCGAAGGAGGCGCTCTATGCCGAGGTGCTCGGCCAGTCGCTTGCGGCGCTGACCGCCTTCGTCGACGCCGCGGTCGCAGGCGCGGCGACCCCGCCGCAGCGTTTCCGCGCGGCTGCGCTCGCCTTCTTCGATTTCTACGCCGAGAACCCGCGTGATCTCGATCTCGGCTTCTACCTGTTTCGCGGCGGCATGCGCCCGCACGGTCTCGGCCGGGAACGCGATCGGACGCTGAACGAGGCGTTGGAGGCGAGCCTGGCGCCGATCCGTGAGGCGGCGCGCGAGCTCGGTGCGAATCCAGAGCTCGCAGACTTGATCATGGCCGATGCCTTCGCCCATGCTTCCGGCGTGCTCCTCCTGGCGCATACGCGGCGTATCCGGATGTTCGGAACGCCGCCGCGCGCGCTGATGGAGCGCCATGTCGAAACGGAGCTGGACCGGCTCCAGCATGGAGCCCGATGACGATGAGCCTGATCGATGCCGGCCGTTCCCGCCTCGTCATCGTCGATTTCCAGGCAAGGCTGATGCCGGCGATCCATGACGGGGCCCGCCTCGTCGCCAATGCCCGCCGCCTCGTCGACGCCGCCGGCCTGCTCGGCGTGCCCGTGCTGATGACCGAGCAGAACCCGGCCGGCCTCGGGACGACCGTCCCCGAGCTCGCCGGGGCAGGCCCGGTGATCGCCAAGATGAGCTTCGATTCCTGCGGCGCGCCGGCCTTTATCGCGGCCCTCGCAGGCGAGGAGGAGCTGATAATCTGCGGCTGCGAGGCCCATGTCTGCGTCGGCCAGACCGTGCTCTCTCTGCTGGCCCGCAAGCGCCGCGTCGTCGTGGTGCAGGATGCGATCGGCTCGCGCGCACCCGAGAGCAAGGAGGTGGCGCTACGCCGCATGGAGCGCCATGGCGCCGAGATCGTCACCACCGAGATGGTGGTGTTCGAATGGTTGCGCACCGCCGAGCATCCGCAATTCCGTGCCGCAGCCAAGCTGATCAAGTGAGCCCCGTGACCAAGCCCGCCATCTGGTATTTCGACATCATCTCGCCCTTCGCGCATCTCGCGCTGTCGAAGCTCGACGACATCCGCGCCTATCGGCCGGTCGAGCTGAAGCCGATCGTCTTCGGCGCGGTGCTCAAGGCCTGGGGCCAGCTCGGCCCGGCCGAGATCGCGCCCAAGCGCGTCCACACCTATCGTCTCGCCACGCATCTGGCCGAAGCCATGGGCATCCCCTTCCGCTTTCCGCCGAGCCACCCGTTCAACCCGCTGGCGATGCTGCGCCTGCTGACAGCGCTGGAAGGCGACGAGCACGCGGTCGCGGAGGCCTTCCGGCTGGTCTGGGCGGAGGGGCGCGACGCCAACGACCCGCAAGTGCTCGGTCTGGTCGCGATTGCCGGCGGTCAGCCCGACGCCGTCCAGGCGATCGGCTACCAGAACGTCAAGGACAGCCTGCGCCAGAACACCGAGGAGGCGGTCGCTGCGGGCATATTCGGAGTGCCGAGCCTGCTGATCGACGGTGAGATCTTCTGGGGCGTCGATGCCATGGCGATGGCCTGCGACTATCTCGCAGCGCCCGAGGAATTCCTCGGCGGCGAGATGGCGCGGGTCTCGACCTTGCCGGCCTCGGTCCAGCGGCAGCTCTGAGGGAACCGCGGCGCGGCGAGCCAAGTTTCACCAACTTGTCGGTTTAGGCCAAGGGCCGATGGCCGGATGCTCCGGCCTGCCGCCGACGAAAGGAGAAGCCGATGCTGCGCCGTTCGTTCCTGAAAGTCGGTCTTGCTGGCCTCGCTGCTCCCAGCCTGATCCCGCGCGCGCAGGCGACCGAGCAGCCTCGGCCGGGCAATCCCTTCATCGTGACCTATTTCGACGTGCCCGGGATTAAGGGCTCGCGCGATGTCACCGATGCCGGCGACGGCACGCTCTGGGTCTGCGGCCAGCGCAACGGCACGCTGGGGCGCTTCGACCCGCGCAGCAGCCAGATCAAGGTGATTTCGCTTGGTGAGGGCGCGGCGCCGCATGGCGTGGTGCGCGGCCCGGACGGCGCCGCCTGGGTCACCGAGGGCGGACAGAACGCCATCGCCCGGATCGACGACAAGAGCCATGAGGTCCGGCTGTTCCCGCTGCCGGCGGGCCGCGAGCGCGCCAATCTCAACACCCCGGTCTTCGACAAGAAGGGCATTCTCTGGTTCAGCGGCCAGAACGGCATCATCGGCCGGCTCGATCCCAATTCCGGCAAGATGGAGGTGTTCGACGCCCCGCGCGGCGCCGGCCCCTATGGCATGACGCGCACGCCCTCGGGCGAGATCTGGTTCGCTTCGCTCGCCGGCAACTACATTGCGCGGGTCGATACCGAGACCACATCCTTCACCGTAGTCGATCCGCCGACGGAAGGGCAGGGTGCGCGGCGGGTCTGGTCGGATTCGAAGAACCGGATCTGGGTCAGCGAATGGAATTCCGGCCAAGTTTCTTCCTATGATGCCGAGAGCGGTAGCTGGAAGGCCTGGAAGCTGCCGGGCGACAGGCCGCGCACCTATTCGGTCTATGTCGATGATGCCGACAAGGTCTGGCTCACCGATTTCGCAGCCAACGCCATCCTCCGCTTCGACCCGTTGACCGAGAGCTTCCACAGCTTCCCGAGCGATCGGGCCGGCGCCAATGTCCGCCAGATGGACGGGCGCTCCGGCGAAGCCTGGGGTGGTGAGAGCGGCACCGATCGGCTGGTTCGGATCCAGACCGTGAAGCCCGCGTGAGGCTGCGATTCGCTGCTCTGGCCGTCCTCGCGCTGGCCGGCGGTACGGGCTCGGCCGCCGACGAATTGAAGCGCGGCGAGGCCTTGTTTCAGGGCTGCCGCTCCTGCCACGCGCTCGAGCGGGGCAGGGTGCCCATGGCCGGTCCGACGCTCGACGGGCTCTCCGGTCGGCTCCTCGGCGCGGCTGCCGGCTTCGACTATTCGCCCGGCTTCACCGCTATGCGCGAGAAGGGCCTGCGCTGGGATGCCGAGCGCCTCAAGGCTTATCTCGCCGATCCCGATGCGGTTGTGCCCGGAGGGTGGATGAGTCCGCCCGTCGGCCTCGGTGAGGCTGATCGGGCGGCGTTGGCAGCGTTCCTGCTGGCGCGTTGAAGCAGCCGCTCAGAGCGGCTTCTTGATCCATTTGGCGATGACGCCGAGGATGCCTTCGCGGAAGAGCAGCACGCAAAGTACGAAGATCACGCCCTGGATCACGGTGACCCAGGCGCCGAGCGTCGCCAGGAAGTTCTGCATCGAGACGATGACGATCGCGCCGACGATCGGCCCGAAGATGGTCCCGAGCCCGCCGACCAGCGTCATCAGCACCACTTCGCCCGACATCGACCAGTGCACGTCGGTCAGCGAGGCCAGCTGGAAGACGATCGCCTTGGTCGAGCCGGCGAGCCCGGCCAGCGTCGCCGAGAGCACGAAGACGGCGAGCTTGTACTGGTTGGCGCGATAGCCCAGCGAGATGGCGCGCGGCTCATTGTCCCGGATCGCCTTGCAGACCTGGCCGAAGGGCGAGTGTATGATGCGGTAGAAGGCGAGCAGTCCGCCCATGAAGATCAGCGCCACGACCCAGTACAGGGTGCGGTCGTCGGCGAGGTTGATCATGCCGAAGAGCTTGCCGCGCGGCACCGCCTGGATGCCGTCCTCGCCGCCGGTGAAGCGCGGCGTCTGCAGCGAGAAGAAGAACACCATCTGGGCCAGCGCCAGGGTGATCATCGCGAAATAGATGCCCTGCCGGCGGATGGCGAGCGAGCCGAAGACGAGGCCGAGCAGCGCGGCGACGCAGGTGCCGGCCAGGATCGCGAATTCCGGGTTGAAGCCCCAGTGCTTGGCCGCATAGGCGCAGACATAGCTCGCCATGCCGAAATAGGCGGCGTGACCGAAGGAGAGCAGGCCGCCATAGCCGAGCAGGAGGTTGAAGGCGAGCGCGAACAGCGCAAAGCACAGCACCTTCATGACGAAGACGGGGTAGGCCACGAAGGGTGCGATCACCAGCGCGATTGCGATACCGATCATGACGTTGCGATGCAGGCTCGCCGTGCTGCGCTCGGCTGCGGCGTGCGCCACGGAGCCATCGGCGGGGAGGACTTCAGCCATGAGCGGCTCCTTCGAAACGAAGCGGCAGCGAGGCCGTGATGACGAGAGGGGCGTGCATCAGGTGGCGCGCCCGAACAGGCCGGCCGGCTTCACCAGCAGCACCAGCACCATGATGATGAAGATGACGGTGGCGGAGGCTTCCGGGTAGAACACCTTGGTCAGGCCCTCGACCAGCCCGAGGCTGAAACCGGTGACGATGGCGCCCATGATCGAGCCCATGCCGCCGATCACCACGACCGCGAAGACGACGATGATCAGATCGGCGCCCATGTTCGGGTTGACCGAGTAGATCGGTGCGGCGAGCACGCCGGCGAAGGCGGCGAGCGCCACGCCGAAGCCATAGGTCAGCGTCACCAGCAGGGGCACGTTGATGCCGAAGGCCTGGGTCAGCGTCGCGTTCTCGGTGGCGGCACGCAGATAGGCGCCGAGCTTGGTCTTCTCGATCATGAACCAGGTCGCGAGGCAGACCGCGAGCGAGGCGACGACCACCCAGGCGCGATAGGTCGGCAGGAACATGAAGCCGAGATTCTGGCCGCCGCGCAGCGCGTCCGGGATCTGGTAGGGCAGGCCCGAGGAGCCATAGCTGTTGCGGAACAGCCCCTGGATGATCAGGGCGAGGCCGAAGGTCAGCAGGAGTCCGTAGAGATGGTCGAGATGGGCGATCCGCGACAGGAATAATCGCTCGATGATGACGCCGGTGAAGCCGACGAGCACCGGGGCCAGGACCAGCGCCGCCCAATAGTTCACGCCGAGATAGTTCAGGCACATCCAGGCGACGAAGGCGCCCATCATGTACTGCGCGCCATGGGTGAAGTTGATGATGTTGAGCAGGCCGAAGATCACCGCCAGCCCGAGGCTGAGGATGGCGTAGAACGAGCCGTTGATCAGGCCGAGCAGAAGCTGGCCGAACAAGGCTTGCGGCGGAATGCCAAGTAACTCGAACATGCGGATCTACCGTTCCCGACAACAGGCAATCCGGGGCCGTCTCGCGGCCCCGGAGCCTTGGATGGTGCGGAGGCTGTCGTCAGCCCCTCACTTCTTGACGAGCGGGCACTCGCTTTCGGAAAGCGGCTTGAAGGCGTCGTCGGCCTTCAGCACCGCGACCTGCTTGTAATAGTCCCACGGTCCCTTCGATTCCGACGGCTTCTTGACTTCGAACAGGTACATGTCGTGCATCTTGCGGCCATCGGCGCGGACCGAGCCCTTGCCGAACAGCGGGTCGTCCGTCGGCAACTCCTTCATCTTCGCCATCACGGCGGTGGCGTCCTTGCTCTTGGCCGCCTCGATCGCCTTGAGATAGTGCAGCATGCCGGAATAGACGCCGGCCTGGACCATGGACGGCTTCTTGCCGCCATTGGCCTTGGCGAAGCGCTCCGACCAGGCGCGCGTCCCGTCATTATTGTCCCAGTAGAAGGCCTCGGTCAGGACCAGTCCCTGCGCCGTCTGCAGGCCGAGCGCATGCACGTCGGTGATGAAGACCAGGAGACCGGCGAGCTTCTGCCCGGCCGAGGTGATACCGAATTCGCCCGCCTGCTTGATCGAGTTGATCGTGTCGCCGCCGGCATTGGCGAGACCGATGACCTTGGCCTTCGAGGCCTGGGCCTGGAGCAGGAAGGAGGAGAAGTCGGTGCCCGGGAACGGCGTGCGCACCGCGCCGACGACCTTGCCGCCGTTCTTGGTGACGATGGCGCCGGTGTCGCGCTCCAGCGCATGGCCGAAGGCGTAGTCGGCGGTCATGAAGAACCAGCTGTCGCCGCCGGCCTTCACCATGGCGCCGCCCGTGCCCTGGGCCAGCGCATAGGTGTCGTAGGTCCAGTGGATCGTGTTCGGCGAACAGGCCTTGCCGGTCAGGTCCGAGGAGGCTGCGCCCGAATTGATGTGGATCTTGTTCTTTTCCTTGGTGATCTGGTTGACCGCCAGCGCGACCGAGGAGGTCGGCACGTCCAGGATCGCGTCGACGCCATCCTGGTCATACCACTGCCGGGCGATGGTCGAGCCGACGTCCGGCTTGTTCTGGTGGTCGGCCGAGACAATCTCGACCTTGATGCCCTTCTCCGCCGCCTTGAAATCCTCGACCGCCATGCGGGCCGCGATCACCGAGCCTTCGCCGGAGAGGTCGGCATAGAGGCCTGAGCGGTCGTTCATCACGCCGACCTTGACGCTGGTCTGGGCCTGGGCGGCGCCGGCCGCCAGGGCGGCGAGCGCGGTCCCGAGAAGCAGTGCTGTAGTCTTCATGCCGTTCCTCCACCTTATGTCTTTGTTCTGGACTGGTTCAGACGCCGAGATAGCCGTGCAGCTTGTCGATATTGGCGTCGAGCTCCTCGTTCGGGATCATGTCGATCACCTTGCCCTGCTCGACGACATAGTGACGGTCGGCGACGGTCTGGGCGAAGCGGAAGTTCTGCTCGACCAGGACGATGGTGAAGCCCTTCTGCTTGAGCATGCGGATGGTCGCGCCGATCTGGTCGATGATCACCGGGGCGAGGCCCTCGGTCGGCTCGTCGAGCAGCAGCAGGTTGGCGCCGGTGCGCAGGATGCGGCCGATCGCCAGCATCTGCTGCTCGCCGCCGGAGAGCTTGGTGCCCTGGCTCCTCAGCCGCTCCTTGATGTTGGGGAAGAGCTCAAAGATCTGCGCGACCGAGAGCCCGCCAGGCTTCACCTGCGGCGGCAGCATCAGGTTCTCCTCGACCGAGAGGGTCGAGTAGATGCCGCGCTCCTCGGGGACATAGCCGAGGCCGAGCCTGGCGATGGCGCGCGAGGGCAGCGAGATCGTCTCCTTGCCGGCGAAGTTGACCGAGCCCTTGCGCTTGCCGATCACGCCCATGATCGACTTCAGCGTCGTCGTCTTGCCGGCGCCGTTGCGGCCGAGCAGGGTCACCACCTCGCCCTCGCCGACATCGAGATCGATGCCGTGCAGGACATGGCTCTCGCCATACCAAGCTTCGAGGCCGCGCACCTTCAGCAGCGGCGTCGTCCCGGCTTGCGCCTTGCGCTCCAGGGTCGCTTCAATGGCCATGGCCGACTCCCGAGCCGATATAGGCCTCGACCACGCGCGGGTCCTTCGAGACCGTGACATAGTCGCCTTCGGCCAGGACCTGGCCGCGGGCGAGCACGGTGATGCGGTCCGACAGCGAGGCCACCACCGAGAGGTTGTGCTCGACCATCAGGATGGTGCGGTTCTTCGAGACCTTGCGGATCAGCGTCGCGATCCGCTCGATGTCCTCGCGGCCCATGCCGGCCATCGGCTCGTCGAGCAGCAGCATTTCCGGGTCGAGCGCCAGCGTCGTCGCGATCTCCAGCGCCCGCTTGCGGCCATAGGAGAGCTCGACCGCCGGCAGATCGGCGAACGAGGACAGGCCAACGGCCTCGACCAGCGCCAGCGCCTCCTTGTCGAGCGAACGCAGAACGTCTTCGGAACGCCAGAAATCGAAGGAGTCGCCGCGCTTGCGCTGCAGTGCGATGCGGACATTGTTCATCACGCTGAGCTGCGGGAACACCGCCGAGATCTGGAAGGAGCGCACCAGGCCGAGCCGCGCGATCTCTGCCGGCTTCTGCCGCGTGATGTCGCGCCCATTATAGACGATCGACCCGCGCGTCGGCGCGAGAAACTTGGTCAGGAGATTGAAGCAGGTCGTCTTCCCGGCGCCGTTCGGCCCGATCAGCGCGTGGATCGTGCCGCGTTTGACGCTGAGATCGACCCCATTGACTGCTGTGAAGCCGGCGAATTCTTTCGTAAGACCCGACGTCGAGAGAATAATATCCTCAGACATACAACTCACGCATGTCGGTCACCCCGTTCAATCTTGTTTGATCGTTTCCCCTAGGCCGTCATGCTGCACCGCGCATATCACCCATGTCAACGGCGCACATGTGCAGGGAAGTCCATCCGGTTGGGGTGAAAAGCCCCGGCTTAGACAAAAGGCGTAAGGCCTCGGGTGGAGCCGCTGTCGTTCCCAAGCCGGCGTCCGGCAGAGGGGTCCGGTGCCGGCTGGCGCGCGAGCGGAACCTCGCGGGCGCGAAACCTCACCGGCAGTCCGGACTTGCCGTCAGGCTGAGCCGTCATGGTCCAGCGGGGCGCTGCCCGAGACGGACTTTCCCGTGTTGCGGGCCGCTGGGGGCTCGGCTAGTTCTTGCTGCAGGCCCGATCAGCTTCCTTTCACAGCGACAAAGGCATCACGATGAAGAAGGTCTATCCCGATGCGGCGGCGGCTCTCGCCGGCATCGTCAAGGACGGCATGACCATCATGGCGGGCGGCTTCGGCCTGTGCGGCATTCCCGATACGCTGATCGAGGCGATCCGCGCTTCCGGCGCCAGGAACCTGACCTTCATCTCCAACAATGCCGGTGTCGACGGTGCCGGGCTCGGCATCCTGCTCGAGACCAAGCAGATCAGGAAGATGATCAGTTCCTATGTCGGCGAGAACAAGCTCTTCGCCGAGCAGTATCTTTCCGGCCAGCTCGAGCTCGAGTTCAACCCGCAGGGCACCCTGGCCGAGCGCATCCGCGCCGGCGGCGCCGGCATCCCGGCCTTCTTCACCAAGACCGGCGTCGGCACGCTGATCGCCGAAGGCAAGGAGGAGCGCGAGTTCGACGGCGAGCGCTACATCATGGAGCGCGGCCTGTTCGCCGACATCTCGATCGTCCATGCCTGGAAGGGCGATACCGAGGGCAACCTCGTCTACCGGAAGACCGCGCGCAACTTCAATCCGATGATGGCGACGGCCTCGCGCTTGAGCGTGGCGCAGGTCGAGCATCTCGTCCCGGCCGGCGAGATCGATCCCGACCACATCCACACCCCCGGCATCTTCGTGAAGCGGATCGTCCATGTGACGAACCCGGTGAAGCGCATCGAGCAGCGCACCGTCCGCAAGCGCGAAACGGCTTGAGCAGGAGATCACGCACATGGCCTGGACCCGTGAACAGATCGCCGCCCGTGCCGCCAAGGAGCTGAAGGACGGTTTCTACGTCAATCTCGGCATCGGCATCCCGACGCTCGTCTCGAACTACATCCCGGACGGTATGAGCGTGCAGCTCCAGTCGGAGAACGGCATGCTCGGCATGGGCCCCTTCCCCTATGAGGGCGAGGAGGACCCCGACCTGATCAATGCCGGCAAGCAGACCATCACCGAACTGCCGACGACGAGCTATTTCTCGTCCTCGGATTCCTTCGGCATGATCCGCGGCGGCCATATCGACCTCTCCATTCTCGGCGCCATGCAGGTTGCCGAGAATGGCGACCTCGCCAACTGGATGATCCCCGGCAAGATGGTGAAGGGCATGGGCGGCGCCATGGACCTCGTCGCCGGCGTCAAGAAGGTCGTCGTGGTGATGGAGCATGTCGCCAAGAACAAGGACGGCTCGGAATCGCCGAAGCTGCTCAAGGCCTGCGACCTGCCGCTGACCGGGGCCGGGGTCGTCGACATGGTGATCACCGATCTCGGCGTCTTCTCGATCGACGAGAACGGCGGCGGCATGACCCTGATCGAACTCGCCGAGGGCGTCACCCTCGACGAGATCAAGGCCAAGACCGAGGCGCCGTTCAAGGTCGCGCTCTGACGCTGCGTGTCATGGCCGGGCTCGACCCGGCCATCTTTCCGGCAATGAAGGGCGCAGCTCAGCTGCGCCCTTTCTCCCAGCCGGCTTGCACCAGCTCCGGCACATCGTGCTCTTCGACCGGGAAGCCGACGCAGAGATAGGCGACCAGCTTCCATCCGGGTGGTGCGCCGGCGATGTGGCGCACCTCTTCGGGATCGAGGATCGAGACCCAGCCGACTCCGACGCCATGGGCACGGGCCGCGAGCCAGAACTGGGTGATCGCGGCGACGACCGAATAATCCAGCATTTCCGGCATGGTCCGCCGGCCGAGGCCATGGCCCTGCAAGGTGCCGTGATCGCAGAACACCGCGAACTGCACTGGCGCCTCGCGCAAGCCCTCGAGCTTCAGCCGCGCATAGAGCGCCGCGCGCTCGCCCTCGTAATCGGACAGCGCCTCGGCATTGCAGCGGGAAAAGCTCGCCTGCACCGCGGCGCGTTGCGCAGCCCCGTCGATCCTGAGCCACCGCCAGGGCTGCGAATGCCCGACCGATGGTGAGAGCTCCATCAAGCTGATGAGCTTTGCGAGCAGCGGCTCCGGCAGGGCATCCGTGCGGAAACGCCGGACATCGCGCCGCCAGCTCAGAAGCTCGCCGAGCTTGTCCTGGAAAGGGCTGTCGAAAACGGGAGGCATCAAGCCGGTTCCGCTTCTCAGCCCTCATCCTGAGGAGCCGCGCAGCGGCGTCTCGAAGGATGCTTCCAGTGCGCACTGGAGCATCCTTCGAGACGCGATCCTGCGGATCGCTCCTCAGGATGAGGGCTGAAGGTGGTTTGGATCGATTGCGCGCTCAAGGTTTCGTCCGTGCGGCGACCGCGTGGAAGAAGGAGCCGGTGACGAGGCCACGCCGGCTGCCGGCCGGCACCGGGGCGGAGCCATGCGGGTCGCTGACCACTGCGAGTGGCGGGTCGTCGCCTTGCGAGACGATGCTGGCATAATGGAACTCATGGCCGCTCAGGCGCGCGCCCGCCGCTCCGAGCAGGCAATCGGCTTCCAGTACGGCGTTGCGGTAGCCGAGATTCATCTTGCGCTTGGCAAAGCTGGTCTCGACCGCGAGCAGCCCTGCCATGGCATGGCTTACCCCGTCGGCATCGGTCAGGCTCCGGCCGAGCACCATATAGCCGCCGCATTCGCCATGGACGGGGCGCGTCCGGGCGAAGGCGCGCAGGCCGTCGAGGAAGCGCGAGGCCGAGGCGATCCGCCCGGCATGCAGCTCCGGATAGCCGCCGGGCAGCCAGCAGGCGTCGCAATCGTCCGGGGGCGCCTCGTCGGCCAGCGGCGAGAATGGGCGGAGTTCGGCTCCTTGCGCCCGCCATCCGGCCTCGACATGCGGGTAGACGAAGCTGAAGGCGGAGTCGCGGGCGATGGCGATGCGCTTGCCGGGGGCGGGCAGGGCCGGAGCGGCCTCGCCCGATACCGGCAGCATCGTCGCGCCGGCCGCAGCGACAACCGCATCGAGATCGACCGCGCCTGCGACCGCTTCCGCCAACGAATCGAGCCGGGCATGCAAATCCTCGGTCTCGCCGGCCTGTACCAGGCCGAGATGGCGCTCGGGCAGGATCAGGCTGGCCTCGCGCGGCAGTGCGCCGAAGACCGGCAGGCCGATCCGCTCCATGCCGGCGGCGGCGAGCCGGCGATGGCGTTCGCTCGCGACCTTGTTGAGGATGACCCCGGCGATCCTGATGCGCGGATCATAGAGCTTGCAGCCAAGCGCGACCGCCCCGGCCGATTGCGCCTGACCGGAGACGTCGACGACGAGCACGACCGGCCAGCCGAGCAAAGCGGCGATGTCGGCGCTGGCGCCGGTGTGCCCTTCCGGCCCCGGGACGGCGTCGAACAGGCCCATCGAGCCCTCGGCGACGATGATGTCGGCATCCTGCGCCGCCTTGCCTGCGATGCCGGCAAGCAGCGCGTCCGGCATCGCATAGCTGTCAAGATTGGCGCTGGCGGCGCCGGTCGCTGCGGCATGGAAGGCCGGGTCGATATAGTCCGGCCCGCATTTCAGGCCGCGCACGGCAAGCCCGCGTCGGGTGAGCGCCCGCTGCAGGCCGAGCGTGATCGTGGTCTTGCCGGAGCCGGAGCGCGGTGCGGCGACGAGCAGGCCCCTGGCCGTCATGCCTGTCCCCCGCGCGGCCGGAAACGGCGGTCATAGCCGGTGGAATACAGTGCGCTCTCGCCGAAATCGGCACTGCCGAGGGCCGGGCCGACCAGGATCAGTGCGGTCCGTTCGAGATCGGCGGCGCGCACCTGCGCCGCGATGTCGGCGAGCGTGCCGCGCAGCACCCGTTCATCCGGCCAGGAGGCGCGAAACACCACCGCGACCGGGCAATCGGCGCCGTAGAACGGCGTAAGCTCGGCGGCGACCTGCTCGATCACATGGATCGAGAGATGGATCGCGAGCGTCGTCCCCGAAGCGGCGAAGGTCGCGAGCTTCTCCTTTTCCGGCATGGCCGAGGCGCGGCCGGAGGTCCGCGTCAGCACCAGCGATTGCGCGACGCCCGGCAGGGTGAGCTCGCGCTTCAGCGCGGCGGCGGCGGCGGCGAAGGCCGGCACACCCGGCGTGACCTCATAGGGAATGCCGAGCGCTTCCAGCCGGCGCATCTGCTCGCCGGTCGCGCTCCAGATCGAGATGTCGCCGGAGTGCAGCCGGGCCACGTCCTGGCCCTGCTCATGCGCCGCCGCGATTTCGGCGATGATCGCGTCGAGATCGAGCGGGGCGGTGTCGACGATGCGCGCGCCCGGCGGGCACCAGCCGAGCATCGCCTGCGGGATCAGCGACCCCGCATAAAGGCAGACCGGGCAGGAGGCGATCAGGTCGCGCCCGCGCAGGGTGATCAGGTCGGCGGCGCCCGGGCCGGCGCCGATGAAATGCACGGTCATAAGGCGTTCTTGTCCGGTTCGGCGCTGCGGGCGAGCGCGCATGTGACGCGGCTCGTGGCGATGCGCGGCTGCACCAGCACGGCGCCCGGCCCGGCGGCGGCCAGTGCTGCCGCCTCCGCCACCGAGCCGACGCCATAGAGACCTGCGATGCGGGTCGAGCGCGTGGCGCAGGCGGCCTCGAAGCCGGCCAGCGCCTCGTCGGGAATAGCGACGAGTTCGACATCATGCGTCCGGGCGATGGCGGCGAGGCCGGGCTCGCCGAAGCGCGAGGCCAGCGTCGCCAGGCGACCGACAGCGCCCGCAGGAAGACCGGCGGCCGCCAGCGCTTGCGTCAGGCAGGCCTCGATATCCGCCTCCGAGGTACCGGGGCGCAGGCCGATGCCGGCGGTGATGCCGGAGCTCACGGCTTCACCACCCGCCATTGCGTCACCGGCATCGCCGGCCGCCAGCCATGCATCGTTCCGACCGGATCGAGATGAGCGATGCCGATGCGGCGCAGATTGCCGCCATGCTGCGCGAACAGCGCCGCGAGCCGCGCCTCGCCCTCGATGGTCACGGCGTTCGCGACCAGCCGGCCGCCCGGCTTCAGCGCCGCGAAGGCGGCCTCGAACAGGCCGGGATCGCCGAGCCCGCCACCGATGAAGACCGCATTGGGTGAAGCCTTGCCGGCGAAGCTCGCCGGTGCCTTGCCTTCGACGATCTCGATCGGCACTGCGCCGAGCGTCAGCCGGTTGCGACCGATGCGTGCCGCCCGCTCCGGGAGCTCCTCGAAAGCGATCGCGCGGTTGTGGCGGTGGCGCAGGCACCATTCGATGCCGATCGAGCCGGAGCCGGCACCGACATCCCAGAGCAGCTCGCCGGCGCGGGGTGCGAGTGCCGAGAGTGTGATCGCGCGGATGTCGGCCTTGGTCAGCTGGCCGTCATGCTCGAACCAGTCGTCGGCGAGGCCGTTGGCCAGAGGCAGGATGCGGGCATCGGCGCCGGCGACGACGCTGACCGCCAGCATGTTGAGCGGCACGATCCCCTCAATCGCGAAGGCGTCGGCACGCGTCTCGCGGATGCGCTCCTTCGGGCCGCCCAGCGCTTCGAGCACGGTGAGCGAGCTGCCGCCGAGGCCACGCTCCGACAGCAGCGCGGCGACGGCGGCGGGCGTCGATTCGTCCCAGGACAGCGCCAGGATGCGTGTCCCCGGCTGCAGCAGCGGGATGATGCGCTGTAAGGCCCGCCCGTGCAGGGAGACCAGCGCGCACTCCTCCTGAGGCCAGCGCATCCGCGTGCAAGCCATCGAAAACGCTGACAATTGCGGGATAACCCGCATTTCCTCCGGAGGGAGTGCTTTGGTCAGCCCGGCTCCGATGCCGTAATGGAACGGGTCGCTGGTGGCCAGAACGCAGACCGCCCGCCCGCGTTCGGCCAGGATCGCCGGTAGCGCATTTCTGAAGGGTTGGGGCCATGCCCGGGCCTCGCCGGGGACCTTTCCGATCAGCTTGAGATGGCGCTCTCCCCCGAACACGATCTCGGCCTGTTCGAGTGCCGCGAGAGCCTCTCGGGTTAGTCCGGCGCGGCCATCCTCGCCGAGTCCGACCAGCGAGAGCCAGGGGCCATGCTGCGCTGCGCTCGACAGCTTGTCGGTTTCAGGCGACAAAAGATTCATGACCGTCCTCATCCTTGGTGGCACCAGCGAAGCGGCTGCACTTGACCAGCTTCTGGCTGAGCAGGCCCCCGAGATCCGTGCCGTGATCTCTCTCGCCGGCCACACCTCCGATCCGCGGCCGCTGTCGCTGCCGACCCGCATCGGCGGCTTCGGCGGCATTGCCGGTCTGCGGCGCTATCTCGTCGAGGAAGGCGTGGTCGCGGTCATCGATGCGACCCATCCCTTCGCCGCCATCATGCCCTTTCACGCGGAGGCCGCCTGCAAGGCCGAGGGCGTGCCGCTGCTCGCGATCAGGCGCGAGAGCTGGCGGCCTCGGGCCGGCGACCGCTGGCGCAGCGTGCCGAACATTGCCGCCGCTGTCGAGGCGCTCGGCGCCGAGCCGCAGCGCGTCTTCCTGACCATCGGCCGGCTCGAGCTGCCGCATTTCTTTGCGGCACCGCAGCACCGCTATCTGATCCGGGTCATCGAGCCGGTCGGCGAACTGCCGCTGCCGCATGCCAAGGTCCTGCAGCAGCGCGGGCCTTTCGAGGCCGAGGCCGAGGAAAGGCTGATGCACCGGGAGGGGACGCAGATCCTGGTCAGCAAGAATGCCGGCGGCTCGATGACGCTCGGCAAGCTCGTCGCGGCGCGCCGGCTCGGCCTGCCGGTGATCATGGTCGAGCGGCCGCCCAAGCCCGATGTCGAATACGTCACCCATATCGATCAGGTTCTGCCCTGGCTGGTGGCGCAGGGGCTCTTCGTCACAGAACGCGGCGTATAGACAAAGGGGGCTTTTCCCTCGCGCGCGATCAGGCGCGTGCCGCTCGCACCGATCATCACCAGCGTCGCCATGTCGGCCGTGCCTGCTGCTTCATGAGCTTCGCTCAGCGTCAGGACGCGCAGTGCTTCGTCGGCCCGGCCGATGGCGCGCGCGAACAGCACCGGCGTGTCGGCCGCCCGGACAGCGAGTGCGAGTTCCAGCGCCTTGCCGAGCTGCCAGGGCCGCGCCTTCGAGATCGGATTGTAGAGGCAGATCACGAAATCCGCCCGCAGCACCGCCTCCAGCCGGGCGGTGACGACGTCCCAGGGCTTGAGATTGTCCGATAGCGAGATCGCGCAGAAATCGCCCCCGAGCGGGGCGCCGGCCGCCGCGGCCGCTGCCAGCATCGCGGTCACGCCGGGTTCGACGGTGATCGTGAGCTCGCGCCAGCCGGGCTTGCCGGCCTCTACAGCCTCGAATACGGCGGCCGCCATGGCGAAGACGCCGGGATCGCCGCCGGAGACCACCGCGACCTTCTTTCCCGCGGCGGCGAGTTCCAGCGCATGCCGGGCCCGGTCGATCTCGACGCGGTTGTCGCTGGCATGCTTGCTCTGGCCGGCCCGGGCGGGGATACGGTCGAGATAGGGGCCATAGCCGATAAGGTCGCTGGCCTGATCGAGTGCCGCCTGTGCCGCCGGCGTCAGATAGCGCGCTTCGCCGGGGCCGAGCCCGACGACGGTGAGAGAGCCGGTCACAGCCGTCGCCCTTCGCCGGGCACCAGGATCATCGAGAAGTAAGGCGCCTCGTCATCGGGCTTCTCGGCCAGCCTCACCACGCGCTGGTCGGCCATGGTGGCGCGCTCGACATAGATGGCGCGGTTGATCAGCCCCGCTTGCTGCAAGGCTCGCCTGACCTTGGGCAGGTTGCGGCCGAGCTTCATGATCACCGCCGCATCAGTGTCGACGAGACGGCGCGTCAGCTCGCCTTCGGCGAGCGTGCCCGGCAGCACGGTCATCACGTCGTCGCCCCAGGTGATCGGGGCGGCGGCCCGCGTCCAGGCACCGGCCATTCCGGTGACGCCCGGCACCACCTCGGTCGGGAAACGCTGGGCGAGGCGCCGCCAGAGATGCATGAACGAGCCGTAGAAGAACGGATCGCCATCGCAGAGTACGGCGATGGTGCGGCCGGCGGCCATTTCATCCGCGAGCCTTTCGGCAGCGGCGTCGTAGAAGGCGGCGATCGGCCCGGCATAGCCTTCTTCCTCGACCGGCACCTCGGTCGTCACCGGAAAGGCGAGCTCGATCTCGCGGGCGGCGTCGGGCGCGATGATCGCATCGGCGGTGACGCGGGCATTGCCGCGCCGGCCGCGCTTGCAGAAGTGCACGAGACGGTCGGCCTTGAGGATGATGTCGCGGGCACGCACTGTCATGTAGTCGGGATCGCCGGGGCCGAGGCCGACGCCGAAAAGCAGGGTGCGGGGGGCTCGTTCGCTCACCCTCTTACTCCTTCACCTGCGCCAGCGCGTTGACCGCCGCAGCCGCCATCGCCGAGCCGCCGCGCCTGCCATGCACCACGAGGAAGGGCACGCGCCCGTCCAGCGCCAGCGCCTCCTTCGATTCGGCCGCGCCGACGAAGCCGACGGGGATGCCGATCACGGCGGCCGGCTTGGGCGCTCCGGCATCGAGCATGTCGAGCAGGCGGAACAGCGAGGTCGGCGCATTGCCGATGACCACGAGGCTGCCCTCCAGATGCGGCCGCCAGAGCTCCATCGCCGCGGCCGAGCGGGTCGTGCCCATCTCCTGCGCCAGCTTCGCCACCGAAGGGTCGGTGAGCGTGCAGATCACCTCGTTGCCGGCGGGAAGGCGGGCGCGGGTGACGCCGTCGGCGACCATGCGGGCATCGCAAAGGATCGGTGCGCCCTTGGCCAGGGCCGCTTCCGCGGTCGCCGCGAAATCCGGCGACATCGCCACGTCCTTGGGCAGATCGGTCATGCCGCAGGCATGGATCATCCGCACGACGACGCGCTCGGCGGTGCCGGAAAAGCCGGAGAGGTCGGATTCGGCCCGGATGATGGCGAAGGAGCGCTCGTAGATCGCGGCTCCGTCGCGCAGATAGGCGTGGCGCGTGTTCAAATCTTCATTCCCGATGGTGCGCTGCGGCCTCGAGGCGCGCGCGGATGTCCTGACCCGGTTCGAGCCGGCGCACAAGTTCCGCCAGCGTCAGATGTGCGATCGGCTTGCCACGGGTGCTGCCGGCGAGGATGACGTCGTAGCCGGCCTCGCTGGCCAGGAGGGTGAGGTCGGCAGCGCCCTGGCGGGCGCAGGATTTGACGCAGCCGGAAAGATGCAGCGTCAGCCCCTCCGCCAGCAGGGGCGCCAGGACCTGCGACAGAGGTCCAGCATCAGCGAGCGTCGCTGCGGTGGCACGATCGCAGGCCGGCGCGCCGGCACAGGCCGAGACGGGCAGGCGCGGGTCGCTTGGCGAGAGCACGAGGCCTTCTTGTGCGAGGGCGGCAGCCAGCTCCTCGGCGGCGGCGCCCGAAACCCCGCAGAAGCCGAGACCGCGCCAGGGCGAGAGCCGGATCTCTTCGATCGCGAAACGCTCGGCCAGTTCCGCGAGTCGGGCCAGGCTTGCGGCGTCGCCGCGGCCGAAGGGCAGGCCGGCGAGGACTGCGAAACGGTTGTCCCGCTCGGCGGCGACGCCAACCGGTGCAGGGGAAGGGCGCGCCGTGGGAGCCGGCATCGGAGCCAGGCCGCACACGGCGGCGAGCGCGTTCAGCGCCTCGTCGTCGAGCTCGCGCATGCGCCGGACCTCGCCGCTTCTGACGCGCGCCTCGGCGGTGAAGCCGGTGAGCAGCATCGCGGCGATCGCGGGCGCAGTTGCCGGATCGACCGGTCCGAACCAGAGCCCGCCCGGCAGGCCGAAGGCGACGGCCTCGATGGCGACGGCGCGCAAGCGCAGATCGGCCGCAAAATCGTCGAGCGCCAGAGGGCCGCCGCCATCGACCACGATCGAGAACTTGGCCGGCAGCCCCGCGACGCGGCGGCCGGCGCTTTCGACCGCTGCGGCGAGGGCGGCAGCGTCGAGCAACTCGCCCGCTTCACGGCCGGCGAGCGGCGAAGCCAGCACCAGCCGGTGCGGCCCCTCGCCCGTCGCCTCGTCGACCAGCCCGGCGGCGAGCAGTTCCGCGACCAGTGCCGAATGTGTCTCTTCGCGCACGCCGCGCAGCTGGAGATTGCCGCGGCTCGAAATCTCGATCTGCCCGTTGCCATGGCGGGTCGCCAGTTCGCCGATAAATGCCAGCTGCGCCGGCGAAAGCGCTCCGCGCGGTGGATGCAGCCGCACCAGCCAGCCATCGCCGGTCTGCATCGGCCGCAAGGTGCCGGGGCACCAGCCGCGTCGCATCGTTGCGGGGGCGGGCAGGCTCATTCCGCCGCCTCCCGCTCGGCGGCGAGCAGCGCCGTGGAGTTCAGCCGGCTGCGCCAGAGCCCGCGCGTCTGCGCCTCGGCGAGACGCGAGCGGATCGAAGCGGCGGCCGGCGCGTTGACCGCCTCCAGCGCCTGCCAGGTCGCGGCATTGCCGCAATAGGCCTGGAACACCGCATCGAACAGGGCGTCCGAGACGGCGTCCGTGCTCGCGGCATAGACGAAGAGCGCATCGACCGCCTCGGCGAGCTCGGCCGCGCCGCGCCAGCCATGGGCGAGATGGCTTTCGATCCAGCGGGGATGACAGAGCCGGCCATGGACGATGCGCGAGACATCCTCGGCGAGCGTCCGCGCCTTCGGAGCCTGCGGATCGGAGGTATCGAGGCTGTAGGTCACCGCCTCTCCGCCCAGCGCCCGCATTGCCGCGACGAAGCCGCCGATCGCATCGGCCGCGCTCGTCGCTTCCAGTATGTCGCGGCCGGCGGTGTCGCTGGCATGGATGAAGGCATCGGCCGCCGCGACCCTTGCCGCGAAGCCGATATCGGCCCGTCCTGACCCGTCCGCCCCGCCATAGGCATGGCTGCTGGCTGCGAGATAGGCCGCGCCGAGTTCGTCGCGCGAGCGCCAGTCGCCATCGAGCGCCCGGTCGGCCATGGCCGCGCCATAGCGGCCGGGCGCGGCGCCGAAGATCCGGCTGCCGGTCTCGCCGCGCCGGCGGGCGGCGGCCGGCTCGTTCCATTCCTCGGGCTCGTCGAGCGCCGCGACGGCTCTGGCGGCGGCGTCGAGCAGGGCGATCTGCGCCGGAAACGTGTCGCGGAAGGCACCGGAAATGCGGATCGTCACGTCGAGCCGCGGCTGGGCGAGCTTGGCCTGCGGCGTGATGGCGAAGCCCGTGACCCGGGTCGAGCCATGGTCCCAGACCGGCGCGACCCCCATCAGATGCAGCGCATGCGCTATGTCTTCGCCGCCGGAACGCAGGGTGGGAGAAGCCCAGAGATCCATGACGATCCGGCGCGGATAATCGCCCTCGTCCTGGAGATGGCGGGCGACTACGGCCTCGGCCGCCAGCCTCCCCAATCTGGCGGCGGCGCGTGTCGGCACGGCACGCGGATCGAGCGTCGAGAGGTTGCGCCCGGTCGGCAGCACGTCCGGGCGGCCGCGCTGTGGCGCCCCGGCGGGGCCGGGCGGCACGAAGCGGGCATCGAGGGCCTTCAGCAGGTTGCGACGCTCGTTAGCAGCCGATTCCGGATCGGCTTCCGAGCTGCCGAAGATGTGCAGGCCGTCGCGGAACTGCATCTCGGCGAGGTCGCAGAGATGCGCATCGAGCGCCGCGAGCGCGCTCGGCATGTCCTGGTCGGAGGTTACGCCGCAGGCGGCGGCGAGCCCGCTCGCTTGCGCCCGGTCGATGATTTCGCGCGCCACGATCTCGGCGCGGCGCGGATCGAGCACCTGCGCCTGCGCATATTCCTCGACGAGATCGCGCAGCAGGGCCGCCTCGCCGGCGGTTTCGTCGGCTGCCAATGGCGGTGGCAGATGGCCGAGCGTCAGAGCTGAAAGCCGGCGCTTGGCGGGGGCCGCCTCGCCGGGGTCGTCGACGACATAGGGATAGATCACCGGCAGTGCGCCGATGGCAAGGCGAGGCCAGCATGCGGCCGAGAGCGCCACCGCCTTGCCGGGTAGCCATTCGGTCGTGCCATGGGTGCCGAGATGAATCAGGGTGTCGACCCGCTCGACTTCCCGCAAGCCGAGGTAGAAGGCGAGATAGCCATGTCCCGGCGGCGCGTCGGGATCGTGATAGCGCGCCTTGCGGTCGGGCGAGGCGTCGCGAGCCGGCTGCAGGGCGATGGCGAGCTTGCCGAAGCGCATCAGACGGAAGCGGAAGGTTCCGCCGTTGCAGGCCGTGTCGGCTTCGGGGGCGCCATGGCTGGCGATAAGCGCATCGCGGGCGGCCGCTGGAATCGTGGCGAGCCAGTTGCGGTAGGCCGAGAGCGGAACGGCGAAGTCGGCGGGGCCCTCGGTGAGTGCGGACATCAACCGCCAGCCCTCATCCTGAGGAGCGGCTGCAGGCCGCGTCTCCTCAGGATGAGGGCTGAGCGTAGGGACGACGTTGCGGGCGACATCATACCCCGCCCCGGCCAGCAATTCCCGGGTCGCCAGCGCGCTCGCCGGCGTGTCGAGTCCGACGGCGAAGCCGGCGCGGCCGCCGCGGGCGGGATAGTCCGACATCACCAGAGCGAGCCGCCGCTCGGCGGCCGGCTTGCGGCCGAGCGCCACCCAGTTCGCCGCGAGCTCGGCGAGCGCGGCTATGCCGTCCGCATCGGGCGCGAGCCGGCGCAGGCTGAGGCCGGTCGCGGGATCGCTGACCTCCTGCTTGAAGGCGACAGGGATCGCGCCGAGCCTGCCGTCGAACTCCGGCAGCGCCGCCTGCATGGCGAGGTCGGCGGCGGAAAGCCCGCGTGGCGAGGCTTCCCAGGCCTCGCGGGCGCTGCCGACCGGCACGGCCTGCAAGATCGGACAATCGGCAGCGTCGAGTACGAAGCCCTCGCCCTCGCGGGCCGAGAAGGCGGTGCTGGTGATGATCAGCGCCGGCTTGCGTGCCGCGATCAGCTCGGCGAGCCCGGCCGCGACGGTAGCATCCTTGAGGCTGGTCAGGGCGAGCGGAAGCGGGGCGAGGCCGCGCTCGGCAAGGGCTGCCACGATCGCCTCGACCATCGCGGTGTCACCGGCGGCGACGCCGGAGCGATAGACCAGGACGGGAACGAGAGGCATTTCGGCCGGCAGGGCGGCGAGCGCGGTGCGCCAGGGCAGGGGCGCGGCGTCGGGGCCGAGGGCGAAGAGCGGCGGGAGCGGGAGGGCAGCGAGGTCGCGCTGTCCCTCATCCCCCTGCCGGGACCTTCTCCCCGGCGCAGCCGGGTCGGATGAGGGCAGCGTTGCGAGATAACCGTCGATACGCCCCAGCAGCCGCCGCATGTTCTCGGCACCGCCGCCGGCGTGGAAATAGCCCAGCAGCGCGCCCGCGAAAGCCGGCGGCACCGTGCCATGGCCGGCCAGCCGCTCATCCTCCCGGTCGTCGCCGGGCAGCACGGCGAGCGCCACGCCGTGCTGCCGGCAGGCGGCAGCGACCTGCTCGATCCCGTAGCGCCAGCTGTCGAGTCCGCCAAGGCAGCGCAGCAGCACGAAACGCGAGCGGCTCAACGTCTTTTCGATCAGCATGTCGATCGAGAGCGGATGCTTGCAGCGTCGCAGCGGCACGAGGCGAAGCGTGAGTGCCGCGCCTCCGCCGTCATGCTCGCCCTTGTGGCGAGCATCCATGTCTTGAACACTGGCCGTGCCAAGGGAAGGCCTGGATGGTCGGGACAAGCCCGACCAGGACGAAGAGGCCGCCGCCACCGCCGAAAGATCGCTGTCGCTGAAGGAGAGAACGATGATGTCTCCCGGCGGCAAGGCGAGGTCGACGGCGTCTTCGCCGTCGTCGAGCCTCACCTCGCTGGTCGGAAGCAGATGCATCGCATCACTTTCTCAACATGATGTCCGGAAGGCGCGAGACCGCCGTCTGGACATCATCGCTTTCAGCCCTTGAGGGCGGCCTCGACGGCGGAGCGGTCGAAGCCTTTGAGGCCGATGACGACGAGCCTGCCGTCACGGGCCTCGTCGGCCTCCCAGGCGCGGTCGTAATGGTGGCCGATGCGTCGGCCGACGCCCTGCACCACGAGCCGCATCCGCTTGCCGGGGACGGCGGCAAAGCCCTTCAGGCGCAGCACGCCTTCGGCCTCGGCGGCCTTGGCGAGGCGGGCGACGAGTTCCTCCGGCGAGCCGGCTTCCGGCAGCGGCAGGGCGACGCTGTCGAAATCGTCATGATCATGGTCCTCGCCCTCGCCATGATGCGAGGGGCGGGCCGCGAGGTCGGCTTCGGCGGCGGCGCCGAGCCCGATGATCAGGGCCGGCTCGACCTTGCCATGAGCGGTCTCGACCACCTTGATCGCCTTGGGCAGGTGCTTGGCGATCTCGGCCTTGACCCGCTCGCGCCCTTCCGCGTCGACGAGGTCGCTCTTGTTGAGCAGGATCAGGTCGGCACAGAGGATCTGGTCCTCGAACACCTCCTCCAGCGGGTTGTCGTGGTCTACCGACTGGTCCTGAGCCGCCTGTGCCTTCAGCGCTTCGGGATCGTCGGCGAACTGGCCCTCGGCGACGGCCGGCCCGTCGACCACTGCGATCACGCCGTCGACGGTGACGCGGCTGCGGATCGCCGGCCAGTTGAAGGCCTGGACCAGCGGCTTCGGCAGAGCCAGGCCCGAGGTCTCGATCAGGATGTGCTGCGGCGGGTTCGGCCGGTCGAGCAGCTTCACCAGTGCCGGCACGAAGTCATCGGCGACAGTGCAGCAGATGCAGCCATTCGGCAGCTCGACGATGTCATCCTCCGAGCAGCCCTCGATGCCGCAGCCGGCGATGAAGGAGCCGTCGAAGCCCAGATGGCCGAATTCGTTGACCAGCACGGCGAGGCGCTTGCCGCCGGCATTCTCGAGCAGATGCCGGACGAGGGTCGTCTTCCCGGCGCCGAGGAAGCCGGTGATGATCGTGCACGGCACCTTGCCGAGCGTGGGGTTCTGGGGAGCGTTCATTGATCAGATCCTTGCTGGCGCGGCAGCGGAGGCACGCGCGCGACCACGCCCTTGCGGAACGAGGCGGGTCTTTCCTTCCAGGGAACGATGCCGTTGGCGCTGGCGGCAAAGCTCTGCGCCGCGCCGACGATCTCGTCGAGATGGCTGTCGGTGTCGAGGTCACCGATCAGATAGGTCCACTTGCCGTCGGCGGCGAGCGCGATGGTGCAGGGCCGCTTGCAGACGGCGAGGCATTCGACCTCGACGACGGCGACGCGGCTGCTGGCAAGGCGCGCGGCCAGGGCCGATGCGAGCGCGACGCCCGGCCGGTCATAGCCGTCAGGCAGATCGTCGCGCTGGCGCCGGCAGGCTGTGCAGACATGGATGGTGCAGCCCGGCTCCAGCCGGGCGACGGTCGCGAGGGCGAGATCGCCTTCGAGCATGAGACTGCTTCCTTGGACTGGCGCGGCCGTTTCCGGCCGCGCGAGGCGTCAGGCCGCCGCCGTGGCGGCGCTGCGGCGCGTGGCCCAGGGCCAGAGCACGCCGACGGCGAAGCCGGTGGCGAGCCAGAGCGCGGCCTGGATGGCGAGCGAGAGCGCCGCGAAATGCGCCGCGATCTCGGCGGGGACCCGGCTTTCCGGAGCGACCGGGTGCGGCGCGCCGATTAGATGCGGCAGCAGCAAAGCGAGCACGGCGAGCGCCCTTGCCCAGGAGGCCCCGACCCGCAGGAAGACGAAGAGCGCGCCCGCGGTGACGGCTGCGGTCATCAGCCACCAGAGCTGCCGGTGCTGTAGCTCCGCCGCGGCTGCGCCCGGCAGTTCCGGCGCCAGCCCCATAGCGGGGGCGAGCCCGAAGGCGAGGAAGCCGCAGACCGCCCAGGCCAGGGCGCGGCGCTCGTCGATCCGCTCGTTCGCCGCGATCATGCCGGCGAGCAAAAGGGCGGCGAAGCCGATCGCGGTGCCGATCGTCACCAGGCTGGTGAAGGCGGTGCGCTGGAAACCGTCCTGCGGCTTCCATTCATGCTCGTCCCCATGCGCGGCCGGGCCGTGCGCGAGGTGGATGCGGGCTTCGCCGGTGAAGGCCGCCTGCATCGGTGCGGGCTGCGCGCGCAGCGCCGCCTCATAGGTCTCGGCCTTGAGGATGAGCGGTGTCGTGGTGACGTGCTGGAGCGCCGATATCAGCAGCCCAGCCAGAAGCCCGGCCAGAAGACTGACCGTGAGAACACGCGTGACCATTTGGCTTCCCCGTCAGTGGCAGGGGAAGGCGAGGCCGTGGCGGGCGTCATGCGCCGCATTGTGGACATTCGCGGAGGCCGCGAAGCCGACGGTGTAGACCAGCACGAAGCCGAGGATCAGCGCCGCGGCAACGGCTTTCGCGCGCTCGGAGACGCTGGTCTGGCTGGAGACGGTAGCCGTATTCATCTTGGTTCACTTCCTGGCCACCCCACCGGCAGCCTGTTGGACGACATCGAAAGACGGCAGGTCTCCTGGCTCACGGCTTGGTGTCCTGCTCCGCCTTCCCGGGAAACCCAGTGGCCGATGGCGCAGGACGCGCCGCTTACAGTTGCGGGGGCAGCCGCGGCATCGCACCGCGTTCCCTTTTCACCTCGTCGCCGAGGCACCGTCGGGGATGATCATTAGCCATCCGGCGGGCGCTGTGCAATGCACTCACGTCATTCTCGGCCGGAAGCGTAGCGAAGAGCCGAGAATCTCCTGAAAGAGATGCTCGGCTCTTCGCCCGAGCATGACGCGGAGACCAAGACATGACCGTTCCCCCGCTCACCCTCGTTCTCGGCGGCGCCCGTTCCGGCAAGAGCCGCCATGCCGAGACGCTGATCGAAGCCCTGCCGGCTCCCTGGATCTACATCGCCACCGCCCAGGCCTATGACGAGGAGATGCGTGCGCGGATCGCCGAGCACCGGGCCCGCCGCTCGCCGGACTGGCGGACGATCGACGCGCCGATGGCGCTGCCGGAGGCTCTGCGTGCCGTTCCGCCCGGGCGGCCGGTGCTGGTCGACTGCCTGACGCTCTGGCTGACCAATCTCATCCTGGCCGAGCGCGATATCGCCATCGCCACAGGTGATTTGATGCTCGCCTGCCGCGAGGCGCAGGGGCCGATCGTGCTGGTTTCGAACGAGGTCGGCCTCGGCATCGTGCCGGAGAATGCGCTCGCCCGCCGCTTCCGCGACGAGGCCGGGCGGTTGCATCAGCGCCTTGCGAGTCAGGCGGAGCGCGTGGTCTTCATGGTCGCCGGTCTGCCGATGCAGGTGAAATAGCAGGGAAAAGCGATGACGATCGATGACGGCGAGGCCGCACGCCACAAGGCGAAGATGGAGAAGCGCAAGGCGGTCCAGGACGCCGAGGTCGCCGGCAAGACGCTCGAGAAGGGGCTGCTGATCGTCAACACCGGCCCCGGCAAGGGCAAGTCGACCGCCGCCTTCGGCCTGATCCTGCGGGCGCTTGGCCATGGCTGGCGCATCGGCGTCGTCCAGTTCATCAAGGGCGCCTGGTCGACCGGCGAGCGTCGGGCGCTGGAGGCCTTCGGCGATCAGATCTCCTGGCATTCGATGGGCGAGGGCTTTACCTGGGAGACGCAGGACAAGGCGCGCGACATCGCCGCCGCGACGAGAGCCTTCGAGAAGGCGAAGGAGCTGATGGCCGACGAGAGCATCCGGCTTCTGGTGCTGGACGAGCTCAACATCGCCCTGCGCTACGACTATCTGCCGCTCGCCGAGGTCGTGGCGGTGCTGCAGGCGCGCCGGGCCGATCTCCACATCGTCGTCACCGGCCGCAATGCCAAGCCGGAGTTGATCGAGGTCGCCGATCTCGTCACCGAGATGACGCTGGTGAAGCACCATTTCGCCGCCGGCGTAAAGGCGCAGGAGGGGATCGAGTTCTAAGTGTCGCTCAGCCAGCTAGCACTGCGAGGCTGCCGAGCCCCGCCAGCCCCCACAGGATCAGGCAGGATTTCCGGTAGAGCCCGAGCGCTCGTCGGATGTCGGCCGCCTTCGCCTCGGCCCGTCCGTCGCCCATCCAACCATCCTCGACCTTGACCGCGCCATAGACGCGCGGCCCGGCGAGCCGAAGCCCGAGCGCCCCCGCCATCGCCGCCTCCGGCCAGCCGGCATTGGGCGAGCGGTGGCGCCTTGCGTCGCGGCGCACGGCGCGCCAGGCGGCGGAGGCATCGGCCTGTCGGTCGAGCGCCGCCGCGCCGATCAGTAGCAAAGCGGTCAGCCGCGAGGCCGGCAGGTTGACGAGGTCGTCGAGCCGCGCCGCCGCCCAGCCGAAGGCGAGATGGCGCGGCGATTTATGGCCGATCATCGAATCGGCGGTGTTGATCGCCTTGTAGAGGGCCGCGCCCGGCAAGCCGCCCACACCGAGCCAGAAGGCAGGCGCTATGATGCCGTCGGAGAAATTCTCCGACAGGCTCTCGATCGCGGCCCGCGCCACGCCGGCCTCGTCGAGGCTCTCAGGATCGCGCCCGACGATCATCGCGACCGCCTTGCGCCCGCCATGCAGTCCATCCTTCTCGAGCCCCTCGGCGACGGCGACGACATGCTCGTAAAGGCTGCGCTGCGCCAGCAAGGTCGAAGCGAGCAAAGCGAGTGGCAGCAGGGCAAAGGCACCCGCCAGGCGGCAGAGCCAGAGCAGGACGAGGCTCGCCACCAGCGTCACGCAAAGCAGGATGGCGAGTGCCGCGAGACCGGCGAGGCGCCTTCTGGAGAAGGCGGCGCTCTCGCGGTTCAGCTTGCGGTCCAGCGCCGCGATCAGCGCCCCGATCCAGGTGACGGGATGGCCGATCCATGCGTACAAGCGCGCCGGATAGCCGATCGCCGCCTCGATGATCAGGGCGGCGAGGAGCAGCGGCAAAGCGTCGGGGAAGATCATGGCGGATGGAGCGGGGACGGAAGGGGCGATCTGGCATGGCGGCGATCTCGCCACGGCCAAGGCGCTCTTTCATGATGCACCGGAGCCCTGGATCGATCTCTCGACCGGTATCAACCCCTTCCCCTATCCGCTTCCGGCGCTGCCGTTAAGCCTCTGGCAGCGTCTGCCCGGGGGGCGCGAGGAGGCGGCATTGCTGGCGGCGGCAGGGCGCGCCTATGGCATGTTGCCGGCAAGCGCCATCGTCGCTGCGCCGGGCACGCAGATTCTGATCGAGCTCTTGCCGCGCCTCGCGCCGCAGGCGCGCGTGGCGGTGCTCGGGCCGACCTATGGCGAGCACGAGCTGGCCTGGCGGAAAGCCGGCTGCGAGGTTTGTGAGATCGCCGATCTCGCCGAGGCCGGCGCGGCTGATGTCGTGGTCGTGGTCAATCCCAACAATCCCGATGGCCATATTGTCGATCTGCCGGCGCTGACGGCCGTGGCAGGCAGTCTTGCAGCGCGCGGTGGCCTGCTGGTGATCGACGAGGCCTTCGCCGACTTCCAGCCCGGCGCCAGTCTCGTTCCGACCTTGCCGCAAGCGACGCTGGTGCTGCGTTCCTTCGGTAAGGCCTATGGTCTGGCCGGGGTGCGGCTCGGCTTCGCGATCGGCGAGAGCCGGCATGTCGAGGCGTTGCGCGGCATGCTCGGCCCCTGGGCGGTGGCGGGACCGGCACTCGAAATCGGCACTCAGGCGCTCGGCGATGCCGGCTGGCTCGCGGCGCAGGAAAAGGCCCGTGCCGCCGATGCGCGCCGGCTCGACGCCCTGCTCGCCAGATCTGGCCGCGTCGTCGGCGGAACCATACTCTATCGCCTGCTCGAGACATCCGCGGCGCCGGCCCTGTTCGAGCGTCTCGGGCGGGCGGGCATCTATGTCAGGCGCTTCCGGCATGATCCGTCGCGCCTGCGCTTCGGCCTGCCGGGCGACGAGCCGGGCTGGGTCCGGCTCGAGACCGTCCTCGGCGCCGAAGGCGACGGGCGCTGGTCGTAGCCGCGCTGCGCTCCCCCTGGGGGCGGCTCGCGGGCCAATCCGGAGCGCCATCCGTTGGCTGGCTGGGAGGCGCCGCCGATCGGGTAGGGGGCGATGGCGACGGGCGCGCGATCGCAGGCTATCGTCGCGGCCTGTGCCCGATTCTGAGTTCCCGGAGAAAACGACATGCAGCCTTGGCCGAAGCGGAACGCCCTGACCATCGGCTTCGCCCATGCCGCCTATGAGCTTCGCGACGAGTATCTGGCGCGGCACGGCGAGGCGGCGAGCTTCGAGGTGCGCACCGTCGATGAACTGAAGGCAAGGGCGCATGAAGCCGATGTGCTGGTCGTTTCCGGGCTCTGGCGCAACGAGATGCTCGATGGCGCCGGAAAATTGCGCTTCATCCAGTCGGTCAGCGCCGGCACCGACCAGTTCGACAAGCAGCGCCTCGCCGCCGGCGGCATCCGCCTCGCCAGTGGCCAGGGCAGCAATGAACGGGCTGTTGCCGAGCATGCGATGTCGCTGATCCTGGCATTGGCGCGTCAGCTCCATCTCGCCCGCGACAATCAGGCCAGGCATTTCTGGCGGCCGATGATCGGCGACCGTACCCGCCGTGAGGACGAACTCGGTGGCAAGACGCTTGTCGTGGTCGGGCTCGGCCGCATCGGCATGCGGCTCGCAGCCCTCGCCGGCGCCTTCGGCATGCATGTCATCGGCGTGCGCCGCCGCGGCGGCAGCGAGCCGGGGATCGAGAAGATCGTACCGCCGACCGAACTCGCCAGCGTGCTCGCTGCGGCGGATATCGTCGCGCTGACCTGCCCGCTCACGCCGGAAACCGAGGGGCTGATCGATGCTGCCGCGCTCGCGGCGATGAAGCCCTCGGCCTTTCTGATCAATGTCGCGCGCGGCCGTGTCGTCGACGAATCCGCGCTGATCGCGGCCCTGGCGTCCGGCCGCCTCGCCGGCGCCGGCATCGACTGTGTCCATGAGGAGCCGCTGCCGGCGGATTCTCCGCTCTGGACCCTGTCCAATGCGCTGGTCACCCCGCACAGCGCCGGCGAGACGCGCGCCTATGAACGCAACATCGTCGACATGCTGCTGGAAAATCTCGGGCGCCTCGAGCGCGGCGAGGCGGGGCTCCATAATCAGGTCGTTTGAGTCCCCCGCTCGCGGGGGGGGGGGCGCCGCCCGGCATGTCGAGCGGGGTCGTCTTGCCGTCGGACGGGACAGCTCTGGCGGGCGCGCTGCAGCCCGGCCAGCCATCTCGTCCGACCGCGCCAGATGCTCGCGCAGGGGCGGCGGAACATGGGCGCCGGCAGGCGCCTGGGCTATGATCTGGCACCGCAATATCGCGCATGGGACGATTCGCGCATGGCCGACCCAAATGACCGCGCGGACGAAGAGAATGAGCTGCCGCTTGCGACCAGCGTCGGCTACCAGCTGCGCATGGCACACCGGGCTTCGCAGCGCTATCTGCAGGAGCGGATCGAGCCGCACGGCGTCACGCTCGGCATGTGGTACTTCCTGCGCGCACTCTGGCAGGAAGACGGGCTGACCCAACGCGAGCTGTCGCACCGGATCGGCACGATGGAGCCGACGACGCTGAGCGCCATCGCCGGCATGGAGAAGAGCGGTCTCGTCCTGCGCGAGCGCAATGCCGCCGACCGCCGCAAGCTGCATGTCTGGCTGACGCCGAAGGGGCGGGCGCTGAAGGCGACGCTCATGCCACTGGCGGTCGGTGTCGTCGAAAAGGCGACGGAGGGGTTTTCTCCCGAGGATCGCGAGCGCTTCCTGGCCTATCTCGGCATGGTCCAGCGCAATCTCGCCGACCCCCGGATCGATCAGGATTCGGGCAAGGAATGATCGCGGCTGCCAATGGCCGCCGCGATCTCAGTCACCAGCGCGGGCGCGGGCCATAGGAGCCGTCGCAGCCGACCAGCGGTCCGCCCGGATAGTAGTCGTCGATGATGATGTCGGGCTGCGGACAGCCGGCTCGGCTGCGCGCCGCGCGCCGCTTCGGTGCCTGGTAGCTGTCACGCTCGGTCATCGCGGTCCGGGCGACAGGGCGCGGCGGCGCAGCCGGCATCGCCAGCGCAGGCGCCTCGGGACGGGCGGCGCGGGCGCGTTGCGGCGCAGGAGCCGGCACCGTGTTGGGCCGGTCCTCGCTCAGGCGGGGGCGCGGTGCCGGCAGCGGCTTGGCCGTGATGTCGCTGTCCTGCTTCTCCGCCGCGTTCGGCGTGGAAACCGCGACGACGACATCCTCCGCAGTGGCACGCACCAGCTTCGAGACGCCGGTGTCGAGCGCGATGGTCCGGAACGGCGTGCTGCCGCAGCCGCCGCAGCGGCTGGGATCGAGCGGCACGAGGTCGACGCGGGCCTTGCCGGTGTCGCCGCTCTGGCCCTCGCCTGTGGCGCGGGCCGCGATCACGATCTGGGCGGCTTCCTCGAGCTGCTGCTCGATCAGCGCGGTGCGCAGGCCGCGTGCCCGGCGGTAATTGACGACCTCGTCGCCGCCGGAGACCAGGATCGCGAAGGCGGCGCCCTTCGGCACATTGCCACGGAACTCGTTGCGCAGGCGGCCGATGGCGCGCTGGGCCTCGGAGGTGACCTCCCAGCTGCCCGGCGCGAAGGGGATCGCGCCTGTGGTCATGATTTCACGGGCCGCCTGCACGACACCGAGGGTGATGGTGCGGGCCGAGAATTCCAGGCGCAGCGACTGCGGCCGTTCCGTGATCTTCGGCGCGCCGGCGGGCGCCGTTTCCGTGAAGTTCGGCATCGGGTTCGCGGCTGCACCGTCGCGGTCGGGCTGGGCGAGCGCTGCGCCGGCCGAGATGATGATGGCGAGGGCGGCGACGGCGAGGCTGCTGCGGCGGCTTCCGCCGGGGATGCGGGTCGTGGCGGCAAGGTCGGTCTGGAAGCCCATTGCGGGTCTCCTCATTGAGTGGCGAGCACGTTGTCCGGTCCTTGGCCGGCTCTGGGCTGCTTTCGCCGGTGGCCCTGAGAGCGGCCGATGCGAAATCGCAGATGTGTCGTTCCACGAAAAATGCGGGGCCCCGCGAAAAGTCACCAGAAGCGTGCAAGGCTCTGGCAACGCCATTGCTGCGTCCGCTCCGCGTCGGGCTGGTCGTCGCTTTGTCGAGGCAATATGACTATACGACAAGTCAACCTGGGGGAACCGATCGTGAAGATCGCAGATCATGACCACGAAAGCGCCGCGCTTCATCAGAACATGACGCGCCGGACATTTGGCGGATTGTTCACGGCTCTGCCTCTTCTGGCTTCCGTGCCGGCGCTGGCGCAGACCGATCAGGCCGCCACTAATATTCTGCGCTCCCTCGCGCCCCATGACCGCAGCCCCGGCCGGCGCAGCGCACCGGTGACCCGTCGCATCCGTACCCGCTCCTACGGCGAGGTCGAGATCGATCTGAGCCGTCGCGTCGAGGTCACGGTGTTCTTCGCCAATAATTCCGCTGCCCTGCGCCCGGGCGCGCAGCAGGCGCTGTCGCGTCTTGCGGTGGCGCTGCGCGATCCGATCTTGGCCGATCAGCGCTTCCTGATCGCCGGGCATACCAGCCAGGACGGCGATTACGACCACAATGTCGCCTTGTCCCAGGATCGCGCGGCCTCGGTCCGCAACTGGCTGATGGGCTATGGCGGCGTCGACGGCGGCCGCTTGCAGCCGCACGGCTTCGGCCCGGACATGCTGCGCAATCCGCGCAACCCCTATTCGCCGGTCAATCGCCGGGTGGAAATCATCGCCATCACCGGCTGATCTGCCGGTCGCCTTCTCGCTTCAACCGCCTGCCTCCAGGGGTAACCACCATGGCCTTCTTCAAGCGTCTCATGCTCGGCCTCGCTCTGCTGCTCTCATGCGCAGCCGCCGCCAGCGCCCAGTCGACCAACTCCCGCATCAATCTGCTGGTGATGTCGGATGATGCCGATCCCGATACGGTTCCGCGCAATAACCGCATCTTCAACCGGGTGCAGCTCCAGCTCTCGGAATATCTGAACACCCGCGGCTTCCAGGTCTATGACGAGACCAGCCTGGCCCTCGGCATCACGCCGACCGGCCGTGTCCGCCGCCGCGACGCCGAGCTGATCGAGATCGCGCGGGCGGTCTCGACGCCGATCGACGCCATGGTCGTCTATCAGATCTACGCTTCGGCGCGCCGTGCGGGCGCCGCCGACATCCGCTTCCCCGAGATCCGCATCGCCGGCCGCGTGCTGAACGTGCGCAGCGGCCAGTTCATCGCGGCCTTCGAGGTCGGCGGCTTCCAGCTGCCGGCGCTGCCCAATCCTTGCGGCGCCGAATGCCTGCTCGAAACCGTCGGCACCCATTCTCGCGTTCTGGCGACCGATCTCGGCGCCGCGATCGCGCAGAAGCTCGAAGGCTTCGCCCGCCAGCCCGGCATTGCCGGCGGTGGCAAGGACGGTGTCGGCAGTGGCGTCGCCGTGGCCCAGGGCGATGGCTGCGCCAATCTCCCGACCGATTTCGAGATCCAGCTGCGCGAGTTCACCGCTTCGGAAGTCGACCGGATCGAGAGCGAGTTCGTGCGCTGGGGGTGCTATCGCAGCCACCGCACCGTGCGGATGACCGGCAACTCGGCCGATTTCTTCTACAGCACCTCGTCGGACTCGGCCCGCCTGACCCGCAATTTCCGCCTGATGATGGAGCTGGTCGGTCTCAACGGGCAGATCACTTTCGCCGGTAATCGCCTGATCGTCAGCAAGGTTGCGACCCGCTGACGATACCAGATGCCGGGGCCGGTTAACCCTTAATACCGGCCTGCCTCTACGAAAATGCCACCCGGTCGACACGGGCCGGGTGGCTTGTTATTTTAATTATGGCAGAAGTTTGCATTGCGGGCGGCGCAGGCGGAAGGGCTGGTTTCCGTTCCTCGCGATCGTGCCTGATGCTTGATGCGGGCAATTGGCAAATGGATTGGGGTATTGACCCGGCTCGGGTCGCGGAGATCGGCACGATCGCCTCTTCGCGCCGCTTCTCCGCCCGGGATACAGAGAAATTCGTCCTGGCGATCACCGGCGGCGGCTCGGAGAACGCCGATCTGCCGCTCTGGGACATGCTCCAGGTTCTTTTCGCGCTGGGAGCGCTGACGGCCGGGCCACGCATGTCGGCGCGCGATGCCGCCATCGCCTGCCTGCTGGACGAGACCGGGATACTGCTCCGGCCGCTGCGGCAGGAACAGCGCGTCAGCACGGCGCTGGCCGGAGCCTCGATCGAGGCCTTCGCGACCGAGGTCACCCTGTCATACGGCGCCGGCAAGACCCGCTCCTTTTCCTGGAGCCGGATCAGGCGGGCGCTCGGCCTGGCCGATTTCCTGTTCGCAGCGGAGGCGGATGAGCGCTCCGAAGGCGGCCTGGCCGCCCTGCGCAACGCGCTCGACGCGATCTTCGCCCTGCCCGTCTTCGATGAGGACGGGCTGAAACGGGCGGTGCAGGAGCCGGCCCGCTTCATGCGCGCCTGGCGCCGGCGGCATTTGCCGTTGCTCGCCTTCGCCGATCTGATCCGTCAGCGCGAGGCCTTCCTTAATGCCAGCGGCCGGCGCGAGCGTCAGCGCGAGTTCGATCCCGACGATCTCGTTTCGCTCTGGAGCTTCGCCCTGCTGCATGGCGAGACCTGGAGCTTTGCCCGCTTCGCCGAGCGCTTCAGCGCGCTGATGCGCGAGGAGCGCTCCAGTGTCGGCCGGCGCGATTTCATGGCTCCGGCCTCGATGGATGCGCTGATGGCGCGGCAGCCTTCGGAGAACCCGGAGGAGGCGCTGATCGCCTGGCTTGATCAGCAGGCGCTGATTGGTGAGCTCGAGCCCGAGGATCTCGACGAGGAGGCCGATGACGAGCCCGAGGGGGAGGACGAGGACGGGGAGGTGCGCGAGCGGGTCTACGCCGCGCTGATGCGCCTGCCGGCCGATCCGAAATTCCTCAACAAGGAGGAACGCGAATCCATCGGCCGGGCCATTGCGCTCCTGCCGATCGCGCATGAGCAGCCGCTGACCTTGGCGCGCTCGCGGGCGGTTGCGCCCTGGGAGAACCGGCTGGTCGAAGCCAGCCGCCGTGTCGCCGGCTCCAATCGCGGGCAGGTCGACCAGAGCCCAGAGCCCTTCGACTATCCCGGTATCGCCGGGGCGCTGGCGGCATTGGGCAAGCGCTTCGACGAACTTCTGCTGATCGGCGTCGCGCTCGATGCGCTGGAGGGCCCGGCCGGCGCCTCGGTGAGAGCCGAGGGACAGAAGGTGCTGCGGCGCTGGCGCCATGATCGCGCCAGTTTCCGCATCGACGATGCGAAACTGGCGCTGACCTTCGCAAGGCATGGTGGAGCACTGAGAACCGTGGCGGGAGCCCTGCAGCGGATCATCAGGCAACAAAGGCGCTTCGGCGAGACGGTCGACCTGGCTGCCCAGGCCGCGCTCGACGAGGCGCGCTTCACCGAAGTGTTTTCGCAGCGCTATCAAGGGCGGTTGAAACGGCCATGACAGATTTCGCTACCCAGGCTCCGATCGAGGATGATCCGCTGATCGGCCGTGCGACCGCCCGGTTGGTCCTGGCCGCGCTGGCCAGCACCGAGGCCGAGGAGACTGCGGCTGCGAGCATCAGCCGTGCCGATCTCTGGGCTCATGCCCGCCGGGTCAAGGGCGATCCCGTCAATTTCGCCGCCGAGCGCGCCATCCGCACCGATCCCGAGGCGGCAAGGCTCTATCGCCGCCTGCTCTCCTTCCAGGCGGTGGCGCGTAGCGAACTGGCCGCTGCCGCCTATGACAGCAGCGCGACCCACCGGCGCATCGGCTCCTTCGAACTCGACGTGATCGAGGAGGACGATGCCCCGCCGGCGCTCGTCATCCAGTGCCTGTCGGACTCGGTGCCGGCTCCGACCATGATCGAGGTGGTCTCGATCGAGGGTGTCGTCCGTCTGGCTTTGCCGGCGCCGGTCGACAAACACATCGTCATCGACCTGCCGCGCCAGGACGCCGAGCGCGATCTGCTGCGATTGATGCTCGCCAACCCGCTCGCGGGCGTTTATCTGCTGTAACGTCAAGCAGGTGCCGCGAGAGGCGGCGGGTTTAGGCTTGGCTTCCGGTACGGCAGCGTCTGGCGAGAGAGGGAAATGGCTTCAGGAGATCAGAACGTCAGGCGTTCCGGCGTCTTCGTCGTCGTGCCCACCACCGACCAGCCCATCATCCTGAAGAAGCTTGCCTGGTCGGCGCGCGTGCCGGTCTCGCGGGTCGTGCTCGCGACCGAGAGTTCCGAGGTCTGCGAGCCCTGGAGCACGCAGTACAGCAATCTCCTGCGCCCCGGGGAGCCGCTGCGCCAGATTCTCGGCCTGCCGGATGGCGGCAGCTATCGTCTCGCCGCGTCCGGCGCGATCGACCAGGGCAAGAGCTGGATGGTTCCGACGCTGGCCGCGCATTGCGCGCTCGCCCATGGCGAGGCGGTGACGCACAAGGCCGCCGAAGCCAGGCTGCTGATCTGGGGCACCGGCGCGATCGACCTGTCCGTCGCCGACACCGCCGCGGAGGCGCGCGTCACCCAGCAGGAATACCATCTCACCACGAAGATCGACCGCTCGCGCCATCTCTTCGCCGAGGCCGAGCATGGCGCGGTCCCGGTGCTGGCCTTGGTGCCGCATGGCGACGAGGCCGAGCGCGCGGCCGGCATTCTCGGCAAGATCCTCGGCAATCAGCCGCATCACATCGCCATCGTCGCTTCGCTCGCCGACATCGTGGCGCCGATCGAACTCTATCTGCGCTCCGGCTCCTTCCAGCCGCAGGCGGTGGCGCCGGAGCCGGCGCAGCCTGCCGCCCCGGTCTCGGCCTCGATGGCGCTGAAGCCGTTCGAACCCGCGCCGGCGAAGCAGCCGCCACAGCCTGCTTCTGCCGCCGAGCCTGCTGGTCAGGCAGCCCCGCAATCACGCCCGGCCGCCGAGGCGCCCATCAACACCTCCGAGCCGGCAGCCGCGCCGTTCTCCCGGGGCTCGGTGCTGGGTGAGAAGCCGTCGCGTTCCTCCTCTTCGCGGCTGCCGCTGGTCGCGGCGGCCGTGGTCCTGCTCGCCGGTGGTGCCGGTGCGGCCTGGTATGCGCTGCGCGACCCTGGCGCTCGTGGGCCCGACCAGGCCCCGCCGTCGCTGACGCTTTCCACGCCTCCGGCCGGACCGAGTGGCCAGGCCGGATCGAGCCAGCCCCAGACGGGGCCGCAAGGTTCGGCACCGCAGGGTTCGGTGCCTGCGGCGGTAGCCTCCGGTCCGGCGCTGGCGCGGCTGGTCATGCTGTCACCGCCGGCCGGCAGCAGCTGCGATGCGCAGGTCTACGAGCTGACCCCGCGCTACAGCGAGTCGGCGATTGATGTCGCGGAGGCAACCAGCCTCCAGATCGACGCACAGGAGATCTGCGGACTGGCGCTTGAGCCGGTCGCGCCGGCCAAGGGCAAGTTCCAGCCCGGGACCGGGCCTGCGGTCGTCGCTTCGAAGTCGAGCGCCACCCGCCTCGTGTTCAACCCCACGGCGATCCGCAGCGGCATCACGGCCTTCCCGGTCATCCGGATCGAGGAACCGAAGCCGCTCTCGATCGAGATCAAGCGCCGCTGAGCGGGTTCGAGCCGCGATGCCCCGGGCCTCCGGCCCGGGTCGCGTAACCTGCACCGCCTGAGCGCTGCCGGTCACCTTCCGTCTTCCCAAAGATCCCTGTCCTGAATCCCTGCCACGGCCATCCTGCTCCCGCCCGGGCGATGGCGCAGGGGGCGTTTACAGGCCCGCCCGCGTCAGCCCGCGCCACAGCCCCCAGGGCGGCGGGTCGCTGGTCGGGGAGAGCTGGCGGATCGCGGCCAGGCGCCCGGCGATCAGCGCGATCGCGATCGAGGGCAGCGCCATCAGCATGTGATGCGAAGTCGCTGCCGCGATGAAGGTCATCGGCTGGCCCATCACCGGCAGCAGGCCGAGCGCATTGCCCCAGGAAATGCTCCAGTGCAGCGCAAAGATGGTGACGATGCCGACCAGCACGATCGCCATGCCCTTGTTCGCGCCCTCCTGGGCCGAGCCCATGGCGCGCTCGCGCATCAGCCCGACGGCGAGCGCCAGCAGGCCGAAGACGGTGACGACCTGCGCGGCGAGTAGCGCGAGGCCGGCCGGCAGCCCGAAACGGACCATCAGGAAGGTGGCGATGAAGTCGTTCTGCACCACCGGCACGCGCACGAGATCGCTGACGGTGAAGCGGCTCGCCGTTTCGTCCTCGATCTCGCTCTTGCGCTCGGCGATCGGCGTCGCGCGCGCACCGGGCAGCATGGCGCAGAGCGAGACCGGCGAGGGCGGCAGTTCGTCGAGGGCCCGGCGGACTTCCGGTGGCGTCTTGTCGAGCCCGAGATCGAGTCTCGCCAGCGTGCAGGGCATTTCGGCGAGCGCCACCTTGGATTGCAGCAGCTGGAAGCCGAGATCGCGGTGCATCACGTCGGGATTGCGGACCTCGCCGGTGGCGGCGCCGCGCAGCCTGGCATGGTCGAGATCATACCAGGTCAGGAGCCGTTCGGCCGGGACACGGAAGGCACCGCCGCGTGCCTTCTCGAGCACGTCGATCGCGGCGATGCGTTCCTTCGGCAGGTTCCATTGCCCGGAAATCGCATAGGTGACGAGGCCGGGGAAGGCATAGATCAAGGCGGCATTGATGCCGAGCAGGATCACCAGCACCAGCGCCAGCACGCCGCCGCGCGGCCAGCCGAGCTTGCGGACCTTGCGCTGCGGCGCATCGGCCCGGCGCAGGAAGACGCGGGTGATCTCGAACAGACGCTTCAGCGTGCTCGGCAGCAGGAAGGCGAAGGCCAGCACCACCGTGGTGATGATGATGATCAGCGCCGGCGAGTAGTCGCTCTTCAGGAACGGGATCGCCGTCAGGAACAGGATGAAGACCAGGACCGTCGCCAGGCTGACGCCGAGCCAGGAGATGTAGTGGCGCTGGTTGTAGAAGAAGTCGATCCGCGAGAAGCCGAGGAAGATATGCGCCAGCACCAGCACGAGCGCGATCTTGCCGAGCTCGACCGGCTGGAAGCCGGCGACGCCGGTCTCGGTGCCGAGCACGCCCCAGGCGATGAAGGCGACGAGGATCAGCACGGCGGGGATGGCGCGCAGCAGCTGGTCCTTGAAGCCGACGCCCATGAAGAAGGAGCGCGGCAGGGCGGCGATGGAACGCTGCGGCTGCAGGGCGACCACCACCGCGACGACCGGGATCAGATCGAAGAACAAGAGCTTGTTCTTCTCGGCATGGATGGTGAAGTCGGTCTTCTCGGCGTCGATGCCGAGCGCCAGCAGGGTCAGGCTGCCGAGGCAGCACAGGCCGAGCAGGCCGAGCCAGGCGACGCGCATCGGCGTGGTGAAGCGCGGCCCGACCATCAGCAGCAGGCAGGCGATGGCATAGGCCAGGATGGTGGCGTGCAGCGCGCCTTCATAGGAGATCGAGGCGCCGCCGAGCCGCGACAGTTCAGGCGCCAGCACCAGCATCGTCGTCGCGGTGATGAAAGCGGTGGAGCCGAGCGCGCCGACCAGCCTGACCAGAATGGCGCTGCGCCGGAAGGCACTGGCCTGATGCATCGCCGACAGGATGCCGAAGATGGCGAGGCCGAGCGTCAGCAGCAGGCGAACGATTCGCTCGACGCCGTTGAGCGAGCTGAGCGGGTTGCCGAGCTCCGCCCCGGACATCGGCTGGCGCGGCGGCGTGATCACCGGCCGCACGCTCTCCGTCGTCGAGGCTGCGCGCAACTGCTCGGCTTCGGCCGGATCGAAGCGGTGGGTCTTGCTGAGCGGGGTCAGCCGCAGCGGCAGGCGGCCGCCGACGTCATCGCCGATCTCGACCGCATAGCGGGTGCGACCGATGATCAGATGGCTGAGGCGGGCGGGCCCGTCCGGATCGAGCTCCCAGGCGATGTCGCCGAAATCGGTGACACGCTGATTGCCGCGCGCGAAGACCACCGGCGGGCGTGGCGCATCGACGGCATCGCCCGGCGCCAGAAAGAAGCCGCCGCCGCGCGCCACGATGGTCAGCGCCTTGAAGGGCAGGGCGCCAGCGGCGACATGGGCTTCGTCCCTGACCGAGCAGGTCAGGCGTCCGCCGATCTGGGCGATGCGATCCTCGCCGCGCTCGTCGGTGGCGATCAGTCCGGTCACGACTTCGCGGATGCGGTCGGCCGCGCCGCGCGGCTGGCAGACCGGCAGGGCATTGCCGTCGAGCCGTAGCGCCGTGACCGGGCCAGTGCGCTGCACCGTCAGCTTGCGGCCGGGGCCGGGCTTGCCGGCCTCGGTCAGGGTTAGGTGCAGATTGCCCGGGCTGGCCTCGTCGACGGCGATCGTCAGCGCGCCGGCGGCGATGCGGTCGCCGGGCTGGAAGCGCCAGCGCGCCGAGAAGCTGCCCGAGCCGTTGGCGTAGTCGAGCCAGAGCCGCCGGCTGTTGGCGACGTTGCGGATGTTGACCCGTCCGTCGGGGAGGCGGGTGAAGGCGACATGGCGCGTTTCGGCGGAGTCGAAGCGCTGCGGCTGCAGCAATTCGCGCCGGCCGATCGCGACGGTCTCGCCGCGCGCCAGGGCCAGGTCGAGCCGCTCCAGGCTGACCACCGGTCGCGCCGTCTCGATTAGATAGCTCGTATTGTGCCACCAGAAGCCGAGCAGGGCGAGGCAGGCGGCGAGCAGGACGAGCCCGGTCACCGCGCCTCCGGTCGAGCCGAGGCGGATGCGCGGCAGGCGGAAGGGGCGGAGTTGGAGCCAGCGGCCGAGGAGCTGGCGCAGCGCGGTCGTTTCGCTCACTTCTTGTCTCCGAGCGCGGCGACCTTCCCGAGCAGCCCGGCCATCAGCCGGCCGCAGGCGCGTCCGCCGGTTTCCCGCGTATGCGAGACCAGGCAGGTGAAGGCGACGCGCTTCCTGCCGGCGACATCGTTCATCCAGCCGGCGAACCAGGCCGAGTTCATGCCGTCGGTGGTGTCGGCGGTGCCGGTCTTGCCGTAGATGCGGCGCCTTATCTCCGGCGGCAGGCTCGCCATCACGCCGGCCGCCGTGCCGCCCGGCGCGTTGACCACGCCGAACAGGCCGCGCTGGGCGCCATCGAGGAAGGGCTCGGCCTGGCGCGGATCCATGCCGGGGATGACCGGCTGGCCCTCGTTCGGCTGGGGCGTCTCGGCGACGTCGCTGACCGGCTTGAGCACGCGCGGCCGGATCACCTTGCGGGCGCCGAGCGAGCCGTAGATGGACGCCATCGCGATCGGGGTGGCGCGCACGCCCTGGCCGTAGGAGTTCGTCACGAGGTCGATGCGCCTGGCGTTGCGCTTGTCCTCGACGGCGAGGTCGAGCGCCTCGCCCGTCAGGCGCTGCGCGCCCGGCACGATCCCGCGCGTCAGGTCGACGCCGGGCTGGGCGAGCTGACCCGGCTGGGTGATCGGGTAGAGGTGCTCGGTCATGCGGGCGAGGACCGTGCCGGTGCGGGACGGGACCGTGCTCGGCCGGCCGCCGACCTTGCTGCCGTCCATGGTCAGCGCCACGCCGGCGAACCACAGGTTCGACGACTTGATCAGGGCTTCGCAGAAGCCGATCTGCGCGCCGCGTCCGCCATCCGGGCAACCGGTCTGCGACGGCGCCAGGATTCCGACATTGAAGCCCGCGCCGCCATAGTTGGCGATCTGCACGCCGTCGACGTTGAGCGTTCCGCCGCCGGGAATGCCGAAGATCTGCGCCTGCTGCCCCGGCGGGGTCCGGCCCATGATGATGTCGGCGAGGCCGGGCTGCTCCTTCAGAGCGAGGATGCCGGCGAGACCGGTGACCAGCTTGAAGGTCGAGCCCGGCATGGTGTGGACGTCGCCGGCGCGCCAGCCATGGCCGGCGAGCGGGGAATCGCTGTCGCGGCCGGTCGAGAGTGCCTGAATGTCCCAGCTGTGCATGCCCGGCACGAAATCCGGCCAGCTCGCCATGCCGAGCACGGCGCCCGGTTCGTCGCCGGCGTCCATCAGCAGCACGACGGCGCGGCCGTCGCCCTGGTCCGGCGGTTCCTGCTCGGGCGGCAGGTTGACCGGCAGCGGCCCGGGCTTGCGCGGGCGCTTGCCGCGGGCGATGCGTTCGCCCATCTGCGTGTAGACCGCTTCCTGCACCAGCTTCTGCAGGCGCGGCTCGATGGTCAGGACGAGATTCTCGCGGGTCCGGGCGCGGCCGAGAGCGGCCGAGAGCGAGCCGACATCGCCGGCGCCATAGCCGATCATCGCGGTCAAGCCGAGCTCGTCGACGATCGGTAGCGGCACGCCATTGGCGTCGAGTGCCGGCGTGCCGTCGGCGAAGGCGAGGGCGCGGCCGGCGCCGCTGCGCCGCTGGGTGACGGCGCCGCGCCAGCCGAGCTCGCAGACCAGCTTGGCCTTGGCGCGCTCGCAATCGGCCTCGATATGCGAGGAGCGCCAGAGCTTGACCTTGCCGTCCTCGGCCTGCGCCGTCGTGCCGCCGAGGATCTCGCGGGCCCGCGGCGGCACGGCGCGTACCGGCGAGCCTTCGACCGTGATCTCGGTCTCGCGCCGGCGCTGGCCGGTGATGGTGAAGCGCCAGCCATGCGGCAGGCCTTGCGCGGCTTCCTCGGCGCAGGTCGCGAAATCGTCGCTGTCGGAGCAGATCCGCTCGGCCGCGATGCTCATCCCGGCGAGGCGGACGGTCTGCTGGTCGCGCTTGGGGTCGAGATTGGCCCGCTCATTGCCGACGACGATGCGGCTCGGCTCCAGGATCATGTCGACGGTGATGCGCCGCCCGCCCGCCGGCAGGCGGGAGGAGAGGGCGAGCCGGTCGTCGCGCTCGCGCAGGGGGCCGAACAGCGCCCAGTCCGAGAGCTGGTTGGCACGGCGGGTGGCGAAATCGGAGAAGTCGCGCGGCGGCGGCACCGCGTTCGGCATCACGTTGAGCGGCGCGGCGAGATCGGTGGTCTGGGCGACGCGGGCCGTCCAGCTCGAGGGCCGGCAGCCGGCCGGCACCACCGGCAGGGTCAGCGGCGTGCCGTCGGCGCAGCGCCGGTCGGGCGCGCGGTCGTCGCGAGCGGCGGCGATCAGGAAGGAGTTGTTCCAGGCCAGCATCTCGGAGCGGATCTGCTGGCCGGCCGGCAGGTTGCAGAGCCGGTCGAGCAGGGTGCGCGAGAATTCCTTGGTGCCTTGCGGCGCCGCCACGGTCAGCGACGGGTCGTAGAGCGCTTCGCAGGGCTGCGAACGGATCGTCGGCCCGGCCGGGTCGAGCCAGATCAGCCCGGTCGAGACGGCCTGCATGAACAGGTCCTCGTTCGAGCGGCTGGTTTCGGTGAAATCGGGCTGCTTGATCCAGGCCCGGCTGGCGGCGAGTTCCCCGATCAGCCCGCCCGAAAGCCAGAGGAAGCCGGCGATGGTGACGAGCCCGACGGCGAGTGCGGCCAGGCTGCGCTTGAGGCCGCGGAAAAGCGGATGGCTCATGGCATCGCTCCCCGAAGCTCCACCACCAGCGGCCCGAGCACGAAGGGGCCGTTGGCGGGGATGGTGCAGGTGCCGGCAGCTTGCGCCTTGCGCTCGCCGAGAATCCAGATGTCGCCGGCCGATTGCACGGCGACGCCGCCCGGCACCGCGGCGATGAAGCCGACCGGGTTGTGATCATAGAGATTGTCGAGACGCTCGACCACGCCGGAGCCGAACTGCACCCGCACGGCTTCGCCGAGCCAGTCGAAGCTGCCATAGCCGCGCGCGGACTGGTCAGGGCCGAAGGAGATCGCGGTCTGCTCGCGCGGCAGGGCGATATAGCCGAACTCGCCTTCCTCCAGCATCAGCACCGAGCGGCGGCGATTGTCGAAGCCGATGCTTTCGGCCCGGAACTCGCCGCCGGCGCGGCTGTAGCGCAGCTCGCGGCGGTCATAGCGGCGGGCATCGCGCCCCTGCACCACGATGCTGTCGCGCGGGGCGAGCATGGCCGAAGACATCAATCGCCCGCCATGGCTGCGCTCGACCCAGTAGCGCGCCATGCGCCGGCCGCCGAAATTCTCTGGGATGGCGAGGCCGAGCACGGCCAGATGCGGGCCCTTGGGCGGCTGCTGGTGCAGGCGGCAGGGGCGGCGATCGAGGGTGACGTCGACGATGCCGAGCGAGACGCGGCCGGTCTGCGGGCGGATGCCGAGGATCTCGAAACGGGCATCGATGCCGCCCTGCGTCGGCGTCGCCAGCGTCTCGACCTGGATTGCCTGCGCCCGCGCTTCCGGCGTCTGCGGCAGGGCCATGAGCAGCGGCAGGCCGCCGGCATCGCGCGCCGAGGAATCGACCGGGTAGCGGCCGAGGAAGAAGATCGTCCCGGCCGGCAGGTCGGGATGGACCGCCGGGGTCAGCATCTCGCTGCGCGAGAAGGCGAAGCGCGACTGGCCGGGATAGAGCCCGCCGGCGGTGTTGGCGCCGATGATCGGCTGACCGATGGCGATATCGGCGTTCTGCTTGATGATCACCTCGCCATGCGGCAAGAGCCCGCCCTGCGGCGGCGCGTGCACGCCATGGCCGAAATAGACCGCGACCGGCGCCGCCGCGTGCAGGCTCTGCTCGACATGGATGGTGACGCCGACATCCGGATCGATCACGTCGCGGAAACGCTGCTCGATCCGGTCGGCGAGGAAGCGGCCGAGTTCCTGTGCGCCGGGCAGGGCTTCGGCGGTCAGCACCACGATCGAGGTGAAGGGGATGTCGATCGGCTGCGGCCCGCTGCCGCCGTCGATCAGGGCGATGCCGCGATTGCGGTCGATCAGATCCTCCAGCGAGAGACGCGCATCCTTGGTCGGCTGCCCCGCCTGGGTCAGGGCGAAGACCGGCTTGCGCCAGAGGTTCTCGATGCCGGGCATCGGTTCGCCCGGCTCGCCGGCGACGGCGCGCAGGCAGGTCAGCCTGCGGGGATCATGCATTACCAGGTCCATCAGGTCGGGCAGGGCCATGGCGTCAGCTCACTCGGCGTAGGAAGGGCTGGAAACAGGTGGAAGCGCAGCGCGGGAGCGAGGCCAGCTCGCACTTGCGGTGGTCAGAGCGGTTTTCGCGGCGAGCCCCGTCACGATCTTGCTCGCCTCAATAGATGCGCGAGACGCGGTCATGCTCGATCCGCCAGCAGGCTTCCCAGCCTTCATTGGCGGCGAGCACCGTGACTTTGCGGCTGGTCGGCGACAGCACTTCCGAGACGATCTCGCAGATGCCGAAGCCGTCGAGCCCCTCGCGATGCGCCTCGACGATCGAATCGCCTTCGAGCAGCACCATCGGGTCCTGTCCGGCGAGCAGCGGGCGCAGCCGCGACAAGGCTTTGCCCTGCGGGTCGAGCCCGGGGATGGTGCGCACGAACTGGAAGCGCCGGCCGAGATTGGCCCGCCCGCCCAGGCTGGGCGCGATCTCGTCATGCTCGGCATGGAGCCGGTCGCCCGAGCCCATGTCATAGCCGAGATAATGGATGCGCTCGGCGGCGAACTCGGTGCGCAGGCCGGTGGCGCCGAGATCGCGCATCTGCACCGCCATCGCGGCGATACCGAGCGGATTCTTGTGCAGCACGGCGCTGCCAGCCATGTCGCCCTCGATGCCGAGGATCGCGGCGCCCGCGATCACCGCCTTCTTCATCGCCGCCGGCGAGAACGGCCGTTCGAACGGCAGGGCGGCCTGACTCAGCTTCGCCTCCTGGGCGATCGCCTCGAAGATCGGCGGCCAGAGCGCGGCGCGGCCGGTCGGCACGACGACGACGGCCGGCCGCTGCTGCGGGTTCGGCCCGGCGGCGCGCGCCATGCGCGGCAACATGCCGCCGAGCACGGCGGCGATCTCGTTGAGGCGCGCCGAGGCGTCGCCGGCCCCCTTTTCGAGGGCCGTGCGGGGAAGCTTGAGGATGAGGCGCCGTCCTTCCGTGCGGTCGGCAGGGTCGAGCGCGAGGCGCAGCCCGGCGGGCAGCGCCGCCTCCGCCAGTGCCGGCTCGCCCTGTGCGACGAACAGACCCGCAGCCTCGCCATCGCCGCGCAATTCGGCGAGGACGAGGTCGAGACTTTCATCCGGGGAATCCGGATTCCAGCGATAGGAGCTCTGGGCTGCCTCCGCCTTGGCCGTCAGGCGCGCAGCGAGATTCGCCTTGGCCCGTTTGACGGCCTGGCGCAGCCAGGCCCTGGCGGAGAGCGCCGCCGCATCCTGGCGCTGCACGGCGCGCGCCAGCGAGGCCTCGGCGAAGGCCGGCTGCCAATGCACCTCCTGGCCCTCCATCGCCTTGTCGATCAGCCGCGCGGCGGCCTCGGTCAGCGCCTCGTCCATCATGTCGCCACCGATCGGCAGGCCGAAGGTCGCGAGCGTCTGGCTGGTCAGCCGGTCGCCGTCGCGCCGCAGGCGGGCGAGCGCCACGTCGCTGGTGCCGCCGCCGATGTCGAGCGTCACCAGCAGCGCCTCGCCCTGATCGGGCACGGCAGCGCGGACCTCGGGCAGGCTGGCGACATAGCGGGCAGCGGCGACCGCCTCGGGCACGGTGACGGCGGCGTCCGGAAAGCTCGTCGCGCCGGGAAAGAGCCGCTCCAGCCGCTGCGAGAACAGTTCGAGCGCAGCCCGGTAGCGCGAGGCGATCTCGTCGCCGATGCCGCTCGGGCAGGAGATCAGGATGCGCGGCACGATCGGCGCCGGCGCGTGGTCCTCGACCCGCAGCCGGTCCTCGCCGAGGCGCAGCACATAAAGGTCGACCAGCTCGTCGAGCACGTCGGCGACGAGCGGGGCGATCTCGACCGTATTGGTGGCGACGACCCGCTCCGCCGCCGCGTCGTAGCGATGGACCTGCTCGGGCAAGGTCAGCGAGACGGCGCCCGAGGTCAGGGCATGCTTCAGCGAATCCACCCGCTTGCCGCCTTCCGGCTGCCCTCCCAGCGCCGGGGGGGCCGGCGCCGACACGTCATAGCGACGCGCGAAGGCCTTGAGCCGTCGTGCCACGGTCGCCCGGTCGGAGCCGATCAGGGAGAGGTCGGGCAGGGCGTGTGGAGCATGATCCGCACGCAAATTATTGCCGGAATCGAGGCCGACCTGGCTGGGGATCAACGGTGCGGAGCCGGCGTCCTGCAAGGCCGCCTCGCCATGGCGCGGATCGACATGCCGCGCCAGCCAGCTGCCGAGGGCCAGCGGCCTGATCTCGGTGGCCCGGCCGGCTGCACGCGGCGCGCCCGACCAGATCGACGTCGCGGAGGCGCCGAGATCGATGCAGATCGGCAGGCGATGGATGCGGCGGCTGTAGCGCACCGGCAGGCGCGCGCGCACCAGCGGACGGCCGCCATCGTCTCCGGCGGTGATGGTGAGCTCGACCGTGATCGGCCCGCGCAGGATGTCGGCGCCGCTGGTCCGCACGGCACGCGACAGCGTCGTGGTCAGCGCCTGCATCGGCACGACGGCGCGGCCGCGGCGGCCGAAATCGCCCTCGCGAACGATTTCCAGCGGGAAGGGCGTCGTCGGCTCGGCGATCTCGCTGCTGCCCATCCGGCTGACGACATCGATGGTCAGCGGGGCGGTGCGGGTCAGCGGCCAGCGCCTGACGTCGATCACCAGCCCGTCGCAGCGCACGATCGCGGTCTCGTCGTCCGGGTCGACCTCGGCGTTGAGGCCGCCCTCGAGCATGAGATCGGAGGTCGTGCCGAGCGGACAGTTGAGATGGGAACCGGCGATGGTCAAGGCGACCTCGCCGCGGTTCTGGCTGCGGATCGGCACGGAGCGGGCCTCGAGCGCGCTCGACCAGGGCCTGGCCGGCCCGTCCGGGTCGTGGCCCGAGCCGTCCTGGGCGACCCAGCCGCCGAGCTTGGCCGTCAGCCGGACCTGGAGCGTCGCCTTGGGATTGGCCTGGATCGTCTCGTCGACGAAGTCGAGCACGGCGTCGCGGGTCAGCGTGACGTCGAGCCGGACCTCCTGCCCGGCGAGTGCCGGTGCATCGGCGAGCCAGAGCAGGTGACGGCAGGTGCTGGCTCCGGCATCGGGATAGCGTCGCAGCGAGACCGAATGGTCCATCGGCGCGGCGATGGCGAGCGACAGGTTCTGTGCCTTCAGGCCAAAACAGCTCGCCTCGATGGTCAGGCCGCGCCGGCCCTCCAGCACGATGTCCTTGGGAATGTCGATGGCGATCTGGCTGATGCCGAGCGTCTTGCCGGTGGCGAGGGAATCGAGGTCGATCTCGACCGGCTCGATCCGCCATTCCGGCTGCGAGGCGCCGGCCAGAACCGCGATCTTGACCACCCTGCGCGGCGAGGCGCGGGCCCCGCCTGCCGTCTCGACGATGGTCGAGAAGGCGATTTCGAGGCTGGCGTCGCTCTCGATATCGGCCTGCTGGCGGTGTGCGGCCACGGCGCGCATCACCGCTTCGCGCCGCAGGCCGAGGGCCAGGCGTTCGCCGGCGCGCACTGCCGCCTTGTCGAGCAGCGTCTCGCCCTGCAGCCAGCCGATATCGAGTCCGCTCGGCAGGCTGGGCGCATGCGAGATCAGCGTCACCGTGACCGCCTTGACCATGTCCTCCGGCGCCTCGAAGGCGAGGATGTCCATCAAGGCCTCGCCGCGGTCGAGCGCGATGGTGGCGCTGAAGCTCGCGAGCCTGGTCTCGAGATTGTAGCAGGACGCGGCGCTCATCCGTTTTCTCTTCCGGTTTCGGCCGGTGCCGGTTCATCTGCGGGAGGCCGGCCGAGCGTGGCGCCCCATGCGTGATCGACGCCGGAGACCGCGGCGGCGGCCGCGAGATAGCGCGCGAGCGTATCGCTGGTTCCGGCGCGCAGTCGTCGATAGGCCGCTCCGAAACCGGGATCTCCGGGATCCGCCAGGGCCTTGGCGGCGAAGGGCGTGCCCGCGAAGGCGGCATCGGCCTCTCGCAGGGCGAGGTCGGCCAGGAGCAGCCGGCCATAGCCGCCCAGGATCCGGCGCAGCGCCGCCATGTGGGGGGCGGTGGCGTCATCCGGGCCCAGGACCCGGCCGATCTGTGCCTGGATCGCTGCCAGTGCCGGAGCCAGGCTCTCCACCGCATCAACGGTTTCGACGAAGCCCTGAGACGTCGACGCCAGTCGCGAAGCGCCGCGCAACGGATCGCTGCCGCGATCATTGCGGGCGGCCAGGCCTCCCAGCCCCGCGATGGCCTCCCAGCTGGTGACGAGTTCGCCCGCCGCCCGTTTCTGTGCGGCTTCGCGGCGAAGCCCTGCGAAATAGGCGTGCAGCAGCATGATCTCGCCTGGCGTGAGCTCACCCAGCCGCTTGGCGACTTCGTCCAGCAGCGCCGACGGCTGGCCTGCCTGTGCGCCGGAAGCGACGAGCTCGCTGCGCTGTCGCGCCACCTCCTCGAGCGCCGGCGTGGTCGGCGGCCGGCGCTGCATCGTGCGTCGCAATTCGAGCAGCAGGCCGTCGAGATTGCTCAGCGGGCGCAGGCCGCGGCGCTTGCGAGCCTCGGAGAGCGTCTGCTCCACCTCGGCGACCACGTCGGTATCCAGCCAGCTCTGATGCGCGCAGGCCGCGATGTCGTGCAGAAGGCGCATCGCCCGGCGGTCCTGCCCGGCCAGCGTCATCGCCTCGCGGCTCAGGAGATGCGGCAAGGCCGGGTCCTCGTACCAGCCGAGCAGGCGTTCGGTTTCCGCCGCGGGATGTCCGGGGCCGGGGCTGGGCAGGAGCAGGCGCACCGTGCAGGCGCGCGCCGCGACCTTCGGTTGCGCCACCGCCCAGAGCAGCATGGCGGTCTGCTCTGCGAGCGCGCGCTCGCCGAGCTCGTCGGCTCGCGACGGATCGAGGCCCGTCAAGGCGGCCGCCGCACCCAGCAGATTTTCGGTGGCCCCTGGCGCCTTGGCGCGCGCGTCGATCCGGGCGAAGGGGCCGGCCTCGGCCTGCAAGGGAGTGCGCGCCGCCGCGAGCTCGGCCAGAAGCGCGCTCAGGCGGGCGGGGCGCGCCGCCGTTTCCTGCCAGAGCCCCTCGGCCGCCCGGCCGGCGGCCAGGGCGAGATCGTCGCGCAGCGGTGCAGCCGCGCCGGGCGTCGCCACGACAAGCGCCTGCCCGGTGCCGCCGCCGAGCGCGAGGCCTGTCGAGACCGAGGCGGCGTAGCTTTCGCGATGTGCGACGGCGCCGAACTCGCCGTCCTGCCAGCGGATCGTCATCGGGGCGCCGCTCGCCGCCTCGCCCGCGCCGGTCCAGACGAGCTGCCGGCGCGGCTCGGCGAAGATCAGAACCTCGTCCTCTTCGAGCCAGTCGGTCAGGATCAGCCGGCAGCGTCCGTCGGTCTCGTCGTTCGGGCGCAGCAGGCGAAAGCCGCGGCGCAGCGCCGCGACGCGCCCGAGGCCGGTCGCGTCGGCATCGCGCAGATCGGCGGGAGCGACGCCAAGCGCGTCGAGTTCCTCCTCGACGGCGAGCCGCAGCTCCTGGTCGAGCTGCGCCAGGGCCCGACGAGCCTGCCGCATCGCGGCCGGCAGATGCGCGACCAGAATGCCGGCTTGGCTGCCTGCGCCGGCGAAGTCGAGTGTCAGCCCGCTATCGCGGCTTGCGTCGACGCGCGTCAGCGTCGCCTGCTCGTCGGCCGGGTGCATGAAAGGGCCTGCGAGCAGGCGCAAGGCGCCAGAACCGGTTTCCGCGAGCTGGTTCAAGCCGCTGGCGATCAGAGACGGCGGAACCGAAGCGGGGCGCTCGGCGAGCGCGAGGCGCTCGAGCGACAAGCTTCCTGCCGCGTCGCCGGCATGCGCCCGCAGCAGCGAGATGCCGGCGCCGGCCGGATCGGCCTGGTTCGGTGTCAGGCGCTCGTCGAGTTGTATCGCGACGGAGCGGCTCTGGCCGTCGCCGGCGATGGTGACGGCATGAAGGACGCGGCAGCCGGGTGGCAGCGAGCCATGCAGCGGCGCGTCCTCGTCATCGCCCGCGGCGATCAGCGTGACGCGGCCACCGGCTTCTTCGGCCGCGAGGAAGCGGGCTCGGGCGCCTTCGTTCCAGATTGCGGCGACATGGCGCGAGCCGTCCCAGATGATGGCGACGGGCGCCACGGAAAGATGCACGGGGGCTGGCTCCGGATGGACTGGCGCGGGAGGATGTCGGTGGCGGACCTTGCGCGATGGTCCGTCGTCTTGCAAGACGTTGGGGCATGGCTGGCGGCGAAGCTTCCGTATTGCTGGCGGAAGCTGTCGCTTGCGAGGTCTAGTGGTCCCGCCCTAATCTTGCCGAGATGGGCGCGCGACTTTGCGGGACGTGCTTGCCTTGTCCTGCTCGTTCGAGCCGGACATGTCGATAAGCGAACAGAGCGGAGAGCGGTTTCATGGCGGCAGAGCCGGTTTGTTTCGCGGCCTTGCCCGCCGCCTTGCCCGCGCAATGGGGCGTTTCGGCCACCGACGCGCCGACGGGCGACGAAGTCGTGCGGCGTCGCCTCATCCTGACCGGCCTCGCCGAGACCGCTCGTGAGGAGGAGACGCAGGCGAGCTTCCTGGCGCCGCGCCTGCTGCCGCGCCTGTTCCGTGAGCCGGTCCAGGCCGGGGCGGAGGCGCGGGCAGCGCTGGCTGGCGCTGAGCGGCTGGTGATCCTGCTGCCGATCGGTCGCTATGACGATGGTGTCTGGGCGCCGATCATCGAGCGCATCCTGCTCGAAACCGCGGAAGGCATGGCGCGACCGCGTGAGACGATCCTGGCCTGGAGCGGGATCGAGCCTTTCCTGGCGCCGTTCGGCCGGCGCGCCCAGGAGATCTGGAGCGATCCGCGCCTGGTGGAGACCCTGCTGGGCGTGTTCGAGCGCTCCGCCCGTTCGCTGGCCGCCGTCCTGCGCGAGTCCGGTGCCGGGCTTCGGCGCGGTCTGATCCGGTTCGAGCCAGGCTCGGGCGAGGCGCCGGCGCGGGTCGCGCTGGCGCTTGCCTGAGCCGTTGGCTACTTCCAGACGAGGGCGTTGGCGAGATCGCGGCGGCCGCATTCGAGCGACATGGCGTTGACGGCGGCACGGTAGCCCTGCAGCGAATAGACCACATGGGCCGGCCGGCCATCGGGCGTGGTGCCGGTGAGTTCGAGGGTCGTGCCTTTATTGTAGCCGGCGACCGCGTCCATATCGAGGATCGGCTGGCCGTTCGAGCCTTCCTTCATCGGGCGGATGAAGTTGCCGGGCGCGCTGGCGTTGAGCGGGCGGACCTCGCCGCCTTCGGTGACCGAGGCCTCGATCGGCGCGCCGGTGCGGTAATAGCGCTTGTCGTCGAGCAGGTGCTGGATCGCGCCGCTGCCCTCGCTCTCGGCCGAGAGCAGGATGAAGGGCGCCTGCTCGCGCCAGTTCAGCGGCCCGGCCTCGGTGGCGGCGGTATAGGCATAGCAGGTCCGCTTGCCGGTCGCCGGATTCTCGACGACGCTGGCATACCAGTTCTGGAACCGGCGGATCAGGCGGCCGGGTGCTTCCGGCATCAGCATGTCGCTGGTGTCGACCGCGCGGGCCCGCAATTGATATTCCTGCCGGGTCGGGCCGGTATTGGCGACGCGGATGGTGTACTGGCCCGGGCCGAGCCGGTAGCGGCGCAGGTTCGGCCGGCTGGGATTGGCGATGTGGATCGTCCGCAGCGGGGGATGGCCCGGCGCGAAGACCTCGACCAGCAGCTTGCCGGGACCGCGCAGGCTCGGCAGCGGGATGTCGACCTCGACATAGGATTCGCGGGCGATCGAGAAGGCGTATTGCTGCAGGCCGCGTCCGCCTTCGACCCGGCCGTCGATCCGCAGCGGCGCCTCGCCCAGGCGCGGGGCCGAGACTGCGGCCTGGCTGCGCGAGGAGCCGAGCGCCGCCCAATGCGTTGCCGTCGGCAGATCGTCGAAGGCGACGAGGCCACCGCTGAACACCGGTGTCGTATCCTTGCGGTTGGCGCTGACGGAGATGCGGTAGCCATTGTGCCGTTGCTCGACCGAGACTGAGGCGCTCCAGCGCCTGCCTTCTTCCGAGGACGGGTCGTGCAGCATCGCGAAGGAGACCTGCCGGGGCGCCCGGATGCGCGACTTTTTCTCCTCGTCGGCCTGTTTGCTCAAGGCTCGGCGCATGCGGTCGGAGAAGAATTCGAGCCAACCGGGATTGACCGGCGCGCCGTTCAGCATGTGCGCGGACAGGGCCAGCGTGTTGGAGGTCTCGGTCGATTGCTCCCAGACCGCCTCGGCGACCTCGTCGAAGATGTTCTCCGTCCGCCGATAGATTTCGCCGATGAACTCCTCGGAAACCGTGAAGGGGTCGAGGCTCGGAGAACAGCTCACATAATCGTTCCAGCCATGCGCCGAAAGCAGCAGCCGGGTCGAGGCGCCGATACGCTGGCCGGTGGCCCGGATCTCGATCTCGATCTTGCTGAGCTGTTCCTTGGCATTGCCGGCGAGGACGCTGTCGAGGATACCGGTGTCGTTGAGGTTCAGGACCGGGCCGATGTCGAGGAAGGGCGCCATCCGGACGCCGTCCAGCCGTGAGAATGCGGCATGGACCTGTTGCATGACGTTGTTGCCCTGGTCCCGCGAGAACGCGTTCTCAGGCTGGGGACGCGACGCCGTGCCGAGCCGGATCGGCAGCTTCAACGGGCCGCATTGCTTCTCGATGCGCTGCCACAGGGCCTGCGCTGCCGAACCGATCGGGTCCTGCGGATTATATCCCGGGAAGGTCTGGGTCTGCGCCGCCGCCACGGTTGGCGACGCGGCTATGAGCCAGACCGTCGCCATCCAACTCACCAACTTCGGCAACGCTCTCGCCGTCATCCTCGTCCCCATGGACCCTCCCTCGCGGCGCGAGGGAGGGTCGTTCTTCTGGCTGTGTCCGGCTCAGATGCCGGATGCTTCGTTCGTCGAAAGATTGACCTCGACCGTATCGGTACCGGCGGCCTGGCCGTTGCGCGTCACGGTGCGCTCGACGACGCGAACGCGCTGACCGGCGCTGTTGTTGTAGGACTTCACCGTACGCGCCTTCACGACCACGTCCTGGCCGCTCGAATTGCGGAAGCGCTGGGTGTTCGAGCCCGAACGTGCCGCGATATAGGCGGCCTCGCGGGCCCGCTCACGCTCGATCGCATCGGCGATCACGAGGCCGGTCAGGCCGCCGATTGCCGCACCGATCGCCGCGCCGCGCCAGCCGCCGAACGCGCCGCCGATCAGGGCGCCGGCGCCGGCGCCGATGGCGCCACCGGTCGCGACACGCTCCTGCGACGCGGTGCAGCCGCCCAGCGCAAGCGCGCCAGCGACGAGAATGGTTCCGACTTTCATGGTCTTGGCATGCATTACGTCACCCCACTGCAAGTTTGCTTCTTGAAACATGGCGCTTGCAGCTGTCACAGCCTTTGCGGCCGGCTGGGCCGTTTTCGCCAAACCGGCCAGGAACATGCAGCACCACACGCGCCATCTGTTCCATATCGCCCATTTCCGGGCAAGAGGTCAGAAATGTGGCAGTCGCTTGTGCCAATAGTGGCAGAGCTGTGCCCGGAGACGCGGTCAGCGTGAAGCAAAAGCCGTCGCCACAGGGTTCCATGCGCGGAAACCCGAGCCGGCGAGCCGAAGTCAGATCAAGACGACATCTTGTCGGATGAATGCCTTTTTCTTGGCGCCTGTGGTTAATTGGTCGCGCCTGACCTGTCTGCATTACGAAAGGTCACTTGTGTCGAATCGTGGTGCCACGTGGCGTGGTCTGACGTGCATCGGCATGCCCTGGTCCGGCCGCAAGGTAATCTGCTGGACCGGCATCGGTGTCTCTCCAGCATGCTCGAAACGGAACGCACGCAGCAGTGTGGCGAGCACGATCATGGCTTCGACCATGGCGAATTGCTGGCCGATGCAGATGCGTGGTCCGGCCCCGAAAGGCAGATAGGCATAGCGTTCGATGCTCTCGCGCGCGCCAGGCAGGAAGCGCTCGGGCCGGAAGCGGTCCGGCTCGCGCCACAAGGTCTCGTGGCGATGGAGCAGATAGGGCGAGATCACGACCAGCGCGCCTCTCGGGATGAAGCAGCGCCCGCCGACATCGTCGTCGGCCAGCGCCGTCCGCGACAGCGAGGGCACCGGCGGGTAGAGGCGCATCGCCTCCTCGATCACGGCGCGGGTCAGCGCCAGCCCGGAACCGGACAGCGCTGCTGCCGCCAGGTCGCTGACCGCGTCGATTTCTGCCTCGACCGCCTGCCGCGTCGCGGGGGCTTCCGACAGCAGGTAGAGCGCCCAGGTCAACGCATTGGCGGTCGTTTCATGGCCGGCGCCGATGAAGGTGATGATGTTGGCGCCGATCTCCGCCTCGGACAGGCCGGAGCCGGTCGCCGGGTCGCGCGCCTCGAGCAGCGCATCGAGCAGATCGGGCTGGCCGGCTGCCGAGACATGGGCGCGCAGGGCGCGGCGCGCGGCGATGATCACCTCGACCTGCGCCTCGAAGAAGGCGATCGAAGGACGTGCCATCCAGCGTCCGAGGCGCGGCAGCCAGGCCGGGGCGCCGAGAATGTCGAGCGGGTCGATCCTGCCTTGCGTTCCGAAATAGGCGGTGAGGGCCTTGGCGAAGGCCGGGGCGCCGCCGGCGATCGCGTTCGAGAACATGGTCTCGGCCAGGATGTCGAAGGTGACCCGCGTCATCTCCTGCGCGATGTCGACGATCCGGCCCGGCCGCCTCCGGGAAAGGCGCTCTGCGGCCGCTGCGGCCGGTCCCAGCATCCTGGTGGCCAGCGCGGCGACCGCGCGCGGAGTGAATAATGGCGCCAGCGTCCGACGTGCCCGTTTCCAGGCCTCTCCCTCGGCCGTCAGCAGCCCCTCGCCCAGCCCGGGGGCGAGGATGCTGCGTTGCAGATCGTCCTTGCGATAATTTGCGGCGTTGTCGACCAGGACATGGCGTATGGCTGCGGGATCGGACAGGACGACGCCATAGCCGAAGATGCCGTCCCCCGCGATGATCGGTTCGCGGAAATGGCGTCGGCGCCAGATGGTCAGCGGATTGCGGCGCAGGCGCAGCAGGATCTCGAGCCGGCCGAGTTCGCGCTCGCCCGGCAGTGGCGCAGGGGGGCGCTGTCGCTGCCGCGCTCTCCGATCGCTCGCAAAACCGGTTGGGTTCATCGGCGCTGTCTCCCGCTGCGGGCGGTGCGGACCGATGCGAGCCTGTCGCCGCTTTCGGGCCGGATCAAGGCGCGGTGACATGTCACGGCGCGATTTCGGTCTTGGTCATGCATCTAGTGCAGAGCGGAGGTGATTGCTGCGCTGCGGCTAAACTCCGACATAATCTTGTGCGATGCACAATAGGTGCCTATCTTCGCCCCCAAGGAGCGATCCAATGCCTGCCTACAAGAATCCCCCGCCGCGCATCTTGCGGCCCCGAGTCGAGCCGCCGACCCTGGACGAGGCCATTACGGCCGCGCAGGGCCTGAGCGATTTGCCGCAGGAGCAGGCCGAGATCGCCGCCAATCTGATGGGCGTGCCGGTTTCCGACGTCGTGCCGCTGGTTCGCAAGGCTGCCAACCGCACCATGGTGACGACGCCGAACCGCGCCGTCGTCGTCGTTCGTCGCCCGGTGCGGACCTTCTCGCCGCGCCTCGCCGAGGCGATGCGGCGCTGAGCTGCCGCGATAGCATCGGACCGAAAAGTGGAATCCACTCTTCGGAAGACTCCGATGCGATAACGATGAGATAGATCGCCGTGACCGCGTCCGAACGGACGCGCGGCGATCTAGGGTCGATCGCAAGTTTCTTCTGCGATCCACAGAATGAAGCAATGCCGGCCTTTCGGGCCGGCATTGCTTTTTTCGTTACGGCACTGAAAAGCGAATCGGTCTGGTTCAGGCCGATTGCTGCGCACTGCCCTGACTGCCGATCTCGTCCAGGATCGGGCAGTCCGGCCGGCCGTCGCCATGGCAATGGCTGGCCAGATGGCGCAGCGTCTTGGCCATCGCCTTGAGCGCCGCCGCCTTCTCCTCGAGTTCGGCGACATGCTTCAGCGCCATCGCCTTGACGTCGGCACTCGCCCGCGAGCGATCGCGCCAGAGGGCGAGGAGGGCGCCGGTCTCCTCGATCGAGAAGCCGAGGCTGCGGGCCCGGCGCACGAAGCGCAGCGTGTGGACGTCGTCCTCGCCATAGACGCGATAGCCCGATTGCGAGCGCGCCGGCGGCGGGATCAGTGCGATCTCCTCGTAATAGCGGATCATCTTGGCGCTGACGCCGGAAGCCTCCGCCGCTTGTCCGATATTCATGCCGTCCTCCTTCAGGCCGTGGCCGGCAGAGTGGCAGGCCGGGCCTCTTCCGTCCGCGGCTGCGCGGCGAAGCGCTTCAGCCGCAATGCGTTGCCGAGCACGCTGACGCTCGAGAACGCCATGGCGAAGCTGGCGAAGACCGGTGACATCAGTACCCCCCAGAGCGGATAGAGCAGCCCGGCCGCGACCGGGATCAGCAGGATGTTATAGCCGAAGGCCCAGCCGAGATTCTGCCGGATGTTGGCCATCGTCGCCTTCGACAGCGCGATCGCTTCGGGAACATGGCGCAGATCGCCCGAGATCAGCACGATATCGGCGCTTTCGATGGCGATGTCGGTTCCCGCGCCCATGGCGATGCCGATATCGGCCTGGGCCAGAGCGGGTGCGTCGTTGATGCCGTCGCCGACGAAGGCGATGCTGCGCGCGCCATCGCCCTGGAGTTCGGCGACGATCCGAGCCTTATCTGTCGGCAGCACCTCGGCGCGGACCTCGTCGATTCCGAGCCGGCGGCCGATCGCCTCGGCGGTCGCCCGGTTGTCGCCGGTCACCATGACGATGCGCAGCCCCTGCCGGCGCAGGCTCTCGATCGCCGCCGGCGTGCCGGGCTTGATCTGGTCCGCGACCGCGATCAGCGCGGCGAGCCTGCCATCGATCGCGGCATAGAGCGGCGACTGACCGTCGCGCGCCAGGGCCTCGGCACGCCCGGCGAAGCTGGCCGGATCGATGCCGAGCCGCTGCATCAGGCGCTGCGAGCCGACGGCGACGCGCCGCCCTTCGACAACGGCCTCGATGCCCATGCCGGGCTCGGCCTGGAATTCGTTGGCCGGGGCGAGCGCAAGGCCGCGCCGGCCCGCCTCGTCGACGATCGCCTCGGCCGAGGGATGCTCGGAGGCGCTTTCCGCCGAAGCGGCCAGACGCAGTGCTTCCGCCTCGTCGAAACCGGCGGCAGCCAGGATCTCCGTCACCTCGGGCGTGCCCTTGGTCAGGGTTCCCGTCTTGTCGAAGGCGATGGTGGAGATGCCGCTGAGGCTCTGCAGGGCCGCGCCCTGGCGGAACAGGATGCCGAGCTCGGCCGCCTTGCCGGTGCCGACCATGATCGAGGTCGGGGTGGCGAGACCCATCGCGCAGGGGCAGGCGACGATCAGCACCGCGACCGCATTGACCAGCGCATAGGTCAGGGCCGGCGAGGGGCCGAAATAGAGCCAGGCCGCGAAGGTCAGAACCGAGACGGCGATCACCGCCGGCACGAACCAGTTGGTGACGCGGTCGACCAGTGCCTGGATCGGCAGCTTGGCGCCCTGCGCCGTCTCGACCATGCGCAGGATCTGCGCCAGCAAGGTATCGGCGCCGACCTTCTCGGCCCGGAAGCGCAAGGCACCGTTCCGATTGATCGTGCCGCCGATCACGCCGGCTCCGGCGCTCTTATGGGCAGGAGCCGGCTCGCCGGTGACCATCGATTCGTCGACATAGGACGAGCCTTCGACGACCTCGCCATCGACAGGGACCTTCTCGCCGGGCCGCACCAGCACGAGATCGCCGACGCGCACCTGCTCGACCGCGATCTCGCGTTCGGCGCCGTCGCGCAGCACGCGGGCGGTCCGGGCTTGCAGGGTCACGAGCCGGCTGATCGCCGCGCTGGTGCGGCCCTTGGCGCGGGCCTCGAACCAGCGTCCGAGCAGGATCAGGGTGACGATCACCGCGCCGGTCTCGAAATAGGTGTGGGCCGTGCCTTCGGGCAGCCAGCCAGGCCGGAAGGTCGCGACTGCCGAGTAGAGATAGGCCGCGCCGGCGCCGATCATGACGAGCGCGTTCATATCGGGCGCGCCGCGCAGCAGCGCCGGCCCGCCCTTCTGGAAGAAGCGCAGCCCGGGCCAGAACAGCACGAGGCTGGCCAATGCGAAGGCGCTGAACTTCAGAGTGAAAGGATCGAAGCGGCCGAGGAGCCAGTGATGGAAGGCGTCGCTCAGATGCGGCCCCATCTCGATGATCATCAGCGGCAGCGTCGCCAGCGTGGCGACGATGACCGCGCGGCCGAGCTCGCTCTGCTCCGCCTCTCGCCGTTCCTGGATGCCGGCTTGCGGGTTCGCATTGGCGCCGAGAGGCTCGGCCTCGTAGCCGGCAGCGGCGATGGCGGCGATCAGTGCCGGCACGGCAGCGGGGTCGGCCAGCTGGATGGTCGCGCGCTCGGTGGCGAGGTTGACGTTCGCCGCCAGCACGCCGGGCACGCCGCGCAGGGCCTTCTCGACCCGGCCGACGCAGGAGGCGCAGGTCATGCCGGTGACCGACAGGTTCACCTCGGTTTCGACCGGCTCGTAGCCGGCGCCGCGGATCGCCGCGACGATGGCGGCCGTCTCGCCGCCTGCGATCTGCGCTCGTCCGGTCGCGAGATTGACCTGCGCACTGGTCACGCCGGGCACGGCCGCGATCGCCTTTTCGACCTTGCCGACACAGGAGGCGCAGCTCATGCCGTCCACGGGGATGTCGAGCACGGTGGTTCCGCGCGGTTCGAGCGTTGCTTGCATCGCCATGATGTCCGCTTTCCTTCTCATCGTGCTGAGATGGCTACACCTTCCCATCATTGGAAGGTCAAGCGGCGATTTTGGCTGTTTCGCGACTGCTGGTGCGATGGCGAAATCGCAGGAACCGGGTGGCGCGCCGGCTGGATCGCTGGCGAGATCGGGCGCAGTTCCCGGCTCGAAAGGAAGCGCCATGCCTGCAACGAACCGCCAAAGCATGTCGTCAGACGAGCAGGACCTCGAGTCGATGGTCTCGGCGCTCGATTGGGCAGGGATCGAAGCCGAGCTCGACGCGTATGGCGTCGGCCTGACCGGCCGGATGCTCGATGCAGAGGCTTGCGCGGCCTTGCGCGGTCTCTATGGCGAGCCGGCGCGTTTCCGCAGCCGGATCGTGATGGAGCGGCACGGCTTCGGGCGCGGCGAGTACCAGTACTTCGCCCATCCGCTGCCTGGGCCGATCGCTGACCTGCGGCCCCTGATCTATGCGCGGCTGGCACCGATCGCCAATCGCTGGAACGAGACGCTCGGCATCGCCCAGCGCTATCCTGCAAGCCTCGACGCGTTCCTGGCGCTTTGCCATGCGGCCGGCCAGCAGCGCCCGACGCCGCTGCTGCTGAAATACGAGGCCGGCGACTATAATTGCCTGCACCAGGACCTTTATGGCGACCTGTTCTTCCCCTTCCAGATGGTGATCCTGCTCTCGCAGCCCGGCCGCGATTTCACCGGCGGCGAATTCACTTTGGTCGGACAGCGGCCGCGCATGCAGTCGCGGCCGGAGGTCGTGCCGCTCGCGCAGGGGGAGGCGGCGATCTTCGCCGTTCAGCACCGGCCGGTTGCCGGCACACGTGGTTCCTATCGGGTCAATTTGCGCCATGGCGTCAGCCGCATACGCAGTGGCGAGCGCTTCACCGCCGGGCTGATCTTCCATGATGCCCGCTGAACCGGGCCTTGCGCGCCTTCATGGGGCCGCGATGTCGAGCCCGGCGACGATCGCACCGAGCGCCGGCTCGTCGATCAGATCGGCTGCATCGGCCTGGGTGAACCAGAGGCAGCGGCGCTGGTCCTGTTCCGGCCAGACCGGCAGCTGCTGTTTGACCTCGAGCAGATAGAGCCGGACCTTGCACAGGATGAAATGGTCGGGCTTGCGCTTCCAGTAGGTGTAGCGCCCGACCGGCTTCCTGCCGATCTCGCCGATCAGGCCGGCTTCCTCCATCGCTTCGCGCGCAGCGGTCTCGTGACCCTTGAGGCCACGGATCGGCCAGCCCTTCGGGACGATCCAGCGCTGGGTTTCGCGCGTCGTCACCAGCATGATCTCGATCGCGCCGTCGGCGCGCCGCCTGAACGGGATGGCGCCGACCTGGACCTTCGGCTCGGCCGGCCGTTTGCCGGCTGTCGTCTTCGCCACCCTCGATGACCTTCGCGCGCTTTTTCCCCCGCAGCAGCATAGGGTGATTCGTTGTCGGCACGGCCAGAAAATTTGTAGCCGGCAATCATTATCGGCGGACGGTGCTGTAGCGGCATCGTTCCGGCGACGCCTCCGGCTGCGTTGAGGCTAGTTGTCGGGAACGGCAAGGCGAGCCGCCGCACCGTTCCAGAAGCAATCCGCCTTATTCACAACGCCCCCTCGCGCGCGGCGCGAAGGAGCCTTGTCGCGATGCTGCCCGGATCAGCTCTTCTTGCCGTCCTTGCCGAACTGCTTGAGGAAAGCCGTCAGATCGGCGATTTCCTTCTCGTTCTTGATGCCGGCGAAGATCATTTTGGTGCCCGGGATCTTGGCGCGCGGATCCTTGATGTACTCGGCGAAGATCGCCTCGTTCCAGGTGATGTCGGCGCCCTTGTTGGCGGCCGAATAGCTGTAGCCCTCGACGGCACCGGTGTGCCGGCCGAACAGGCCGTTCAGATGCGGGCCGACCAGATTCTTGGCGCCCTCGCCGATCTGATGGCAGGCGCGGCACTTGTTCCAGGAGCGCTCGCCGGCGGCGATGTCCTGAGCCGAGGCCGAGCTCGCGGCGGCCGTGGCGAGGCCGAGGGTGAGAAGGGCGGCGCTGGCGATGGTTTTCATGGTCGATCCTTCTTGAAGCAGGTGCGTGGCACGGGACCGGGCAGGCAGGTCGGCACGACCCGTTCGCTCGCGGTGTCCGGCCGGCATCACGCAAACCGTCGATACCGACCGGACCCCGGCGTCTATGGGATAGCGAATTGGAGGAATTCTGAAACAGGTCAGTTCGCCGCGGATGAACTGCGCCTGCGCGTCCGCCCGCGGCGCTTCGCTTCACGATCCCGTGGGAGCGGCGCGCGCTGCGATCTCGCTGATCCATTCCGCGACATTGGCCGTGAAGGCATCCGGTCGCGAGACAGGGAAATAATGGCCGCCGGTGTCGAGCATGGTCTTGCGCGCGCCGGGCAGGCCGGCGGCGAGCTCGTCCTGCAGGAAGGCGGGCACGACCATGTCGTCCCGCGCGCCGAGGATCAGCACGGGCAGGGTCAGGCCGGCGCTCCAGGCCGAGCCGTCGAAAGAGCGCAGCGCGTCGATGCGCTCGCGCATGATCTGCCTTTCCTCATTCGTCGCCGGCGCGTGGGTGATGGCGCTCTCGTAGACCTGCCAATGCGCCTCCAGCCAGGCAGGGGGATAGGCCATCAGTGTCGCGCTCGCGGCATAGGCGCGCGGATGCTGGTCGAGAATGGCGAGGCGCGTCTCGAAAAGCGCTGACATGTAGCGGTTCTGCTTCAGCCAGCTGCCGCTCAGGATCAGTCCGGCGAGCCGGTGCGGGGCCTGGCGTGCCAGCGACAGGCCGATGCAGCCGCCGGTCGAGTGCCCGAGCAGCACGGCGCGTTCGACGCCGGCAGCGTCGAGGACGGCAAGGCAGTCCTGCGCCAGCTGGTCGATCGTCGAGCGCGCGGTGCCGCGCGTGCTGGCCCCCATGCCGCGCTGGTCGAAGCGCAGCACCCTGAAGGAGCGGGCAAGCGTCGCGGCATTGTCGTCCCAGAATGCGGCAGCGCCGTTGAGGCCGCTGACCAGAAGAAGCGTCTGACCCTCGCCCTGCGAGCAGGCACGCAACACGGCGCCGTCGGCGGTATGGACCTCGAATTCGCCGCCCGCTGCACGTTGTGCGGCGGCGCTCATCGGGCCTCGCCGGCACGTGCGAGGCTGTTCGATCCGGTCTTCTTCATCGCTGCGTCTCCTGCGGCGCGGGCGCGCCTGTCACTTACTTATGCTGGTCGAAGCTCGCATCGGTCCAGCCGAAGACGGTGCGGGCTTCGATTTCGGCGATGTTCGCCGGGCGCGGGAACGGCTCCGGTGCCGGCTCCCCCGGGCTGCGTGGCCGGCCGATCTCGGCGAAGAAATCATCGAGGCCGCCAGGCATGATCAGCCACAGAAAGGTCAGTGGCTCGTCATGGGGGTTGAGGAAATGATGCTTGCGGTCCCGGCCGACGAAAACGCAGGAGCCTTCCTCCAGCGGATGGTCGACGCCGTCCATGCGGGCGATGCCGCGGCCCCTGACAACGAAGATGATCTCCTCATTGCGGTCATGGGTGTGCTCGCGGATGAAGGAGTGCGGGGCGACGGTCTGGGTGCCGATGGCGAAGCGGTTGGCGCTGGCAACCGCCCGGTCGCGCAGAAGATTGCGCACGAAGCCATTGGCCGGAACCGGCTGCCAGAAGCTTTCGCCGTCCTGCGGGCCAAGCACCCTGATCTCGCCGGCGGATCGCGCCACCATTCCGATTCCCTCCCGCTCGATGGGATTGTGTTCGGATCGTGACGCCGGGCGCGGCAGAGTTGTAGCCGCGTTTGATCATGGCCGGGTAGGCCGTCACGCAGGACGGGACCCTAGGTAAGGCGAGGCTTTTCCGGCAGGATGGGGGGCGGTCGGCGGGCTGCGGGCCGGCTTGCGAGCCCTAGCCCGGTGGCGAGGCCCTGACCTTCTCGCGCGCTTGCCGCACCAGCGGCGACAGGGCGGCGGCGTCCTCGGCGAAGCCGGCGCGGAAGTCCTCGCGCATGCGCCGGGTCCAGAACTGGTTGATGTGGTCGGCGATCGCCTCGACCGCCTCGGCTTCCGGATAGGCCTGAAAGAACTCGGCGATCTGGTTGGCCATGCGCGCGAGCTTGGCGAGGTGATCGCCCGGCTGGGCATGGGCTTCCGCCGCGGCTGCAGGAATCTCGGTCACAACAGTCTCGGTCACAAGGATCTCGGTCATGGCGCCTCGGCCTCCACAGGGTTGGCCAGCGCGCCGGCGAAGATGCGTGCGCTGTCCTCGCGGGCGACGCAGACGAGGGTCATTCCAAGCACCTTGGCCCGCTCTATCGCCAGCGAGGTCGGAGCCGAAATCGTGACCAGCGTCCCTGCGCCGAAGATAGCGGCTTTCTCGACCATCTCGAAGGAGGCGCGGCTGGTGACCAGCACGAAGCCGTCATTGACCGGCTGGCCCGCCCGCAGCCGCGCGCCGATCAGCTTGTCGAGCGCGTTGTGGCGGCCGACATCCTCGCGCGCCGCCAGGATCGCCCCGTTGCGGTCGCACCAGGCGGCGGCATGCACTGAGCGGGTCAGCCGGTGCAACGGCTGATGGCGCTCGAGCGCGGACAGCGCAGCGGCGATCGCCACCGGCGTGATCGCCGTTGCGGTGCCGGCGCGCGCTTCCGCCGTCGGCAGGTCGGCGAGCGTCTCGACGCCGCAGAGACCGCAGGAGGTGCGGCCTGAGAGATTGCGCCGCCGCGCCAGATGCTCGCGGAAGCGGCCGGGGGTCAGCGCCACCGTGACCACGATGCCGTCGGCCTGGGGGCAGACCGCGATATCCTTGATCTCGTCGCCGCTGCGGACAATGCCTTCCGTCAGGCTGAAGCCGACGACGAAATCCTCGAGATCCGACGGCGTTGCCATCATCACGGCATAGGGCAGGTTGCCGTAGACGATGTTGACCGCCGCCTCGACCGCGACTTCGGCGCTCGCAGCCTCCGCCCGTCCGGAGGCGAAACGCAATGTCGATGCCGGCGTCGCGACGCTCGCCGGCGGCTGGGCAGGCGGGCTATTCCGCGGCATCGGGCAAGCGTCCCGCGATCAGGCGCAGCGAGACGTCCTCGTCGCGGTTGCGCTCCTGCCACTGCGAATAATAGTTCGTCCTTCGCACCTCGACCGCTGTCACCTTGTATTCCGGGCAGTTGGTCGCCCAGTCCGAATAGTCGGTGGTGATGACGTTGGCGCCGGTCTCGGCGTGGTGGAAGGTGGTGTAGACCACGCCCGGCTGCATGCGCTCGGAAACTTCGGCGCGCAGCGAGATGTCGCCGGAGCGGCTGGCGAGGGCGACGAGGTCGCCATCCTTGATGCCGCGGCTTTCGGCGTCGAAGGGGTGGATTTCCAGCACGTCCTCGGCATGCCAGGCCTGGTTTTCGGTGCGCCTGGTCTGCGCGCCGACATTATATTGCGAGAGGATGCGTCCGGTGGTCAGGATCAGCGGATAGCGCGGGCCGGTGCGCTCCTGCGTCGGCACGTATTCCGTGATCATGAACTTGCCCTTGCCGCGCACGAAGCGGTCGACATGCATCAGCGGCGTGCCGGTCGGCGCCTTCTCGTTGCAGGGCCACTGCACCGAGCCGAGCGCCTCGAGCGTGTCGTAGCTGACCCCGGCGAAGCTCGGCGTCAGCGCCGCGATCTCGTCCATGATCTGCGAAGGATGGCTATAGCCCATCTCGTAGCCGAGCGCCCGGGCGAGCTCGATCGTCACCTGCCATTCGGCCTTGCCGGAGAGCGGCGCCATGACCTGGCGGACGCGATTGATGCGCCGTTCGGCATTGGTGAAGGTGCCGTCCTTTTCCAGGAAGGAGGAGCCCGGCAGGAAGACATGGCCGTATTTCGCGGTCTCGTTCAGGAACAGGTCCTGGATGACCACGCATTCCATCGAGGCGAGGCCTGCGGTGACGTGTTGGGTATTGGGGTCCGACTGGGCGATGTCCTCGCCCTGGACATAGAGGCCCTTGAAGCTGCCGCCGACGGCTTCGTCGAGCATGTTGGTGATGCGCAGGCCCTGCTCGGCGTCGAGCGGCACGCCCCACAACGCCTCGAAGCTCTGCCGCGTCGCATCGTCGGCGACATGGCGATAGCCCGAGAATTCATGCGGGAAGGAGCCCATGTCGCAGGAGCCCTGGACATTGTTCTGGCCACGCAGCGGATTGATGCCGACGCCGTCGCGCCCGATATTGCCGGTCGCCATGGCGAGATTGGCCATGGCCATCACCGTGGTCGAGCCCTGGCTGTGCTCGGTGACGCCGAGCCCGTAATAGATCGCGCCATTGCCGCCGGTCGCGTAGAGCCGCGCAGCGGCACGCACATCGGCCGCCGGCACGCCGGTGAACGCCTCGCTCGCTTCCGGGGAATTGCGCTCCTCGGCGATGAAGCGGGCCCAGATCTCGAAATCGGCGAGGTCGCAGCGCTCGCGGACATAATCCTCGGCGATCAGCCCTTCGGTGACCACGACATGGGCGAGAGCGTTGACGAGCGCGACATTGGTGCCGGGCTTGAGCTGGAGGTGGTGCTCCGCCTTGACATGCGGTGACTTCACCAGATCGATCCGGCGCGGATCGATGACGATAAGGCGGGCGCCCTCGCGCAGGCGCTTCTTCATCCGCGAGCCGAAGACCGGGTGGCCGTCGGTCGGGTTGGCGCCGATCACCAGGATCACGTCGGCCTTGGCGACCGATTTGAAATCCTGCGTGCCGGCCGAGGTGCCGAGCGTCGTCTTGAGGCCGTAGCCGGTCGGCGAATGGCAGACGCGGGCGCAGGTATCGACATTATTGTTGCGGAAGGCGGCGCGCACCAGCTTCTGGACGAGGAAGACCTCCTCATTGGTGCAGCGCGAGGAGGTGATCGCGCCAACGGATTCGCGGCCATATTTGGCCTGGATGCGCTTGAATTCGCTGGCGGCGTGGTTGATCGCCTCCTCCCAGGACACTTCGCGCCAGGGATCGGTGATCTTCTCGCGGATCATCGGGCTGGTGATGCGATCCTTGTGGTTGGCATAACCCCAGGCGAAACGGCCCTTGACGCAGCTATGGCCCTCATTCGCCTTGCCGTCCTTGTAAGGCACCATGCGCACCACACGCTCGCCCTGCATCTCGGCCTTGAACGAGCAGCCGACGCCGCAATAGGCGCAGGTGGTGACCTTGGAATGCTCGGGCTGGCCGAACTCGATCACCTTGTTCTCGATCAGCGTCGCGGTCGGGCAGGCCTGCACGCAGGCGCCGCAGGAGACGCATTCGGAGCCGAGAAAGTCGGTCGGCCCGGCGGCGACGCGCGAATCGAAGCCGCGCCCGGTGATCGTCAGCGCGAAGGTGCCCTGCACCTCGGCGCAGGCCCGCACGCAGCGATTGCAGACGATGCATTTCGAGGGGTCATAGGTGAAATACGGGTTGGAGGTGTCCTTGGGCAGCCAGTTCTCGTTGGCCAAGCCTTCTGCGCCGGTCGGCCGGACATGGTTCTCGCCTTCATAGCCATAGCGGACTTCGCGCAGGCCGACGGCGCCGGCCATGTCCTGCAACTCGCAGTCTCCATTGGCCGAGCAGGTCAGGCAGTCGAGCGGATGGTCGGAGATGTAGAGCTCCATCACGCCCTTGCGCAGGCCCGCCAGCCGCTCCGACTGGGTGTGCACCACCATGCCCTCCTCGGCCGGGGTCGTGCAGGAGGCGGGCGTGCCGCGCCGCCCCTCGATCTCGACCAGGCAGAGCCGGCAGGAGCCGAAGGGCTCGAGCGAGTCGGTGGCGCAGAGCTTGGGAATGGCGGTGCCCATATTCATCGCCGCGGCCATCACCGAGGTGCCAGCGGGAACCGTGACGCTCTCGCCATCGATCGTCAGCGTCACCGTCTTCTCGACGATCCGGATCGGCGTGCCGAAATCGATTTCCTTGATCAGGCTCATGGTGAGCTCCTCACTCGGCCGCCTGCGGCAGGGCCTCTGGCGGCGGGCGGTCGAAATCCTCGGAGAAATGGCTCAGCGCGCTCATCACCGGCATCGGTGTAAGTCCGCCCATGGCGCAGAGCGAAGCGTCAGTCATCAGCCGGTTGAGGTCGCGCAGCACGGCGAGATTCTTCGGCCGCTCATGGCCGGCGATGATCTTGTCGACGATTTCGACGCCGCGCGTCGCACCGATGCGGCAGGGCGTGCACTTGCCGCAACTCTCCTTGGCGCAGAATGCGAAGGCGAAGCGGGCCTGCTTGGCCATGTCGACGCTGTCGTCGAAGACGACGATACCGCCATGGCCGAGCATCGCGCCGATGCCGGCCAGCGCCTCGTAGTCCATCGGGGTGTCGAGCTGCTTTTCGGTGAGATAGGCGCCGAGCGGCCCGCCGACCTGCACGGCCCGGATCGGCCGGCCCGACAGTGTGCCGCCGCCCATCTCCTCGATGATCGCGCGCAGCGAGATGCCGAAGGCGAGCTCGATCAGCCCGCCGCGTTTGACATTGCCGCCGAGCTGGACCGGCAAGGTACCGCGCGAGCGACCCATGCCGTAATCGGCATAGGCCTTGCCGCCATGGTCGAGGATCCAGGGCACGGCTGCGAAGGAAAGGACATTGTTGACGACGGTCGGCTTGCCGAACAGGCCCTGGAGGGCCGGGATCGGCGGTTTTGCCCGGACGATGGCGCGCCTGCCCTCGAGGCTTTCCAGCAGCGAGGTCTCCTCGCCGCAGATATAGGCGCCGGCGCCGACGCGTACCTCCATGTCGAAATGCCGGGTCGAGCCCATCACGGATGCGCCGAGAATGCCGGCATTGCGTGCCTTCAGCACGGCCTGCTGCATCGTCCTGATCGCGTGCGGATATTCCGAGCGGATATAGAGATAGCCCTTGGTCGCGCCGACCGCGATCGCGGCGATCGTCATGCCCTCGATCAGCAGGAAGGGGTCGCCCTCGAACAGCATCCGATCGGCGAAGGTGCCGCTGTCGCCCTCGTCGCCATTGCATACGATATATTTCTGCTCCGCCTTGGCGTCGTGGACCGTCTGCCACTTGATTCCAGTCGGGAAGCCGGCACCGCCGCGCCCGCGCAGGCCCGATGCCTTGATCGCGTCGACGATGCCCTGGCCGGACAAGGCGAGTGCCTTTTCCAACCCCTTCAGGCCGCCAAGCCTGCGATAATCAGCGAGCGAGAGCGGGTCGGTGACGCCGACGCGCTCGAAGGTCAGGCGCTGCTGGCGCCTGAGCCAGTCGAGTTCCTCGACCTGGCCGAGGCGCAGCTTATGCGCCTCGCCGCGCTCGAAGCCGGCCTCGAACAGCCCGGCGACGTCCTTCGCCGCGACCGGGCCATAGGCGATGCGGCCCTTCGAGGTCTCGACCTCGACCAGCGGCTCCAGCCAGAGCATGCCGCGCGAGCCGTTCCGGACGATCTCGACATTGCGGCCGCGCGCCTGCGCCTCCTGCGCGACGGCGCGGGCGACCGCCTCGGCACCGACCGAGAGCGCTGCCGCGTCGATCGGGACGTAGATCCGGACCGTCTCGCTCATTGCCGGCCTCCGCACAGCGCGGCGACGCGATCGGCATCGACCCGGCCGATCAGCTCGCCGTCGCTCAGGGCGGAGGGGCCGAGCGCGCAATTGCCGAGGCAGTAGACGGTTTCGACCACCGCATCGTGGCCGCCGCCATGGCCGTCGACGACGATGCCGTGCTCGCGCGCTAGGTCCTCGACCAGCGTCTCGCAGCCCAGCGCCTGGCAGGCCTCGGCCCGGCAGAGCTTGACGACGCGCCGCGGCGGCGGGGCCGTGCGGAAATCATGGTAGAAGGAGATGGTGCCGTGGACATCGGCCCGCGACTGGTTGAGCGCCTCGGCGATCAGCGGCACGGCCTGCGGATCGACATAGCCGAATTCTTCTTGCAGGGCGTGCAGGATCGGCAGGGTCGCACCTTCGAGATGAGCGAGGCCGGCAATGAGCGAGCGCGCCTCGTCCTGATCCCAGGCTGGGTATTGGGCCATCGTCCCTCCAAGGAAGCCGTTTCGCGACTTTCGAATTTCCGCAGAGGGTGACGAAGTTTAGGATGATTTCAAATCGTTTGTTCTGACTGATCGATAGGTTTTGACTATTAAAAAGGAAGTGGGCTGCGTTGCCGATCCGCCGGGGCGTAGAAAAATCGCCGATAGCCTTTGCTTATCGTTTGGCTGGCCGGGCGGGGGCCGTCCCCTTCGACTGTTTCGATAGTCTGTGGCTATTTGACGATGGGGCGCCGCGGCAGCGCCGCATCGGCCACCGTGTCGGACATCATCAGCAGGTTGCGCGCGAGCGGCGCCGCGGGCTGACGATCGGCCATGATCAGGCCGATCGTGCGCTTGGCGTCGGGCGCGGTGAGCGGCAGCGCCTTGGTGCCGAGCGGGACGCCGAAGAACTCCAGGAGCTGGATCGAGACGATGCTGGAAACGCCCTGGATGCCGGCATGCGAGCACAGGTTGAAGATCGAATTGGTCTCGATCGCCGGCTTCGGGGCATGGCCAACCGAACGGAAAATGCCGTCGATGATCCGCCGGTTCTGCATGTCCGAGGTCAGCAGGCAGAGCTTCAGCGCGGCGGCTTCGGCCCAACTGATCGTCTCGCGCCCTCCGAGCGGCCCGTCCTCGCGGGTCAGCAGGACGTATGATTCCTGGTAGATCGGTTTGGAGACGACACGTTCCAGCGGCTCGTTGTCGAGATAGGTCAGGCCGACATCGAGCTCGAAATTGTCGATTCCGTTCTGGATCTCGGTCGAGGTCAGCGACAGCACGGTCAGCGCGGCGCCGGGATAGCGCGTCGAGAACGGTGCGGTGATGTGAGCGATCATCGGCAGTGCGGTGGGGACGGCGCCGAGTCTGATCCGGCCGCTGACGCCCTCGCGCAGCTCCGCGATCGCGTCCTTCATCTGATCGGCCTCCGCGAGGATGCGGCGCGCATGGGCGAGCACGACCTCGCCCTCCTTGGTCAGCCCCTGGAAGCGCCGGCCGCGCTCGACGATCAGGATGCCGAGTTCCTCCTCGAGCTGGGCGATGGCGGCCGACAGGGTCGGCTGCGAGACATGGCAGGCCTCGGCGGCGCGGCGAAAATGCTTCTCGCGGGCGAGCGCGTCGAGATAGACCAGTTGGCGGATGATCATGCGGCGGTTCTGCCCCAGCCTCGGCGCGAGCGTTTCTTCGGCGAGTATTTCTTGGGCATGAGCATTTCGGTAGCCGCCCGGCTTGGCAAGCGCTAGAGCCGGCAGGGTCCAGTCCCGTCTCGGTCCGCACGGCTTGATCTGCATGGCTTTACCTCGTCCGCGCCTGTCCGCGAGCGCCTGTCCCGCCCCGGCATCAGCCGCGCTCCCGGTCTTCCTCGCTGCCGAGCGCCGAGCGTGAGCGTCGTCCTCGCCTGCGATCTCGGCGGCACCTCCTTCCGCGCCGCGCTCGTCGACGGGAGCGGGCGGCTTTGCGCCCAGAGTGCCGTTCCGGGGCCCGCCAGCCTCGATATGGCCGGCGCGTCCGAGATCGATGCCGATGCCTGGTGGCGCCTGCTGATCGAGGCCTGCGCCGGGCTCGACCGCGAGGCGCCCGAGCTCTTCGCCGCCATCGAGGCTGTCGCGATCTGCGGCGTCACCCGGACCCAGATCATCCTCGGGCAGGGCGGCAGGCCGTTGCGCCCGGCGATGACCTGGAAGGATACGCGCGCCGAAGCCGCGGCCGCCCGCCTGCGCGCGCGGCTCGACCCGGCTCATGCCGAGCACGCCGCGATCAATGCCTTCCACCCGCTGGCGCGGCTGGCCTGGCTGCGCGAAGCCGAGCCGGAGACGGTCCGTGACCTCGCGACCGTGCTCGAGCCCAAGGACTATCTGAACTTCCGCCTGACCGGCGTTCTGGCGAGCGATCCTGTCTCCATGGCACGCCTGCGCGCCTGCGCAGCGTCGGGCCCCGCCGGCGACCTGCTCTCGGCCGCCGGCTTTCCGGCCACGATCCTGCCGGCGCTGCGCGAGCCCTGGGAGCAGGTCGCTCCGGTCCTGCCGGGCCTGCCGGCGCCTCTCGACCGGCTGGCGGGCGCGCCTGTGTTCTGCGCCTCCAATGACACCTGGGCGGCGGTGGTCGGCCTCGGCGCGATGCGTGACGGCTATGCCTACAACATCTCCGGCACCACCGAGGTTCTGGGCATGCTCGGGCCGGAGCCGGCGCAGGCGCAAGGGCTCCTCACCGTCGACTGGCGCGGCCTGTTCCAGCTCGGCGGTCCCAGCCAGACCGGTGCCGACACCGTCTCCTGGCTGCTCGCTCTGCTCGGGCGCGACGGCGCGGCGATCGGCGCGGAGATCGATGCGCTGCTTTCGGGCGCGCGCCAGGGGCAGCCGGTGCTCTTCCTGCCCTATCTCCAGGGCGAGCGCGTGCCCTATTGGAATCCGTCGCTGCGCGGCGCCTTCATCGGCTTGAATCGCCGGCACGGTGCCACCGATCTCGCCTTTGCGGTTCTGGAAGGCGTCGCGTTCCTCAACCGGATCGTGCTCGAGGGTGCCGAAGCTGCGACGGGAAGGCCCGTTACCGAGATCCGCTTCGGCGGCGGGGGCGCGGCGAATCCGGTCTGGAGCCAGATCAAGGCCGATATCTGCGGCCGGCCGGTCGTCGTCGGCGCGTCGCCGGAGCCCGGCCTGCTCGGCGCCGCCATCATCGCCTTCACCGGGCTCGGCCGCTTCGCTTCGCTGGCGGAGGCGCAGGAAGCGCTTGTCGCGACGGCCTCCCGTTTCGAGCCCGATCTCTCCCGCAAGCAGGGTTATGACGCACTCTTCGCCCTCTACCGCCGCAGCGAGCAGGCGCTCGGGCCGATCTCGCAGGAGCTCGCCACCTGGTCCTGGGGGGGCAGCCGGCCCTGAAGTCCCGCTCCGGGGCAATCGCGATCTCCACCGGGCGATTGCGATTGGGGTTGCCGCGCCCGGCTTTGCGCCTTACCGACGGGCATCCAGACCTCCGAGTTCCCGCATGCCGCCGCCCGATCCCGTGAAGCCTGTTCCCTCCCGTATCTGCCTCCGGCCCAGCTTCGCCTGATGGCACGGCCCGTCACTCTGATCACCGGCGCATCAGGCGGTATCGGCGGCGCGCTCGCCAGGGCCCTGGCGCCCGGCCATCGGCTCGTCCTGTCCGGGCTCGAGGCCGGTCCGCTCGCCGAAATGACGGCGGGCATCGAAGCGAATGGCGGCGAGGCCGTCGGGCTCGCCGGCGATGTCCGCGATCGCGAGCTCGGCAAGGCGCTGGTCGAGCTTGCCGTCTCGCGCTTCGGCTGTCTCGACAATCTCGTCACCGGGGCAGGGGCCTCGCGCCCGGTGCCGATGGTCGAGATGGAGGACGAGGAATGGGACAAGTTCGTCGACATCAACCTCTCGGCCGCCTTCCGTGTCTCCAAGGCCGCCGCGAAGCAGCTGATCGCACAGGGTGAGGGCGGCGCCATCGTCCACATCTCCTCGATCGCCCATAGCAATGGCGGCGCGAACCTCGCCTATGGCGCGGCCAAGGGCGGTGTCGCGACGTTGACCTACGGCATGGCCCAGCAGCTCGGCCGGCACGGCATCCGGGTGAATGCGGTCGCGCCCGGCATCATCGACACGCCGATGGTGCGCGGCGGCTTTGCGAGCCAGTTCGACGCCCTGGTCGAGGGCGCCGCGCAGCGTACCCCGCTCGGCCGGCTCGGCCGGCCGGAGGATGTCGCCGGCGTCATCGCCTTCCTGCTCTCGCCGGCGGCCGCCTTCGTCACCGGCGCGCTGATCCCGGTCACCGGCGGCATCGAAATCCTCTCGCCGATCTCGGCGATCGCCAAGGGACCGGCATGATGGCCGGCATGAGCATGCGCGACTTCATCGGCCGCTACGGCACGGCGCTGGCCGGCCTCCTGCTGATCGTCTTCTTCGTCGCCTTCGCGCCGAATTTCGCGACGACGATGAACATCGTCAACGTGCTGAAGGATACCAGCTTCCTCGCCATCCTGGCGCTCGGCTTCGCCCTCGCCTTCACCGTCGCCGAGCTCGATCTCTCGATCTCGGAGATGGCGAGCCTCGCTGCCGTGGTCTGCGGCTGGCTGGTGCAGTTGCAGTATCCGCCGCTGGTCGCGGTCGCGGCGGCGCTTGCCGTTGGCGTCGTGCTCGGCTCGGTCAACGGCTATGGCGTCACCGTGCTGCGCATCCCTTCGCTGATTATGACGCTCGGCACGGCGGCGATCGCCAAGGGCTTCGCCTTCATGATCACCCAGGGCGTCGCCTTCGTCGGGCGCTGGCCGACCGGCTTCACCGGGCTGGCCCGCGGCTATAGCTTCGGCATTCCCAATCTCGTGCTCTGGCTCGCCGGCGTCACGCTCTTCGCCTGGGGGCTGGTCAAATGGACCCGCACCGGCGCCCATATGGTCGCGACCGGCGAGGCCGACGAGGCGGCGCGGCTCGCCGGCATCGCCACGGCGCGGATGAAGCGCATCGGCCTCCTGCTGGCCGGCGTCCTGGCCAGCATCACCGCCGTCCTGCTCGCCGCCAACCTGTCCTCGGCGGCGCCCAACATGGCCGGCGACTACCTGCTCTACGCGATCGCCGCCGTGCTGCTCGGCATGACCATGTTCGAGCCCGGCAAGCCGAACGTACCGGGCACGGTCTTCGCGGCGCTGGTGCTCAAGGTGCTCGGCAACGGCTTGGTGCTGCTCGGCCAGCCCTATTACGTTCAGGACATGGTTCTCGGCCTGATCATCATCGGCTCGGTCGCCTTCTCGGCCAGCGCGATGAAGAAGGCGGCATTCAAGGTCTGAGGTTTGGCTATCATCTCGTCGCTCCTCAGGATGAGGGCCGGGGAGAAACGGAAGTCGGAGGGGAAAGACAATGAAGACAATGAAATCGCTCATGCTGGCGGCCGCTGCCGTCGTCGGTCTGGGGCAGGGCGCGCAGGCTTTCGAGCTCGGCGTCATCGGCTTCCAGTTCACCTCGGAGACCCATGCCCGCGTCGCCAATGCGGCGGCCGCCGCGGCCAAGGCCAAGGGCTGGAACGTCACGCTGCTGAATTCCGAGGGCGCGCTGCCCAGGCATGCCGAGCAGTTCGACGCGCTGATCGCCAAGAAGGTCGACGCGATCATCATCGCCATGGGCAAGCCGGTCGAGGCCGACGCGCAGTTCAAGGCGGCCAAGGACGCCAAGATCCCGGTCATCACCGTGCAGTCCGGCGCGAGCCCGCATGCGCTCTTCGACATCCAGACCAATGAGTACAAGGTCGGTGCCGAGGCCGCGCTCTACCTGCTTGGCCAGCTCGGCTACCAGGGCAACATCGTCTCGGCCCGCTTCGACCTCAACGTCGCCTCGCGGATCCGCGGCAAGCTGCTCGACGCCGTGCTCTCCGAGAACCAGGCGGTGAAGGAACTCGGCAAGTTCTCGATGGCCCGCACCCAGAGCTGGCGCGACGATGTCCGCGCCGGCATGCAGGCGCTGCTCCTGCAGAACCAGGGCAAGATCAACGGCATCTGGGCCTCCTTCGACGGCCAGGCCTATATCATCGACGACCTGCTGCAGGCGCAGGGCGTGAAGAAGGGCCAGATCCCGCTGGTCTCGGTCGATGGCGGCAAGGAGACCTATGCCCGCATCGCCGATCCGAACTCGACCTTCATGGCCACCGTCTCGATCCCCTTCGAGGAGATGGGCAAGCAGGCAGTCGACGCGGTCCAGACCATCGTCGTCGACAAGAAGCCGAAGGAGGCCATCACCTCCGGTCCCTATCTCTTCACCGACGCCGTGCTGGTCGACAAGAACAACGTCCAGCAGTTCCTGAAGTGAAGATAAGGGCGAACCTCTCATCGTCATGGTCGGGCTTGTCCCGACCATCCACGTCTTCGCTGGTCGAAGGCTGTGTTCAAGACGTGGATGCTCGCCACAAGGGCGAGCATGACGGACGGAGCTTTCGGAGCCATTTGCGATGACCGCCACCCCCCTCCTGTCCCTGCGCGGCATCGGCAAGAGCTACGGCCCGGTCGTGGCGGTGCGCGAGGTCGATCTCGACATCCACCCCGGCGAGGTCGTCGCCATCTGCGGCGACAACGGCGCCGGCAAGTCGAGCCTGATCAAGGTCATTTCCGGGGCCGAGGAGGCGACGGCGGGCACGATCTCTATGCGCGGCAAGCAGGTCGTCTTCGCCTCGCCGCATGATGCGCTCAGCCATGGCGTCGCGACGATCTACCAGGATCTCGCGCTCGCCCCGCGTCTCTCCATCGCCCAGAACGTCTTCATGGGCTCGGAGCTGACCAAGCCCGTGCTGCTGCCCTTCCTGCGCGTGCTCGACAAGAAGAAGATGGCCGATGAGGCACGCGGCTTCCTCAAGCAGCTCTCGGTCGCGGTCGAGGATATGGACCGGCCGGTCGAACGGCTTTCCGGCGGCCAGCGCCAGGCGGTCGCGATTTCGCGCGCCCTGCGCTGGAAGGCCGAGATCATCATCATGGACGAGCCCACGGCGGCGCTCGGCGTCAAGGAGACGGCGCTCGTCCTCGATCTGATCCGCAAGCTCAAGGCCGACGGCAAGACGGTATTGCTGATCAGCCACAATATGCGCGATGTCGTCGCGCTCGCCGACCGCGTGGTGATCATGGGCGCCGGCCGAAAATATGTCGATCAGCCGCTCGGCGGTCTCACCGCCGACGATCTCAGTCACATGATCATGGCCGGCAACGCCCGCGCCGCCTGAACACCATGCGCGAAACCATCATCATCGACACCGATCCCGGCCAGGACGACGCCGTCGCCCTGCTGCTCGCCTTCGCCAGCGCCGCCGAACTCGATCTCAGGGCGATCACCACCGTCGCCGGCAATGTCCCGGTGGCACAGACCACCGCCAATGCGCTGCGTATCCGCGAGCTCGGCGGGCGCGAGGATATCCCCGTCCATCGCGGCGCCGATGTGCCTTTGGTCTATCCGCTTTCGACGGCGGAGTTCGTCTGCGGGCCGGACGGGCTCGCCGGTGCCGATCTGCCGCCGCCGCGTGGCGAGGCTGCGCCCGGCCACGCCGTCGAGGCGCTGATCGCGATCCTGCGGGCGGCTCCGGATGACGGCGTCACGCTCTGTCCGCTCGGGCCGCTGACCAATCTCGCGCTCGTATTCCGGCTGGCGCCGGACGTGCTGCCGAAAGTGAAGCGCATCGTCCTGATGGGCGGGGCGCTGGCGCTCGGCAACGTCACTCCGGCGGCCGAGTTCAACATCCATGTCGACCCGCATGCGGCGGCGATCGTCTTCGGCTGCGGCCGACCTATCGTGATGATGGGCCTCGGCGTGACGCTTCAGGCGATCGCCGCGCACGGGCAGGTCGCGCGCCTGCTCGAACACGGCAACGCGGCCGGCCGCGTCGTGCACGGCATGCTGACCCGGCCGCGCCCCGGCGGGCTCGGCACGGTCGGCCACCCCATGCACGACCCCTGCGTCATCGCCTTTCTGCTCTGGCCCGAACTGTTCTCCGGCCGCGATTGCCATGTCGAGGTCGAGACCAATGACGGCCCATTGCGCGGGCGCACCACCATCGACTGGAACGGCCGCCTCAAGCGCGAGCCCAACGCCCATGTCGTCGCGACCGTGCAGGCCGAGGCGCTGTTCGAGCGGATGTTCGCCCGCCTCGCGACCCTGCCCTGACCGGAGAAGACCATGCCCCATTTCGTCGAGGATCTGCAGCAGGAGGCGCAGCGCGCCGTCGCGGCCATGCAGAGCGCCGCCCTCGCCGCCCGTCATATCCATGCCCGCGCCGAGCTGATGCGGCATATGCTGACCACGGCCCGCAAGGTTGCCACAAAGCCGAAGGCAGAGGCCGTCGAGACCGTGGTGCGCGAATGGATGGATGCCTGGAATCTCGGCCGCAGCGAGTGGCCGCATATCGCCCGCGAGATGGAAGCCTTCACCGAAGCCTTCCACGACTATGCCAATGATCCCAGCGACGCCCATGACGCGGCGCTGCGCCGGAGCTGCGAGGCGCTCGACGCCGCGCTCGCCCGCGAGGGCACCTCGATTAGCGAGCAGATGGCCTTCCGCTCGCAATGCGCCCATCGCTGGTGGGAGCTGGTCGTACCGGTCCCGGCCGATCTGCCCGGCGCCAAGCCGCGCCCCTCGGTGCCGGTGCTGGCGGACGGGGCGCCGTTCTGGGAGGCCGGCTGCGCCGATTTCTGCCGATGAGTGCTGTGCCGAGCGCCGCTGGCGGGGTCCATCTGCGTGCGCTGAGGCCGGATGATCTCGACGACTGCCACAGCCTGTCGGTGGCGGTCGGTTGGGCGCATCGGCGCGAGGATTGGGCGTTGGTGCTCGGCCTCGGCCAGGGGCTCGCCGCCATCGCCGAAGGCGAGCTCGTCGGCACCGCGATGTGGTGGGCGTTCGGCTTAGGCCACGCTTCGTTCGGCAGCATCATCGTTGCGCCTGAGCGCCAGGGCGCGGGCATCGGCAAGCTGCTGATGCAGGGGCTGATCGAGGCCACGAGCGGCCGTTCGCGCGGCCTGATCGCGACCGAGGAGGGCCGGCCGCTCTATGCGAAATACGGCTTCGTGCCAGCCGGTACGGTCCTGCAGCATCAGGGGTCGGCACCGGCGATCGCAGCTCTTCCCTTGGATCCGGGCGAAACTCTGCGCCTTGCGACCGAGGCCGATCTTCCGGTTCTGGCCGGGCTCGACGAGGCCGCGACGGGCCTGCCGCGTGCCCCGGTTCTCGCGGCCCTGCTTGATCGCGGCGAGGCGCATGTTCTGGAACGGGACGGCGTCGTCGCGGGCTTCGCGGTCCTGCGCCGCCACGGGCTGGGCTGGCTGATCGGTCCCGTCGCCGCCATCGACGATCGGGCGGCGCGCTGCCTGATCGCTCATGGCCTGGCCGCCAGGCCGGGCGAGTTCATTCGCGTCGACGTGCCCGCGCCGACGGGCCTCGGTGGCTGGCTCGGCGAGCGCGGCCTGCCGCAGGTCGCGTCCGGTCTTGTCATGGCACATGGCCAGCCACCGATCGCCCGCGGTCCGGCGAGGCTTTTCGCCCTGGTCAACCAGGCGCTGGGCTGACCAGCATCGCCACGGGACGCGTCGCCTGCGCCCGTAGCCCGCTCCAGCCGTGATGCAGGGTGTAGAGGCCGACGAGCACGATCAGGACGCCCGAGACATAGGGCGCCCGTGCCGCGAGGGTCGACAGCCAGCTCGATCGCTTCTCGGCCGCGCGCAGGCTGAGCGAGGCGACGACGCCGACCGAGACCAGGGTCAGCGCCAGGCCGATCGAGAAGCACAGCACCAGCACGGCGCCGAGCGTGATCTCGCGCAGCTGCATGCAGATCAGCAGCACGGTGATCGCGGCGGGGCAGGGGATCAGGCCGCCGGTCAGCCCGAACAGCGCGATCTGCCAGGTCGTCACCGGCCGGCCCGAGAAACGACGCCGGATGTCCTCGGCATGGGCACGCTGATGGGCATCCATCGGCGCGTCCTCGCCGTCATGGCGATGCGCGTGGCCGTTCCCATGCGAATGTCCGTGGGAGTGCCGATGGGAATGACCGTGCGAATGGCCATGACCATGCGTATGCCCGTGCCCGGCCGTCCGTAACGCTGTCTGCTCCGTCCATGTCCGCCAGATCATCCAGAGCGCGATCGCGATGATGATCAGGCCGGAGGCGAGCTGGAACCAGGGTTCCGTCGCCTCGGCGTCGAGATCGCGCGCCAGATAAAGGCCGGTCAGGGCCACCGCCCAGACCACCAGCGTATGCGAGAGCGTCGCGGCGAGGCCGAGCAGCACCGCTTGCGGGACGGAGCCCCGCACCGCGACGATGAAGGCCGCCATCATCGTCTTGGAATGGCCGGGCTCGAGCCCATGCAGCGCGCCGAGCAGGATCGCGCTTGGAATGAACAGCCAGGCATGGCCCGCACCCTGTGCGAGCAGTTCGGTGAAGCTAGGCACGCGCTCGTGCTCCGGATCCGGAACGGATCGAACGCTGCCGTGCCGTCCGGCATCTGCCGGCGCTGGTCGGGGGCGCCCGTCTCGTCCTCGCCCGCCCGATCTTCGGGATGCGCCCGGTCTCGCGCCGGCGCCTGCCTGATCGGGGTCCGCTTGTGCAGCGGCTGGACCGGCCTATAACCTCCCCAGGAGGATAGGATCAAGATGCAGGACGATGCCCACGCCAAGATCCACCATCATCGACACCCGGAGGTCATCACCCGGCTGAGGCGGGCCGAGGGCCATCTGCGTGCGACCATCGAGATGGTGGTCGATGTCCGCTCCTGTCTCGACATCGCGCAGCAACTGCAAGCGGTCGAGGGAGCGATCGCGAATGCCCGCAAGATCCTGATCCAGGAGCATATCGACCACTGCCTGGAGGAGGCTGCCGGCCATATCCCGGATGGCTCGCGCGAGCTGCTGGCCGAATTCAAGGCGATGACCAGGTTCCTCTGAGCCGGCGCCAGCGAATGGCCGGGTTGCCTGCACGGCGCTGGCGATCTCGCCCCCTGTCGCGCATGATCGCGGTTGAAACGATTTAATCCGAAGTGGAGGAACTATGCTTGAGGATCTGAAGGGCATGCGCGCCCTGATCACCGGCTCCAGCACCGGCATCGGTGCGGCCGTCGCCAAGGCCTATGCGGCGCATGGCATGCGCGTCATCGTCCACTACAAGTCGAGCGAGGCGGAGGCCAATGCGGTCGTCGCCGAGATCCGCGCCGCCGGCGGCGAGGCGCATGCGCTCAAGGCTGATGTCTCCGACAGCGCCGCGACCGAGGATCTCGTCGGCAAGGCAGCCGAAAAGCTCGGCGGGCTCGATGTCCTCGTCAACAATGCCGGCGCGCTGGTGAAGCGCACCCCGATCGGGGAAGTGGACGACGCCTTCTTCGACAGCGTCGTCGACCTCAATGTCCGCTCGGTGGTGATGGCCTCGAAGGCCGCGCTGCCGCATCTCAAGCAGTCCGGCCATTCCAGCGTCATCAATCTGAGCTCGGTCGCGGCCCGCAATGGCGGCGGTCCGGGGTCCTCGCTCTATGCCAGCTCCAAGGCCTTCGTGCTCAACCTGACCCGCGGCATGGCCAAGGAGTTCCTGCCCTTCGGGATCCGCGTCAACGCCGTCTCGCCCGGCGTGATCATGACGCCGTTCCACGAGCGCTATTCGACGCCGCAGCAGATCGAGGCCATGCGCCAGACGATTCCGATGGGTCGCGTCGGCACGCCGCAGGAGAATGTCGGGGCGTTCCTGTTCTTCGCCAGCCCGTCGATGAGCGGCTACGTCACCGGCCAGACCCTCGAGGTCAATGGCGGCCAGTTCATGGTGTAGCCGGCATAGCGCCGACGTGCCGCTTGACGCCGCGCGTCGGCGCCGACAATGGTCGGGCCGTTGGGGTGGCTCGGGGTGGCCTGTGACAGTGTTGAGCAGCAATCCGGCCACGGTCCGGCATCGACGTTCTGCCGCGCCGGTGGCGCTTCTGCTGGCCGGGCTGCTGGCCGGCTGCGCCGGTGACGTCAAAGGCGTGCTCGGGCCCGTCGCCGCGGGCGCGCCGGGCACCAGCAAGGTGACCATGCTGGTCGCGACGACGCGCGCGCCCGATGCGGATGAGGGCGTGCTGTTCTCGGGCGAGCGCGGCAAGAGCGCCTTCGCCGAGATCACCGTCTCGCTGCCGCCTGACGAGAAGCGCACGATCGGCGAGGTGCAATGGCCGAGCCGGCTGCCCGGCAACCCGGCGACCGATTTCGTCACGCTGAAGGTCGACAAGCTCGATCGGACCGCCGCGCTGGCGCGTCTGCATGCGGCGGCGTCGAAAGTGCCGAAGCGCCGTGTCATGGTCTTCATCCACGGCTTCAACAACCGTTTCGAGGATGCGGTCTATCGCTTCGCCCAGATCGTCCATGATTCCGGCGCCGAGGTCGTACCGGTGCTGTTCACCTGGCCCTCGCGTGGCTCGATCTTCGCCTATGGCTATGATCGCGAGAGTTCCAACTACTCCCGCCATGCGCTCGAGAACCTGCTCCAGGCGCTCGCCCGCGACCCGGCCGTCGGCGAGGTCTCGATCCTCGCCCACTCCATGGGCAACTGGGTCACGCTCGAGGCGCTGACGCTGATGGCGATCCGCAATCGCGGCATTCCCGCGAAGATCGCAAACGTCATGTTGGCCTCGCCCGATGTCGACGTCGACGTCTTCCGGACCCAGGTCAAGGAGATGGAGGGGCGCAAGCCGAAATTCACCCTGTTCGTCTCGCAGGACGATCGGGCGCTCGCGGTCTCCCGCCGCGTCTGGGGCTCGACCGCGCGCCTGGGGGCGATCGACCCTGACGTCGAGCCCTATAAGAGCGAGATGGAGGCGGACAAGATCACCGTCCTCAACCTGACCAAGCTCAAGAGCGGCGACAGCCTCAACCATGGCAAGTTCGCCGAGAGCCCCGAAGTGGTGAAGCTGATCGGCACGCGTCTGGTCTCCGGCCAGCCGATCACCGATTCGCGCGTCGGCCTCGGCGACCGGCTGATCCAGGCGACCGGCTCGGCCGCTGCGGCCGTCGGTACCGCGGCCGGCCTCGTCGTCTCGGCGCCGATCGCGGTCATCGACCCGCATACGCGCAATAATTTCGGCGACAAGGTCGAGGAGCTCGGCCGCAGCATCAAGGATGCCGGCGATGCCACCGGGCAGGCCGTGGCCGCGCCATTGGAGCGTGCCAGCCAGCAAAGGTGAAGATCGCCCGGTCGAGCGCTGACCCCGACCAGGCTTTCTCGCGGCCTTGCCCCCTCAGCGGTTGAAGCGCACCGGCACCGAGAGCGAGACGGTTCCGCCACCGCCGACGCCGTCCGGCGGCGCCGGAACCGGGCTGGCCCGCCGGATCATCGCCGCTGCCTCGGCGTCGAGCGCGGTGTCGCCGGAGGAGGCGACGACCCGTGCCGAGAGCACCCGTCCGCCCCTGTCGATCGCGAAGGCGACTTGCACCGTGCCGGGATTGGCGCCGGCCGGGAAGCGCTTGTGGCGGTTCAGATGCGCGATCAGCATGCCGCGCCATGACGCGCTGGAGACGCTGGGGCGCGAGGCCGCGCCCTGTGCCATGGACGGCGCCGCGCCTGTCGGCGTCGAGGCCTGCGGCGCGGCGGCCTCGCGCGCCTTCGGACGCTCGCGATCGACCCGCCGGCGTTCCACCAGCTTCTTCGGCCGCACCTTCTTCTCGACGATCTTCGGTTTCGGCGGCGGCTGCTTCTCCACCTCCTTGGGCTTAGGAGGCGGCAGCAACACCGCGTCGAGCTGCGGGATCGCCGGAAGCGGCGGCAGCTCGATCTCCGGCTGCTCGACCGGCATTGGCTCGGGTTCGGGCTCCGGCTCCGGCAGGGTTTCTTCGACCGGCTCTGGCTCCGGCGTCGGCTCGGTTTCGGGCTCGACGCGTTCGGGCGCGACCGGCAGGTCCTCGGCCGGTGCCTCTGGCGCGATCGAGAGGGCGGCAAGCTCGATCATCACGGCCGGCTCGGGCGCGCCGGCGGCGGCTTCTGCCGGGCGCCAGTTGAGCGCGACCCACGCCGCGCCGCCATGGACCGAGGCGACGGTGAGCGCCGCCGCGGCCCATCGCAGGGCGGCGAGGCCGCGTCTTTGCGGGGCGATCGCGATCATGGCTTCGTCGCTCCCTGGCCGGTGTCCTCGAGCCCGACCAGCGCGATCTTGAGATAGCCGGCCTGGCGCAGGCTGTTCATCACCTCCATCAGCTCGCGATAGGCGACGGCTCCGTCGGCTCGCAGAAACACGCGCTGCTCGCGGTCATGGCCGGTCTGGCGGTCGAGCACGTCCTGCAAGTGCTCGCGCGCCACGCTGTCATTGCCCAGCGCCAGCGAGAGATCCTGTTTCACGGTCAGGAAGACCGGCTTTTCCGGACGGGGCTGCGGCTGCGCGTTCGAGACCGGCAGGTCCACCGCGACGTCGACGGTGGAGAGCGGTGCCGCCACCATGAAGATGATCAGCAGCACCAGGATGACGTCGATGAACGGCGTGACGTTGATCTCGCTGACCTCGGCGAGATCGCCGTCCTGGGGCTCCTTGAGCGAAACCGCCATCTCCGCCTACTCCGCCCGGGCGCGCGGCAGCGCCGCGGCCTGTGCCGGAACCGCATGCAGCCCGGCGCGCGCCTGCGGGGCGCGGCGCATCCGTTCCAGATCGCGCGAGAGATGGCGCAGCACTTCGCCGGACGCGTCGGACAGCGTCGCCCGATAGCCGGCGATCGAGCGCGAGAAGACGTTGTAGATGATCACCGCCGGGATCGCCGCGACGAGGCCGATCGCGGTTGCCAGCAGCGCCTCGGCGATGCCGGGCGCAACCACAGCGAGATTGGTCGTCTTCGCCTGGCTGATGCCGATGAACGAATTCATGATGCCCCAGACCGTGCCGAACAGGCCGACGAAGGGGGCGGTCGAGCCGATCGTCGCCAGCAGACCGGTGCCGCGCGCCATGTTGCGCCCAGCCCGGGCCTCGATCCGCGACAGGGCGATGGCGACGCGTTCCTTGATGCCTTCCTCGCCGAGATCGGCGGAGCGCTCGCGCTCGTTCTGGGCGGCGGCGACCAGGAACGCGACCGGCCCATGCCCCTGGCTCTTGCGCCCGGCGATCGCCTGCGCCGCTTCGTCGAGGCTGCCGGCCTGTTGCAGCCGGCGCGTCGCGCGCTGGGCGCGGGCCTTGGCGGCGGCGAGTTCGACGGCCTTGGCGAGCCAGATCGTCCAGGTCACCAGCGAGGCGAAAGCGAGTCCGACCATCACCGCCTTCACCACGATGTCGGCCGCCATGAACATGCCCCAGGCGGAGAGGTCATGCGGCAGGGTCGCCGGCGCGACCACGGTCGGGTTCGGTGCGGGCAGCGGCGAAAGCGGCGTCATCGTGGATGGGGTGGAGGGACCGCCGATCGCACCGTGGGGCACGCCTTCGGGAATCGTCGGCGCGGATTGGACTTGCGCCTCGGCGGGCAGGGCCGGAGCGGCGGGCGAAGGAATGCTCTGCGCGAGCGCGCTCGCTCCGGGGAGGGCGGCGAGGCTCATCGCGAGCAGGACAAGGCCGATCAAACGCTGCATCGAATGGTTCCGTAGCCTGGGCCGAGTGCCTTCTGATGGGAGCGCCGGAGGTTCGCGAGATGACAGGCGGGCGCTCGGCCGTATCGTGGCCGCTGGGGATGCATCCGGGCAGGACGCCGCCGGTACGACCGTTCGCAGCAGTTAAGACAAACAAGATAACTTAGCAAATACAATAATTTACATGCTTTCTAAAGTGCGGCTGACCGCGTCGGGGTTGCGGCCGGCCGGCGGAACGCACGGTGCGGATGGACCGCCCGGCGCCCCCTCAGACCGTCCCTGCATCGACGATAAGTTCTGGCCGGTGCACATGCGCGAGGCGTCCGCGCAGAGGAACAGCACCATGGCGGCGATGTCGGCCGGCAGGATGTCGCCCTTGATCGACTGAGCCTGCTGGGCCGCCTGCCATTTCTCCGGAGTGACCCAGAGCGTACGCTGCCGCTCGGTCATCACCCAGCCGGGTGTGACGCAATTGACCCTGATCCCGTCCGGGCCGAGCCCGCGGGCCAGCGAGCGGGTGAAGCCGAGCACGGCCGATTTGGCTGTCGTATAGGCGATCATGTGCGGCGAGCCCTTCATCCACGAGGTCGAGGACAGGTTGACCAGCGCCCCGCCGCCAAGCCCGCGCATATCGGGCGCCAGGGCCTGTGCCACGAACATCATCGGCCGGAGGTTCACCGCGAGGCGGTCGTCCCAGTACTCCGGCGTCACCTGATCGAAATCATGCCGCTCGTCATGGCCGGCATTGTTGATCCCGATCGCGAAGGGGCCGTACAGCGCGCGCGCCTCGGCGATGGCGGCTCGTGTCGCCGGGATGTCACGCAGGTCGACGGCGTGGAAGGAGACGGTGCGGCCCGCGGCCGCCAGTTCCGCCGCCAGATCATCGCCGCGAGCGGCGTCGCGGTCGAGGAACGCGACCTTGGAGCCCTGCGCTGCCAGTGCCACGACGATGGCCTTGCCGATACCGTCGGCACCGCCAGTGACCAGGGCCGCGCGCCCAGCGAGGTCGGGATAGATCGCCGAAAGCGTCATCGGCAGGGCTCCATCAGCATGGCCGGCGGCGGGCCGGTCCCTTCGACCCGCCCGGCGGATCGCGCACCAGCTCTATGAAACAGAAACGCCGAGTCGGCGATCTCCCTTCGGCTAGCCCCTGCCGAAACGTAATGCCGCAGGGCGGGGAGGGGCCCGCCCCGCGGCAGTGATGCCTGTCGGAGAGGTCGGCGCTCGTGCTCAGTGCTTGTGGCCGCCGGCCGGGGCGCGGGCTCCGACCGACTGGACCGTGAATTCGACCGCGACGGCACCGGCCTTCTCGAAATTGAGCGTCGCCTTGATGCTCTCGCCCTCCTTGAGCTGACGTTTCAGATCCATCAGCATCAGATGGTAGCTGCCGGGCTTGAGCTCGGTCTTCTCGCCGGGCTTGATCACCAGGCCATCGGGCAGGCCGCGCATGGTCATGACGCCGTCCTTCACCGCCATCTCGTGGATCTCCACCTTGCCGGAAACCTCGCTGCTGCCGCCGAGCAGGCGGTCCGGGGCGCTGCCGGTATTGGTCACCACGAGATAGCCGCCGGCGATCTTGGCGCCGGCCGGCGTCGCCCGCGTCCAGGGCTGTTCGAGCTTGAGTGGCCCGGCGGTGTAGTCGTTGGCCAGGGCCGAGAACCCCACGAGCGAGAAGGCCAGGGCGGCGGACATACGAATGAGAGAGTTCATCTTGAGGCTCCTTTAGCCGGGTTGAAAAGGTTGAATGGGAATCAAGGCTTGATCTCGATGGTGTCGTTCAGGCGGAGCATTTCGAAATCCGAGACCAGGATTTCGATCTCGACGCTCCAGTGTCCGGCTACGGGCAGGGTCAGTGCCTCGACCAGCCAGCTGCCGTCGGGCTGGCGCAGCGCCGGGCGTTCGACCGGCTCGATGCCGGCGGAGCGGTTGGCGAGCGAGAGGCGCACTTCCTTGGCCGTGAACGGGCCGAAATCGCCGTTGAGCAGGGAGATTGAGACGCTGCTGGGGCCTGCCCGTCCCGGCATGATGCTGATCTCGGCCATCGCCTTGTCGCTGTGGATATGGACCGAGGCCGGCGCCGCTGCGGCGACGGCTACCGCCAAGGCCCGGGGCGGCGGCGTGAAGCGCCAGAGTGCGGCAGTGGCGAGGATCGCCAGGACGACCACGATCTCGACGCCGATCACGCGTCGCAGGCGGAGCCGAGCCGGCTCGGCGCCCTCTCGCGCCGGCGCGGTCAGTCGGTAGCGGTTGAAGGCTGCGAGCCCCAGCAGGGCGGCGACCAAAGCGAGCTTGGCCGTGAGAACGAGGCCGTATGCGCTGGTCAGCAGCGCACCGGGCTGCTCGACCTGGACGATGGCGAGGGCGACGCCGCTGGCGAGCAGGATGGCCAGGACCAATGGCACGCGGCGCGAGAACCGGGTCAGCGCATCAGCTCCGCCGGCCTCGCGCAAAGCCAGAGCGAGGGGAAGCAGCGCGCCGGCCCAGGCCGTCATGGCGAGCCCGTGCAGGAAGACGGCGGGGCGCATCAGCCATTGCGGCGAGGCGGCGCTGGCATGGCCGCTCGCCGCCAGCGCCAGCCCGGCACCGAGCAGGGCGGCGATTGCGAGCGCGCGTCCGGCGCCCCCTGTCCGCGCCAGCGACATCAGCCCAGCCAGCAGGGCCAGGCTCGCGATTGCGGCGGTGCGGCCAAAACTGCTGCCGATCCCGGCCCGCCAGATCTCTGGACGCAAGACGTCGGAAGCCGGGGCGGCCAGGGCGTCGAGGCCCTGCGCGCCTAAGGCCAGCGGCAGGGCGGCGAGGCCGAGGAGGAGGAAGAGGCGGAGCGGCTTGCCCGCGCTCGCGGGCAAGGGCCCGACCCAGGCCGAGAAGGCGACGCCGCCAATGCCGAGGGCGAGGCCGAGATAGAGCCCGACGCGCCCCAGCCAGAGCGCCAGGGTGACCGGCAAGTTTCGTTGCGAGCTTGCCTCCGGCGGCCTTTCGCTCGGCCTTCCGACAGAAAACACCACCGAGCCACCGACGGGATGGCCGTCCTCGGAGATCACCCGCCAGCTCAGCACATGGCTGCCCTCGGCGAGATCGGCCGGCGCCTCGATCGTCAGCGTCCTGTCGCCGAGCGAGAAGCGTTCGAGCGTCTTGGCCGCCCCGTCCGGGCCGATCAGGCGCAGCACCAGCGGCGAGACCGGCTCGCTGAAGCTCAGCGTGAATTGCGCGGGCGCGCGCGCCATCACGGCACCGTCCGCCGGCAGCGTCGTGACGAGCGCGGCATGGGCGAGGGCGGAGCCGGGCCGCAACGTCGCCGCGGCGCAGGCCGCGAGCAGGATGAGAAGGATGAAGAGGCGCCGGATCATGGGCTTGGAGCCGGCGGCCGGGCACGAGGCCCGGCCGCCTTCGCCTTACTTTTTCGGGATGAGCTTGAGGCCGGGCGCCGGGAATTTGTAATCATCTGCGCTCTTGCCCTCGGCCGGGATCTCGATCCAGCGCTCGACGCCGCCGCCCTCGCATTCCTGGACGACCGGCACGTGCAGCGTCGTCTCGGGCTTGAGGTCGGCGGTGAGATAGCCGCGCAGCACGAACTCGTCGTAATGCTCGTCGAGCAGCTTGCCGCCGCTCCAGACCACCTCGGTGACGCCCTCGGCGGTCGGCGTGCCGTAATAGTCGTAGGTCTTGCCGTATTTGCCTTTCACCGTCTCCAGTGCCCAGCCCGCCTTCGGCATCGGCTTCACCGCGATCATGCCTTCCGGCACGCGGATGCGGACCTTGATCGTCGGAGCGCCCTTGCAGCCATGGGGCACGCGCAGCACCGCCTTGTAGGTCGAGCCGATCGCGGCCTGCTGGGTTTCGAGCGTGACATGGGCGAGGGTCGGGGAGGTGGCGAGAGCGGCGAACGCTGCCGCGAGGAATGCGGATTTCGACATGGTCTGAAGCCTTTGGCGTCTTCGGCCGCGGGGGCGCGAAGGGGCGAGCTTGCCCTGAGGATGAGCCTGCGCGCGGGCCGCTCAGGTTGAGCGGGAGCAACGAAGGCGCTGTTTGCTGAGAAGGTCGCCCATTGCACGCTGTGCGGTCGCCGGCCCTGCGCGGGCGGGGCGGCCTGACGTGAAAGGGCGGGGAGCTGCCGGCGCGCCTTGCGCGGGCGGGCTCAGATGGCGGCGGGTGGCGCGCGCGGATTGGCCGGGGAACGCCCGGCGGCGAAGCCATGCGGCAGGTCGCGCCTGAGCTGGAAGGCGATCAGATCGACCGGGCGATGGATGACCGGGGTGAAGCCGGCCGTCGCGGCGGGCGCGCCGGAACCTGAGAGGAAGCAGCCGAGCATGCAGCAGCTCGGCATCTCTTGGGGCGCGGCGCCGCCATCGGCGGGTGGCATCTCTCCGGGCGCGCAGAGCGTCATGCCCAGCGAGCGGTCGAGGCTCATGCCGGCCGCATGCGCGCCGGAGGCCAGTCCGCCGAACACCGCCTGCAGCACGAGCAGATAGGCGGCGGCGATCGCGGCCAACCGGCTCCATCCTGCTTTGCGGCGTATTGCGGACAAGCTCTGCCCTCCTGCCCCTTCGATAGCATGGCGGCGCGGCGCGTCAATTTCGCAGGGGCGGGCGCGTTGCCGCAGGCCGTGTCCTCGACCAGAAGGAGAAAATCCTTCTACGGCGCTGGCGCTTTAAGGTGGTCGGTTCTATTGACCGGCTTCGGTTCGGCCGCGATCCTCCGCGCCGGTTTTGGCCCGGCATTCGGACCGGCCGTCGCCCGGCAGGACCGGGCATTCGACAGGCTGCGCCGCGATCGCACCGCAGCCCAGGAACAGGTTGTTTCATGATCCTCGACGAACGCACCTACGCGATCAAGCCGGCCCATGTCCGCGACTATCTCGACCTCTATGTGAAGGAGGGCATGGCGCTGCAGGTCTCGCATCTCGGCCAGCTGATCGGCTGGTTCACCACCGATAGCGGTGTCGTCAACGAGGTCGTCCATATGTGGCGTTTCGAGGATGCCGGCGACCGCGAGCGCCGGCGCGCGGCGATGGAGGCCGATCCGCGCTGGCAGGAGTTCCGCGCCAAGGCCGCTCCCTATGTGCTGGAGATGCGCAGCCGCATCCTGCGGCCGACAGATTTCTCGCCGCTGCGCTAGCTTTGTGAATCTCGCTGCTGCCCGAACGCCGGCTTCGCCCGCGCTTCGCCGACAGGGCGAGCGCTGGCTCGCCGGCGTCTCGGCGGTGCTCGAATGGCTGGGGGCGGCCGTGCTCGGTCTGCTCTTCGCCATCGTCATGCTGGCCGTCCTGCGCCGCTATCTCTTCGGTGCCGGGCTGATCTGGTCCGACGAGCTCGCGATCTGGCTCAATGTCGCGCTGGTCGCGCTCGGCATGCCGCTGGCCGCGACCAGCGCCCTGTCGATGCGGCTCGACGTCCTCGTCCGGCTGCTGCCGGGAGCCGGGCAGCGCCTGGCGGCGATCCTTGCCGATGCGATCGCGATCCATGGTGCGCTCGTCATCGCCATCGGCGGGGCCGGCGTTGCCGCGTTGGTCGGCGGCACCTCGACCGTGCTCGGCCTGCCCGAGAGCCTGCGCTTCGCCGCATTCGCGATCGGCGGAGGGCTGACGGTGCTGCTCCTGCTCTGGCGGGCCGCGCTAGACCGCTCGGCTGCCGCCGCCCTGGCCTCGCTGCTTCTCGGCATCGGCCTCTACCTCGCCGCTCAGAGCACGACGGGCCTGTCGCTGACGACGCCGAGCCTGGTTGCGGCGCTTGCGGCCGGGATCGGCCTGCTGATCGGTGCGCCGCTGCCTTTCGCGCTGCTTGCTGGCGTCTCGCTCTCCGGCCCGTTCGGCGGCCTGCTGCCCGAGCCGGCGATCGTCCAGAACACCGTCTCCGGCGTCTCGAAGTTCCTGCTGCTGGCGATCCCCTTCTTCCTGCTCGCCGGCGAACTCCTGACCGCCGGCGGCCTCGCCGAGCGGCTGGTGCGCTTTGCCGCATCGCTCGTCGGGCATTGGCGCGCCGGTCTGGCGCAGACGGCGCTGGTCGCCAGCACGCTGTTCTCCGGCGCTTCCGGTTCCTCGGTGGCGAACGCCGCCTTCGGCGCCAAGGTGATGGCTCCTGCCTTGGTGGCGCGCGGCTACCCGCCGGCCAATGCGGCGGCGATCGTTGCCGGCGTCTCGATGCTCGACAACATCATCCCGCCCTCGATCGCCTTCCTGATCCTGGCGACGGCGACCAATCTCTCGGTCGGCTCGCTCTTGGTCGGCGGCTTCGTAGCCGGCGCGGTGCTGGTGCCGGCGCTCGCCATCGGCATCCATCTCAGCGTCCGCGGCGTTGTCGATGAGGCTCCGAAGGCCACGGCGACCGAGCGGGGGCGCAGTTTCGTCGGGGCGCTGCCGGCGATCGGGCTCGGCGTCGTCGTCGTGGTCGGCATCCGCTTCGGCGTGGTCACGGTGACGGAGGCCTCGGCTCTGGCGGTCGCCTATGCGCTCGTCGTCTGCCTCGCCTTGCGCAGCCTCGATCTTTCCGGTGTCGGCCGGGCCCTGCGCAGCTCGGCCGGCGAGGCGGCGGCTGTCGGTCTGCTGATCGGGGCTTCGGCCCCCTTCGCCTTCCTGCTCGCCGTCGACCGGGTTTCCGAGCACATGGCCGCTCTCGTCACCGCCTTCGGTGGCGGGCCCTATGCGGTGATGCTGCTGGCCAACCTCGTCCTGCTCGTCGCCGGGCTCTTCCTCGATATCGGCGCCGCAATCCTGCTGCTCGCGCCGCTCATGCTGCCCGTGGCGATCGCGGCCGGCCTCGATCCGATCCAGTTCGGCGTCGTCCTCGTCGTCAACCTGATGATCCACGGGCTGACGCCGCCGCTCGGCATCCTCGTCTATGTCGTCAGCGGCATCACCCGCGTGCCCGCCGCTTCGGTGTTCAGGGCGGTGCTGCCGCTGCTCGCCAGCCTGCTTGCGGCGCTCGCGGTCCTCTGCCTCGGCGCCGCCGCCTGGCCCTCACTTTCGCCTTCGATCAAGGAGCTGTTCTGATGTCCTTCACCCGCCGCCAGATCGCCGCCGGGCTCGTCGCAGCGCCCGCGCTTCTCTCCGCAGGTGCAGGCCTCGCTGCCGGCCGTCCGGTCACGGTCGCTTCGCTGCTCGGCGAGGACAAGCCGGAAACCCGGATCTGGCGCAAGATCTCCGAGATCCTCGCGAAGACCGCACCGGGTCGTTTCGACCTGCGCATTGTCGCCAATGCCGCGCTGGGGGGCGAGAAGGAGGTCGCCGAAGGCATCAAGCTCGGCTCGGTCCAGGCTTCGCTCTCGACCATCTCGGCCCTGTCCGGCTGGGTGCCGGAGGGCCAGATCCTCGACCTTCCCTTCCTGTTCCGCGACCGCGGCCATCTGAAGCGCGTGCTCGCCGGGACGCTTGGGAACGAGCTCAAGGCGAAATACGAAGCGCAGGGCTTCGTCGTGCTCGGGTTCATCAACTATGGCGCCCGCCATCTCCTCGCCAAGGAGCCGATCACCACGCCGGCCGGCATCAAGGGCAAGCGCATCCGGGTGATCCAGAGCCCGCTGCACACCGAGCTCTGGTCCGGCTTCGGGGCCTTCCCGACGCCGATCCCGATTCCGGAAACCTACAATGCGCTGAAGAGCGGCGTCGTCGACGCGATGGACCTGACCAAATCCGCCTATGTCGGCTTCAAGCTGCATGAGGTCGTGCCCTGGCTGATCGAGACCGGCCATATCTGGGCGACCGGCGTGGTCTATGTCTCGGCGCCTTTCTGGAAATCGCTCTCCGCCGAGGACAGGGCCGCGTTGGCGGCTGCGGCGGTGGAAGGGGCTGCCTATTTCGACGAGCTCATCATCGCCGATGAGGAGGCTTCGATGGCCAAGGCCAAGGCCGAGGGCGGCAAGGTCGCCCAGCCCGAGGACCGGGCCGGCTGGGAGGCCGGCGCCCGCAAGCTCTGGACTTCCTTCGCGCCCAAGCTCGGCGGCATCGAGAAGATCGAGGCGATCGCCGGTAGCGCCTGAGGGCTTCGGTTGCTCCCCGGGCCATGAAACGCGCCGGGACAATCTGGATCGCGGCCACGTCTTCGATTATCCCATGACGTAGGGGGATGGCGCATCGGCCGGTGCGCCGATCCTGTTCGTCGAAGCAGCGGCAAGCTGCGCGGATGCGCGAAGAGTGGGGAACGCCGCATGCAGAGCGGCCCGTCAGTTCCGGCCGCAGCGCCGGTGCCGGCCTCGGCGATGGCCTCGCCGCTGGACGGCGTGACGCTGTTGCTCAAGCGTATCGAGGCGGAGGCCCTGGCGGCGCTCGACGCTGCGCCCCTGCTGCCGGACGCGCTCTGGCGCATCCTGCCGGGTTCGCCCTCCGCCTGGGTGGTTCTGGCCGAGGCACTGCTCGTCGCCGGCGCCGTGCTCGTAGTCTATCTGCTGACCGGGCATCTGCTGAGGCATCGCCGCCAGCGAGCCGGCGCGGCGCGCTCGGCCTTCGCCGGGATCATGCGGGTCACGGGGCTCGATGCGCTGGTGGTGCTCGCGGCGACCGTGACGGGCAGGGTGCTGCTGGTCCGCGTCCTCGGCATCGCGCCCGGCACGAGCACCTTTCCGAGCGATCTGACGACGGGGCTGATCCGCTGGCTTTTGCTGCTGACGCTGCTGCACATCCTGTTCCAGCCGACAATGCGCCGCCTGCGCCTGGTCGCGGTCGACGATCACGGCGCCCGCAAGGCGGTCTGGCAGTTCGGCATCATCTTCGCCGTCGGCCACCTGCACAATGCACTGCTCGGCGCGGCGCAGCGTATGGGGCTGCCTCTGCCTTCGCTGCGGCTGATCTCCTGGGTCGTGGCGCTCTGCATGGCGCTGGCGGCGCTGCGGCTGCTGCGGGATCTCGGCCGCCATGGCCTGCCGATGGTCTCGCGCCTGCTCGCCTCTGGGATGGTGCTCCTGCTGTTCAGCTTCTGGGTCTGGGGTTGGATCGGGCTCGATTTCGACCTTTATCGCGGTGCTGTCGGCATGATCGTGATCCTGCTGCTGGCGGTCGCGCTCGATCGGGCGCTGGCCGTGAGCATCCGCGATTCCCGCAAGCCGGAGATCATGCGCCGTTTCTTCGTCGTCCGCGTCGTGGTCGACGCGCTGGCGGCGGCGCTGCTGGTCCGCATCGTCATCCAGTTCTGGTGGCGGGACGTATTCGGCGGCTTCACGCCCGAGGCTTGGCTCAATTTCACCCACCGCCTGACCTTCGCCTCCTTCGTCCTCGTGCTCGCCGTCACCCTCTCGGCGGCGATCCACGTCTGGACGGAGGCGAAGCTCACACCCGGCGAGGCGGAGCTCGGAACGGCGTCGGGGGATGATCGGATGGCGCGGCTCACCACCGTGCTGCCGATCCTGCGCTTCGTCGCGATCGGGCTGATCGGGGTCGTGTTCCTGCTGATCGCGCTCTCGACCATGGGAATCGACACCACGCCTTTGCTCGCCGGTGCCAGCATTGCCGGCCTGGCGATCAGCTTCGGCTCGCAGACCCTGGTCAAGGATATCGTCTCGGGCGTCTTCTACATGCTCGACGACGTCTTCCGGCTCGGCGAGACCATCGAGGCCGCCGGCCGTTGCGGCCGGCTGGAGCAGATCAACCTGCGCAGCGTTCGCCTGCGTGACGAGTCGGGACGCGTCCACACCATCCCGCTCGGTGAACTCGGCACCGTCACCAACCACAGCCGCCGGCTGGTGCATGTGATTGTCGATGTGCCCTTCGCGGCGCCGCCGGGCCAGGCGGGGATGACCCGCTTCAGGCGCAACGCGGTCGCTGCCCTGCGCAGCGAGCCGACGATCCATGCCGCGATCGTCGGCGATATCGCGATGCTGCGGACGGAACCGCAGGACGGCACCGGCGGCAGCATCGGCTTCGGCTTCGACATGGTGGCGCCGGCGATCGAGCGCGTGCCACCGCTGGTGCGGCATTTGATCGAGGAGGTGGTCGAGGACTCGCGGATGACCGGCACTCCGGGCCCGGTCTCGGTCGCCATCGCGGAGCTGCCGGCCTCGCCACCTGCTGCGGAAGCCTCGGCGACTGGGGTTCCGGATAGCGCCTCGGCGGCAGATCCCGTGCCCGGGAAACCCTCCGGGGCGATGCCATGATCGAAACGCCGCCCCGCTTTCCCTTCGATCCCCGTTACCCCGGGCCGCGGGGGGCGGCTCACGATGAAAGGACGATGCGATGACCAGGTATCTTGTCGGCGCTTGCGCCAGTCTCTTGCTGGCCGGCTCGCCAGTGTTCGCCCAGGCCGAGCCGACGGCCCAGGAGCGTGCGGCCTGCCGCTCCGATGCGGTCAAGCTCTGTGCCTCCTTCGTCGGCAAGTCGGAGCAGATGAACGCCTGCCTGCGTGACAACAAGGCCAAGCTCTCCGAGAGCTGCCGCAAGGTGGTCGAGGCGCGCGGAGGCTGAGCCGCCCGGCCCGCGGGCGTCTGCCTGCCTCCGCAGTTTCAGGCGCCGAGCTCGATCTCGGCCTGCAGGCCCGAGCGGTCGAGCCGGTTGCTCAGCCGTAGTGAGGCGCCCATGCGCCGTGCTGCGGCGTCGGCGATGGCGAGGCCGAGGCCGGTGCCGAGCGCGCTCTTGTGCCGGCCGCGAAAGAAGCGCTGCGTGACGAGCGCCATCTCATCCTCCGGGATGCCCGGGCCCTCGTCTTCGATGGCGATGCCAAGGCCGCTCGCGGTTGCCCGCCAGACGATCTTGCCGCCAACAGGCGAATGCTGGACGGCATTTTCGTGCAGGTTCCGTAGCGCCAGGGTCAGGAACTCGCGGCTGGCCCGGATCATAAGATCCCGGAGCGCCGGATCGATCGCGACCGAGACCTGTGGTCCGGCGCCGTGCGCATTGTCGGTGATCTCGTCGAAGACTAGGCCGACGGGCACCGTCTCTGGGGTGGGCGGCGGGCCGCCCGCATCGAGCTTCGTCAGGGCCAGAAGTTGCCGAACCAGCCTTGTGGTCCGGTCGACCGAAAGCACGATCCGCTGCAGTGCTCCCTGCCGCACCGCCGGATCTTCTGTCGCCATCGCGATCTGCGCCTGTGTCTTCAGCCCCGCCAGCGGCGTGCGCAACTCGTGTGCGGCGAAGGCGGTGACCTCGCGTTCGTGCCGGCGTGCCGTCTCGACCTTCGCGAACAGGTCGTTCAGGGCCTCGGTGAGCGGCTTCACCTCGGCCGGGGCATGGGCGCTGTCGATCGGCCTGACATCGTCGGCCTCACGGGAGCGCACCTCATTGGCCATGGCCCGCAGCGGCCGCAGTCCCTGTCCGAGGCTGATCCAGATCAGCAGGCCGAGCAGCGGTGCGATCAGCAGGGCCGGGGCGAGCAGCCCCTTGATCAGCTCCGAGACGAGGCGGTCGCGCAGGCCGAGCCGGTCGCCGACCATGATGTGGATTCCGGCCGTCTCGTTGGCGACGGTGTAGACGCGCCAGGGCTCGCCATCGACGATGCGGTCGGAAAAGCCCGAGGGAGCCTCCGTCAGGCGGCCGGGGGGTGTGCCGTCCGAGCGCGCGACGAGACGGCCGTCGAAGGACCAGATTTGGCAGGAAAGCTGGCGCTCATAGCCGAGGGGCTCGAATTGCTGATTGGGCAGCGCCGCCATCGCGACCGTCATGTTGGCGCTTCCGACCAGCGAGTTCACCATACGCGCCGCCTCCTGGAGACGGGTGTCGAGGACGCGTTCTAGCTCCCTATGGGTGCCGGAATAGATCCAGACCACGGCGGAGAGCCAGATCACGCCGGTCGCCGTCAGCAGGATCGCGAAGAGCCGTCCGCGCAGTGAGCTCATGAGATCGCCCTGATCCGGTAGCCGAGGCCGCGCACCGTCTCGATCGCATCGCGGCCGATCTTGGCGCGCAGATGGTGGATGTGGACCTCCACCGCATTGCTCTCGATCTCCTCCTGCCAGCCATAGAGCCGGTCCTCGATCTCCGATTTCGAGAGCACGATCCCGGGCCGTTCCATGAGGGCCGAGAGCACCGCGAACTCGCGCCGCGACAGGGCGAGCGGCGTGTCGTTCAACGTCGCGGAGAGGCTCGCCGGATCGAGCATGACACCGCCGGCGCTCAGGCGGGGCGCAGCCCGGCCGCTGCCGCGCCTCGCGATCGCCCGCACGCGGGCCCCCAGCTCGTCGAGGTCGAAGGGCTTGCCGAGATAGTCGTCGGCGCCACTGTCGAGGCCGCGGATGCGATCGGGCGTATCGTCCATCGCGGTCAGCAGGAGGACGGGCGTCCGGTTGCCGCTGCGCCGCATCTCGCCGAGCACGTCGAGCCCGGAGCCGTCCGGAAGCATCAGGTCGAGCACCATCGCGTCGAAGGCCGAGGTCGCGAGCGCCGCGCGAGCATCGGCGCAATTCTCCACCCGGTCCACCGTCATGCCAGCAAGGCCGAGGCCGACGGCGAGGCCGTCGGCGAGGATCGGGTCGTCCTCGACCACGAGAATGCGCATCCGCTCGCTCCTTCGCCCGCGACCAGCCAGCCCAGCCTTAAGGCTGGCTTAAGCTGGAATTTCGACAGGGCAGCTTCAACCGATCGAAAGGTCGCCCATGTCCTGCCGCCATCTGCCGCCCGTGCCGGCCGAGCCGCTCCTGCCGCCCGGTCCCCGTCATTCCCCCGCCGTCCTGCTGGAGATTCCCATGAACCGTCGTGCCGCGCTCATCCGACTGGCTGCATCCGGCGTTGCCATCGCCGGCGTTCCGGCGCTGCTTGGCGCCCGGCCCGCTTTCGCCGTCGAGACCGGCGCCGACGCGGTGCTCAACGATCCCGAGGCACCAAATGCCGGCAACCCGAAGGGCGACGTCACCATCGCCGCCTTCCTCGACTACAACTGCCCCTACTGCAAGAAGGCGGCGCCCGATCTCGCCCGCATCGTCAAGACCGATGGCAAGATCCGCTTGGTCTACAAGGATTGGCCGATCCTCGGCGACGCCTCGGTCTATGGCGCGCAGCTCGCCCTCGCAGCGCATTATCAGGGCAAGTACGAAGCGGCCCACCATGCCCTGATGACCCTGCCGAGCATGCGCATCCCCAAAGACAAGATCCTCGGGGCGATCCAGGCCGCTGGTGTCGAGATGCCCCGCCTCCAGGCCGATCTCAAGACCAAGTCGGAGGCGATCACCGCGCTGCTGCGGCGCAATCTCGCCCAGGCCGACGCCATCGGCCTCGAAGGCACGCCAGCCTATCTCGTCGGCCCGTTCCGGACCGCGGCGCTCGACTATGCCGGCTTCAAGCAGGTGGTCGCCGATGCGCGCGCCAGGCAGGCCGGAAAATAGCCCAGGCGCCGCTTCCGTTCGCCGCTCTACCCCTCTCAGCCGAAAGCCTCGCATGATCTGCGCCTTCCTGCCGGCGAAACGTCTCGCCGTCATCGCCTTCGCCCTGACCATGGCCGCCTGCACCACCGTGCGGCCCCCGCCGCCGCAGGTCGCTGCCGCGCCTGCCATCGATCCGCTGGTGGCCCAGCGCTACAGCGCGCTCGAGACCGAGAAGTTCCATGTCCCGGCGGTCAACCTCGCCGATCTTCAGCCGCGCTATGTCCGCAAGCTCGTCGACTATCCGACCAAGCACGAGCCGGGGACGCTCGTCGTCGATCCGAAGAACCGTTTCCTCTATCTGGTGCAGGAGGGCGGCAAGGCGCTGCGCTACGGCGTCGGCGTCGGCAAGGCCGGGCTCGAATTCAGCGGCACGGCGGTGGTCGAGCGCAAGGCGCAATGGCCGCGCTGGACGCCGACGCGGGACATGATCCGGCGTGAGCCGGAACGCTATGCCAAATGGGCCGGCGGCATGGCCGGCGGCGAGAACAACCCGCTCGGCGCCCGCGCGCTCTATCTGTTCAAGAACGGCCAGGACACGCTCTACCGCATCCATGGCACCAACGAGCCCGAGACGATCGGCGAAGCGGTCTCCTCCGGCTGCATCCGGATGATGAACCAGGATGTGATCGACCTCTACAACCGCATCCCGAGCGGCTCGAAGGTGGTGGTTCTCTAGCGAGGCGCTCCGCTTCCCGCACGAAGCCCATTCCGCATCGAAGGGAGCGGCCCACCGGTCGATCCCTTCGCTTCGTGCGTGGCCGAGGCTGGTCCTTCTGCCTCAGTCCCGGAAGACCACGGTCTTGCTGCCATTGCCGAGCACGCGTCCGTCGAGATGCCAGGCGACGGCGCGGGCGAGGACGCGCCGCTCGATGTCGCGGCCCTTGCGGACGAGATCCTCGGGCGTGTCGTGATGGCTGATGCGCTCGATGTCCTGCTCGATGATCGGCCCTTCGTCGAGATCGGCCGTCACGTAGTGCGCGGTGGCGCCGATCAGCTTCACGCCGCGCGAATGCGCCTGATGATAGGGCTTGGCGCCCTTGAACCCCGGCAGGAAGGAGTGGTGGATGTTGATGCAGCGCCCGCTGAGCTTGCCGGCGAGGTCGTCGGACAGCACCTGCATGTAGCGGGCGAGGATGACAAGATCGGCGCGCGTTTCCTGCCCCAGCGCCCAGATCTGAGCCTCCTGCTGCGGCTTGGTGTCCTTGCTGATCGGCAGATGATGGAAGGGGATGTCGTCGAAATCGAGGTGCTGATAGATCTCGCGCGGATAGTTCGAGACGATGCCGGCGATCTCCATGTCGAGCTCGCCGGTGCGCCAGCGATAGAGCAGATCGGCCAGGCAATGGTCGAATTTCGAGACCAGCAGCAGCACCCGCTGGCGCTCCCGGCGCGGCCTTGCATGCCATGTCATCGCATGGCGTTCGGCGATCGCGCCGAAGCCCTCGCGGAACTGCGCGAGCGAGCCAGCCTCCGGAAAATTGAAGACGACGCGCATGAAGAAGTCGCCGGTCTCGACATCGTCGAACTGGTTGGCTTCCTGGATGTTGCCGCCGTTCTCGAAAAGATGCCGTGAAACCGCGGCGACGATGCCCGGGCGGTTCGGGCAGGAGAGGGTCAGGAGGTATTGTTCGGTCGGCATGAAAGGGGCTCTCAAGGTCATCGCCCCCCGCAGATCGAAGGACGGCTGTCGAAGCGCCGGCGGGCAGTTCGGTCGGTATCGGATGCTGGCCGGACGCATGCATTTCGTGGCGCCCGGGCGGCCTCGCCCACCTATCGGCTCGGCCTGGCGCTCCGCAAGGTCTGTGTGCGACCCGAGGGTGAGGCTCGCTGACGCGGTCTAGCCGGCGAGGATGTCGTTGTATTCCGGATGCCGGCTGACCCAGCCCGCCATGAAGGAGCAGCGCGGCACGACCTTGCGCCCGCCGGCGCGGATCTGCTCGAACACGCCCTTCGCCAGCCGCGAGCCGACGCCCTGGCCCGAAAGCGCCTGCGGAACCTCGGTATGGGTGAGGACGATATGATCGCCTTCGATGCGATAATAGGCGAGGGCGAGCTCATCGCCGATCGCCAGCTCGAAGCGGTTCTGATCCGGTCTGTCGACGACGGCATTGTCCATCGGCGGCCCTTCCTGTGGGTCTGCGTCAGCGAGCCGCCGCGCGCGGATCGTTTCGGCAGGTGACCAGCAGCACGCCCGGTGCGTCAAGTCTCAAAAGAACGGCGTGCTCAATGCAGGCGGGGGAGCCCCAGCGCCGGTTCTGCGTCTGGCACGAGCGGAAGGCGGATGACGAAGGCAGTGCCTCGACCCTCGGCCGAGTGCAGCGTGATCGAGCCGCCATTGGATTGCGCGACGCGCTGGACGATCGCCATGCCGAGCCCGGCACCCGCATTGCCGCTGCGCTTGCGCCGCCAGAAGCGCTTGAAGATATGCTCATGCAGCTCCTCCGGAATGCCCGGCCCGTCGTCCCGGACGGTCAGGCTGCCATCCTTCTCCAGGACGACGTCGATCGTGGTGCCCGCCGGCGTGTGGCGGATGGCGTTCTCGACGAGGTTGCGCAGCATGTGCCAGACATCCTGCTCCTGCGCCTGGACACGCAGGCTGGTCAGGCCTTCCGGCTCGATGAGCCCGAGCGATTGCCCCTTCTTGATGGCCTCGATCGCGAGGTCCCCGACCACGGAGCGGCTGATCTCGAGCAGGTCCGTCTCGCCGCCGTCCCGGCCCGCCTGCTCCAGGGTCGCCATGTCGAGCAGCTGGTTGACGATCCGCGCCATCAGCCTTGCATCCGCGAGCAAAGCGGCGCGGGCTTCCGATTCCGGCAGGGTTTGCAGGCGCGCATCGAGGACCGCGAGCGGCGTACGCAGCTCATGGGCGGCGTCGGCGGTGAACTCCTTCTGGACCTGGTAGCTCTGCTCGACCCGTTCGAGCGCGAGGTTGAAAGCCTCGGCGAGCGGCAGGATCTCGGCGGGCAGGCTTTTCGTGGGCAGGCGCAGATCGCTGCGGCCCGGATCCAGCGCCGCGACCTGCCGGGAGAGGCCCAGCACCGGGCGGAAGAAGCGCTTCACGATCAGCGCGTTGAGAAGGAGCAGCAGCAATAGCAACGGCGCCGCGACGGCGAGGGCGCTCCACAGGAAATTGTGCAGCAGATCGTCGTGGATCACATCTTCTTCGCTGAGATTCCAGCCCAGCATCACCCAATAGGGCCGGTTCTCGACCGTGACGGGGAAGCTCACCGCCCGATATTGGCGGCCCTCCGCCGCCAGCGAGGAGAATTGGGTTTTCTCGCTTCGGCCGAGTGGACCCAGCAGGCCTTCGGCGAAAGGCGACGAGGCGAGCGATACCGTCCCGGCCGTGTCGACCACCGCATAGCCGAACTCCCCGCTTTCGCCTTCCCGCGAATAGCGCCCCGGCGCCAGCGCCAGCCTGTCGTCGGGCGTGACGGCCAGCGCCTCCGCGACCAGCCGGGCCCGGTCAGTCAGGACCTTCTGCTCGAAGAAGGCGGCGCGCCGCTTCAGCATCGCGTCGATGGCAAGGGGGACGGCCAGCGCCGCCAGACACAGAACCAGCGCCTGCAGCAGGAATATCTTCGACAGCAGGCTGCGTCCCGGCCGGATCATGGGGCCGCCGTCAACACATAGCCGACCCCGCGCACCGTATTGATGGTCACCGCGGCCTTGCCGTCCTGCAGCCGCTTGCGCAGCCTGTGGATATAGACCTCGACGGCATTGGAGCCGAACTCGTCGTCGAGCCCGAAAAGCTGGTCCTCGACCGCGTTCTTCGGCACGATCCTGTCGGCCCGGCGCATCAGCAGCTCGAGCAGCTGGGTCTCGCGCGCGGAGAGGGGCAGAGGCCGTTCCTCGACGCTGGCCTGACGGCCCTGCGTATCGAAGACGAGATTGCTCACGGTCAGCTGCGCGCCGAGCAGGGCTCCCGGCCGGCGCAGCAGCGCCGCAAGGCGCGCCTTCAGCTCCTCGAAGGCGAAGGGCTTGGCAAGATAGTCGTCGGCACCCTGCTCCAGGCCCTTGACCCGCTCGTCCATGGCGCCGCGCGCACTCAGGATCAGCACAGGCAAGGAGAGCTGGCGGCTGCGGACATGGCGCAGGACCTTGAGGCCATCGCCATCGGGCAGGCCGAGATCGAGGATCATCGCAGCGTAGCTGCGCGAGTCCAGCACTGCGATCGCATCGGCGACACAGTCGACCCGGTCGAGGCCATAGCCGCCGGCCTGGAGCTGGCCTTCGATCAGGCCGGCGAGTTCGTCATTGTCTTCGATGAGCAGTAATCTCAAAGCCGCAAGCCCATCCTTGGCCGCCGGTGACGGCAAACCTGCCGATCCGCGACGAACCCCCCTTCGAAAAGCCGCGCCTAGATAAGCGGTTCAATCCTTGCGCAATCGCAAATGGCGCCCAGGCGGCTTGCTCTCGGCGCCGCGAGCGCGGCCGAGCCGTTCCTGCTGCCGCCGTCCTCTGCCGTAAGGTTGCTGCATACGTGCCACTTGATCTGCGGTCATCGCAAGACATGATCGCAGCCGGTCGGAATGCAGGGAGCGTCGAGTTCTTAACGTAACTGCAATCTGTCGCTCGCTAGTGCTTCAGCTGACATCCTCGGCCGCGCCGAGTTTCGCGGCCGCTTTACCGGTGTCATGCTCGCCTGTCGTGCCCCACCTGAATACCTGCTGACCGTGCTCCGGCTGCGACATGGCGATCTGTGAATAAGGGAAGGGCGATGACCTTGGACCATCGAAGCGACATTCTCGGCGGCTGCATCGTCGACGTGCCCGGCATCCAGCTGGGGCATTACAGCCTGACCGCTCGCCCGACCGGCTGTTCGGTCATCCTCTGCGAGGAGGGAGCGGTGGCGGGCGTCGATGTCCGCGGCGCCGCGCCCGGCACGCGCGAGACCGACCTGCTCGATCCCAGCAATTATGTCCAGAAGGTCCAGGCGGTGCTGCTTTCCGGCGGCAGCGCCTATGGCCTCGCGGCGGCGACCGGCGTGGCCCGCTATCTGGAGGAGCGCGGGCATGGCTTCCCGATCGGCGCCGGCGTGGTGCCGATCGTCCCGGCTGCGGTGCTGATGGATCTCGGCGTCGGCGATTTCTCGGTCCGGCCCGATGCCGATGCCGGCTATGCCGCCTGCCTCGCCGCGACGCGGGAGCCTTCGGCGCAGGGCAATGTCGGCGCCGGCGCCGGCGCGAGCATCGGCAAGCTCTTCGGTCCGGCGTTCGCGATGAAGGGCGGGCTCGGCACGGCGAGCTGGGCCGTACCGGGCACCGGGATCGTCGTCGGCGCGATCGTCGCGGTCAACGCCGTCGGCGATGTCTATGATCCCCGAAACGGCCGGATCCTCGCCGGCGCGCGCAGCGGCGAGGGGAGCGGCTTCCGCGATACGGTCGCTGCGATGATGGGCGGCTATGGCGTGGCGGGTTTCGGCGGCGCCAACACCACGATCGGCGCGATCGCGACCAACGCGCCCTTCGGCAAGGCCGAGCTGCGCAAAATCGCGCAGATGGCCCATGACGGGTTCGCCCGCAGCATCAACCCGATCCACACCATGTTCGATGGCGACACCATCTTCGCGCTTTCGACTGGCAAGGCGGTGGATGTCAGCGCCGATGTCACTGTGATCGGGACGATCGCCGCGATGGTGATGGCGCATGCGGTGGCGCGCGCCATCATGAGCGCGGAGAGTCTGCCGGAGCACGACCTTCCGGCCTGGCGCGATTACGATGGCGGAGCGGGAAAGCCCTTGATCGGCTGAGCCCCGGCAGCGAGCCTTGCTCGACCCGGGCCATTGCCGGCGCCGAGATGCGGCCGCTTTCCTGGGAACAGGGCTTCCCGAAAACCTCGTAGGCAGGTCTGCGGACGATCCTGCCTAGCGCGCACGCGAGACCGCGCACGCGCGCAAAACTCCTCTGTCGGTCCTTCGTCTCGAACGGAGGCCGGAGCTGCGGCCGTGTCCCGGCCCTGGCGCTCCTTGACGGCGTCGGGGATGGCCGAGGCCAGGCGCGTCACAGGTCCGGACCACCGGTAAAGTGCGCGTGAGGCGATCGTTCATCGCGGCAGAGAGCCTCCCGGCCAGCGGCATGACCGCGAGCGCATCGACCCTGACAGTGTCCGGACGACGGCAGGCAATCAGGCGGAAGCGCCGATAGCGCTTGGCCGATGCTGCGAGGTGGAACGTCAGCTGATTATCGGCGGCAGCAGCACCAGGCACACGCTGGCGATCAACATATTTGGGCGCAGGCGCCGATGGGGCGGTCGGGGGAGGGCGGATGGCCCGAGCCTGGTGCACTGTTTCCGGGCCTTCAGGGTTGTTTTTGGGGATTGTGGTGTTGTGGTGTTGTTCCGGGGTGTTTGTTGATTGTCTTAAGCTGTTGTTTTTGTGGTCTTTTTTGTTTCTTGGGTGTTTTTGTCGAAAAACTTTCATGAAGCGTGTTGA
>NZ_JAFKFX010000056.1 GCF_017308075.1 Allobosea sp.
GGCGCTCGGCAGCCAATGGCTGGGGATGCTCTCATGACCTGGCAGGGCTTCACCGCCGGCTTCATCGCCGCGCTCGTCATGATGCTGATGGTCCGCGCCGCGCTTTGGGTCGCGACCTCGCGCAAGATCTCCGACGCCATGGAAGCCGATATGGGCGGGAGGTGAGGCATGACGCGTACGCCGGTCCAGCCCGTCTTCGTCGACCGCAAGACCGCAGCAGAGTTGCTGATGATCAGCGTCGAGACCTTCGACGTGTGGGTGCGTTCAGGGTTCTTGTCGCAGCCTCAGATTGACCGCGGACAGATCATGCGGTGGCATTGGCCTTCGCTCGAGGCGAAGCTTGCGCACTTCAGCGCTGAACCCGCGCACTCTGACCCGTTCATGGAAAACATTGCCGATGTCTTCGGGAAAAAAGCGAAGGGCCGCAATCGTGCCGCTGCCTGAAGGGGTGTTCCGCATCAAGAAGCCGACCGGAAAGGTGTACTTTTACCATCAGGCTGGCCGGCATCTCGATAAGGCCCTTCGCGGCCCGCTCACTCGCATCCCTTACGAGCCTCGCGAGGCTCAGTTCTGGTCGTTCTGCGAGGAATTGAACGGCAAGAGCGTGGCGCCGAAGAAGGGGACCTTCACGGCAATCATCGAGCTCTACAAGGCGTCGTCGAAATGGGCGAGCTTCAGCCCGAAGACGCAGAACGTCTATGACTACTATCTCGGCCTGATCAAAAAGGCTTGGGGCGGCCAGATTGCCGAGGACCTGACGCCGGCGGCAATCTCAGCAGCGCGGGATGCTCTGGCCGCGACCGCGCCTGTCTCAGCCAACCTGCTCGTGCGCGTGCTCCGCGCCATGTGCACTTGGGCGGTAGGTGATGGGCATATGACGCGCAACCCGGCGCGAGATGTTCCGCAAGTCGAGACACAGGTCGAGACCACCGAGCCGTGGCCGGAAGCTGTGTGGATCGCCGTCGTCAAGCACGGGCCATCTGATCTGGCACGGCTCGCCTATCTCGGCCGCGCCACCGGCCAACGCGTTGGAGATCTGGTCAAATTCTGGCCTGCCATGCGCCGAGGCGACGGTCTCGACATCAAGATTAGCAAGCTCCGCGGCAAGAAGCACTTCCTGCCGCTCTCCGCGGCGCACCTCAAAGAGATCGACGGCTGGAACGTTGGCGAGATGACGCCCTACCTGACGAAGCCTGACGGCAAGCGTCACAATGAGGCGTCGATCCGCTACCGCCTCCGGACCTGGCTCGCTGACAGTGCTCCCGACAGCATCCGAGGAGCTGACGTCAGCCCGCACGGTCTGCGCGCCCTCGCCTGCTGCGACGCCCGCCTCGCTGGCAGGACGCACCAGGAGATCGCGGCCCTGTTCGGCATGTCGATCCAGATGGTCGAGCGCTACACCAGGCACATCGATCAGGAGGCGCTGGCACGCAAAGCGCGCTCCGGAATGGACTAGAGAAGGAACACCGGCTGCAAACTTTCTCTAATCGATCTGCAAACCAGATCACGAAAACCCCGATAGAATAAGGCCCGACAGCGATGAGGACGTTAACCCGGTATTAGGGTTAATCGGGCATGAATCATCGCCGAGCCTGCCGCACTCTCTGTCGGCGGCTGTTCGGAGAGTCATCGATGCGTGCTGCATCTATCGCCGCCCTCACCCCGGTCGTCGCGATGGCCTGTGCGCTCACGCTGCCGCAGGCGGCGCAGGGCGCCGACTATCTCAGGGGCTCGCAGATCGAACAGCCGATCGAGGCGCCCTCCTTCGGTGCCGGCGCTTTCGACTGGTCGGGCTTCTATTTCGGCGGCTTCGCCGGCCAGAGCGAAACCGAATTCGAACCGGGGCCCGGTCTGCCGGACCTCGCCCGCTCCGCTTTCCGCAACACGGCGCTCGGCCAGGCCGTCGATATGGGCCAGTTCGTCGTCGACCAGGGAGCGCGGCGCGACAGCGGCACCAATTTCGGCGGCTTCCTCGGCTATAATTACCTGTTCGGCGATGTCGTGCTCGGACTCGAGGCGGATTATACGCGCGCCGACCAGGGCTATGGCTTCCGCGACTTCATCGCGCGCCGCACCACCGCCGGCGGCCAGACACTCGACTGGTCGATGGACACCAAGCTCGGGGCGCGGCTGCACGACTATGCCACGGCACGCCTGCGCATGGGCTACGCCTATGGGCGGATCATGCCCTTCGCCACCATCGGTGCCGCCTTCGGCCGCTTCGACGCCTATTCGACGATCGATGCGACGGCCGCGATCGTCACCAACGCCAACACCGCGACCGAGACATCACGCATGGCGGCAGGCTATCCGCTGCGCGTCGGCGTCGCCCGCAAGAACATCTGGGGCTTCGGCATGGCGTTCGGCGCCGGCGTCGACTGGGCCGTGACCGACAATCTCCTCCTGCGCGCCGAATACCAGTATATCGGCTTCGGCGAGGTCGAGGGCACGAGTACGACGGTCAACACCGGACGCATCGCGGCCGCCCTGAAATTCTGACGCAACCTACGGATCGCAAAAAAGGGCCGCAGCTCAGCTGCGGCCCTCTTGCTTTTGCGCGTACCCCGCAGGCCGATGGCGGCCTATTCGGCCGCCTCGACCTCGGGACGGGCCCGTCCGGAACGCTCGCGCTTGACCAGTTCGGCGACGAGGAAGGCCATCTCCAGCGCCTGCTCCGCGTTGAGGCGCGGATCGCAGAAGGTGTGATAGCGATCGTTCAGATCGGCGTCGGTCATGCCGCGGGCACCGCCCGTGCATTCGGTGACGTTCTTGCCGGTCATCTCCAGATGCAGGCCGCCGGCATAGGTGCCCTCGGCCTGATGGACGGCGAAGAAGTTCTTCACCTCGGAGAGGATCAGGTCGAAGGGCCGGGTCTTGTAGCCGCTCGCCGCCTTGACGGTGTTGCCGTGCATCGGATCGCAGGACCAGACGACATTGCGCCCTTCCCGCTTGGTGGCGCGCACCAGGGCCGGCAGATGGTCGAAGACCTTGTCGGCGCCGAAGCGGGCGATCAGCGTCAGGCGGCCGGGCTGGTTCTGCGGATCGAGCGCGTCGATCAGCTTGAGCAGCTCGTCCGGCTTCAGCGACGGCCCGCATTTCAGGCCGATCGGATTGCGGATGCCGCGGAAGAACTCTACATGGGCATGGTCGAGCTGGCGCGTGCGGTCGCCGATCCAGAGCATATGGCCGGAGGTGTCGTACCATTCGCCGGTGGTCGAGTCGGTGCGGGTCATCGCCTGCTCATAACCGAGCAGCAGCGCCTCATGGCTTGTGTAGAACTCGGTCGAGCGCATCTCGGGATGCGTTTCCGGGTCGATGCCGATGGCGCGCATGAAGTCGAGCGCCTCGGTGATGCGCTGCGCGACCTCGTCATAGCGGCCCGACTGGGGGCTGTCCTTGACGAAGCCGAGCATCCAGCGATGCGCGTTATCGAGATTGGCGTAGCCGCCGGACGCGAAGGCACGGATCAGGTTCAGCGTCGCCGCCGACTGGCGATAGGCCTCGAGCTGACGGCGCGGATCCGGAATCCGGGCCTCGGCCGTGAACTCGTTCTCGTTGATGATGTCGCCCTTGTAGCTCGGCAGCTCGACGCCGCCGATCGTCTCGGTCGGGGCCGAGCGCGGCTTGGCGAACTGGCCGGCGATGCGCCCGACCTTCACCACCGGCGAACCGCCGGCGAAGGTCAGCACCACCGCCATCTGCAGGAAGAGCCGGAAGAAATCGCGGATGTTGTCGGCCGAATGCTCGGCGAAGCTCTCGGCGCAGTCACCGCCCTGGAGAAGGAAGGCCTCGCCGGCCGCGACCTTGCTCAACGCCCGTTTGAGCTTGCGCGCCTCGCCTGCAAAAACGAGCGGCGGAAAGCCGGCGAGCTGCTGCTCAACCGCCTTCAAGGCTGCCTGGTCCGGATATTCCGGCATCTGCTGGACGGGCTTTGCCCTCCAGCTCTCGGGCGTCCACCGCTCGGACATCATAGTGCTCCTGATTTCACAAATCGCGCCTGCGTTAACCTCTTTTGAAGCGCGAAGGCCGGCCTATACACCCCAAGACCGCCGCTGACCACCGCTACGGCAACGAGCAAGCCAGAACTTCAGCGCCCGACCGGCGAAAAACCGCGTGCCGGCAAGCGCCTCACGCCTTCGGCCACGATCGCGGTCGGACCTGCGGGCCATGAGCTCAACCCGCCCGGGGACCGCCTGCGGCGGTGCCGGGCCAGACAAGGACGATCCGCCCATGCCCAAGCGCAGCGTTTCCTCGGACCGCGTCTACAAGAGCCGGCTGCCCTTCGCCCAGGCCACGATCGCCGGCGACTTCATGTTCGTCTGCTGCGTCGGCGCGGATCTGCAGGGGAAATACGCCATCGGCGATGCAAGGCGCCAGACCCAGCAATGCATCGACAACATCAGGGCCCTGCTCGAAGAGGCCGGCGCGAGCCTGAAAGACGTGGTCAAGTGCACCGTCTATGTCACCGACCGCGCCTATTGGGAGCCGATGAACGAGGTCTATTTCGCGAATTTCGCCGAGGAGCCACCGCACCGGGTCTCCTGCATCGTCAACGGGCTGGGCTCGCCCGACTGCCTCGTCGAGATCGACGCCACCGCCTATCTCGGCAAGGCAGGCTGAGCGCGAGGCCCGGCGCGCCGCGTAGGCTCAGCCGTCGCGCGCTTCCTTGAGCAGCCAGTCGCGAAACAGGCGGATCTTGCGGGCGTTGCGGCGCCTGGTCGGATAGGTCAGCCAGTAGTCCTGTCCGTCGCGCAGCATCACGTCGAAAGGCTGGACCAGCACGCCCTGGTTCAGCTCCCGCCGAAAGAAGGCCGGCTGCGCCATCACCGCGCCGTTCCCGGCCAGCGCAGCCGTGACCTCGAACTGCTGCACGACGAGATCGATCCGCGCTTCACCAGCCTGGTCCGCCGAGGCCCCCGCCGCGGCGAACCAGCTGGCCCAGGATTTCGGGCAGCCGAAACGCGGCACCGCCAGCAGATCCAATGGCTGCGCCGCGCCACCGAGATGCCGGAACAGCCCCGGGCCGCAGAGCGGGGTGTATTCATTGGTCATCAGCCAGTGCGCCTCCAGCCCCGGCCATTGCCCGCTGCCGCGCCGGATGACGACGTCACAATCGTCGACCTCCGGTTGGCGCTGGCTCACTTGAGGAACCAGCCGGATGGCGAGACTGGGATTGGCGCACTGGAACAGGCCGAGCCGTGGAGCCAGCCAGTTCGCGGCGATCGTCGGCAGCGCCTGTACCGAAAGCACGCCTTCGGCCGTCTCGGTGACGGCAGCGAAGGCGCCGCGCAGGCCGTCGAACGCATCGGTCACCGAAACGCCCAGCCTTTCCCCAGTCTCGGTGAGGACGACGCCGCGCGGCCGGCGCCGGAACAGCGGCGCGCCGAGCCGCTCCTCCAGGAGCTTGATCTGATAGCTCACCGCAGCCTGCGTCATGCCGAGCTCGGCTGCAGCCAGGGTGAAGCTGCCATGCCGCACCGCCGCCTCGAAGGCCCGCACGGCACTGAGCGGCGGCAGGCCGATCGCCAGATCAGACATCAGCTGTCCTTATGCGTCAGACATGAAATCCGGTTTGTCCGCGGCGCCCTCGATCGGCATTCCCTAGCGAAAGATCGACTTTCCCGGGAGCCGAACGATGACGGCCGAAACTAGCAGAAAAAACGGATATGTCAGCCTTATGCCGCCCCTGAAGCTGCATTGGCCCCGTTTCCTGAGGCGAACACAGGGAAACAGGGTCACGCTGGACGCACGCCTCGACCCGGAAGGGCTGAGCGCTCACATGAGCCGCGACATCGGCCTGAACGACGCAAGCCTGCTTTATGACAGCAGGCGCTCGGACCGCGAGCCGTGAGGCCACGCGCGAACCGCCGAAGCGCTCATCGCGAGGCGCAAGCAAAGCGCGCGTCGTGAACGAGCGGGCTTTTGGACGGTTTCGCGCGCCCTCAGAGCGCGCTCTTGCGGGCCGTGCGCATGGTGACGAGTTCCTCCGCGGCGCTCGGATGCAGAGCGATGGTGCGGTCGAAATCGGCCTTGGTCGCGCCCATGGTCACGGCGATGGCGACGGCCTGGATGATCTCCCCCGCATCATGGCCGAGGATGTGGACGCCCAGCATCCTGTCGGTCTTCGCATCGACCACGAGCTTCATGTAGATGCGTTCCTGACGGCCCGAAATCGTCGCCTTCATCGGCCGGAAACCGGCCTCAAAGACGCGCAGTTCATGGCCGGCAGCGACTGCCTGCTGCTCGGTGAGTCCGACGGTGCCGATCTCCGGCGTGGTGAAGACCGCCGAGGCGACGATGCTGTGGTCGGTCGTCCAGGGCTTGCCGCCGAAGGTCGTGTCGGCAAAGGCGTGGCCCTCGCGGATCGCGACCGGGGTCAGGTTGATCCGGTTGGTGACGTCGCCGACCGCATGGATCGAGGGCACGCTCGACGCCGAGCCCTCGTCGACCAGGACCTGCCCGATCGGCCCGAGCTTCACGCCCGCCGCCTCGAGCCCGAGTCCCGTCGTGTTGGGCCGGCGGCCGGTGGCGACCAGAACGACATCGGCATCGATCGGCTCGCCACCGGTGAAATGGGCGCGGCGCGTGCCATCGGCCAGCAACTCGATGCGGTCGATGGTGCAGCCGAGCCTGAAGGTGATGCCGGCATGGGCGAGCGCTTCGCGCAGGCGGGTGCGGATATCCTCGTCGAAGCCGCGCAGCACGTTGTCGCCACGATGCAGCACGGTGACGGCGACGCCGAGCCGCGCGAAAAGGCTGGCGAATTCGAGCGCGATATAGCCGCCGCCGACGACCAGAAGGCGGCGGGGCAATTCCGGCAGATGGAAGATCTCATTGGAGGAGATCCCGTATTCGCCGCCCGGGATCGGCGGGTCGAAGGCCGGGTAACCGCCGGTGGCGACGAGGATATGGCGGGCCCGGACGGGCTTGCCGCTGCGCTGCAGCCTTACGGTGTGCGCGTCCTCGATGACGGCACGCTCCTCGTGGATCTGGACCAGCGCCGCTTCCAGCCCCTTGCGATAGAGTCCGGAGAGCCGGCCGACCTCGTTGGCGACGGCATCGCGCAGGGTCGGCCAGTCGAATTCCGGCTTGCCGAGCTTCCAGCCGAAGCCGGCGGCATCCTCGAACTCGTCGGCGAAGCGGCTGGCATAGACGAAGAGCTTCTTCGGCACGCAGCCGCGGATCACGCAAGTGCCGCCGATACGGTCCTCCTCGGCGATCGCCACGCTGGCGCCGTGGCCGGCGGCGATGCGGGCGGCGCGGGTCCCCCCCGAGCCGGCACCGATGACGAAGAGGTCGACGTCGAACGCGCTCATGTCCTGTCCTCGAGATTTCGCATGTCTATGGGAGCAGCGGCGAACAGCAGCGCCGCAAGGGTCAGGACGGCGATCCACCAGCCCTGCCAGGCGCCATGCGCGACCACGACGATCGCGAAGCAGCCGGCGAAGAAGGCGGCAGGCATCGCCGACCGCGGCGGCGGCAGCCGTCTCAAGCGAGCGAGCAGCAGCAAGCCGGCCACCAAGAGCAAGGCGGCTCCGACGAGGCCGGTATCGACCCAGGCCTGCAACGGGGCGCTATGGGGATGGCCGATCGCCAGCATCGCCCGGCGCGGAGGCGAAATGGTCTGCGCGACCGGATCCTGGTCCAATGTCGCGGCGGCGTTGAAGCCGTAGCCGCGCAACGGCCGCAGCATCGCCGCCTCGCCGAAGGTCTCCCAGATGTCGATGCGGACCTCGTGCGAAGGCTGGAGATGGCTGCGCAGGGAGGCCGGCAGCTGCGCCTCCAGTGTCGGCCCGATCGCCGGGGCGAGCGCCATGGTGGCCAGGAAAGCGGCCGCCGTCGCGGCGAGCATCAGCCGCGGCGCTGCGGCAAAGACGATCCCGGCCACGACCATCACGACGAGGCCGAGCTTGGCCGCCTCGCTGTCGGAAGCGAAGACCAGGGTCGCGACGACGAGGCCGAGCAGGCAGGCCAGGACGCGGTCGCGCCTTGCCCCTTCGCGCCAGAGGCGGTCGATCACCGGAACCGCCAGGACGAGGCAGGTGAGCGCGGCGCGGTTGAAGTAGAAGCTCTCCTGGCGCCGGTCGAGGGCGAGCCATTTGCGCAGCGCAAACTCGGTGGCGAATTCGTAATAGAGCAGGCAGGACGCCAGGATCACCGTGACCGCGAGCACGCGCATGAAGCGCCGGGAGGGAGTGAAGGCGCCGCTCGCCACGATCGTCAGCCCCGCGAGCAGCGGCAGCACGAATTCGCCCCACATCCGCAGGCCGGCCGCCGGGCGATGGCTCCAGCCCGTGCTGACCAGGGCCCAGAGCGCGAAGCCCAGCACCAGAACCCCGATCGGCGCGCGCAGCAACGGCGCAACGCCACGCCACAGCCCACCGACGCCGCCTCGCGTCAGCCCCGCCACAAGAAAAGCAAGCGCCGCCAAGCCGAGAAACAGCGGCGCGGAGCGCGTCGCGGCCCACATGGCGAGAGGAAGGGCGGCGAGCAGACCATGGCCGACCGCGGCGGCGGCTCCGGCAAGGGGGGTGCCCGTCGCCACGGGAGAAGCAGATCGAGACATCGGCGTGCTCTTACGCCATCGCGCCGGCGCGCAACAGGGGCGTCCGGCGACGTCGTGAAAGACCTTGACTTGGGATTGATCAATCAGGCGCAATTGACCGACCGGGCGACGCGATGTCACAGGCAGGCGCCTACAACATTTTGCGCGGAACGGCCGCGCGCGGGAGGTAGAACATGCTGACAGCCATACTGAAGCGCGGCGCCGTCACGGCGGTCGCGCTCGCCGGCCTGACCACGGCCGCCTTCGCCCAGCTCGAACTTAAGATCATGGCTCCCGCAGCGCCCGGCGGCGGCTGGGACGGCACGGCCCGCTCGATGCAGCAGGCCCTGACCGCGTCCGGCATCGCCAAGAGCGTCCAGGTGACCAATGTCACCGGCGCCGGCGGCACGATCGGCCTCGCCCAGCTGATCGGCGCCAAGGGCGACGGCCACCAGCTGATGGTCAACGGCTTCGTCATGGTCGGTGCGATCCTGCTCAACAAATCGCCGGTCAACCTGACCCAGGCCACGCCGATCGCGCGGCTGACCGCCGAGGCGCTGGTCATCGTCGTTCCCGCCGACTCGCCGATCAAGACCGCCAAGGATCTCGCCGAGCGCGTCAAGGCCGACCCGGCCAAGGTGACCTGGGCCGGCGGTTCGGCCGGCGGCGCCGACCACATCCTCGCCGCGCTCTTCGCCGAGGCCGCCGGCGGCGATCCCAAGAAGATCAACTACATCCCGTTCTCGGGCGGCGGTGAGGCGCTGGCCGCCATGCTCGGCGGCCGGGTCACGGCCGGCATCTCCGGCTATGGCGAGTTCGAAGGCCAGATCAAGGCCGGCAAGCTGCGCGTGATCGGCGTCAGCGCGAGCAAGCGCCTCGACAATGCCCCCGACGCGCCCACCCTGAAGGAAGGCGGCGTCAATCTCGAGCTGCTGAACTGGCGTTCGGTCGTGGCGCCTCCCGGCCTGACCGACGCGCAGAAGGCGACGCTGTCCGGCGCCATCGACAAGATGGCGAAGTCGAAGGAATGGGCCGAGATTCTCAAGGCCCGCGGCTGGGACGACGCCTATCTCGCCAGCGCCGAGTTCGACGCCTTCCTGAAGGCCGAGACCGTGCGCGTAGAGAAGGTGATGCGTGATGTCGGCATGGTGAAGTAAGCCGATTCTGTTCGACCGGCGGGCGGCAGCGCCGCCCGCCCTTTCCTGCTCCCGCTCGACGGCAAGCCCATGTCCCGCACAATCGACCGCCCTGCCCTCGTCGTCGGGCTGCTCCTGCTGGCCGCGGCGGCGATCGTCGCCTTCGACGCCTCGCGCCAGACGATCACCTCAAATTATGGCGTCGGCCCGACCGCGATGCCCTATGTCGTCTGCGCCGGTCTCGTCGTGCTCGGCCTCGCGCATCTCGTCGTGGCCTTCAAGGAAGGGCTGCCGAAGCCGGAGGTGGCCGATGTGCGGGCGCTGCTCTGGATCGGCGGCGGGCTCGCCGGGCTGATCGCCTGCATCGCGTTGGGCGGCGGCTTCATCATCGCCACCGCGATCCTGTTTTCCTGCACGGCACGCGGCTTCGGCCGCGACGCGTTGCCGGCCGACATCGCGATCGGCCTCGTGCTCGGCAGCGCGATCTATCTGCTCTTCCTCAAGCTCCTGACCCTGTCGCTGCCGGCCGGGCCGCTCGAACGGCTGCTGGGCTGAAAGGCGCATCCGATGGACACCCTGCTCTCCCTCGCCAACGGCTTCTCCGTCGCCTTCGAGCCCTCCAAGCTGCTGTTCTGCCTGATCGGCGTGTTCCTCGGCACCGCCGTCGGCGTGCTGCCCGGCATCGGGCCGGCGCTGACGGTCGCCCTGCTGCTGCCGGTGACCTTCAAGCTCGATCCGGCCGGCTCGCTGATCATGTTCGCCGGCATCTATTACGGCGGCATGTATGGCGGCTCGACGACCGCGATCCTGCTCAACGCACCCGGCGAGAGCGCTTCGCTGGCGACAGCGCTCGAAGGCTCGAAGATGGCCAAGGCCGGGCGCGGCGGGCCGGCGCTCGCCACCGCCGCCATCGGCTCCTTCGTCGCCGGGCTGATCGCCACGATCGGCCTTGCCTTCCTCGCGCCCTGGCTGGTCGAGCTCGCGATCAAGTTCGGGCCCTGGGATTATTTCGCGCTGATGATCGTCGCCTTCGTCACGGTCTCGGCGACCTTCGGCGACTCGCCGTTGCGCGGCCTGACCAGCCTGTTCCTCGGCATGCTGCTCGGGCTCGTCGGCATCGACAAGCTGACCGGACAGGCGCGCCTGACCTTCGGTGTTCCGGAACTGCTCAACGGCATCGAGGTGACGACGCTCGCTGTCGGCCTGTTCGCGGTCGGCGAGGCCTTCTACGTCGCCTCGAAGCGCTGGCGCGAGCCTGAGGAGATCATCCCGATCAAGGGCTCGCTCTGGATGACGAAGCAGGACTGGAAGCGCTCCTGGGCGCCCTGGCTGCGCGGCACCGCCTACGGCTTCCCGATCGGGGCGCTGCCGGCCGGCGGCGCGGAGGTGCCGACCTTCCTGTCCTATTCGACGGAGAAGAAGCTCTGCAAATATCCCGAGGAGTTCGGCAAGGGCGCGATCGAGGGCGTCGCCGGGCCTGAGGCCGCCAACAACGCCTCAGCCGCCGGCACGCTGGTGCCGCTGCTGACGCTCGGCCTGCCGACCTCGGCGACCGCCGCGATCATGTTGGCCGGCTTCCAGCAATATGGGCTCAACCCCGGGCCTTTGCTCTTCGCCGAGAAGCCGGACCTGGTCTGGGGCCTGATCGCCTCGCTCTTCGTCGCCAACGTCATGCTGGTGATCCTGAACCTGCCGCTGATCGGGCTCTGGGTCCGGCTGCTGGCGGTGCCGCAGCCCTGGCTCTATGCCGGCATCCTGGTCTTCGCGACCATGGGCACGCTCGCGGTCAATCCCTCTCCGGTCGAGCTCGGCATGCTCTTCCTCTTCGGCTATCTCGGCTATCTGATGCGCCGCTACGACTATCCGGTGGCACCAATGGTGGTCGGCCTGATCCTCGGGCCGATGGCGGAAGCGCAATTGCGACGCGCCTTGCAGATCAGCCTCGGCGACCCGATGATCCTGCTCGAAAATCCGGGCTCGGCGACATTGCTCGGCATCGCCTTCATCGCGCTCGTCGCTCCCTTCGTGATGAAGGGGCTGAACCGGTTCAAGGCGGCGGAGGATTAGGCACCCCGGCCCTGTCGCCGGCACTTGCGAAACCAACAAAAAACCGCCGGTGCTGCCACCGGCGGTTTTGTTTCTGCAACGATGCTGGTTCGCTCAGAGCTGGTGGCCGCGCTTGCGCATCTCGGCATAGAAGCGGTCATAGAGCAGGTTGCTGGTCGCCACGCTCCAGGGCTGCAGCAGGGTATAGATCTCGTCGATGACCTCGGGCCGGAACGAGTTGTAGCGCTGGCCGACCGGCGAGTTGAAGAAGGCCGCGACCTCCTTGAGATCGGCCTCGGTCATCTTGCCGGCGAAAGCGCGCGCCGAGGTGTCGACGATCTCGCCGCGCTTGGCTTCGGCATCGTCCTTGAGGCTGGCAAGGACGTCTTCGATGTCCTTCTTCAGCTCGGGGCGGGTCGTGCCGACGCTCTGGCGGACGCCGGCGACGAACTCAGTGTAGATCGAATCGAAGGACTGGGCGAGCCCCGACGAGACGACGACCTCGCGAGCTGCCTTGAGATGCTCGGGGCTCGGCCCCTGCTGCGCCGAGGCAGGCGCGACAAACAGCGCCAGCGAAAGGATCGCGCCGGCAAGGCTGTGACGGATCATGCAGGTTTCCCCTTTGTCGAAGCGCGCGCGATCAGACGCGCCGCATGCGGCGGTGCACGGACCGACACACCAGTGGCCGCTCTTAGAACATGTCCAGCCAAAGTGGAAACCACTTTTGCTGGACATGTTCGCTGCCCGGGCATTGCCGGGAAAACGGGCGCGAACGTGGCGACGAGCGACTTCAGTCGCGCTGCGCCGCGATGTCCCCAAGTATCTGCACGCCCTCGGGCCGCGCGATGAAAGCCGCCGTCGCCAGGCCGATGAACAGGCCGCTCTCGACCACGCCCGGCACCTGATTGAGCAAAGCCGCAAGCCGCTCGGGATCGGCGATGCTGCCGAGATGGGCGTCGAGAATGAAATGGCCGCCATCGGTCAGGAGGGTCGTCCCGTCCGGCCGCTTGCGCAGCACGAGCTCGCCATTCGCGCCCGAAGCGGCGATGGCCGCCGCGACTGCCCGCCTGGTCGCCTCGAGCCCGAAGGGCACGACCTCGATCGGCAGCGGAAAGCGTCCGAGGGTTCCGACCAGCTTGCCGGCATCGGCGATCACCACCATGCGCCTCGAGGCCGCCGCGACGATCTTCTCGCGCAGCAGGGCGGCGCCGCCGCCCTTGATGAGCCGGAGCTCGGCATCGACCTCATCGGCGCCGTCGATGGTCAGGTCGAGTTCCGGCGTCAGATCGAGGGTCGACATCGGAATGCCGAGGCTCTCGGCCTGCGCCTGGGTCGCTTCCGAGGTCGCGACGCAGATGACCTGCAGGCCCTGCGCGACCCTGGCGCCGAGGCCGTCGACGAAGAGCTTCGCAGTCGAGCCGGTGCCGAGGCCGAGCCGCATGCCGGGCGCGACCAGCGCGAGGGCCGCGTCGGCCGCCGCCTTCTTCAGAGCGTCGCTCACGCGCCGAGCCCTCCCATCAGCATGTACTTGATCTCGACGAACTCATCGATGCCGTGCAGCGAGCCCTCGCGGCCGAGGCCGGATTCCTTGACGCCGCCGAAGGGGGCGACCTCGGTGCCGAGCATCGCCGAATTGATGCCGACCATGCCGTATTCGAGCTCCTCGGCGACGCGGAAGGCGCGGCCGAGATCCCGGGTGTAGAAATAGGCGGCCAGGCCGAAGGGCGTGTCGTTGGCGAGCGCGACGACCTCGTCCTCGTTCTTGAAGCTGTAGACCGGCGCGACCGGGCCGAAGGTCTCCTCGCGCGTCACCAGCATCCTGGTGGTCACGCCCGACAGCACGGTCGGCTCGTAGAAGCTGCGGCCGAGCGCATGGCGCTTGCCGCCGGTCACGACCCTGGCCCCGCCCGCCACCGCGTCGGCGACGTGACGCTCGACCTTCTCGACCGCGCGCGCATTGATCAGCGGCCCCTGGACGACGCCGACCTCGACGCCGTTGCCGACCTTCATCTTGGCGACCTCGCCGGCGAACTTCGCCACGAACGCGTCATGGATGCCCTCCTGCACGAAGAGCCGGTTGGTGCAGACGCAGGTCTGGCCCATATTGCGGAACTTGGCGGCGAGCGCGCCGGCCACCGCCGCATCGAGATCGGCATCGTCGAAGACGATGAAGGGCGCATTGCCGCCGAGCTCGAGCCCGACCTTCTTCACGGTCGAGGCCGCCTGCTGCATCAGGAGCTTGCCGACCGGGGTCGAGCCGGTGAAGCCGATGAAGCGCACCGCCGGATGCGAGGTCATCACGCCGCCGATCGCGACAGCATCACCGGTTACGACGTTGATCACGCCCTTGGGGAAGCCGGCGCGCTCGGCGAGTTCGACCAGTGCCAGCGCAGTCAGCGGGGTGTCCGGCGCCGGCTTGACCACGAAGGTGCAGCCCGCCGCGAGGCCGGGCGCGCATTTGCGGGTGATCATCGCCGCCGGGAAGTTCCAGGGCGTGATCGCAGCGCAGACACCGACCGGCTGCTTCTGCACGATGATCCGCGAATTCGGGAAGGGCGAGGGAATCGTCTCGCCATAGATGCGCTTGGCTTCCTCGGCGTAGAACTCGACGAAGGAGGCGGCATAGGCGACCTCGCCGCGCGCCTCGGACAGGGGCTTGCCCTGCTCGGCCGTCATGATCTGCGCCAGATCCTCCTGGTTCGCCATGATCAGCTCGAACCATTTGCGCAGGATCGCCGAACGCTCCTTGGCCGACTTCTTCGCCCAGGGCTTGAAGGCGCGTGCCGCAGCCTCGACCGCGGCGGTCGTCTCATCGGCGCCGAAGCGCGGCACTTTCGCGAGAACCTCGCCGGTCGCCGGATTGTCGACGACATCGGCGCCTTCGCCGATCCAGGCACCGTCGACATAGCACTGCGAGCGAAAAAGCGACGGGTCGTTGAGCTTGAGCATGGCAGGCCTCGGACATTGCGGAGGGAATGCCAGGCGCTCTAGCATGCGGGCACCGGGCTTGCCGACAGCAAAAAACCCGCATCAGACGCATGGGCGCCCGGCAGAAGCCGTCCAGCCGGGCCGAAATGCCCGCTATTTCGCCTGCGGCGTGCAGACCACCTTGTCGTCGAAGACGTAGCAGATGCTCATCTCGCCGGTTCGGACGTTCGCCCGGAAAATGCCGCCTTCGCGCTCATGCCGCGAGGGCACGAGAACATAGTCGCTCGGCGGCTGAGGGCCCGCCCCCTCGCCGGCCGGGAAGCAGGCGGTGACGCCGATCCCGCCCTCCTTCAGCTGGAACTGGCAGGCGCCGACCTCACCGGTCGCCTTGTCGACCCGGTAGACGCGGTTGAGATCGGTCTGCGGCGCCGGGGCGAACTCGAAGGGGGCGGCGAAGGCGGGAGCCGCCAGAAACGCCGCGGCGCAGCAGGCGAGCGGGAGCGCTCGGCCAAGCCTGCGCTTCGGATTTTCCGAGATCTTCGACACCACTGCGACCCTTCCGACGATTCGCCCGCAGACTATCATGCTGGCCAGCCGGGATGAGCCTGCCAATTTGCCGGGCACGCCAATGTGAGCAGAAGAGGCCCGGTGTCGGCCTGCCCTTGCCAAGCCGCAGCCGAAGGCCTTTAAGCCGAGCAACGCAGCCACAGAGATCGCCATGTCCCTGCCTCCCATCGTCGTTTTCGACCTCGACGGCACGCTCGCCGAAACCGCCCCCGACATCATGCGCACGCTCAACGTCATCCTCGAACGCGAGGGATTGCCGGCGCTGCCCGTCGAGCGGGCCCGCGAACTGGTCGGCGCCGGGGCGCGCGCCTTGCTCGAGCGCGGCTTCAAGGTCAGCGGCCGCCCGCTCGGGCCGGAGAAGCTCGAAGTGCTGTTCGAGGATTTCCTCTCGATCTACGCCGAGGCGGTCGCGCCCAACAGCTTCCTGCACGACGGCGTCATCGGCGCGCTCGACACGCTCGCCGCGGAAGGCTTTGTCTTCGGCGTCTGCACCAACAAGCCGATCCTGCACACGCGGCTGATCCTCGACCATTTTGCGATCACCGACCGTTTCGCGGCGATCGCCGGGCGCGACAGCTTCCCCTTCTTCAAGCCCGATCCGCGCCATCTCACGCAGACCGTGGCCCAGGCCGGTGCCGACCCCGCCCGCGCGGTGATGATCGGCGATTCTCGCACCGACATCGACACCGCCCGGGCCGCCGGGCTGCCGGTGATCTGCGTACCGTTCGGCTATACCGACGTGCCGATCGAAAGCCTCGGGCCGGACCGCGTGATCCAGCATTTCGACGCGCTACCCGACGCCGTGCGCCAGGTGCTCGCCTAATCTGCTGTCCCGGCAGGTTCGATGGCGCGACCACTGTCGGAAACCGACTGCTAACCATCTGGATTGACTGAGGAATGCGCTCTCTAGACGCCCTCGGGGCGCTCGGGCAGGATCCCGGGCGCTACGGGGGATGCGTCTAAAATGAGAATTGCCTTTGTCCTGGTCGCGGCCGCCCTGGCCGGCTGCGCGAGCGCGCAGGCGACACGCACCTCACAGAACACGCTCCAGATCGATGCCGGCGCGGCGCCCGAATGCGGCGCGCAGGGCGCCGCCCGCGTGGCTGCCAAAAGCGCGGCGATCGAGACGCTGCGCGCCGGCTATGACCGCTACATCATCACCGGCGGTCAATCGCAGAACAATGTCTCGACGACGCGCATGCCGGGGCGCTTCCAGACGACCGGCGCCATGTCCGGCGGCGTCTATCGCACGACGACGACCTATGTGCCGGGGCCGACGGTCACAACCGGCTCGCATGACCGGTCGCTGAGCGTCGTCATGTTCCGGGAGGGCGAACCCGGCGCCGAGGAGGCCGTCGACGCCCGCGAGGCCCTCGGCCCCGAATGGCAGGATCTCGTCAAGAGCGGTATCCGGAGCTGTCTCTAGGCCCAGCTGGGTCGCCGCGCGTCCGTTCGGACGCGGTCACGGCGATCTATCTCAGCGTTATCGCATCGGAATTTCCCGAAAAGTGGATCCCACTTTTCGGTCCGATACTATAGCAGCCGGAATCCAGCCGCGATCTCCCATCAGCCTGTAGCGCCGCTATCGCTGCACGGCGGGATCGCCATGCGACAGCGCGCTGCAGAAGTGCTGCTGCGGGCCTTCGGGCCAGACGCTCTCGTCGTCGAACGCCCGGCCCTCACCCTGCTCCCAATCGTGAAGCGCCTGCTCCAGCGCCTGCATCTCGCGATGCTCCGGACTTCCCTCAGGAAAGCCCGACAGTTCCTGAAGGCGGTGCATTGCCCGCTCGAATTGTGGGTAGCCCTTGATCCGCGTGGCCATCGCCAAGCCTCCTTGCGCAAGTCTCCGTGCGCCAAGCCCCTGCTTGTCAGGAGATCTACGCCGGGCGGCGAAATCGGTTCCGAACGCAGTTGACCTTTCCTGTGTCTCGTCACGATGGTGAACGCACCACTTCCCCGATTTCGTCATGGGGCGACGAGGCCTATGCATGCCAGCGATGGATGAGTTCACCGACGCCGTGGCGATGCTCTACGAAGCAGCCGCGGTGCCCGAGGTCTGGCCCGACGCGATAGCAAGACTGGCGGAGATCGCCGGCTGTACGGGAGGGCTGCTGTTCGCCCACACGGACCAAGGCACAAATTGGGTCGCCAGCAAGACATTCGCGCCGGTTTTCGAGCGCTTCCTGGCACAGGGCTGGATGGAGCGGAACGCCCGCATGGCCGGTCTGCTGGCGCATGGAGGCTCCGGCTTCGTGACCGACCTCGATCTCTTCAGCCCCGAGGAGTTGGAACAGGTTCCGCTCTACACCGACTTCATGCGCCCCGAAGGCTATGGCTGGGGCACTGCAACGCATGTGCGCGCCGCTTCCGGCGAGAACATCGTCTTCACCCTGGAACGGAAGTTCGAACTCGGCCCGGTTGCGCGGCGCGAGGTCGAGATCCTCGACGGCATCCGTCCGCATCTGGCGCGGGCGGCGGTCCTCGCCAGCAAGCTCCAGATGCAACGGGCGCAGGCCAGCCTTGCAGCTTTCGAACAGGCCGGATCGCCGGCAGCGCTGATCGACGGGGCCGGCAGGGTGACGGCAGCCAATCCACGCTTTGAAACGCTACTCGGCCAGATCATCATCCGGGCGCGCGACAAGATCGCGCTCGACGACGCCCGCGCCAATGCGCTGCTGCAGAAAGCGCTGTCGGAGCTGAGGCAGGATCACCTCGGCGACACGCGCTCGATCGCCGTTCCACGCCGGGACGACCGAGCCGCCTTCATACTCCACGTGCTGCCGATCCGACGCCAGGCCCGCGACATCTTCGCGCGGGCGCAGGCGATGCTCGTCGTCACGAGCTCGGACCGGCGCCTGAGGATCGAGACTTCACTGCTTTGCGAACTCTACGATCTGACGCGCGCAGAGGCCGCCGTGGCGAGGAAGCTTCTCGAAGGTCTTTCCGTCGACGAGATCGCCACCGCGCACCAGGTGGGACGGGAGACGATCCGCTCGCAGCTCAAGCGTGTCCTGTCGAAGACCGGCTCGCAATCGCAAGCGGACTTCATCCGCCGGCTGGCGCCCCTGGCGTTATGAGACCCGCAGAGCAGAAGCCGAGCGCCGATCATCGCCGACCCGGCCGGCGCGAATCGGGTCCGGATGTGCTCTTCCGCCCGGCCGCGACGCTGCCGGCTCCGGTCCCGCGCCCGGTCCGGTCGATCATGAGAACGCTGCGTCAGAACGCGTCTTGCCGAGCCAATCGTTATATGCATCATCGTATTTGCCTAAAAATACGGCATATTCTCCGAGAGGTACTGCCTTGATCGTTCAGTTCGGAGACAGAAAGTTCGCTTGTGACGGCTGTGGCGCCGCCATCATCGATATCCCCGAATGGACTGACGATCGGAGCTTGCTCAGCTGCCAGACATGCGGAAAGCCGGTGGGAACGATCAGGCACATTCTCGGCGTGCTTCAGGCGGCCCTGGTGGACAATGAGAACGAGCCTGCCGATGCGGAGCAAGGCGAGAATATCCGCCGGCCGTGATCCCTAGGTCTGACAATCTTTCCTGCGTCTGCCCATCCAAGCGGGCCTGTGTCTGGCCGGGCCTGTACGTGGCGAGAGGGGCACCAAGGCGCAACGTCAAGACGACGACATCGGCCGCGCACGACTTTAATCGATAGCCGTATTTCGGACGTGGGCGCGCTCGCTCCAAACCAGGCATTCTGCAGGCAAAGGAATGAAGTCACCCGAGCACCATAGGGCGCTTCGTCGATCGTCCGGCTCGGCATGACCGAAGGATGGTGGGCGGCACAGGGATCGAACCTGTGACCCCTCCCGTGTGAAGGGAGTGCTCTACCGCTGAGCTAGCCGCCCGGAGCGCGCTTCTCCTAGGGCTCATCGGCGGCGGCGTCAAGAATGGCGTCGCAGTCATCGGCGACGAGCCGGGGACAACCGCGAGAGGCCGCCTGCCGGAGACGGACCGGCGGACGACACCACTACGGTACGGCCAGGATTTCGCGTGGGTTCCGCGCCGCGACACCACCGCATGAGCGCGGAAGGCGGTCCAGGCCGGCCGCAGGTCGCAGCCGACGCTCGTCGAATTGGGATCGTTTCGCGCCGATCCGCATATGGCGCACGCGATTCGGACGATGCGCGGCTCCGCGCCGTCTTCGACCCTCATCCGGCAATGCCCCTCCCGCTCGCTCGAATGGGGCTGCGGGCGAAAGGCAGACACGCTCGGCATCCGACAGCTTCCTGCCCGCATCGCACCAGGGCCAGAGCCCGGAAGCTGCGCCCGGCAGCCGGCGACGCCGCTGGACGCAGCCGGACCAGCCTCGAATCGCCTTTTTTGCGCGGCTGTTTGCGAAAGCCGGCCAAAATGCGCCAAGGCGATGGCAGCGCGGAGGCCTGTTGCGCTGCCGCAACGGGAACGCCGAAAGCTCGAAAGGTCTCGCCGATGTGATCTTCTGTCGATTGCGCAAAAGCCGCGTTGCTGCCAAAAATTTGGGAAATTATTGACGTTTTTCCGTCACCGTTTTCCCATGCGTCACCGCTCTTTCCCGTCCGAGGCCACAATGACCCGTCTTTCCAACCTGGCTCTGCTCGCCGGCGTGTGCCTTTCGGCGAGCGCGACCGTCGCCGTCGCCGAGATCGATCCGCTGACCCGCCAGCCGCTGACGCAATATGTCGACCCGGCCAAGGCCCAGGCGACAGCCATTCCGCGCGAGATCGTTTCCTATTCCACCAATCAGCGCCCCGGCACGATCGTCATCAACACTGCCGAGCGCCGCCTCTATTACGTGCTGCCCGATGGCAAGGCCGTCCGCTATGGCGTCGGCGTCGGCCGCCCCGGCTTCGATTGGGCCGGCGTGCAGACCGTCTCGCGCAAGACCGAGTGGCCGACCTGGACCCCGCCGGCGCAGATGCTGAAGCGCCGCCCCGACCTGCCGCGCTTCATGCCGGGCGGCCCGGAGAACCCGATGGGCGCCCGCGCGCTCTATCTCGGCTCGACGCTCTACCGCATCCACGGCTCGAACGAGCCGGAGACGATCGGTCAGGCCGTGTCCTCGGGCTGCATCCGCATGCTGAACGACGATGTGATCGACCTCTACGAGCGTGCCAGGGTCGGCACCCGGGTCGTCGTCGCCCGCTGAGCCGCGCCGCTATCCGATTTCGGGAAGGCCGGCCTCGCGCCGGCCTTTTTCATTGACGCTGCAACAGCCCCGCCGCGACCGCCCGCGCTCGGCGAGGGGTATTGCTCGTCGAAGCAGGCCGAACCGAGGGGCTCGCCTCTCTGGAGCCTTGGCACCGGGGGAAGCAGGATGGCCGTTCCGCAGGACAAGGAGGCCTTGCTCGGCCTGATCGACGCCAGCTTCGAAAAACTGGCTGCCGCGCTGGCGAGCACTCCCGAAGCGCTGGCCCGCGAACGCAGCCTGCCAGGGCACGCCAAAGACACGCAGATGAGCCCCTGCGACCTCGTCGCTTATCTCGTCGGCTGGAACGAGCTCCTGCTGAAATGGCTGGAACGGGATGCGGCAGGGCACCCCATCGACATTCCCGGAAACCGGCTTCAAATGGAACGAGCTCGGCAAGCTCGCGCAGAAATTCTACCGCGACCATGAAGACGTCGCGTTTCCGCAGCTTCTCGAACGCCTCGACGCTGCGAAAGGGGCGATCGTCGCCGCGATCGCAAGCCGCGACAACGCCATTCTCTATGAACGCCCCTGGTATGGGACATGGACGATGGGGCGGATGATCCAGTTCAACACCGCCTCGCCCTATGCCAATGCGCAGGCCCGCCTGCGAAAATGGCTGAAGGCGAAGAACTTGCCGATACGCGGCTGATCCAGCCCTGATGCCCGGCCGAGCCGCCAAAGCGGCCCTCTATCCCCGCCTCACGCGTTCCCGCGAGAGCCCCTTCGCGGCGAGCTCGTCGAGATAGGCTCGCAGCTTCGCCTCGCCGTCGCGGCCGAGCTCGCGCAGATAGTCCCAGCCATAGATGCCGGTATCGTGCATGTCGTCGAAGGTCAGGCGCACGGCATAATGACCGACCGGCTCGACCTTGAGGATCTCGACCTCGCGCTTGCCGGGCACCGTCTGCTTCTGAGTCGGGCCATGGCCCTGGACCTCGGCCGAGGGGCTTTCGACGCGCAGCAGCTCGGCGGCGAGCTCGTAGCGCTCCCCGTCCTCGAAGGAGACATGCAGGGTCCGCCGGTCCTTGGACAGGCGTATTTCGGTCGGCCAGGTGGACATCTTCGTTCTTCACCAAGGTGATGTGGCATTTGCAGCTATTGACGCCGGCCGTGCCGGTGCCAATCTCTGTCCTTGTTATAGCGATGCGGCTGCCACCACGCACGTGCGAGCAGCGCTTGGTGGAAACGCTGGCGAGACGAAACCAGAGTGCTGATCAATTCCCATATGCCGCTGACGCGTGCGCCGCTGGTCGACCCGTTCGGCCGCGACATCTCCTATCTGCGCATCTCGGTGACGGATCGCTGCGATTTCCGCTGCGTCTACTGCATGTCCGAGGACATGGCCTTCCTGCCGAAGCGCGACCTCTTGACGCTGGAAGAGATCGACCGGGTCGCCACAGCCTTCGTCTCGCGCGGCACGCGGAAACTGCGCATCACCGGCGGCGAGCCGCTGGTCCGGCGCGACATCATGAACCTGTTCCGCTCGCTCTCGCGCCATCTGGCCTCGGGCGCGCTCGACGAGCTGACGCTGACCACCAACGGCTCGCAGCTTTCCCGCTATGCGCAGGAGCTGGCGGATTGCGGGGTGCGCCGGGTCAACGTCTCGCTCGATACGCTCGATCCGGAGAAATTCCGCAAGATCACGCGCTGGGGCGACCTTTCCAAGGTACTGGCGGGGATCGAGGCGGCGCGGGCGGCGGGCCTGCGCGTCAAGATCAACGCGGTCGCGCTGAAGGACGTCAACGAGGACGAGATCGAGGGGCTTATGCAATGGGCCCACGGGCTCGGCATGGACCTGACCCTGATCGAGGTGATGCCGCTCGGCGAGATCGAGCCGGCGCGGCTCGACCAGTTCCTGCCGCTCTCGGTGGTCCGCGCCCGGCTGATGGACCGCTACACGCTGACCGACGATCCCTACCGGACCGGCGGGCCGGCCCGCTATGTCAGGGTCGCCGAGACCGGCGGCCTCATCGGCTTCATCACGCCGATGACGCATAATTTCTGCGAGAGCTGCAACCGCGTGCGCCTGACCTGCACCGGCACGCTCTATATGTGCCTCGGCCAGGAGGACGCCGCCGATCTGCGCAGCCCTATCCGCGCCTCCAGCGACGACGCCCTGCTCTACCGGGCGATGGAAGAGGCGATCTCGCGCAAGCCCAAGGGCCACGACTTCGTGATCGACCGGCGCCGTCCGCGCGCGGCGGTCGGCCGGCATATGAGCGTGACCGGGGGCTGAGGGACGCGTGGCTCTCAGCGAGCCCGCAATCCGCGCACGATATTCGCCGCCCGCCTGAGAGCGGTCACGGCCGCGCCGACCGCGATCAGCCAGAGCGCGATCACCAACACCTCGCCCTGTCCGCGCCATAGCGGCTCGAGCAGCGAGAGGAGCGCCGCGACGGTGATCGTCGCCATGCGGTGCTGCTTCGCCATCGGGCCGGAGAAGTCGGCCGGCAGCCCGCAATTGCGCCCGAGCTCGCGGGTATAGGCGGTCAGCACGGCAAAAGCGGCCGCGGCCCAGCCCAGGGCCGGCAGGCCGATCCCGTAGCCGACGCCGGTGAGGATCAGGATATCGGCGACCCGATCCGGAAACTCGTTCCAGAACGGGCCATCGGCCTCCTGCTTGCCGCCCTCGATCGCGACCATGCCGTCGAAGAGATTGCAGAGCAGCCTGAGCTGGCAGAACAAGGCCGCAGCAAGCAGCAGAGCGGCGCGCAGCCCGGAGACCGCGCTGCCCGCAAGCCAGAAGGCGGCGCCGGCGCAGGCCGCCATCGCCATGCTGGCCATCGAAATCTGGTTCGGCGTAATGCCGCTTGCGCTCAGCCGGCGCGCAATGCCCCGGGCCCAACCGGTGTCGCGGCTCGCGAGCGGGCGTCGATCGCTATCCTGCGCCATGGTCCATCGCCTTCCTGCCCCGCCACAGCGAGAGATTGTAGAGCGCCGCATAGCTGATCGCGACCGTCAGCGGGACGGCGATCGTCCTGGCGATCTCTGGCGTGCCGCCGATCATGTGGATGGCGGTCAGCAGGCTGGCCGAAACGAGACCGGCGATCAGGGGCGGCGCCAGAAGCGCGGTCAATCCGGTGAAACGGCTGGCGAGATACTCGATGCCCCGTTTCAGCAGCAGCGTGATGAGCGCCGACAATGTGCCCTGGATCAGCCCGGCGAGGAGCGGTGCCGGCATCGGATGGCTCGGTTGGCGAATGCCGCCCAGCTCCCCATGGCGAGGAAGGCGAAACCGACATGGACGATGCTGCTTCGCATCAGGCGCGCGAGCGGCGGACTCACGTTGCCGACCAGCCATAGCGAACGAGATGGAAGAAGATCGGGGCGGAGAACACCACCGAATCGAGCCGGTCGAGGAAGCCGCCATGGCCGGCGATCAGATGGCCCCAATCCTTGATGCCGCGATCACGCTTGATCGCCGACATCACCAGCCCGCCGAAAAAGCCCATCAGCACGATGGCCAGCGCCAGGAACGCCGCCTGCAGCGGCGTGAACGGCGTCATCCAGGACAAGGCGGCACCGACCGCCGTCGCGCTGAGCGCACCGCCGACGAAGCCCTCGACCGTCTTGGACGGCGACAGCCTCGGCGCGATCTTGGTGCGGCCGAGCAGCTTGCCCCAGACGTATTGGAGCACGTCGCTCATCTGCACGACGATGACGAGGAAGGCGATCAGCAGGACATTGCGCCCCTGAAAACCAGGAATGTCGAGGCTGAGCAGCGCCGGCACATGCGAGATGCAGAAAACGGAGATCATCAGTGCCCACTGCACCTCGGCGATGCGGACGAGGAAATGCTCGGTGTCGCCGCGCAGCGAGGCGAGGATCGGCATCAGCAGGAAGGCGTAGACGGGGATGAAGATCGAGTAGAGCCCGTACCAGTCGATCCAGATCAGATAATACTGCACCGGCAGCACGACGAAGAAGCCGGCCGCCAGCGCCCAATGGTCGGCGCGTCGTGTGTCGGTCAGCGTGATGAATTCGCGCAGCGCCGCAAAGGAGCAGAAGGCGAAGAGCAGCGTGACGCCGGTCTTGCCGCCGATCAGCGCCAGGCCTATCAGCACGATCATGATCCACCAGGCGCGGATGCGATCGTTCAGGTTCTCGACCACGGCGTTCGAGCCGTCGGGCGAGAGGCGGCGCTGCAGCACATAGCCGATCGTGGAGGCCACGATCAGGACGCCGAGCAGGCCGGCCAGAACGGCGAGAAGATCGGGATGCGGCATCGTCATGACGCGTTCGCCTTCGGTGACAAAGCGAGCAGCGCGGCCTCAGCCCTCGCCAGGAAATCCTGCTTCGTCTCGCCCTCGGCGACGGACAGGGCCGCGCCGAAGGTGACGGTGCAGACCAGTGGGACCGGCACGAACTCGCCCTTGGGCATGACGCGGTTGAGATTGTCGATCCAGACCGGCACGAGCGCCACGTTCGGGCGCACCTGCGCCAGATGGAACAGCCCGCTCTTGAACGGCAGCAGCGGCGCCTCCGTGGTGTTGCGCGTGCCTTCCGGGAAGACGATGAGGGACGAACCAGCATCGAGCGCTTCACTCATCTGGACGATCGGATCGCTCGTTCGGGTGGTGGGGTCGCGGTCGATCAGGACGGCGTTGAAGACATCGCGGCCGATGAAGCGTCGAAGGCCGCTCTTCAGCCAGTAGTCGCTGCCGGCGACCGGCCGGGTCGCGAAGCGCAGGCGCCGCGGCAGCACGGTCCAGATCAGGACGAAATCGCCGTGGCTGGCATGGTTGGCGAAATAGACTCGCTGTTCGTCGGTCGGTGCGATGCCGTCCCAGCGCCCGCGGACCGCCGTGATGAAGCGAGCAAAGAACAGAATGAGCGCACCAGCCAGGCCGGCTCCGATTTCGCGCATTCCCCCCACCCGATTGCAGCCTTGCGATGACGTAGCGTTCATAGCTAACGCTGTCGACATTGCGGGAGTCTGAGGCGATTTCGAGGACTGCCACCGCACACGGCTGGGCTGCACTCTCCATGTGTGCCTCGCCGACCTGCTCGCTCCGCTCCACCCGCTGCAGACGGCGCCCTGCTCTACCGGAAGATGGAGGAGGCAATCTCGCGCAAGCCCAAGGGCCACCCGTTTTGAAAGTCCCGAAGTTGAATTAGGCTGCAACATCGACGGGGCGGCCGAGTGGATGCCTGCGGGCTGGAATCCAGTTATGATAGGCGTAGGCTTGACCCGGGTCCTAAACTTCGCCGGCGTTCGCCCATCTTGCCTGCACGAAGACAGTCGATGGAGGTTGATATGAAGCTCCCGATCACATTGGCGGCGCTGGCGATCGCATTCGTCGGCACGAGCACAGAAGAGGCCGGCGCGGTCGTCTACTGCACCTATATCGGCTATCCCGTCGGCTGTGTCGCCAGGCCCGGCGTGGCCCTGGCACCACGGCCGGTGGCGCGCGCCGTCGCGACGCCCGGCGTCGGCGCCCCGGGCGTCGGCGTGAGGCCGGGGACCCCGATGAACCGCGGCGGCCCGGTCAACCGGGCCGGCAGGCGCTAAAAGCGTCGGCTCCGCGGCAGCTGCGGAGCAGCGCCTCCTCTTCGCTCTGCTAAGGACGGGCCACGACCATTCCGGCCGGGCCGCGCCGAAGAGGCGCGGGCTCGCCCAAGGATCTGATCGAGGAACAGATCGATGGACAGGAAGGCGCCGGAAACCGGCCAGGCGTTCCCGGTCTCGACCATCATCGACACGGCGATCCGGGTCGGGCTCGTGGCCATCCTGGCCTATGCCGGCGCCCGCATCATCCTGCCCTTCGTCTTTCTGCTGATCTGGTCGGCGATCCTGTCCGTGATGCTCTACCCGCTGCATCGCCGCCTGGCGCCGCGGCTCGGCAACCGTTGGTCGGCCCTGCTGATCGGCGTGCTCGGCGTCACGCTGTTGCTGGGGCCGACGGCGCTCATGGTAACGTCCCTGGCGACCTGGCTCTACTCGCTGATCTCGAGCCTGCAGGGCCAGGACCTGAGCTTTCCGCCGGCGCCGCTCTGGCTCGAAGGCGTACCGGTGATTGGCGCGAAACTGGCGGAGAACTGGACGCTCATCGCCGCCAATCTGCCAGCTGTCCTGGCGAAATACGGACACCTGCTGACGGGCCCGCTCGCCTGGCTGGGCTCGTTCGCGGGCCGGCTGGTGATCGGCGAATTGTCGTTCATCGTTTCATTCGCGATCGCCGCCGTCCTCCTCGCCTATGGCCTGGATGCCGCTGCCCTGGTCCGGCGCGTGCTGCTGCGTGTGACGGGAAGCCAGGAGCGGACGGAGCGATTGGCCAACCTGACCGCGGCGACGATCCGCGGCGTCGGCCTCGGCGTGGTCGGCGTCGCCCTGGTCCAGTCGTTTCTGCTGGGGCTCGGCTTCTTCGCGATCGGGCTGCAGGCCGCCGGCCCGCTGACGCTCGTCGCCTTGTTGCTCGGCATCATCCAGATTCCGCTGATCCTGCTGACGCTGCCGGTCGTCGCCTATGTCTTCTTTACCGAACCGACGCAGCCGGCGGTGATCTTCCTGATCTGGAACGTCGTCGCCGGGCTCAGCGACAACGTTCTCAGGCCGCTATTGCTCGGCCGGGGGCTGGAAGTCCCGATGCCTATCATCCTGTTCGGTGTGATCGGGGGCATGATCGCCGAGGGGCTTCTCGGCCTGTTCGTCGGCCCCGTCCTCCTCGCCGTCAGCTATGTGCTGCTGCTGGAATGGCTGGAGCAGCGCCCGGGCTGACCTGCCATCCGGCCTGGGCCGAACCGCCCCGCACCTTCTCCTTTCGCGCCATTGCCGCTTGCCGTCCGCTCCTTGTGCACTAGTATACATGCCAAGGTCGCAGCAAAAATGGACCGAGACAGAGGGAACGGGACATGGCCAATCCGACACGACGCAGTGTGATCGCCGGCGCCTCCAGCCTAGCCGCCCTGCATGCAGGGGGCGCCTTCGCCCAGGGCGCGATGCCTTCGAGCCCGGTGATGCTCAACATCATCGACGTCGCCGGCAATCTGCAGCTGACGCAGATCTCGATCGAGAAATTCGCGAAGGACAATCCGAAGCTGATCTCGCGGCTGAATTTTTCGCGAGCCCCCTCGCCGGAACTGCCGGCCAAGCTCAAGGCGCAGCAGGACGCCAACCGCGTCGACATCGACATGGTGCTGACCGGGCCGGGTGCGATGTCGGACGGGATCCAGCAGGGGCTATGGGTCGACGTCTGGAAGGCGCACACTGCGAGCCTGCCCAAGGCCGAGGATGTCTATCACGAGCAGGCGCTGATGATGCAGCGCAATTTCGGCCAGAACGAAGGCGTCGCCGTGGTCTATTCGCCGTCCGGGCCGCTGTTCGAATACATGCCCGACAAGCTCAAGACAGTGCCGAAGACGGCCGAGGAGTTCCTCGCCTATGTGAAGCAGAACCCGAACCGCTTCACCTATGCCCGCCCGCTCAATTCCGGCCCCGGCTGGACCTTCCTGCAGGGCATGCCCTACATCCTCGGCGACAGCGACCCGACCGACCCGATGAACGGCTGGGCCAAGAGCTGGGCCTATCTCAAGGAGCTCGGCACGGCGATCGACTACTATCCGACCGGCACCGCCGCGACGATGAAGGAGCTCGGCGACGGCACGCGCGACTGCATCGTCTCGACGCTGGGCTGGGATATCAACCCGCGCGCGCTGGGCATCGTGCCGAAGGGGGCCAAGGTCTTCACCATCGCCAACACGCACTGGATTCCGGACACCCAGTTCATGTGCATCCCGAAAGGCGTGGCGGCGGCCAAGATCCCGGTGATCCTGGCGCTGATGTCGCATCTGCTGAAGCCGGAATCGCAGGCGGCGACCTATGACAAGGGCTATTTCTATCCCGGCCCGGCGATCAAGGGCGTGACCCTCGCCATGGCGCCGCAGGAGAGCCAGGACGTGCTGAAGGAGTTCGGCCGGCCCGAATATGACGGGCTGATCGCCAGCCTGCCGACCCGCCCACCATTGACGCCGGAACGCCTGGTCGCCGCCTTCCGGCGCTGGGACCAGGAGATCGGCGCCGGGCGCGCGCCGAAGTGAGAGGCGGCGAATGCGTTTCGCCGCCATAGGCCTCGACCATCGCCATATCTACCATATGGTCGGTGGCCTGCTGGACGCCGGCGCGGACTGCGCCGGCTTCGATCCTGCGACCAGCGATCCGCGCGTGCTCGCCGGCTTCCGCGAGCGCTTCCCGCAGCTCGCGGAGGCGCGAGCTGACGAGCTGCTTGACGATCCGACGATAGAGCTGGTCGTCTGTGCCGTCATCCCCTCCGAGCGCGGGCCGCTCGCGATCAGGGCGATGCGCGCTGGCAAGGATGTGATGGTCGACAAGCCGGGCGTCACCTCCTTCGAGCAACTCGCGGCGGTCGAGCACGCCGTCGCCGAAACGGGCCGGATCTTCTCGGTCTGCTTCTCCGAGCGCTTCATCGTCCCTTCGACGATCGTCGCCGGCAAATTGATCGCCGATGGCGCGATCGGACGGATCGTCCAGACCCTGGGCCTCGGCCCGCACCGGCTCAACCGGGCGATCAGGCCGGACTGGTTCTTCGACAAGCAGTATTTCGGCGGCATCCTGACCGACATCGCCTCGCACCAGATCGACCAGTTCCTGCATTTCACCGGCTCGCAGGATGCCGAAATCGTCGCCTCCGGCGTTGGCCATTTCGGCGCGCCCGACCTGCCGGATTTCGAGGATTTCGGCGAGGTGCTGCTGCGCAGCGACCGGGCTAGCGGCTATATTCGCGTCGACTGGTTCACTGCCGACGGGCTCCCGACCTGGGGCGACGGACGGCTCACCATCCTCGGCACCGAGGGCACGATCGAGCTGCGCAAATATCTCGACATCGCGGGCCGGCCGGGCACCGACCATCTCTTTCTGGTCGACAAGGCCGGCACCCGCCATATCGACGCCTCCGGCGAGCCTCTGACCTATTTCCGCGACCTCGTCGCGGATGTCACAAATCGCAGCGAGCGGGCGGTCACGCAAAGACATGTCTTCACGGTCTGCCGGCTCGCCCTGCATGCGCAGGACCGGGCCGTACGCTTGCCGATCGGAGGAACCGAAGCGAAATGACACGCAAGATCGGCATCGCCGTCATCGGGTTGGGGCCGGCCGCCCTGCCCCATTCGCGCAGCCTCCTCGACCTGGCGGAGCGGGTCGATGTCCGGCATGTCGTCAGCCGCTCGCTGCAGCGGTTGGACGCCTACCGCCAGCAATTCCCCTTTCCGGGCACGACCGAGATCGAGGCGGCGCTCGCCGACCCCGCCGTCGAAGCGGTGCTCGTGCTCACACCCCCTTCCAGCCATCTCGCGGTTTCGGAGCGCTGCCTTGCGGCCGGCAAGCATGTGCTGGTCGAGAAGCCGCTCGAGCTGACGGCCGCGCGGGGCCGGGAACTCGTCGCGGCGGCGAGGCAGGCCGGCAAGGTGCTGGGCGTCGTGCTGCAGCACCGTTTCCGGCCTGCGAGCCAGCGCCTGAAGGCGGCGCTCGACGCTGGCGAGCTCGGCGAGGTCGAGGCCGCGCTGCTGCAGGTGCCGTGGTGGCGGCCGCAATCCTATTACGACGAGCCGGGCCGCGGCACGCTCGCTCGCGACGGAGGCGGCGTGCTGCTGACGCAGGCGATCCACTCGCTCGACCTGTTCCGCTCGCTGGTCGGCGTCTCCCGCGTCGTCGCCGCCCAGATCCGCACCACCGGGCTGCACAGGATGGAGACCGAGGACTATGTCGGCGCGCTGCTGGAAACCGCCAATGGCGCCCCGGCGACGCTGGTCACCACCACCGCGGCCTATCCCGGCCATCCCGAGCGCATCGAGATCATCGGCCGCCAGGGCCATGCGGCGCTGGTCGGCGGACGGCTCGAGCTCTCCTTCCTCGACGGACGCCGCGAGACCGTGGAGGCAGAGGGCAGCACCGGCTCCGGGGCCAACATCATGGACTTCCCGCACGATGCGCACCGGGCGGTGATCGCGGACTTCCTCGATGCGATCGAGAGCGAGGGCGAGCCCGTCGTCACCGGCGAGGAAGCGCTGGCCTCCCAGCGGCTGATCGACGCGATCCTGCTGGCGGGCCGGCGCTGAAACCGGCTCCCGCCGCGCAGCGAGGCCTCACATCCGATAAGCCATGCGCACAGCGCCCCAATGGCGGCCATTGATACGCAGCGGCGCATCGACCTCGCGCATCAGCTGCATGCCGGCGCTTCCCATGTCGCGATGATAGGACTGGACCAGGAAGGGCCTGGTCGAGCGGGCCGCCATGATGCCGGCGCGGTCGTCGAAAATGCGCCGGTCGCGGCTATAGGCCGGGTCCCAGCCGCGGTCGCCGGGGCGCTGCGGCTGCGAGTATTGCGGGTGATGTACCGGGATATAGCCGTTGCGGTCGATCGCGACGGCAAAAACCAGACGGGTATCGCTCTTCAACGCTTCGGCCAGCACCGGTGGCAGGATCTTTTGCAGGACCGGCAGGGCACGGTTGCGGAACTGCGGCGGCTCCGTATCGGGCAGAGACTGATAGTCGGTATCGAAGAGATCGTCCTCAGCAAGCTGACGCCGGCCGAGCGCATCCTCGAAGGCGAGCGCGACCTGGCGCGAGAACAGCTGCGATCTTTCGATCAGCGGGCGATAGCCGTCCTCGACCTCGGCCAGGCGCAGGCGCAGCGCCGCCGAGCCCTGGCCGTCATCATCCTCGAAGGCGATATGCAATCCAAGATCGCTGCGCGCCTTGACCCGGCATGCGAGCGCCGGCAGGCCGTCGATGGTGATCTCGCCCAGCGCGCCCAGAGGCAGGCGCAGATCTTCGGCGCAGGCGAGCAGCGTGCCGCCGAAGCCGAGATCGATGGTCTGCAAGGCGTGGCTCTGACCCGCGACCGCCAGAACGGCAGGAAGCTCGGTCGGAAACCGGTCATGCCGGCGCCGGTCGGCGAACAGCGTCTGACGCAAGGTCGGGACGAAGCGCTCGAGCAGGCCGTCAGCCTGGCGCGCGCCCTCCGACAGCGCCCGGCGCGCGCCGGCACTCTCGTCCGCCGCGGCCAGCGCAACCCGGTCGACATCGCTGACGCGCTGCTGGACCGTCTCGATGAAACGGGCCGTGACCTCGGCCGAGCGCGAAAGCTCCGCCGCCGCAGCGGCTTGTTCCTGCGAGGCCTCGCCTATCGTCGCCATCACCGGATTGACGTCGCCGACCAGACGGAAGGCATCGCTGACGAAGGAGGCCGAGCCCTGCGCGCTCAGATGCAGCCGGTCGACCCGGCCGCGAATATCCTCGACGGCGTCGCGGACTTCGAGCGAGAGCGACTTGACCTCCTGCGCCACCACTCCGAAGCCCCGGCCGGCCTCTCCGGCGCGCGCCGCCTCGATCGTGGCGTTGAGGGCGAGCAGATTGGTCTGGCGGGCGATGTCGGCGATCGCATCGACGATCGAGCGGATCTCGCTGGCCGCCAACGCCAGATCGCTCATCATCCGAGCCGCCTCGGCGGCGCGGGTCGCGGCGCTGTCGAGCATGTCCCTGGCGCCCAGCATCGAAGCCCCGACCCGTTCGGCCGCCTCGGAAACCTGCAGGGTGGCGCTGGCAAGCGCCGAGGAATTCGTGCTGGCGGTGAAAGTCACGTCGCGCAGCTCGGCCATGCCGCCATGAATCTCGCGCGAACGCGCTTCGGAACGGGCGGAAAACTCCTCGGCCCGGTCGAGCCCGTCATTCAGCCGGCGCATCGCGGCGACGACGTCGTTCTCGAGTTCGTTGATGGCTTCGCCGATAGGCGGCTCGGGCTGCGCTTCCGGCGGTGCGGTCGCGACCACAGGCTCGGCCAGCGCCACCGCCCCAGTGGCCGGCATGGCAGGGCCGCCGCGGCCCAACAGACGCCGAACTGAGCGAGCAAGCATAGGCCGTTCCCGTAAAAAGGCGCATACCGGCCCAGTTTGCAGCAAACAGCGTTAACGAATCCTCTGCTGCCCTCCCTGCACCGCGCAATGGCCTCGGGCAGCGCGGCAGGTATGAGCCCACCGCGCATATGCGCGCGGCGGGCATGGACCGGGACTGGCCAGCCGGACTAGATTAAGCCCGTTTTCCGGCCACGACCGGCCCGCTGCCGAGGACAATGACAGCAATGACTGCGCCCCATTACGACGTGATCGTCGCAGGCGTCGGTGCCATGGGATCGGCCGCCTGCTGGCATCTGGCCAAGCGCGGATTGCGGGTGCTGGGGCTCGAGCGCTTCGACCTCGGTCACGCCATGGGTTCCTCGCACGGGCTGACCCGGATCATCCGCCTCGCTTATTTCGAGGGCTCACATTATGTGCCGATCGTGCGCCGGGCGCACCAGCTCTGGCGCGAGACCGGCGAGGCCGCGGGGCTTAAGCTGCTGCATGTCACCGGCTCGCTCGATCTGGCGCCGGAAGGGGCCGGCCCCGTCGAATCCTCGCTGCAATCCTGCCTCGACCACGGCCTGGAGCATGAGGTGCTGGGCCATGACGAGATCGCCAGGCGCTTCCCGGCCTTCCAACTCCCCGCCGGGCACCAGGCACTCTGGCAGCCCGATGGCGGTTTCGTCGCCTCGGAGAAGGCGATCTTCGCCCATGTCGGCCTCGCCCAGTCGAAAGGCGCGGAGATCCGCACCGGCGAGCCGATGCTCGACTGGCGCCCGACCGCCGATGGCGGCGTGGTCGTGCGTACCGAGCGCGGCAGCTATTCGGCCGGTCGGCTGGTGATCACCTCGGGCGGCTGGATCGCCGACGCGGTCCCCGCCTTGGCAACGCGCGTCAGAACCGTGCGCCAGGCCATCGGCTGGTTCACCACGCGCCGGCCCGAACTGTTCCGCGAGGGCGTCTTCCCCGTCTTCATCCTCACCGTCGAGGAAGGCAATTTCTACGGCTTCCCGCTCTATGAGCATCCCGGCTTCAAGCTCGGCGGGCCGCATTTCGGGCGCGAGCCGATGGATCCGCGCGACCCCGACCGGACGCCGAGCGCCACTCAGTTGCGCCTGATCCGCGAATGCCTGGCGCGCTATCTTCCCGACGCGGCCGGCGATCCCCTCACCGTGAAGGGCTGCGTCTATACGGTCTCGCCCGATGAGGGCTTCGTGATCGACACCGTGCCGGGCGTGCCGCAAGCCGTCTTCGCCTCGGCCTGCTCCGGCCATGGTTTCAAGTTCGCCAGCGCCATCGGCGAGATCCTCGCCGATCTCAGCACCGGCACCCCGACGCCCTTCGATCTTTCCCCCTTCGCGCTCGCCCGCTTCGACGCCTGAGCCCATCTCGCCCCGACTGGAGCTTGCCTTGGCTACCGCCGCCCAGAATCGCAGCGGCATTCACGCCATCGCGGCGCGGATGCCGCGGCAAACACCGGAAGGCGGCAAGCCGCGATGAGCCCGAAGCGCCCGACCCTGCTGATCCTGGTCGCGATCTCAACGCTGCAGCCGATCGCCCTCAATATGGTCGCGCCGGCGACACCGGCGCTGGCGCGGGCTTTTTCGGCCAGTTACGCCACGATCCAGCTGACCCTGACGCTCTTCCTCGTCGCCGTCGCCGCGACTCAGCTCGTCGTCGGCCCGCTCTCCGACCGGTTCGGCCGACGCCCCTGCGTGCTAGCAGGCATCGTCGCCTTCATCGCCGGCTCGGCACTCGGGGCACTCGCCGAGACCACCGAGACGCTGCTGTTCTCGCGCGTGCTGGAAGGCGCGGGCGCCGGCACGACCTTCGCTCTCGCTCGCGCCATCATCCGCGACACGTCGAGCCGCGACGAGGCGGCCGGGCAGATCGCCTCGGTGACGATGGTGATGGTCGTCGCCCCCATGCTCGCCCCTTATGTCGGCGGCCATATCGAGACCTGGTTCGGCTGGCGGATGATCTTCTGGTCGATGACCGCGGCCGGGGTGGCGGTGCTGGCGCTGACCGCGCTGCGCCTGCCCGAAACCGCGCCCAATCTCGGCGTCAGCACCTCGCTGCTCGGCGTTTTCCGGGCCTTCCCGGCGCTCGCCGCCGACCGCGGCTTCATCATCGACGTCGTCGCGCTGGCGATGACCTCGGCCTCCTTTTTCGCCTTCATCGCAGCCGCCCCCTTCATCGTCGTCGAGACGATGGGGCGCGGCTCGGACGTCTATGGCGCCTATTTCATCCTGAACGCCCTCGGCTACATGATCGGCAATTTCGCGATGTCGCGCCTCGCGATCCGGGTCGGCACGGCGCGGATGGTGCGGATCGGGCTGGCGATCTCCTTCGTCGCGCTGAGCGCCGCCTTCGCGATCTCGTTGTCGGCGCATTGGACGCCGCTCACCCTGTTCCTGCCGCTTGCCCTGAACGCCATAGGCAACGGTTTGACGATACCCGGCGCGACGGCTTCCGCGCTCTCGGCCAGGCCCGAACTCGCCGGCTCAGCGGCCGGTCTGATGGGTGCCGTTCAGCTCGGCTCCGGTGCGCTCGCGACGATCGTGATCAGCGCGGCGGTCGTCGTCTGGCCGCAGGCGCTGATGGCGATGATGTGGCTGATGCTTGCCGTGGCTCTGCTCGCGCTGCGCTTCGGACGCTGATCCACAGTGCCCCTCAGACATAATCTTGCGCGTCATGTCGCATTGGTATAACCGCCCTCCATGCGGCGCATGATGCCGCCATCATCCGAGACGTCAGGGAGGCCCGCAGTGGAAGGACCACTCGCTTTCAGCCGCGTGATCGACAAGATCAATCGCGAGATCGGAAAGAAGGTCGCCTGGCTGATCCTGCTCGCCGTCATCGTCGCCTCCGTCAACGCCATCGTCCGCAAGCTCTTCAGCATCTCCTCCAACGCCTGGCTCGAACTGCAATGGGTGCTGTTCGGCGCGGTCTTCCTGCTCTGCGCCTCCTGGACGCTGCAGGTGAAGGAGCATATCCGCATCGACATCGTGAACAGCATGCTGCCCAAGCGGGTCCAGCAATGGATCGACCTGGTCGGACATGTACTCTTCCTGATGCCGTTCGCCCTGCTCATCGTCTATCATTCGGTGCCGTTCTTCCTGCGCTCCTATGCGATCAACGAGCAGTCGCTTTCGGCCGGCGGCCTGCCGCAATGGCCGGCCAAGGGCCTGGTCGTGATCGGCTTCGTGATGCTCGTCTTCCAGGGCATCTCGGAGATCATCAAGCAGATCGCGATCATGCGCGGAAAGCTCGACGACGACGACAGCTCGCGCGGCCATGC
>NZ_JAFKFX010000057.1 GCF_017308075.1 Allobosea sp.
TTCGACACCTCTGCAACGGGGTAGCCCCGCTCGGTGATCTGCGCGACCGCATCACGCTTGAAATCGTCCGTAAAATGTCCGGGCCCCATCATGGCCTCCTTGCCTCAAAATTAGGGAAGAAGGCGTCCAGGAATCTAGGGGCTATTCAGCAGGCCACCCGATCATCCGCAAACCAAAAGGATGAGTGTGTCCAGCTACGGAGCTGTGAGGAGCCGCTCGATTTCGTGGATCGGATGCTTGGTCAGGTCCTTGTCGACTTCTGCGAGGATACGCGAGCGCGATTGCACATCGAGGTATTGACGTAGCAAAGCAAGGATACGCGGCGGCGCCACCAGAACGATGTCTTGCGGGCCGCCGGATCGATCAGCGTGTTTGACAGCGGCCGCCGTATCGCGGGCAAACTGGATTTCAGCGAGCTCATGCCAATCTGTGCCCTCGGTCGCGCTGGTGGGCCCGACGGCGTTTTGCATCCGCCCGGGCCGATCCGTGCCCTGACGAGCGCTAGGTGGATTTTCAGGCGCCTTCTTGACCTCCACGACCTCGAATTTGGGTTGCGCGACGCTTCCCTGGTTTCGCAGGAACATCGCCTTGCGGGCGTCGCATACGATCACCCAGGCATCGTGCGGAATCCGTAGGTCCATGGCACTGCTCCGTCGATCGGGTTCTGGCCTGATGATGAGGATCGCAACTGATAGTCCGTCCGCCTTGATCCAAAGCAAAAGGAACGCGCTCGCCGTAAATTTGATCGCTCGCAAGGCGATAAGCAACCGAACATGCCTCGATTGCGCCTTGTCGGAACTCAGGCCTGCAGCTCTTTTGGGAGATTAACGATGGCGATGGCGGACGCGCGGCGCGAAACTGGTATCCGCCTTTGTTTCCACGGCGCCGCCCGCGCCGTCACCGGCTCCTGCTTCGCCCTTCGGACAGAGCATGCACAAATCCTCGTCGATTGCGGTCTGTTCCAAGGGTCGAAAACTGAAAAGGAACTGAACTACCGGGCGTTTCCCTTCGATCCCGCGGCGATCGATGCCGTGCTCCTGACGCACGCCCACATCGATCATAGCGGTCTGCTGCCCAAGCTGGCGAAAGACGGTTTCCTGGGTCCGATTTTCGCAACCGCAGCGACCGTCGATCTCTGCTCGGTGATGCTGCCCGATTCCGGGCATATCCAGGAAATGGAGGTCGAACAGCTCAACCGGCGAAATGCGCGGCGTGGCCGTGCGGCGGTAGAGCCGATCTACGGGGCCGAACAGGCCGTCACGACCCTCACACAGTTTCGTGCCGTTCCGCTCGGCAAGCTGGTGGCGATCACCGAAGGGATTCGGGCGCGATACTGGGATGCCGGCCATCTGCTGGGCTCGGCCTCGATCGAGATCGAGATCGACCGGCCGGGCGGAACGCCGCTTCGGATCCTCTTCTCGGGAGACGTCGGTTCCAGCCTCAAGCCGTTCCATGCCAGCCCCACCGGTCCGAAGGGTGTCGACTACGTCGTCTGCGAAACGACCTACGGCGATGTCGATCGGGACGACGTGACGCTCGACCAGCGCCTGCTCTTGCTGCAAGCCGAGGTGGCAGCTGCGGCACAGCTCTCGGGGCCGCTGCTCATTCCCTCCTTCGCCGTAGAACGGACCCAGGAGCTGCTTGTCGATCTCATCCGCCTGATGAAAGCGGGGCGCATCCCGCAAGCGCCGATCTTCGTCGATTCACCGCTCGCCACCAAAGCCAGCACGGTCTTCGAGCGACATGCCGGCGAGATGGCGAATGGCGAAGCCCTGCTCGATGCCTTGCAGGACCCGCGAGTCCGGTTCACGGAATCGGTCGAGCAAAGCAAGGCCATCGACCGCATCCGCGGCTTTCACATCGTGATCGCGGCGAGCGGCATGTGCGATGCCGGGCGCATCCGGCATCATCTCAAGGAATGGCTGTGGCGCGGCGCTGCGACGATCCTCTTCGTCGGCTTTCAGGCTCAGGGAACGCTCGGCCGAATCCTGCTCGATGGCGCCCGCCATGTGCGGCTGATGGGCGAGGACGTCCAGGTGAAGGCGCGCATCCGCTCGATCGACGTCTACTCCGGCCATGCCGACGGGCCTCAGCTTGCCGCCTGGATCGCTGAGCGGCGGCCGATCTCCGGCTCGGTCTTTCTGACGCATGGCGAGGAGCACGCCATGCTCGGTTTCGCCGACAGATTGAAGGCGGTAGATCCCGACCTGCTGGTCATCGAGCCGACGCTCGACAGCGTGTTCGCGCTTCCGGGCGGGGCGCCTTGCCAGATCGGTGGCCCGGTGCGCACTGCGGCGGAATGCGCCGGCCGGCTCGATTGGCACAACGAACTTTCCAGCCTGATCCTCGATATCGACGAGCAGATGTCTTTGGCTGCGGACGAACGGGCGCGCAAACAGATCGTCAGGCGGCTGCGGAAGGCTCTCGCCGCTGAATAAGCCGTATCAACCCGCCTGATAGCAGCGCTTCAGCGGGAGATGATGTGGCGTATGAGGCTGAAGAAGGCGCGTACATGGAGCCAGAAAGCGGTGGCGGGCTTCTGATCGAGTTCAGTTGTGATCGGCAGGGCGCGCCTGTCCCGCCAAGACAGCCAAGCCTGCCTGAGCCGTGCAATCCAGGTGCTTGCTTCGGGCATGGCGTGGCTCTTCGGCTGGGGCTTGCTTTGATGATGACACTGCCCTCGGACATCCTTGATTTTCGTCAAGGAGGTCGACAAGCGGGAAAGGTGAGGCGTTGCCCTTCGATCGGCAAGGCTGCTTCCTGGCGGACGCCCTTCCGAGGTTGACGCGTATCAAGGCGACCTTCCGGGGGGTGGAGAATAGTGGCGTGGCAGACCGGAGCCTGCCATGCCGCTTGCCAGCCAGAACGAAACGATCTGCTTCCTGGGATCATGCGACGCCTTTGGCGGCGGCGCGGCGGGGATGGAGATGATCTCGACCCATATCTCGGTCGTTCTGCTGATCGGTGCCCGTGCTCTCAAGCTGAAGCGCGCGGTCAAGCTGCCCTATGTGGATCTGTCGACACCGGCGCGGCGGTGGGCGATGTGCGAGCGGGAACTGCTGCTGAACCGCCGGACGGCTCCGGATCTCTATCGCGCAGTCCATCGGATCACCCGCGAGCAGAGCGGCGAGCTCGCGCTGAACGGTCGAGGCGAGCTGGTCGATGCCGTCCTGGAAATGGTGCGCTTCAACGAGAACTTCCTGTTCGATCGGCTGGCGCAGAGACAGTGCCTCACCGCGTCGGGAATGACTGATCTGGCGGAGGCTATCGCCCGGCTTCATCGCGGGGCAGCCGTTTCGCCGGACGGCGAGGGCGCCAGCCGGATGGAGCGCGTGCTCGCGGTCAATGAGCGAGCTTTTGCCAATGCCGACATCCTCTCGCGCAGCGAGGTCGAGCCCGTCACAACAGGGTGCCGGGAGGCGCTGGCGCGCCATGCAGGCTTGCTGGACCTGCGGGCTCGCAACGGGAAGGTTCGGCGGGGGCATGGCGATCTGCACCTGCGCAACATCTGCCTGTTCGAGGGCAAGCCGCTGCTCTTCGACTGTCTCGAGTTCGATGAGGACCTGGCGACCGTGGACATCCTCTACGATCTCGCCTTCGTTCTGATGGATCTGTGGCACCGCAAGCTCGAACCGCTCGCGAACGTCCTCTTCAACCGCTATCTCGACGCCATCGACGATGAGACGGGTCTTCGCCTGTTGCCGTTCTTCATGGCGGTGAGGGCGGCCGTGCGCGCGCATGTCGCCGCGGTCGATAGCGGCAGGTCGGAGGCTTCCCGATTGGCCGAGGCGCGTGGCTATCTCGAGCTCTGCTGCCGCCTGCTGAAGGCGAGCCCGCCTGTCCTCGTCGCGGTCGGAGGCTATTCCGGTTCGGGGAAGTCGACGCTCGCGGCGAAGCTCGCACCGATGCTCGGGCCGCCGCCCGGAGCCCGCATCGCCGCGAGCGATCGCATCCGCAAGACGCTCTGCGGCGTTCCCGTCGAGACCCGGCTTTCGGCGGAGGCATACGGTGCCGAGGTTTCCGCCCGGACCTATCGCGCCATGATGCAGCGTGCCGAGGTGGCATTGGCGCAGGGGCACGCCGCTGTCGCCGACGCGGTCTTCGATCGCCGGATCGAGCGCGAACGGATCGGCGAGGTAGCCAGGCGCGCAGGCATGCCGTTTTGCGGCCTCTGGCTTCAGGCCCCCCGGGAGACGCTTGTGCAACGTGTCGCGGCAAGGCGTGGCGATCCCTCCGATGCCACGCCTGGTGTCGTGATGGACCAGATCGCCCGGCATGGCGCGGCGACGGAATGGACCAGAATTTCGGCGCAGGAGAACATCGATCTCGTCACGACAGCCGCTCTGGCGGCAATAAGATCACATGCCGGCGCCGCAGCGGTTTGGCCGAGCCCGGCCCGTGCGCGACCGGGGGCTCCGGCGGCGACGGCCTAGATCGCCGCGCGTCCGTTCGGACGCGGTCACCGTGATCTATCTCATTGTTATCGCATCGGAGTTTCCCGAAAAGTGGAGTCCACTTTTCGGTCCGATGCTATTGGCTGGCGGTCGTGCCCGCGCGCAATTTCAGTCGAGTAGCAGGCGCAAGCGTGTCGCCAGCTCCCGCGCCGTGTACGGTTTTTTCAACCAGCTTCCTTCCGCGAGCTCGCGACCGGCCAAACTCGGCTCGGCATAGCCTGATGTGAAGAGGACCTGCAGGTTCGGCCGAAGACGGCGGGCTTCTCTGGCCAACTCATCGCCGAACATGCCACCCGGCATGACGACATCGGTGAACAGCAGTCGGATCTCGGGGTGCGAGACAACCAGCGAAAGCGCCTGCTCGCCATTCGCAGCCTGGATGACGCGATATCCTTCCTCTTCGAGGCGCGCGACGACGACTTTCCGGACGCGGACATCGTCCTCGACCACGAGGATGCATTCGTCCGCCCGCGCCTTGGGGGCAGGAGCCGGATTGACATTGCCGGCTTCGGCTTGGGGATCCGGGCTTGCCGCCGGCAGGAACAACCGCACGGTCGTTCCCTCGTCGAGTTCGCTGTAGAGCTGGACATGGCCGCCCGATTGTCGCGCGAAGCCATAGACCATGCTGAGGCCGAGCCCGGTGCCGGCGCCCACGCCCTTGGTGGTGAAGAAGGGCTCGAAGGCCCGCTGCTTCACCTCTTCGGTCATCCCGGCGCCGGTATCGGAGACGCTGGTGAGCACATAGTCGCCAGGCCGGACCTGCGGATACATCTGAACATAGTCGGCATCGAGATGGACCGGCCCGATCTCGAGCCTGAGGCGTCCGCCGCGCGGCATCGCGTCCCGGGCATTCAGCGCAAGGTTCAGCAGGGCATTCTGCAACTGGGTGGTATCGACGAGCGCCGTGAGAGAATCGCCGGTGATGACGGTCTGCAACTCGATCGTTTCACCCAGCGTCCTGCGAAGCAGTTCGGTGAAGGTCGAAACGAGCTGCCCGATATCCGTCAGCTTCGCATTGAGGGCCTGCCGCCTGCCGAAGGCGAGAAGTTGCCCCGTGAGCTTGGCGCCGTCGTCGGCCGCGCCCTGGGCCTCGCGCAGCAGTTCCCGGAGACGGTCATCATTGAGGCGTCGCTCGATCATTTCGAGGTTCCCGCTGATGACGGTCAGCAGGTTGTTGAAGTCATGGGCAATCCCGCCTGTGAGCTGGCCGATGGCTTCCATCTTCTGGGACTGGCGCAACTCCTCTTCCATCCGGTGCCGGCCGGTCAGGTCGCGGATAAAGCCCGTGAAGATGCGCTTGCCGTTGGCTGAGGCTTCCCCGACCGCAAGCTCCATGGGGAAGGTCGTTCCGTCCTTGCGCTGGCCTGTGACCACCCGCCCGAAGCCGATGACGCGCCGTTCTCCTGTCGTCAGATAGCGGCTGATATATCCGTCATGCTGGTCGCGATCGGGATTTGGCATCAGAATCCGAACATTCTGCCCGCAGACTTCGTCGGCCGTGAATCCGAACAGCTTCTCCGCAGCCTTGCTGAACGACAGCATGCTGCCGGCTTCGTCGATCACCACCATCGCTTCCGGTACCGTTTCGAGGATGGAGAGCAGGTGTGACTGCCGGGCGGCGAGAGCAGCCTGCGCGTTCTTCAAATCGGTGATGTCGATGTTCGTCGCCAGGACCACGAGGTCTTCAGGGGCCTGCCGGGCCACGACGACCCAGCGGCTTACTACGACGATCGATCGTCCATCCCTGTGGCGCTGAGTCAGCTCGCCTTTCCAGGTCCCGTCCCGGCGCAAGTCCCGGAGGATGTCTGCGAGCGGTTCCGGAAATTCCGTCTTCAGGAGCTGGCGGACGTTCTGCTCGAGAGCTCCCTGCGCAGTCCAGCCGTAGAGATCCTCGCAGCCCCCGCTCCAACGAAGAATCCGTCCCGCGAGCTCGAAGACGATGATGTTGGCGTCATCGAGGACCTGGACGATCTCATCCAGGCTCCGCTGGCTGATCGCCCTTGGCCTGCGTGCTGCCGTCATTGCCGCCTGTCAATGCGCTCGCATGGCCTGCCGGCCGAGAGGTATGCCATCCAGATCATGGTATTCGTCACCGCCGTCGGCAAGGCTTTTCAAGAGCGCCGGCTTGCGTATCGTAAAGCGATAGCGCGCGCTTGACTGGATGACGCCCCGCCTGATCAAGTTCGTCATCGTTCTCGAGACCGTTTCGATCGTCAGCCCCAGATAGTCCGCCATGTCGATCCGGCTGATCGGGATTTCAATCTCTGAGGCGGGCCCGTTATCGTTCCCGGCACGCCGCGCGAGCGTGAGCAGGAGGTCGCAAACCCGCTCCTCGGCCTTCTTGCGGGTGAGGAGCACCATTCTGGCCTGCGCGCTTGCCATCTCCCGATACAGCCAGTTGATGAATTGGGGCCGCAGTTGTTCGGAGCTGTCGACCGCTTGCTGAAAGCGATTCCGGCTGAGCCGGCGCAGCTTTACTTCCCCGACGGCCTCGGCGTCTCCGAGATAGCGCTCATCCGGAGCAAGGCCGAAGATTTCGCCGGGATAGAAGAAGTCCGTGATGACGCGGCTGCCATCGTTGAGGATCTTGGCGATACGGACAAGGCCGCTCACGATCTTGAAGACATGCATCGCCGGATCGTCGTCCCGAAACACGGCTTGGCCGCGCTCGAACGTTTCCAGGGGCTGCTGGCTGAAAAGTCCCAGCAAGCCGGATTTGGGCTGATCGTTCGGGACAATGTGCAACGGGGAAGGAAAGTGAGACGCCGCACTCGCAACAGACATGGCGCTGTCCTCCACACCGAGCTGACGATTGGGAAGAAAGCGGCGATGTGTGGCGCTGCGAAGGTCTGCATGTTAGCTTGCGTTGAAAATTGTCACAGATTGTAACATCAATCAGTGACCCAAGCTCCACGGTCCGCCATGGCCGAGCCGACATCATGCAGCGCTCATATTCTGGTCGTGGATGACGATCCGCGCATTCGCCAAATGCTGACCCGCTACTTCGAAAATGAAGGCTATCAGGTCAGTGCCGTGGCGGACGGGCAGGGCATGCGGGATGCGCTGCAGCGCGACGCGATCGACATCGTTCTGCTCGACCTGATCCTGGGCGGCGGAGAGGACGGATTGATGCTTGTCCGCGAAGTCCGCACAAGCTCGGACATGCCCATCATCATGCTGAGCGGGCGGGATGATGTCGTGGACCGGATCGTCGGACTCGAGATGGGGGCCGACGACTACATCGCAAAGCCGTTTCATCTGCGCGAGGTCCTGGCGAGACTGCATAGCGTGCTGCGGCGGCACCATGCGCAGCCGCCCCAAGCGATCGACGGCGAAGGCGAAGACGTCATCCGGTTCAATGGATGGTTATTGAATCCCCGCGAACGCCGGCTGGTCGCACCCGAGGGCACGGAAGTCGCGTTGACGACGGGAGAGTTCGACATTCTCCTGGTGATGGCCAAGCATCCTGGCCGGGTCTTCTCGCGCGACAGGCTGATGAATTTGACGAGAGGCCGCCATTACGAGGCGCCTGACCGGGTGATCGATGCTCAGATCTCGCGTCTGCGCAAGAAAATCGAAGCGGGCAAACATCCTGCGAGCCTGATCAAGTCGGTCCGCGGCGTTGGCTACGTCTTCACCGGTCAAGCATCCGAGCGAGCGAGCTGACGCCCTGGCCGGACCGGCGACACGTCGGGCCGAAAAGCAGCGCGCGCGTTCTGAGTTCCGAAGTCGGCACGGCGCGCTTCCGAGCCCTGTCCGCCTTCACCGGGTCCCCGTCCATTGCCAATCACGCACCTCCGGCAGGTCCACGCCGTGCTCGCGAATAAAGCGCCGATGCTCGACCAGCTTGTCGCGGATCAACTGCTTCGCGTAGGCCGCGCGCGCGGCGAGCTTGGGCACCCGCTCGATGACATCGCCGACGAGATGGAAGCGATCGAGCCGGTTGCGCACGACCATGTCGAAGGTGGTGGTCGTCGAACCCTCCTCCTCATAGCCGCGCACATGGATGTTGGCGTGATTGGTCCGCTTGTAGACGAGGCGGTGGATGAGCCAGGGATAGCCGTGATAGGCGAAGATCACCGGCTTGTCGGTGGTGAACAGCGCGTCGAAATCGGCATCGGTCAGGCCGTGGGGATGTTGCGTCCTTGGCTGCAGGGTCATCAGGTCGACGACGTTGACGACGCGGACCCGCAGATCAGGCAGATGGTCGCGCAACAGCGTCACCGCCGCGAGCGTCTCCAATGTCGGGACGTCGCCGGCGCAGGCCATCACCACATCGGGCTCTGAGCCGCGGTCGCTGCTGGCCCATCCCCAGATGCCGATGCCCTGCGAGCAGTGCTTGATCGCGGCATCCATGTCGAGCCATTGCGGCGAGGGCGCCTTTCCGGCGACGATAACGTTGATCCGGTCCCAACTCCTGAGACAATGATCCGTGACGTGCAGCAGCGTGTTGGCGTCCGGCGGCAAATAGACCCGCACGATATCGGCCTTCTTGTTCACGACATGGTCGATGAAGCCGGGGTCCTGATGGCTGAAGCCGTTATGGTCCTGCTGCCAGACATGGGAGGTGAGGAGGTAGTTCAGCGAGGCGATCGGCCGCCGCCAGGGCACTTCCTTGGCCGCCTTCAGCCATTTCGCATGCTGGTTGAACATGGAATCGACGATGTGGATGAAGGCCTCGTAGCAGGAGAACAGGCCGTGGCGGCCGGTCAGGAGATAGCCTTCGAGCCAGCCCTGGCAGAGATGCTCGCTCAGGATCTCGGTGACGCGTCCGTCGCGTGCGAGATGCTCGTCCTCGGGGATGACCGCTTCCTGCCAGGCCCGGTCCGTCACCTCGAAGATGGCCTGCAGGCGGTTCGACGCCGTCTCATCGGGGCCGAAGACCCGGAAGTTCCGGCTGGCCTCGTTAGCCTTCATGATATCGCGCAGGAATGCGCCCATGACCCGCGTGGCCTCGGCCTTGCTGCTGCCGGGGCGCTCCACGGCAACGGCGTGCCCGGTGTAGTCCGGTATCCTGAGGGGCCGGCGCAGCGCCCCGCCATTGGCATGGGGGTTGGCGCTCATTCGCTTGTCACCTGACGGCGCCAGAGCTGCCAGGTTCGGATGAAGTCGGCCGGCCGCGTCGAACAGCTCTTCTGGGCGATAGCTGCGCAACCAGTCCTCGAGCAGCTGCAGATGCCCGGGCTTCGACATGTCGCCGAACGGCACCTGGTGGGAGCGCCAGAAGCCCTCGGCCTTGAGGCCGTCTACGCGCTTGGGACCGGTCCAGCCCTTGGGGCTGCGCAGTACGATCATCGGCCAGCGTGGACGAGCATGCGCTTGCCCGGCACGGGCCTCGCTCTGGCGCGCGGCAATTCTGGAGAATGCGGTGTCGAGCGTGGCCGCCATCGCCCGGTGCATCGTTTCCGGCTCCTCGCCTTCGACGAAGAGCGGATCATAGCCGTATCCGCGCAGCAGCGCCTCCAGTTCCGCGTGCGGGATGCGGGCGAGCACGGTCGGATTGGCGATCTTGTAGCCGTTCAGATGCAGGATCGGCAGGACAGCACCGTCTGCCGCCGGGTTGAGGAACTTGTTGGAGTGCCAGGACGCCGCCAGGGGACCGGTCTCGGCCTCGCCGTCACCGATGACGCAGGCGACCATCAGATCCGGATTGTCGAGCACGGCTCCGAAGGCATGGACCAGCGAATAGCCGAGCTCTCCGCCCTCATGGATCGAGCCCGGCGTCTCGGGAGAGGTGTGGCTGGGGATGCCGCCCGGAAAGGAGAATTGCCGCACGAGGCGGCGCAGGCCTTCCTCGTCCTGCGAGATCTCCGGATAGAGCTCGCTATAGGTCCCTTCGAGATAGGTGCTGGCCACCACCCCCGGTGCCCCGTGGCCCGGGCCCGCAATGAAGAGGATGTCGAGATTTCGGGCCCGGATGATGCGGTTGAGGTGCAGGTAGGTGAAGGTCAGGCCCGGTGTCGTGCCCCAGTGGCCGAGCAGTCGCGGCTTGATGTGCTCGATCCGCAGAGGTTCGCGCAACAGTGGATTGTCCAGCAGGTAAATTTGCGCGACGGAGAGGTAGTTGGCGGCCCGCCACCACGCCTGCATCGAGGCGATCTCATCTGAACTCAGAGCCGGCTGGGCCGGCGTGTCGCTATCGTTCGGAGTCATCGCTGCGCTCCCGGAAGGGGTCGTCAGATAAAAACTCGATACTGCCGCACAGGCATTTCGCGCTTTGATCTCCAACAAAGCGCGTCCGACATTCAGCCGCTACGGAATAGCTGACGCCACCGGGAACAATTCAATAGCATCATGGCGTCGATCTGTTCGTGGCCTGCCGAAACGTCCGGATCTCGCCGTTCAGCCGAAGCTCCGGGTGCCGAGGCTCGGCGCCGCCTGAGCCGGATATTGTGCCGTAGGGGAACTCGGAGGGGGTTCTGGAGCGAAAGTGAGGCCGCGCGATCACGCGGCGATTGGAGGGAGAGCGAATGATGACCCAGGATAAGAACCGGACCCTGAGCGCGCGAACCGGCTTCAGATTTCAAGTACGACCTGCCCGGCCCGATGATGAAGCTGGGCTTGCCGAGTTCTTCCAACACGTGACGCCCGAGGATCTACGCTTTCGCTTCCTGACGACGGTGAGGGAGGTGGGGCACGACCGCTTGGCGGCCATGACGAAGATCGATCATCGGCAGACCGAGAACTTCATCGCCTTTACCGAAGACGGCAAGACGATGATCGCCAGCGGCATGCTGGCCTGCGACGCCGCCCTGGAGAGAGGAGAGGTCGCGATCTCGATCCGAAGTGAGTACAAGAACCGGGGCGTCGGCTGGGAATTGCTCAGGCACATCAGCAAAGTCGCCGAGGACAAGGGCGTCCACGTAATCGAATCTCTGGAGGATCGGCAGAACCACGAAGCAATCGAGCTCGAGCGCGAGCAGGGCTTCGAGGTTGACGAGTGCGCGGACGATGTTCGGCTCGTCGTGCTTCGAAAAGTACTCAAACAGGCGCCGAAGCCGAAATGACCGGCTGATGCGGGCCGCTGCCATTATTGGTCGCGTGTCGGGGCGCTTTTCGGCCAGAATCTGGCGCGTCTCGCGACGCGCCGCCTTTCATGAGCTTGCGTGGAAATCGCATGCGATGACCGGCGGCGCCGGTCATCGCGCTTCCAATCAGTGAGCGAGGAGCAACGGCACTGGAGAACCGTCGAGCAAATCCGCGGTGACGCCACCCAGCACCCATTCCCTGAAACGCGAATGGCCGTAGGCTCCGATGACGATCAGATCCGCCGAGATCCTCTTGGCTTCAGCGAGGAGCGCATCGGTCGGGGATGTCTGCGTGTTCAGGGCGGTTGCCGTCGCCTCAACGCCATGTCTGGCAAGGTGCGCGCTGATGTCGGCGAGGACTTCGGCACCGCCCATCCGTCCATGCGCTTCCTCCCTGACCGTGACGATATGAACCTGTGTCGCCCGGGTGATCAGAGGCAGCGCCTCGGCCACGGCGCGCGCGCTCTGGCGCGTATTGGTCCATCCGATCAGCACGGTCTTGATCGGGGAACGCAACGTGGCCCCGGGCGGCAGGAGATAGAGTCCTCTGCCTGCGTCGAACATGACGCTCTCGACCAGGGACCGCCAGCGGCCGTGGCCGTCTTCGCGTGGGCAGGTCGCGATGAAAAGGTCGTTCCAGCGGGCTTCGGTGGCGACGGCCTGTTCGAGAAGGCCGGGGAAGGCGTCCAGACGACGTATCTCATGCGCCGGGCCGAGGCGGGCCAGTCGTTGCCGCAGCCGCTTCTCGCAGACGTCCCCTTCCTCGCGGGCGGCATCGACCAACTGGCCGATCGCGCTGAGGCCGAAATCCCCGGCGAAGAGAGCGGGATCGGGCAGGGGGTTGGTGAAGATGCCCGTGATCCGAGCCGTGTAGCGCTCAGCAAGGGCTTCGGCGTGAGCCAGACGGGTCTCGTCTTCCGGTGAACCGTCGAGATGGACGGCGATGTCGCGATAGGCCAAGCCGCGAGCGGTCTGTGCGTTCGCCAAGGTGTTCGAAGAAGCGGTGATGTCGTTCATGCCAACCTCCGCATCGAGCGCTGATCTCGGATCGCCGTTCTTGCTGTGCAATCGAGCAAAGTCGGATGCAGATCGCATTGATTTTTATCAAACGACGCCGAATCCGTTTGGTTTTGCGTTGCATCAAATGCGAAGCGGCCGGTTCGCGGCAGGCTGAAACGTCTCGACAAATTCGGAGAGCGGCCATGTTGCCGGCGCTTCAGTCCGATCCGCTGTCCTCCATCGAACCAAGGCGAGCGAGCCGATCCCGGATGATGCGCCCGGCCGGAACGCTGTCCGCAGCGACGAAACCATGGACCAGCGCGTGATGGATCAGCCGGCGCAGCAGCCGGATATTCGCCTGCTCGGGGCGAGCAAGGAGGCCGGCGGCGCTCGGCGCGTCCTCGGCGCTCTCTGGTCGCATCGCTGGTTCGTCCTCGTGGCGGCGATCGCAACCGCAGTCGGAATGTGGCAGGCCACCCGCATACTGATCGGCCCGGCCGTTGCGGTCGACATCGTGCGGCGTGGCGATCTCGTCCAGACCGTGGTCGCCAGCGGCCATGTCGAGACCCCTTATCGCGTCGAGATCGGCAGCCAGATCACCGGGACCGTGGACGAGGTCTTGGTCGATCAAGGCCAGGCTGTGGTGAAAGGCCAGGCCTTGATCCTTCTGGACAGCCGCGAACTCAAGGCCGCGCTCGTGCAGGCACAGGGGACCTTGGCGCAAGCTGAAGCGCGAGAACGGCAATTGCAGGAGCTCACTCTGCCTTCGGCGAAGGAGGCGCTCGCTCAGGCTCAGGCCGTTTTGCTCAATGCGCAGCATTCGTACGACCGTGCGACACAACTCCTGAATAGGGGAGCCCAGACGCATGCCGCGGTCGACGACGCGAAGAAGGCTCTCGATGTCGCGCGCACATTGGTGCGCAGCGCGGAATTGCAGGTTTTCACCGCCAGCTCGGGCGGCAGCGATGCCGTCATGGTGGATACCCAACTGGCGCAGGCGCGCGCGAATCTCGACAGTGCCGCGTCGCGCCTTGCATACGCGACGATAACCGCCCCACGAGCGGGTGTCCTGATTTCGCGGGCCGTGGAGCGCGGCACGGTCGTGCAGCCCGGCAAGGCTCTGATGGTGCTGGCGCCTGCCGGGGAAACGCAGCTCGTGATCCAGCTTGACGAGCGCAATCTCGGCCTCATCAAGCTGGGTCAAGCGGCGTTGGCTTCCGCCGATGCCTATCCCGATGGGCGCATGCAGGCGAAGGTCGTCTACATCAACCCGGGCGTCGACATCGCGCGGGCTTCCGTCGAGGTCAAGCTGGGGGTTCCCGAGCCGCCGGCCTATCTGCGCCAGGACATGACCGTCTCGGTCGATATCGAGACGGCTAGGCGTACGGACACACTCGTCGTTCCAGTGCGCGACGTTCACGATGCGGGCACGGCTTCGCCCTGGGTCCTGGGGCTGAGCAAGGGGCGCGCCGTGAAACGTCCGGTCAAGCTTGGCTTGCGCGGGCAGAGCAGCGTCGAAATCGTCGATGGGCTCGAAGCTGGCGATGCGGTGATACCGATCGGTTCCGGGGCGGTGACCGGTCAGAGGATCAGGGCGATCCGGCCATGATGCGCTGGCTCTCCTTCGTTTGGATCGGCGCGCTGCGCTTTCTCGGCGAGGGGCGGTTGCAGACGGGCTTCATCGTCGGCGGGATCACCATCGGCGTCGCCGTCATCGTCTTCATGTCGGCGATGCTCGCGGGGCTCGAGGCGAATTTCATCAAGCGCGTGCTGACCTCCCAGGCGCAGATCCAGCTCCTCCCGCCGAACCAGATCGCGCGGCCCCTGCGTAACGGCTCGAGTGAGATCGAGGACGCCATCGTGCAGCGTCCGAGCCAGCGCGTGATTTCGATCGATCAGTGGCAAGCGATTGCGCATCGCATGGAAGCGCTCCCTGCAGTCAGGGCCGTCGCGGCAAGCATGACGGGCTCGGCCCTGGCGATCCGCGGAGACGCCAGCCGGTCCGTCTCGGTCGTCGGTATCCAGCCGGAGAGCTATCTCAAGGTCGTTCGACTGTCGGACTATATCGTGGCAGGCCAATTGCGTCTGACCAGCGACGATATCCTGATCGGGACGGATCTCGCGCGCGATCTCGGCGCGAGTCTCGGCGACAAGATTATTGTGAGCAGCAATGGCGGAGCGCGCCGGACGCTTACGGTGACGGCTCTGTTTGATCTCGGCAACAAGGGCGCGAACCAGCGCAACACCTATGTCGCGCTGCGCACCGCGCAATCCTTGCTCGGCGTTCTCGGCGGCGTGACCGAGATAGGGCTGACGATCAATAATATCTACGACGCGGAGAACATCGCGCGCGAGATCGAGTCCTCGAATGCTGTCGAAGCCGATAGCTGGATCAAGACCAACGCCCAGTTCTTCACGGCCGTGCAGGCCCAGAAATACACCAACACGCTGATACGCCTCTTCGTGGGACTCTCGGTCGCTTTCGGCATCGCCGCGGTGCTCGTGGTGTCGGTGATCCAGCGCTCGAAGGACATCGGCATCCTGCGCGCGATGGGCGCAACGCGCGGGCAGATTCTGCGTCTCTTCCTGCTCCAGGGCGGCTTGCTCGGCTTTGCCGGCTCGCTTGGCGGGTCGGTGCTCGGGGCGGCGGCACTGGTCTACTGGCACAGCATGGCGCGGCAGGCGGATGGCAGCGAGTTGTTCCCGCTGATCATCGAGCCAAGCCTTTTTGTCGCGACCGCACTGCTCGCCACATTGACGGGCGTCGCGGCGGCGATGGCGCCGGCGCTGAGGGCCTCGCGGCTCGATCCGGTGGAGGCGATCCGTGGCTGAACCCATCCTGGCGCTGAAGGACGTACGGAAATCCTATGCGGTCGGCCTGTCGACCGAGACGGAGGTGCTGCACGGGATCGATCTCGAGCTGGAGAGCGGCGGCTTCGTCGCGCTGGTCGGCCCCTCGGGCTCAGGCAAGAGCACGCTCCTCAACATCATCGGCCTGCTCGATCGTCCAACCAGCGGCGAACTGGCTATCGCAGGCCGTAAGACCAGCGAGCTCGACGATGCCCAGATCACGCATCTGCGCGGTCACCGGATCGGCTTCGTCTTCCAGTCGCATCTGCTGATCTCGGCATTCACCGCCCTTGAGAACGTGATGATGCCGATGGTGGTGTCGCGCGGACATGTGACGGAGGCGATCGAGGCACGAGGCCGCCATCTGCTGGACCGGATGGGAATCGCCCAGTTCGCGAACAATGGCGCGCTCAACATGTCGGGCGGGCAGCAGCAGCGTGTCGCGGTGGCGCGGGCATTGGCCATGCAGCCTGATCTCATCCTTGCCGACGAGCCTACGGGGAACCTCGACAGCAAATCGGCCGAGGTCGTGTTCACCTTGATGCGCGAGGAGAATGCACGCTCCGGCACAAGCTTCCTGATCGTCACCCACAACATGGACCTTGCCCGTCGCTGCGATCGGATCATCACAGTGGTCGATGGGCGCATTGGCGGGAGCCCGGAATGACGTCGGAGCCCGTGACGGTGGCCACGCCAGGCGAAGGGGCGTTCTGGCGCGAAGGCCGGACGCAATTGCAGCAGCGCCTCGGCGCGACACCGGACGGCTTGAGCGGCAGCGAGGCGGCCGAACGGCTGCGTCGCTGCGGGCCCAATGTCGCGGTGACCAGCCTGCGGCGCGGGCTGCCGTTCAAGATCGCCAAGCGGCTCGTCGAGCCTCTGATCGCGATCCTTCTGATCGCTGCGTTGATCTCGGGCGCGACAGGCGATTGGCAGAGCCTGATCATCATCGTTCTCATCGTGCTGGCTTCGATCGCCCTCGACGTCGTCCAGCAAACACAGGCAGAGAACGCCGTCGACGCACTGCGCCGCACCGTCGCGGTCCGGGTCGCGGTCCTTCGGAGCGGAAGAACCGTCGAAATTCCGCTGCGGGAGGTGGTTGCGGGAGACGTCGTCATCCTCCATGCGGGCGATCTGATCCCGGCGGACGGCCTGATCCTCGACAGCAAGGATGCGATGGCCGACGAGGCGGTGCTCACCGGCGAGCCATTTCCGGTCGAGAAGCTGGCGGCTGCCGCCGATCCTGGGGCTGACGGCAGCGATGCGGCGCTTTTCGGCGGGACGAGCCTGGTCGCCGGCGAGGCCCGTATGCTCGTCGCCGCGACGGGCGCCGATACCCGGCTCGGCTCGATCGCCCGATCCATGCAGGCGGGCGAGCCGCCCACAGCCTTCGAGCGCGGCGTCCACGGCCTCGGCATGCTGATCCTGCGCCTGACCGGCTTCCTGGTGCTGTTCGTCTTGCTGACCCAGCTCGTACGCAATGGTCTGTCGATCGAGAGCTTCCTGTTCGCCGTCGCGCTGGCCGTAGGCCTGACGCCGGAACTGCTGCCGGTGGTGATGACGGTGACGCTCGCGCGCGGTGCGATGCGAATGGCCCAGCGTCAGGTCGTGGTGAAGCGCCTCTCCGCAATTCACGATCTCGGGGCGATGGACGTGCTTTGCACCGACAAGACCGGGACGCTGACGGAAGCGCGGATCGCCCATGTCGGAAGCTTCGGCTGTGACGGAGTCGAAAGTGCGCGCGTTACGGAGCTTGCCTGTCTGAACAGCCGCTTTTGCAGCGGGCTGCGCAACAATCTCGATACAGCTCTGCTCGCCAGCGCGGGAGAGGGGGACGGCTCCTGGCGTTGCCTGGCCGATCTGCCGTTCGATTTCCAGCGGCGGCGATCCTCGGTCCTCGTGGCGAGGGGCGACGAGCGGGAAATGATCGTCAAGGGTGCGCCCGAAGCCTTGCTCGCCCTGTGCGACCGGTTCGAGCGCGTGGATGGCGATGCCGGCGAGCTCGACGATGCCTGCCGGAAACGGCTCCTCGCCCTGATCGAAGGCAAGGGAGCGGAGGGGCTGCGCCTGCTCGGTGTCGCCCATAGGCGGATGCCGGCGGGCACCGTGGAGCTGTCTCGCGATGATGAGGCCGGGCTCGTCTTTACCGGTTGCGCCGCCTTTATCGATCCACCCAAGGCTTCGGCCGGTGTGGCGATCCGAGAGCTCGCGGTGGCTGGCGTGCGCGTCAAGGTGATCTCCGGAGATGCGGCTCCCGTCGTCCGCCATCTGGCCGAAACGCTGTCGCTGCCTGCGCGGGGCCTGATGACCGGCGAGGAGATCGCTGCATTGGGGGATGCCGCCCTGGCGTCCCGCGTTCGCCATGTCGACCTCTTCGTGCGGGTCGCGCCGGAGCAAAAGGCGCGCATCGTGCTGGCGTTGCGCAAGGCAGGGCACACGGTCGGTTTCATCGGCGACGGTATCAACGATGCTCCGGCCATTCACGCCGCTGATGTCGGTCTCTCCGTCGAGGGCGGTATCGAAGTTGCGCGTGAGGCCGCGGCGATCGTCCTGCTCGCGCCCGATCTCGGCGTGCTCGCACAGGGCATCGCCGAGGGCCGGCGCACCTACGCGAACATCATGAAGTATGTCCGCATGGGCACGAGCTCGAATTTCGGGAACATGCTCTCCATGGCGCTGGCTTCGATGGTGCTGCCGTTCCTGCCACTCAACCCGCTGCAGATCCTGATCAACAACATGCTCTATGATCTTTCCGAGGTCGGCATTCCCTTCGATGAAGCTGACGCTGCCGATCTCGCCAGGCCGCAACATTGGGACATGAGCGCCGTACTGCGCTTCACACTGGTGATGGGACCATTGTCGTCGCTTTTCGATGCGGCAACCTTCGCCGTCCTGCTCGGCATTTTTGGCGCCGGCGTCGAGACGTTCAGGACGGCCTGGTTCGTCGAGTCGATCCTCACGCAGATCCTGGTGATCTTCGTCATCCGCACGGCGGCTCCCTGCTGGCGAAGCCGGCCGCACCGCATCCTCGTCGCAACCTCGCTCGGCGCTCTCGCCGTCGCGTTGGTCCTAGCCCTGACGCCTCTCGGGCAGCCTTTCGGCTTCGTCGCGCTCTCGGTGCCGCTTCTGGTCACGATCCTGGCAATCGCGGCCCTCTACCTCGCCTGCGCCGAGATCCTGAAGCCGTACGCGATCCGGCCGGGGAGGCGAGGAGGACGCGCGCGCTCCAGCGAACTCACGTTCCGTCGCTTCCGGCCGTTCTGAGCCCCGGCGCGTCAGGAGGCTGTCCTGCCAGCGAAGCCGGACTTCCCGGCGAAGCGTCGAGCGCTCGCGTGACGAGACCGTACTTGACCGTGGTCAAGGCGAGGTTGCGTGCCCAGTCGACCACGTCGTTCCACGGATCGACGATCCGCCCGGTTGCCGACAGGAAGGTGACGACGGTGGCTATCTCGGTCTGCTCTTGCACGACCAGGACGCAGCCGATGCCGAGAACGAGCAGGTTGCCCAAGGAGTATGTCAGGTTCATCAGAAAGTTGAGCGAGAACTTGATCTCGAAGATTCCGAGGTTGATCGAGAAGACCTCGTCCAGGCGGCGCACGCTTGATTCTGATTTCGAGGGCGACAGGATCTCATCGCCGAAATGCCGCAGAATACGGGTGCGCTGCGCCACCCGGCGGTTGATCGCTCGCTGCATCAGCGGCACGAACACGAATTGCGGTGTCAGAATAAGAATGCTGACGAACATCATCTTGATGTCGAGTACGGCGAGATAGATGAAGACGCTTGCCAGAAAGCCGATCTCGACGATCGGCAGGCTCAGGCTCGAGCCCACGAAGGCGCCGATGTCATCCGCCTCGGCGAGGATCATCGCGAGGCCGGTCCCGCTGCTGAGCGGGCTGTCCTCGGCGCTCAACCCTTCGAGGCGCCTCGTGACGACAAGTCGCAGATCCCGGGTGGCGTATTCGCCGAGCCAGGCGCGATAGACGTTCATCACCAGTTTCGCCAGCCCGAAGGCCACCAAGATCGCGAGCTGTACGGCGGCGAGCGTCAGGATCGTGGAGAGCGGGCCGGCATGGACGGCTGTGTCGATGATCCGCCGTTGCGTCTCGATCGGAAAGGCATTGAGAAGGAAGACCGCAACGGACAGGGCGCAGACCGCTGCCTGATGCCAGCCCCCCGACCAGATCACAAAACGCAGGAACGAGGCGGGGAGGAGCAAGCTCTCGGCGTGCTGGCGCGGGGGCTCCGCTATCGACGCTATGAGCCGCGGGAGCTTCATGGCAGCAGGACCGCCGCGCCTTGCAACCGGCCGGAGCGCAGATCCGACAGAGCCTCGTTCGCCCGTTCCAGCGGGTAGACCGTGGTTTTCGTCCTGATATCGGCCTGGCGCGCGACGGACAGGAATTCCCGGCCGTCCGCCCGGGTGAGATTGGCGACCGAGACCAGTTCACGTTCCTGCCAGAGCAGGTCGTAAGCGAAGCTCGGGATGTCGCTCATATGGATGCCGCCGCAGACGACGCGCCCGCCCTTGGCGACGGCGCGCAAGGCCAGCGGGACCAGCGCCCCGACCGGGGCGAAGATCAGGGCGGCGTCGAGCGGTTCCGGCGGAATCTCCTCGGAGCTTCCCGCCCAACGCGCTCCGAGCGAGCGGGCATGGGCTTGCGCCGCTTCGTCGCCCGGGCGGGTGAAAGCATAGACCTCGCGGCCCTGCCAGCGGCAGATTTGCGCAAGAATGTGCGCGGCCGCGCCGAAGCCGAACAGGCCGATCCGCCGGGCGGCGCCGGCACAGCGCAGGCTGCGCCAGCCGATCAGCCCGGCGCACATCAGTGGCGCGGCAGCGACGGGGTCGGGGAACTCATCCAGGGGGAAGACATAGGCCGCATCGGCGACGACATGGGTGGCGAAGCCGCCATCGCAGGTAAAGCCGGTGAATTCTGGTGCGTCGCACAAATTCTCCCGGAGCGTGCGGCAATAGGCGCAATGCCCGCATGTATGCGCCAGCCAGCCGAGGCCGACGCGCCGACCGATCCATTCCCGGGCGACGCCCGTTCCGACCAGATCGACCCGGCCGACGACTTCATGGCCCGGAATACGCGGGCAATGCAGACCGGGCAGTTCACCGTCGACGACATGAAGATCGGTGCGGCAGATCGCACAAGCCTCGACCTTGATCCGCAGTGTTCCGGCGCCGGGCAGGGGATCGGGGCGCATCTCTTCGACGAGCGGGCGGCCGACAGCGTCCAGAACCATCGCCTTCATGGGGTTTCCCCGCTCTATGCGCGAGCAAACCTACTTGAGCGAAGAAGTTTCGGCTTTGACCAAGCTCAAGGAGCGCGTGGCTTTCGGAGCGCATGCTGGCGGAAGTCTAGAAGGGAGAGGTCATGCATTCCTTGACGCCAAGCGGCTTGGCCCGGGGAAGAGACGCTCGGCGAAGAGGCGTTCTCAGCGATTGATCGCATGCGCGCAGCCGCGACTGCGAAGTTCACCGGCGGATTTCCGTCGGCTGGAACAAGCGGTACGCGAAGCCTTCCACGGCCCGCGATGACGAGTAGGCCGCTGAGGTTCGCCGGCTGAAGCGCGAGCTGCAGCGGGTCACCGAGGAGCGCGACATCCCAAAAACGTATGGCCCGCCCCGTCTGCACGGGTGTCGTCTGATTGGCATGATCGCTCCGCATCAACGTATCCGGTCTCAGGGGCTGGCCCTGAGACCTGCTGCCGGCGGCAGAGTGAGCGGTCGGTCGACACGCGCAGACGATCGGCGAGCGGCTCGTCGGCGATCGTGAGGTCTTGCGCTCGTTGCCGGCGGTGCCGCTGGAGCGGCGCGAGAAGCGTGCCGGGCGGGTCTCGTCGGCGGCGCTGGTCCGCTATCGATTGAACGACTACTCGGTGCCGACGGCCTATGGCTTCCAGGACGTGGTGGTGAAGGGCTTCGTCGATGAGGTCGTGATGCTGTGCCGGGGCTAGGAGATCGCCCGGCATCCAGGCAGCTAACGGGACCGGTGTGTTCGTCGCCGATCCGCTGCACTATCTGGCGCTGATTGAGATGAAGCGGAACGCGCTCGACCAGGCGGCGGCCCTCCAGGGCTGGCACCTGCCCGAGACATTCCAGCACCTGCGCCATCTTCCGGGCGCGGATGGGCACCCTTGAAGTCATCTTCTGGAGTGTCCGATACCGCGTTTTCGAGCTGCGTATCTGCCGGAGTTCCGGCGGCAGATGGTCGAGTGGGCTCGATCCGGGCGAGTGCCTGAGGAGCTGTCGCGGGAGTTCGAACCGACCGCGCAGTTCATCGCGAACTGGGTCCGTCAGCTTGATCGCGATAGCGGCAAGCGCAGCTATGGCGCGACGACGGCCGAGCGCGAAGAGCTGGACCGTCTTCGTCGCGTGAACCAGCGCCTGCGCTACGAGCTCGATAACCTGTCAAAGGCTGCAGCCTGGTTCGCGCGGAACGGATTGCCCCTGCAAGACCAACACATCGACCTGGCGCAGCTTCGCGACGATCACTTCGGGCTTGTGGCGCTTCTTCGGTATCCCAGTCCTTCTGTCTGCCAAGAGACAGGCTTCAGAGCGGGCTAATTGAACGGGGGTGGATCAGCGGCGTTGACATACGATTGATGTACCATTAGTGATCCGTTTTGAAGCGAACGATAATGACCAGCGCGAATGCGCGGCCGGCGGAGGAAAAAGTGGCTTTCAATCAGTTGACTTGCAGCGTCGACGGGGCTGTGGCGACTATTCGCCTCAATCGTCCGAGCCGCATGAATGCCCTCACCCAGGTGCTGGAGAACGAGCTGCGCGCGGCGGTGGAGCAGGCGGACGCGGATCCTGCCGTGGGTGCGATCATCCTCACGGGGGAGGGGCGGGCCTTCTGCGCCGGGATGGACATGGAAGAGCTGGAAGTGCTTCCGCCGGACGACATCCGGCGACAGGACTGGATGCGCCCCTATGACATGAACCGCCGCGCCGACTACCAGACGCGCTATTCCTATTTCCCGGCCACGGGCAAACCCATCATCAGTGCCATCAACGGTGCGACCGCTGGCCTCGGGCTCGTCATGGCGCTCTACAGCGATTTTCGGCTGGCGTCGGAAAGCGCGGTGTTTGCGACCGCATTCGCAAAGCGCGGTCTCATCGCGGAGCATGGCATAGCCTGGATACTTCCGCGGATAGTCGGCCACGCCAACGCCATCGATCTACTGCTCACCTCGCGCAAGATCGACGCCGCCGAGGCTCTCGCCATGGGTCTGGTCTCGCGTGTGCTGGCGCCCGACGAGCTCTTGCCCGCGGCCCATGCGCTTGCCACTGCCCTCGCCACCGAGGTCTCGCCTCGATCCGTGCGGATCATGAAGCGCCAGATCTGGGATGCGCCGTTCTGTGATCTCGGCGCCGCGATCGCCGACGCCAATCGCGAAATGTACGACAGCATCCAGAGCGAAGACTTCAAGGAAGGCGTTGCTCACTTTCTCGAGCGGCGTCCCGCCCGGTTCACGGGCAAGTAACACCAAGAACAAGTAAGATCCGAACAACACGTGCACGCACCCTGCCGCCGGCGCCTTGGCGCCGATTGTGGGCGTGTGCCTGGAGGAACGCGCATGCCGACCCTTGCAGAGGTGGTCAGTCAACTGACCAACGGCGTGATTCTGGGCCTGATCCTGGCCCTGGTCGCTACGGGATTCACGATGGTGCTCAGCGTCATGGGCGTCATCAACTTCGCCCACGGGCTGCTGTTCGCGCTGGGGGCTTATCTGGCGCTCTCCTTGTTGAAGGTCGTGGGGTACTGGCCGGCGCTAATCATCGCGCCGCTCCTGGTCGGACTGATCGGCATCCTCCTGGAGCAGGCCTTCATTCGCCGCCTGTACGGCAAGGATCCTCTGTTCGTCCTCCTACTGACGTTCGGCATCGCCATGATGGGAGAGGACCTGATCCAGATGATCTGGGGCAAGCTCGCCTTTTCCATCGCGGCGCCGGATCTCGCCAAGGGCAGCATCGACCTCGGTTTTATGATCTACTCCAAATACCGCCTCTTTATGGGCGGGTTCGCCCTGGCCGCGATTTTCTCCGTCTGGCTGTTCCTGGCGAAGACGCCGTTTGGCGCCATGATCAGGGCCGGTTCGCATGACAGCGAGATGGTGGGCATCCTAGGCAAAAACCTACCCTTCATCCGCGCCCTAGTGTTTGGACTCGCGGCGGCCATGGCGGCGCTCGCCGGCATCATCGCCGCGCCGCTGTGGAGCGTGCGCCCGCAGATGGGCCTCGACGCTCTGCTGCCGGCCTTCCTCATTGTGGTCATCGGCGGCATGGGCAGCTTTTGGGGCAGCGTCCTGGGCGGCCTGCTCGTCGGGATCACCAACTCGCTCGCCGTCATGTTCGTGCCGCGCTTCTCGGACCTCATGATGTACGTATTGGCGGCGGCGGTTCTGCTTTATCGACCGCGTGGCCTCCTCGGCACGCGCAGTGTGCTGGAGTGACGCGCGTGACCCGCCAGACTGCCCCAATCTCCGCCCTTTCGCGGCCCACCATTACCTTCGGCCTGCTGCTCGGCATGTTCGTCGTGCTGCCGGCCGTGCTCCAGGCGCTCGGCATCAGCTTCAGCCTCGGCACCGAGATCCTGATCATCGCCTTGTTTGCGATGAGCTATAATATTCTACTCGGCACCACGGGCCTGGCTTCCTTCGGCCACGCGGCGTTCTTCGGATCGGGCGCATATGCCGTCGGCATCGCCCAGAATTACGGCATTGACGGCGCTGCGACCGGCCTCGCCGTCGCGTTCGCTGCCGGCTTGTGCGCGGCGCTGCTGGTTGGCCTGCTGGTGATGAAGAAGCGCGGCATCTATTTCGGGCTGCTGACGCTCGCCTTCGGCCAGATGTTCTACATCGTGGCCTTGCGCTGGGACGGTCTCACCGGCGGAGAAACCGGCCTCACCGGTCTGCGCCGCCCGGCGCCGTTCGGACTGAACCTCAATGACCAGCTCACCTTCTATTACTTCATCCTGGCCATCTTCATGGTGGCACTTTGGGTGATCTGGCGGATCACGCATTCGCCCTTCGGCAGCCTGCTTGCGGCGATCAAGAGCAACGAACTGCGCACCCAGTATCTCGGCTATGACACGGCCCGCTACAAGCTCGCCGCCATGGCGATTTCGGGCGCCCTTTCCGGTCTTGCCGGCGGACTCTACGCCTGGTTCCAGTACGCCGCCTATCCGCAGAACCTGTTCTGGATCGAATCCGGCAACATCGTCATCCTCACCTTGCTCGGTGGCGGCCTGTCCAGCTTCTTTGGCCCCATCCTCGGTGCCGCGGTGTTCGTCGGGGCGCAAGATCTCATCAGCAGCTATACCGAGCACTGGATGTTCTTCTTCGGGTTGATCTTCATCCTGGTGGTGACGGCATTCCCGAACGGCCTCCCTGAAGCCCTCGCGCGGTTCGCGTCTGTCTTGCGCCGGTCCTCGGGCTCCGCTTCCGAGCCTGCTTCCTCCGCCCATGTCGCGCCGGCCCGGGGGACTGCGCCATGAGCAGCCTAAAGACGGAAAACCTCTCGGTACAGTTCGGCGCGGTGAAGCCGGTGGACGATGTGAGTGTGGAGATTGCTGCCGGGCGCCTCACATCCATCATCGGCCCCAATGGAGCCGGCAAGACCTCCTTCTTCAATCTGCTTACGGGCCTCTACCAGCCGACCCGCGGCAAGGTGTTCTTCGACGGCCAGGATGTCACGCGGATGCCGGTGCACCAGAAGGTGCGCGCCGGGCTCACCCGCACCTTCCAGATCCTCAACGTGTTCGACACGCTGACGGTGGAAGAGAACATCCGGGCTGCGGTGCAGCGCCGCCACGGCCGCTCCGCATACCTGTTCTGCGCGCCGGATCGGCACGGTCCGGTGGAAGACGAGCTGAGCGCCGTCATCGAGCGGGTTCGTCTCCAGGAGAAGCGCAAGGTGCGGGCCTGTGACCTCTCCCATGGCCATCGCCGCCACCTTGAGATCGGCCTGTCGCTTGCCACCCGGCCCAAGACGCTGCTCCTCGACGAGCCGATGAGCGGCCTAGGCATGTACGAGAGCTCGGTGATGGGCGAGTTCGTGCGCGAGCTGGCGCAGGAGCTCACCGTGGTGCTGGTGGAGCATCACATGTCGGTGGTGCTTTCGATCTCGGACACCATCCTCGTGCTGAGCCAGGGCCGCCTGCTTGCCTCCGGCACGCCCGCAGAGATCCAGGCCAGCCCCCTGGTTCAGGCGGCCTATCTCGGCACCGGACGCTACGACCTGCCGCAGGAGAGGGCCGCCCATGCTTGAGGTCCATGAGATCAACACCTTCTACGGCAATGCCCATGTACTGTTCGGCGTTAGCCTGCGGGTGAGCGCCGGCGAGTGCGTGTCGCTGCTTGGCCGCAATGGCGCGGGCAAGACGACGACGCTGCGCTCCATCATGGGACTTACGGCTCCCCGCAGCGGCACCATCCGGTTCAAGGCAGAGAACATCCACCGCCAGGTGCCCTATCGCATCGCACGGTCGGGCATCGCCCTGGTGCCGGAGGACCGCCGCATCTTCCCCGTGCTTACGGTCGAGGAAAACCTGCGGCTCGGGCAGAAGAAGGGCTCCGGGCCGGCGCAATGGTCCTTGGAGCGCGTCTACGAAGTCTTCCCCAAGCTGAAGACGCTGCGCGACCGCAGTGGCGGCAACCTCAGCGGCGGCGAGCAGCAAATGCTGACCATTGCCCGCGCGCTGATGGGCAATCCGGACCTCGTCATGCTCGACGAGCCGACCGAGGGCCTCGCTCCCATCGTGGTCGAGGAGTTGGTCCACGCCATTGCCCGATTGAAGCAGGAGGCCATGACCGTGCTCCTGGTCGAGCAGAACATCAACGTCGCGCTGGCCCTCGCGGACCGCTGCTACGTGCTCGACCACGGCAGCGTGGTTGCCGAGGGCACGGCGGATGACATCCGTGCCGACGAGAAGCTGCGCGCCGAGCTGCTCGGCGTGTGACCCCCCGCCAGGATAGATGATCATGAGCACCAAGCCTTCGCGACGGCCCGAAACGACGCGCGACCAGTGGTCCGAGCGCGCCGCGGCCCTCGCCATTCGCAGCCAGCTATTCATTGACGGGCGTTTCGAGCCCGCTGCATCGGGCCGCACCTTCGATTGCGTAAGCCCGATCGATGGTCGTGTCCTCACCGCCGTCGCCGCCGGCGAGGCGGAGGACGTGGACCGGGCCGTGAAAGCGGCGCGCGCCGCATTCGAAGCCGGCGTGTGGTCTAACATGGCCCCTGCGCAGCGCAAGAAGGTGCTGCAGCGCTTCGCCCAGCTCGTGCGCGAGCACGCCGATGAGCTGGCGCTGCTCGAGACGCTCGACGTGGGCAAGCCGATCCGCTTCTCGCGAAGCGTGGACATGGTGCAGGTGGAAGAGGCCATCGCCTGGAACGCCGAGGCCATCGACAAGATCTACGACGAGGTGGCCCCTACGGGCGCCAAGTCTCTCGCGCTGGTACGGCGCGAGCCCGTGGGCGTGGTGGGGGCGGTCGTGCCCTGGAACTTTCCGCTCCTGATGGCGGCGTGGAAGTTTGCGCCCGCACTCGCCACCGGCAACAGCCTGGTGCTGAAGCCCGCCGAACAGTCGCCGCTCAGCGCCCTGCGCGTGGCCGAGCTGGCGAGCGAGGCCGGTGTGCCCCCCGGCGTCTTCAACGTGGTGACCGGCTTCGGCGAGACCGCGGGCAAGGCGCTGGGTCTCCATCCGGACGTCGATGTGCTCGCCTTCACCGGCTCGACGCAAGTCGGCAAGCATTTCCTCAACTACTCCGCCCAGTCGAACATGAAGCAGGTCTGGCTCGAATGCGGCGGCAAGAGCCCGAACATCGTGTTCGACGACGCCTACGACATGGACGCGGCCGTCAAGGCGGCGGCCATGGGCATCTTCTTCAACCAGGGCCAGGTCTGCAATGCGGGCTCGCGGCTGCTTGTCCACAGCGCGATCAAGGAAGAGTTCGTCGAAAAGCTGGTGGCGTTCAGCGAGCGGCTGCGTCCCGCCGACCCGCTGGATCCGGCTGCGATCCTCGGCGCGATGGCGAGCGCCGAACAGATGCGCCGGGTGCTCGACTACATCGAGATCGGCAACAGCGAGGGGGCGAGGCTCGCGACTGGCGGCGGGACGGCTGAACCGGTGGCCGGCGGCAGCTTCGTGCAGCCGACGATCTTCGACGGGGTCGCCCCCGACATGCGCATCGCCCAGGAGGAGATCTTCGGGCCGGTGTTGTCGGTGATCAGCTTCGACAGCGAGGAAGAAGCGATCGGTATCGCCAATGCTTCCATGTACGGGCTCGCCGCTGCGGTGTGGACGCGTGACCTGAACCGCGCCCTCCGGCTCGGGCAGCGGCTGAAGTCGGGCCTCGTGTGGGTGAACTGCTACGACGCCGGCGACATGAGCGTGCCCTTCGGCGGCGTGAAGCAGTCAGGCTTCGGCCGCGACCGCTCACTGCATGCGCTCGACAAGTACACGCAGCTCAAGACGGTCTGGATCAGCTTGCGCTGACCCGTTTCGACCGACGCGGGAACCAAAAATCATAGAAGACTAAGGAGGAAACGACATGACGATTTGGTCCAGACTATCGCAGGGCATTGCGGTGGCGGCGAGCGCCGCCTTCCTGATCTCGGCCGCTCAAGCCCAGGAGACGCTGAAGGTGGGGGCGCTGTTGCCGCTGAGCGGCAACTACGGCTTCCTCGGCGTGAGCGAGCGCCTCGGCATCGATATGGCGGTGGCCGAGGTGAATGCGGCTGGCGGCGTACTCGGCCGCAAGGTGGAAGTGGCCTACGAGGACGCCGGGACGCCCGCCCAGGCCACGCGTAAGGCCACCCAGATGCTCGAGCACGACAAGGTCGCCTTCTTCGTGAACGGCGGCGGCAGCGCGGTGAGCGCCGCCATGTTCGAGTTCGCCCAACGCAACAAGGTGATCAATCTCGCCATCGATCCCAACGCCGAAGAGTTGGTAACGAGCAAGGCGAACAAGTATTCGTTCCTCGTGCCCGCTCCCAGCAGCATGATCGCGAACGCCGTCATCCCCGAGGCCGCCAAGCTCGGCAAGACAGTGATGTTCCTCACCCATGACTATTCCTTCGGTCACGCTCAGACCGCCGAGCAACGGCGCGTCTTCAAGACGGCGGGCGGGGTCTCCGAGGTCGGCGAGATCAAGGTGCCGCTGAACACGCGTGACTTCTCCAGCCAGATCATCGCTATCCGCAACGCCAAGCCGGACATGCTGGTGGTGAACGTCGCCGGCGTGGACGCCACCGCATTGTTCGAGCAGATCTGGGAGTTCGAACTCCACAAGGCGACGAAGATCGTCGTGCCGCTCCTCGACTTCGAGGACAGCTGGGCGATCGGACCGGAGAAGAACCAACTCATCGCCCTCGCCGGGGGGGAATGGCACTACCAGGTGCCGGCCAAGGATGCTGCCGCCTTCAAGGAAAAGTACCAGCAGCTCTATCCCAAGGCGCAGTATCCGGTGCCGACGACCAATGCCGTCAACGCCTATCTGGGCGTGCGCGAGACGCTGCGTGCGATCACTCGGGCTGGCTCCACGGACACCGACAAAATCGTCAAGGCGCTCGAGGACTTCGAGGTGAAGGACGCGCTGAAGCCGAATCCGATGGTGATCCGCGGCAAGGACCATCAGTGGGTCCAGGACTTCTTCGTCTTCCGCATGAAGGCCCCCAATACAGCGAAGGAGCCAGGGGACATCTACGAGTTGGTCTCGGTGGCGAAGGGGACCGAGATCGTGGTGCCCGCGACCGAGCGCAAGGGCGACCTCTCTACCCAGTGACAAGCCGCGGCGCCCCGCCACCGTGGGGCGCCGCTCTATATCCATCCCAGCGACGCCGCGGGCTGCCCGCGCAGCGGCGGGATCTCAACCGGCCAATGGACCATGACACAGATTGCCATCTTCGACTGGATCGCCTGCCACGCGGAAAGCCAGCCTGACCGTCTTGCCTTGGTGGATGATGCTTCCGGCCGCAGCTTCACCTACCGGGAGCTGAATCGCAGAGTGGGCGCGCTCGCGACCTATTTGGGCGACGAGCTCGGGATCAGGCCAGGCGACCGCGTCGCTACGCTGGCGCACAATTCCACCAGCATTCTCGAAGTGCAGTTCGCCTGCATGCGCATCGGCGCGCTGTTCGTCCCGCTGAACGTGCGGTTCGCCGCGCCTGAAGTGCTGAGCGTACTCAGGGATTGCGGCGCGCGCCTCCTGCTGCACGACAACGAGTTCGCGGCCATGGCGGCGGAGGTGGCACCGTCCGCCGGGGTCACCACGGTCGAGACGAACGAATGGGGGAAGCCCTGCCTCTACGAGGACGCCATCGCCGGCTGCGCCCCGCGCGGCCCTCGCCGGGATGGCACAATCGACGAGACCTGGACTCTGATCTACACTTCCGGAACGACCGGACAGCCCAAGGGCGTGCTCATCTCCTACCAGATGGTGCTGTTCCACGCGCTCAACTATGGCTTCGCCACCGGGGTGACGCGGGATAGCCATGGCCTCACATTCCTACCCATGTTCCACACCAGCGGGCTAAACCTGCCCGCCAACCCGGTGCTGCATGCGGGCGGCTGCGTCACTGTGATGCGGCGGTTCGATCCGGCCCGCGCCCTGGCGCTGCTGTCGCGGGAGGAGCGGCCGGTCACTCACTGCTTCGGCGTGCCGGCGAACTATCTCTTCATGCGCCAGCTTCCCGATTTCGCGCAGGCGGACTTGCGCGGCGTGCGCAGCCTCGGCGTCGGCGGTGCGCCCATGCCGATCCCGCTGCTGCAGGCCTATGCGGATAAGGGCGTTGCCATGCAGCAGACCTTCGGCATGACGGAGACAGGGCCGACTGTCACCATCCTCGCCGCCGAACGCGGCTTCGACAAACTCGGCTCAGCCGGCCTACCGGTCGTGCACGCACAAACCATGATCGCGGACCAGGACGGCTTGCCCGTCGCCAAGGGCGAGATCGGTGAGCTGTGCCTGCGTGGCCCATCCATTACAACCGGCTACTGGAACCGACCACAGGACAGCCGCGCCGCATTCCGCGACGGTTGGTTCCGCACGGGCGACATGGCGCGGCAGGACGCGGACGGTTACTTCTACATTGTCGACCGATGTAAAAACATGTACATTTCCGGCGGCGAAAACGTATTTCCGGCTGAAGTAGAGCGCGTGCTCGAAAGATTCGATGGAATCATCGAAGTCGCGGTGATCGCCGAGGCAGATGATAAGTGGGGCGAAGTAGGCCGCGCGTTCGTGGTTTGTGATTCCGGCCAGCCTTTAACCGCTGATCGGATCCTCACATATTGCCGCGGCCAGATCGCCGGATACAAGGTACCCAAATACATCTCCTTCACCGAGCGTCTGCCCCGCAACGCAACCGGAAAGGTGGATCGGCTAAAGCTGGTTCAACTCTCGCAGAGCGAGATGCGCTAGGCTGGGACTTACCCAGCAGAGGTTTCCAGCTGCCGATGTCGAACCAGAGAGACCCATGAGCAAGCTTGCTTTCGCCGATACGAATGCCGACCCGACTCTTTCGGCCGGGGCATCTGAGGAGTCGGGCGAGGACGTCATCTCGTTCGCGGACCGCGCCTACAAGATCATCGAGGCGCGCATCGTGCAGCTCAAATATCCGCCCGGCTTTGCGCTTTCCGAGCACCAGCTCAGCCAGGAATTGGGAATCAGCCGCACCCCTGTGCGCGAGGCCTTTCGACGCCTCGCCGTCGATCAGCTCATTGAGATCCTGCCGCGCAAGGGGGCCTTCGTCACCGAGGTGGAGGTGAAGGCATACCTTCACCTCCTGGACCTGCGCCGGCAGCTCGAGATCTTCATGGCTGTGCGTGCCGCCAAGCGCTCGACGCCGCAGCAGCGCGAGACCATGGCGCAACTCGCGGCCGATCTGCGCGCCGGCATGATGGAGCCGGAGCAGGCCGTCTTCGTCTATGCCGACCGGGCCTACAAGGACCTGATCGTCGAGGCGTCTCGCAACCCGTTCGTCGGCAACATCATCGCGCCGATGCACGCTCTCTCGCGCCGCTTCTGGTACTACTATCGGCACCAATGGCTGCCGGATGAGGCGCAGATCGCGATCAACCACCATCTCGCGGTGATGGATGCCGTTGCCGCTGGCGACGAGGCGATGGCGGCGGCCGCGATCGAGCAGCTCTTCATCTATCTCGAGAGTTTCGCCCACCGCATCCTGCAAAACGAACACACGATCTAGTCGCAGGCGATGCGGCCCGCCCGCGGCGGGCGATTGTTGCGCGCCCATCACGGAGGCAGACTTGGAACATCTCGCATTGGAGCGCCCTGAGCCGGCGCTGGCCGTCGTGCGCCTTATCGGAGCCGGGCGCGTCAACCTCATGTCCTACGCCATGCTGGAGGAGCTATGGCGCACCGCCCACGTCCTACAGGCGGATCGCGAGCTGCGGGTGGTGGTCGTCACGGGATCGGCCGCCGCCTTTTCTGCCGGCATGAACCTGCGCCAGGCAGAGGTCAGCTCGTTCGAACAGTTCGGCGTGGAGCAACGCCTTCAGATCCATGCCGTCGGTGCGCGTGCCTGCAAGGCGTGGGAAGATCTGGACGCAGTCACCATCGCGGCGGTCGAGGGCCACTGTATAGGCGGTGGAATCGCCTTCGCCGCGGCGCTCGATTTCCGTGTCGCTTCCAGCGCGGCAACTTTCAGTGCGCCGGAACTGCGCCATGGCATGAACATGAGCTGGCAGAGCCTGCCGCGGCTCGTTGCCCTGGTGGGGCCGGCGCGGGCGCGCCGGCTCATCATGCTTGCCGAGACCATTGGTGCGCAGGAGGCGCTCGAATGGGGCTTGATCGACAGGCAGTGCGGGCCCGGCGAGGCGCTGGAGGCGGCGCGCGTGCTGGCTGACAGCCTCATGACCATGCCACAAGCCCCGCTGCGCATGACCAAGCACGCGGTGAACCAGTCCGCCGGGCCGCTCAACCACGCGGTCAGCTACATGGATCTCGAGCAGTATGTGCTGAGCCAGTCCACTGACGCGCACCGCGCCAGCATCGACGCTTTCCTGCGTCGTGGGTGAGACGGCCATGTCCGACCGCACGCGCCTTGCGCCCCACGGCGCGGTCGCGCTCCCCGAGACCTTTCCCGAGACCATCGCCCGCCACGCCCGCTCCCACCCGTCCTGCGTGTTCCTGCGCGAAGACGAGCGCAGCCTGACCTATGCCGAGACGCTGAAGACAATCGACCGGCTTGCTGCCGTGTTCGCCGCCCATGGTATCGGGCCGGAGCGGCGGTGCGTCATCCTGATGGAGAATGGGCTCGATTATGCCCTTGCCTGGCTTGCGCTCGCACGCCTCGGCGCCGTCTCCGTGCTGATCAACCAGCTCTACATGGGCGACATATTGGAGCACCAACTCCGGCTTGCCGCCCCCGACGCCTTCGTGGTCGACGAGGCACAGGCGGCTAAGCTCCGAGAGCTGCCTGAGCGTGCCCTGCTGGACAATACCATCGTTTTCCACGGCCTCAGTGACGCCCCTCCTGCGGTCTCCTGTGGCTTCGGCGAGCGGTTCGTGGACCTGTGGCGTGCGCCCGGCGATCCGGCAATGCTCGCCGGCATCGCGCGGCCGGACGCGTCGGCCACGATGTCGGTCTTCTATACCTCCGGCACTACCGGGCCGTCGAAGGCTGTAGCCTACACTCATGCCCAGGGCTGGCAGACTGCCCAGACAGTTGCTCAATACCTCGACAGGTCGGACGTGTTCTACATGACCAATCCGATGTGCCATGTGAGCTTGCCGCACTGTCTTGGTGCAGCGCTGCTTGCCGGAGCTACCCTGGCGGTGCGCGCCAAGTTCAGTGCCGGGGCCTTCTGGAGCGATGTCCGGCGCTATGGCGCTACCGTCACCATGATGCTCGGCACGGTGGCCAGCTTCATCGCCGGCCGCCCGGCCGCAGCGGATGATCGCGACCACCCGCTACGCAAGGTGCTTATGGTTCCGCTGCTCGAGAATGTCGGCGATTTCTGCGAGCGCTTCGGCGTCGAGGTGATGAGCTGGTTCAATATGACCGAGGTGAGCGTGCCGCTGCACACAGGGGGCTTCTCGCGCATGTGCGAGCCGCTACCGCTGCGTCCGCGACCCTACGCTCAGGTCAGGGTGGTGGATGCCGGCGACCTTCCGCTTCCACCGGGCACACCGGGAGAGCTCGTGGTGCGCGACGAGGCTCCCTGGCGGCTCAGCGCGGGCTACTGGAACAATGCCGAGGCCACGGTGAATGCCTGGCGGAACCTGTGGTTCCACACCGGCGACCTGTTCGTCGAGAGCCCGCCGGGGCATTTCCGCTTCCTCGACCGGATGAAGGACTGCATTCGCAGGCGCGGCGAGAACATCGCCTCCTTCGAGGTAGAGCAACAAATCCTCTGCCACAGCGCCGTGGAAGAGGCGGCTGTCCTGGGCGTCCCTGCCGTGGATGGTGAGCAGGAGGTGCTCGCGGTCGTCGTGCTGAAGGCGAAGGCGATCCTCGCCCCGGAGGCACTCCTCGACTTCCTGCAGGAACGGTTGCCGTATTTCTGCGTCCCGCGCTACGTCATGCTGCGGGAGGCGCCGCTGCCCAAGACCCCCACCGGCAAGGTGACAAAGGTCGAACTGCGCGACTACGGCATCCGAGAGGCGTGGGACCGCGAGCAGAACGACTACAGGAGGCGCCAGTGACCGAGGCCTTTCCCTTGCTCAACACCGCCTGTTGCGGCACCCGGCTCGGGCCGGTCGAGACTGCACTCACGCCGCGCCGGCTGATGAGCTTCGCCGCCGCGGTGGGAGCGACAGACGACGTCTATATGGACGACCTGCGCCCCGGAGGTATCCTGGGGCTGCCACCGTTCGTGGTCGTGCCGGAATGGGAGATCATGAACGGCCGCGCCTATCGCGATGCGCTGGCCATGGATGATGCCGGTATGTGGGCCTGCCTGCACGTGCAGCAGGACAGCACCTTTCTCGCGCCTATGCGGCCCGGGATGCAAATTGCAACGACCGGGGAGATCGGCTGCGTGCGCCGTACCCGGCTCGGTACGTATGTGGCGACCCGTCTATCCACCTGCTGCGTTCAGACCGGTACGCCGGTAGCCGAGAGCTGGTTCTGCGGCATTTTCCTCGATCGCTTTCCCAACGCGCCCGACCGTGCCGTCGCCACACCGCCTGATCTGTTGAAGGGCCCGTTCACCGCCGCCGCTTCTCAATCACTGCTCATCGTCAATCGCGCCCTGCCGCACCTCTACACGGAGGCTGCAGCGATCTGGAACCCGATCCATACCGAGCGAAGCCGGGCGCGGGCGGCCGGCCTGCCCGATACGCTGCTCCACGGCACCTGCACCTGGGCGGCCGCCGGGCGCGCCTTGATAGACCTCTTGGCGGATGGCGACCCAAGCCGCCTGCGCCGCCTCGGCGGACGTTTCGCGACGCCCGCCTTCGCAGGAAGCGAGCTGTTTATTGCAGTGGAGGCTGCCGCTGCCGGGACCTGGCGCTTCCAGGTTACCGACGGCAATGGTGCCGTCGTCCTCGCCGACGGGAGCGCCACCCTTGCTTGACCGGCGAGGCCACCCATTTTGCAGGAAGTTCCGAAGCGAGGCTGAGTTCAATATCGGTTAGGCTAGGGCCCGGACTCATAACCAGTAGCTGACGGTCGCGGCGATGCAGACGGCGGCGAGGAAGTTGATGGCCAGACGGTCGTAGCGTGTTGCGACGCGGCGGAAGTCCTTTAGGCGTCAGAACATGCGCTCGATGGCGTTTCGGCTGCG
>NZ_JAFKFX010000011.1 GCF_017308075.1 Allobosea sp.
AACGGCGCAAGCCAGCGCTCGAGGTCGGACTTCCAGCTCTCTTCCATGGCCGGCCCTCCATAAGCCGACCACCCATGAATCACGCAAACCGCGCCCCGGGAATCCCAAAAACGCCAGCCGTCCTAAAAATCTGCCAAAGTAGTGCTAGCGGTGGAGGTCCCTTGACATCTGCATGAGATACTGGCCGTACTCGCCTTTCGCGAGCTTCTCGCCGAGCAGCATTAGTTCCAAGGCAGATATCCACCCCTGTAGTGCGGCGATCTCTTCCGGGCAAGCAATGCGCAAGCCTTGGCGGCTCTCAAGCGTGCGGACGAACTCACCAGCCTCCAGCAGGCTGTCGGGCGTGCCTGTGTCGAGCCAAGCGAAGCCACGGCCCATTGATTCCACGGAAAGCGCGCCGCGGCTGAGATAGATTCGGTTGACGTCGGTGATTTCAAGCTCGCCGCGGGCGGATGGCTTCAGGGAGCGTGCAATCTCAACGACCTCGGCATCGTAGAAATAAAGACCGGTAACAGCCCAGTTTGACTTCGGAATCGTAGGCTTCTCCTCGATCGATACCGCCTTTCCGGAATCGTCGAAGGCGACAACGCCGTAACGCTCAGGGTCGCGGACATGATAAGCGAAGACCGTGGCGCCGCGCTCTCGCGCCTTTGCCCGTGCCATCATGGCTGGCAGGGAATGGCCATAGAACAGGTTATCGCCGAGAATGAGGGCGGACGGCTCGCTGGCGACGAAGTCGGCGCCAATCAGATATGCTTGGGCGAGCCCACCTGGATGCGGCTGCTCGGCATAGCTCAGGCTTATACCCCAATCGGAACCGTCTCCGAGCAACCGCCTAAAATTCGGCAGATCGTGCGGCGTCGAGATGATCAGGATGTCACGGATGCCGGCGAGCATCAGAGTCGACAGCGGATAGTAGATCATTGGTTTGTCGTAGACAGGCAGAAGCTGCTTCGACATCGCCAGCGTCATCGGATGCAGCCGCGTGCCGGAGCCTCCAGCGAGTATGATGCCCTTCATTGTTACCTCTGATCCTTGTTCTGCGCCTGAAGAAGCCGCGCGACGCAAGGCCGCAGCGAGACCTGCCAATCCGGCAATCGCACGCCATGGATGAGCGCGAGCTTGCCACAGTCGAGCCTGGAGTTCGCGGGCCGGCGCGCTGGTGTCGGATAATCGGTGGTTGCGATGCGTTTGATCCCAACAGGCCTGCCCCCGAGACGCTCGCGTTCAGTGAAGATCGCTTCCGCGACATCCGCCCAGACGGCCTCGCCCGCGGCACTCATATGGAACACGCCGCGCAAGGAGGGATCGTCCGCCCGCCCAGTCATATTGCGCGCAACTGCGAAAATCGCATCGGCGATGTCGAGCGCGTTGGTTGGACTTCCCATCTGGTCGGCGACGACGCCAATCTCGTCACGGGCCTCGCCAAGACGCAGCATCGTCTTCACGAAATTCTTGCCAAAGGCACTGTAGATCCAGGCCGTGCGCAGGATAGCGTGGTCTGCGGTAGCAGCTGCAACCGCCTCTTCGCCTGCGAGTTTGCTCGCGCCATAGGTCGAGAGCGGACCGGTCGCATCATCCTCGCGATAGGGCCGGTCAAGTGACCCGTCAAAGACATAGTCGGTCGACAGCTGGATAACAGGAACGCCGAGCGCTGCAGCGGCGCGTGCCGCCTCTCCGGCCGCCTCCCCGTTGACGCGCATTGCGAGATCTGGCTCGCTCTCGGCTTGGTCCACCGCCGTATAAGCGGCCGTATTGACGATTACGTCGGGCTTGGCCGCGCGCAATGCCGGCGCAACCGTCCGCGGGTTAGCGAGATCGAGTTCCGGGCGGCGGATCGCGATGACCTCGACACCAACCGGCACACGCTCAAGCATCGCGCAAACGACTTGGCCGGTCCAGCCGGTGACGGCGATGCGTAATGCCATCAGTCGAAATACCTCTGCATCTCGGCAAGGCGCACGTGCCTGCGGTCCTTATCCGAGAGGGTGAGACTCAAAATCGGTAGGCGCCAGTCGATGCCTAGAGCAGGATCGTCAAAGGCGAGGCCATGATCGTTTTCGGGCGCGTAGGGCGCCGTGACTTTGTAAAACACCTCGGTATCTGGCTCCAGAGTGACGAAACCATGCGCGAAGCCGACCGGGACTAGGAGCTGCCTCCAGTTCTCGGCCGAAAGCTCGACCGCGACATGCTGGCCAAATGTACGGGACGAGGCCCGGATATCGACGGCCACGTCAAGGATGCGCCCACGCGTGACTCGTACCAGCTTGTCCTGTGCGAAGGGCGGAGACTGGAAGTGTAGGCCGCGCAACGTACCGACAGACGCCGACAGGGACTGATTGTCCTGGGCGAAGTCGAGATCGAGCCCAGCTTCAGCGAACGCCTTGCGGCTCCAAGTCTCCGAAAAAAAGCCGCGGTGGTCACCGAATTTCTTCGGCGTGACAATTTTGACGGCAGGAATAGCCGTTTCCTCAACGCTCAACATAATATTGCTATCTCCGCTCAGGCAGCGCCGAGCCGCTCGCCGCGATAGACCCCAGACCGGGTATCCCCCCACCATGTCGCATTGGCGAGATACCAAGCGACGGTACGGCGCAATCCGGTTTCAAAGGTCTCCTTTGGCGCCCAGCCAAGTTCGCGGCCAATCTTGCTTGCATCGATCGCATACCGCGCATCATGACCCGGCCGATCGGTGACATAGCGAATCAGACGCTCACGCGGGCCTTCTGGATCGGGCATAAGTTCGTCCAGGATAGCGCAAATGGTCTTCACCACCTCGATATTGGTCTTCTCGTTATGCCCGCCGATGTTGTAGCTCTCACCCAGCTTCCCCTCCGTCGCTACGGCGATCAGAGCCTCGGCATGATCGTCGACATAGAGCCAGTCGCGCACGTTTAGCCCGTTGCCATAGACCGGCAGCGGCTTTCCCTCGATAGCATTGATGATCATCAGCGGGATCAGCTTCTCTGGGAAGTGATAGGGCCCATAGTTATTCGAGCAGTTGGTCATCACCATCGGCAGCCCATAGGTATGGTACCAAGCTCGCACCAGATGGTCGGATGCCGCCTTAGAGGCCGAATAGGGCGAGTTTGGCTGGTAAGCCGTATCCTCTCGGAAGAGACCGTCGCCCCCCAGCGAGCCAAAGACCTCGTCGGTCGAGATATGGTGGAAGCGGAACTCAGCCTGTTCGTCCGCTGGCAGCGAGCGATAATGCCGAAGCGACTCCTGCAATAACACGAAGGAGCCGACGATATTGGTCTCGATGAAGGCGGCTGGTCCGTCGATCGAACGGTCGACATGGCTCTCGGCGGCGAGATGCAAAACAATGTTGGGCTTGAAACCAGCGAAAATCGCCTCCAGGCGGGAGGCGTCGCCGATATCAGCCTGCTCAAACCGATATCGGCTGCTGCCGACTACCGGCTCGAGCGAGGCGAGATTTCCAGCATAGGTCAGCTTGTCGACAACGCAGACCTCATGCCTGGTCTCGCCGATGAGTTTGCGCACCACAGCCGAGCCTATGAACCCGGCACCACCGGTCACGAGAAATCTCAAGGGCATAAAGAGCAATCCCAAAACGAAACAGAACAAAACTTGGTGCATGAGCAACCAAGGCATGCCGCTGCCACGAAGGACAGCACGCCTACCCGGATTGCCGATAATGCCCGGCGTCGTCAACTCGTTTTTACTTACGTCACATTTGAGGAAGCGCAAGACCATGCGAGGGGCACTCGCAGAGACGGGGAAGACGAGAGCCACGTCGACCGGATAGACCTTCTGGCGTGCTGCTATGCCGACAGCCCAGGTGAGGCCACGCTCGCTCAAAGCCTGACGGAACGGTGCAGAGAGGCCATAACCGGCGTCGGCCAGCACACAGCCGAAGCGCAGGCCGGCTGTGCGCGCCCGATCGATCTCGGCGAGCGCGATCTCGGGCTTGGTCCGATAGCC
>NZ_JAFKFX010000058.1 GCF_017308075.1 Allobosea sp.
CGCGAATGACCAGCCTCGACAAAGCCGGCAACACGCACGCGAAGATCGTCCGAATAGCTGCGACCCATGATCCACCTCCCCAAACGGTGAATCACAAAGCCGCTCTCAGGGGAATCCCACAGATTCCGATTTCAGGTCCGACGCTCTAGAGCACATAATCCTTGTAGCGCTCGATATAGTCACGGGCGCTGCGGTTGAGCTCGCGTATGCGTTGTTCGGCCGCATCCGCATCGCCGCGGATGATCGCCTCGAGCACGGCCCGGTATTGCGTGATGCCCATCGCGGCCCGGCCGGGCAGCAAGGCGACGCGCCGGATGGTGACGCGTGTGCGGTCATAGACGCGCTCGAGCAGGTCGCTCAGCACGGGGTTGCGCGCGGCGGCGGTGATCCGGGCCCGGAAGGTCTCGATCGCCTCGACATGCCGGTCGATGTCGCCGGCCTTGAGGCTTTCCTCGAAGGAGGGGCCGAAGAGCTCGCTGACATCGTCCCAGTCGGACGGCTTGGTGTTCAGCGTCGCGAGCCGGACCGCCAGCCCGTCGAGCGCTTCCCGGACCTCGTAGAGCCGGTAGGTCGTTTCCATGTCGACCGCGCTCACCACCGCGCCCTTGTTGGGCTCGCGCGTGATCAGGTTGCGGTCTTCGAGCGTCGCGAGAACCTCGCGCGCCTTGGCGCGCGGCAGGTCGTAGGCCTGGGCGAGGTCCTCTTCAGGAAGGCGACTCCCCGGGCTCAGCGCCCGCGAGGAGATTTTCCGGCGCATGTCGACGATGGCGGCCTCGACCGTCGTGGGCTGTCTCTTCTGCCTCGGCATTGCTGCGATCCCAAATTCTGCTGACACCGGCATAGAGGGAAGCCGCAGTCAGATCAATCGTGTCGACAAAATATTGTACAATCGATTGCATCATAGTTGACACACGAAAATGTACAGAGCTAGGTTGCCTCCACCTGAACGAAGGCGGAGACGGCATCATGGCGCTCGAGCGAGAACTGGAAGTTCCCGGCCGGGAGGGGAGTGCGCTACTGGCGCGGCGCAATGCGGCGGTGGCTCGCGGCGTTGCCAATGGGCCGCCGGTCTTCGCCGCCACGGCCTCGGGCGCCGGGCTCAACGATGTCGATGGCAACGCGTTCCTGGATTTCGCCGGCGGCATCGGCACGCTCAATGTCGGCCATGCCCATCCCGAGGTGGTCGCCGCCGTGAAGGCGCAGGCCGACCGCTTCCTGCACACCTGCTTCAACATCGTCATGTATCCCGGCTACATCGAGCTGGCCGAGAAGCTGATCTCGCTGGTTCCGGGCGCCTGGCCGAAGAAGGTCATGCTGCAGACGACCGGCGCCGAGGCGATCGAGAACGCGATCAAGGTCGCGCGCAGCGCCACCGGACGTCAGGCGGTGGTGGCCTTCGAGGGGGCCTTCCACGGTCGCACCTATATGGCGCTGTCGCTGACGGCGAAGGCGCCGGGCTACAAGAGCGGCTTCGGGCCGTTCGCCTCGGAAATTTATCGCGCGCCGTTCCCGGTCCTCTTCCGCTCGCCCCAGCAGAGCGAGGAGGCTTGCGCCGACGTTGCCTTCGCCGAATTCACCCGCCAGATCGAGATGGAAGTCTCGCCGGAAGCGGTTGCGGCGGTGGTGATCGAGCCGATCCAGGGCGAGGGCGGCTTTCACGTCGCCCCGGCCTCCTTCCTCCGCAAGCTGCGCGAATACTGCACCCGCCATGGCATCGTCCTGATCGCGGACGAAATCCAGTCCGGCTTCTGCCGGACCGGCGAATGGTTCGCGACTGAGCATTCAGGCGTCGAGGCCGATCTCTATACTCTCGCCAAATCGATGGGCGGCGGCATGCCGATCGCCGCGCTGGTGGGCCGTGCCGATCTGATGGATGTGCCGAAGGTCGGTGGCCTCGGCGGCACCTATGGTGGCAACCCGCTGTCCTGCGCGGCTGCGCTCGCGACCATCGCGGTGATGGAGCGCGATGACTATCGCGAGAAGGCGCGCCGCATCGGGGCCATCGTCGAGCAACGGTTCGCCGCCTGGGCTCAGCAATACGCCGTCGTCGGCGATGCTCGCGGACTGGGAGCGATGCGCGCCATCGAGATCGTGCGCGACCGGCGCTCACAGGAGCCGGCCGGCGACATCGCGGCCGAGATCGTCGATGCCGCCTATCGCAGGGGGCTGATCCTGGTGAAGGCGGGCTTCCACGGCAATGTGATCCGCTTCCTCGGCCCGCTCTCGCTCGAACATGACCAGCTCGAACGCGGTCTCGACATTCTGGGCGAGGCGATCGCGCTCGTCGAAGCGCGCCACAAGCCGCTCGCCAGGAGCGCCTGAGGTTTCCATGAATACGCTGCTCAAACTCGCCAATGCGCGCAAAGTCGTGCAACTGCTCGGCGCCGCCGGGCCGGACAGCCAGGTCCTGGTCCTCTACGATCTCTACACCGACCACAATGTCGAGCCGCTGGCGATCGCCCTGTCCGAGGTCGGCGCGGCCATCCATCTCATGCAGGTGGAGGGCTCGGCCCGCCATGGCCGCCAGCTCTCGACCATCGCCGCGGAGGCGATGAAGGCGGCCGATCTGGTCATCGGGCTGACGCGCGCCAACATCGCCCATACCCAGGCACGTCAGGAGGCGACGCGCGCCGGCACGGGCGTGATCGTGCTGCCGGAATCGCATCAGCCCGATTTCTTCCTGGCCGAGGGCTGGGAGGCTGATTTCGTCGGCCTCCGCCCGGAGATCGAGGCGCTGGCTGCGGCTTTCACGGCCGCCTCGACGGCGCGGGTCACAAGCCCCGCCGGCACCGACGTGACCATGAGCATCGCCGGCAGGCGCGGGCGGGCGCTGCACGGCTTCGCGAACACGGTCGACATTTCCGCGGGCTACTGCCTCGAGGCCAGCCTGGCCCCGGTCGAAGGCACGGCCGACGGTGTGATCGTCGTCAATGCCAGCATTCCAGGCGTCGCGCTGATCGGTAGCGAGCCCGTCCGGATCCATATGGAAAAGGGCATGGCGGTCGCGATCGAGGGTGGTGCGGAAGCGCGCCAGTTCCGCGATCTGCTGGCGAGCTTCAACGACCCGCTGGTCTACAATCTCGGCGAGCTCGGCGTCGGCATGAACCCGAAATGCGTCCTCGACGGCACCATGCTCTCCGATGAAAGCGTCTATGGCTCGATCCAGCTCGCGCTCGGGACCAGCGCCTATATCGGCGGCACCGTGAAGGCGGCCGCCCATTACGACACCATCCTCACCGATGCCACGCTCGAACTCGACGGGAAGCCGGTGCTGCGCGGCACCGAGCTGCTGCTGGAAACCGCGTCATGAGCATCGATCTCAGCCGCGACGACCAGGGCGTGGTGACGGTTCTGATCAACCGCCCCGCCAAGCGGAACGCCTTCACCATGGAGATGTACCGCGCCTTCGGGGCGGCCTTCGCCGAGCTGGAGGCGGATGACGGGGTGCGTTGCGTCGTCGTGCGCGGGGCAGGCGGGCATTTCTGCGCCGGAAGCGACATCGGCGGCTTCGGCGAGGATCGCGACGGGCGCCAGCAGGCGCGCGATTACGCCGATTTCACGCTCGAGATGACCGATCGGCTGAAGGACCTGCGCCATCCGACCGTCGCCTGCATCGAGGGCGTGTGTGTAGGGGGAGGTCTGGAGATCGCGGCGATGTGCGATGTCCGCATCGCCGCCCGCTCGGCTCGCTTCGGCGTGCCGATCAACCGGATCGGCCTGACGCTCGATTATCGCGAACTGGCCGACATCGCCGCCGTGATCGGCCATGCGGCCGCGCTCGAAATGCTGATCGAAGGGCGAGTGTTCGGGGCGGAGGAGGCGTTGGCCAAGGGGCTGGTGACACGGCTCGCCGATGATGCCGATATCGCCGAGGAGGCCTTCGCCGCAGCCTCGCGCATCGCGGCCGCTGCCCCGCTCGTCAACCGTTGGCACAAGAAATTCATACAGCGACTGCGGCTGAGCGAGCCGCTGAGCGAGGCGGAGAAGGACGAGGCCTATGCCTGCTTCGACACCGAGGATTATCGGCTCGGTCGCGACGCCTTCGCCCGCAAGCTGAAGCCGGCCTTCGTCGGACGCTGAGCCATGACCTCAGAGAACACAGGTTCGAACACTATGAGCAATCGTCCTCCCCCGCTCGCGGGCATGAAGGTCCTCGACCTCTCCCAGATCATGGCGGGGCCTTACTGCACTATGGTGCTGGCGGATCTCGGCGCCGAGGTGATCAAGGTCGAGAAGCCGGTCACCGGCGATGATTCCCGCGAGATGGGACCCTATGTGAACGGCGAGTCCAGCTGCTTTGCCCACATCAACCGGAACAAGCAGGGCGTTTCGCTCAACCTCAAGGATCCCGAGACCCGCGAGATCCTCTACGACATGGTCCGCTGGGCCGACGTCGTCGTCGAGAACTATCGCGTCGGCGTGACCAAGTCGCTCGGCGTCGACTACGAGACGCTGAGCGCCATCAATCCGCGCCTGATCTATTGCTCGATCTCCGGCTATGGCCAGACCGGGCCGTATTCCCGCAAGGGGGGATTCGATCTCGTCGCACAGGGGCTGACCGGCATCATGAGCATGACAGGCGAGCCTGGCGGCCGTCCGCTCAAATCCGGCATCGCGATCTATGATGTCGGCGCCGGCCTGACCGCCGCCTATTCGATCATGGCGGCCTATGTCCACCAGATCCGCAGCGGCGAGGGCCAGCAGATCGACATCTCGCTCGCCGAATGCGGCCTGCCCTGGTTCGTCTGGGAGGCGGCGGCTTATTTCGCCGAAGGCACCGTCGCCCAGCCGACCGGCAGTCGCCATCGCGTTTCGGCGCCGTATCAGGCGCTGCGCACGGGCGACGGCTTCATCGTCATCGGTGCAGCCAACCAGCGCACCTGGGAGAAGCTCTGCCGCGACGTGATCGGCCGGCCGGATCTCATCGACGATCCGCGCTTCCTCACCAACATGGACCGGATGACGAATATCGAGGCGCTCGAACCGCTGCTCGAGGAGGCTTTCGCCTCGGCCGACGCCGCGACCTGGATCGCGCGCTGCGAGGCGGCGAGCGTGCCCTGTGGCCCGATCAACGATTTCGGCGATGCGATGAACGATCCGCATTATCTTGCGCGGGGCATGGTCGAGCAGATCGAGCATCCCAAGCTCGGTGCCATGAAGATGATCGGCATCCCGACGAAGTTCTCGAAGACCCCCGGCGCGATCCGCAAGGCTGCACCGCTGCTCGGCGAGGACACCGATCTCGTGCTGCGCAATTTCGGGGTGCCGGAAGACCAGATCGCGAGCCTGAGGGCACGCGGCGCCGTTCAATAAGGCGGTATCCGGGGCCGCTACGGCCCCCAATAACAAAAACGAGCCGGAACAACCAACCACAAGGGAACGACGATGAGACAGCCATACGACCTATCGCGGCGCGGCTTCCTGATTTCCGGAACGGCCGCGGCGACATTGGGGGCCCTGCAGGCCCCGGTGTTGGCGCAGGAGAAAGTGTTCCGCCTCGGAGCGCTGAACTCGATCACCGGGATCGGCGGCCCCTACGGCCCCTACATGCTCGAGGCGATCAAGATCGCGGTCAACGAGGTCAACGAGGCCGGCGGCGCCGCCGGGCGCAAGTTCCAGCTCTTCGCCGAGGACGACCAGACCAAGCCGGAAGCTGCCGTGCTCGCCGTGAAGAAGCTGGTCGAGATCAACAAGGTCGAGGCGGTGGTCGGCATCTGGCCGTCCTCGGTCGGCTTGGCGACCATGCCGATCACTAACGACGCCAATGTGATCACCATGAACACCTGCGGCGCGCCGGAGATGTTGACCGAGAACAAGAAGGGGCTCGCCTGGATGTTCCAGGCCTCCAACGCGATCTTCGGCAACGCCTTCGCCGAGGTCGCCCGTCAGCGCGGCTTCAAGCGCCCGGCGGTGATGGCCTTCAACAACTCGACCTTTGTCGGCCAGGCCAACTACTTCAAGAACGCCTGGGAGAGCGGCGGCGGCAAGGTCGAGGCCTTCGTGATCTACGAGCCCAACCAGAGCAGCTACCGGACCGAACTGGCGCGCGTCCTCGCCACCAAGCCCGACGTGATCTCGCTGAGCGCCTACCGCCCCGACGCCACGATCATCCTGAAGGAATGGTTCCAGACCGGGCAGGACTGCAAGTTCATCATGCCCGGCTGGACGGCCAATGAAGACCTCGTCAAGGCGCTCGGCAAGGAGGCGACCGAGGGTCTGATCTCGATCTCCAACGTCGCAGCCGACAAGCACGAGGCCTATAAGCGCTTCGCGGCCGCGTTCAGGAAGGTGGCCAAGCGCGAGCCGGACATCTTCGCCGCGCAGAGCTACGACATGGTGATCACGCTGGCGCTGGCGCTCGAGGCTGCCGGGCCGCAGGCCGATGTCGCCGGGGTCAACGGCAAGATCCGCAGCGTCACCGGCGTCGGTGGGACAAGGGTCAATGGCTTCGCCGAGGGGCGCGACCTGCTGAGGAAGGGCGAGAAGGTCGACTATGAAGGCGCCTCGTCCCGTCTCGACTTCGGCAAGCACGGCGAGACCGTTCCCGATTTCGGGGTCTCCGACATTCGGGACGGCAAGCTCGTCCTGAAGGAGACCATCCCCGGCAAGCTGCCGGCATAGGAAAGCTCTCCGATGGACTTGATCTCGATCGCCAATGCCGTGATCAACGGCGTCGTGATCGGAATGCTTCTGGCGCTGCCGGCACTCGCGATCACGCTTGTGTTCGGCATCGCCCGCTTTCCGAACGCCGCCACCGGCGACTACATGACCCTCGGCGCCTACACCACCATGGCCTCCCAGCTCGTGCTGGGCGGTTCGATCGTGGCCGCGGTGCTGGCGGCGATGACGGCGACCGCCGCCATCTCGCTGCTGATGTATTTCTGGGTCTTCCGGGCGCTCTCGGAGCGCTCCCATGTCTCGCGCCTGATCGCGTCCATCGGAGTGGCCTTCGCTGTCCGCAGCACGATCACCTTCTTCGCCGGCCAGGATCAGTATGTCATCGACGTTCCGCTCGTCCGGGCCTGGAACTTCGGCGGCCTGCGGATCCTGCCGACGGACCTCTACATCGTCGGCGCGGCGCTGACCGCGCTCTTCGTCGTCTTCTTCATCATGTATCTGACGCCGACCGGCCGGCGCATGCGCGCCATCGCCGACAGCGCCGAGCTCGCCGCCGCCAGCGGCATCCGTGCCCGCCGCGTGATGATCTTCCTGTGGACCATCGCCGGGGCCTTCTGCGGGCTAGGCGGCGCCCTGCTCGGCATCAAGGCCGTGGTGCTGCCGGAACTGGGCTGGGAACTGCTGATGCCGATGTTCGCCGGCGTCATTCTCGGGGGCATCGGCAGCCCGGTCGGGGCGGTGCTCGGGATCGTGACCTTCAGCATCGCGCAGGAAGTCGCGAGCCTCTATGTCGGCCCCGCCTACAAGATCGTCCTCGCCTTTTTCATTCTTCTCGTCGTGCTGCTCCTGCGTCCGCAGGGCATGCTCGGCCGTCCCATCGCTGCGAGGTGATGTCATGGAAGGCTATTTCATCGCCATCGCCATCAGCGTGCTGGTCTACCTGCTGATGGCCAGCGGCCTGGCGCTCCAATACGGCTTCACCGGGCTCGTCAATTTCGGCCATGTCGGCTTCTTCGCCATCGGCTCCTATGCCTCCGCGCTGCTCGCGCTGAAGGGCGTGCCGGTGCCGGTCTCCCTGGCGGCGGCGGCGCTGCTGGCGGCGCTGGCGGCCTATCCGATCGGCATCATCGCCTTGCGTCTGGGGGGCGACTACCTCGCCATTGTCACGCTGGGCTTCTCCGAAGCGGTACGCATGACGCTGCAGACCGAGGAGTGGCTGACGCGCGGCATGCATGGCTTGCCCGGCATTCCGCGCCTGTTCGCCGGCTGGGTCGAGCCGCGCTATATCGACCTGTGCATCCTGTTGCTGCTGGTCGTGGTCTGCGTCGCGGTGTTCTTCGCGATCCACCAGATCATCAAGAGTCCGTTCGGCCGCGTCATCGAGGCGATCCGCGACAATGAGGTGGCGGTGCGCGCACTGGGCAAGAACCCGGCCCAGTTCAAGACCCGCTCGCTGATGATCGGTGCCGGCATCGCCGGGCTCGCCGGCGGCCTCCAGGCCCACTATCTGACCTTCATCAGCCCCGAGCAATACGTCCCGCTGATCACCTTCTACATCTGGATCGCGATCGTGCTGGGCGGGGTCGGCTCGCTGCGCGGCGTCGTCATGGGGACGGTGCTGCTGGTCGGTTTCCTGGAAGGCTCGCGCTTCCTGCGCGACATCTTCACCGGGATTTCCGAGGTCCAGCTCGCGAGCGTCCGCATCTGGATCATCGGCATGGCCCTGATCTGCGTCGTGCTCTACCGGCCCCAGGGCCTGTTCGGCAAATCCGCTGAGAGGAAGCACTGATGGCCCTCCTCTCCGTGACCGACATCACCGCGCGTTTCGGTGGCTTCAAGGCGCTGAGCTCAGTTTCCCTCGAAGTCGGCGAGGGAGAGCTCGTCGGGCTGATCGGCACCAACGGTGCCGGCAAGAGCACGCTGTTCTCCGTGGCCACCGGCTACATCCCGGCCGGGTCCGGCAGCGTGGTCTTCCGTGGCGAGGACATCACCGAGCTCGCGGTTCACCAGAGGGTCCGGCGCGGGCTGGCGCGCACCTTCCAGGTGCCGCGCGAGTTCAGCCAGATGACCGTCTTCGACAACATGATGGTGGCGGCGCGCGACCAGCGCGGCGAGAAGCTCGCAAACCTGCTCTTCGCCCGGGGCGCGATCCGCGAGGAGGAGGAGAGGCTGGCGCAGCGCGTGCGCGAAGTCCTCGCCTTCCTCAATCTCGCCCGCGTCACCGACGAGCTCGCCGGCAAGCTTTCCGGCGGCCAGAAGAAGCTCCTGGAAATCGGGCGACTGCTGATGCTCGAGCCGAGCTGCATCATGCTCGACGAGCCCTTCGCCGGGGTGAATCCCGTGCTGATCGGCCAGCTCTGCGAGCGCATCGTCGAATTGAACCGGCGCGGCATCGCCGTGCTGATCATCGAGCACAATCTCGCCGAACTCGCGCGGCTGGTGCCGCGACTCTACGCGATGGACCGCGGCCAGGTGATCGCCAGCGGAACGCCCGAGGCGGTGCTCGCCGATGCCGGCGTCCGCGAAGCCTATATGGGAGGGGTGATATGAGTCTGCTCAGGATCGCCGGGCTCTCCGGCGGCTATGGCGATGTCGACATCATCAGCGGCATCGACATGGTGGTGGCCGAGCGCGAGATCGTCACCATCGCCGGCACCAACGGCGCCGGCAAGTCGACCCTGATCAAGGCGGCGATGGGTCTCCTCCCGCGCCTCTCGGGGGAGATGAACTTCAACGGCATCGACCTGATGCGGCTGGCGATCGAGGATCGCATCCGCGTCGGCATCTCCTATGTCCCGCAGGTCCGCAACGTCTTCGGCACGTTGACGGTGCTGGAGAATCTCCAGGTCGTCGAGCACGTCACCGGCAAGCCGCAGCGCATCCGCGAGATGTTCGAGCTCTTTCCGGCCCTCGCCGGGCGGCGTGGCACCTATGCCGAGAATCTCTCGGGCGGCGAACGCCAGCAGCTCGCCTTCGCCCGCGCCCTGATGTCGTCCCCCCGGTTGATCCTGCTCGACGAGCCTTCGGCGGCGCTGTCGCCGGCTTTGACTGACCAGGTCTTCGCCGAGGTGCGCAAGCTGCCCCAGGCCGGCGTCGCCGTGCTGATGGTCGAGCAGCGCGCCCGGCAGGCGCTCGCCTTCAGCGACCGGGGCTACATCCTCGATTCAGGGCGCATCGTCCTGACCGACACCGGCGCCAATCTGCTCGCCAACGAGGAGATGGGCGACGTCTACATCGGCCGGGGCCATGGCGCCGGCTCTCCTGGCACCCACGCGCAGATCTAGAACAGGACACGCCCAATGAACGATATGACTGTCGGCACCCGTCCCGTCGCGCCGCGACGGCCGGCTGCAAGCGCCACGGCCATGCTCACCGTCGCCGAGGGCCTGCGCGCCCTGGATCAGGGCAGCCTGACCTGCGAGGCCTGGGTCCGCGCCTGCCTCGAGCGCATCGAGGAGCGTAATTCCGGTGTCCGGGCCTGGGTCCATGTCGGGGCCGAGGCGGCGATCGAACGCGCCCGCCTGCTCGACCGCAACGGCCGCAGCAAGCCGTTCGACGGCGTCCCCCTCGGCCTCAAGGACACGATCGACACCGCGGACATGCCGACTGAGCTCGGCGATCCCGAGATCTTCCCGGGGCGCCAGCCGAAGCTGGACGCGCCGGTCGTGACGATGGCGCGCAATCTCGGCTTCAACGTGCTCGGCAAGAACACCGTGTCGCGCCACGCCATCATGCTGCCGGGGCCGGCGCGCAACCCGCATGACCTGACGCGTACGCCCGCCGCCTCCTCGGCCGGCTCGGGCGCGGCGGTCGCGGACTTCATGACGCCGCTGTCGATCGGCACCCAGACGGCCGGCTCGATCCTGCGCCCGTCCGCCTTCTGCGGCGCCGTCGGCTTCAAGCCGACGCTCGATGCGATTCCCTATGTCGGGATCAGGACCTATTCGCGTCCGCTCGATGTGATCGGGCCGATCTGCCGCTCGGTCGAGGACGCGACCCTGTTCATGAAGGGTTTCACCGGCGATCCGCGCTTCGACACCACTGCCACGCTGCGGCGCGACCTTCGCGTCGGCGTCTGGCGCACCAAGGATTTCGATCAGGCCGATCCTGCTGCCCTGGCGATCTTCGAAGGCCATCTGCGCAAGCTGGAGGCCGCGGGTGCGACGGTCCGGACGCTCGCCATGCCGGCGGTCTTCGATGGCATCGGCGAAGCGCAGGACGTGATCATGGCCTATGATCTCGCCCGCGAATATGCCGACATCAAGCGCAATCATGCCGAGAAATGCGACCGCGAGCTGATCGAGTATCTCGAACTGGGCGAGAGCTATACCGCGGCAGACTACGCGCAGGCGCTCGATGCCGCGGATCGCTGCCGGCGCGCCTATTACGACGTCGCCGGCGATGTCGACGTCATCGTCATGCCCTCGACGCTCGGCGAGGCGCCCGAGGCGACGAGCACGGGAAGCTCCGCCTTCATCCGCATCTGGTCGCTGCTCCACAACCCCTCGATCACGCTGCCGGCGGCGCGTGGCCCGTCCGGGCTGCCGCTGGGCTTCCAGGTCGTGGGCTGCGTCAAGGAGGATGCGCGCCTGCTCTATGATGCGCGCTGCATCGAGAGCATCCTCGGCAGCACCGCGCATATGGCCTGAGCCGGATCTCCCGGCGACGCGGAGCGACCATGATCGACACGCCACATCTCGATGCGCTCGCCGCGCTTGTCGGCGACCGCCATCTGCTCGTCGACCCGGCGGACAAGGCCCGCTACGAGATCGGGGCGCGCTATGACGAGGGGCGCGCCGCCGCGGTGGTTCGCCCGGCGACGACGGCCGAGGTTTCGGCGGTCGTCGCCTATGCCGTCGCGCATGGGCTTGCGCTCGTACCGCAGGGCGGCAATACCGGGCTCGTCGGCGCGGCGACGCCGGACATCTCCGGGACGCAGCTCGTGCTCAGTCTCGACCGGCTCAACCGCCGGCCGGTCGTCGACCCGACCAACCGCACGGTCGAGGTCGAGGCGGGCGTTCGTCTCTCGCAGCTCAACGGGCTGCTCGCCGAACATGAGCTGTTCCTGCCGATCGATCTGGGCGCCGATCCGATGATCGGCGGCATGATCGCCACCAACACCGGCGGAGCGCGTTATCTGCGCTATGGAGCCATGCGCCGGCAGGTGCTGGGGCTCGAGGTCGTGCTGCCCGATGCCGAGGGCACGGTCCTCGATCTGCGCAGCGGCCTGCGCAAGGACAATTCGAGGCTCGATCTCAAGCAGCTGTTCATCGGCAGCTGTGGCGCCCTCGGCATCGTCACCAGGGCTGTTCTCGATGTGCAGCGCCGCCCGCTGCAAGCGGCGACGGCGCTGCTCGTTCCCGCCAGCGACGACGCCATTCCCCATTTGCTCGGGCTGGTCGAGCGCGGCTGCGGCGAATATCTCAGCGCGCTGGAGGGCATGTCGCGCAATGCGATGGCGCGTGCGCTCGGCCATGTCGCGCAACTGCGCAATCCCTTCGCGCGCGGTGAGATCCCGCCCTATGCGATCCTCGTCGAGCTGACCCGGTCATGGCCGGCCCGCGAGGGCGAGGCGAGCCTCGAAACCGTGCTGGAGCAGGTCTTGGGCGAACTCTTCGAGCAGGAGGAATCGCTTTTGGCCGATGCGCTGATGGGGCGCGGCGAGGAACTCTGGGCCCTGCGCCATTCCCTGTCCGAGGGCTTGCGGGCCTCGGGACACGTCATCGGCTTCGACCTCTCCTTGCGCCGATCGGATCTCGTCGCCTTCCGGCGGGAAGTGGCCGGCGTGCTGGGGGCGGAGTTCCCCGAGCTCGCGATCTGCGATTTCGGCCACATCGCCGATGGCGGCATGCATTTCAATCTCGTGCATCCGGGTTCTCCCGATGCCGGCGAAATCGCCAGGGTCAAGGACCGGGTCAACGATCTCGTCGTATCCAGCTATGGCGGGAGCTTCAGCGGCGAGCATGCGCTCGGGCGCGCGAATGCCGCGCTCTACGCGCGCTATACCCCGGCGCGCGTCAGGACCCTGTCGCACGCGCTTCGGCAGGTCTTCGGAACAGGCTCGGTCGGATCGGTCGCGTATTGAAGGGCGCTGGGCCAGGGCGCTGCCTGCTTGCAGCTGCACCGACCTTTCGCAGGATCCGCATCGGGATGGGCATCTCCGCGGATCGGCGAGGCGCGGAGATGCGCCGGCGACGGCGGCACTCGGTCGCCGCCGCCCGCCAATCGCGATAGGTCAGGGCTTGAATTCGTAGCCTGGGCCGATCGCGACATCCGCCGGGATCGGCGGCAGGTCGTTGAACAGGGCAGGGTGCTCCTGCATCACCTTGAGGATGTGCTTGGGCTCGATGTGCTTGTTGACGTCGAAGGTCGACTTCAGGAAGCCGAGCCGGTTCAGCCGGTCGAGCGCCGCCCACATCGCCCGGTAGTTATTGGCCGAGAGGCGCCTGTCGGCCTGCTGGATGTTGAACTCCATCGCCGCCTCGGCGATCTCCTGCTTGAGGCCGGGGATCCAGCGCGTACCGACCTGTGCCGCGAGCTTCGGGTTCTTGCGCATCCACTGGTCGGCCTCGGAGACCGCCGCCAGAAACTTCTCGATCTTCGGCCCGTTCGCGGCGACCCAGGGCCGCATGCCGACATTGAAGCCGACATAGGCGATGACGTCGCCGCCGCGAATGATCTCGACCGCGCCCGGCACGTCCTTGAGCGCGATGATCGGCCAGGGGTCCCAGCCGACGAAGGCGTCGATGCCCTTGGCGAGGAGCGCGACCGTCATGTCCGGCGGCGGCGTGTTGACCAGCGTGACGTCGGCCGGCGTCAGCCCGCCCTTCTCGATCAAAGCGAGGATGTAGAGATGGTTGATCGTGCCGAAGGAGGCCGCGATCTTCTTGCCCTTGAGCGAGGCGAGGTTGCCCTTGGCGATGCCGGAATCGGCGCGGGCGACCAGCGCCATGGTGGCGTCCGAGCCGCCGCGGTGGGCGTTGCCGCTATAGTTGCCGAGCGCCACCAGATCCATGCCGCGCACGACGGCGCCGATCATCGGCACGCCGACCTGGACGATCTCGCTCTCGCCGGCTTGAAGCGCGTTCAGCGCGTCGACGCCGGTCGCATAGGGCCGGGCGATGTCGACATCGAGACCCCATTTCTCGAAGAAGCCGCGCTCCAGCGCGATCGGCAGGCCGAGCTGGTCGATGCCGGTGACCATGCCGGCCTTCATCTTGACCAGCTGCTGCGCCCTGACGACAGCCGGCGCGGCGATGACCGCGGCTCCAGCTAGCATAGTCCTGCGTGTGATCATGCTCTATCCTCCCGGTTGCAAGGGCTCAATTCTGCTCACCCAGTAGTAGCGGGCGATGGCGTTGAGTTGGTTCTTGTCGATGTTCCTGACCTCGACGCTGTTGCCGTCGGTGCCCGAGACGCGTCCGAAGCGCTGGAATATCAGGATGTGGAAGCGCTCGGGCACGAAAGGCAGGGTGATCAGCGCGTTGACGCGCTGACGCTCGGGGAAGCCGCCCGCGACCTTGGACGGGGCGTGGAGCACTAGCCAGGCCTGCCAGGCGAGCCACGCGGCCAAGAGGCCGAGCAGGATGCGGCCCCGTCTCGATGAGAGCGCGGCGCGGGCCAGCTTCATGCCGCCCTCACCAGCGCCAGGACCTTGTTGGAAAGCTCCTTGAAGTCGTCATCCTCAACCAGCTGGTCCCAGACGCGCGGTCGCGCCAGCGGGATCTCGACCTGTTCGAGGATATGGCCCTTCGACAGGACGACGACGCGGTTCGCCAGGAAGACGGCCTCGGGCACGTCATGGGTGATGAAGATCACCGTCGGGCGGCGCTCCTCCCAGATTCGGGTGAGCTCCTCCTGCAGGGTCATGCGGGTCTGGGCGTCGACGCTGGCGAAAGGCTCGTCCATCAGGAGGATGTCCGGCTTGTTGGCCAGCGCCCGGACCACGCCGACGCGCTGCTGCATCCCGCCGGAGAGCTCGTTCGGATAACGGTCGGCGGCGTGGGCCAGCCCGACCAGGTCGAGATATTCGCGCGCGATCGCGTCGCGCTCGGCCTTGGCGATGCCGCGCATCTTCGGCCCGAAGCCGACATTCTCCAGCACCGTCTTCCAGGGGAAGAGGGCAAAGGACTGGAACACCACCCCGCGGTCGGCGCCCGGCCCCTTGACCGGCTCGCCGCCGACCAGGATCTCGCCGCTAGATTGCGGGATGAAGCCGGCGACCATGTTGAGGATGGTCGACTTGCCGCAGCCGGACGGACCGACGATCGAGACGAATTCGCCGGCCGGCACATCGAGCGAAATGTCGTGCAGCGCCGTGTGCTGCGAGCCGGCATAGAGGTCGAAATAGGTCTTAGAGAGCGATTTCAGGCTGAGCGATTTCACTGTGTCACCAGTCCCCAGCGACGCCCCGTCGCCCGCTCGATCGGAGCCAGCACCCAAGCGTCGACAATGTACCAGAGGATGCCGAGCACGATCATGCCCAGCACGATTTCGACCACGGAGCCGGCCCGGCGCGCATCGAACATCATGAAGCCGATGCCGCTGGTGCCGACGATCATCTCCGCGGCGATCAGCGCGCGCCAGCCATAGCCGAGCCCGTTGCGCAGGCCGGTGATGATGTTCGGCAGCGCGCCGGGGATCACCACCTCGGTCAGCACCCGCGACGGCGTCGCGCCGAGGCTCTGGGCGGCCCGGTAGAGCTCGATCCGCACCGAGCGCACGCCGAGCACGGTGTTGAGCACCACCGGGAAGAGCACGGTGTAGACGATGATGATCGTCATCGTCGTCATACCGAAGCCGAACCAGATGATCAGGATCGGCAGCCAGGCGATGTCGCCGATCGCCTGGAAGAACAGCAGGATCGGCCAGAGGGCGGTGTAGGCGCGCCGGCTCAGGCCGATCAGCAGGCCGAGCGGGATGCCGAGCGCGATGCCGACGGCCGCGCCCGCGGCGAGCCGGGCGACGCTGTCGCCGAGATATTCCGGCAGGATGCCTTTGTAGACCAGGGCGCCGAAGGCGCGCACGACATCCATTGGCGACGGGAAGAAGGCCGGCGGGAACGGTCCCCAGGCGGCGACGCCCCACCAGAGCGCGACGACCGGAACGAAGGGGGCGAGCGTCTGCAGAACCGGCCATTTGGCGGAGGTGCGGACCCACCAGCTCCAGAGGACGAGGGCGGCGTTCATGCGCGCACCAGGCCCCAGCGTTCGATCGTCGCGCGTTCCAGGGGAGCGAGGATCAACCGGTCGATCAGCAGCCAGAGCGTGCCGATCACGATCATGCCGAGGATGATCACCTCGGTCTGGTAGAAGTCACGGGCGACGAACAGCATGTAGCCGAGGCCGACATTCGTCGCGATCATCTCGGCCGCGATCAGGCCGCGCCAGGCAAAGCCGAGCCCGGTGCGGATGCCGGTGACGATGTTCGGCAGGGCGCCGGGCAGCAGCACGTCGCTCAGCATGGCGAGCCGGCCCGCCCCGAGCGACGCCGCCGCATTGCGGATCGGCATCGGGATCGTCGAGACCCCGAGCAGTGTGTTGTAGACGACGACGAAGAAGACGGCGTTGAAGATGACGAAGACGATGGCGCCGAAACCATAGCCGAACCAGAGCGTCGCGATCGGGATCCAGGCGATGCCGGCAAGCACCGAGAAGAAGCGCAGCAGCGGCGTCAGGAAGGCCGAGACGCCCTTGCTGATTCCCATGAGTATGCCGAGCGGCACCGCGACGATGATCGCCAGCACGGTGCCGATAGCGACGCGCGCCAGGCTGGTCGCGACATGGGTGAGCAGGGTGCCGTCACGCAGGCCGGCGATACCGGCGGCGAAGACGGAAGAAACGCTCGGGAAGATCTGCGGCCTGACCTCGAATACGGGAACGACGATCGCCCAGATGACGACTAGGAAAGCCAAAGGCGCGACGAAAGTCAGCGCCCCCGCCAAGCGGTTGCCTGCGACCATGCATCCTCCCTGCGCGTGCGCCATCGGCCCACGAAGCAATCAATCCGCCCGCACCACGAAGGTGAGTGCATATTCCCTAGGCGCGTCTCTTGCGGCGGTTCGATCGAGCGAACCTTGAGACTTCGCATCTTGCATACAAGAACGTATAGGCGGGTTTCCCGAGCGGCAAGCCGGATCTTCCACCGGAACCATGTCGAGATCACCGCGGGCTGAGGCCGCCCTGGGGCCTTCGCCCCGGCTCGCTCGGCCTCTTCGCTGTCCGGCTCCTTGCAAATTCCGCCGCGACGGGCTCGACTCGACGGCCAGCAAGATCAGACGGGCGCGGGGCAGGGCGCCGAAACAATTTGTCACGATCGTATCGAGGCCGGCCGCGCTATAGCATCGGACCGAAAAGCGGGATCCACTGTTCGGAAAACTCCGATGCGATAACAAAAAGATGGATCACCGTGACTGCGTCCGAACCGATGCGCGGTGATCTGGAAGAAGCCTTTGCCACGAACGACCAGGGACCAGCATGCCGTGAACGACACCGCCGCGAGCCCCGCGCCGCTCGGCTCGCCAGAGGCCCATATCCTCGTCGTCGATGACGATCCGCAGATCCGTTTTCTGGTCAGCCGCCTGCTCCGGGCCAATGGCTACCGCGTCAGCGCCGCCGCCGACGGCCGTGAGATGGCCGACAGCCTGAAGGGGGCGCCGGTCGACCTGATCGTGCTCGACGTCATGCTGCCCGGAGCCTCCGGCTTCGAGCTCTGCCGCGAGCTGCGTCGCAGTTCCGCCGTCCCGGTGATCATGTTGACGGCGCGCGGCGAGGAAAACGAACGTATCTCGGGCCTGGATCTCGGCGCCGACGATTATCTCGCCAAGCCGTTCAGCCCCGGCGAGCTGGTCGCACGGATCAACGCGCTGATCCGGCGGGCCCGGCGGGCGGTCAGCCAGCCCGGTGCTGCCGCGGTGCGCAGCTATGGCTTCTCCGGTTGGACCCTCGACATCGTCCGCCGCGAACTGGTCGATCCGCAAGGCAGCGTCGTCGATCTCAGCACCGGCGAGTTCGACATGCTGCGCGCCTTCGTCGAGGCACCGGGCAAGGTGCTGTCGCGGGAGGCGCTGCTCGACATCGCCAAGAACCGCGTCGCCACCGGCTTCGACCGCGTCGTCGACGTGCAGATCAGCCGCCTGCGCAAGAAGATCGAGGCTGGCGGCGATGCCATGATCAAGACCGTGCGCGGCACCGGCTACATGTTCCTGCCGGAGGTCGAGCGTCGATGAATTGGCGCGCCGCGGATACGATCCAGTCGCGCACCATCGTCGTGCTGTTGCTGGGGCTGGGTCTTTTCCACCTGCTCAGCCTGTGGAGCTATCAGATCGGGCTGCGTTCCGAGGTCGATCTCGCCAATGAGAGCCGGTTGGCCGAACGGTTGGTCACTATCAAGCGCGCCGTGCTGGCGTTGCCGGTCGAGGAGCGCGAGACGATCGCGCATTCGCTTTCGGGCGGCCCGATCGAAGTCCATTGGAGCGCGACGGAGCTCACTGCCGGGGGCGCCGGGGCCAGCGCCGGACCCGAGTTCGAGCCCCTGCGGGGCAGGCTGCTCGAACTTGCACCAGAACTCGCCCAGGAGCGCCTGATCCTCTCGGCGCCGCGCCTGCCGGATGGCGGCATCGACCCCCATCAGTTCCAGCTCTCGATCAGGGCGCCTGACGAGGGCTGGGTCAATTTCAGCGTGACCAAGCTCAGCGGCCCGCATGGCAGCATGCACGGCATCGTCTGGTCGACGAGCCTGATGGGGCTCGGCGTCATCCTCGTCGCGATCCTGATGGTGCGCTGGCTGACAAGGCCGCTGCGCATGTTCGCCGATGCCGCGCGCCGCGCCTATGTCGGGGCGGAGGCACCGCAATTGCCGGTCGAGGGGCCGGCCGAGGTGCGCGAGCTCGCCAGTGCCTTCAACGACATGCAAAACCGCATCAAGCGTCTGATCGACGAGCGTACCCAGACGCTCGCTGCGATCTCGCATGATCTGAAGACGCCGCTGACCCGGCTGCGGCTGCGGGCGCAGGAGCTGCGCGAGGCGAAGGGCGCGCGGGACGAGGCGCTGCCGCCGGCGATCGATGCCGATCTCGACGAGATGGAGGCGATGCTCGATGCCAGCCTGACCTTCCTGCGCGGCGAGCGCAGCGAGGAGCCACTGCGCGATTTCGATCTCGCCGCCCTGCTGGAGACGATCAAGGACGATGCGCTCGATGCCGGCCACGACGTCGTGCTGGAAGGGCCGGGCAAGCTGCGCTGGCGTGGCCGGCGCCTCTTGCTTAAGCGGGCTCTGACCAATCTCGTCCACAATGCCGCGCGCTATGGCGGCCCGGTCCGGATCAGCCTGGCGCAGGACGCCGGCGGAGCGGAGATCCTGATCGACGATGACGGTCCAGGTCTGCCGGAGACGGAGCTCGAGCGGGTCTTCATGCCCTTCGTGCGCCTCGAAACCTCGCGCAGCCGCGAGACTGGCGGCGTCGGTCTCGGCCTGACGATCGCACGCAGCGCGCTGCGCGGCCATGGCGGCGACGTCACCTTGCAGAACCGGCCCGAGGGCGGTCTGCGGGCGCGCGTCCGGCTGCCGCAGGCCGAGGTTTCGGCCCGTTCCGGCCGCTGAAACAATATGTAACACCGCTCCGGAGGCCGTTTCGCTAATTTCGCTTCGTCAGCCGATTCACCTCTGCGAAGCCAGCGAGCGATGCCGACCGAGCCTCCACCGCATCCTTTCCGACGTTCCTTTCGGACGCGCAATGTCGCGGCCGTCCTGGCGCTCGCCGTATTGGCGGCGGGCTGCAGCCCGACCTATCCGCTCGCCGGTCGCCACCCGGCCGACCCGAGCGTCGCCGTGCCGGCGCCATCCTATGTCGCCGTTTCCGGCGCCAGGGCGCTGCGCCCGGCCGAGCCCAAGGGCTGGCAGGATCTCAACCGCCAAGTGACGCCGAAGGGGCAGTGATCGTGAAGCAGCGGAACCTGTCCCTCCATGGCCGCCGCGGCCTGCCGGTCGCGCTCGCCGTCCTTCTCGGAGGCTGCGCCTCATTCTCGCCCGATGCCGGGACCGGCGTCGCCCGTGACGTCGCCTTCGCCGAGCTCAACAAGGATGTCGTCAAGATCACTGATGCGACCGGGGCGATCAGCGCCAAGGCGCGCGTCGACCAGCTTTTGAAGCAGCCGCTCAGCGCCGATGCCGCCGTCCAGGTCGCCCTGCTCAACAATCGTGGCCTGCAGGCCGCGTTCAACGAGCTCGGCATCGCCGAGGCACAGATGGTCGCTGCCAGCCTGCCGCCCAATCCGACACTCGGCATCTCCAGCCGCTCGGGGCGCTTCGCTCTCGAGATCGAGCGGCAGATCGCCGGCAGCATCTTCGCACTGGTGACGCTGCCGGCGCGGGCCGAGATCGCCCGCGAGCGCTTCCAGGCCGCGCAATTGCGTACCGCCGAGACGGTGCTGAAGCTCGCTGCCGACACGCGCCGGCAATATCACCGCGCCGTCGCGGCCAATGCCCAGGTCGGCTTCATCGAGCAGGCCAAGGGCTCGAGCGACGCGGCCGCCGAATTGTTCAAGCGCCTTGGCGAATCCGGCGGCGTCAACAAGCTCGACCAGGCCCGCGAATTCGCCTTTGATGCCGAGCTCGGAGCCCAGCTCGCCCAGGCGCGGCTCGTGCAGCGCCAGGAACGCGAGCGGCTGGTGCGCCAGCTTGGCCTCTGGGGCGACGAACTCAAGTTCAAGCTGCCCGGTATGCTCGCCCCGTTGCCGCGGCTGCAGAGCGTCAAGGCGATCGAATCCGAGGCGCTGCGCAAGCGCATCGATCTCAAGGTCGCCCGCGCCGATCTCGATGCGCTCGCCGGGGCGCTCGGCCTGACCAATGCGACGCGCTTCGTCAACGACATCGATCTGCTCGGCCGCCGCACCTATGACCGTGGCCGCAGCCTGTCACATGCCGGCGAAGTCGAGCGCGAGACCAGCCGCAGCCGCACGGTCGAACTGGAGATCGAGATCCCGATCTTCGATTTCGGCCAGTCCAAGGTGGTGCAGGCCGAGCAGACCTACATGCAAGCCGCTAACAAGTTGGCGGAGAAGGCGGTCAACATCCGCTCCGAGGCGCGCGAAGCCTATGTCGGCTATCGCGCCACCTACGACATTGCCCGCCAGTACCAGAACAATGTCCTGCCGCTGCGCAAGATCATCCAGGACGAGTCGCTGCTGCACTATAACGGCATGCTGATCGACGTGACGCAGCTCATCACCGATGCGCGCGCCCGCATCCTCTCGAACGTCGCGGCGATCAATGCGCGGCGGGATTTCTGGATCGCCCATACCGACCTCAAGCATGTCGTCATCGGCGGCGGGGCGGGCGGGGGCGGGGCCACCGTCGCTGCCGCGTCCGGCGGCGAGGCCGGCGGCGGCCATTAGCGAGCGGGGAACGACAGCATGACCATCTCACGCAGGGGCTTCATCGGCACCTCCGGCCTCGTCGTCGCCGCGGCCGGCGCGGTCTCCGGTCGCACCGCCTTCGCCTCGGTGCCGGAGGCGCCGACCATGAAGGAGGCGACGACCCAGGCGCCGCTCGTCCCGACCACGGGGCCGGACTACCAGCCGGTCGCGACGCTGAACGGCTGGACCTTGCCCTGGCGCATGAACGGCGACTGGAAGGAGTTCCACCTCGTCGCCGAGCCGGTCGAGCGCGAGCTGGCGCCCGGCATGAAGGCCTATCTCTGGGGCTATAACGGCCAGTCGCCGGGGCCGACCATCGAGGCGGTCGAGGGCGACAAGGTCCGCATCTTCGTTACCAACAGGCTGCCGGAGAGCACCACGATCCACTGGCACGGCCAGCGTCTGCCGAACGGCATGGACGGCGTCGGCGGGCTGACCCAGCCGCATATCCCCACGGGCAAGACCTTCGTCTACGAGTTCGAGCTGCGGCGCTCGGGCACCTATATGTACCATCCCCATTCCGACGAGATGGTCCAGATGGCGATGGGCATGATGGGCTTCTTCGTCGTCCATCCCAGGGACCCGGCCTTTCGCCGCGTCGATCGCGATTTCGTCTTCCTGCTCAACGCCTTCGATATCGAACCCGGCTCCTATGTGCCGCGGGTCGCCGAGATGACCGACTTCAACATGTGGTGCTGGAACAGCCGTGTCTTTCCGGGCATCGACCCCTTCGTCGTGGGCAAGAATGACAAGGTCCGGATCCGCTTCGGCAATCTGACCATGACCAATCACCCGATCCATCTGCATGGCTACGAATTCAAGGTCTCGTGCACGGATGGTGGCTGGGTCGATCCGGCAGCGGCCTGGGACGAGGTCTCGATCGACGTCGCCGTCGGCCAGATGCGCGCCTTCGACTTCGTCGCCGACGAGCTCGGCGACTGGGCGATCCACTGCCATAAATCGCATCACACCATGAATGCCATGGGGCATTCGGTGAAGAACTATATCGGCGTCAGCAAGAAGGACCTTGCCAAGCGCATCGCCAGGATCGCGCCGGGCTACATGCCGATGGGCTCGACCGGTATGGGCGAGATGGGCGCGATGGAGATGCCGCTGCCGGCCAACACCTTGCCGATGATGACCGGCTTCGCGCAGTTCGGGCCGGTCGAGATGGGCGGCATGTTCTCGGTGCTGAAGGTCCGCGAGGGGCTGGCGAAGAACGACTACAAGGATCCGGGCTGGTTCAAGCACCCCGAAGGCACCGTCGCCTATGAGTACAAGGGGCCGAAGCTCGTCGAGGCGCCGCGCACGGAGGGGCCCGACAGCGGTGCGCCTTCGGTCGACTGGCGTGCCAGGGATCCGCGCAAGCCGAAGCTCGGTCCGGACGGCAAGCTGCTTCCCCGGGCCAAATCCGGCGGACATTCCCATCATTGAGGCGCAATCGCGAACGGAGCACGCCGATGAAGACGCAGATCAGATCCATCGCCCTTGGCGCGGCCGCGGCGCTCGCCCTGTCGACGGCGGCCTTTGCCGGTCCCGGGGGCGCCGGCCACGGGCATGGCGACGAGACCGCCTATGGCAAGCCGGGCGATCCGAAGAAGAAGGCGCGCATCGTCCAGGTCTCGATGACTGAGCGCGACGGCAAGATGCTGTTCATTCCGGACCGGATCGAGGTGCGCCGCGGCGAGCAGGTCCGCTTCCAGTTGCGCAACAAGGGTGAGCTCGACCATGAGCTGGTGGTGGCGACGCTGGAGGAAAACCTCAAGCACGCCATCGAGATGCAGAAAAATCCCGACATGGAACATGACGACCCGAACGCCAAGCGCCTTGCCCCGAAGAAAAACGGCGAAATCCTCTGGCAGTTCACCAAGGCCGGTGAGTTCGATTTCTCCTGCCTGATCCCCGGTCACCGCGAAGCCGGCATGACCGGCAAGATCATCGTCAAGTGAACCGCGACCCCTACGAAGACAGGAGTTCTCCCTTGCGTATGACCATTTCCAGCTTGGCTCTCGCCACCTTGCTCGCCGCGCCGGCGCTCGCCCAGAACGCGCCGCTCGTCACCGGCACTGTCAAGAAGGTCGACACTGCCCAGGGCAAGCTCACCGTCGACCATGGCCCGATCAAGAACCTCGACATGGACGCGATGACGATGGTGTTCCGCGCCGGTGATCCGGAGATGCTCAAGACCGTCAAGGCCGGTGACAAGATCAAGTTCACGGCCGAGCGGGTGAACGGTCAGATTACGGTCACAAAGATCCAGAAATGAGCCCTCGGCGCGCCCTGGCGCTCACCCGGCCGGCCTGCCTGGCCGCGGTGTGCGTCCTGGGTGCGCCGCAGGCAGGCTTCGGCAGCGACGGCAATCTGCAAGCCGTACTGCTCGAGGCCGGTTGCCCCCGTTTCCGGCTCGAGACGCTGTTCGACCGGGACGGGGTGACGAGCTATCGTGCGAATTGCTTCGGCTCGGCGCACAAGCTCGTCATCGTCACTTGCATCAAGGGGGTATGCGTTCGCGAAAGGACGCAGGAGGAGCAGCCGGAATGAGGGCTGCGGCTTCGCCCGCCAGAAGGAGAGTTGGAATGCTTACGCGTCGTGGCCTGATCGCCGGAGCTCTTGCCTGTTCCGCGTCGCTGCCGCTCGCGGCCCAGGGGGCCGCTCCGGTCGTCACCGTCTATCGCAGCGCCTCCTGCGGCTGCTGCGGCGCCTGGGTCGACCACATGAAGAAGGCGGGCTTCGAGACCAAGGTGGTGATGACCGAGGAGTTGGCGGCTCGCAAGCGCGAGTTCGGCGTGCCCGATGCCGCCGAATCCTGCCACACGGCCATGGTCGACGGCTATTTCGTCGAAGGGCATGTGCCTGCCGCCGATGTCCGCCGCCTGCTGCGCGAGCGGCCGCAGGCCCGCGGCCTCGCCGTCCCGGAGATGCCGGTCGGTTCGCCCGGCATGGAAGTCCCCGGCGTCAAGGCGGATCGCTATGACACCTGGCTGATCGCCAAGGACGGCTCGCACACCGTCTTCGCCAGTCACTGAGCGGCGGCCCGGACGCTGTCCGGGCATTGCCTGTTTCCTGCCGTGCCGTGCGTCCCGCCCCGAACTGGCGCGGAGCGCGCGGCACAGGTGTTTCAGTGCCCTGCGGCAGCCGGTTCGATCAGTTTGGCCAGATTGAGCAAGCGCTGATCCTGCCCGGTTATGGCGCTCAGCATCAGCCCGCCCGAGAGCTTGTCGCCGAGCGGCATCGGCAGCGAGATCGAGCACAGATCGAACAGGTTGCCGAAGGCGGCGTTGCGCAGCATCAGCCGGTTAGCGATGAAGAAGGCGTCGTCGCTGGCCTCCAGCGCGGCGATCGTCGGAGCCTCGATCGGCACGGTCGGGGCGAGGAAACCGTCGAGCCCGTCGAGAGCGGCGGCGAGCTTGGCGATCAGCCTGCGACGGGTCTGCATGCCCACAATATAGTCGGCGGCCTTGTAGGCGGTGCCGAGCGAGATGCGTGCCGCGACGCGCCGGTCGAAGGCGTCCGGCTTGCTGGCGATGGCGTCGCGATGCACGGCGGCGGCCTCGACGGCGACCAGCGGTACCGAGAAGGTCGCCATCATCTCCTGCCAGATGCCGTCAAGATCGACCGGCTCGAGCGCGACGCCGAGGCGCTCGACGCGCGCGATCGCCGCCTCATAGGCCTTGACCACCGAGGGGGAAGCTTCGGCGAGGAAGCCGCCGCGGGCGACGCCGACGCGGAAGCGGCGGGGGTTGAGCCCCTCGGCGAGCGTGAAGGGGCGCCCAGTCAGCACCGACAGCAGCCGGGCGCAGCCGGCGACGTCCTTCGCCAGCGGGCCGATCACGTCGAGGCTCGGCGCAAGCGGGAAGCAGCCTTCGTCCGGAACCGAGCCATGGCTCGGCTTCATCCCGACGATGCCGTTCAGCGCCGCCGGAATCCGACATGAGCCGCCGGTATCGGTGCCGACGGTCAGCTCCGACGAGCCCTGCGCCACCGAGACGGCGCCCCCCGAGGAGGAGCCGCCGGGAATACGGGCCGCGTCCAGCGCATTGCCGGGCGTGCCGAAGGTGCCGTTGAGCCCGACCCCGGAGAAGGCGAACTCGCTCATATTGGTCTTGCCGATGATCACCGCGCCGGCCTGGCGCAGCCTTGCGACGATCGGCGCATCCTGCGCCGCGGGAGCGGCGCCCTTGAGCAGGCTGGAGCCGGCCCAGGTGGTCTCGCCGCGTACGTCGAACAGATCCTTGATCGAGACGATCGTGCCGTCGAGCGGGCTCAGGCTGAGCCCGGCTGCGCTGCGTGCATCGGCGGCGTCGGCCTCTGCGCGGGCCGTCCCGGCCAGGAGCCGGGTGAAGACGGGGGCGCCGTCGCCGATCCTTCCGAGAATGGCTTCGAGCTGGTCGCGGACGCTGCGTGACATGGGGATAGACCTCGCTTCGGGCACCGCATGCGGCGGTGCCTCTGGTTAGCGCATTCCGAGGTCGAAGAAACCCCGCGCTGGGCTCAGGCCGCCTCGCCGCAGGAGCCGGGCAGGGTGGAGCGGCGCTGGATCAGGTCGTCCTGGGCAAAGAGCTCGGCCAGCCAGTCGACGAAGACCCGCACCTTGTTCGAGAGGTGCCGGTTCGGCGGGTAGACGATGTGCAGCGGTTTGGGCGAGGTGCACCAGCCGGTCAGCAGCGGCACCAGCCGCCCGGCGGCAATGTGCTCCTGCGCCATGAAGGTCGGCACCTGCATCACGCCGAGGCCTGCGAGTCCGGCGGCGAGATAGCCGGTGCCCTCGTTGAGCGAGACGACATGGTCGCCGCGCACCTCGATCGTCTCCTTTTTCGTCGCGAAGGTGAAGGGCAGGGGCCGGCTGGTCCCGGCGGCGCGATAGCCGATCACCTTATGGCCGGTTTCGAGGTCGCGCGGATGCTGCGGCGTGCCGTGCCGGGCGAGGTAGGCCGGCGTCGCGCAGGTGACGAGCAGCATCTCGCCGACGCGCCGGGCGATCAGGCTCTGGTCCTGAATCTCGCCCGCTCGCACGGCGAGATCGAGATTCTCACCGATCAGATCGGCCGGGCGGTCGCCGAGGCCGATATCGATCTGGATTTCCGGATAGCGCGCCAGGAAGCCGGGCAGGGCGGGCAGGATCACCTCGATCGCCAGGGGGGCGGCGACGTCGAGGCGCAGGCGCCCGCTCGGCCGCGCCTGTGACGACGCCATGCTGGCATCGAGCTCGTCGATCTCGCCGAGCACGCGCAGCGCCCGCTCGTAATAGGCGGCGCCGTCCATGGTGACCGTGACGCGCCGTGTCGTGCGGTTGAGCAGCTGCGCCCGCAAATGGCCTTCGAGCTGCTGGATCAGCTTGGTCACGGTCGGCTTGGGCAGGTCGAGCAGCTCCGCCGCACGGGTGAAGGTGCCGACCTCGACGACGCGCACGAAGGCGCGCATGGCGTTGAGCTGGTCCATCCGGCCTCCTGGCTGATCCGGGGATTGTTTCCATACAGAAACAATGTGGGAGCGGATCGGCGGTTTATTGCGTTCGTACTATCTCCTAAATGATGACGGATCGCAATATTCGTCAGTCGTCAGCCATGCTCGCTCCTTCGCTCCCCCAAAGCCGCTACCGCCGCGCCGTCTTCTGGCGCGAACAGGCCGTCAAGGCCGGGTCCGAGACGCTGTCCGGCCGGCTCTATGCCCCGGCCTCGGTGCCGGACGATGCCGGTCTCGTCCTGCATCTGCATGGCGGCACCTTCGACAGCGGCTCGCTCGCTTCCGGCGAGGCGGTCGCGACGACGCTGGCCGAGGCCGGCGCGATCGTGATCTCGCTGCCCTATCCGCTGGCGCCGGAATCGCGTTTCCCCCACGCGCTCGAGACCGCCTATGCGGCACTGGAGACGATTGCCGGCGACAAGGCGCGCTGGGTCTCAAAGCGGGCGCCGCTCTATGTGGCGGGCGAGGAGGCCGGCGGCAACCTCGCCGCCGCGCTTGCCATGATGGCGCGCGACCGGCACGGGCCGCCGCTCGCCGGCCAGATCCTGTTCTCGCCGATGCTCGATGCCTGCCTCGGCACCTATTCCTTCCGCCATGCCGAGGCCGGGCCGGTCGGTTGCCGCTGGGCCGATGGCTGGCACGCCTATCTCGGCTCGCCCGAAAAGGCCGCGCATCCCTATGCGACACCGGCCAACGCCTCGCGCCTGTCCGGTCTGCCGCCGGCGCTGATCGTCAGCGCCGAGGACGACCTCTTGCGCGACGAAAGCGTCAGTTACGGGCTTCGCTTGCGGGCTGCCGGGGGCGAGGCGACGGTGCACGTCCTCGGCGGGCCCAGCCATTGGCCGGAGGCTTTCGCCGAGGCGCCGCGGGACGGTTCCTGCCTCTGTTCGGCCTGTCAGAATGTAAGCGAGTTCTTCTCGATGACCGCGCCTCGCTAGGCGGCGCTGCCACCCCCGACTTTCGAATTTCAGCTCCAGGAAGGAATGACCCATGATTCTGGGAACGATCCGTCACGCCCTGTTGGGCACCGCCTTGGCCGCCGGCGTCTCGCTCGCGGCGCTCGCCATCGCCGTCAACGGCTCCGACAAGGCACAGGGCGATACTGCGCCTGCCGCTGCGCCGCCGACGGCGGTGTCCGTCGCCCTCGTCGAGCAGCACGATCTCGTCAGCTGGGCCGAGTTCTCCGGCCGGCTCGAGGCAATCGAGCGCGTCGAGATCCGTTCGCGCGTCACCGGCGTCGTCGAGCAGGTGCATTTCGCCCAGGGCGCGCTGGTCAAGCAGGGCGACCTGCTCGTCAGCATCGACCAGGCTCCTTACCGGGCCGAGTTCGAGCGCGCGCAGGCGCAGCTTCTCGCCGCCGAAGCCCGTGTCGCCCTCGCCGCCAACGAGCATGAGCGCGGCCAGAAGCTGATGTCGTCGCAGAACGTCTCGCAGCGCGATCTCGACACGCGGCTGAACGCGCTGCGTGAGGCGCAGGCAAACGAGCGTGCCGCCCGCGCCGCTTTGCAATCGGCGCGGCTCAACCTCGACTACACCCAGATCCGCGCCCCGATCGGCGGTCGCATCGGCCGCCTCGAGGTTACCCTCGGCAACCTCGTCGCCGCCGGCGCAAATGCGCCGCTGCTGACGACGCTGGTCTCGGTCGATCCGGTCTATGCCGGCTTCAACGCCGATGAGGGCTCGCTCCTCAAGGCGCTGTCGACGCTGCCGGTAGAGCCCGGCAAGGCCCGCGATCTGAACCGCATCCCGGTGCAGATGACGACCGCCGCCAACGAGGCAGCGCCGGTCTCCGGCCATCTCAGCTTCGTCGACAACGGCATCGATGCCGCGACCGGCACGGTTCGCGTCCGGGCGATCTTCGACAACAAGGACGGCGCCCTGCTGCCCGGCCAGTTCGTGCGCCTGCGCATGGGCCAGGCGAAGAGCGAGCCGGCCCTCGTCATCAACGAGCGCGCTGTCGGCACCGACCAGAACAAGAAGTTCGTCTTCGTCGTCGGCAAGGATCACAAGGCGGCCTGGCGCGAGGTCACGCTCGGCGCCGCGGCCGAAGGGCTGCGCATCGTCACCAGCGGGCTCGAAGCCGGCGAGCAGATCGTCGTCAACGGCCTGCAGCGCATCCGGCCCGGCGCGAGCGTTGCCCCCGAGCAGGTGCCGATGGCCGAGCGCTCCGAATTGAAGGAGCCCAGGACCGAGCTCGCGCAGCACTGAGTCTCCGCCGTCATGGTCGGGCTTGTCCCGACCATCCACGTCTTCGCCTCGCCGATCGAGCGCGGTGCCCAAGACGTGGATGCTCGCCACAAGGGCGAGCATGACGGGTGGAGCGATACTCCCCGTTTTCCGCCCCGCCGGCCGCTTCGGGACCGGCGGGGAAGCCGCCTTGAAGGGGCACCCCAATGAACCTCTCGAAGTTCTTCATCGACCGGCCGATCTTCGCCGGCGTCCTCTCCGTCCTGATCCTGATCGCCGGCCTGCTCTCGCTGCGCGTGCTGCCGATCTCGGAATATCCCGAGGTCGTGCCGCCGACCGTGGTGGTGCGGGCCCAGTATCCCGGCGCCAATCCGCGCGTCATCGCCGAGACCGTGGCGACGCCGATCGAGGAGCAGATCAACGGCGTCGAGGGCATGCTCTATATGTCGAGCCAGGCGACGACCGACGGCGTGATGACGCTGAACGTCACCTTCCGCCTCGGCACCGACCCGGACAAGGCCCAGCAGCTGGTCCAGAATCGCGTCTCCCAGGCGGAGCCACGCCTGCCGGAGGAGGTGCGCCGCCTCGGCGTCACCACCATCAAGAGCTCGCCCGACCTGACGATGGTGGTGCACATCACCTCGCCGAACGGCCGCTACGACATGACCTATCTGCGCAATTACGCCGTGCTCAACGTCAAGGACCGGCTGGCGCGCATCGACGGCGTCGGCCAGGTCCAGCTCTTCGGCTCGGGCGACTATTCGATGCGCGTCTGGCTCGATCCGCAGAAGGTCGCCGAGCACGGCCTCTCGCCTTCCGACATCGTCCGCGAAATCCGCGCCCAGAACGTCCAGGCCGCGGCCGGCGTCATCGGCGCCTCGCCGAGCGGGCCGGGGCTCGACCTGCAGCTCTCGGTCAATGCGCAGGGCCGTCTCGCCAGCGAGGAGGAGTTCGGCGAGATCATCGTCAAGACCGCCCCGAGCGGCGCCGTCGTCCGCCTGAAGGACGTCTCGCGCATCGAACTCGGTGCCGCTGAATACGCGCTGCGCTCGCTGCTCAATGGCAAGTCGGCCGTCGCAGTGCCGGTCTTCCAGGCGCCGAACTCGAACGCCATCGCCATCGCCGACCAGGTCCAGGCGACGATGCGCGAGATCAAGCAGAACATGCCGGAAGGCGTGGACTACTCGATCGTCTACGACACCACCCAGTTCGTCCGCGCCTCGATCAAGGCGGTGATCACCACGCTGCTCGAGGCGGTGGCGCTGGTCGTGCTCGTCGTCATCGTCTTCCTGCAGACCTGGCGCGCCTCGATCATCCCGCTCGCCGCCGTGCCGGTCTCCGTCGTCGGCACCTTCGCGGTGATGTATCTCTTCGGCTTCTCGATCAACGCGCTCTCGCTGTTCGGCCTCGTCCTGGCGATCGGCATCGTCGTCGACGACGCCATCGTCGTGGTCGAGAATGTCGAGCGCAATATCGAGAACGGGCTTTCGCCGCGCGAGGCGACCTACAAGGCGATGCGCGAGGTCTCCGGCCCGATCATCGCGATCGCGCTCGTCCTCGTCGCGGTCTTCGTGCCGCTCGCCTTCATCTCGGGCCTGACCGGCCAGTTCTACCGCCAGTTCGCGCTCACCATCGCGATCTCGACGGTGATCTCGGCGATCAACTCGCTGACCCTATCGCCCGCGCTCGCCGCGCTGCTGCTGCGCGGGCACGACGCCCCCAAGGACGCGCTGACCCGCTTCATGGACAAGCTGTTCGGCTGGTTCTTCCGCGGCTTCAATCGCTTCTTCAACCGTTCCTCCGAGGCCTATGGCCGCGGCGTCACCCGCATCCTCGGCCGCAAGACGCTGATGATCGTGATCTATGTCGGCCTCGTCGCGTTGACCGGCGTGCTCTTCCGCGCCGTTCCCAGTGGCTTCGTGCCGGGCCAGGACAAGCAGTACCTCGTCGGCTTCGCCCAGCTCCCCGACGCGGCGACGCTCGACCGTACCGAGGACGTCATCCGCAAGATGGACGAGATCGCGCTGAAGCATCCCGGCGTCGAGAACGCGATCTCCTTCCCGGGCCTGTCGATCAACGGCTTCACCAATTCGTCGAACGCCGGCATCGTCTTCGTCGGCCTGAAGCCCTTCGACCAGCGCAAGGACCCGTCGCTCTCGGGCAACGCCATCGCCATGCAGCTCAACAAGGAGTTTGCCGGCATCAAGGAGGCGTTCATCGCGATGTTCCCGCCGCCGCCCGTCCAGGGGCTCGGTACCATCGGTGGCTTCAAGCTGCAGATCGAGGACCGCGCCGGCCTCGGCTACAAGGCGCTCGACGAGGCGACCAAGGCCTTCATGGCCAGGGCCGCGACGGCGCCCGAGCTTGCCGGCATGTTCTCGAGCTTCCAGGTCAGCGTGCCCCAGCTCTATGCCGACATCGACCGCACCAAGGCGCGCCAGCTCGGCGTCCCCGTCACCGATGTCTTCGAGACCCTGCAGATCTATCTTGGCTCATCCTATGTGAACGACTTCAACAAGTTCGGCCGCACCTACACGGTGCGCGTCCAGGCCGATGCGCCCTTCCGCGCCTATCAGGAGGACATCGGCAAGCTCAAGGTCCGTTCGCTCTCGGGCGAGATGGTGCCGCTCTCGGCCGTGCTTAATGTCCGCACCGATGCCGGCCCCGAACGGGCCATGCGCTATAACGGCTTCCTCAGCGCCGACATCAATGCCGGCCCGGCCCCGGGCTATTCCTCGGGCCAGGCGCAGGACGCCGTCACCCGCATCGCTGCCGAGACCCTGCCCAAGGGTTTCGCCTTCGAATGGACCGAGCTGACCTATCAGGAGATCCTGGCCGGCAATTCCGCCATCCTGGTTTTCCCGGTTGCGATCCTGCTCGTCTTCCTGGTGCTGGCGGCGCAGTATGAGAGCCTGACCCTGCCGGTTGCGATCCTGCTGATCATCCCGATGGGCCTGCTCGCGGCGCTGGCCGGCGTCTGGTGGAGCGGCGGCGACAACAACGTCTTCACCCAGATCGGCCTCGTCGTCCTGGTCGGGCTATCCGCCAAGAACGCCATCCTGATCGTCGAATTCGCGCGCGAGCTCGAATTCGAGGGCCGCACGCCGGTCGAGGCCGCGATCGAGGCCAGCCGCCTGCGCCTGCGGCCGATCCTGATGACCTCGCTCGCCTTCGTCATGGGCGTGGTACCGCTGGTGCTCTCGACCGGGGCGGGCGCCGAGATGCGCCAGGCCATGGGCATCGCGGTCTTCGCCGGCATGATCGGCGTCACCGCCTTCGGCATCTTCCTGACGCCGGTGTTCTACGTGCTGATGCGGAGGTTGTCGGGGAACAAGCCGCTGCGGCAGCATGGGGTGGAGGGGAGGGAGCACCTCGCCGAGGCGGCGTGAAGTATGCGCCGTTATTCCAACTCGTCATGCTCGCCCTTGTGGCGAGCATCCACGTCTTGAACACCGCATTGCATTAGGGAAGACGTGGATGGTCGGGACAAGCCCGACCATGACGGAAAGCGCGGTCCTTGCCACGGAGGGTTTGGGTGTCACCCTCCTCGTTATCCGAAAAATCTAGGCGCTAGTTAAGTACGCAGGCAGGCAACAATGAATTCAGCCAAGCTGTCCCACATCGATGCCAGATGTTCTGGTGAAGGTGCGAAATTTGGCGAGTGTACATAGCGGTTCATGGTGTCAGCAGATACAAGTTGATCTAACTGTTGAAATTTCTTGATCATTCCGAGTTGCTTGTCGTCAATATGACCTCCGACGTGAAGATGATTTGCGCATTTCAACGCCCTCACAGCGAGTTTGTCCCCGTCGTACACAGGCACCGGGCCTTGTTTGACGCAGTTTTCAATCGCCATCTCTAGAAGGACCCTTAGCAGAACCGAGATTGCATTCGGTTGCCGCTTAAGTTCCAGTCGAAATTGGAGTTCCTCCCAGATTTGGTGGTGACGTTGGAGTCTGCCCGGCCAAACAATTCCATAGTCAGTGTGCGGAATTAGGGTCGCCCTTTGACTTGGATTTGCTGCGGCCGCCGGGCGAGATAGCTGGATTTTGTTGGATTTAGGCGCCGTTGCGGCACGTGTGAGCGCATTAACTGCCGACGGCAAAACCCCTTCGCGCTCAAGCTTGTCTAGATAGCTCCGCTTACCATCAACATCCCAAATGTCGCCCAGTACGAGCTCGCGAGCGGCAAGGTCTTGGGCTACACGAGCTATTGCTCGCATCGAGATATTCTCGTCGTGCGTAAACTCAAATTTCCCTCTGCTGACACTAAAGCCGAGGCGATTGCGAAATGGCTCCGCTGACAGAAGGCGGTTCATGGTTGAACGAGGTATCTTGCGACGCGTGGGTAGCATATTTGCTTCTTGGAGACGCCGTTCGATTTCGTCAGCTACGTTTAGACCTCCGCCTTTTCCAGTGCGCGCAACGAAGATGGACTTCATGCGGTCATCCCACATGCTCTGGCCAACTCCGCCTTGAACACCCGTATGCCGCCGATAGAGAATTTCGTCGACCCGGTCTCGATCAGTTTCAACTTGGCAGTCGACTTTGCTAATAGGTGCGCCGGCCCATTGGCGACTAAGATCCTCAAAGTACGTTTGAAGCTGAGTGGTAGGTGCTCGACGTGGGTTTTCCAGGAGTTTGAGGCAGGTCACACGCCGGTTGCCGTCGAAAACGAGAAATTTGGAACCTTCGGGCGTCACGAGCGGCATTTCATAGAGCTGATTAGTAGTAACGATATCCTTGGCCAAACTCCGCATATGCTGTTCACGTTCATTGAACAGCCACGCAATGGCCGCAGTTTCGTTCTCCAGCTCGCCATGCCGGTCGTTCGTCCTGTTCACTTGGCCTGCCCCCTGAAAAGTGGCCCTCCCTGAAGTAGGCTTTCGAGCCTTGGAGGATGCCCATTATGCCGCAGAAGAAGCACAAGCCTGAAGAGATCGTCGCGAAGCTGCGCCAGGTCGACGTGCTGTTGTCCCAGGGGCGCCCGG